>CAWFIW010000001.1:0-318838 GCA_963816095.1 uncultured beta proteobacterium
TGCCAGATGCAAAGCTTCGTCTCGACCGCTGGCGCGAGTGGGCGCATTTGGCTGGCCTCAAGGGGCTTTACATCCTCGGCAACAACCAGCTTGACTTCGAGGATGCCGCCGCGCTGGGGCTGGATGGTGCAGTGGTGACGACTCTGGGAGTCATCACGACGAAGAACGCTGTGCTGAACAGGGTGAAGTGGCTGTTCTGGGGGGTCAGCAAGAAACTCGATCTCGGCGGTCCGCGCACCGTGGAATACCGGGAAGCGATAGAGCACCTGATCCCGGACCTGTCGAAGTTCGGCTTCGACGCCTACCCCTGCGCCTATCCTAATTGGGACCACACTCCGCGCTCGGGGCGCAAGGGGCTGGTATTGACTGGTTCCACGCCGGAACTATTCGAGAAACACATGGCAGATGCCGTTGCTGCAGTCAGTGCGCGCGATGCCGAGCACCGCATCGTATTTCTAAAGTCCTGGAACGAATGGGCCGAGGGCAACTACATGGAGCCCGACACGCGCTGGGGCCATGCCTATCTGGAAGCGCTGCGCCGCGTGCTCCAGCGATAGATGACAGTCCCGATCGTCATGCGAACCGGCAAGC
This sequence comes from uncultured beta proteobacterium, assembly GCA_963816095.1. Taxonomy (GTDB): domain Bacteria; phylum Pseudomonadota; class Gammaproteobacteria; order Burkholderiales; family Rhodocyclaceae; genus Sulfuricystis. The sequence goes on from CAWFIW010000001.1 coordinate 592, forward strand.
TATATGTCCATGCGACCAACGTACACCAGGGCGGCGGAAGATCACTGTTCTGGTCGATCATCCGAACCTTGGCCGGATCGACCGCGACGGTCTATCTGCTCGACAGCCGCATGACCTTGCCCGAAGGCATACCGGAAAGCGCGACGATAGAAAGGGTGCCGCCTTCGATATGGCAACGGATGAAAGCCGAGAGATGGTTAGCCCGCAACGCCACAGCGCAGGACATCGTCCTGTGTTTCGGTAACCTGCCGCCATTGTTCAAACTGCGCGCACGCACGCTGGTCTTCGTACAGAACCGCTATCTGATCGACGATGTCGGACTGGGAGGTTTTCCGCTGCGGGTGAGGTTGCGCCTATCCATCGAGCGGCTGTGGTTGTCAGGAAGGATGGCCAACGTGAACGAGTTCATCGTGCAGACGCCAACGATGAAGCGGTTGCTGGAGCGCAGGAGCGCAGGCAGGGTCCCAGTGCGCATGCTGCCCTTTATCGCCGAGCCTGCTGGTTATGTCCGCAGCGTAGTGCATCCTAGATCCCGCGGTGCTAGCGAGCATGATTTCGTCTATGTCGCCTCCGGCGAGCCGCACAAGAACCACCGCCATCTGTTCGTAGCCTGGTGCCTGCTGGCCGAGGAGGGGCTGTTCCCTTCCTTGTGCGTGACCCTGGATAAGGACCGTTTTGCTGCATTATGCCGGGACATCGAGACGCTCACGGCACGGCACGGGATAAGGGTCGTCAATGTCGGCGAGTTGGCGCATCGTGAGGTGCTGGCGCTTTACCCGAAGGCGGGTGCCGTCATCTATCCGTCCACCTTCGAATCGTTCGGTCTGCCGCTGCTCGAGGCGCGTCAGGCGGGACTGCCGGTATTGGCAGCCGAGATGGACTACGTGCGTGACGTGCTCGATCCGGAACAGAGCTTCGATCCGGATTCTCCGCTTTCCATCGCCCGGGCGGTGAAGCGGCACATGGGGAAGGATGAGCCGGCATTGCCGCTGCTCGATGCTGCGGGTTTCCTCGCGCAGGTCGCCGGTCGGTGCGAACGGGCATGAACTTCAATCCCATCGAACTGATCAATGTGCTGCTCGTCCTCGGCCTGCTCATGGCCCTGTGGTACCGGCGGGACACCGTTACGCTGCTGCTGGTGCTGTTCGTGTGCGGCACGTTCTATTACAGTTTTGCCGTGATCGCACTTACGACAAACGACAGCGCTCGCCTGTTGATCGACCTGCACAACGAGGGCGGTGGCCTGCTGGCGCAGCTATCTACCTTGATCCTGCTGGTCGTCGTGTTCAGCCTGCTGGGTAGGCGCGCTTACGAAGCATACCTTGCTGGTCACGTGGGAGAAAAGAAGGAGGCCCTGTTCATATCGCTGGTAATGGCGGCGCTGCTCGTTGGATATCTGCTCAACTACAGGTCTAGTTACTTGCTGCAGATGAAAAATATCGCGTCGATTGAGGCGATGTTTGTACTGGTGATACTGGGATATTTTGCGATCTCATACAAACCAACGTTCAAAATGGAATGGGGTTGGACTGGTTTGTTGATCGTGGGCATCATCGATGCGATTGGTATATACGAAGTGTTCAGTCACCAATCTTGGTCAGTTTTCCAAGATAGTTCGGGTGCAATTGTTTACCGCGCCAGCTCCGTGCTATTCAATCCAAACCTATTTGCCTTCTGGGCTTCGTTGGTATACCTCGCAAGTGCCTATGGAATGCACGCATCCAGAGAACTCAGGTGTATGTCACTGCTAGGCATGGTACTTGCGGCGGCGGCGATATATGTGTCCGGATCCAGAAGCGCGGGGTATCTGCTCCTGGCGCTGCTGTGCTTGCTGACGTTGCTGATAAAGGAACGTCGGCAGTGGCTACCCCTGCTGGTTTTACCGCTGACCATGCTGACGATCTATACAGGGGCCTGGATCGCGGGCGAAGGGGACGGGCAAGTGATTGCGCTGCTGGGTGAGAGGTTCGCTGCGGCGCCCATCCACCTTGCCAACTATATATTCCAGCGCATCTGCATCCCGGCGGAGATCTTGGTGTCGATCGAAGGCTGCTTCATCGGCGAGGGTAGGGACGCAGGATGGCTGGTGCTGTATCAGGATGCCGGCTGGATCGGGCTGGGCGCGGTGCTCTTGGCAGGTACTCTGATGCTGGCGCGGGGGACAAGTGCCTGGCTGGCGCATCCCAGTCCCACAAGCGCCTACGCGCTTGCCTTGCTGCTCTACTGCCAGCTGACCGGTTTCGTCATGCGGCTACAGATATTCCCGGTTTGGTTGTTCATCGGACTGGCCCTCGTTATCTGCATGGTGTATTGGCGGTCGCTTGTACGCATACCAAAGAAGGCGGGAGGGTAGCTTGCGACTCCTGGTCTTCAGCCAATACTACTGGCCGGAAAATTTCCGCATCAATGAGGTCGTCTGGACATTGCTGGAAAAGGGCGTCGAGGTAGAGGTGCTGACCGGCAAGCCGAACTATCCGCACGGAGCGGTCTTCGGCGGATACCGTGCGGCGGGCTGTCAGCAGGAGACTCATCAGGGTATCGTTGTCAACCGCATCCCGCTGTTTCCGCGCGGCCGCGGCGGCTGGCGGCTGGCGCTCAACTATCTGTCCTTCATCCTGTCTGGATTACTGTTCGCGCCCTGGCTGCTTCGTAAGAAGAGGTTCAACGTGATCTTCATCTACGCGCCGTCGCCGATATTGCAGGCAATCCCGGCGCTTTTCCTCGGCTGGCTACAGGGATGCCCGGTGGTGCTGTGGGTTCAGGACTTGTGGCCGGAGAGTCTGTCGGCGACTGGGTATGTCAAGAATCGATTCTTGCTCCGCCTGGTCGAGACCCTGGTGTGCTATATCTATCGCCATACAGACTCGATCCTGATTCAGTCGGAAGCATTTCGGGTGCCGGTTGCCCGCCTTGTCCAGGATGCCAAAAAAATTCACTATTACCCTAATGCCGTGGAAACGGTGCCCCCATCCTTGGCGCCGCACTCCCCTGAGGCCGATACATTGACCAAGGACATCGCACAGAGGTTCTCAGTAGTATTTGCCGGTAACCTTGGTATCGCGCAGTCTGTGGAGACGATTGTCGATGCTGCGGAGAAGCTACTGGCGCACTCGGATGTTCGTTTCTTTCTGGTTGGCAGCGGCAGCCGGCTCGGCTGGCTGCGGGCGGAAATTGCGCGGCGCGGGCTAGCCAACGTTATTCTGCCGGGGCGCTTTCCGTTGACAGCGATGTCGGCGTTGTATGCCGCGGCGTCGGCACTGCTGGTGAGCTTGCGCGACGAGGCCATTTTTGCGTATACGATTCCCAGTAAGCTGCAAGGATACATGGCGGCCGGGCGACCCATCATCGCATCGTTGAATGGCGAAGGCGCCCGCGTGGTTGCCGAGGCAAACGCCGGTATAGGATGTGCAGCTGGCGACGCCGACGCGCTGGCGGCAGCGGTTATGCATTTGCGCAGCCTGTCGCCGCCAGAACGCGCCGTCTTGGGTGACAATGCACGCCGCTATGCCGCCGAGCATTATTCGCTGGACCGCCTTGCCGGTGATCTGATCAGGCATTTAGAAGGGTTGATGGCAGCCCACAGGGAGAAGTGCAAATGAAATGCTTGATCCTCGGCGCGTCTGGGATGCTCGGCAACGCAATGATGCGGGTGATGACAGAGTCTGGCGAGCATGATGTCTGGGGTACAGCACGATCGGGGGCGGTCAAACGCCATTTTTCGGCCCAACTGGGCGAGCGGATTCTTGCCGGAGTCGATGTCGAGAATGCCGATGTGCTGGCGCGAGTTTTCGCAAAAGTGCGGCCCGAAGCGGTGGTTAACTGTATTGGCTTGGTAAAGCAACTGACAGAGGCCGACGATCCTTTGATGGCGGTGCCGATCAACACCTTGCTGCCGCATCGATTGGCACGGCTGTGTGATCTGATTGGGGCGCGCCTGGTGCACGTGAGTACAGATTGCGTGTTCAAGGGCGCCAAAGGCAATTACCGCGAAGCGGATCCATCCGATGCCGAGGATCTTTACGGCAAATCCAAGTTCCTCGGCGAAGTCGCTTATCCACACACGATCACGCTACGAACCTCGATTATCGGGCACGAGCTTGCCAGCGCGCACGGGCTAGTCGGCTGGTTCCTGGAGCAGGAAGGTAGCGTCAAAGGTTACCGGCGGGCGATCTTCTCCGGCTTGCCGACGGTTGAGCTGTCGCGCATCGTGCGCGATGTCGTTTTGCCACGGCCGGCACTTTCCGGTTTGTACCATGTCGCGGCGGCGCCGATTGCCAAGTTTGATCTGCTTGAGTTGGTAGCTAGCGCATACGGCAAGTCAATCACGATAGAGCCCGATGACCGCGTAGTGATCGACCGCTCGCTGAACGCCGATCGCTTTCGCGAAGCCACAGGCTATGTCGCGCCGGCGTGGCCCGATCTCATTGCGCAGATGCGCGATTTCAAATGAAGGAGAAGTTGATGTTTGCAGGCAACACCTTGATGATCACCGGCGGCACAGGCTCCTTTGGAAACGCGGTGTTGAGCCGGTTTCTCAATACCGATGTGCGCGAGATACGCATCTTCAGCCGTGATGAGAAAAAGCAGGAAGACATGCGCATCGCGCTGAACAACGCTAAGCTGAAGTTTTATATCGGCGACGTGCGTAACTACGACAGCGTCGCGCAGGCAATGCACGGCGTTGATTATGTTTTTCACGCGGCGGCGCTGAAGCAGGTGCCATCCTGCGAGTTCTACCCGATGGAAGCGGTGCGCACCAACGTCTTGGGCGCCGAGAATGTGATGAAGGCGGCAATCGCCTGCAAGGTGAAGCGCGTGGTCGTACTGAGCACCGACAAGGCGGTGTATCCGGTCAACGCGATGGGTATTTCGAAGGCGATGATGGAGAAGTTGATGGTCGCCAAGGCGCGGATGCGGAGCGAAGGTGAAACGGTGCTGTGCGCCACCCGCTACGGCAACGTGATGGCCTCGCGTGGTTCGGTGATCCCGCTGTTTGTCGACCAGATGCGCGCCGGCAAGCCGTTAACGGTGACTGATCCGCTGATGACGCGCTTCCTGATGTCGCTTGAGGATTCGGTCGATCTGGTGCTGTATGCTTTCGAGCACGCGGTCCAGGGCGACATTTTCGTGCAGAAGGCACCGGCATCGACGGTGGGCGACTTGGCGCAGGCGATGTTGACGCATTGTTCAAGAGCACCAGCGGCGTGCGCATCATCGGCACGCGCCATGGCGAGAAGCTCTACGAATCCCTGCTTTCGCGCGAGGAGATGGCGCGGGCGGAGGACCGGGGGCGTTACTACCGGATTCCGGCCGACGACCGCGATCTGAATTACAACAAGTATTTCGTGGAGGGTGAAACGGCATTGTCGGCGCTGGACGATTACACCTCCCACAATACCGAGCGGCTGAATGTCGAGCAGGTTAAGGAATTGCTTTTGAAACTCGATTTCATCCAAGAGAGCTCTGCATGCTTAAGGTCATGACCATCGTCGGCACGCGGCCGGAACTCATCAAGATGAGCCGGGTGATGGCGGAACTGGATGCGCACACACAACACATTCTTGTGCATACCGGCCAGAACTACGACTACGAGTTGAACCAGCTATTTTTCGAGGAACTCGGTATTCGCAAGCCGGATCATTTCCTGAATGCCGTCGGCGAGAATGCCGCGCAGACGATTGGGCAGGTGATCATCAAGGCTGACGAGGTGATGGCGCAGGAGAATCCCGACGCTGTGCTGTTCTACGGCGACACCAATTCCTGCCTGGCGGTGATCTCGGCAAAGCGGCGCAAGATCCCGGTCTTCCACATGGAGGCGGGCAATCGCTGCTTCGATCAGCGGGTTCCCGAGGAGCTGAACCGCAAGGTGCTGGATCATCTGAGCGACATCAATCTGGTGCTCTCGGAACATGCGCGGCGCTATCTTATTGCCGAGGGGGTCAGGCCGGAAACGATCATGAAGACCGGTTCGCACATGCGGGAGGTTCTCGATTACTACATGCCAAGGATCGAGGCTTCGGATGTATTGGATCGCATGGGCCTGACCGCCGGCCGCTATTTTCTGGTCAGTGCGCATCGCGAAGAGAATGTCGATGTACCGGAAAACTTGCGCGACCTGCTGGATAGCCTGAATGCTTTGGCGGAGACCTATGGCTTCCCGGTTATCGTGTCGACGCATCCGCGCACGCGGAATCGACTGGATGCACTGGATGCCGGGTCACTTAATCCGCTGATCCAGTTCGCCAAGCCGTTCGGTTTTTTTGATTACAACAAATTGCAGATGGAAGCCTGCTGCGTCGTGTCGGACAGCGGGACGATTACCGAAGAAGCCTCGTTGCTCAACCTGCCGGCCGTTACCATCAGGAATGCCCACGAGCGGCCCGAGGGAATGGATGTCGGCACACTGATCATGAGTGGCCTGAAAAAGAAGAGCGTGCTGGACGCCGTCAAGGTCGTGGTCGCGCAGCATGACCGCAACGCTCGGACGATGCGGCCAGTGGCCGACTATGAGGCGGGGGCGGTATCGAAGCAGGTTTTGCGCATCGTGCTGAGTTACGTCGATTACGTCAATCGAACGGTCTGGCGCAAGCATTGAAGTGAGTGTTGCGCAGATATTGATCACAGGTGCCACCGGCTTCATCGGCCGTCGCCTGCTGCAACCGGGTGATCGAGCGTTGGCGCGCGACGGGACCAAGATGCCCGGTGCAGTGTGCGGCGACCTGCTCGATCCGACATCGCTTGTCGCTGCCTGCCAGGGTATCGAAACCGTTTTTCATTGCGCCGGCTACGCCCATGCATTTGCGTCCTCCGATCCCGATGCGCATTGGCGCATCAATTTCGAGGGCACGCGCAATCTCATTGAGGCGGCGGCTGATGCGGGCGTGAGGCGTTTCGTCTTTCTTTCCAGCGTGAAGGCGATGGCCGAACCGGGTGACGAGTGTGTCGATGAGGACTGGCTGGGTGAGCCGATAACGCCCTACGGCAAGGCGAAACGGGCGGCCGAGGAGGCGGTGCTGGAAGCGGGTGTCCGGTATGGCATGCATGTCGTGAACCTGCGGTTGGCGATGGTGTATGGCCACGGCGGGCGGGGCAATCTGGAGCGTATGGCCCGGGGGATTCGTGCGGGCTGGTTTCCTCCCTTGCCTGAAACTGGCAATCGGCGTTCACTGGTGCATGTGGATGATGTGGTGGAGGTGATGCGTCTCGTGGCGGAACGGCCGGAGGCGAACGGCCGGACCTATATCGTTGCCGACCCGCGCGCGTATTCCGGGCGGGAGATCTATGACGCGATTCGTGCCGTCCTGCGGGCGCCGACTTTGCGCTGGAGCGTGCTGGCAGGCGTCTTGCGCGCGGCGGGGTCTCTGAATGGCCGGCTGGGTGAGATCGTTGACCGCCTGATCGGTTCGGCCTGCTATTCGCCGGCCGGATCGAGCGGGAACTGGGGTGGCGAGCGCAGATCGGATTGAGCGAAGGGCTGCGGGAGATGCTTGAAGCGCAATAAAGTTGTTGCCATATTCTGTATATGTTTCTCATTATTGACATAGTTAGTTATATGGTTAATATGTGAAACACTATGCCAGCAAAGATTCCTGTTGCTGCAAATATCTCAGACGATCTGACCGCCTTGGGAAGCCGCATTCGTGCCCGTCGCAAGGCACTTCGGATCAATGCCACCACTGTGGCCGAAGCGGCAGGCATGTCGCGCGTAACTTTGCACCGCATCGAAAAAGGCGAGCCGGCGGTGACCATGGGAGCCTATCTCAGTGCCATGACGGCATTGGGTTTGCAGTTCGGGTTTATTACCCCTGCCGCATCGACTGATACGCACCAGACGGTGGATCGTGAGGGCTGGATACCGGTACGTATACGCATGACCGACTATCCGCAACTCAGGCAACTCGCTTGGCAGGTGCAGGGAACGGAGACTTCTGACGCCCCGGAAGCATGGGATATCTACGAGCGCAACTGGCGGCATCTCGATGAAAACGCGCTGTCCGGACACGAGCGTCAATTGATTGATGCATTGCGCCTGGGTTTCGGGGGGCAAGGCAGCAATGTTTGAACGTCCGCATCATCAGTGTATTGCCAGGATTCTCGGCGCCCTGAATGGACCACTTCTGAAGGCGCATAGATGTTTTTTAGGCGGAGGTACCGCCATCGTGCTCAGATTTGGCGAGTATCGTGAATCGGTCGATATCGACTTTCTGGTGTCGGATGTGGCTTGTTATCGTGACTTGCGCCAATTGCTGACAGGCACCGGTGGCATGACGGCCATTCTGTTGCCGGGGTATCAGCCAGTGGCGCAGTTGCGCGAAATCCGGACCGATCAGTACGGAATCCGTACGATGCTTTCGGTTGGCGACCTGCCGATCAAGTTCGGAATCGTTCTGGAGGGGAGGATCGATCTGGGCACCCCTGAGGACATTGATGAGGTTTGCGGCATTTCGACGTTGACGCTGCTGGATCTGGCGACGAGCAAGCTGCTGGCGAATTCCGACCGCTGGGGCGACGATGGCGTTTTCAATCGCGATGTGATCGATCTTGCCATGATAGAGCCGCGGTTGCCATTGTTGCGGCAGGCGATTGCAAAGGCCGAAGGTGCTTATGGCCAGGCGGTTCGCGCCGATCTTGAAAAAGCCATCCACCGGTTGCAGCATCGCCAGGGCTGGCTGGAGCGTTGCATGCAGGCTATGGCAATGAGCTTGCCGAAAGCCGTTGTTTGGCAAAGGGTGCGTGCTTTGCGCAGAGGCTTGTTATGAAGCGCTTATTTGATCTCGTTCTCGTCTTGTTTGCGGCTTTGCTACTCGCGTTGCCGATCTTGCTGGTCGCGCTGGCGGTGAAACTTACTTCATCCGGGCCTGTCCTGTATTGGTCGGATCGTATCGGTCGCGGTAATAAGATATTTCGCATGCCGAAGTTCCGTAGCATGCGTATTGATACCCCGGCGGTGGCCACGCATTTGTTGTCGAATCCAGCGTCCTATCTCACACCGATCGGTTCCTTCCTGCGCAAGTCGAGCCTTGACGAGTTGCCGCAGCTGTGGAGCATATTGAAGGGCGACATGAGTTTTGTCGGCCCGCGTCCGGCGCTTTTCAATCAGGACGATCTGATCGCCTTGCGAACGCAGGCCGGTGTGCATGAGTTGGCGCCGGGGCTGACCGGATGGGCACAGGTCAATGGACGGGATGAACTGCCGATTCCGGAAAAGGTGGCTTACGACGTGGAATACCTACGGCACCGATCGCTCTGGTTCGATCTCAGGATATTGTGGATGACCTTCGTCAAAGTATTGCGGCGTGATGGGGTTACGCACTGAGCGGCTTTAAATTAGGTTATATTGGAAAACATTTCCAATATAAACGCTATTATCATGTACCAACGCACACTCAGTAACACTATCCATACCATTAGTGACAGCTTCCCGGTGCTTATGCTTACCGGGCCCCGGCAAGTGGGTAAGACGACGTTGCTGGAAATGTGCGTGCAGGGTGATCGAGCGTACGTGACGCTCGATGATCTGGATGCGCGCAATCTGGCGCAAAGCGACCCTGCCCTTTTCTTGCAGACTTGGAAGCCGCCGCTGATCATTGACGAGATCCAGTATGCGCCGCAGCTTTTCAGTGCCATCAAGTTGGTCGTTGATCGCGAAAAGCGCAATGGACTGTTCTGGCTTACCGGGTCACAGAAATTTCATTTGATGCGAGGGATTACCGAAAGCCTGGCCGGCCGCGTGGCCATTGTCGATCTGTTGGGTCTATCGCAGGCCGAACTCGATGGTCGCGCCGAATCCGTTCATCCGTTTGTGCCGACACTGGAATGGATTGCCCACGCCAAGCGGTCGGCGACGGCGGGAACGGCCCAATTGATGGATGTTTACCCGCGCATCTGGCTGGGCTCTTATCCCCGTCTCAACGAACAAGGGCCGGCGGCCCGCAACCTGTTTTATCGCTCGTACATCCAGACCTATATTCAGCGGGATGTACAGGATGTGCTCAAAATTTCAGACCAACTGGCCTTTAATCGTTTTCTGGGGGCCGTGGCGGCGAGAACCGGTCAGTTACTCAATTATGCGAGTCTGGCCCGGGATGTCGAGATCGACAATAAAACCGCCAAGTCTTGGTTGTCGATACTCGAAGCTTCCGGCCTGGTGTATTTGCTACAGCCTTATTACCGCAATCTGACGAAACGTCTGGTCAAGACCCCGAAACTTTACTTTCTCGACACCGGTCTGGCCGCGTATCTGACCAAGTGGCCCGATGCCGCCTCGCTGGAGGCAGGCAGCATGTCGGGTGCGCTGCTCGAAACCTGGCTGGTTGCCGAGATACTGAAAAGTTATTGGCACAATGGACTGGAGGCCAACCTGTATTTCTACCGGGATGTCGATCAGCGCGAGGTGGATCTGGTCATCGAGGTCGGCGATACCCTGTATCCGGTCGAGTTCAAAAAGACTGCTTCGCCTTCCGTCAACGCTTCAAGACAGTTCGCCGTGCTCGAAAAGCTGGGCAAGACCGTGGGACATGGTGCCGTGCTTTGTTTTGTCGAGTGCGACATCCCTCTCTCGCCCCGGGTAACCGCTGTCCCCGTGGGATATTTGTAAGCGGACCGCTCATGAATATGACATAATAACCATGATATTGAATGGAACGATGCTGAAGATCGATTCGAGGACGCGAGGCGATGCCCTACCATAAGGCTGCCACTTCCCTGCTTGCTTTGCCGCGCACACTGAAGCGCCTGCTGGCGCTTGGCGTGGATGCCAGTCTGTGTGTGCTGACGGTCTGGCTGGCGTATTACCTCCGTCTGGGCGAGTGGGTGCGGCTGTCGAACGACCCGGAATGGATGCCGGTATGGGCGATTCTCGGATCGTTGGTCCTCGCCTTGCCGATTTTCGTGATTTCCGGACTGTATCGCGCGATCTTCCGCTATGCGGGCTGGCAGGCGCTGATGACGGTGAGCAAGGCGATCCTGGTTTATGCCCTGATGTATGCCGCCGTATTTACTGCCATCGGTGTGCCGGGTGTGCCGCGCACCGTCGGCTTGATCCAGCCGATTCTGCTCCTGCTGGCGGTGGGCGCGTCGCGCGCCTTGACCCGTTACTGGCTGGGCGACATGTATCTGGGCATCGTCAAGAGTATGAATCTGCCGAAAGTGCTGATCTATGGTGCCGGCAGCGCGGGCCGGCAATTGGCCGCGGCGCTGGAGAGCAGCCATGAAATGCGCGTGGCCGGTTACCTCGATGACGATGTGCGCCTGCAGGGTGGGGTGATGAATGGTCTGCCGATTCATGCCCCTGCCGATTTGCCGGGGCTGGTGGAGTCTCTGCAGGTGCGCGATGTCCTGCTGGCGATTCCTTCAGCGCGCCGTCAGCGCCGTAACGAGATACTGCAGCGGCTATTGCAGTCCCATGTCGCGGTGCGCACCCTGCCGGGCTTGACCGATCTGGCACAGGGCCGCGTGCATGTTTCCGATCTTCACGAACTCGACATCGACGACCTGCTGGGCCGGGATGCGGTTGTGCCCGACATGGCGCTGTTGGAGAAGAACATCCGCGGCAAGGTGGTGCTGGTGACCGGGGCGGGTGGTTCGATCGGCAGCGAGTTGTGCCGGCAGATACTGGGCATCGGCCCTGTCATCCTGTTGCTCGTGGAGCAAAGCGAATTTGCCCTGTACCAGATCCACCAGGAATTGCAGATCGCCTTGCCTGCCGGTACGGAGCTGATCCCCTTGCTGGGGTCGGTCTGCGACGCGCGGCGCATGCGCAGCATCATGACCGCCAGGCGGCCGGACACGATCTATCATGCCGCTGCTTATAAACACGTGCCGCTGGTCGAGCACAATCCGGCTGAGGGTATTCGGAATAATGTTTTCGGCACGCTGATGACCGCGCGCGTGGCGCAGGAACTTGGCGTGGCGGATTTTGTGCTGATCAGCACCGACAAGGCCGTGCGACCGACCAATGTGATGGGTGCGAGCAAGCGGCTGGCCGAGCTGGTCTTGCAGGCCATGGCGGCCGGAGCAGTAGGAACGGGGGGTACGCAATTCACCATGGTGCGCTTCGGCAATGTGCTCGGTTCTTCTGGCTCGGTGGTGCCGAAGTTTCGTCAGCAGATCAGGGACGGCGGCCCGATCACGCTGACCGACCTGGAAGTGACGCGCTATTTCATGACGATTCCCGAGGCGGCCCAACTCGTGATCCAGGCCGGTGCAATGGCCGGTTTGGCAAATGAGGGTGCCGCCGTGTTCGTTCTGGACATGGGCGAGTCCGTCAAAATCGGCGACCTGGCGCGGCGCATGGTCGAGCTTTCCGGCCTTTCTTTGCGCGATGAGGAAAATCCGGAAGGCGATATCGAGATACAAGTGACGGGTCTGCGCCCCGGCGAAAAGCTTTACGAGGAATTGCTGATTGGCGAGAACCCGCAGCCGACTGCCCATCCGCGCATCATGAAGGCGCACGAAGACTTTTTGCTTTGGCCCGCTTTGGAACAGAAATTGGCATCATTGGGCACTGCGCTGGACACGAACGATGTGCCGACAATCCGGCGCCTGCTTGAGGAAGTGGTTTCGGGCTACCAGCCTGCTGACGAGATCGTTGACTGGGTACATTGCGCGCAGGCGCAGACTTAAAAGTCGGCGCTGGCGGGGGGACGGCGCTAGGTTGCTGTCCAGTGCCCTGATTTCCCGCCGGCTTTTTCCAGCAGCCGCACTTCCTCGATGACCATGCCGCGATCCACGGCCTTGCACATGTCGTAGATGGTCAGCAAGCCAGCCGTACAGGCGGTGAGTGCCTCCATCTCGACACCGGTGCGACCGAAGGTTTCGGCGGTGGTGGTGCAAGTAACACTGGAAGTTGCTTCATCGAGCGCGAAATCAGCCGCGACGCGCGTCAGCGCGATCGGATGGCATAGCGGAATCAGGTCGGCGGTGCGCTTGGCGGCCTGGATGGCGGCGATGCGCGCGATGCCAAGCACGTCACCCTTCTGCGCCGAACCGGAGCGGATCAGTGCGAAGGTGGCAGGCTGCATGCGGATGCGACCGGCGGCGCGGGCGAGGCGGGCGGTTTCGGCCTTGGCGCCGACATCGACCATGTGAGCCTGGCCGGCGGTGTCGAAGTGGGTAAGTGGATTGTCCTGTGACATTTACTTGCAAATGGAGGAATGGAGCGATGCAGCAGAGTCGGTATCATAGCTTTATGAGAGCGATTCTGTGGCTGGTCGTTGCACTGCTGTTACCGACGATGCTGGCGCGTGCCGATGGTTTGCCCGATCTGGGCGAGCTGGAACGTAGCGGCCTGTCGTTGCCTGCGGAACGCCGGCTGGGCGAGCAGATCATGTTCGATATTCGTCGCGATCCGGCCTATCTCGACGACCCCGAGGTGGCCGGCTACATCAACCAGCTGGGTCAGCGGCTGGCCAGCCAGGCCGAAGGCGCGCGCTTTCCGTTCGAATTCTTCGTCGTGCGGGACGCCATGCTCAACGCCTTTGCGTTGCCCGGCGGCTATATCGGTGTGCATAGCGGCCTGGTTCTCGCGGCGCGTACGGAATCGGAACTGGCGGGTGTGCTCGCCCACGAAATCTCACACGTCACGCAGAGCCATCTGGTCCGCATCTTCGGTCAGCAGAGTCAGGCGCAGATGACCTCGCTGCTGGCGATGGCCGTGGCGATCTTGGCCGCGCGCAGCAATCCGGATCTGGCGATGGGTGCGGCAATCTCCGGGCAGGCGGCGGGCATCCAGCAGCAATTGAACTACTCGCGCGATTTCGAGCGCGAAGCCGACCGGCTCGGCCTCGATTTGATGGAGAAAGCCGGCTATGACACGCGCGGCATGGCGAGTTTCTTCGAGCGCATGCTGCAATTCGGCCGGCTCTACGAGAACAACGCGCCGGGCTATCTGCGCACCCACCCGCTGACCACCGAACGCATCACCGACATGGAAAACCGCATCGCCCAGCGACCATACAAGCAGGTGCCCGATAGCGTGGAATTCGGGCTGGTGCGCGCCAAGATCAAGGCCTATGACGATACACCAGGTGCCGCCGTGAATGACTTCGCCACCCAGTTGAAGTCAGGCAAGTATGCGCGCGAGACCGATGTGCGATTTGGCTATGCCCATGCATTGCTGCGCGACAACAAGGTTGCGGCGGCCGAAACCGAGCTGGCGAACTTGCGCCGCCTGAAGCTCGAGTCGCCGTTGCTCGAAACCCTGGCAGCGCAGCTGCGGATGAAACGCAAGGATGTCGCAGGCGCTTTGCAGATCCTTCATGCTGCTGCGCAGCATTACCCGAATGCAAGGGTGCTGACGTATGCCCAGATCGAAACAAAAGTCGGCGCTGGCAGCACGGCAGAGGCGGCAGAAGCGCTGGCCATGGTACAAAAGGAACTACTACTGACCCCCGGCGATGCGCGGCTTTACACCTTCCTGGCCAAAGCACATGCTGCGCAGGGCAAGCGTTTACAGCAGCATCGCGCCCAAGCAGAGGCCTATCTGGCCCAAGGGCAGCTAGACGCCGCGATCATTCAGCTCGAACTCGCACGCAAGGCGGGCGACGGCGATTTCTATGAGCTATCGCAAACGGATGCGCGTCTGCATGAACTCAAGCAGCGCAAACTGGAAGAGATGCGCCGCCGGTAGGTTTGTGCTGCCGGCTGCGATGGGGACACCGCAGCCGGTTTGCCCGTCACGCCTAGTTTTGACTCTGGTAGTACGCCGAAAGGATTTTTGCAACCTCAGGGCGTGAAAACTCCGCCGGAGGTGCTTCGCCACGGCTGAGCATCTCGCGTACCTTGGTGCCGGAGAGCGTGATGAAGTCTTCCTTGGTGTGGCCGGGGGCTTCGCGCATCATCACCACCTTACCGAGTTTCTTCGACCAGGCGGTATTGTCAGCCATGAACATTTCGATCAAGAGCGCGCCCTTGGGCACATCGTCGAAGATGGTTTGCGCGTCGAAGGGGCCGTAATAGTCGCCCACGCCCGCATGGTCGCGGCCAATGATGAAGTGCGTGGCACCCATGTTCTGGCGGAAGACGGCATGCAGCACCGCCTCGCGCGGTCCGGCATAGAGCATGTCGAAGCCATAACCGGTGACGACCGCGCTGTTGGGCTTGAAGTACAGCTCGACCATCTTGCGGATGCAGGCATCGCGCACCGGCGCCGGGATATCCCCCTTCTTCAGCTTGCCGAGCAACATGTGGATGACCAGACCATCGGCATTCAGACGCTCCATCGCCATGTGGCAGAGCTCTTCGTGCGCGCGGTGCATCGGGTTACGGGTTTGGAACGCGACCACTTTTTTCCATCCGCGTTCGGTGATTTCGTTGCGGATCTCGACCGCGGTGCGGAAGGTGTCCGGGAATTCGGTCTGGAAATAGCTGAAGTTCAACACCCGGATCGGGCCGGAAACAGCGTAGCGGCCGGCGGAGTTGAATGCCGCCACGCCGGGGTGTTCCGGATCCGTCGTGCGATAGACTTTCTCGGTCATGAGGCGCATCTGCTCTTCGCTGGCCTCTTCAATCGCTTCCACGTCCATGACGGCCAGGATCGGGTTCCCCTCGACGTTGGGGTCGCGCAATGCAATGCGCTTGTGGCCCTTGATGGCGCTGATGTCCTTGGTCAGATTCAAGACCGGCACCGGCCAGAAGAGGCCGCTGGCGGTCTTCATGTGTTCCGCGGCGCCGAGGGCGTCGGCCAGATTCATGTAGCCGGTCAGCGGGTTGAAGTAACCCGCCCCCATCATCACCGCGTTGGCCGCGGCGGCTGAGGAAAGCATCATCGAGGGCAGCGATGCCGCCTTATGCGTTAGTGCCTGATGCTCGGCTACGTCATACACGAATAGCGGGTTCAGTTGCTCGGAACCATGTGGCTTTATCATTGTTGATCCTCCCATTGATGTTTGGTTTCAAAGCCCGAAAAATACAGTAAGCCCAATGGCGCTTCTATCAAATATTCTTTTTCAACTGTTTCAATGACTAATTGGCGATGTCAAGTACAAAGTGCGATAAAAACTGGCTGTTTGATGTCGATCAAACATTCCGCAAAAAACAATTGGTGGGGCTTATTCCCCAATCAAAAATCGGGATTATCCTGCCGTGCGTAAGGTGATAGCCTCCATTCGTTTCATGAGGTATTTTAAACTCCCGTGCTCCGCCGGAAGCGGACTCGCGATACGCCCCGGCCAAGGTAGGGCGCGGAAGTTAAATGGACCGCTGATACATAAATAACAGCGGATTGTTAGCTAGCAAGGAGAGGAAGCAATGCCTACTTTTGTTCGTACTGAGAAATGCGACGGTTGCAAAGGCGGTGACAAGACCGCTTGCATGTACATCTGTCCGCACGACCTGATGAAGCTGGACAAGGATGGTTCGGAAACCGGCCACGCCATGAAAGCCTTCAACCAGGAACCGGAGCAGTGCTGGGAGTGCTACTCCTGCGTGAAGATTTGTCCGCAGGGCGCCATCGAATGCCGTCACTATGCCGACGTCGTGCCCTTGGGCGGTTCCGTGCAGCCGATGCGCGGCGCCGACTCCATCATGTGGACCATCAAGTTCCGCAATGGCGTGATCAAGCGCTTCAAGTTCCCGATCCGCACGACTGCCGAGGGCTCCATCGATCCCTTCACCGGCAAGCCGATGCCCAAGTTGGCCGACATCGCCACGTCCGGGACGTTTACCCTGGACACGATGGGTGGCTATCGTTCAGGCAAGCCGGAAGAACTGATCCGCAAGTAATCTTTTAGAGGAACCGAAAAATGGCTGGAACTTTTGAAAAACCTGATGTTGTCCAGGAAGAAGTGGACATTCTGATCATCGGTGGCGGCATGGCCGCATGCGGCACCGCTTACGAAGTCATGCGCTGGGCGGAGGCCGTCAAGGCCGAAACCGGCAAGGACCTGAAGATCAAGTTGGTTGACAAGGCCGCGCTGGACCGTTCGGGCGCTGTTGCCCAGGGCCTGTCCGCGATCAACACCTATATCGGCGACAAGCAGGATCCCGCTGACTACACCCGTATGGTTTCCAACGACCTGATGGGTATCACCCGCGACGACCTGGCTTATGATGTGGGCCGCAACGTCGATGACTCCGTGCACCTGTTCGAAGAGTGGGGCCTGCCGATTTGGAAGGTCAACGCCAACGGCGTGCGTCACGACGGCGCCGATGCCATCAAGGAAGGCATCCCCTCGCTGAAGGATGGCGGTCAGCCAGTTCGCTCAGGCAAGTGGCAGATCATGATCAACGGCGAATCCTACAAGTGGATCGTTGCCGAAGCTGCCAAGAAGGCGCTGGGCATTGAGCGCATCCAGGAGCGCGTGTTCATCGTGCACCTGATCAACGACAAGAACGACCCGAGCCGCGTCGCTGGTGCCGCCGGCTTCTCCGTCCGCGACAACACGATCTACATCTACAAGGCCAAGTCCATCCTGCTGGCGGCCGGCGGTTGCGTCAATCTGTTCCGTCCCCGCTCCGTTGGCGAAGGTCAGGGCCGTGCCTGGTATCCCGTGTGGAATGCCGGTTCGACCTATGCGATGGCTGCCGAAGCCGGTGCCGAACTGACCATGATGGAAAACCGCTTCGTGCCCGCCCGTTTCAAGGACGGTTACGGCCCGGTCGGTGCGTGGTTCCTGCTGTTCAAGGCCCGCGCGGCCAATGGTTATGGCGAAGACTACATGACCAAGAACAAGGAGATGCTGAACGACTATCCTCCCTATGGCAAGGCGAACGTCCCCGCCGCCTGTCTGCGCAACCACCTGATGCTGAAGGAAATGAAGGAAGGTCGCGGCCCGATCATGATGGATACGGTCACCGCCCTTGCCAAGCTGCGCGAGACCCTGTCGCCGAAGGAAGTGAAGCACCTCGAAGCTGAAGCCTGGGAAGACTTCCTCGACATGTCCGTCGGCCAGTGCGGTATGTGGGTTGGCGAGAACATCGAGCCCGAGAAGAAGAACTCCGAGCTGATGCCGACCGAGCCCTACCTGCTCGGCTCGCACTCCGGTTGCTGCGGCATCTGGGCGTCCGGCCCGACCGACGTCGGCGCACCGACCACCGAAGAGTACGAAGTGCCGGCGCACCTGCCGAAGGGCTGGAACTGGGGCTATCGCTCCATGACCACTGTCAATGGCCTGTTCACCGCCGGCGACGGCGTGGGTGCCTCCGGTCACAAGTTCTCTTCCGGTTCGCATGCCGAAGGTCGTATGGCTGGCAAGGCGATGGTCAAGTATGCCCTCGACAATGCCGACTTCAAGCCGGAGTTCGACGAAACTGTCGAGCAGATCTCCGATGCGATCTGGAAGCCGGTGCGTACCTTCCTCGAGTTCAAGGACTACTCAACCGCCATTGACGTTAACCCCAACTACATCACGCCCAAGATGCTGCAGTTCCGCTTGCAGAAGATCATGGACGAGTATGTTGCCGGTGTTGCCACGTATTACAACACCAACGACAAGTTGCTGGCCATGGCCGAAGAGAAGCTCGAGTATCTGAAGGAAGACGCGCAAAAGATGCGTGCCAAGGATCTGCACGAACTGCTGCGCGCGTGGGAAAACTACCATCGTATTCTGACCGCCGAAGCGCATATGCAGCACATCATGTTCCGCCAGGAAAGCCGTTACCCCGGCTTCTACTATCGCACCGACAAGAACTTTGTCGACGAAGAGAACTGGCACTGCTTCGTGAACTCGATCTACGACAAGAAGACCCACAAGTGGACCTGCTTCAAGCGCAAGCACGTTGACCTGGTTGACAAGACGAAGTTGTTCCATCACTAAGCATCACTGCAGCAGGTAAGATTCAGGCCGGTAGCCTTTGGGCTGCCGGCCTGTTTTCATTGGAATTTAGCAAACCACAGTCGTAGAAAGGTCATATATGTCAAAGCCCGATATTCCCTTCCCGCAAAGTCCCGTCATTCCGCAATTGATCGAGGCTGATCATGTCATCCAGTTTTCCTGCCACAAGGGGATCGGTTGCTGGAATGCCTGTTGCGCGAATATTGACATTTCGCTGACGCCCTACGACATCATCCGCCTGAAGGCGCGCCTGGGCACCAGCTCGACGCAGTTTCTCCGGGACTACACCGTTCCCTATGAAATGGACAAGGACAGCATTGCCGGCGTGAAATTCCGCCCGGTCGACGGCGGCACAGCCTGCCGTTTCATGACCCCCGAAGGCTGTTCGGTCTATGAAGACCGCCCCACCGCTTGCCGTTACTATCCCGTGGCACTGCTCTCCATGCGGCGGCAGGACGAGTTCACGGATACCCAATCCTATGCACTGGTCAAGGAAGATCACTGCAAGGGCCACGAGGTCGAGCGCCGTCTCACCATCGCCGACTATCGCAAGGAGCAGGGCGTCGAGGAGTACGACGAACTCGCGCGCGGCTGGCGCCAGCTGATTCTGAAGAAAAAGTCGACCGGTCCCGCAATCGGTGCACCGTCGATGAAGAGCCGCCAGTTGTACTTCATGGCCAGCTACGACATCGATACCTTCCGCGACTACGTCGAAAGCGAAGTCTTCAAGGAGCTGTTTGCCCTTTCCGAAGAGGAATGGACAAAAATCCTGAGCACCGATACCGAACTAATGTTGTTTGCCTTCCGCTACCTCAAGCAGGTTCTGTTCGGCGAACACACCATCCCGCTTAACGAGGAGTTTGCCAAGGAGCGCCTTGAAAAGTGGCGCAAGCGGCAGGATGAACTCGAACGTGAAGCTGCCGAGAAACGCGCCAAGTACGAGGCGGACATGCTGGCTGAAGGCATTGACGAGGATGCTTCCGGCCTTGGCTATTGCGAGGATGAGCCAAGCACGGGCGGCAGTTGCGAAAAGGCTTGACTACACGTTGCTGATGACGAAGCGGTGCTTGCCTGAAACGGTGCGTTCGATCTCGCTGACGTAGTCGAGTTCGAATGACAGGCCGGCATCGCGGCGCAGGCTGTCGCTCAACATTGCGACAATAGCAGCGTCGAGCGGCGCGGCAGCGACCACGTTGAGGATGATTTCTCCTGCTGCGTTCTGGACAAACTGGTACTGCTCGATCTGCGTCAGGCCATACAGCAGATGGTTGAAATACGATGGATGAATCCGCCGGCCATCGGGTGCGAGGATCAGGTCGTTCTGACGGCACATGCCCATTTCCATCAAGGGAAAGGGTGAGCCACAAGGGCAATCGCCTTCTTTCAACCGACCTGCGTCGCCGATTTCATAGCGGATCATCGGCATCAGCCGATTGGTCAGGGACGTGACGATCAAGCGCCCGTCGATCGATTCCAGCCACACCATGTCGGTGAAGACGTGCATGTTGCCGTGGCGGCACTCGCAGGCGATGTTCGGAATCTCGCGGCTACCGTACTGGTTGAACACCTGGCAGCCGAAAGCCTGCTCCATTAGTTGCCGCTGCCCGGCGTCGAGCACTTCGGCCGTCGAATAGACGCCGATCAGGTTCTTGGGAAGCGCTGGCTTGTTTTCAATGACGTAGCGCGCCAGCGCAGCGAGGATCGAGGCATAGCCTTGCAGAAGCACGGGGCGATAGCACTGGATGATGCGCGTCCATTCTCGTAGCCTGCTTGCGCTGACTTCATGCGCAGGGATAGTCTTTTCTGAGGCGATGAAGTCGCCGATCATTTCTCCGCCGAACACGCCACCGGATACGGTGTCCTGACGTGCACCCCAGAAGTTGAGGATCTTCTGTCCCGGCCGCCAGCCGGACAGCATGTAGCTGCGCATCATGCCGGCGCGCATCAACTCGTGCTTGGCGTCATCGTAGTAAAAGGCCAGCGGCTTGCCCGTCGAGCCGCCGGTATGCCCTAGCTTGACCGTGCCCGGATCGACATCGCGTGCCAGCAGAGCGGGCAAGCGGGTTACGACATCCCTTTTGCGCAGGCGGGGAAGCGCGCTGAAATTCAAGTCGGCCGTCAGTGTGCCGAATCTTTCCTGGTAGTAGGGAGTGTTTTCGGCAGCGAAGCGCACGATGTCGCGCAAGTCTTCCTGCTGCTTACGCAATAGCTGTTCACTGGTCAGCGCCTGTGTGTCCAGCAGCTGGTCGAGCAGGGTGTAGCGACCCGGACGCTGGCGACGATGCAGCCAGGCTCTCAGTCTGCGCAAAGAACCTGCTCCCATGCGCTCCGATCTTCCGCATAGTGGATGATCGCTGCCAGCAGATCGGCACGCCATTTCTTCCAGCCCGCAGCCGAATTGATGCAACCATGGCCGGCGGATTCCGCACCAAAATTGCGCTGGATGTTGGCGGCGAAACTGGCGAAGTTTTCGACTGCTGCGGCATGGTCGGTCGAACGGTTCCACCACTGACGGGTGTCGTGCAGCAGCGTTTCCAGTGTGGCAAGCCGTGCGAGGATGGTGCGCTGGCGCGAGTTGTACTTCTCCAGCATCGCGGCCCGCACCACATCCAGCGTGCTCGCGATAAAGTCGGCGCTGGTGAGACGGCGGGTTTCAGCCAGCTTCTCGATGGAAAACAGCATCACATCGCCGTAGAACTGGCGCTCGAATTCGCCGCTCATATCTATGATCTGTGCTGCCGTGGAAATGCCGGGACGGAACTCGGACTGGCCGCCGCTTTCCACCGTCCGCTTGTGCAGCATCGGCAGGTTGGCCGAAACGAAGCGCGGCCCGAGCTCGGCCTTGATGATGCGCCCGAGCGTCGGCCCGGACATGCGTAGCCGTAGTGCCGCGAAGGGAATGAAGTACTTGAGCGCCTCCGGGCGGAAGGCATAGTTGCCCGCATACACGGTGCGCGCCGGTTGTACGCTGGCAAGCGAATCACCCGCTGGGTCGGCTTGGTAGTAGGAAACGCGCGTCGGATGTTCGCCGTAGAAGAAGCTGTTGAGACGGCTGGCGAAATGCGCGAAGCAGTCCGCTTCGCTGTGTGTGCCGCCAAGCGTGCAGCGGTAGCGATAGACCATCGCCGACTTGAAGCCGAACAGGTCGGCCATGTCGTGATAGGCCGCCTCGCCCTGGCGCTGCGTTTCTTCCTGATGATGCCCGCAGGCGCTGCCGGGATCGCTATCGCGCAGCTGTTCGAGAAAACCGATTACGTCCTCAAGGAAATTCGCGGTCATCACGGCGGGGGAGACCGGCGGATCACCCACCACCTTGCCGGTCAGTAGCAGCGCATCGGTGCGGGAAAATATGTCGTCGAGCGCATGGAAGAAATCAACGGCATAGACGTTCCGGGCGCCTTCCGGGGTGGCGATCTTGACCTGGAATTCCTGATCGCTGTCGAGCGACCAGATGAGTACCTCGTCGTCGGGCATGCCCTTCAACAATTCCACGACTTTCAGATAGGCGATGTTGCGCATCACACCCTGGCCCTTGTGCCCGAAATGCGTGGCGTCAGCGCGCGGCGCAGTGCCGACGACGCGGGGCATTTCGACATTCAGCGCGGCGATGAGTTCAGCCTGTTCGGCAGGCGGGAAGTGGATGGTCGGCAGGCCCAGCTTGCAGTACTGCCCGGCCAGCGCGCGGGTGTCGGTGATGTGGGCGGGATTGCTGCTGTCGTCGGCAATCAGCACGGTAATCTGCCTGCCATCGCCATATGGATGGCGCCGCTGGAGTTCAAGCAGGCTGTCGAGACAGGCGCGGATATGTTGCGGCCGGTCGGCAACCGGAATGACGACGATGAAGCGGTGACGAGTCGGCAGCTTAGCGGTCGGACTTGTAGGCCGGGAAGACATTCTTGTCCCAGATGACTTCGATGAGATTGATGCCGCCGGCGAGGTCGGCGCTCTCGAACAACTTGTCCACGTCGGCCGTGCCATCGATACGCCAGTGGTTGATGCCAAACGAGCGCGCGAGCAGGGCATAGTCCGGATTGACGAAGTCGCAGTCGATGTAGCGCTCGTGATAGAGCTGGAACTGGTTCTTGCGGATCAGGCCGAGCGTGCCGTTGTTGATCATCACCACGTTGAGCGGAATCCGGTAATTCACCGCCGTCATCAGCTCCATGCAGCACATCTGGAAGCCGCCGTCGCCGAGGATGGCGAAGGTCGGCGTCTCCAAGGCACAGCGTGCGCCGATGGCCGCGGGGATCGCATGGCCGAGCGAAGAGACACCCGAATTGGGGAAGTAGCGATGCTGCGGCGAGGCCTTGAGGTAGGTCTGTGCGAGGATGACGTTGTCGTCGAAGACCAGTGCCTGCGGCAGGCGCTCGACGAGCCGGTCGAACAGGTGGGCGATGGCAGTGAAGTTCGGCGCCACGGGCGTGCGTGTGAAGGTCGGTGGTGGGGGTGCGGGAAAATCGCTAAGGCAGACCAGCAGATCTTCCAGCACGGCGCGGATGTCGCCATGGATGACGAGGTCGGCCTTGAACACCTTCTCGAGCTGCTTGGCATCGTGGTCCACCTGGATCACGCGCTTGCCGGCCATCAGTTGCGGGTCCCACAGGTAGCTGGTGCGTTCGTTGAAGGCGGCGCCGAGCACGATGATCAGGTCGGCATGGTCGACGATGTGATGGAAGGCGCTGCCGTCCGAGGTAACACCGAGGCAGCCGAGCGCGCGCGGGTCGCTCTCGGCGATCAACCCCTTGCCCTTGAGCGAGGTCGCGACGCGGATCGCGTGGCGCTCGCCGAGCTTCTGCAGTACGCTCTGCGCGCCGGCGAGGAAGCAGCCGTGGCCGGCGACGATCACCGGATGGCCCGCCTCGCGAATCATGCGGCCCATTTCCTCGGTCGCGGCGAAGCTGTTGCAGATCCGCGGCGCATCGGTGACGAAGCGGATGTCGTCGAGCAGGCTTTCCTCCACCCGCTCCTTCTGGATGTTATAGGGCAGGGAGAGCAGCACCGGCCCGGCGTTGGGCGAGAGCAGGATGCGTGTCGCCTGCCGCAGCACCTGCAGCAGGTAGTCGGTGCGCTCGACGATCTTGTGATAGCGGGTGATACCGCGGAACAGGTCGGACTGGTCGATGCTGCCGCCCTCGCCCGAGCTTTCCTGCAGGCCGCCCTTGCCGAAGATGAAGGTCGACGTTTCGCCGGTGATGACCAGCACCGGCAGCTTGTCGGCATAGGCGTTGGCGATGCCGGTGACGAGGTTGGTTGCGCCCGGCCCGGCCGTGGTGATACAGGCGGCGATGCCCCGGCTGGCGCGCGCCTCGCCGCAGGCCATGAAGGCCGCGCCCTGCTCGTGCTTGACCAGCACCGTCTTGATCGACGAGTCGCGCAGGCGGTCATACACCGGCAGGATGTGCGAGCCCGGCATGCCATAGATCGTGCGGATGCCGAGGCGCTCCATGAAACGGACGATGAGTGCGGCGACAGTGATCTGCATGGGGAACGGAAAAGACGGGGCGAAGGCCGCATTTGAGCACAAGCCGGGCAAGCGGCAAATACCCCGGAGGTAAGCAGTATTGCCGTCTTGCCAGCACCGACTTTTTCGATAACACGTACTCGCCTTGCGGGCATTTGACAGTGGCGGGGCGCTGTTAGAGACTCCGCAGAAGTTCTTAACAACGACATTCCTCCCCATGACCGCCACCCAACTCAGAACCATCACGCCCGAGCTGGAAACGCTCGATACCGAACCCTATTACCAGCTAGTCGCCAACGAGGTGGCACTGTTCGAGGCCGCTGCCTCAAAATGCCTGCCGGTGCTGCTGAAAGGCCCGACCGGCTGCGGCAAGACGCGCTTCGTCGAGTACATGGCATGGAAACTCAAGCGCCCGCTTGTTACCGTCGCCTGCCACGACGACCTGACGACGGCTGATCTGGTGGGGCGCTACCTGATCGTCGGTAATGACACCGTCTGGCTCGACGGCCCGCTCACCGCTGCCGTGCGCGCCGGCGCGATCTGCTATCTCGACGAGATTGTCGAAGCGCGCAAGGACACCACGGTGGTAATTCATCCGTTGGCGGACACGCGGCGCGCGCTGGCGGTGGACAAGCGTGGCGAGCTGATACCCGCCCCGCGCGACTTCATGCTGGTCGTTTCCTACAATCCCGGCTACCAGAGCGTGCTGAAGGAAATCAAGCCGAGCACGCGCCAGCGCTTTGTCGCCCTGGAGTTCGACTATCCCGGTGCGGAGGTCGAGGCGCAGATCGTCGCCACCGAAGGCAGTATCGATCCCGCCATGGCGCAGAAGCTCGTCAAGCTCGGCGAACTCACCCGCAACCTCAAGGGCGCGGGTCTGGACGAAGGCGCCAGTACGCGGCTGCTCGTCCATGCCGCGCAACTCATCGGCGCGGGCGTGGCGCCTGTCGTTGCCGGAACCGCAGCCATCGCGCGCGCGCTGACCGATGATCCCGACATGTCGCAGACGCTCGACGATCTTGTCCGGGCGGTGTTTTGACAGAGCGCCGACTGTTTGCGCACGAACTCGAGGCACGGCTCGACGAGTTGCTGTTTGCCTCGCCATCGCACCGCTCGATCGAGCACTTGTCCGAAAGCCTCGAGTCCCTGTCGCGCCAGCAGCAGAATCTCGTATTGCACTGGGCGGGCGTAGCGGCGCAGACCTATGCTGAAATCGGTTACCTGGTCGCCACGCTGGCGCCCCAGGCGCTTGAACAGATGGACGAGCGTACCTTCGGTAACTGGGTGCTCGCGGGACTGGATGCCTTCGACAAGCTCGGCCTGCGGCCGGCGGTGGAGCGCCTGCGTGACCTTGACGGTTTCGTCGCGCTCCGGGAAGGCCGGCTTCCTGCACAATTCGCCGAGATCGAACCGCGTCTGGCGCGTTTCGTTCAGGGGCTTTCCGGCAGACCGCTTGGTCTGAAAGTGGGCACTTACCCGTGGACAGACACCGAGACGATTTTTCTGCCGGAGCGCATCGCGCACTTCACCGCCGCCGAGGACAACCGCCAGCTGTTCAAGGGCCTTGCGGTGCAGCTCTGGGCGCAGACGCGTTACGGCACTTTCAGTGTCGACCTCGAAGCGGAACTCGCCGCGTGGCCGGAGCGCGAGGCTGCCCTGACCTGGCTCGCCCATCTCGAAGCAGTGCGTCTCGAAGCCTGCATCGCGCGCGAGCTGCCGGGACTTGGCGCGATGCTTGCCGATCTGCGTGGCGCATGGCCGGAAGACGTGTTGGCGGCAGTGGCTGATCTGCAGGCGCCGCAAGCCGACATCCGTGTGACGCTGGACTGGCTGGCGCGCTTCATGGAGAAGGGCGCCGTCCCGCCAGCGCCGACTTTCGTTGGCCGGCTCGATCCGGGCATTGCCGGTCGCGTGCGCGGCGAGCGCATCGCGCGCGATACCGAAACCTTGCGCAAGGCGATCGGCGCGCTGAAGGGCGCTGCAGGCAAGCGCGCTGCCGCACCCAGCGAATTCGCCGCGCAACTCAACACCGAAACGAACGAGGTGGAGGTGCGCGTCAACGGCGAGGCCGTGCAATTGCCGGATGCCGCCCGGGCCGCCGCCGCTTCACTGCAACAGGATCTCGGCCAGGTGCCGCCCGAGGCTGCTCTCGCCCGCCGGCGATGCACCCTGGCAACCCGCCGCCGCGGCGACCTGCTTGGGGGCGCCCGAGCTGATCAGCAACCGACCCGCTGATTTCCGCTACGACGAATGGGATTACCAGCGCAACGCCTATCGGCGCAACTGGTGCCACGTGTATGTGACCGACGTGAAGCCCGGCGACGGGACTTTCGTGCGGGAAACCCGGCAGCGCTATGCGCCTTTCATCCATCAGCTCAAGCGGCGCTTCGAGGCGGTGCGCGGCGAGGATCGCATCCTCGGCCGGCAGCCCGACGGCGACGAGATCGACCTCGATGCATTGGTCGAAGCGGTGAATGACCGGCGCAGCGGCGTGGAGCCTTCGCCACGCCTGTTCTGCCGCCGCGTGCGCAACGACAGAAGCCTCGCCGCGATGTTCATGATCGACATGAGCGGCTCGACCAAGGGCTGGGTGAACGATGCCGAGCGCGAGGCGCTGGTGATGCTCTGCGAAGCGCTCGAAAAGCTGGGCGACAGCTATGCGATTTATGGCTTTTCCGGCTGGACGCGCATGCGCTGCGATATCTACCGCATCAAAAGCTTTGCCGAGGCCTACGACGAGACGGTGCGTGCGCGCATTGGCGCGATCGAGGCCAAGGACTACACGCGCATGGGCGTGGCGATCCGCCATTTGACAAAATTACTGGTGGAACAGCCCGCGCGCCACAAGCTGCTGGTCACTTTGTCGGATGGACGCCCCGATGACTTTGGCGACCTGTATCGCGGTAACTACGGTATCGAAGATACCCGTCGCGCGCTACAGGAAGCACGCGAACAGGGCATCCGCAGCTACTGCATCACCATCGATCGCCAGGGGGCAGACTACCTGCGGCACATGGTCGGCCCGGCGAGCTACACGGTGCTGGAGGACGTGAAGAAGTTGCCGCTGAAAGTCGCCGATATCTATCGGCGGCTGACAGCCTAATATGGCCCCCCACGCGCATAAAACCATTTCGCGGCCCGGCGAGAGGCTAACATCACCGTCCCGCCGCTCCCGCTTTGCTCAGGCGTTGTCCCGCGCGAGATAGCTTTCAATTTCGCCAAAAGTCGAGGCGACGTCGAAGGTCTGGATAGCCGCGCCGAGCTGCCGGCCAATCTGTGTGGCGGAGAAGATGCCGCGGATGCGCATCTTGTCGGTGACCGGATCGCTATCGCCGACCATCGCGTGCTGACGCTTCAGGGCCACCAGCGTGGTGACGATATCGCTAACCTTGGCGCGCAGTACGTCGTCAATATTGATCAAGTCGATCTCCTCGCGCGGGCACATCAGATCCTTGAC
The DNA here is from genome assembly GCA_963816095.1 of uncultured beta proteobacterium. Classification (GTDB taxonomy): domain Bacteria; phylum Pseudomonadota; class Gammaproteobacteria; order Burkholderiales; family Rhodocyclaceae; genus Sulfuricystis. The sequence continues at coordinate 28,283 of CAWFIW010000001.1, forward strand.
CAGCAGGTCACCAAACTTGCCGCCCTGCTTCTGGATCATCTGGACCGGACGCTCGCCCTGCGTGTCGCGCGCGGTGATCACCCCGAGTACCTCGTCGTCGCGATTCACCACCAGCAGCAGGCGCACACCGCGCGAGATCATCGTCTGTGTGGCGTGGGCGAGGGTGACGTCCGGGCCGATGGTGGCGGCGGTAACCTGCTTGAGGTCGGTCATCACGCACAGCGCGGGCGAGTCCGCGCGCACCAGCGTGAAGGTGCTCGGTTCGCTGAAACCGGTGCCCGGCGGCGCCTTGATGGTGGCGAGTGCGCGCGGGGCGGGGGCTTCCTTGTCGATCATGCTCATGTTGTTTTCCTCCTTGTCTTGGCGAAAATTATTATGTGCCGGAGCCCGCTGACGCTCGGTTCAGGCGGTCGATGACAGCCGGCCAGGGTGGCCGCTGTACGATGATGAGATCGCTGCCCACGGCATCCAGTGCGCGCAGCGTAGCATACAGTTCCCGCGCGTAGTCCGCTGCCCGGGTGGGCGCGATATGCCAGTGCACGAGCAGCGGATGCTCGATCGGCGCGGGGAAGGGCGCGAGCACGGCCATGCGCTTGCCCTGACCGATGGCCGTGCGCACGGCGATGGCGACACTGTCCTCGGGCGTCATCAGCAAGGGGGTGCGCGGCGCATAGTGGGCCGTGTGCGAGCCGGGTGTCTTGACTGAATGCGCATTGCCTGTTTCTGCCGGCATGCGGCCGAGTACGAGACCGATGTCGAAGCCGGCCAGCATGCCGGGACGCAGCACCGTGGTGCGTGACCCGGACATATCGACGATCGTCGATTCGATGCCGACCTGGCAGGGGCCACCGTCAAGGATCATCGTGACGGCATCGCCAAGATCGTCGCGCACGTGTTGCGCCGTGGTCGGACTGATGCGGCCATAGCGGTTGGCCGAGGGAGCGGCAATGCCCCCATCGAAGGCGCGCAGCAGTTCGAGCGCGAGCGGATGGTTCGGCACGCGCAGACCCACGGTGTCCTGTCCGCCGGTGACGGCATCGGATACCTCCGGTTGGCGTTTGAGGATCAGCGTCAACGGGCCGGGCCAGAATTTGCTGGCGAGAACGCGAGCGGCTTCTGGGATATCGCGCGCCCAGCGGTCGAGGTGTGCGGCGTTCGGAATATGGACGATCAGCGGGTGATCGGCCGGCCGTCCCTTGGCGGCAAAGATCTTTGCGACCGCCTGCGGATTGGCCGCGTCAGCACCGAGCCCATACACGGTCTCGGTGGGAAAGGCGACCAACTCGCCCTGACGGAGCAGGGCGGCAGCCCGTGCAATCTCTGCCGACATCAGACCTCGGGCAGCTTCTTGGCGAGCACCTTTTCCGTTTGCTTCAGGCGGAAATCAGAGAGCTTCTTTGCCAGTGTGGCATCGTTGAGTGCCAGGATGGCCACCGCGAACAGTGCGGCGTTGGTGGCACCGGCTTCACCGATCGCGAAGGTGGCAACGGGGATGCCGCCGGGCATCTGCACCATCGCCAGCAACGAGTCGAGGCCTTGCAGGTGCTTGGAAGGCATCGGCACCGCCAGCACGGGCAGTTCGGTCTTGGCGGCGAGCACGCCGGCGAGGTGGGCCGCGCCGCCCGCTGCGCCGATCAGCAGCTTCATACCGCGGTCAGCCGCACCTTCGGCATAGTCGAGCGCGGCGTTGGGTGTGCGGTGGGCGGACAGCACCTTGGCTTCGTAGGGCACGCCGAACTGCTTGAGCGTCTCGGCGCAGGTTTTCATGATGGGCCAGTCGGAATCAGAGCCCATGACAATACCAACGATGGGATGGGTCATTTCAAGGTCCTTTCAGCAGATTCAAGCGTGTTGGCGAGCAGCATGGTGATGGTCATCGGGCCGACGCCGCCGGGTACCGGGGTGATCGCGCCGGCGACTTCCCTGGCAGATTCGAAATCGACGTCGCCGCAGAGCTTACCGTCGGCGGTACGGTTGATGCCGACGTCGATCACCGTCGCACCTGGCTTGATCATGTCGCCGGTGATCATCTTCGCCTGGCCGACGGCGGCGACGAGAATGTCGGCGCGCCGGGTGTGAAAGGCGAGATCTTTGGTGCGCGAATGACAGACCGTGACGGTGCAGCTTTGGGCCAGCAACAGCATGGCCATCGGTTTGCCGACGATATTGCTGCGGCCGACGATGACGGCCTCGGCGCCCTTCAAGGGCACGTTGGCGGATTCGAGCATTTTCATCACACCGTAGGGCGTGCAGGGGATGAAGCGCGGGTTGCCCTGCATCAGCGCGCCGACGTTTTCGGCATGGAAGCCGTCCACATCCTTCTCCGGCACGATGGCTTCGAGTACGGCTTCAGTGTCGAACTGCTTCGGTAACGGCAGCTGCACGAGGATGCCGTGTACGCTCGGGTCGGCATTAAGCTCGGCGATCTTGCCGAGCACGACCAGCGGTTCGACGTTGGCCGGGTAGGTTTCCCTGATCGAGCGGAAGCCGGCCTTTTCGCAGGCGGACACCTTGTTGCGTACATACACGGACGAGGCAGGGTCTTCACCGACGAGGATCACCGCAAGGCAGGGCGTGATGCCCTGCGTGGCCTTGAGGGCGGCGACTTTTTCCGCCAGTTCGGCACGGACGGCGTCCGCCAGCGCCTTGCCGTCGATGATCTTCGCTGTCATGCGCTCACCCCCTCCTTTGCATGCGCGGCCGAGGCATCCGCTGCGCGGCCGGCCTCGAAGGCCTTGCGGTTGAGCTCGACCATATGCGGTTTGCGTGCGGCGAAGCGTTTCAGAATTGAATCCAGAAGCACACCGGCAGGGAAGGGCAGGTGGTCGGCCATGGCGCCGAGCATCACCGTGTTGCCCAGCCGCACGTCGCCGAGTTCCAGCGCGATCGCCATGGCGTCGAAGGCATGCACTTTGAAGCCGCGTGCGCGGATTTCGACGAGTGGGTCGTTCGGATAGTCGTAGAGGCCCAGATCGACCACGGGCGGCACGAGGCGCGCGGAATTCATCAGCACCAGGGCGCCGGGCTTGAGATAGTGGCACCAGCGCAGCGTCTCGGCAGACTCGAAGCCGACCAGCAGGTCGGCCGTACCCGCCATGATTTGCGGCGAGAGTACCTTGGGGCCGAAACGCAGGTGCGACGACACTACGCCACCCCGTTGCGCCATGCCGGCGACCTCGGTTTTCTTGGCATCGTGACCGAGGGCGATGGCGGCCTCGGCAAGGATCTCGGTGGCAGTCATCACGCCCTGGCCACCGACGCCGACGACGAGAATATTGGTAATGTTGTTGTCAGACATGGAGGCCATCTTTTCTCTTAGTGACGTACCAGGCGCATCGGCTTGGTGAGGTCGGCATGGACGATGGCATCGGGTGCGCAGGGCTGCACGCACAGACTGCAACCGGTACAGGCTGAGGTCTCGATGCGCACGAACTGGAGTTCGACTTCCTTGCCGGAGGGCTTGATCGCTTTTTCGCGGCGCGTGACGTGGATCGCCGGGCAACCGACATCGACGCAGTTGCCGCAGCCGGTGCATTTGTCGTCGAGCACCTCGTAGGGCTGTTGCTTGTTATAGTCGTCGACCAGCACGCAGGGCTGGTCGGTGATGATTACCGAGACCTCGGGAATCTTGATCTCGTCGCGGATGGTCTTGAACAGCGTCGGCAACACGTAAGGGTCGACGACATGGATACGTTCCTTTTTGACGCCGAGCGACTCGACCAGCTTGGCGAAGTCGACGCGCGGTGCTTCCTGGCCGTGGATGTCGCGACCGGTGCCGGGGTTGGACTGGCCGCCGGTCATGCCTACAGCGCGGTTATCGAGCAGCAGCACGGTGACATTGCCGCCGTTGTAAACGATGTCAAGCAGGCCCTGCATGCCCATGTGCAGAAAGGTGGAATCACCGATCACGGCGAGGATGCGCTTGTCCTTGTCGGTGTCGGCGCGACCCTTGTCGAGGCCGAGCGCGATGCCCATCGAGGCGCCCATCGAGATCGTCGTGTCGAGCGCATTCCAGGGGTGACCGGCGCCGAGCGTGTAGCAACCGATGTCGCCGGAAATGGTGAGGTTCTTGATCTGCGCCAGCGTGTAATACACGCCAAGGTGCGGGCATGCCACGCACATCGTTGGCGGCCGCGGAAACACCTTGGCCGGCACCACCAGGTTTTCTGGCACCGGCTCGCCGAGCAGTCTGGCGATTGCCGGCTTGAGCACATTCGGCGCCAGTTCGCCCTGACGCGGCAGGATTTCCTTGCCCAGGCAATCAATCCCGGCGGCCTTGAGCTCAGCCTCGATCAGCGGCTCGACTTCCTCGACGACGACCAGCTTTTCAACCGTTGCGGCGAAGGCGCGAATCTTCTCTACCGGCACCGGGCAGGAAAAGCCGAGTTTCAGCACCGGCGCGTCGGGGAAACTCTCGCGCACGTGCATCCAGGCCGGGCCCGAAGAGACGAAGCCGACCCGTTTGTCTTTTCCGTTGTCGATGACGTTGAGCGGTGAAGATTCGGCTTCGGCGCGCAGCGCTTTGTCGCGCTCGAACATCAGCGGGATACGCTTGCTGGCGCCGGTCGGCGTCATCACCCAGCGCGCCGGTTCCTTCTTGAAACCGCTGGCTGTGTGCGCCAGGCGTTCGCCGACGGTGACGAGGCCCTTGACGTGATTGATGCGCGTCGTCATGCGCAGGATCACCGGCACCTGGAATTTCTCGGAAAAGTCGAAGGCGTCCTTGGTCATCTCGTAGGCTTCTTGCGAGTCGGCCGGCTCGAAGATCGGCACATGGGCGAAGCGGCCCCAGTAGCGCGAGTCCTGCTCATTCTGCGAGGATGACAGGCCGACGTCGTCGGCGATGGCGATTACCAGGCCACCGATTACGCCGGTCAGCGTCAGCGTCATCAGTGCATCCGAGGCGACGTTCATGCCGACATGTTTCATGCAGCAGAACGAGCGTGAGCCGGCAAAGGCGGCGCCGATGGCGACTTCCAGCGAAACCTTCTCATTGACTGACCACTCGGAATAAATATCCGGGTAGGTCGAGATGACTTCGAGCATCTCGGTGGAGGGTGTGCCGGGATAGGCGGCGGCGACCTTGCAGCCGGATTCCCAGACAGCGCGGGCGACGGCTTCGTTGCCGGAAAGCAGGAGCCTGGACTGGCTCGGGGCGGGCATCACTGCAGCCATATTATTCTCGCAAAAAAGGAAGGCGGAAAAAATGACCCGCACAGATAGTCTCGGCGCAGGTCACGGGAACCTAATTATCCGGATTCGGCCGGTGTGCGTCTATCTGAATAGTCAGCGCTGGGGGAACAGTGGCGACGCCTGTTCGCCTGATAGATATTACCTATCCGGCCCGAAGTTCATCGAATGGCGGTTGCGGTCGGTATGGATATACTTTTTTTCCTGTCGGGAATAACTTGAAACGTACATACCATGGAATTTGCCACTGAATGCGATCCCACACCCAGGCTCATCAGAAATTCTGAGCTTGGCAAATATCTCGGCGATGGAGACTGTCTGGCCCTGACCACCGTAATGAAGGTGCGTCAACTCGAAGATGGCGAAGTGCTGGTAAAAGAAGGCGACCAGGACAATACCCTGTTCATCGTAACCAAGGGAAAAGTTGAGGTCTGCAATGCGATCAAGGGCAAGGAGGTGATCGTCAATACCATGAAGATCGGCGATTGCGCAGGGATCCGTTCGTTCGTCGAGCGCACGCCGCGACTGGTTACCTTGCGTGCCAAGGGGGCGGCGATGGTCTACACCATTCGGCCCGATGATTTCGAGCTGCTGCTGGAAACCCATCCGCGCCAGGTTTATAACTTCATGCGCGGCCTGTTCCGCATGCTGAATATCAACATGGAACGCATGCACGAAAAAATCCGGAAATTGACCAAATAGCCGGACCGATAGCCGCGACCGACAGTCGGCGCTGGCAAGACGGCACGCAGGAACAGGCCCGGTTGTGGCTGACTGCGTGCGAGAAAAAACTACCTCTTTCCCGAAGTTGCCACCGGCACCCGAAAGTCGGCGCTGGCAGGATGGCGCTCGTTCATTGCTGACGAAATTGCACAATGCGGATTATTGTTTTACTATGTGAAACGTCACAATTTGGCCAGTTTACCCGGCAGGTTTAATCTGTGAAAAAACCCGGCCCGCGCATCCGCGGGTCGGGACCAATAACTCCAAAAGGAGGAGACCATGTCCGAACAAAATTCCGGCAGCCTGGCGACGACCGCGGTCGTTCCAATGACCGATAGTGATCCCCAGGAAACCCGTGAGTGGCTTGACGCACTGGAAGCGGTCATCGAGCAGATCGGCCCCGAGCGCGCCCACTTCCTCATCGAAAACATGATTGCGCTGGGCCAGCGCGCCGGCATCAACATTCCCTATTCGGCGAACTCCGAATACGTCAATACCATTCCGGTTGACCGCCAGCCCCTGGCGCCCGGCGACTACGCGATCGAAAATCGCATCCGCTCCTATGTGCGCTGGAACGCGCTGGCCATGGTGCTGCGGGCCAACAAGGGCAATTCCAATCTGGGCGGCCATATTGCCAGCTTCGCTTCGGCGGCCACGCTCTACGACGTCGGCCTCGTCCATTTCTGGCATGCACCGTCGGAGACGCATGGCGGCGACCTGATCTTCGTGCAGGGCCATTCGGCGCCGGGCCTGTATGCGCGCGCCTTCCTGCTCGGTCGCCTGACCGAGGCGCAGCTTGATGGCTTCCGCCAGGATGTCGATGGCAAAGGCCTATCTTCGTATCCGCATCCGTGGCTGATGCCGGACTTCTGGCAGTTCCCCACCGTGTCGATGGGACTTGGCCCACTGCAGGCGATCTACCAGGCGCGCTTCATGAAATACATTCATGACCGCGGGCAGGCCGAGACTACCGGCCGCAAGGTCTGGGCCTTCATGGGCGATGGCGAGATGGACGAGCCCGAATCGATGGGCGCCATCGGCATGGCCGGGCGCGAAAAGCTCGACAATCTGATCTTCGTCATCAACTGCAACCTGCAACGCCTCGACGGCCCGGTACGCGGCAACGGCAAGATCATCCAGGAACTGGAAGCCGAATTCCGCGGTGCGGGCTGGAACGTCATCAAGGTGATCTGGGGCAGCTACTGGGATCCGTTGCTGGCGCAGGACAAGAAGGGACTGCTGAAGAAACGCATGATGGAATGCGTTGACGGCGATTATCAGACCTTCAAGTCGAAGGACGGCGCCTACGTGCGTGAGCATTTCTTCAACACGCCGGAACTCAAGGCGATGGTCGCCAACTGGACCGACGATGATGTCTGGCGGCTCAATCGCGGCGGCCACGATCCGCACAAGGTCTATGCCGCCTACCAGGCTGCGGTGAATCACACGGGCCAGCCGACCGTGATTCTTGCCAAGACCATCAAGGGTTATGGAATGGGCGAGTCGGGCGAGGCGCAAAACATCACCCACCAGCAGAAGAAGATGGGCACGACCTCGCTCAAGGCTTTCCGCGACCGTTTCAGGCTGCCTATCACTGACGCGGAAGCAGAAACGCTGCCCTACCTGAAGTTTGCTGACGACGCGCCTGAACTCAAGTACATGCGCGAGCATCGCATGGCACTTGGCGGTTATCTGCCCCAGCGTCGTCGCGCTGTCGAACCGTTGCCCGTGCCACCGCTGTCCGCTTTCGATCCCATGCTCAAGGCCAGCGGCGAGGGGCGCGAATACTCCACGACGATGACCTTCGTGCGCATCCTCAATGTGCTGATCAAGGACAAGCTGATCGGCAAGCGCGTCGTGCCGATTGTGCCTGACGAATCGCGTACCTTCGGCATGGAAGGCCTGTTCCGCCAGATCGGCATCTGGAACCAGGAAGGCCAGCACTACGTGCCTCAGGATGCCGACCAGCTGATGTTCTACAAGGAGTCCAAGGACGGCCAGATCCTCCAGGAAGGCATCAACGAGGCCGGCGCGATGGCCGACTGGATCGCCGCTGCGACGAGCTACTCGACGCACGGCGTGCAGATGATTCCCTTCTATGTCTTCTATTCAATGTTCGGTCTGCAACGCACCATGGACTTGTGCTGGGCGGCCGGCGACTCGCGTGCGCGCGGTTTCCTCATCGGCGGTACCGCCGGCCGGACGACGCTCAATGGCGAAGGCCTGCAACACGAGGACGGCCATTCGCACATCCTCTCGGGGGCGATTCCCAACTGCGTTTCCTATGACCCGACCTTCGGCTACGAGTTGGCGGTGATCGTGCAGGATGGCCTGCGGCGCATGGTGGCTGAACAGGAGGACGTGTTCTACTACCTCACGGTGATGAACGAGAATTACGAGCACCCGGCCTTGCCCGCAGGTGTGGAACAGGACATCATCAAGGGCATGTACCAGTTCCGCAAGGGGTCGAACAGCAACGGCCCGCGTGTGCAACTGCTGGGTTCCGGCGTGATTTTCCGCGAGGCCATCGCTGCCGCCGACCTGCTGAAGGACGACTGGGGTGTCGAGTCCGATCTCTGGTCCTGCCCGAGTTTCACCGAACTGGCGCGCGACGGCCACAACTGCACGCGCTACCACCTGCTGCATCCGAACGAGCCGCGCCCCATGTGTCACGCGAAGGCCAGTCTCGCCGACACGCGCGGACCGGTGATTGCCGCGACTGACTACATGCGCCTGTTCGCCGAGCAGATCCGGCCGTTCATCACCGAGGGCGGGCGCCGCTACACTGTGCTGGGCACCGACGGCTTCGGTCGTTCCGACACACGTGAAAAGCTGCGGCATTTCTTCGAGGTTGACCGTTACTGGATCACGCTGGCTGCGCTGTCGGCGCTGGCTGACGATGGTGCCATCGAGGTGCAGAAGGTTACCGAGGCCCTTGCAAAGTACGGCCTCGATCCCGCCAAACCCAACCCGGTGAAGGTGTAATCATGGAAATCAAGGTACCTGACATCGGCGGTTTCCATGATGTGCCGATCATCGAGATTCACGTCAAGCCGGGCGATACTGTCAAGGCAGAGGATTCGCTGATTACGCTCGAATCGGACAAGGCAACGATGGATGTGCCTGCGCCCAGCGCCGGCACGGTCAAGGAAATCAAGGTCAAGATCGGCGACAAGGTTGGCGAAGGTAGCCTGATCCTGCTGCTCGACGCCGTCGCCGCGGCGCCAGCCCAGCCGGCCGAACCTGCCGCCGTCTTGCCAGCCCCGACTCCTGTTGCGGCACCCCAGCCCGTCGCGCTTGAACAAACGCCTGCCGCGCCCGCGCCTGTTGCCGCCCAATCCTCACGCGGCGAGTCGGCCAGTGCCGTCCCGCCAACGCCGACAATTGCGATGCTGCCGCCGGCCGTGCATATTCCCTCGCCCGCCGAGGTTGTCACCGAGCTCGACGGCATCAAGCCGCACGCGAGCCCCTCGGTGCGCCGCTTTGCGCGCGAATTGGGCGTCGATGTCGTGCAGGTGAAAGGCAGCGGGCCGAAGGGCCGCATCACCCAGCAGGACGTGCAGGCCTTCGTGAAGGGGGTGATGAGCAGCGGTGCCGTCCCCGGTTTGGCAAATGCGGCGCCGAGCTTGGGTGGAGGTTTGAATCTGCTGCCCTGGCCGCAGGTCGACTTCGCCAAGTTCGGCCCCATTGAAATAAAGCCACTGTCGCGCATCAAGAAGATTTCCGGCCCGAACCTCGCGCGCAACTGGGTGATGATTCCCGCCGTCACCTATCACGAGGACGCCGACATCACCGAGCTCGAAGCCTTGCGTGTCAGCCTCAACAAGGAGAACGAGAAGAGCGGCGTCAAGGTGACGATGCTCGCCTTCATCATCAAGGCGGTCGTCGCCACGTTGAAGAAATATCCCGATCTCAACTCGTCGCTCGATGGTGAGAGTCAGGTCTACAAAAACTACTGGCACATCGGCTTTGCCGCCGATACGCCGAACGGTCTGATGGTGCCCGTGCTCAAGGACGCGGACAAGAAGGGCATCATCGAGATTGCGCAGGAAACCTCAGAGCTGGCGAGGAAGGCGCGTGAAGGCAAGCTTGGCCCGGCCGACATGCAGGGGGCGACTTTCACCATCTCCAGTGTCGGCGGCATCGGTGGCACGGCGTTCTCGCCGATTGTCAATGCGCCGGAAGTCGCGATCCTCGGCGTTAGCAAGGCCAGCATGAAGCCGGTATGGAATGGCAAGGAATTCGTGCCGCGCCTGACCGTGCCGCTTTCGCTGTCCGCCGACCATCGCGTCGTCGACGGCGCACTGGCGACGCGGTTCAATGCCACGCTCGCGCAACTGCTCGGCGACTTTCGCAGGGTGATGCTATGAATGCCGATATGCAGACCGAGATGCTGGTGCTTGGCGCCGGCCCCGGCGGCTACTCGGCCGCCTTCCGCAGCGCCGACCTGGGCATGCAGACGCTGTTGGTCGAGCGGTATGCAACGCTCGGCGGAGTCTGCCTCAATGTCGGCTGCATTCCTTCGAAGGCGTTGCTGCATGTCGCGGCGGTGATCGAGGAGGCGCAGCACGTATCGGCTGCCGGCGTGACGTTCGCCGTGCCACAGGTGGACATCGACAAGTTGCGCACGCACAAGTCCAAGATCGTCGGCAAGCTGACCGGCGGGCTGTCCGGCATGGCCAAGGCCAGAAAGGTCGAGGTTGTGCGCGGCTACGGCCATTTTCTTGACGCCCACCATCTCGAAGTCGAGCTGACCACCGGCACGGCACAGGAGAAAACCGGCGAGAAGCAGGTCATCCGCTTCCAGAAGTGCATCATCGCCGCCGGCTCGGCGGCTGTACATCTGCCATTCCTGCCGCGTGACCCACGTATCGTCAACTCGACCGGCGCGCTTGAACTGCGCGCAGTCGATGGCAAAGTGCCGCAGAAAATGCTGGTCATCGGTGGCGGCATCATCGGTCTGGAAATGGCAACGGTATATTCGACGCTCGGCGCCAGGGTCGATGTCGTCGAGATGCTCGACGGCCTGATGCAGGGGCCGGATCGCGATGCCGTCAAGGTCTGGGAAAAGCAGAACGCCCCGCGCTTCGACAAGATCATGCTCAAGACCAAGACCACCGGAGTCGAGGCGAAGGACGATGGGTTGTGGGTGACGTTCGAGGGAGAAAAAGCCCCCGCCGAACCGCAGTGCTATGACCTGATTCTGCAAGCCGCCGGCCGCAGCCCGAACGGTAAAAAGATCGGTGCCGAGCAGGCCGGTGTGACCATCAACGAGCGCGGTTTCATTCCGGTCAACAACCAGATGCGCACCAATGTGCCGCACATCTACGCGATCGGTGACATCGTTGGCCAACCGATGCTCGCGCACAAGGCCGTACATGAGGCGCATGTTGCTGCCGAAGTGGCAGCGGGGCAGAAAGCCTACTTCGATGCGACCGTGATTCCCGGCGTCGCCTACACGCATCCCGAAGTGGCGTGGGTCGGCCTCGGCGAAGACGAAGCGAAAAAGACCGGCCGCAAGGTCGAAGTCGCGAAGTTCCCGTGGGCCGCCTCCGGCCGCGCCATCGCCAACGGCGCGGACTACGGCTTCACCAAGCTGGTGTTCGACGCCGAGACGCATCGCATCGTCGGCGGCACGATTGTCGGCCCGTCAGCCGGCGACATGATCGGCGAGATTGCGCTGGCCATCGAGATGGGCGCCGATGCGGTAGATATCGGCAAGACCATCCATCCGCATCCAACCTTGGGGGAAAGCATTGGTATGGCGGCGGAAGTGGCGCATGGCAGTTGTACCGACCTGCCGCCGCTGAGAAAAAAATGAGTGTAAACGCCAATTTCAAGGAGGCAACATGACCCAGGATCAACTCAAGCAGGCGGTGGCCAAGGCGGCGGCCGACTACGTGGCAGCGAGCATGCCGGCCGGCAGCATCGTCGGCGTCGGCACCGGCTCGACGGCCAATTGTTTCATCGACGAACTGGCGAAGATCAAGGATCACATCGGTGCGACCGTCGCCAGTTCCGAGGCAACCAAAAAGCGCCTCGAAGGCCACGGCATCAAGGTGCTCGACCTCAACGACGTGAGCAGCATGCCGGTCTATGTCGACGGTGCCGACGAGATCACAGCCAAGCTGGAAATGGTCAAGGGCGGCGGTGGTGCGCTCACGCGGGAAAAAATTGTCTCGGCGGTGGCCGACAAGTTTATCTGCGTCTGCGACGCGAGCAAACTGGTCGCGGTACTTGGCAAGTTTCCGCTGCCGGTTGAGGTGATCCCGATGGCACGCGCCTACGTCGCGCGCGAAATCGTCAAGCTGGGCGGCCAGCCGAAGTTGCGCGAAGGTTTTGTTACCGACAACGGTAATCTCATCCTTGACGTGCATGGCTGGCAGGTCGCCGATCCGGCCGGACTTGAATCGACGCTCAACGGCATCGTTGGCGTCGTCACCAATGGATTGTTCGCCCGGCGCGGCGCTGACCTGCTGTTGCTGGCCACGCCCGAGGGCGTACGACAGATCGCGCGTTGATGCGACTGCCGTGGGTTAGCTGCGCGGTGGCACGAAGCCGCTGACGCGGTCGGCGCCCTCACCGAAGAAGTGCTTCTCCACCTGTTCGGCAAGATATTTGCGGTGCGCGGCGTCGGCGAGGTTGAGGCGGTTCTCGTTGATCATCATGGTCTGCAGGCGAATCCACTGCTGCCAGGCTTCCTTCGAGACATTCTCGAAGATGCGCTTGCCCACTTCGCCGGGCATCGGGGGAAAGTCGAGACCATCGGCCGCGCGACCGAGCTTGATGCAATTGACTGTTCTTGCCATGGCGAAACCCTTCCTTTTGTAATTTTCCAAAGGCGGAATTCTACAGACTCTTGACCAGCACCTTGGAACGCCGCTGGTAGTTGTACAGCTCGCGGCGCGCCTGCGGCAGCGCATCGAGCTCGATCTCGGAATAGCCGCGTTCGACGAACCAGTGCGCGGTACGCGTGGTCAATACAAAAAGACGCTTGATGCCCATCTTCTTGGCACGTGCCTCGATGTGGCTGCGCAGCTGGTCGCCATAGCCCGCCCGCCGATATTCGGGCATGACCGCCAGGCAAGCCAGCTCGGCGGACATGGGTTCGCCACGTTTCTTGCTGAGCGGGTAGAACGCGGCACAGCCGACGATCAGGCCATCGTGATCGAGCAGCGAGAAGCGGCCAATCTCCATTTCGATGCGTTCGCGCCCGCGCTTGACCAGCGTGCCGTCGGCTTCCAGAGGGGCGATCAGGTTGAGCACGGCGCCTACGTCCTCGGCTGTCGCCTCGCGCAGGCGCGCCAGTGGCGCGCGCGTCATCACCGTGCCGACACCATCCCGGGTGAACAACTCCATCAGCATCGCGCCATCCTGTGCGCGATCGAGGAAATGCACGCGACCGACGCCGTTGCGGCAAGCCTGCATAGCATCCGGCAAGACGCGCGCGACCTCCGGACTCTGCTTCACTTTTTTTGCGATCAGCTGCGCGGCTTCCTCGACGGTCAAGGCGTCGATGTGGTTGCCTTTCTTGTCGATCAGTCCACCCGAGTCGCAGAGGAAGATCAGTTTGTCGGCCTTGATGGCCGTCGCTACCGCTTCCGCCACTTCCTCCCAGGCGAGATTGAAAATTTCGCCGGAAGGCGAGGCGGCGATCGGCGTGATCAGCACGACATTTTCCTGTGCTAGGTCGGCGCGGATTTCCTCGGCCTCAATCTTGCGCACCGCGCCGGTAAACTGGAAGTCGACGCCATCGACGACGCCGACTGGTTTCGCGGAAATGAAGTTGCCACCGGTAACGCGCAGGAAGGCGCCTGCCAGTGGCGTGTTTGGCAGACCCTGCGACAGCAGGGCCTCAATGTTGATGCGCGTCACGCCCATCGCGCGTTTGACGCACTCCAGGGCAGCGGCATCGGTGACGCGCAGGCCGTCGTGGAAGCGCGGCTCCTGGCCGCGCTCGCGCATTTCGGTGTCGATCTGCGGCCGTGCGCCATGCACGAGCACGAGTTGAATGCCCATGCTGTCCAGCAGGGCGATGTCGTGGATCAGCGCCTGGGCGACGCCGGTCTGCAAGACTTCACCACCGAAGGCAATGACAAAGGCACGCCCGCGGAAGGCGTGGATATAGGGCGCCGCCTGGCGCACCCAGGCGACCAGGCGCGCATCGGCCAGCGAAGTGTTTTCAGGTTCCGTCATCGTTCAGCCTTTTTTGCCATTTCCTTTCTTTCCCTTGCTGCCTGCCTTGGCCGGCATGCCGGTCGGCGTGGTCGCGTCGAGCGCGGCTTGCAGTCTTTCGCAAATGGTCCGGATCACCTTGACGCGGGCATAGCCCTTGTCATTTGCCTCGACCAGTGTCCACGGGGCCAGGCCCGTGCTGGTGCGGTCGACCATGTCACAGACGGCATTGTGGTATTCATTCCACTTCTCGCGGTTACGCCAGTCCTCATCGGTCAGCTTGAAGCGCTTGAACTCAATCTTTTCACGCTCCTTGAAACGGCGCAGTTGCTCCTCCTTGCTGACCTGCAGCCAGAACTTGATCACCACCGCGCCCGCTTGAGAAAGCTCATGCTCGAAATCGTTGATCTCGGTATAGGCGCGCAGCCAGTCGGCCTCGGCGCAAAAGCCTTCGACGCGTTCGACAAGTACGCGGCCGTACCACGAACGGTCGAAAATGGCGACGCGGCCGACGCGCGGCATGTGCCGCCAGAAGCGCCACATGTAGGGCTGGGCACGTTCTTCCTCGGTCGGCGCAGCGATCGGCACGATCTGGTAGCCGCGTGCATCCATCGCGGCGGTGACGCGCCGGATGGCGCCGCCCTTGCCGGCTGCATCCGAGCCCTCGAACACGCAGATGACCGAACGCTGCTTGAAGCGCGGGTCGCGGACCAGTTCGGACAAGCGCCCCTGCCACTTGGCGAGCTGACTTTCGTATTGGTTCTTAGACAGTTTGTGGGTCAGATCGAGCTCGGAAATGATGTCGCGACCGTCGATGTTCGGTAGCAATGGCGGTGCGACCGGCGTGGACTGTTTGGCAGCATTGGCAAGGCGATCCCGGATCGAGTCGAGGATGATCTTGCCGGCGGTCAGTGACCGATAACGGTCGTCTTCGCCCTCGATGATGGTCCATGGTGCCCACGGCGTGTTGGTCGTGCGCAGCACGTGGCCGGCGACTTCCTGCAATTCGTCGTAGGTCTTGAGGCGATCCCAGTTCCACTTGGTGACGCGCCAGGCGGTGTGCGGGTTCTTCTCCAGCGCCTTGAGACGGCGCTTCTGGCCTTCCTTGGTCAGGTGGAACCAGAACTTGAGAATCAGCGCGCCTTCATTTACCAGCATCTGCTCGAAGCGGTTGATCTGGTCGACGCGCTGGTCCATCGCTGCCTGCGTCATGGTGCCGTCGATGCTGTCGTGGATCGGGCTCGAATACCACGAACCGGCGAAGATGCCGACGCGGCCCTTGGGCGGCAGGGCACGCCAGTAGCGCCACATGTAAGGCCGCTCGCGCTCCTCGTCGGTGGGCGCGGAAAAGGCCAGCGTCGAGATGAAGCGCGGGTCCATCCACTCGTAGAGAATGTTGATCGTCTCGCCCTTGCCCGCGCCGTCCTGGCCGCTGACCAGCACGATCACGGGAATCTTGCCTTGCTCCCTCAGGTCGTACTGCGCATCGAGCAGGTCGGCACGCATGGCGGGAACAGCCTTCTTGTAGACTTCCTTGTCGATCTTGTGCCCGAGCTCGGCGGATTCAAACATGTATTTCTCTCCCCTAAAAATCACCCCATACCGCCTGAATGGCGGCCAGTGCTGCAGCCCCAGCGGTTTCCGTGCGCAGCACGCGCGGCCCGAGACGCAAGGCCTGATATCCCGCTACCTGCGCCGCCAGCCTTTCCCCTTCTTCCCAACCGCCTTCCGGTCCGACCATGATGATGACCGGAACATCCGGTTTGTCCAGCGCCTGCAGCATGCGGTCCCCTTCCGGCGCCAGCAGCAGGCGTCGGGCATTCTGCGCCTTTGCAACCCCGAGATATTGAGGCAAATCAAGCACCGGCGCCACCAGCGGCACACGGTTGCGCCCGCATTGTTCGCAAGCGGCGGCGGCGATGGCGTTCCAGTGTGTCACGCGCCGCGCCATGCGTTCGGTCGACAGCCGGATCACGCTGCGCTTCGCCGCGATGGGCTGGATGGCGGTGACGCCCAGCTCGACGCACTTTTCGACCACCCAGTCCATCTTGTCGCTGGACGGCAGCCCTTGCACCAGCGTGATGTCGAGCGGCGATTCGCTTTCCCGGTCGGCGAACTCCCGCAGGGCCACGCGCACCATGGGCGCCGTCTTGCCAGCGCCGAGTATTTCGGCGCGCCATTCGCCACCCCGGCCATCGAACAGGATGACCGTGTCGCCGGCTTTCATGCGCAAGACTTTCAGCGCATGGTGCGCCGCCTGCTCGGGCAGTTCGATCTGCGCGCCGGGGGCTAACGGAAGCGGACAATGGAAGCGCGGTATCATTTTGCGATTATTCCACAATGCCTGGTCAGGTTAGCGCCATGAAACTCTCTCGGACGTCATTCAAGAAGATTGCGTTTGTCCTCGTCGGCCTGATTTTGGCCGGATTGTTGTTCCTCTGGCAGGCGTTGCCGCGCATTATCCAGTCGCAGGCCGAGAAATTCGTCGCCGAAAAAACCGGCCACAAGCTTGTCATGGACCGGCCCGAATTCAACCCATTCCAGCTCGCCCTGCGCCTCGGCAAGCTGCGACTGACCGAGCCCGATGGCAAGCCGCTGCTGGCCTTCGACAGCCTGCTCGTCGATATTTCCGCCGCGAGCCTCACGCAGCGTGCCTTCGTTTTCGATGCCATCCGGCTCGACGGCCCGGAAGCGACTGCCGTGGAGTTGCCCAATGGCGCGCTCAACTGGACTCCCTTCCTCGAAGCTCTGAAAAGCAAGGAGGAGAAGCCGGATGAGAAGAAAGCGCTGCCGCGCCTCGACATCCGCAGTTTTATCCTGGCCAACGGCAAGATCGACTTTGCCGATCGCCGCACCAGCCCGGGCTTTGCCGCGCGCGTCGAGCCGCTGGACCTGGAGCTGACCGATTTATCCACCCTGCCGGACGACGAAGGGAAATTCAAGATTGCCGCCCGGACCGCGATGGGGGCGCAGATCGATCTAGTCGGTCAAATCGATCTCAACCCGATCGGGGTAACCGGCACTTTCAGCCTTGCCGGCCAGCAATTGGCGCAGCTCGCCCCGTATCTGAAAAACGTGCTGTCCGTGCCGCCCGAGGGCGTGGCAGGGCTGACGGCCCGCTATCAGGTCGGAAATGACGGCGACAAACTTGATGCGACGATCGATCAGATCGAGGCGCAGCTGACTGGATTGCGCGTGACGCTGAAGGATGCCGCCGGACCGGTTGCCACTGTAGAAAACATCGAACTGAAAAACGGTCGCTTCCAACTGGCCAGCCAGGCGCTTGCCATCGGCTCGATTGCCGTCAATGGCGGCAAGTTGTCGCTGCCGAACATCGATAATCCGCCACAATTCGCCGCCCTGACGGTCGATGATATTCGCGTTGCACTAGCCGATCACCAGGCCACCGTTGGCAGCCTCAAGCTGACGGATGGCCGCATTCAGGCGCTGCGCAAGACCGATGGCAGCATCGACCTGCAAGAGGCGCTCAAGTCGCTTTCCGCCGGCAAGCCCGCGACCGAAAATCCGGCGCAGCCCGCGCAGGAGGCAGCAGCTCCCTGGCGCTACAGGGTGGACAAGATCGAGATCGCCAATCTCGGCGTAGTCCTGCAGGAAGCCAGCGTGAACCCGGCGCTCGAACTCGCGCTCGACAACATCGCGGTACAGGTCGACAGTGTCAGCAATGACCTGGCCGCGCCCCTGCCGGTGCGGCTGTCCTTCGACGCCCGCACGGGCGGACATTTCGAGAGCGAAGGCAAGCTTGTTCCGTCTACCGCCTCGGCCGATGTCAATTTCAAGCTGACCGATTTCGCCCTGAAGCTGGCACAGCCTTTCCTCACGGCGAAGACGACGCTGACGCTGGCCGATGGCAAGCTATCCACCCAGGGGCGGGCGATCTACAACGACAAGGGCCCGAACGTGAAGGGCGAGTTTGCCGTGCGCGACCTGCGCCTGATGGAACCCGGCGCCGACCAGCCACTGCTGGCCTGGAAGACCTTTGGCAGTCGCGACCTGACCCTGACGCAGAAAGAACTCAATCTCGGCGAACTGCGCCTGAACGGTCTCGATACCCGGTTGCTCATCGACAAGGACAAGAACATCAACTTCAAGCAGGTGATGAAGGCGTCCGGCGCAGAGAAACCCGCGCCTGTGCCTGCAGAAAAGGCGCCCGCGCCGGAGAAGGCCGTCCCGTCAGCGCCGACTTTTATTGTGAACATCGACCGCCTGCGCTTCAGCAAGGGTGAAATGGACTTTGCCGATCAGTCCCTGATCCTGCCCTTCGGCACGCGCATCCACGATCTGCACGGCAGTATTGCCGGCCTGTCGAACCGGCCCGGTGCGGTGGGCCAGATCGAGCTTGACGGCGCGGTGGACGAATACGGCCTGGCGCGCGCCGTCGGCCATGTCGACCTGACCAACCCGACGGATTCGCTCGATATGCGCGTGCAGTTCCGCAATGTCGAGATGACGCGGCTGACGCCCTACACAGCCACCTTTGCCGGGCGCAAGATCGATTCCGGCAAGCTTTCGCTCGACCTGCAATACAAGATCAAGCAGCGCCAGCTGCAGGGCGAGAACCAGGTCATCATGGACAAGCTGACGCTCGGTGAGCGCGTCGAAAGCCCGACGGCAAAGGATCTGCCGCTCGATCTGGCGATCGCCATCCTGCAGGATGGCGATGGCCGCATCGATCTCGGCCTGCCGGTCGCCGGCAGCCTCGACGATCCGACGTTCAGCTATGGCTCGATTGTCTGGAAGGCGATCACCAACGTCCTGACCAAGATCGTCACCGCGCCCTTCCGTGCGCTGGGCGCCTTGTTTGGCGGCGGCAGCGAGAAGCTCGATAGCATTACCTTCGAGGCCGGTGCGCCGCAATTGACCCCGCCCGAGCGCGAGAAGGTCGTGCGGCTGGCCGAGGCGCTGGGCAAGCGCCCCGGGCTGGCACTCTCGGTTGGCAGCGTCCACACTGATGCTGATCGCGTCGCCATGCAGGATGCCCAGTTGCGCCGCACGGTGCTGACACAGTCCGGCCAGCGCGTGTCGGAAAAGGGCGACCCCGGTCCCGTGTCTACGCAGCAGCCGAAGATCCGTGAGGCGCTCGAAGCGCTGTATAAGGAGCGTGTCGGGGCCGGTGAACTGGCCGCAATGAAGGAGGGTTTCCGTGGCGCCAACCCCGGCCAGATGGAAGAGAGCGCGACCGGCAAGGTGATGTCGCGTATCTCCGGCCTGCTGCGCGAGAAGAAGTCGTTGAGCGAGAGCGAGGTCGAGCAACTCAAGGGCGCCGACTTCTACGCCGTGCTGTTCGAGCGCCTGCGCGCGAAGGAGGTTATTGCCGACACGCGGCTGCAAGCGTTGGCGCAGTCGCGTGGCGAGAACGTGATTGAGATTCTCAAGACTGCCGGTGTTGCAGCAGAGCGTGTACAGTTACTGCCACCGGAGAAGGGCGATAGCGCAAATGGAGAAATCCCGCTGCGCATGTCGCTGGAACCGGCAAAGACAAGTAAATAGGAGGTAAGAATGGCCCCCCCACTCACTTCGTTCGCTGCCCCCACAGGGGGCGCTGCCTCCTTCGGGGCGGCCCTTCAGGAGTCATGACATGGTCAGTACCCCAACCCCGGTCTGCAATTTCGGCTGGTCGGCCGTCGACTTCGACCTGCCCGGCGTCGATGGCAAGCGTTACCAGCTTGCCTCTGCGCGGGGCCCCAACGGACTGCTCGTGATGTTCATCTGCAATCACTGTCCCTACGTCAAGGCGGTGCTCGACCGGATCGTGCGTGACACACGCGAACTGGCCGCGCTGGGCGTCGGCAGTATTGCGATCATGAGCAACGATCCGGGCGAGTATCCGGAAGATTCGTGGGACAACATGGTGAAGCTGGCGCGCGAGCACGACTTCCCCTTTCCCTATGTGCTGGACGAATCGCAGGAAATTGCCAAGGCCTATGGGGCCGTCTGCACACCTGACTTCTTTGGTTTCGACGACAAGCTCGGATTGCAATACCGTGGCCGGCTGGACGAGTCACGCAAGGAAGCCGCGCCGGCGGGTGTGCGGCGCGATCTTTTCGAGGCGATGAAACTGGTCGCGCAGACCGGGCAGGGACCGCGCGAGCAGATTCCGGGCATCGGCTGTTCGATCAAGTGGAAGTCCGCATGAAAGCCGCTGCTCGGGCGGTTGTTACCGCGTTACTGCTGGTGTGCGCCGCTTTGCCGCTGCGTGCGGAAGACAATGTGCTGCTCATCCAGCAAGGCCAGGAGGGGTTTGTCGTCTGGCATACCGAAGGACAGAGCCAGCTTGCCGACGACGACGTGCTTCAAGTCATGGCAACCGCTACGCCGCAGGGTGGTGAGGTAACACCGACACCGCTCGGCCCGGCCCGCGCCTACGAAATGACGGAAGGCATCGTCATCCGTCTGCTCTCTGCACAGCACGACAAGGCGCTCCTGGTTGATCGCGACGCTTGTGGCCACGTCCATCTCTGGCATGCCGAGGGCGCGACCCAGTTAACCGATGCACAGCTCACCGAAATTGTCCTGTCCGCGCTGCCCGAAGGCGGGCCGCGTCTCAGGCTGAATGGCAGTTACGCAAAAGGCTTCGTCGGCAAACTCGGCGTGACCACGACACTCTGGAAAGTGCCGGTGCGGAAGTAACAATCCGTATCCATCCAGCCGGCGCCGTCTCGCCAGCGCCGAGTTTTACTTTTTCCCGGCCGGCTTGTCCGCCATCAGCGTGGGTGCCTCGGCGAGCAGAAATTCGCGGAAGGTATCGGCCACCGGCAGCAGTGCCTTTTCAGCACGGTGCACCACGAACCAGCGCCGCACGACCGGCGTGCCGGCTACGGGCAACTTGACGAGACGACCGACCTCGCATTCGAGTGAGACCGTGTGCGCGGAGATGAAGGCAATGCCCAGTCCGGCCATCACCGCCTGCTTGATTGTCTCGTTGCCGACCATTGCCATCAGGTGGCGCGGCGCGATGCCGGAGTCGGCGAAGTAGCGCTCCATCGTCGCGCGCGTGCCCGATCCCGGCTCGCGGATCAGGAAGGTTTCCTCGGCGAGCAGTGCCGGCGCAATCTGCTTGCGTTTTGCGAGCGGATGATCGGGCGTGGCAACGATCACCAGTGGGTGATCGGCGAAGGCTTCGGCCACGGTGGTAAATTCGAGCGGCGGCTGACCCATGATGGCCAGGTCGATTTCGTTGTCGGCGAGTTGGCGCACGACGGTCTCACGGTTATTGACGCTGAAATTGATCTCGATGCCGGGTTTGCGGCGGCGGAATTCGGCGAGCAGGCGCGGCGCAAAGTATTTCGCCGTGCTGATCACGCCGATCGACAAGCGGCCACCGCGCACACCCTTGATGGCGTCGAGCGCTTCGCCGGCTTCGCGCAACTGCTGGGCGACGCGCCGCGCATGGCGCGCGACCTCTTCCCCGGCTTCGGTGAGATACACCTTCTTGCCGAGCATTTCGGTAAGCGGCAAACCGGCTTGCTCTTCGAGTTGCTTGACCTGCATCGAGACCGCAGGCTGCGTGAGATGCAGCTCTTCTGCTGCGCGCGAAAATGACAGATGACGCGCCACGGCCTCGAAGACCTTGAGCTGGCGCAAGGTGACATGTCTCATTTCGACGCTCCCGCTGGCCACCGTCGTTTTAGTCGCATGATTTGTCTGACGCCGTCTTGCCGGCGCCGAGTTTCATTGTGAAATGAATCTTATCATCGCAATAAGAAAATGTGACTGTTGCTTATGGATTAGTGTCGCTATCTTTGCCGCCCATGAACTCATTACAAGCCTTGATTTTCGACGTCGATGGCACGCTTGCCGATACCGAGCGGGACGGCCACCGCATTGCATTCAACCGCGCCTTCGCCGACGCCGGTATCGACTGGCACTGGGACGAAGCACTTTACGGCGAATTGCTTTCCGTTACGGGCGGCAAGGAGCGCATCCGCTTTTTTGTCCAGCGCCATGCGCCCGAGTTTGCCAAGCGCCCCGATTTCGATGCGCTGGTGAAATCACTGCATGCAGCCAAGACCGCGCATTACGTGAAACTGGTGGAGGCAGGCGCACTGCCGTTGCGGCCCGGAGTCGCCAGCCTGATTGCCGAAGCGCGCGCCGCCGGCCTGCGCCTCGCCATCGCCACCACAACCACACCGGAGAATGTCGAAGTTTTGTTGCGTGCCAGTCTCGCGCCGGATGCGCTGGACTGGTTCGAGGTGATTGGCGCTGGCGACGTCGTGCCTGCCAAGAAGCCGGCGCCCGACATTTTCCTGTGGGTGCTGGAGCGACTGAAGTTGCCCGCAACGGACTGCCTCGCCCTGGAGGATTCGGCCAACGGCATCAAGTCGAGCCTGGCTGCCGGCATCCCGACGCTGGTCACCGAAAACGAATATACGCACGGCCAGGACTTTGCCGGCGCGCTTGCCGTATTGCCCGATCTGGAGAAAGTCGGACTCACCGAACTTCGGACGATTTTTGGTGAAAACGTCGATAAGACCTTATGGACGACATAACTAATCGTGACTGTTATTTATGGATGAGCCTCTCTAAGATGCCACCCATCGCAGCAAAAAACGACATACACCACACTACATAAAAGGAGAAGGGACAATGGATCAATCGAACCGCTACTCTGACTTGAGCCTCAAGGAAGAGGACCTGATCAAGGGTGACAAGCACGTGCTGGTCGCCTACCACATGCAGCCCGCCACTGGTTATGGCTATCTGGCAACCGCATCGCACATCGCGGCCGAGTCTTCCACCGGCACCAACGTCGAGGTCTGCACCACCGACGACTTCACCAAGGGCGTGGATGCGCTGGTGTATTTCATCGACGAAGCCAAGGGCGTGATGAAGGTCGCCTACCCGATCGATCTGTTCGACCGCAACATCACCGATGGCCGTGCCATGCTGGTCTCCTTCCTGACGCTGGCGATCGGCAACAACCAGGGCCAGGGTGACGTCAAGTGCCTGAAGATGCACGACTTCTATGTCCCGCGCCAGTTCATGCGCCTGTTTGATGGCCCCTCGAAGGACATTACCGATCTGTGGGAAATCCTGGATCGCCCACGTGTCAACGGCGGCTACATTGCCGGCACCATCATCAAGCCCAAGCTGGGCCTGCGCCCCGAGCCCTTCGCCAAGGCCGCTTACCAGTTCTGGCTCGGCGGCGACTTCATCAAGAACGACGAACCCCAGGGCAACCAGGTGTTCTGCCCGACCAAGAAGGTCATCCCGCTGGTCTATGACGCCATGAAGCGCGCCATGGACGAAACCGGCCAGGCCAAACTGTTCTCTGCCAACATCACCGCCGACGACCATTACGAAATGTGCGCCCGCGCCGATTACATCCTGGAAACCTTTGGACCGGATGCCAACAAGGTGGCCTTCCTGGTGGACGGCTACGTCGGCGGCCCCGGCATGGTGACGACCGCGCGTCGCCAGTATCCCGACCAGTACCTGCACTACCACCGTGCCGGCCACGGCGCCGTCACCTCGCCTTCTGCCTTGCGCGGCTACACCGCCTTCGTGCTGGCCAAGATGTCGCGTCTGCAGGGTGCTTCCGGCATCCACGTCGGCACCATGGGCTACGGCAAGATGGAAGGTGCGCAGGATGACAAGAACATCGCCTACATGATCGAGCGCGACTCCGCTGATGGCCCTTACTACCATCAGGAATGGCACGGCATGAAGCCGACCACCCCGATCATCTCCGGTGGCATGAACGCATTGCGCCTCCCCGGCTTCTTCGAGAACCTCGGTCACGGCAACGTGATCAACACCTCCGGTGGCGGCTCCTACGGCCACATCGACAGCCCGGCGGCTGGCGCGATTTCCCTGCGTCAGTCCTACGAGTGCTGGAAGGCCGGTGCCGACCCGATCGAGTTTGCGAAAGAGCACAAGGAATTTGCCCGGGCCTTCGAGTCCTTCCCGGGCGATGCCGACAAGATATTCCCCGGCTGGCGTGAGAAACTCGGCGTCCACAAGTAAGTCGGACCCTGATAAAAGCCCCGCTTCGGCGGGGCTTTTTTGCCGCTCAAACCAGATTTAATTGATCGACTTAATGATTGGATAGCGCCATGTCGAACAAGGATCAATACCTCGTCAAGACGGAACCCTTCTATCAGGCCCAGGGCAAGGAGGTTGCGCTCTACGAGGCCGCCTATCAGGCCAAGCTGCCGGTGATGGTGAAAGGCCCGACAGGCTGCGGCAAGTCACGTTTCGTCGAGTACATGGCTTGGAAACTGCAAAAGCCACTGATCACTGTCGCCTGCAACGAAGACATGACGGCGAGCGACCTCGTCGGCCGCTACCTGCTCGACGCAGACGGCACGCGCTGGCTTGATGGGCCATTGACGACTGCCGCACGCATCGGCGCGATCTGTTACCTCGACGAGATCGTCGAGGCGCGCCAGGACACCACCGTGGTGATCCATCCGCTCACCGATCATCGTCGCACCCTGCCGCTCGACAAGAAGGGCGAACAGATCGAGGCGCATCCTGACTTCCAGTTGGTGATCTCCTACAACCCCGGCTACCAGTCGCTGATGAAGGATCTCAAACAATCGACCAAGCAGCGTTTTACTGCCTTCGATTTCGACTACCCGCCCGCCGAGCTGGAAATCGGCATCATCGTCAAGGAAACCGGTTTGGCCGAGGGAACGGTCGCCAAGCTGGTGAAGATCGGCCAGGTTGGCCGTAACCTCAAGGGGCACGGCCTCGACGAGGGCATCTCGACGCGTCTGCTGGTCTATGCGGCGATGCTGATCAAGCGCGGCGTCGATGCCGGCGACGCCTGCCGCATGGCGCTGGTGCGGCCGATCACCGACGACGTGGATATTCGCGCGACGCTCGATCACGCCATCGACACCACCTTCGTCTGAGCAGCCTGTCGTGACAGCGCCGGATACGGCACACAGCGAATACCAGCACCCGCTGATGCGGCAGTACTGGGCGCGGCTTGACAGCGCCTTCCCGCAGGTCGCCGAAGTCTTCGAGGAAATGATGGCCGAGGCCCTGCTGGTCATCGACCGTCCGGACCTCGATGCCTATCTCGATGCCGCCAGCCGACTCGGTAAACTCGGTCGCGGTGTCGAACCGATTCTCGCCTTTCTCGAAGAGTGGCCGGCTGTCGCCCATGCTGTCGGCAATGATGTGTTACCGCGGGTCATGGATTTTGTCATGGCGATGCAGAAGTCGCCCAATGGCAGTGCCATCGCGCCCTTCCTGCAGTCGTTAGGCGCCGTAGCGCGGCGTCTGCAGTCGGCGGAACAGATAGAGAACTATCTCGACATTGCACACGAACTGATGAAGCGCACTTCCGGTTCGATCCATGGCCACCATACGACTTTTCCCAGCCCTGGCCTGCCCGAGTTTTTCGAACTGGCGCCGCGGTTGGTGAATCTGCTTGCCATGTCGGGCCTGCGTAACTGGGTCGAATATGGCATCCGCAACTACAACCACCACCCCGAGCGGCAGGCTGAATATTTCAGCCTGAAACTGGCCGACAGCCATGCGGTATTGCAGCGCGAGCGCCACGGTACCCTGTTCGCCGATGTCGAGCGCAAGCTCGACCTCAACCTGCGCGCGCTGTGGCAGGACAGTGATCAGTTGGTGCCGTACTCGACGGCTTTCGATGATCTGCGCAAGCCGATTCCCTACTATGACAAGCTCGGCATGCGCGTGCCGGATGTCTTCGACGATAGCAACGGCATTTCAGGCCTTGACCGTTACCGCGCGGTACTCGCCCACATGGTTGGCCATCGGCGCTGGAGTACGCCAATCATCGCCGATAACTACAGCCCGTTTCAGCGCATGGCAGTGGATTTCTTCGAAGACTGCCGCGTCGAGACCCTGCTGATCAACGAATATCCCGGCTTGCGGCGCATCTTCCTGGCGCTGCACCCCTTCCCCGACGAGGGCGAGTGCGACCCCGAAACCACCTCCTGCCTGCGCCATCGCCTGGCCATGCTGTCGCGCGCGCTGCTTGATCCGCAGCACCCCTATACGAACCCGGACCTGATCGAATTCACTGCACGCTTCCATGCAACGCTCGCTCAGGGAACCTCAACCACCCGCGAGATGGCTGATCTGGCGCTTGCCTACGTTACCCGTACCCGGCGCCAGAGCGACCAGTTGGCGAAGGTCCATTTCGATAATACGGTGATCGAATACCGTGACGACAACCGCCACCTGTGGGTATTCATCGAGGACAGCGACGACGAAGAGTTTTTCGACGACCCCAGCAAGCAGAACAAGAAGCCCGCCGAAATCCTGTCCCTGCCACCCCGGCACTACCCCGAATGGGACAACAGCACTCAGACCTATCGCCCCGATTGGGCAAGCGTCTACGAATCCCTGCATCGCAGCGGCAATCCCGCCGACATCGACAAGCTGCTGCTGAAGCATGCGGCGCTTGCCAAGCAGCTCAAGCGCCTGCTCGACCTGCTCAAGCCGCAGGACAAGGTGCGCATCCGCTACCAGGAAGAGGGCAGCGAGCTCGATCTCGATGTTGCGATCCGCTCGCTGATCGATTTCAAGGGCGGTGCGCAGCCCGACCCGCGCATCAACATGAGTCATCGCACCGACGGGCGGGACATTACGGTGCTCCTGCTGGTCGATCTGTCGGCGTCGCTCAACGAAAAAGCGGCGGGTAGCCAGCAGACGATTTTGCAGCTGAGCCAGGAAGCCGTCTCGCTGCTGGCCTGGGCTATCGACTGCCTGGGTGATCCACTCGCCATCGCCGGTTTTCATTCGAATACCCGCCACGAAGTGCGCTATCAGCACATCAAGGGTTTCAGTGAGCGCTGGGACGACACGGTGAAGGCACGGCTCGCAGCGATGGAAGCGGGTTATTCGACGCGCATGGGCGCGGCATTGCGCCATGCCGGCCACTACCTTGCGGCGCGCCAGTCCGACAAGAAAATCCTGCTGCTGCTCACCGATGGCGAACCCGCCGACATCGACGTGACCGATCCCGAGCACCTGCGCGCCGACGCGAAGAAGGCCGTCGAACGAACTGGATACACAGGGCATCACCACCTTCTGCCTCTCGCTCGACCCCAAGGCCGACGAGTATGTGCGCGAAATATTCGGCAACCGCTGGCGCGTACTCGACCGTATCGAGCGCCTGCCCGAACAGCTGCCGATGCTCTACCTGAGCCTGACGCGCTGATCAGTAACCGCCAGCACCGAAACTAAAACTCGGCGCTGGCGGGACGGCATTGAATCCTGTTACTTGGTGGTGGTACTGGTCAACGGCGCAGCCTTGGTCTTGGGCTTGGCCTTTGCTGCAGGCTTAGGCTCGGGAACGGGGGCGCCATCCACCTGCAACTTGCCGCCGGTGCCCAGCCCCTGGCCCTGTACCTGCTGCGCCTTGTAGTTGCGCAACGCACGAATCATCTCGTTATACGCATCGGTGAAGGCAGCAACCACGACCTTGCCTTGTGGGGTGTTGGTATAGCCACCGAGGCCGGCGGCACCGCCGCCGCCGATCAACAGGCCGCCGACGTTGAAGTCGGTATTTTTCGAGGCACCCTGGGAGGCGGCGATCTGCACGCCGGAACGATTGTCAACCAGGGTCAGCATGGTGGCTGCTTCGTTGGTGCGGATGCTGCCAGCGACTGCGCCGATCAAACCGAGCGTGCCACCCAAACCAGCCAGGGCGCCGCCGCCGCCGGAGGTGTTGCGACCGGAAACCAGCACTTCAGGATTGATGCTGTAGTCGGCCGCGACCATCTGTCCGCCGCCGAAGTTGCTGCCGGCACGGGCCTGGCCAGCACCGGCGATCTGGCGTTCGCGCTCCATCGCCTGGAAAGCGCGGCCGCGTTCGACCACGACAAAGCAGTTGCTCTGTTGCATCAGCAATCGCAATACCGGGGCGGTGGAGCCCAGCTTGTATTCGGTGGTGAAGATGCGGTACCAGTCGGCCGACTGATCTTCCACGAGTGCTGCCGTGCCGAGCGGGCTGGCGCATTTTTCAAGTTGGGTGTTGGCGTTCTGTGCCGCCCCCCCTGCGGCGGAACCCGTGGCAACGGTATCGGCGTCTTTTGAACCGATGGTCGGGCCGGTGCTGACACAGCCGGACAGCAGGGTAGCGAGGACAGCTGTAGCCAAAACGGAATGGTGAGCAGAAATTTTCATCATTTGGTCCCTTGTTGGTGATTTTTGTAATCTGATTCTATACAGCCCTTGATGGACTTTCAATTGCAAAGGCATAGCTGCCATGTTCATGATCTTGACTACACACCCCGAATGCTGCAGAGCAATAACCACAAACTTATGCTGACTATAAGAAAAAGTGACTGGCGCTTATGGGTTCGGGCCATTAGAGTTTGCTCATTTGCACGACGGTCCGGGTCAACGGGGCTGTCGGAAACCGTTTCTCCACTCCCTCTGGCTATTGCCAGTTTGGCCCCGTCCCCACAAACGCGGGGGCGGGGGTTTTTCTTGAGTCATGCGAGAATGCGGCCTGCGGAAATGACAAAAAAGCTCACGGGCGGCCAAAAGAGGAGGGGAACATGCAAGTTGCGCGCATTACGCTGACGCAGTTCATGAACGAAGTACAGAGGAAGATCCCGGGTGCGACCGGCGACTTTACTGGTCTGCTCAATGATATCGGTATTGCCAGCAAGATCATCTCGAATGCAGTCGGCAAGGGCGCCCTGCTGGCTTCCGGCAAGGATCTCAACCAGCAAATCGAGGCGCTGGCCAACGAGGTGATGCTGCAGGCCGGCATCGCCACCGGCCACCTTGCCGCGATGGCCTCCGAGGACATGGAGGGCGTCAGCCAGATTCCGGCCGGCCAGAAGCGCGGCAAGTATCTGCTGGCCTTCGACCCCCTCAATGGCTCCGGCAACCTCGACATCAACTTTCAGACGGGTACGATTTTTTCTGTGATGCGTGCCGCTGACCCGAAGCGGCAGCCCAAGGAAGAGGATTTCCTGCAGCCCGGCAAGGATATGTTGTGCGCGGGCATCGTCCAGTACGGCGCATCGACGCGCCTGATCCTGACTACCGGTAGCGGTGTGGATGGTTTTACACTCGACCGCGACATCGGCGAATTCTTGCTCACGCATCCCAAGATGACCATACCCCAGGACTCCTCCACATTCGCCATCAATGCCTCGAACGAGCGCTATTGGGAACCACCGGTGCGGCGCTATGTGCAGGAATGCATGGCCGGCAAGGATGGTCCGCGCGGCAAGGATTTCGGCATGCGCTGGGTCGCTTCCCTGGTTGCGGAGGCCTACCGTATTCTCACGCGCGGCGGCGTTTTTCTGTACCCGCACGACGAGCGGACGCGCGACCAGGGGGGGCGTCTCGGCCTGGTCTACGAAGCCAACCCGATCGCCTACATCATCGAGCAGGCGGGCGGTGCGGCGATTACCGGACGCAACCGCATCCTCGACATCAAGCCCGCCGAACTCCATCAGCGTGCGCCCTTCATCTTCGGCTCGAAGAAAGAGGTCGAACGCCTGCACCTTTATCATCAGGAATACGTCGAGGGCAAGGATCTGGACAGCTACGACATGCCGCTGTTCTCTTCCCGTTCCCTGTTCCGCTAGACGGCGCTTACTTCAACCCGTCCCGCCGGCTTCCATAATCACTTACTTTTCTTTCGGAGACGCTCATGTCGGTCAAGTATCCAGTCATCGCCATCACCGGCTCATCGGGGGCGGGCACGTCCTCGGTCACCAAGTCATTTCAGCATGTCTTCCGTCGCGAAAAGTTCAACGCGGCAATTGTCGAGGGCGATTCCTTCCATCGTTACGATCGCAAGTCGATGAAGGAAGCCGCCGCCGAACAGGCCAAGCTGGGCAATAACCACTTCAGCCACTTTGGCCCGGAAGCCAATGAGTTGGCGGAACTGGAAAAACTGTTCAAAACCTATGGCGAAACCGGTTCGGGCAAGCGCCGGTACTACTTGCACAACCACGAAGAGGCCGCACCCTACAAGCAGGAGCCGGGTACCTTTACTCCCTGGCAGGATCTGCCGTCCTCCGACCTGCTGTTCTATGAAGGCCTGCATGGCGCGGCCGTCACCGATACCGTGAACGTTGCCCAGTACGCCGACCTGCTCGTGGGCGTGGTGCCGATCATCAACCTCGAGTGGATTCAGAAGCTGATCCGCGACAAGTCGGCGCGGGGCTACTCCACCGAAGCGGTGGTGGACACCATCATGCGCCGCATGCCGGACTATGTGAATTACATCACGCCGCAGTTCTCGCGAACCCATGTGAACTTCCAGCGCGTGCCGACCGTGGATACCTCGAACCCCTTCATCGCCGAGGACATCCCAACGGCGGACGAAAGCTTCATCGTCATCCGTTTCGCCAGCCCGAAGGGGATCGACTTCCCCTACCTGCTATCGATGATCCACGACTCTTTCATGTCGCGTCCGAACGTTATCGTCGTGCCGGGCGGCAAGATGGAATTGGCCATGCAGATGATTTTCACGCCGATGATCATGCGCTTGATGGAAAACAAAAAGCGCGCCATGGCGCTGTAAAAACGAATTTTTGACCATAACCAGCAAGGGAAATCACGGATAATGTCGGGTTTCCCCCCGGAGGAACTTTTTCATGTCTGCCACATTCAGTGATTTCGAGCCGCCCGTGTTCAACAACCTGACCAGCGCAATTCGCGCCCTGGCCATGGACGCCGTGCAGAAGGCCAATTCCGGCCACCCCGGTGCGCCCATGGGCATGGCCGAAATTGCCGAGGTGCTGTGGAACCACCACATGCGCCACAACCCGAACAACCCCAAGTGGGCCAACCGCGACCGTTTCGTGCTCTCCAACGGCCATGGCTCGATGTTGAACTACGCCCTGCTGCATCTGACCGGCTACGATCTGTCAATCGACGATCTCAAGCAGTTTCGCCAGTTGCACAGCAAGACCCCGGGTCACCCCGAGCTGGGTTACACCCCAGGCGTCGAGACCACCACCGGCCCGCTCGGCCAGGGCGTCACCAACGCCGTCGGCATGGCCATGGCCGAGAAGCTGCTGGCCAACGAATTCAACAAGCCAGGTCACGAGATTGTCGATCACCGCACCTGGGTTTTCCTTGGCGACGGTTGCCTGATGGAAGGCATCTCGCATGAGGCCTGCGCACTGGCCGGCACCTGGGGCCTCGGCAAGCTGACCGCTTTCTGGGACGACAACGGCATCTCCATCGACGGCCACGTCGAAGGCTGGTTCACCGACGACACGCCCAAGCGTTTTGAAGCCTATGGCTGGCATGTCGTGCCAAACGTCAATGGCCATGATCCGGAAGCTCTGCACGCCGCCATCGAGGCTGCCAAGGCCGTCACCGACAAACCCTCCCTGATCTGCTGCAAGACCGTGATCGGCGCGGGTTCGCCCAAC
This sequence comes from uncultured beta proteobacterium, assembly GCA_963816095.1. Classification (GTDB taxonomy): domain Bacteria; phylum Pseudomonadota; class Gammaproteobacteria; order Burkholderiales; family Rhodocyclaceae; genus Sulfuricystis. The sequence continues at coordinate 59,734 of CAWFIW010000001.1, forward strand.
AAGCAAGGCACCCATGACGTGCATGGCGCACCGTTGGGCGATATCGAGATTTCGCTGACCCGCCCGCACATCGGCTGGAACTTTGGTCCCTTCGAGATTCCCAAGGAAGTTTACGAAACCTGGGATGCGAAGAAGAAGGGTGCCGAGTGGGAGGGTGGTTGGAACCAGAAGTTCGAGCACTATGCCAAGGCTTTCCCGGCCGAAGCGGCCGAGTTCAAGCGCCGCATGGCCGGCGCGCTGCCCGCCAATTGGGCCGACTTCGCCAAGCAGGCGATCGAAACCGTCAATGCCAAGGCCGAGACGGTCGCCACGCGCAAGGCGTCGCAGATTGCCATCAATGCACTGGTGCCCGCGTTGCCCGAGTTCCTCGGCGGCTCCGCCGACCTGACCGGCTCCAACCTGACCAACTGGGCAGGCTGCAAGCATGTCTCCGGCAAGGAGTGTGGCAACTACATTTCTTACGGTGTGCGCGAGTTCGGCATGTCGCACATCATGAACGGCATGGCGTTGCACGGTGGCCTGCTGCCCTTCGGCGGCACCTTCCTGATGTTTTCGGAATACGCCCGCAATGCCTTGCGCATGTCGGCGCTGATGAAGCAGCGCGTGATCTACGTGTTCACGCATGATTCCATCGGCTTGGGCGAGGATGGACCGACTCACCAGCCGGTCGAACAGATCGCCACGCTGCGCCTGATTCCCAACATGGATGTGTGGCGTCCCTGCGATACCGTCGAGACGATCGTGGCCTGGACTGCCGCCGTCGAAAAGACGACCGGCCCTTCCTCACTGTGCCTGTCGCGCCAGAACCTGCCCTTCGTGGCACGCGATGCCGCCACCATCGCCAACATCAAGAAGGGTGGCTACGTTATTTCCGCAGCCAAGGGTAACGCCAAGGCCATCATCATCGCTACCGGTTCGGAAATCGATCTCGCACTCAAGGCCCAGACCGCGCTGGCTCAGGAGAGCATCCCGGTTACCGTGGTGTCGATGCCCAACACCAACGCCTTCGATCGCCAGGACCAGGCCTACAAGGACAGCGTGCTGCCCAAGGGTTTGCCGCGCATCGTCGTCGAAGCTGGCGTGACCGGTGGGTGGTGGAAGTACGTCGGCGGCGAGGGTGCCGTCATCGGCCTCGACCGTTTCGGCGAGTCTGCCCCGGCCGGCATACTGTTCAAGGAATTCGGTTTCACGGTGGCGAACGTCGTGAAGGCCGTCGAGCAATTCATCTGATCCTCATTTGACCAATTACAAGGAGAACCACACATGACTATCAAAGTCGGTATCAACGGATTCGGCCGCATCGGCCGCATGGTGTTCCGCGCTGTCGCCAAGGACTTTCCCGAACTTGAAGTTGTCGGTATCAACGACCTGCTTGAGCCTGACTACCTGGCCTACATGCTGAAGTACGACTCCGTGCATGGCCGCTTCAACGGCACCATTGCCGTCGAGGGCGCCAACATGGTTGTCAATGGCAAGAAGATTCGCCTCACCGCCGAGAAGGATCCGGCCAGCCTGAAGTGGAATGAAGTCGGCGCCGAGATCGTCATCGACTGCACCGGTTTCTTCCTGACTACCGAATCCTGTCAGGCACACATCACTGCCGGCGCCAAGAAGGTCGTGCAGTCCGCTCCGGCCAAGGATGACACCCCGATGTTCGTGTACGGCGTCAACCATGACAAGTATGCCGGTCAGGCCATCGTTTCCGCCGCTTCCTGCACTACTAACTGCCTGGCGCCCGTCGCCAAGGTGCTGAATGACAACTGGGGTATCAAGCGCGGCCTGATGACCACCGTGCATGCCGCCACCGCGACCCAGAAGACCGTCGATGGCCCTTCCAAGAAGGATTGGCGCGGCGGCCGCGGCATCCTCGAAAACATCATTCCGTCTTCCACCGGCGCCGCCAAGGCCGTCGGCAAGGTGCTGCCCGAGTTGAACAAGAAGCTGACCGGCATGGCCTTCCGTGTGCCGACTTCAGACGTTTCCGTGGTCGACCTCACCGTCGAGCTGAACAAGGAAGCCTCCTACGAAGACATCTGCAAGGCCATGAAGGCTGCCTCCGAAGGCGCCCTGAAGGGTGTACTGGGCTATACCGACGAGAAGGTCGTGTCCACCGACTTCGTCGGCAATAGCGCTCCCTCGACTTTCGACTCCGGGGCCGGCATTGCGCTCGACCCGACCTTCGTCAAGGTCGTCGCCTGGTACGACAACGAGTACGGCTATACCTGCAACATGCTGCGTCTGGTCAAGCACGTCGCCAAATAAGCACCCAGCAGGAAATTGACGATCCAAGCGTTGCGTCTGTCATGCAGATGCAACGCTTCAGTGGTTAATTTCAAAAATAAACGGGAGAAAGCACATGCCAAAATTTATCCGCATGACCGACCTGGATCTCAAAGGCAAGCGCGTGTTCATCCGCTCTGACCTGAACGTGCCCGTCAAGGAAGGCAAGGTCACCTCAGACGCACGCATTACCGCCTCGATGCCGACCATCGAGTACGCCATGAAAGCCGGCGCCAAGGTGATGGTTACGTCCCATCTCGGCCGCCCGACCGAGGGCGAATGGACTCAAGAGGTCTCCCTGAAGCCCGTGGCCGAAGTCATGTCTGCCAAGTTGGGCAAGCCCGTGCGCCTGATCAAGGATTGGGTTGAAGGGGGCTTCGAGGTGGCTGAAGGGGAGGTGGTGCTGCTGGAAAACTGCCGTTGCAACAAGGGCGAGAAGAAGAATGTCGAAGAGACCGCGAAGAAATACGCCGCCCTCTGCGACGTCTTCGTCATGGATGCTTTCGGTACTGCCCATCGCGCGCAAGCCTCGACTTATGGGGTTGCCGAATTCGCACCGACCGCGTGCGCAGGCATGCTGGTGAGCCAAGAACTTGAAGCCCTGGACAAGGCCCTCGCCAATCCGGCGCGGCCGATGGTCGCCATCGTGGGCGGCTCGAAAGTTTCCACGAAACTGACCGTGCTGGAAGCGCTGTCCGAGAAGTGCGAACAACTGGTGGTTGGCGGTGGCATCGCCAACACCTTCCTCAAGGCGACCGGCAAGAACGTCGGCAAGTCCTTGTGCGAAGATGACCTGGTGCCGACCGCCCAGGCGTTGATGAAGAAAATGACTGCGCGCGGTGCCACCATCCCGATCGCCGTCGATGTCGTCTGCGGCAAGAAGTTTGATGCGGCCGAGCCCGCCGTGGCGAAAGATGCCGGTGCGGTCAGCGATGACGACATGATCTTCGACATCGGCCCGAAGTCTGCGCAGGAACTTGTCGAACATCATCATGAAGGCGGGTACCGTGGTATGGAACGGCCCGGTCGGCGTGTTCGAATTCGACCAGTTCGGTGCAGGAACGAAAGCAATTGCAATGGCTATCGCCAACACCAAGGCCTTCACCCTGGCCGGTGGTGGCGACACCATCGCCGCCATCCAGAAGTACGACATCTATGACAAGGTGTCCTACATTTCCACCGCCGGCGGCGCCTTCCTTGAATATCTCGAAGGCAAGGTTCTGCCTGCCGTCGATATCCTGGAAAAGCGCGCCAAGGGCTAACCTATTAAGCGGGTCGCGATTGAAGCGGCCCCCTATACCTCAATGCTGCGTTCCACCAAAATTGTTGCAACTCTTGGCCCGGCCTCCTCGGATGCTCATACGATGGAGAAGCTGGTTGCCGCCGGTATCGATGTCGTGCGGATCAACTTTTCGCACGGCACGCCGGAGGACCATAAAAAGCGCATCGTGCTCCTGCAGGAGGCCATGCGTACACAGGGCCGCACCGTCGCCGTCATGGCCGACCTGCAAGGGCCGAAGATTCGCGTCGGCAAGTTCGCCGGCAGCAAGGTTCTGCTCAAGCCCGGCCAGCACTTCATTCTCGATGCCGAGTGCAAGCTGGGCGATTCCGAGCGCGTTGGCCTCGACTATCCGGAGCTGGTCGATGATGTCGCACCGGGCGACACGCTGCTGCTCGACGACGGTCGCGTCGTCATGGATGTCGAGCATGTCGAAGGGTCCGAAATTCATTGCGTCGTGCGTCATGGCACCGAACTCTCGAACAACAAGGGCATCAACAAGCAGGGTGGCGGTCTATCGGCGCCGGCACTCACGGCCAAGGATATGGAAGATATCCAGACAGCTGCCGACCTGCAGGTTGACTATGTCGCCGTATCTTTCCCCAAAACCGGTTCCGATTTGCGCCTTGCGCGCAAACTGCTGCACAAGGCTGGCTCGCTGGCCCTGATCGTCGCCAAGATCGAGCGTTGCGAGGCGATCGAAAACCTCGAAGACATCATGCATGCCTGCGATGGCGTGATGGTGGCGCGCGGCGATCTCGCCGTTGAAGTGGGCGATGCTGCCGTGCCGGCGCTGCAGAAAAAGATTATCCGCATGGCGCGGACACATAACAAATTCGCCATCACCGCCACGCAGATGATGGAGTCGATGATCCATAGCCCCGTGCCGACGCGCGCGGAAGTGTCGGACGTCGCCAACGCGGTGCTCGACGGTACCGATGCCGTGATGCTTTCGGCCGAAACGGCGGCGGGTGATTACCCGGTCGAAACGGTGCAGGCGGTAGTGCGTATCTGCAGCGAAGCAGAAAAGTCGATGGACCCCGCCGCGCTCGATCGTCACTTTCTCGACCTGGTCTTTACCCGTATCGACCAGTCGGTGGCGATGGCTGCGTTGTTTACCGCGCATCACCTGAAGGTGAAGGCGATCGCCACGCTCACGCAGACCAGTTCGACCGCGCTGTGGATTTCGCGGATCGGGTGTGGTGTGCCGATCTATGCCTTGACGACGGATGTCCGCACGCGCTACCGAGTCAGTGCTTATCGCGGCGTGTATCCGCTGATGACGCACTACACCGGCCACGACCGCGAAGAACTGCTGTTCGAGGCTGAAGAGGAACTGATTCGCGCGGGTGCCGTCGAACTCGGAGACCTGATCGTAATCACCTTCGGCGAACCGATCGGCCAGGCCGGCGGCACCAACACCCTGAAAATTGTCCGGGTCGGCGAACACCGTCCCGCCTAGTTAACCCAAACAGAGAAGAGGAGACCCTCATGGCACTCGTATCCATGCGTCAACTACTAGACCACGCCGCTGAACACGGCTATGGCCTGCCCGCATTCAACGTCAATAACCTTGAGCAGATTCAGGCCATCATGGAAGCTGCCGAAGAAACCAACAGCCCGGTGATCATGCAGGGCTCGGCCGGCGCCCGCAAGTACGCCGGCGAAGCCTACCTGCGCCACCTCATCGAGGCTGCCATCGAAACCCATCCGGATGTGCCGATTGTCATGCACCAGGATCACGGCGCCAGCCCGGCCGTCTGCATCCAGTCGATGCGCTCCGGCTTCTCCAGCGTGATGATGGACGGCTCGCTGATGGAAGATGCCAAGACTCCGTCGTCCTTCCAGTACAACGTCGATACCACCCGTCACGTCGTCGACATCGCCCACGCCATCGGCGTGTCGGTCGAGGGCGAACTGGGCTGCCTCGGCTCGCTCGAGTCCGGCATGGGCGAGAAGGAAGACGGCCATGGCGCCGAAGGCGTCCTGTCGCATGACCAACTGCTCACCGACCCCAACGAAGCCGCCGAGTTCGTCAAGGCGACGCAGGTTGATGCGCTGGCCATCGCCATCGGTACCAGCCACGGCGCCTACAAGTTCACCCGTCCGCCCACGGGCGCGGTGCTGCGCATCGACCGCATCAAGGAAATCCACGCCCGCCTGCCCAACACCCATCTGGTGATGCACGGCTCTTCCAGCGTGCCGCAGGACTGGCTGAAGATCATCAACGAGAACGGCGGGGAGATGGGCGCCACCTACGGTGTGCCGGTCGAAGAAATCGTCGAAGGCATCAAGAACGGCGTGCGCAAGGTCAACATCGACACCGATCTGCGCATGGCCTCTACCGGTGCCATTCGCCAGTTCCTCAACAAGGATCGCAAGAACTTCGACCCGCGCAAGTTCCTGATCGAAGCGCGCAAGGCGATGAAGGCAATCTGCAAGGCGCGTTACGAAGCCTTCGGCTGCGCCGGCATGGCCAGCAAGATCAAGCCGATCAGCCTCGAGACCATGTCGCTCCGCTACAAGAAGGGCGAACTGAACGCGATCGTCAAATAAGCATCGTTCGCTTCAGCAAGAAGGGCCGCTCAGGTAACACTGGGCGGCCCTTTTCTTTTGTGAAAGTCGGCGCTGGCGGGACGGCGCTAGAAGCTGAATAGTCTTGCGAGTTCGGCGCCGGGGGAGGGCGCGCGCATGAAGGCTTCGCCGACGAGGAAGGCATTGACGTGGTGTTGCTTCATCAGCGCGACATCGGCGGGCGCGAGGATGCCGGATTCGGTGACGACGATGCGGTCGGCGGGGATGCGGGCCAGTTGTGAAAGCGTCGTGTCGAGGCTGACTTCGAACGTCCGCAGGTTGCGGTTGTTGATGCCCATCAGTGGGGTTTTCAGCTTCAGTGCACGATCAAGCTCGTCGGCGTCGTGGCTTTCGACCAGCACCGCCATGCCGAGCGAGGAGGCGAGGTCTTCGAGTTCGGCCATCTGGCCGTCGGAAAGTGCGGCGACGATCAGCAGGATGGCGTCGGCGCCCATCGCGCGGGCTTCATAGACCTGATACGGGTCGATCATGAAATCCTTGCGCAGCACCGGCAATGTGCAGGCGGCGCGGGCGGCTTGCAGGTATTCCGTTGAGCCCTGAAAGAACTGACGATCAGTGAGCACGGAGAGGCAGGCGGCGCCGTGCTTCTCGTAGTCGGCGGCAATTTCCGCAGGGCGGAAGTCGGGCCGGATCACGCCCTTGGAGGGGCTTGCCTTCTTGATTTCCGCGATGATCGCCGTCTCGGCGCCGCGCGCGGACGCTACGCCCCCGCCTGCGGCGGGCCCCCCTCCGCTGCTTGCGGCTTCAGCGCCTACTTTCGCGCGGATGGCACCGACGAAGTCGCGCGGAGCAGATTGCGCTTCCGCTTCGGCGCGGATCGCCGAGAGCGGCTTGGCCGCCAGTGCGGCGGCGATCTCCTCGCGCTTGACGGCGAGGATCTTGTCGAGGATGTCGCTCATGCAGTTTGGGTGAAGGCAACGAACGCGTCAACCTTCTTGCGCGCCGCGCCGCTTTCGATGGTCTGGCGGGCAAGGCGGATGCCGGCGCCGATGTCGGTGGCGAGGTTGGCGGCGTAGAGCGCGGCACCGGCGTTGAAGACGACGATCTCGCGCGCGGCGCCGGGCTGGTTCGCCAATGCGCCGAGCAGCATCGCCTTCGATTCGGTGGCATCGGCCACCTTGAGCGTTCGGTTCGACACCATGGCGAGGCCGAAGTCCTCGGGATGGATCTCGTATTCGGTGATCTTGCCGTCCTTGAGTTCGCCGACGTAAGTGGTGGCGCCGAGCGAGATTTCATCCATGCCATCCTGGCTATGCACGACGAGGACGTGTTTCGCCCCGAGCCGCTCCATCACGCGCACCTGGATGCCGACGAGGTCGGGGTGGAACACGCCCATCAGCGTGTTGGGCGCGCCGGCCGGATTGGTCAGCGGACCGAGGATGTTGAAGATCGTGCGCACCCCCATCTCGCGACGCACCGGGCCGACGTTCTTCATCGCCGGATGGTGGTTGGGCGCGAACATGAAGCCCATGCCAACGGCCTGGATGCACTTGGCCACCTGCGGTGCCTGGAGGTCGATCCTGGCGCCGAGCGCTTCGAGCACGTCGGCCGAGCCGGACTTCGACGAGACGCTGCGATTGCCGTGCTTGGCCACCGTGCCGCCAGCGGCCGCGACAACGAAGGCGGAAGCGGTGGAGATGTTGAAGGTGTGCGAGCTGTCACCGCCGGTGCCAACGATATCGACAAAATTGTTGTTGCCCGGCACCTCGACTTTCGTGCATAGCTCACGCATCACTGTCGCGGCGGCGGCGATCTCGCCGATGGTTTCCTTCTTGACGCGCAGGCCGGTGAGGATCGCGGCCATCATCACCGGCGAGACCTCACCCTTCATGATCAGCCGCATCAGGTGCAGCATCTCGTCGTGGAAGATTTCGCGATGCTCGATGGTGCGCTGGAGCGCTTCCTGGGCTGTGATCATCTCAGCGGCCTTTCAAGAAGTTGTCGAGCAGGGCGTGGCCGTGCTCGGTCATGATGGATTCGGGATGGAACTGCACGCCTTGCACAGTCAACTCCTTGTGACGCACACCCATGATTTCGCCATCCTCGGTCCAGGCGGTGACTTCGAGGCAGGCGGGCAGCGTCTCGCGGCGGATTGCCAGCGAGTGGTAGCGCGTGGCGGTGAAGGGATTCGGCAGGCCGGAAAAGATGCCGACATTGCTGTGATGTATCGGCGAAAGCTTGCCGTGCATGGGCTTCTGCGCATGGATAATCTCGCCACCGAAAGCGTAGCCGATACTCTGATGCCCGAGGCAGACGCCGAGGATTGGCAGCTTGCCGGCGAACTCCTTGATGGCGCCGACCGAGATGCCCGCTTCTTTCGGCGAGCAGGGGCCGGGGGAGATCACGAGGTAATTCGGCGCCATCGCGGCGATTTCCTTGAGCGTGATGGCGTCGTTGCGAAACACGCGTACATCCTGCCCCAGTTCACCGAAATACTGCACGAGGTTGTAGGTGAAGGAGTCGTAGTTGTCGATCATCAGTAGCATAAAATGTCCTAACTCTTATCTTTCGTTTGGTGCGGGTGAAGGCTGGCTGCCCGGCTAGCCGGGATTGTCCCGGCGCATGAAGAAACTTCTGGCGTGGATGATCATCGCCACCAGCGCAATGCAGAGGGCCAACAGGTTAGGAATATGCTCGACATGGAAACCCATTCTACCAATGGCCGGGCCCGCCTGATTGATTCCCTGAACAGCTTGGAACCGCGGTCTGCGCCCTTATTTGTTACAAAAGTCATATACCGATTCGACTTGAAGGAAAACAATCAATGAAGCTATGGCACAAACTCATCGTCACGGTCATCGCCATGCTGGTTGCCAGTTTTGCGGGGGGACGCCTGTGGTTCATGGCTTTCGACTTTGTCATGCCCAGCTATCTGGCCGGGATGATCGGCGGTCTGGCAGCAATCCCGGTGTGGGAGCTGATGCGGCAGTTCAAGAAAAATAATCCATGAAGTTCTCGGCACTGGCGGGGCTGGCGTGTGGCTGTTGCCTGGCTTTGTTGACCACGGCGCATGCCGTGCGTGCCGCCGACGCGCCGGCCAGCCTTGAGTATGACGTCACGCTGCAGGTTCCTGCGGCGCAGCGCAAGCTGCTGGAAGATCATCTCGACCTTTACCGCTGGCGCGGCAGCGAGCGCATGAGCGAGGCGCAGTTGCGTCGGCTGGTCAGGATGGCGCCGCAGCAGATCCGTGAGTTTCTGGCTACCGAGGGTTTTTTTTCGCCGCGCATCGAAGCCGAAATGGAACCTGATATGCCTAAAGACAGCCACTGGGGCGTTGTCCTTGCCGTTGATCCGGGCAAGCCGGCACGGGTCACGGCATACGACCTCCAGGTGACGGGAGCCTTTGCCGATGGTTCCCCGCAAAGCCAGGCCAAGTTGGCAAAGATGCGCTTGGAGTGGAGTCTTCGCCCCACTGCGGTATTTCGTCAGGACGACTGGGAAGCGGCCAAGCGCAGTGCGCTCAAGGCCCTGTTGCTGGAGCAATATCCCGCCGCTACTATTGCCAGCAGTCGTGCCACGGTCGATCCGGAGGCCGATACCGTTGAACTCCAAGTGATTATTGACAGCGGCCCCGCCTTTACCTTCGGCAGCCTGGCGATCCAGGGGCTGAACCGTTATCCCGCCAGCCTGGTTCAGCGCATCAATCCCATCGTGGCGGGCGAACCCTACGCGCAGGCCAAATTGCTGGAACTGCAGTCGCGCCTGCAGGACAGTCCTTATTTCGCGAGCGCTACCGTTGGCGTGGATAGCGATCCCGCGCAGCCGCTGCACGTGCCGATTCAGGTCGAAGTGGCCGAAAATCCGTCACAGAAATTCGGCTTCGGTATCGGCATGAGCACCGACACCGGTGCCCGGGGGCAGATGGAATACCGCGACCTCAATCTGTTCGATCGCGCCTGGCGACTGGGTAGCACAATCAAGCTCGAACAAAAGCGCCAGTCATTTGGCGGCGACCTGCAATGGCCCATGGCCACGGATGGTTCCCGTGACAGTATCAACGCCCTGGCCGAACGTACGGACATCGAGGGGGAAATTACAGAAAAGCTGAGCCTCGGCGCCAAGCGCAGCTTCGTCAAAGGGAAAACGGAAACCACCTATGGCCTGCGCTATCTGACCGAAAGACAAATGCTCGCCGGCGCACAAAGTGATAACCGTGCCGCGCTGAGCCCCTACTACGCATGGACGTGGCGCAATGTCGATCACCTGCTGTATCCGACGCGCGGCTATCTGTTCAGCTTCCAGACGGACGTTGCGGCGCGGGCGCTGCTTTCGGATCAGGATTTCGTCCGCGGCCATGGTCGTGGTGTGTACTTTCACACGCTTGGCCAACGCGGCCAGTTGATCCTGCGCGGCGAACTGGGTGCGGTTGCCGCCAAGTCGCGCGCTGGCATTCCCTCCGACTACCTGTTTCGCACCGGCGGTGACCAGACCGTGCGCGGTTATGGCTATTTAGGACTCGGGATCACCGAGGGCAGCGCTGTCGTGGGTGGCCGCTACCTGGCGGTGGCGAGTGCCGAATATGTCCACTGGCTGACGGGCCAGTGGGGGGCGGCCGCGTTCGTCGATGCTGGTAATGCCGCGGATTCACTGCGCGACCTGACGCCCGCCTACGGCGTCGGCGTCGGCGTGCGCTGGAAGAGCCCGGTCGGGCCACTGAACCTTGACCTTGCCTATGGCGAAAAAACGCAGGCACTGCGCCTGCACTTTTCAGTCGGCTTCGGCTTCTGATGTCATCTGCCCGCCCGAAAAAATTCGTCGTCTGGGCCCTGCGCGTGCTGTTGGCATTGCTGGCGCTCGCCGCTTTGCTGGCCTGGCTGCTGGGCACGGAAGCTGCGCTGCAACTGGGTGCCCGCCAGGCCGAACGCCTGAGCGACGGCAGGCTCACGCTGCAGGCGGTATCCGGTTCCCTGTATGGCCCGTTGCGCATTGAAGCGCTCAGCATGCAAAGCGAAGAGCAGCGCTTCGAGATGAAGGAGATCACCCTTGACTGGGCGCCCTTCCAGCTCCTCAGGCAGCATGTCCAGATCGAGCGACTGGCGCTTGAGGAACTGCGGATTACCGAGATCAAGCCCAGTGCGGAGCCGGCCAGATTGCCGGAAACATTGCAGTTGCCGCTGCGCTTTGCGGCGTCTGCCGTGACGGTGGAGCGAGTCGTAATAGTCAGTGCGGGCAAGGAGCATGTGCTGACGGACATCGACCTCGCCGTGGACAAATCTGCTGACAGTTACACACTGAGCCTGCGCAGCATCGCCAGTGCGTGGGGGCAGGGCACGGCCGAACTCGTGCTGGGTGACACCCGGCCGTTCATAGTCAAGGGGCAGGCCAGCCTGCAGCAGGATGCCGGCGTGCCCTACCGTGCCACGGCAGAGGCCGCAGGCGATCTAAGGCAACTCTTGTTCAAGGCCACGGCAAATGCCCTGGACGGTCAGGTTGAGCTGGATGTCACGCTTACGCCGTTCGAGGCATTGCCGCTTGCCAGGGCGCACATCAAGGCAAACGGCATCAATCCCGCGTTGCTGCGCCAGGACTTGCCCAAAGCAGGGTTGGGCGCGGATGTCAGCGTAGCGCGGCAGGGCGCGAATGAACTTGATGGGATGCTCCGGCTCTGGAACGAGCTGCCCGGCCCGGTGGATCAAGCCCGCCTGCCGCTGCGTGAACTATCCGCCCGGTTTGCCGGCACGCCAGATCAGCTTGAGCTGCGTGCGATAGTTCTCGATATGGCCAACGCCGGGCAGTTTTCCGGCAGCGGCCAGCTCAAGGACCAGCAGCTGCAACTTGCTCTGACTACGGCGCGCTTCAATCCCCGGCACATCCACGGCAAGCTGCATCCCCTGCAACTTGCTGGTGACATACGCCTGAGCGCGCAACCGGAGCTGCAACAACTGGTGGCTGATCTGCGCTATCAAGACTTTCGGCTCCATCTCGATGCCCAGCATCAGGATGAGACGATTGAACTTCGTGAGGCGACTATCCGGTCTGCTGCCGGCAAGCTCGCTGTGCAAGGCACGCTGGCACTGCCCGGCCCGCAGCCTTTCAAGCTGGCCGGTACGCTGCAAAATTTCAATCCGGCCGATTTTGGCGACTATCCCGTCGCAAGGCTCAATGCGGCATTCTCCGGTGCAGGCAGTCTCGCCGCTGGGCCGCAGGCTGTGCTGGAGTTTGCCATCGCCGACAGTCAGCTGCGGCATCAGCCGCTGTCCGGCCAGGGCAAGCTGAACGTTTCGCTCCAGCGCATCTGGAATAGCCAGTTGCTGCTGAGCCTGGCCGGCAACCGGCTCGAAGCGAAGGGTGCCCTGGGCGGGCCTGACGACCGTCTCGACTTCAAGCTGGCGGCGGAAAACCTGTCTGCCCTGGATCCGCAACTGGGCGGCAAAGGACATGCCACGGGAACGCTGGCAGGCCGCCTTGCCGCACTATCCGGAAATATCGACGCCCGGCTCGACGATTTGTCATGGCGCAAGCAGTATCGAGTCGCCAGCCTGGAAGCAAAGGGCCGGCTGGACCAGGGCGCAGCGGGGCAACTGGAACTGGATACCCGTGTGCGGGGGCTGGTCACACCGCAACTGCGCCTTGAGCGGGCCAGTGCCCATGCGCAGGGAACGCGCAGCCAGCACACGCTGCAATTGCTCGCGAAGAATGCCGCTGTGGATATCGAGAGTCGCTTCCAGGGTGGCTGGTCCGACACCGCCGGGTGGGCCGGTCAGGTGACGGAACTGGCCAATCGCGGACGCCATGCCTTTGTGCTCAAGGCGCCGGCAAAACTGGCAGTGGACATGGCGCGACAACGTTTTTTGCTCGGCAATGCCCGCATCGACCTGGCTGGCGCCAGACTGGTCTTCCACGAACTGGCTTACGATGCCGGCCAGATTGCCAGCCGCGGTGAGTTCAGTGGGCTGCCGCTCGCCTATCTTCGGGGCCCCGAGGCTGCCGGCGTCAACTTCAAGACCGATCTGGTGCTGGGTGGCGACTGGCAGCTTGCGGCTCGCGACAGCGTGAATGGACATCTCGCACTGTGGCGCGAGCGTGGCGACATTTCCCTGTCCACCGAATCCCCGGCCACTCTGGGCCTGAGCCGTATTGCCGTGAACCTGGATGCGGTGAACAACCGGCTGCAGGGGCGGCTCGCGGCCAGTGGAGTACGCCTGGGCAGCCTGCGCGCCAATGCTGAAAGCCTGCTCTCGCTGCGCGACGGGGTCTGGGGCATCGCCGGTAATGCGCCGCTGCAGGGCAGTGCCGAGCTGTCTGTCAACTCCCTCGCCTGGTTGCAGCCGCTCTTCGGCGGCGCAGCGAACTTCAATGGTGCGGTGCAGGCACACCTGCAGATGACAGGAAATTTTGCTCAACCGGAACTGGCCGGTTCCCTGTCCGGCGAGGGCTTCTCGTTGGCATTGCCGGAGCACGGGCTGAGTTTTCGGGAAGGCCGTCTGGAAGCCGAACTGGCTGGCCAGGCGGTGAAACTCACCAGTCTTGCGCTGCGCGGCGGCGACGGCAAGCTCACTGGGCAGGGGCGGCTGGCGTTCACGGATGGTTCGCCCACGATGCAGCTGGCCCTGCAGGCCGACAAGCTGGAAGTTTTCGCGCGCCCCGACCGTCATCTCGTCCTGAGCGGCTCAAGCGATGTTTCCTTCTCCGGCAAGGCTTTGCAGATAGCGGCTAAACTCAAGGCGGATCGAGGCTTGATCGAATTGCCCAAGGCGGATGCGCCCACGCTCGGCGCTGACGTCGTCGTATTGGGGCGGGCTGCTGGCGTGAAGAAGGAGCGCTCGCCCTATAGCGTTGGCTACGCGCTGGACCTGGATCTGGGCGATCAATTCCACATCAAGGGCAAAGGGCTGGATGCGCAACTGGGTGGCGCCCTCAAACTGGTGGGTACGGCGGACGGCTTGCCGAGCTCGCGGGGCAGTATCCGGGTGGTCAAGGGCGCCTACGCAGCTTATGGCCAGCGCCTGGCCATCGAACGCGGCCTGTTCAATTTCCAGGGGCCGGTGGACAATCCCGGGCTCGACATCGTCGCCTTGCGCAAGAACCAGCTCGTCGAAGCCGGAGTGGCCGTCAGCGGCACGGCGCAGTCACCACGGGTCAAGCTGGTCTCCAACCCTACGGTTCCCGACAATCAGAAGCTTTCGTGGCTGGTGCTGGGACATGGCGGCGACGATACCAGCAAGCAGGAGTTCAATGCGCTGCAGGCCGCAGCCGGCGCGCTGCTCGGCGCTGGCGAGTCGGTTACGCTGCAGCAGAAAATCGCCTATGCAGCCGGCCTGGAAGAGATCAGCCTGAAGGGCGGCGGGGAGTTGGAGGGCACGGTGCTGTCCCTGGGCAAGCGCCTTTCATCGCGCGCCTACCTGAGCTTCGAGCAGGGACTGGCCGGCGCGGGGACGCTGGTGAAGGTCAATTACGCCCTGTCCAAGCGGCTTTCCGTCCAGACCCAGGCGGGGGCGGCGCCAGCGGCGGACCTGTTCTACACCGTCAGTTTCGACTGATCTCGCGGCAGGGCGATGCGCTTGAGGGCGCGGTCCGGTTTCCTTGATTCGCAGCAGGGGCGGGCTTCATTTCCGGTCTTGCTTGAAAGATGCCGGGTTCAGGTCATGTCGCGCGAGCAGCTTGTAGAACTCGGTGCGATTGCGTTGTGCGATGCGTGCCGCCTGTGCGACGTTGCCCGTTGTCGCCTTCAGTAATTGCGCCAGGTAATCGTATTCGAACGCTTTGCGGGCCTCGTCGAAAGCCGCCATTTCCCGTGCGTTGTCCTCGTGCAGCAGGCGGCGTACCAGCGAGGCAGGCACCTGGTGAGCCACGGCCTGCGCCAGCGCCTGTTTGACGATGTTGTGCAACTGCCGGATGTTTCCGGGCCAGGGTGCTTCGCACAGCAGCGTCAGCGCTTCCGGTGAAAAGCCGTGGGCTGCGGATGCGGTGTGCTTGATGCTCTGTGCGGAGAAATGTGTGACCAGCAGGGGGATGTCCTCGCGCCGTTCGGCCAGGCTGGGCAAGGCCAGTGTGTTGCGCTTGAGGCTGTAATAAAGGTCGGCCCGGAAACGGCCATCGCGGATCGCCGGGTCGAGGGATTGCGTGGTCGCCGCGATGATGCGGATATCACGCTTGCCGCCACCGAACAGCAGGCCCGTTTCGCCGACCAGCGGCAACAGACGCGCCTGCAGTGCGGGTGCCAGTTGGTCAATGTCATCAATGAAGAGCGTGCCATCGCGCCCTTTGGCAAGGGCTTCGGCAAACTGCGCCTCCTCCGTGCCGCTGTCGGCCGCGGTGCCGCAACGCAAGACGTGAAAGCATTGCCGGGCGCGCCGGCTGTTATTGTGCAATGCCTGGGCCAGCAGTTCCTTGCCACTGCCGCGCGGCCCCGTCAGCAATATCGGCAAGTCGTCGTCAGCCATGCGATGCGCGGCGCGCAGCAGTTCATCCATGACCGCGTCCGTCGATATGATGTCCTTGCGCCAGGCGGCGTTAATGCGATCCGCAGCGATTGGCGGCGAGAGTGTGATCGCATCGGCAACCCGCGCTAGCAGTTCCCGGCCGTCGAATGGCTTGGTGAGAAAGCTGAAAACGCCGCGCTGGGTGGCAGCAACCGCATCGGGTATGGTGCCATGAGCCGTCAGGATGATGACCGGTACGCTTGGCGCCTCGGCATGCAGGCGCTCGAATAGCGCATGACCATCCATGCCGTCCATGCGCAGGTCGGTGATGACCACGCGCGGGCGCTCGGCGCGAAAGAGTGCGAGCGCCTCGATGCCGGACGCGGCGAGCGCAACCGTATACCCGGCCGAATTCAGTCGCATGGCGATGAGATCGAGCAAATCGGGGTCGTCGTCCACGACCATGATGCGGGGCATTGTGCCGACAGGGCTCATCGGCGCTTCGCTCTGTGCAGCGTATCGCGGTCGATCGCACGCAACGCTTCAACCTTTTTTTCCAGGTCCTCGACTTTGAGTTGCTCATCGCGTAACTGGCGTTGGCGTTCGGCCAGTTGATTTTGCAGCTTTTGCTGCGTTTCTTCGGCCTTGCGCTGCTCGTCGCGCAACTGGCGCTGGCGTTCGGCAAGCTGATTTAGCAAACCTTGCTTGGCGTCTTCGGCCTTGCGCAGCTCCTCGCGCAACAACTGCCGCTCCTCGCTTGCCTCGCTTGCCTCACTTACATCGCTTACCTGTCCGGGCAGGGGGGCGCAAGCCGCCAGCAAGCTGATGGAGGCCAACAGCGGGAGAATGCGGTGTGCGCTCATGGTGTGCCTGCGGCCAGGGGTAGGGTAGCGCGGAAGTGTGCCCCGTCGGCCGACGCCAACAAGTCGAGTGACCCGCGATGCGCCATGGCGAATTCACGTGCGATGGCAAGGCCAAGACCCACGCCGGTCACGCTTTTCGTGCCAGGGCTGCGATAGAACGGTGCAAAGATCATTTTCCGCTCGGCTTCGGGTACGCCGGGACCTTCGTCGAAGATGTCGAACACGGCGAATTTGTTGTTGCGCGTGAGGGTCAGTCTTACGGTGCCCTGTGGCGGCGAGAACTTGATGGCATTCGACAGCAGGTTGTCGATGATGGTTGTCACTTCTTCACGTCCTCCGGCCACGGTCAGCGGTGCGAGTGTGCCTGTGATGTGCAGTCGCTTGTCGCGGGCGGCAAGCTTGTGCGTGGCCATGATCTGTTGGATCATTTCGTCGAGACACAGCGGCACCGGCTCGATACGTTCCCGGACATGTTCCGCCTGTTGCAGTTTGAGCAGGCCATCGATCAGCCATTGCAGGCGCAATACATTGCTCTGCATGATACCGGCGATCTTTTCCTGTTGCGGGGAAAGCGGGCCGGCAACCCCTTCAGAGAGCAGGCTCGAGCCTTCGCGCAGGGCGGCGAGGGGTGTCTTCAGTTCGTGGGAGACGTGGCGCAGGATGCGCGTGCGTTCGTCCTGCAAGGCGAGCATGCGTCTGCGCAGCCAGTCGAGGCGCTTGCCGATCCAGCGCAGGTCGTCGGGCCCTTCTAGATGGATGTGTTGATCGAGCAGGTTATTGCCGAGCACGATGACAGCGCGTTCGATGCTCTTCATCAAACGCGCCACGATGCGCTGGCCAAACCAGAACAGCGTAGCTGCGAGAAAAAATGCCAGCGACAGGGCGATCAGCAACTGCTGTCGCAGAGTTTCGGTTTCAGCGCGGAGGATCTGGCGTTCTGCTTCCGTCATCTTGCTGACTGAAGCGACAAGGCCGACCGTGCGGGTTTTAAGATCGTCCATGGCCTCACCCAGTACATCGAAATCAGGGTTGGCCATTGTGGCCACGCCATATGCCCGGGCTTCCAAAGTCCTCAGTTCGCCGACGCGGACTGCGAGAGGTGCCAGCAGGGGGACGCGTGCGAACTCTGCGCTGTTGCGCAGCCATTCGTCCCGCGCAACCGTGAAGTCACTGAGTTGCGATGGGTCACGCAGCACTTCGTACTGCCGCAGGATGCGATCCATCTTGAGCAGATCCTCGTCGAGCTCCCAGCCAAGTCGCGTGGCCTCAGCAGCCTGCTGCATGGCGGCCTCGCTGTGCGTGGTGAGCGCGGCAAGGCTGACCCAGGCGAAAGCGATCGCGACCAGCAGCGGCAGGGCCACCACTAGCCAGCCGAGCAGGATCAGGCGCAGGAAGGAGCGCGGATACAGATTCATGGCCGCCATGTTAAGCGAAGGCGCCGTCTGACAAAAGTGTCGGGATTCGGCGACAGTGGCGGCGGGGCAGGTGGATCCGCATGATGCGGGTCACGGCGAAACGCCAGGAGCGCCGTAACCGGCCGCAATGATGCTTGCGGCTTTCGAAGAAATGAAAAAAGGAGCCTTCATGAATCACAAAAAAATCCTTCGCGGACTGGTACTGGCCCTGGCAACAACGCCGGTATTTGCCCAAACTACTACTGCACCACCGGCAGGACGTCTGCTTGCCTCCAACTGCTTCCAGTGTCACGGCACCAACGGCAGCGGAGGTGTTGAATCGATTAGAGGCGAGTCGGTCAACGAAATTTACAAAGAACTGAAGGAAATGCAGCGCAAATCATCGCCGAAGATGATGGACATGCACGCACGCGGCTATACCGATGCCGAAATCAACCTGCTTGCCAATTATCTGGCAACGCTACGCTAAAAGGGGCTCGACATGGTCAAACGCAGAGATTTTATTAAGTGGGCCGGTACCGCCGGCATCGGGATTAGCGCCGCCGGCTGGAGTGCTCTGGCAGCTGCGGATCGCAAGCGTAGCGGCACAACAAGTACCGGTACTTCCACCGGTACGACCGCAGGCACCGGGATCAAGGGGCGGGTCGTCGTCATCGGCGGCGGCATGGCCGGCGCGACAGTCGCCAAGTACCTGCGCATGTGGGGAGGTACGGGCGTCGACGTCACGCTCATCGAACGTGACACGGCATACACCTCCAGCATCATGAGCAATCTGGTGCTGAATGGCTCGCGCACCATTGCTTCGCTTCAGTATGGGTATAGCAGCCTGGCTAGTCGCTACGGCGTTAAGGTTGTCAGGGGGGATGTTGCGACGATCGATCCGGTCGGCCATGCAGTCACTTTGGCCACGGGCACACGCTACGCCTACGACCGCCTTGTGGTCGCGCCGGGCGTTGACTTCGATATCCTTCCCGGTCTCGAAACCGCCGCCGCCCAGGACAAGGTGCCGCATGCCTGGAAGGGCGGTCCGCAGACCACGGCGCTGCGCAACATGATCACCGCGATGCCATCCGGTGGCGTCTTCGTGATGAGCATCCCGGCCAAGCCCTATCGTTGTCCGCCCGGCCCCTATGAGCGCGCCTGCATTGTCGCCGACTGGCTGAAGACCAACCGCCCGGGATCGAAAGTCATTGTGCTCGACGCCAACCCCGACATCACCGCCGAAGTGAATGCCTTCACGGATGCCTTCTACAACGTTCACGCCGGCATCATCGAGTATCAGCGGAACGTGGTCATCAACAGTGTCGACGCTACGACGATGACGGTGAACACCAACATCGGCAATATCCGTGGCAATGTGCTCAACCTGATTCCGCCGCATCGCGCCGGCAAGGTGATCACCGCCAACGGCCTGGCTGATGCCGGCGGCAAGTGGGCCAGCGTGAACGTCCTGTCCTACGAGTCGAAGGTGGCGCCGGGTATCCATGTGATCGGCGACGCCTCGGCAACGACCCAGCCCAAGGCCGGCCACATCGCCAACCAGGAAGCCAAGGTCTGCGCCGATGCGATCCTGCGGTTGCTGTCTGGCCGCACGCCTGATCCGTCGCCGCACACCAACTCGGCTTGCTACTCGCCGATCACTGCCACGACGGCTTCCTGGCTCACCGCCAACTATCGATACGATGCGGCGACGCAGACGATGCTGCCGGTGGCCGCATCCTCGGGCGAAGCGGCGGCCCGCTCGAAGGACAACTTCGAAGAGATGGGCAAGTGGTTCAAGGCGCTGATGGGGGACAGCTTCGCATGAGCAAGGAGCGCGGCTTCACGTTGCTCGAGCTGCTGGTGGTGGTCGCCATCATCGGCCTGCTCGCGGCCTTCGTGGGGCCGCGCTACTTTGCCCAGATCGGCAAGTCGGAAACCTCCGCGGCCCGCGCCCAGATCGAGGCGCTGGCCAGGGCGCTTGATACCTACCGGCTGGATACCGGCCACTATCCGTCGTCCGCGCAGGGCCTTGCCGCCCTGCACGAGCGGCCGGCTAGCGAAGCGAAATGGAACGGCCCCTATCTGCAGAAGGATGTGCCGGTCGACCCCTGGGGCAAGTCCTATGTCTACCGCATGCCTGGCGCCAGCGGGAAGCGGGGCGATTACGAGCTGTTGTCCTACGGCCGCGATGGTGCGCCCGGTGGCAGCGGCGAAAACGTGGATATCGTTTACTGACATGCGCTACGCGGTGAGGGCTCTCGGCAGCGCAGGCGTCGTCACCTTGTCGGTGGAGGCGGCGGACGCGGATGCGGCGAGGCAGCAGCTGGCAGAACAGAGCTTGCGCCCGCTCTCGGTGACTGCGGCCGGCGCCGGTATTGCGTGGCCGGCGCGGAAAAGCAAATTCCCGCTGGCGCTGTTCAGCCAGGAACTGCTCGCCCTGCTCGAAGCCGGGCTGACGCTGGCCGAGGCGATCGAGGCGCTTTGCGACAAGGAGTCGCGCGTCGAGACACGCGGCGTGCTGGAGCGGCTGTTGCAATCCCTCAGGGAAGGCCGGCGCTTTTCCGCCGCGCTCGAACTGCAACCCGAACATTTCCCCGTGCTGTATATCGGCCTGATGCGCGCGGCCGAGCGCACCTCGAACCTCGCCGAATCGCTGGCGCGCTTTATCGAATATCGTGGCCGCCTCGATGCGGTGCGCGGCCGCGTAGTCAGTGCCATGATCTACCCGGCCATCCTGGCCGTGGTCGGCCTGGCTGTGACGGCCTTCCTGCTCGGCTATGTCGTGCCGCGTTTTGCCGGCGTCTATCAGGGCACCGGCCGCGAATTACCCTGGCTTTCGCAACTCATGATGGCCTGGGGGAGCTACGCTGCGCAGCACGGCCGGATGCTGGCGCTCGTAGCGGTGGCCATTCTGGGCACAGCCATCTTCGGCGGCCGGGCCTGGTGGACCCGCGGCGGGCCGCAGCGGCTCGCACGGCGACTGCCCGGCGTGGCCTCGACGGTGATTACCTTCGAACTGGCCCGGCTCTATCTGTCGCTCGGCATGCTGATCGAAGGCGGACTCCCGATCCTGCAGGCGCTGCGGCTGGCCGAGGGCCTGCTGTCGCCTGAAACCCTGGTGCGCTACCGGGAGGCTACCGCGGCCATCGGGCGCGGCGAAAATCTGTCGCAGGCTTTCGAGGCCGCCGGGCTGGCGACGCCGGTCGCCTTGCGCCTGCTGCGCGTCGGTGAGCGCGGCGGCCGGCTCGGCGAAATGATGGGCCGCGCGGCACGTTTCCATGACGGCGAAATTGCGCGGCGCATCGATGTCTTCGCCCGGACCTTCGAACCCCTTCTGATGGCGGCGATCGGCCTGGTTGTCGGCACCATCGTCGTGCTGTTGTATTTGCCGATATTTGATCTTGCCGGGAGCCTGCGATGAATGCCCGATTACCTGAGGACGTACTTGCAAGTGACGATTTTCCCATGCTGAGACTGGTGCATCTGCACCGCATGGAACCGGTCTTTGACCTCGTGCCGCTCGCCGAGGCGCAGGCGCGACGCTGCGCCCTGCTCCGCGATGGAAAGCTACTGATCGGGATTTTGGACAACCCGCAGGCAGCCGACTTGCAGCGCTGGGTCGAGGCACGTGCCGGCGGCTTCGTCGATTGGTACCTTGTCCTCCCGGTAGACCTCTCCGACTGGCTAAGCAAACAGGCCGAAGGAGTCTCGGCGCTGGCGGGTATCGTGCCGGCGAAAGTCGGCGCTGGCGGGACGGCATCACCTGCTGCCGCCAGCCAGGAAACGGCAGAGCAGGGCGAGGAAGTTTCTCTGGCGCGCATCGGCCGGGACACGAGTCCGGTGGTGCGACTGGTGAACTCAACCATCCATGATGCGTTGAAGCTGGGTGCCAGCGACATTCATATCGAAGCGACCGTCGATGGCCTGGTCATCCGCTACCGCATCGACGGCGTGCTCGAAACCGTGGGCGGAGCGGCCGGACGCGAAGTTGCCGAGCAGGCGGTCTCGCGCCTCAAGGTGCTTGCCGAACTCGATATCGCAGAGCGGCGCGTACCGCAGGACGGACGCTTTTCCGTTCGGTTGGCCGGGCGGCGCATCGATTTGCGCCTGTCGGTGATGCCGAGCATCCACGGCGAGGATGCCGTACTGCGCATCCTCGACAAGCGTCGACTGGTGCCCACCGGAGAAGCGCTGAGCCTCGAACGGCTGGGCTTTGCCAGTGGCGATCTCACGCGCATGCGCTCCCTGGCGAAGCAGCCCTATGGCATGCTGCTTGTCACCGGGCCGACCGGTAGCGGCAAGACGACGACGCTCTATGGCGTGCTGTCGGAAATTAACGATGGCCGCGACAAGATCGTCACCATTGAAGATCCGGTCGAGTACGAATTACCCGGCGTGCTGCAGATTCCGGTCAACGACCGCAAGGGCCTGACCTTCGCACGCGGGCTGCGCTCGATCCTGCGCCACGACCCGGACAAGATCATGATCGGCGAGATCCGCGACGCCGAGACCGCCGAGATCGCCGTGCAGTCGGCGCTGACCGGCCATCTGGTGTTGTCAACGGTGCACGCCAACCACGTGTTTGATGTCTTCAGTCGCTTTGCCCACCTGGGCATCGACCCCTATACCCTGACAGCGGCCCTGAATGGCGTCTGGGCGCAGCGTCTGCTGCGCACAGTTTGCCCACATTGCGCCGCGCCCGTCGTTCCGACCACGCAAGAGCTCGCTGCACTCGGCCTGCCGCCGGAGGCCGCTGTTGACGGTTTCCGTCGCGGCAAAGGGTGCAGCGAGTGTCGCGGCACCGGCTATCGGGGACGTCGGGCGGTAGCCGAGATCCTGGCACTCGACGACCGCCTGCGTACCCTGATAGCCCAGCGCGCGCCGCTGGCCGAGATCAAGGCCGAAGCGCGCCGCCAGGGATTGCGCAGCCTGCGCGATGCAGCCCTGCAACTTGCCCGCGCGGGCTTGACGACCCTCGAGGAGGTGGCCCGTGTCACTCTTCAAGACTGAAGTTACCAACTTGCGCGTCACGCGCCAGGGGCCGGAGCCACTCCCGGATCCGCCCCGCCCGGGCGCGCAGCTCGATATCCTGGTTACAGACGCGCTGGTGCGCTACTGGATTCTCGAACGCCCCGCGGGAATCGCAAATGCGGCGGAGCTGGATTTCTATGCGGCCGACCGTTTTGCGGAAATCTTCGGTGACGATCCCGCCGCCTGGGTGCTGCGGGTCGACCCGGTGCCGCAGGCAGATCGCTGGCTGGCCTGTGCCATCCCATCCCTGTTTGCGGTCGACCTGCCGCAGGCCGCCGCTGCACGCGGCTGGCAGGTGCGCCGCGTGCAGTCGCGCTTCATCCGCGAGTTCAATCGTCACTGCCGTGCGCTCGACGCGGAAGCGGCATTCTGTGTCGCTTCCCGGGAGTGCACGACGATCGGGCTGATCGCCGCGGACAAGTGGTGCGGCATCCGCATCCATCCGCCGCTCGATCGTGCCGCCGCAAGTTTCGGCACGCTGTTGCGGCGCGATTGTCGTCAGGCGGGAATCTCGGCCGACGGGTTGCGGCCGGTCGTCGTCGGTTCACTGCGCGAGGCGGCACGATGAAGCCCCTCGCCATCGATTTTGCACCAAAGCCCAAGCTGCCGCACCGCACCGGCTGGCTGGCCGGCGGTGCCAGCGCTTTGCTCGTCCTTGTGACAAGCATCGCCTGGCTGCCGACATCCCATGTCGAGGCCAGTCACATGGCGGCAGCGCAGCTGCAACGTTTGCCTGGCGCTGAGGCCGCACAGGTGGTCGATGCCGCGGTGCGCGAACTCAACCTTCCCTGGCTCGGTGTGCTCGATGCACTTGCCACCAGTTTCGGTTCCGCCACCGATACCGTGCTGCTGCAAGTCGAGGCAGATCCGCGCCGCGCCACTGTCCGGCTCGAAGGAGAGGCACGTGATGCCGGCATCGTGCAGGACATCCCCGCCCGACTGCGCGCGTTGCCACCGATCGCCGAGGCTAGCTTGGTCGGACAGGAATTGCGTGCCGGTGCGCTGGATCGCCCGGTGCATTTCGTGATTGAGTTGCGCTTGCGGGATAGCCCATGAGCGCCGTCCCAAGCCTGCGCCTGACCATCGAATTGCTGCTGCGGCGCCATGGCTGGCCGACTATCCTGGGGTTGGCGCTGTTGGTGGCTGTTCCGGTCGTCGCGCTGCTGCGGGCCATGGTGCCGGAGCCAGCACCGACCGTGGTGCTGGCTGCAGACGGCAGTCGCCAGCTCGATGCGCATCACCGCGCCTTTCTCGGGCTGCTGATTCCGCGCGGCGAGCTTGAGGTGCGGCAGCGCAGCGTACTCGATGCGGCGCTACGCCAGGGCCTGGTGCCCGGCCGTGTCGATTATGGCTATGAGAACAGCGCAGCCGGACAGTTTGGTGTCGCCACCTTGCAGATGCCGCTGCGGGGAAGCTACACGAATCTGCGCGCCTTTCTCGCTGCGGTACTGGAGGCCCAGCCGGCGCTTGCCATCCGGGATCTTGCCATCCGGCGCGATGCCACCGGCAACGGCGTCGAGGCACAGCTCAAGCTCGCCTTTCATACCGAGATGGCACCGGAGGTCAGCGAATGAAAGCAGGGCGCCTGACCTGGCTGTTGCTGGCGTTGGCTGCCACGGCCGCGCTTGCCGCGTTCAGCGATGCACCGGATATAGCGGGCGGTGCCGCGCATGCGGCCGTTCCGCCCGAGCGCCTGCCGGTTATCCGCGCCATCGAAACGCGCGTTTTCATGCCCGGCCGGGGTGGCGACCCGTTCGCCGCCACGCCACCGGCGGATGAGGTGCCTGCGGGGGCGAATGCCGTCTCGCCAGCGCCGACTATTGCGCTACCCTTGCCCTGGCAGGTGATCGGCAAGCAGCATGTGGAGGGGGAAGGCTGGACAGTCTTTCTCGCGCGTGGCACGGAGACCTGTGTCGTGCGCGAAGGCGATACCCTCGACGATACTTACCGGGTCGCCGCGATCAAGCCACCGACGCTGACCTTGCTGCACCTCAAGCGCAAGACCGCGCGCACGCTGGAAATCGGAGAAGCCAAAGAATGAAACGTCTTGTTGCCCTATGTTCATGCATCCTCCTGCTGGCCGGCTGCGTGACCACCAGCGGTTCATTTCAGGAAGGCCGACAGCTTGCCGACCAGGGCCGTCTGGAGGAAGCGTTGCCGCGTTACGAGGCAGCCCTGCGTGAGGACCCGAACCGTGCCGAGTTGCGTCTGGCCGTGGCCACGACACGGGAGCGCATCGCCAGCCAGTGGCTGCAACAGGCCGAACAGGCTGCTGCCAGCGGGCGTCGTGCCGATGCCGACGTGCTGCTGGCAAGGGTTCTGGCGCTGGATCCGACCAATGAGCGTGCCCGCAAGCTCGGCGAAGCGGGGGGGCTCGAGCGCCGCCGCGCGCAGACGCAGGTGGCGGCCGAAGCGGCGTGGGGACGCGGTGATGCCGATGCTGCGCAGTCCCGCCTGAACTCGATTCTCGCCGAAGCCCCGCAAGATGTTGCCGCCCTCAGTCTGCGTGAAGCAATCGATGCCAGTCAGGCCCGTCACCAGGCGCAGGCACCCGATGCGAAGCTGGCGGCAGCCCTGGCGAAGCCGGTCTCGATCGAGTTCAAGGATGCCAGCCTGAAGCAGATCTTCGAGGTGCTGGCGCGAACTTCGGGCCTCAATTTCGTTTTCGACAAGGATGTCAGAACCGACCAGCCGACGACGATCTACCTGCGCCGTGCGAACGTGAAGGAAATCCTCAATGCGGTGCTGATGGCGCAGCAGCTCGAACAGCGCACCCTCGATACCGGCACCATTCTGGTGTACCCCAACACGCCGGCCAAGGCGCGCGACCATCAGGCCCTGACGATCAAGACCTTCTACCTGACCAATACCGAAGCCAAGATGGCCGCCACCACATTGCGTACCATCCTCAAGGCGAAGGACGTCGTCATCGACGAGAAGCAGAACATGCTGGTGATGCGCGATACGCCCGAGACGATTCGCCTCGCCGAAAAATTGCTTGCCGTGCATGACATGCCCGAGCCGGAAGTCATGCTCGATGTCGAGATCCTTGAAGTAAAACGCAGTCGCCTGCTCGACCTCGGCATCCGCTGGCCCGATCTCCTGACGCTGACGCCGCTGGCCTCGGTGGCCGGCGGCCTGCTGACGCTGGCGGATATCAAGAATGCGACGTCGCGCACGATGGGCGCGAGCATCGCGCCCTTCAGCCTGTCCGCGGGCAAGGGCGACACCGATATCAACCTGCTCGCCAATCCGCGCATCCGCACGCGCAATCGCGAGATCGCCAAGATTCTCATCGGCGATCGCGTGCCCAACATCACCACCACGGCAACTGCGACCGGCTTCCTCGCCGAGTCGGTGCAGTATGTCAACGTCGGCCTCAAGCTCGACGTTCAGCCGACCATCTATCTCGACAACGAAGTGACGATCCGCATCAATCTCGAAGTCAGCAATATCGTCGATCAGATCACGACCAAAACCGGCACGCTCGCTTACCAGATCGGCACGCGCAACGCCTCGACCGTGCTGCGCCTCAAGGATGGGGAGAACCAGGTGCTGGCCGGCCTGATCAGCGATACTGAGCGCAGCAGTGCGAACAAGGTGCCGGGCCTGGGCGAGATTCCCTTCGTCGGTCGCCTGTTCGGCAGTCGCTCCGAGGATGGCCAGAAAACCGAGTTGATGTTATCGATCACACCGCGCCTGGTACGCGGCATGGCACGGCCGGCACTG
This sequence comes from uncultured beta proteobacterium, assembly GCA_963816095.1. GTDB lineage: Bacteria > Pseudomonadota > Gammaproteobacteria > Burkholderiales > Rhodocyclaceae > Sulfuricystis. Next base: position 86,270 of record CAWFIW010000001.1, read on the forward strand.
GCGCGAACCGAGTTCAGCTCGGGCACGGAGTCCAGCTTGCGCGGCCAGTCTGCCGATCTGTCCGTCTATACGGAAGTGGTGCCGCCACCCGTCGCGCCGCCGCCCGAAAGCGCCCCCCCGCCGCGATGAAACAAGTGCGCGGGTTCACGCTGATCGAGTTGGCGGTCGTGCTGGCCATCCTCGGTATCCTGGCGAGCATCACCCTGCCTCTTGCCGAAATATCGGTACAGCGGCAGCAGGAACAGGAGCTGCGGCGCGGACTGCGCGAGATTCGCGATGCCATCGATGCCTACAAGCACGCCGCCGATGAAGGGCGGATCGTGCGTTCCGCAGGTTCGAGCGGTTATCCACCCTCGTTGCAGGCGCTTGTCGATGGCGTGGTTGATGGCCGCGATGCGAAGCGTGCCAAACTCTTTTTCCTGCGCCGCATTCCCCGTGATCCGCTGTTTCCCGATCCGGCCGTCGATGCGGCGGCGACCTGGGGCAAGCGCAGCTATGCGAGCGAGGCAGACGATCCGAAAGCGGGAGAGGATATCTATGACGTGTATTCACTTTCGCCAGTTGTCGGCCTGAACGGCATGGCGTACCGCAAATGGTGAAGAACCTTTCACGCGGCTTCACGCTCATCGAATTGCTCGTGGTGCTGGCCATCATGGGGCTATTGCTGTCGCTTGCGGCACCGCGCTACTTCCACAGTGTCGACAACTCGAAAGAGGCCGTGCTGGCGGAAAACCTGCGCATCACGCGCGAAGCCATCGATCATTTTTACTCCGACCGAAAACGCTATCCGGAGTCCCTCAATGAACTGGTGACACGCCGTTATCTGCGCGCCCTGCCTGTCGATCCGGTTACCGAGAGTGCGACGGCCTGGGCGCTGATTGCCCCGCCACCGGATCTCGAAGGGCGCATTGCCGATCTCAGGAGCCGCGCCCCCGGCGTCGGCCGCAACGGGCGACCCTATGCGCAATGGTAGGCCGGGCAGCCGTCCGGCGGGCTTCACTTATATCGGTCTGCTGATCGCTGTCGCCGTGATTGCCGTGGGTGCGACGGCCGCCCTCGGTGCCGGGACCGGCCTCCAGCTCCGTGACACCGAGGCGGAACTGCTCGCCATCGGCAAAGAGTTTCGCCGTGCGCTGAAAGACTACGCCGAAGCTACGCCCTTCGGTCAGCCGGATGCTCCGAAGGAGCTTGCCGAACTGCTGCGCGACTCGCGCCAGCCGGGTGTGCGCCGGTATCTGCGGCGGATCTATCCCGATCCGCTGACGGGCAAGGCGGAATGGGGCATCGACCGTTTTCCCGATGGCCGGATCCAGGGTATTCACAGCCTGAGCAAGACACAGACCATCCGCCGTGCCGACTTTCCCGCCGGACTCGAAGGTTTCGAAAAGGCGGAGCACCACAACGAGTGGGTCTTCGCGCTGACGCCGGCAGTCAGTGGAACAGTGCAGCGCGGCTTTTCGCTGCCGGGGAAATAACCCCGGCAGTGCTTACTCGAAATGCGTGTCGAGGCCGGATTCGGCCATTTCGGCGGCGCGCAATTGGGCTTTTGCCTTGTTCAGCGTTTCCTGCCATTCGCTGTCGGGATCGGAGTCGGCGACGATGCCGGCGCCTGCCTGTACGTAGATTCGACCGTCCTTGAGTACGGCGGTGCGGATCGCAATGGCCAGATCCATGTCGCCGTTGAAGCCGAGATAACCGACGCTGCCCGCATAGATGCCACGCTTTGTCGGTTCCAGTTCGTCGATGATTTCCATCGCGCGCACTTTGGGCGCACCCGAGACCGTGCCGGCGGGGAAGGTGGCACGCAACACCGAGACCGGGCCTTCGTCGTCCTTCAGTTCGCCCTCGACGTTGGAGACGATGTGCATCACATGCGAGTAGCGCTCGACGGCGTATTGCTCGGTAACCTTGACGCTGCCGGTCTTGGCGATGCGGCCGACATCGTTGCGGCCGAGGTCGAGCAGTTGCAGGTGCTCTGCGCGTTCCTTCTCGTCGGCCAGCAAATCGGCGGCGAGCGCCGCATCTTCGGTTGCGTTGGCTCCGCGCTTTCTCGTGCCGGCGATGGGACGCAGGGTGACGCGGCGCCTCATTTCATCTCTATGGCCTTCGCCTTCGAGGCGTACCAGGATTTCCGGCGAGGCGCCGACGACCTGGAAATCGCCGAAGTCGAAGAAGAACATGTAGGGCGACGGGTTGAGTGTGCGCAAAGCCCGGTAGAGCGCCAGCGGTGTTGCCGTGTAGGGCTTGCTCATGCGCTGGGAAAGTACCACCTGCATGACATCGCCGTCGATGATGTACTGCTTTGCCTTGCGTACCGCAGCCTTGAATTCCTCCTCGGCAAACTCGAAAGTCGGCGCTGACGGGACGGCGACCGTATCGGCGGGCAGCTGTGCCGGCGCGCGCAATTTGGCGAGCAATTCCTTCAGGCGCGCCTGGGCATGGCGCCAGGCACCGGGGAACCCGGGTTCGGCGAACACGACGAGGGTGAGTTTGCCCGAGAGGTTGTCGACGATGGCGATCTCTTCCGAGAGCAGCAGCAGAATGTCGGGCACGCCGAGCGCATCGGGCTTGTTGGTATGCGCGAGTTTGGGCTCGATGCAGCGTACCGTGTCGTAGCCGAAGTAGCCGACCAGTTCGACCGCAGAAGCGCGGCAGGCCGGGTAGGTCCGGCACCTTGAAGCGCGCCATGAATTCCGAGATGAAGGACATCGGATTGGTGTGCTCGCGGCGTTCGGCGACGCGATTGCCGGTGAGCAGGAGAATCGTCGAATCGCTGACGGCAATGCGCGTCGGCGTGGACAGACCGATGAAGGAGTAGCGGCCGAAACGTTCGCCCCCTTGTACCGATTCAAGCAGGTAGGAATGCGGCCCGTCGGCGAGCTTCAGGTAGATCGACAGCGGTGTGTCGAGGTCGGCGAAGGTTTCGAGGGTGACGGGAATGCGGTTGTAGCCTTCATTGGCCAACCGGTCAAATTCAGATTCTTTCATGACAGCTCCACAACGGGTTTTACGATGGCATGCCGCGAGAGGGCACGCAAGGCAGTCTGGATCAGTGCCAGGGGCGCCAGGGCCAAGCCTCTGCCCCGAGTGGGCGGACCGGTTGTCGTGTTGTGGTGAGGAAACTGATCATTGTGTCTGGAGCAGATTTGCGGCCTCTTCGAGGGTGCCGACTATAGCATCGCAGTCGAGTTTGCGAACATCCTCGCCTTCGTTGTAGCCGTAGGGCACGATGAATGTCGGACAGCCGGCCGCGCGCGCGGCCTTGGCGTCATTCTTCGAGTCGCCGATCAGCAGAACTTCGTGAGGCTTGAGATCGAAGCGGCCACAGATCCAGATGAGCTGCATCGGATCCGGTTTCTGGCGCGGCAGTGTGTCACCAGCGATGACGGCCTGGAAATGGGGACGCAGGCCGGTGCGCTCCAGCAAGGGGGTAGTGAAGGCTTCCGCCTTGTTGGTGATGCAGGCGAGCTTGAGTCCTTTCGCGGCAAATTGCTGCAAGCCCTCGATCACGCCCGGGTAGATCGAAGCGTGGCGGCCGTTGGATTCGTGATAGTGCTTCTGGAACACTTCAAGGGCGACGGTCGGCGGAGGCGCCGGATCGTCGGCTGCTTCCAGGTTGCCGGCGAGCAGTCGCTTGACCAGATTGGGCACGCCGCGGCCAACATAGCTGCGCACGGTTTCGACACTCACCTCGGAACGACTCAATTCACGCAGCATGCCATTGGCCGCCGCATGCAGGTCGAGTACCGTGTCGAGCAGCGTGCCGTCCAGATCGATCAGGACAGCCTTGAGGTCCTGGATTTGGCCAATCATACTTTCGCCAGTTCCGCGCGCATCGCGGCGATGATGCTGTTGTACCGCCGCGGGTCGCTGTCCTTGCCGGCACCGAACACGGCCGAACCGGCAACGAAGGTATCCACGCCTGCCCGCGCCACGTCGGCGATGTTCGCCGGGCCGACGCCGCCGTCGATTTCGAGGCTGACCTTGAGGCCGCGCGCATCGATCATCTTGCGCACCTGGCGGGCCTTGTCGAGCACGTAGGGAATGAACTTCTGGCCGCCGAAGCCGGGGTTCACCGACATCAGCAGCACCATGTCGAGCTTGTCGAGCGTGTATTCGAGCACATCCAGGGGTGTGGCCGGGTTGAAGACGAGGCCGGCCTTGCAGCCGCATTCCTTGATCAGGCCGATGGTGCGGTCGACGTGCTCGGAGGCTTCCGGGTGGAAGGTGATGTAGGTGGCGCCGGCCTTGGCGAAATCGGGGATGATGCGATCGACCGGCTTGACCATCAGATGCACGTCGATGGGGGCGGTGACGCCATGCTTCTTCAGCGCTTCGCAGACCAGCGGGCCGATCGTCAGGTTGGGCACGTAGTGGTTGTCCATGACATCGAAGTGGACGATATCGGCGCCGGAAGCGAGTACGTTATCGACCTCCTCGCCGAGCTTGGCGAAGTTCGCGGACAAGATGGACGGGGCGATGCGGTATTGAGCCTGAGCGGTCATGGAGAAGCCTCCTCGTTGATTTAGAATGGCTTCGATTTTAACGGGCCGTCCATTAGGGCGGCTAATATTTTCTGATGGCAGGTATAAGCTGATGGCAGAGTCGAAGAAATACGAAATTGCGGTCGATGTCGAGACCCAATACCTCCCGGAACAGTCCGACCCGACGGCCGAGCGATTTTTCTTCGCCTACCGCATCCACATCACGAATGTTGGTTCGGTTGCGGCCCAATTAATCTCGCGGCACTGGGTCATTACCGATGCCGAAGGCAAGAGCGAGGAAGTGCGCGGCCTCGGCGTGGTCGGCCATCAGCCCTTGCTGAAGCCGGGCGAATCCTTCGAATACACCAGCAGTTGCCCGCTACCCACCCCGGTGGGCACGATGAAAGGCACTTACCAGATGGTTGCCGAGGACGGTACGCGCTTCGATGCGCCCATCTCAGAGTTCGTGCTGGCGATGCCGCGCACTCTTCATTAATTCCTCCGCCTTGGCGGCGGAGATATGCTTCCACGGCAGCGGTATCAGCCCCGGTACCGTTGCGCAGTATGCGCGGTAGGCCGTGCCGAAGTGGGCAGCCAGCTTGCGCTCTTCCAGCCAGGCGCCGACGAAAAGATAAAGCGTGATCGCGCCCGCCGAGACGAGTAGCGGTGCGTTCATGTCACGCGTCCAGATCAGCACGAGTCCCAGCGCATACCACGGGTGGCGCACGTAGCGGTGCAGGGGCGAGATGCGAAAACCTTCGTGCTCGACGGCGTCTGCACGTTTCTCGCGCAGTGGCCGCGTGCCGAGAAATTCGCCCATGTCATAGCTGCCGGTGGAAAACCAGAAGCCGGCCAGCGCCGCGAGCGCCAGCCCGTTGGCGACCCAAGCCGCCGACCCGGTCCAGCGCCACAGCCAGTCTCCGGGAATTGCATAGCTTGCCCATACCAGCGGCAACACAAAAATGACTGCCAGGCCATTGAAGGCAAGCCGGTAATACGGCGCAAATGCCGGCCAGCGCCGCGTTACCCAAGCTTTCACTGCCAGCGCGGCCAGCAGAGAATGAAAAACGCTGTACGCCACCCACCCGAGCGTGAGCCAGAAAAGATCCATGGGTGGCGAAATTGCTATCCGGCAGAAGCGGAGTGCTTCAGAAACTCAAAATCTTTACATTTCCTTGCAACATGTAGGCCGCCACGTCAGCCGGCTTGGCCACGCCGACACCCTCGATCAGGTCAGCAGGTTGCAAGCCGCTGTTGGGCAGGAACAGCGCGCAGACCTCGATCTTGGCACCCGCCTTCATCAGGCCTTGCAGCATTTGATTGGGCGTGACGTTTTTCGGCTTGAGCACCGCCGATTCCTTGCCCTTGACCGCCAGCTGGCCACCTTCGCTGCACAACAGCACGCGCACATTGGCTTTCTGTTCAGCCGCTTGTGATGCGAGAACGAAAGCCATGCCCTGTGTTTGCGGGTTAGCTGAGTTGACCGTGACAAAAAGATCCGCCGGGCTTTGGGCGTAAGCCGTCAGCGCGAAGGAGCAACCCAGAGCAAAGGTGATGAGCGATCTTTTCATGATTCGTTCTCCATAGGATTGATGGGCCGCACGGAAAGAAAGGCGCCGACCGGAAGATTCCGGTACGGGACACTGAAACATCTTTCCCCCTGACGGTGTATTGCCATCTTATCGATACAAGAGCTGTTTGGGGAACAATCGGACCCGATAATCCGCACTGATCTTCACGTACGTGTCAGGCGGCTGCATCGGCTTCGCCCAACCCTGCCGGGAGGGGCGGCTCAGGACAGGGTGACGCTTTGTCCGGTCAGTGGCGCCTCGGTTTGCCAGCCGAGCTTCTCCGTGATGAGGGTGGCAAAGCCCAGCGCGGTTGCTTCTTCGCCATGCACCACAAAGGTTTGCTTTGGCGGTGCCCGGAAGTGGCCCAGCCAGTTCATGAGCGCGGCTTGGTCGGCGTGGGCGGAGAGGCCGCCCAGCGTGTACAAATCGGCCCTCACCGGAACTTCCTCACCCCAAAGGCGTACCCGCCGGGCGCCATCTACCAATTTACGTCCGAGGGTGCCCACCGCCTGAAAGCCGGTGATGAGTATCGTCGACTCGCGCCGCGGCAGGTTGGCGAGCAGGTGATACTTGATGCGGCCGGCATCGCACATGCCGCTGGCGGAAATGATCACCGCCCCACCCTTGATCTTGTTGAGCGCCATCGATTCTTCCACGTCCTCGACGAAGGCCAGTTTGCGGAAATGTGCCGTACCGCCATGCCGGCCCAGCAACGACCGGGTTTCCGCATCCAGCAGTGCCATGTGCTTGTAGGTGACCTCGGTGGCAGCGGTCGCCATGGGTGAATCGACATAGACAGTCAGCTTGGGGATGCGCCCTTGCCGGGTCAGGTCGGCCAGCAGGTAGAGCATGTCCTGCGTCCGCCCTACCGCGAAGGCGGGAACGATGAGGTTGCCGCCCTTCTTCTCGATAGTGTCGTTGACCGCTTGCACCAGTTCGTCCTCGGTTTCCTGCATGCCCTTGTGCAAGCGGTTGCCGTAGGTTGATTCCACCACCAGCCAGTCGGTGTCGGTGATCGGTGTGGGATCGCGCACCAGGGGCCGCGATGGCTGCCCCAGATCGCCGGAAAAGACGATCTTGCGCTGCTGCACACCCTTGCCTACCCAGACTTCCACAATGGCCGAACCCAGGATATGTCCGGCATCACGGAACATGCAGCGCACTGCGGGATGCGGTGTGATTTCCAGATCATAATCCGCCGGCTTCAGGCGTTTGAGGCAGGTGCGCGCTTGCTCCACCGTGTACAGCGGCGCGACCTCGTTGCCGGAACGCTTCCTGGATTTGAAGCGCCGGTAATTTTCCCGCTCCGCTTCCTTTTCCTGAATGTGTCCTGCATCAGGCAGCATCACCGCCAGCAGATCGCAGGTGGCGCGGGTGGTGTAAATGGGGCCCCTGAAGCCGAGAGCCACGAGGCGAGGCAACAGGCCGGAATGGTCGATGTGGGCGTGGGTAAGAATGACAAAATCTATCGTTTCCGGATCGAAGCTGAAGGCATGGTGGTTTTTCGCGCGCGATTCGCGGCCGCCCTGGAACATGCCGCAATCCACCAGAAAGCGGAACCCCTCGGCTTCCACCAGGTAGCTGGAACCGGTGACTTCGCGTGCAGCGCCAAGAAAGGTGAGGTTCACTTGGGTTGCTGCGGGTGCATTGGCGCGGTTGGTGGTGACATGGCAGTCAGCTCCGGTAGTCTGCGTTGATCTTCACGTAGTCGTAGCTGAGGTCGCAGGTCCAGACATTCGCTGCATGGCTGCCGCGGCCGAGGTCGACGCGCACCTTGATTTCGGCAGGCTTCATTGCGGCGGCGCCGGCTTCCTCCCTGTAACTCGCGGCGCGCCCGCCGTTCTCCGCAACCAATGTATCGCCGAGCCAGACCTTGACCCGGTTGACGTCGAGATCGGCGAGTGCCGGGTCGTTGTTCCAGGCGTAGCCGATGGCGGCGAGGATGCGGCCGAGATTGGGGTCGGAGGCGAAAAAGGCAGTCTTCACCAGCGGCGAGTGGCCGATCGCATAGCCGACGGCCTTGCATTCTTCGCGTGTATGGCCGCCTTCGACAGCGACCTCGATGTACTTGGTGGCACCTTCGCCATCCCTGACGATGGCCTGCGCGAGTTCACGCGCGACCTCGATCACGGCCTGCTTGAATGGTTCCCAGCCCGGCGCGCTCACCGAATCGAATTTCGCCGTGCCCTGGCCGGTGGCGATCAGCACGAAGGAGTCGTTGGTCGAGGTGTCGCCGTCGATGGTGATGCAGTTGAAGGATTCATCGGCTGCTTCCTTGACGAGGCGCTCCAGCATCGGCTGGGCGATGGCGGCGTCGGTGGCGACGAAGCCGAGCATCGTCGCCATGTTCGGGCGGATCATGCCGGCGCCTTTGGCCATGCCGGTGATCGTTGCTGAAAAGTCGGCGCTGGTCAGACGGCGCGATGCAGCTTTGGCGACGGTGTCGGTAGTCATGATGGCGTGCGCGGCGTCGTGCCAACCGTCGATATTCAGCGTGGAAAGGCAGGCGGGCAGGCCGGCCTTGAGGCGCTCGACCGGCAACGGTTCGAGGATCACGCCGGTGGAGAAGGGCAGGACTTGATCAAAGCGGATGTCCATCAGTTTGGCAACGGCGGAACAGGTATGCAGCGCATCTTCCCTACCCGGTGCGCCGGTGCCGGCATTGGCGACGCCGGTGTTGATGACTAGCGCGCGGATGTCCCCGGATTTCAGATGCTCGCGGCAGACCTGCACCGGTGCGGCGCAAAACCGGTTCTGCGTAAACACGCCGGCGACACGGCTGCCGGGTGCAAGTTCGATCAGGGTGAGGTCGCGGCGGTTCGCCTTGCGGATGCCGGCTGCCGTGACACCCAGCTTGATGCCAGCGACGGCAAAGAGTTGATCGGGAGCAGGTGTTGTGTAATTGACGGGCATGGTCTGACTCACTTATTGAAGACGTGTTTCCACAGGGCGCGGACTGCAGCGATCCGCTCTGCTTGCGGAGCAGCATCGATGCGGCTGTCGAGGTTGTTGAGGCGCCGCTGGTGCTGCATGCGGCGGTATTCGCGATAGGCATCCCGTGACTGCTCGGCCAGGTCGGCGGGGATCAGACCGCATTCGGCGGCGATGCGCAACAGCGCGATGTTGCCAAGATTGCCGGTAAGCCGCGGATGATCGCAGGCATGGGCGAGAATCAGGTACTGCACGATGAACTCGACATCGACCAGACCGCCGAAATCATGCTTGAGGTCGAAGAGGGGCGACGCGCCCGACGTACCCTTGGTCCCCAGACTGCCGTGCATCTTCTGGCGCATCGCCAGCACCTCCTCGCGCAGCTTGTCACGATCACGTTGCTGGCAAAGGATTTCGCAGCGAATCTTCTCGAAGGCTGCGCCGATGGCTGCATCGCCGGCAACGAATCTTGCCCGTGTCAGCGCCTGGTGTTCCCAGATCCACGCATTCTCCAGTTGGTACTTGCGGAAGGCTTCGAGCGAACTGACGACGAGGCCGGCATCACCGTTGGGTCGCAGGCGCAGGTCGGTCTCGAACAGGATGCCGGCCGAGGTGCGTGACGACAGCCAGGTGTTGAGGCGCGTGCCGAGCTTGGAATAGACCTCGGCGGCCTCCGGTGCGGGGTCGTCGAACAGATAGACAAGGTCGAGGTCGGAAGCGTAGCCGAGCTCCTTGCCGCCGAGCTTGCCATAGCCGATCACGGCGAAGGCGGGGTTTTCGCGGTGCTTCTTCAGCAGCTTGCGCCAGGCCAGAACGATGGTGCGGTCGACCAGGATGTCGGCGAGTTCGGACAGGTGATCGGAAAGTTTTTCCAGGGTGAGCAGCCCGGCGACGTCCTGACTGACGAGGCGAAACACTTGCGCATGGTGCACTTCGCGCAACACGTCCATCTGCTGTTCGATGTCGGGTTCGACCTCGTCCGTCTGTTCGACCAGTTGCTGGCGGAAACCTGGCCAGTCCGGCGTCATCTGCAACAGGCGCGGGTCGAGCAGTTCGTCGAGCAGGATCGGGTGCCGCATCAGGTAGTCGGCGGCCCAGGACGAAGCGCCGGCGATGCGCGCGACCTGTTCGAGCGCTTGCGGATATTGCAGCAATAAGGCGAGATAGGCAGCACGCCGGCCGATCGCTTCGAGCAGGTCGAGCATGCGCGACAAGGTGTCGTCCGGATTCGACGCGGTGGCAGCGGCCTGGATGACGCGCGGTACCAGCGCGTCGAAGCGGTTCTTCCCCTGTTCGCCCATCTGCTGGTAGCGGGTGCCGCCGCGAATGGCGGCGAGGCGTTCGCACAGGGACGCCGTCTCGCCAAAGCCGAGTTTTGCCAGTTCATCGACGTGGCACTGTGCTTGCGTCCAGACCGGATCAAGGGCGTGGTTCTGCTCGTTGGGATCGGCGAAGACCGCCTCGAAGTGGCGGGCTACGGTTTGCCGATGGTCGTCCAGTTCCATCAGCAGCGCCTCGTAGTTGCCGAAGCCCATGGCCTGCGCGACACGTGTCTGATCGTCGGGATTGTCCGGCAGCGCATGCGTCTGTGCATCGTCGAGATATTGCAGGCGGTGCTCAAGCCGGCGCAGGAAACGGTAGGCCGACGACAATTCGACGACAGCGTCGAGTTCAAGCTGATTGCGGTCGACCAGTAATTTCAGAACCTCCAGCGTCGGTTTGACTTGCAGCGTGCGGTCGCGGCCGCCGCGGATCAGCTGGAAGACCTGGGCGATGAACTCGATCTCGCGGATGCCGCCAGGACCGAGCTTGACGTTGTTCGCCATGTCCTTCTTCGCCACTTCGCGCCGGATCTGCGCATGCAGGTCGCGCATCGCGTTGATGGTGCCGAAGTCGAGATACTTGCGAAATACGAAGGAGCGGCGGATGGCTTCAAGATCTCCCCAGCGTGTGCCGACGCAATTGGGTGTAATCGGGCGCGCCTTGATCCAGGCATAGCGTTCCCATTCGCGTCCCTGAGTGTAGAAATAGTTTTCCAGCATGTCGAAGCCGCAGGCAAGCGGCCCGGAGTCGCCGTTCGGCCGCAGCCGCATGTCGACGCGGAATACCTGGCCGTCGCTGGTGATTTCGGCCAGCGCGTTGATCAGGCCGCGGCCGAGGCGGGAAAAGAACTCGAAGTTCGAAATTGATCGCGCACCGTCGGTATCTCCATCGTCCGGGTAGACGAAGATCAGGTCGATGTCGGAAGAGACGTTCAGTTCGCGGCCACCCAGTTTGCCCATGCCGATGACAATCAGTTGCTGGCGTTCGTGGTTGGCATTTTTCGGTTCGCCATAGCGCGCGATGAGGCCGGCCTCGACGACCTCCAATGCGGTGGCCACCGCCACGTCGGCAATCAGCGTCATGCTTTCGACCACTTCCGCCAGGTCGGCAAGACCCGCCAGGTCGCGGCTGGCGATGTTCGCCAAGGCTTTTTGCTTAATGCGCCGCAATACCGGCTTCAGGTTGTCTTCGTTCAGCGGCGTAGCTGCGAGCCAGGCCGCCAGCGTCGCCGCATCGACAGTCACAGGGGCGTCGAGGTCGGCCTGAAGTTCTGGCCGTGCCTGCACCAGACGGGCCAGAAAACGCGAGTAATCGGTCGGGGAGGGAGTGCGAGTCATGGATTAGAATTTACATCCCATCAAACGGTTGCATTCTAGCCCCGCTCCTTCCCTTGCCAGCGTCCTCTTTCTTCTCGAACGGCAGCGTCCGTGCCATCCTCGTCTGGACCGGGCAGTTTCTGCTGGTACTCTATTTCGCTGCGGCAACACTGATTCTCGTCGGACGCCATTTCCTGATCCCGGAAATCGCCGGCCAGCGGGTCCTGATCGAGCAGAAGCTGTCCGCGGCCATCGGCCTGCCGGTGACGGTGGTCGCTTTTGCAGCCGAGTGGCCCGGGTTGCACCCGCGCCTGTCGATCGAAGGGTTGCAGATCCATGATAACGAGGGTCGAACCGGCCCTGGCCTTCGACCGCGTCGAGACCGAGATCGGCTGGTCGTCCTTGCTGTTCTTCGAACTGCGCCTGCACCGGCTGGAAATAGACGCGCCGCAACTTGAGATTCGTCGCGATGCGAGCGGGACGGTGTTCATTGCCGGCCTGCAGGTAGGGCAGGAAGGAGACAGCGGGATTGTCGAACTGGCTGCTGAAGCAACGGCGCATTGTCGTGCGTGATGCCCGTATCGTCTGGCACGACGAGCAGCGCGCCGCGCTGCCGCTCGAATTGCAGAACCTGAATTTCGAACTGCGTAATTTCGGCCGCCATCACAGCTTTGGCTTGACCGCCGACCCGCCCGCCGAGGCAGCAGCGCGACTCGACTTGCGCGGCAATCTGACCGGAAGCAATTCGACGGATCTTGCTGAGTGGCAGGGAGAGCTCTTTGCGCAACTCGAGCAGCTCGACCTGTCCGCCTGGGCGCCCTGGATGACGCTGCCGTTCGAGATGACGCGCGGCAAGGGCGGCCTGCGTCTGTGGCTGAATTTCGCCAATCGCTTGCCCACGGGTTTCACGGCAGATTTGAACTTCGCGGACATGGCGGTGCGACTGCAGCCCGACTTGCCGCTGCTGGCGCTGGATCAGATCGATGGCCGCGTGGCCGGCCGCCGCACCGCGAATGGCTATTTCGGAGAGATCCGGCATCTGGCGGTGACGGCGCAGGGCAGCACAGGAGACAAGATCGAGGTGCAGCCTGTTGATGCCAGCCTGAAAGTCAACACAAGCGGCCGGCGCGTGGGCGGCGAGTTTCATGCCAATGGGCTCGATCTGGCCACCCTGGCAGGACTGGCGGATCATTTTCCGTTGCCGGATGAGTGGCGCAACAAGCTGCGCAGCTATGCGCCGCGCGGCCGGTTGTCCAATCTCGATCTGGTCTGGGAAGGCCAGGTCGAGGTGCCGCAACACTGGCAGGTCAAGGGGACCTTCGATGCGCTCGCACTGGCCGCGCAGCACGGGCTGCCCGGATTCTCCGGCATCTCGGGGCGCCTGGAAGGCAACGAGAAATCAGGCCAGGTGCATCTCGCCAGCCGGGAGGCGACGCTTGAACTGCCCGCCGTCTTTCCCGAGCCGACGCTAGCGCTGGCCAGTCTCGACGCGGAGATTGGCTGGCGGGCGAAGGCGGGGGCCACCGACATACTGCTGCAGCGCGTGATTTTCGTTAACGCCGATGCGCAAGGCGAGGCGACCGGAAGTTACCGTTACACCGGCCAGGGTCCAGGGGAAATCGACCTGTCCGCGAAATTGCGGGATGCCGCCGGCAATGTCGTCTGGCGCTACATGCCGCTCGTGGTAAGCAAGAATGCGCGTGACTGGCTGCAAACCAGCATTGTCGGCGGCCGTTCCGACAGCACCAGCTTGCGTCTGAAGGGGCCCTTGGAAAAATTTCCCTTCCGCGACGGCAAGGGTGGCATCTTCCAGGTCAAGGGCGCGTTCCAGGGCGCGACGCTCGACTATGCGCCCGGCTGGCCGGGCATCACCGACATCGAAGGCGAGCTGTTGTTCGAGGGTGCGCGCATGCTGATTCGCGGCCAACGCGCCAACATCATGGGCGTGGCCCTTGCCGATGTGCGGGCCGAGATTGCCGATCTCGAAAAGCACGAGGAGATCCTCGTCGTAACTGGCCGCGCCAAGGGGGAAACCCAGCGTTTCCTCGATTTCATCGAGACCAGCCCGGTCGGTAAGCGCATCGACCATTTCACCGAGACAATGAGCGCGACGGGGAGTGGCGAGCTTGACCTCAAACTGGTGTTACCGCTGCGGCAACTCGACAATACCCAAGTGCAGGGCCGTTACCGTTTCGCTGCAAACAATGTGCGGGTGCTGCCGGAATTGCCCCTCCTGACCGATGCGCAAGGCGAGTTCTCTTTCACGTCCGATCGCCTCCAGGCCAAGGGACTCAAGGCGCGGCTGCTGGGCATGCCGCTGGGTGCGGATGTGACAAGCGCACCGGGCGGCGTGGTGCGCGTCAATGTGACGGGCACGACGACAGCCCAGGCATTGCGTCAGGAGTATGGCCTGCGCGCGCTGGATCATCTGGCGGGAGAAGCCGCCTGGCGCGGCACCGTGACGGTGAAAAAGCCCGCCGCCGAAGTCCGCATCGAGTCGCGCCTCGAAGGCCTGTCGTCGAGTTTGCCGGAACCCTTCAACAAGTCGATCCGTGAGGCCATGCCTCTCGTGGTGCAAGGTCGCATCGAACCGCAGCGTGACGCCTGGACGGTCACGCTGGGCGGGGCTGCCGCCCTGCGCCTGCAGCAGGCCGGCCAGTCGAACGATGGCTGGCGCGGTCGGCTGGCTCTCGGCGCGGCGGCCGTCAAGCTGGCGCCGGAGTTGCCCGCACGGGGCCTGGCGCTGGCCATCGGGGTGCCGCAGCTCGATATCGATGCCTGGCGCAAGTTGCTCGACAGCGGCAATGGTGACTATGGCGGCAAGGGCGGTGGCACCCTGTCGCTGAGCGCCATCGAACTTCGCAGCGACGATGTCCATGCCATGCGACGGCATTTCCACGATGTGCAACTTCAGGGCACGCGCAGCGACAATCGCTGGCGCTTCGGTCTCGACAGCCGCGAGGCGCAAGGTCAGGTGACCTGGGATGGCGCGGGTGCCGGCCGCATTGTCGCCCACCTGGCACGACTGACGCTGTCGGCCGCCGCTGCCGCTGCACCGGAACCCGAGGTGGCGGATGCCAGTCGCGAGATGCCGGCCATCGATCTGGTCATCGACAACTTCCGGTATGGCGACCTGGCGTTCGGCGAGGTCAAGGTCAAGGCGGAAAACCGCGAGGGGGCCTGGCAGGCAAAGCTCGATGTGAAGAACGATGCGGCAAAACTGACGGGTGAGGGGCGCTGGCGCCCGGGAAGCAATGCGCCTGAGACGGCACTTTCGTTCAAGCTCGACGTGAATAACGCCGAAAAACTCCTGGATCGTCTGGGCATGCCGGATGCCGTGCGGCGCGGCGATGGAAGGATCGAGGGCGACGTAAGCTGGGCAGGCAATCCCTTCGCCTTCGACCTGCCGAGCCTGTCCGGCCGTGTCAAGGCGGACATCGGCAAGGGCCAGTTCAAGAAGCTCGAGCCCGGCGTTGGCCGCTTGCTCGGCGTACTGTCGCTGCAATCCCTGCCGCGCCGCATCACGCTCGATTTTCGCGATGTCTTCAGCGAGGGCTTTGCCTTCGACAGCATCGCCGGCGACGCAAAGATAAATAAAGGCGTGATGACGACGGACGAGTTGCGTATCCGCGGGCCGTCGGCCAAGGTGCTGTTGTCCGGTCAGGTCGATCTGGCGGCCGAGACGCAGAACCTGAAGGTGCGCGTGCAACCGGCGCTCGGCGAATCCATTGCGGTCGGTGCGATGATTGTCAATCCTGTGGTCGGCGCGGTGGCCTGGGCGGCGCAGAAAGTTCTCAACGATCCGCTCGACCAGATCTTCGCCTTCGAATATGCCGTCACGGGCGGGTGGGACGATCCCAAGGTCGAGAAGTTATCCCGTAAATTTCCGCAACAAGCCCCCGCCGTACCATGACAGAACCCTGCCGCATTGCCGCCGTCCAGATGATTTCCGCGCCCGCGGTTGCGCCGAATCTCGCCACCGCTGCACGATTGATTGCCGAAGCCGCTGGGCAGGGCGCACAACTGGTCGCGCTGCCGGAATACTTCCCGATCATCGGCGGCAGCGATGCCGACCGCCTGGCGGTGCGCGAAGCCGCAGGCAGCGGGCCGATCCAGGAGTTCCTCGCCGCGACGGCGGCACGGCACGGCATCTGGCTGGTTGGCGGCTCGATTCCGCTGCTGGCGGACGATCCGACGAAGCTGCGCAACACCTGCCTGGTCTTCGATCCGGCCGGCCGACGCGTGGCACGCTACGACAAGATCCACCTGTTCGGCTTCCGCAAGGGCGAAGAGTTTTACGACGAGGCGGCGACCATCGAGGCCGGTGCGCCGGCGCCGGTGGCTTTCGCTACACCCTTCGGCCGGATTGGGCTGGGCATCTGCTACGACCTGCGCTTTCCCGAACAGTTTCGCCAGCTGGGGCCACTCGATCTGATCGTGTTGCCGGCCGCCTTTACCGACACGACCGGCCGCGCCCACTGGGAAATGCTGCTGCGCGCACGCGCCGTCGAGAACCAGTGCTATCTGCTCGCATCGGCGCAGGGCGGCCTGCATCCCACCGGGCGCATGACCCACGGCCACAGCATGGTCGTCGATCCCTGGGGCGAGATACTGGCGCGCATCGACTACGGCGAGGGCGTCATTGTTGCGGAACTCGACCCGGCGCGCATTGCCGAAGTAAGAACCAGCTTGCCCGCACTGCATCACCGCAGGCTGTAGACTGCATCAAAATCAAAAGTCGGCGCTGGTGAGACGGCGCATTCCAACATTTTTCCCCGACCTCATGACCAACGATACCCTGTTCCAGACCGCCGAGCAGCATCTGCTGACGCCGTATGACCTGACGTCCACGCAACTTGCCAGAGTCTTTGGCGAGCTATACGGTCATCGGCTCGACGCCGCCGACCTCTATTTTCAGTTCGCCCGCTCCGAAGCCTGGAGTCTTGAAGAAGGCATCGTCAAGTCAGGCAGCTTCAACATCGAGCAAGGTGTCGGCGTGCGCGCGATCAGCGGCGAGAAGACCGCCTTCGCCTATTCCGACGAGATCAGCCTGCCGGCGCTGCTGTCTGCTGCGCAGGCCACGCGCGCGATCGCGGCCGCAGGCGGCAACGGTGCCATGCCCAAGCTCGCCGGGCGTGGCGTGCCCGCCCTGTATGTGGGTACCGATCCGCTCGGTTCCTTGCCGGACGAGACCAAGGTGAAGTTGCTCGAACGCCTCGAAGGCCTGGCGCGCGCGGCCGATTCGCGCGTCACGCAGGTGATGGCGCATATCGCCGGCAGTTGGGAAACGGTGCTGGTGGCGCGTTCCGACGGCCATCTGGCCGCCGATGTGCGGCCGCTGGCGCGTGTGTCGATCACCGTCATTCTTGAAGAAAACGGTCGCCGCGAGCAGGGTTCGGCCGGCGGTGGCGGGCGTTTCGACTATGGCTATTTCACCGATGCGGTGCTGGCCGACTATGCGCAACAGGCGGTGCACCAGGCCAGCGTCAATCTCGCCGCCAAGCCGGCGCCGGCAGGCGAGATGACCGTGGTGCTCGGCAGCGGCTGGCCCGGCATCCTGCTGCATGAGGCGATCGGTCACGGCCTTGAGGGCGACTTCAACCGCAAGGGCAGCTCGGCCTTTTCCGGCCGCATCGGCGAGCGCGTCGCGGCAAAGGGCGTCACCGTGGTCGACGACGGCACCCTGCCCGACCGGCGCGGCTCGCTGTCCATCGACGATGAAGGCAATCCGACGCAACGCACCGTGCTGATCGACGACGGCATCCTCGTCGGCTATTTGCAGGACACGCTGAATGCGCGCCTGATGGGCGTGGCAACGACGGGCAACGGCCGGCGCGAATCCTTCGCCCACGTGCCGCTGCCGCGCATGACCAACACGACGATGCAGGCGGGCAACAAAGATCCGCAGGAGATCATCGCCTCGGTGAAGAAGGGGCTCTACGCCGTCAATTTCGGCGGCGGCCAGGTCGACATCACCAGCGGCAAGTTCGTCTTCTCCACCGCCGAAGCCTACCTGATCGAGAACGGCAGGATCACCCAGCCGGTCAAGGGCGCAACGCTGATCGGCAACGGGCCGGACGTGCTGACGCGTGTGGCCATGATCGGCAACGACCTCGCGCTCGATCCCGGCGTCGGCACCTGCGGCAAGGAAGGCCAGAGCGTGCCGGTCGGCGTCGGCCAGCCGACGGTACGCATCGACGGCATGACGGTGGGTGGTACGGCATAGCCTTGCCCGCCATCCCCCAGCCCTTTCCTCCCGGAAGGGGCGGCATGTGGTTCGCTGCGCTGCGGTAAAATCGCACTCTTTTTTCGTTTTGGGCCACCCTCATGAAGCACATCGTCGACGACGTCCGCATCCGCGAGATCAAGGAACTTTCGCCGCCCGGCCACATCCTGCGCGAGTTCCCCGCGACCGAGGCGGCCGCATTGACGGCCTACCATGCGCGCGCCGGGATTCATCGCATCCTGCACGGCGCCGACAGTCGCTTGCTGGTGGTGGTGGGGCCGTGCTCGATCCATGATTTCGATTCGGCGCTGGAATATGCACAGCGCCTGAAGAAGGAACACGACCGGCTGGCCGACGATCTGCTGATCCTGATGCGTGTCTATTTCGAAAAGCCGCGTACCACCGTGGGCTGGAAGGGCCTGATCAACGATCCACGCCTCGACAGCAGCTACCGCATCAACGAAGGCCTGCGCCTGGCGCGCCGCCTGCTCTGGGAACTGGCCGAGATGGGCCAGCCCTGCGCTACCGAGTTCCTCGACACGATCACGCCGCAATACACCGCCGACCTGATCAGCTGGGGTGCCATCGGCGCGCGCACCACCGAGAGCCAGGTGCATCGCGAACTGGCTTCCGGTCTCTCCTGCCCGGTCGGCTTCAAGAACGGCACCGACGGCAACATCAAGATCGCCGTCGATGCGATTCGTGCCGCGCAGGCGCCGCACCATTTCCTCTCGGTGACGAAGGCCGGGCATTCCGCCATCGTGTCAACCAACGGCAACGAAGACTGCCACGTCATTCTGCGCGGCGGCAAGCAGACCAACTTCGACCACGCCAGCATCGACGCGGCCTGCACCGAACTCGGCAAGTCCGGGCTTGCGGCGCGCGTCATGGTCGACTTCTCGCACGGCAACAGCCGCAAGGATTTCCGGCGACAGATGGAAGTATCGACGGATGTCGCCGGCCAGTTGGCCGCCGGCGAGGAGCGCATCTTCGGTGTGATGATCGAGTCACACCTCAACGAGGGGCGCCAGGACCTGCAGCCGGGCAAACCGCTTGTGCATGGCGTGTCGATCACCGACGCCTGCCTCGGCTGGGGCGACACCGTGACCGTGCTTGACCAACTGGCCGAGGCGGTGAAGCTGCGTCGCGCGGCGATCGCCGTGCGCTGATCACACCTTGCAGCGTCCATTTCTCACGCCGGGCCGCCTGTTTCTCCTCTTTGCGGGTCTGACGCTCGCCTTCCGCCTCTGGCTGGCGGCGGTATTCCCGATCACCGGCGATGAGGCCTACTTTATCTGGTGGGGCAAGGTACCGGACTGGGGTTTCTACGATCATCCGCCGATGATTGGCTGGTGGCTGGCCGGTCTGCTGTCTGTTGCAGATGCCGCATGGTGGTTGCGGCTGCCGCAGGTCGTGCAGCCGGTGCTGCTCGCCCTTGCCGTGCGCTGGGCCTGGCCGAGGTTGTGGCCGGCGCAGGCGGAGCAACGCGACTGGGTGGCCCTGCTGGTGCTGCTGGCACCGGTGAATGTCTGGAACGTCCTCGTCACCACCGATACCGCGCTCATTTACTTTGCCGTGTTGTCGGGATTGGCCTGGCTGCGGGCAACGCAGGACGATGACCTGCGCTGGTATGGGTTGGCCGGCGTGCTGCTTGCCGGCGCGGTGCTGTCGAAATACTTTGCCGCACTGCTGGGCTTTGCTTTTCTGATCGACGTGTTGCGGCGCCGCTCGGCCCGTGCCTTCGCCGGTCTTGCCATTGCCTATGCCTGCACCGTGCCGGCGCTGGTGTTGATGGCCTGGTGGAACAGCGAGCACTGTTGGACGAACTACATGTTCAATTTCGTCAACCGGCACGGCGCCAATACCGGCCTCAACCTGACGACGCCCTTTCTGTATCCCGCCATGCTGCTCTACATCTTCACGCCGCCGGTGATGTGGACACTGTTGCGACGCCGTCCCGCGAGCGCCGACTTTTCGCTCGACCGCTCCCTGCTGGTGCTGACGGCGATCCCCCTGCTGTTGTTTGCTCTGCTGTCACTCGTCAAGACCATCGGCCTGCACTGGGTGCTGTCCTTTGTGCCCTTCGGGTTGATGTTGGCGGCACGTCACCTGACGGCTGTTGCCCTGCAGAAGCTGGTGTTGTTCTTCCTCGGGTTCGCCGTGCTGCACATCGCGGCCGCGTTCACGATTTCCCGCCTGCCGCTGGAAACCTGGCGCTCTTCGGGCTTCTATTCTGGCGGCGTGCTCACCTTCGACAGCCAGGCATTGATCGAACGTGCCGCGCCGGGCGATAGCCTGCTGGTGTCCGATGGCTACTCGAACGCGGTGATCCTGGGCTACAACTTCCGCCGCTATGTGCCGGTGCTGGGCATGGCGTCGAGCCATGCGCGCCACGACGACATCCTCACCGACTGGCGTGCCCAGGACGGGCGCGACATCACCGTGTTGCGCAAGACCGAGCCGCAGCCGGCCGAGTATGACGGATGGTTCGCGAGCGTGACTGCAGAAAGCTTCGAGTATCGCGGCGCGCGCTTCTGGGTGGTGCGCGGTCGGGGCTTCGACTACGCGGCTTACCGCGAAACCGTGCTTGCCGATGTGCGCCGTCGCTACTATGCTTTGCCGTCATGGCTGCCGCAGCGCGGCTGCTATTTCTGCGACCGGTATTTCGAAGGGCAGGCATGCACCCGTTGATCCGCCTCATGCGTCCGCACCAGTGGGTGAAGAACGGCTTCGTTCTCATCGGCCTGCTGTTCGGCCATGCGTGGTCCGACCCGGAAATGCTCGCGCAGGTTCTGGCGGCCTTTGTCGCCTTCTGCCTGATCTCGTCGGCGGTGTATGTGATGAATGACCTGATCGACCGCGAGCAGGATCGTCTTCACCCGGAAAAATGTCATCGGCCTTTGGCGAGTGGCAAGGTGGGTGTCGGCGCTGCCGTGGGTCTCGCGACGCTCTGCCTCGTTGCCGGACTGGGAATGGCAGCGGGCCTGTTCGCCGGCTTCGGGTTGCCCGCCTCGCAGATGCCGTGGATCTTCATCGCCTACGTGCTGATGAACCTCGGCTACAGCCTGGGCCTCAAGCATGTGGTGATCCTCGACGTCTTCATCATCGCCGCCGGCTTCATGCTGCGCATCCTTGCCGGCACGCTCGGCGTGGGCATCCTGCCATCGCATTGGCTGTTGTTGTGCGGCCTGATGCTGACGCTGTTCCTCGGCTTCGCCAAGCGCCGTGCCGAAGTGAATGTGCCGGCAGAGGAGGGCAAGCCGCACCGGCGCGTACTCGACGAATACACCGTGCCGCTGCTTGATCAGTTCATCACCCTCGCGGCGGGCGCAACGGTGATCGCCTACAGCCTCTACACCGTCAGCGAGGAGACCATCGCGCTGCATGGCACGCCCTGGCTGATCGCCACGGTGCCCTGCGTGATTTATGGCTTGTTCCGTTATCTGTATCGCTTGCATCGCGGCGGGGGCGGCGACCCCGCCCGTGAACTGCTGAGCGATCCGCACCTGCTGGGCGTTTCCGCCTTGTGGCTGGCTCTGGTCATCTGGCTGCTGGCCGGATAGAATCGCGCGCACTCCATTGCAATCCCCGCCATCATGAACAGTGTGAATCTTGCCGAGCAGGTTCCGGCCCTCCAGTCGTTGGGAGACGCGACGGCCCACGTTAACCGCATGCTCGACATCATCGAGCATATCCGGCTGTTCGAGGATTTCGACCGGACGGAGATCGAAACGCTGGCGCATTACATGAACAGCTACCGTGCGGATATCGGTGTCGAAATCATCCGCGAGGACGAGCCGGGCGACTTCATGCTGCTGCTGCTTGAAGGCAGCGTCGAGATACTCAAGCGGGATCGGCAAGGGCTGCCGCAACGGCTGGCGGTTGATGGCCCCGGCAAGACACTGGGCGAAATGTCGCTGATCGACGGCGAACCGCGTTTCGCCAGTTGCATGACCCTGGCGCCGACCTTGTTTGTGGTGCTCGATCGCGCCGCGCTGACCCGCCTGGTTGCCGAAGAGCCGAAGATCGGCGTCAAGATCCTGATGGAACTGCTGCTGCTGCTCAACCAGCGCTTGCGCGCGGTAAGCGGCGGGTTAATGAAGTGCCTGGACAACCAGCGGCTCCGCATCCACTGAGCGGATTCGCTCAGGCGTTCATTCCCTTTTGCCAGAGCACGTCGCCGCAGCCCGCGTGCTTGTTGAGCCAGCGTGCCAGCACGAATAGCAGGTCCGACAGCCGGTTGAGGTATTGACGCGCCGGTTCCGCAACCACCTCATGCTGGGCCAGTGCTACCACCGCGCGTTCGGCGCGACGACAGACCGTGCGGGCATGATGCGTCAGCGCTGCGGCACGCGTGCCGCCCGGCAGGATGAATTCCTTGAGCGGTTCCAGTTCCCCGTTGAAGCGGTCGATCGCGGCTTCCAGACGTGCCGGCTGTGTGTCCTGCAAAAAGCTGCCGCCGGGCACGGATAACTCGCCACCCAGGTCAAAGAGGTCGTTCTGTACGCTCGTCAGCAGCGTGCGCACTTCGTCCGGCAGAGGGTCGCACAGCAGCAGGCCGATCACGGTATTGAGTTCGTCGACATCGCCTAGCGCGATGATGCGCGGCGCATCCTTGCCGACGCGCGAGCCATCGCCGAGGCCGGTGGTGCCGGCATCGCCGGTGCGCGTATAAATTTTCGAGAGTCGGTAGCCCATGTCAATAGTCGGCTGTGGCGGGACGGCGCAGTATAGGGGAAGTGGTCGTGGTCAGGCCTGGTTGCGGACTGCCGCCACCAGCGAGTCAGGTTCGGGCGGCCGCTTGACGACCAGCACCGCGCAATGCAACCCGCCGACGATGCGGTCGGTTGTCTGTCCGACGAGTTTGCGCGACAAACCCTTGCGCTGGTCGTTGCCGATGACGACGAGATCGGCGCCGGTTTCTTCTGCCGCTTCGATGATCGCGCGCTCGGCGGGTTTCTCGACAATCAGCGCCGTGCAGTCGATGCCTTCGACCTTCAGCAACCCGACTTTCTCCGCCACGTCCTCTTCGGCCGCGGCGCGGTTTCCGCCGGGTGGCACGGCCGCCAGTACGGTGACCGGCAGGTGCATCACCTTGGCGATCTGCGCCGTGACTTCGACAATGGTTTCGCTGATGCGCGAGCCGTCGGTCGCCATCAGGATGCGCTGCTGGCAGGGTTGGGACGGCCAGTTGGCGACCAATACGTGACAGGGGGCGCTGACGATGATCTGCAGGGCGATGTCGCCGACCAGACGCTCCTTCATGTCGCCGCGCGGTGGCCGGCGGCCGATGATCAGGATATTGCTGTCCGCCGCGGCAGCGGCAGCCACGACCTGTTCCACAGGGAGCTTGCCATAGCGGATAACGGCTTCGCTATCCACGCCAGCTACCAGCGCCTTGCGCTCGACCTGGCTCAGGCGCACCTTGGCGATCTCGTTCTCGGCGGTAGATTCGACGGCGGTCATGATGTCGAGCGTGACGCCGAAGTGCCGCGCCAGGGCGATGGCAATGTCTTCTGGCGCATGACTGAACTCGGTGCCGTCGGTAGCGAGCATCAGGCGCTGGCGGCGGAAACCGTCAGGCAGAAGTCCCGTGTTGCATTCCTTGAAGATGCGCGTCTTGCAGGTGCGGCAGATGTCCGGATCGAGCGTCCAGTAGAGCGCGCGCGTCACGTCGGTCATCACCGGGAAGAAGGCCCCCTCGCCGACGTCATGCGCGTAGCCGCCCTGCCGCATGAGTTCCATGATCGAGGATCTTGAGGCGGTAGAAGTACAGGCCGCCGCCAATGCGCCGCCGCCGCCGCGCCTCCTGCGCCAGGACTTCGGCACCGGCAATGTCGACGTAGCTCAGGCTGGCGGCGGAGATCAGTACCGATTTCTGGTGGGGGTTGTCTTCGTCGATCTGTTGCAGGGCCGCCTGCACGTAGCTTGCCGCGCCGAAGTAGATCGAGCCGTTGATGCGCACGATGCGCAGCTGTGGGCATTCGGGCCGGCCCTTGGCGCGCACGAAGTGATAGGCGCCTTCCTCGGGCGCCGGCACGAGGGGGACGATCTCGGGTTTCGAGGTGCGATAGAGGTAGAGGATCAGCGACAGGAAGATGCCGAGGAAGATGCCGACTTCGAGGTTGAACAGCGTACCGACGAGGGTAGCGGCGAGAATCGCCGATTCGACCTTGCTGGTGTGCCAGATGTGCTTGATGTGATGGAAGTCGATCAGGCCCCAGGCCACGAGGAACAGGATGCCGGCCATCGCGGCATTCGGCAGGTAGGCGGCAAGCGGGGCGACCGCGAGTAATACCAGCAGCAGGAAGATCGAAGCGAACACCGAGGAGAGCGGTGTTTTCGCGCCGGCTTCAAAATTGACGCCGCTGCGGTTGAACGAGCCGGACGCGGCATAACCCGAGAAGAAGCTGCCGACGATGTTCGACAAGCCCTGGCCGATGAACTCCTGGTTGCCGTCGATGCGCTGCTCGGAACGCACGGAAATGGCGCGGCCGATCGACACGGCCTCGGTCAGTGCGAGCATGGTGATGACCAGCGCCGGCCCGAGAGTCTGGCGCAGGGACTGCAAGGAAAAGTCTGGCAGCGACAATGGCGGAAAGTGAGCCGGCAGCGCACCGACGGTCTTGATGCCGGTGGCGGCTTGTCCCTGCCAGAGGATCAGCGCTTCAGCGAACAGGCTGCCGACGATCATCGCTGCGATCATGTAGGGGATTTTCCTGGCAAAGCGCCGCGTCAGGATGCCGGTGGCAAGGGTAATCAGACTGATGGACAGCACCCAGGGATTGATGTCGAGAAACTGCGCATACAGTTGATGAACGATTTCGTAGAACGGCGTGCCGCGCGGGATCTGGATACCGAAGAAGCTGCGTACCTGGCTGGCGGCGATGAGGATGGCCGCGCCCGCGGTGAAGCCGATCACCACGGTATGCGAGATGAAGTTCACCAGTGCGCCCATGCGCGCCAGGCCCAGGATGAGCTGGAATACCCCGACGAGGAAGGTGAGCGTCAGCACGAGCTGGATGTACTGCGCTGAGCCGGGATCGGCCTGATGCGAAAGCGCGGCGAAGATGGCGATGGAGATCGCCGTCGTCGGCCCCGAGACGAGATGGAGGCTGGAACCGAATAGCGCGGCGATGATGGCGGGCACCATCGCGGCATACAGGCCATATTGCGGTGGCAGGCCGGCGATGGTGGCGAAGGCGACGCCCTGCGGCAGGACGATCAGGGCACCGGTGAAACCGGCGACCAGGTCGTCGCGCAGGCTGCGCTGCGTGACCATCGGCCACCACAGCAGGAAGGGGAAAAGCTTGCGCAGCGAGCGGGATGAGTAATTCATGACGAAAGGAATCCCGGCAGCCGCACCCCGAGGGGAGGTCTGCCGGAAAATATTAGTGTCCGGTTATTTTACGCCGTCCTCATCGAGGCGGTGAGTGCAGCTGTTGCCGTCCTGCCAGCGCCGACTTTTATCAGGCCACTACTTTGCCATTATGGGCATGCCGAACAGCGGCCAGAACGTGACGAGCGCCAGGCCGAGCACAACGAGCAGGATCGCGCTCATCGCCAGGCCGTGCTTGAAGAACTCACCCGGCGTGAATTGCTTGGACTCGTAGGCGATGGCATTCGGCGCGGCGCCGATCAGCAGCACGAAAGGCATGCCGGCGACGACGAGCGAGGAGAAGAAGATTACGTCGGGGGCGACGCCAAGGTAGCGGGCGATCACCAGTGAGACCGGCAGGACGATGGCGATGGCGGCGACGTTCATGATGAAGTTGGTCATCACCAGCACGAAGGCGGAGATGCCCATGACGAAGACCCACCAGTGCGCGTCCGTGAGCGCGCCGAGCCAGGTCACCGCCATCCATTCGGCTGCACCGGTCTTCCACAGGCAGAAGCCGATGCTCATCGCGCCGGAGAACAGCAGGATGATGTTCCAGGGCAGTTCCTCAAGATCCTGCACCTTCAGCACGCCGAAGATGAAGAAGAGCAGGGTGGAGGTAAGCATCAGCGCGGCGCGGTCGATGTTTTTCAGCGCCGGCACCGCCTGTTGCATCGCCATCAGCAGCACGACCAGCAAGACACAGGCGAGCACGAAGATCTCGTTCTTGCTCAGCGGGCCAAGCGTCTTGGCGAGCTTGGCGACCTTCACGCGCAGGCCGGGAATCGTCGCCTTCGAGGGCTTGAAGACGATGGAAAGGTAGATCCAGATGATAAACACCATGCCCCAACCGATAATGCCCATGTAAAGCGGGAAGTCGAAGAAGCTGACCTGACGGCCGGTGAATTCCTGGAACATGGCGGCGGCGGCAGGGCCGCGCGCGGCGCCTAGCAGGGTGATGATGCTGCCGGCGCCGGCTGCCCAGGCCATACCCATGAACAGGCTCTTACCGAAGCGCGAGGCACCTTGGTCTTCCTTGTACAAGGCCAGTACGGCGAGCAGGATCGGGAACATCGTTGCCGCCACCGCCGTGTGGGCCATGATGTGGGTGAGCAGGGCGGTGACTACCAGGCAGCCGAGCAGGATGGTGCGCGTGTTTTCGCCGACGATCGCGAGCATCTTGTAGGCGATGCGCTTGGTCAGGCCGGACTTGGTGAAGGCCATGCCAATGATCATCGAGCCGAAGATGAACATTACCGACGGGTCCATGAAGTCGCGGAAGGCTTCCTTGGCCGGACGGATCAGGAAGAGCGCCTGGAACACGCCGATGGCGATGGCGGTGATGCCAATAGGGATGACTTCAAACACCCACCAGATGCCGGCCATCAGGAACAGGCCGATGGCCGCCTTGCCCTCGGGCGAGAGGGTGAAGGACTTGCCGCCCGGATCGATGGCGTCGCCCCAGGGTGGAGCGAAATAAATGAACAGGAAAACGGCCAGGCCGCCGAGCAGGGCAGACCATTTCACCCAGTTGAAGGGGGGAGGCGCAGCCGATTCAATATGAGCGACTTCACTCATGCTGCACACCTTTCACTCAGAACTTCGATAACCACTTCGTCGAAGACGTCGACGAGACGCAGCACCCCAAGCAACTGCTTGCCTTCGACCACCGGCAGGATGGTGACTGGCGTGGTGGCAAACAGGAAGGTGGCCTTGGCCAGCGGTTCGTCAGGGCCGATGGTCGCCTGTACCGGCGCCACATGGTTGCGGGCGAGGATCTTGCTCGCCTGACGGCACTGCTCGGCACAGTCATCCTGCCAGAGCACTGCGAGGGCGCTGATATCCTCGCCAGTACCCTGATAGTGTGTCGAGCCGTGCCGCAGATAATCCGGCAACAGGGCGTGCAGCAAGTTCTTGATGCTGAGTATGCCGAGCAGGCGACCACGGTCGTCGAGTACCAGAATGCTGCGGAACAGTTCGGACGGGCCGCTGCTGGCGTGCAGCTTGGCGAAGGTGTCGCGCAGGCTGGCATCGCCATGAACGTGGGGGAAATCGGCAAGCGGTACCATGAGATCGCGCACTGTTCCGGCTATGGACATGACTGACTCCTTGGTGTTCGTTAATCGTGCAAAGGCGTTGCCGCCAGCGCTTCCCGGCGTGACGGCAGGCGCAAGGCGTCGTCGTCACCGGCATATTCGGCGCGGGAATAGATGGCATCGAGGGCTTCCTCGGCCGTGGCGAAGAAGCGCCTTTCGCCGACCAGTTCACGCAGGCCCGTGGCGCGCATGACGTCGTGAATCTGCTTCTTGAGTCCGGAGAAGAGCACCACGATGCCGTTTTCGTTAAGGCGCTCGACAAGGTGGCGGATAACTTCCTCGCCAGAAGCATCAATGCTGTTGATGGCATCGCCGACGATCAATATATAGGGCGCTTCGGGGTTGTCGGCGACGGCATTCAGCACCGCATCCTCGAAATACGAGACATTGGCGAAGTACAGGCGGCCGTCGAAGCGGATGGCCGTGACGACATCCGATGCGGGCAGGTTGTTGATCCTGGCGTCGCGCAGGGTGCCGTCGTGATAGCGGCCGAGGATGGCGACGCGCGGTTGCATCGTCTCGTACAGGTATATGACGATGGCCAGTACCGCGCCGATCATGATGCCCTTGTCGAGGTGCGGCGCATAGGTCAGCGTGGCGACGAAGGTGATGATTGCCGTGATGCCGTCCTTGCGGCTGGCGAGCCAGGTGTGCTTGAGAGCGCCCGGGGTAATCAGGCCGGCGACCGCGAGCAGGATGATCACGGCAAGCACCGCCTTGGGCAAGTGATAGAGAAAAGGGGTGAGGAATAGCAGCGTAACCGCGACGAAGAGGCCATTGAAAACCATGGCGAAGCCGGTCTTGGCGCCGGCCTGCAAGTTGATCGCCGAGCCGGTGAACGAGCCGCAGGCCGGATAGGCCTGGAGGAATGCGCCACCCAGGTTGGCGATCCCCTGACCGATCAGCTCCTGATTCGGGTCGATGCGCTGCTTTGACTGCGCCGCCATCGCCTTGGCCATCGAGATCGATTCCATGAAGGCGACGAGTGAGATGACCAGGGCCGCCGAGAGCAGAGACAGGATGGCATCGAAAGAGAGCATGGGCAGGCGGAAACCAGGCAGGCCGGCGGGAATGGTGCCGACCACGTCGCCACCACCAACCAGTTTGACTACGCCATTTTCAATCTTTTTTACATGCCATTTCCGGCCGTCCGTTGCCACGCCTGCCGGCGCGTCGCCCGCGAGATAGTAAGTGGCGGTCTGGTTTTCCGGTGCCTGGGTGCGCTCCAGCCTGATCTTGTGGAGCTGCTGCATGCGCTCCTTGTTTTCCTGCTCCATGTTCGTGACGGCGAGCCGCATCAGGTCGAGCTGGTAATTCAGGTCAGTGCTGGCGGCGGTGTCTTCGTGATCCAGGGCACGCAACTCGGCGGATTTGGTAGCGATGCCGATGGACATGTCGCGGATGTTGTCATCGGCCACGACGTGGCCCATCACCAGCGCGTGGATCGCCGGGTTGGCGATGTCGTCAGGTTTGCCCTTGGCGTCGTGCGCGTAGCCGGCGAAGTAGCTGACCAGCGTCGTGATGACGACTGCGACGAGCACGCTGGGCTTGGAGAGCAGCTTGATTTTCTTGAGCACCAGCATCAGCACGAAGGCGAAAACTGACATGGCGACCGTCGGCAGATGGATCTGCGGCAGGTAGCCGAACATCTCCCAGACGTCTTTCATGAACGAATCGCTGCGGCCCTTCGGGATGCCCAGCAGCATGTCGAGCTGCGACAGGGCGATGATGATCGCCGCGGCGTTCATGAAGCCAAGGATCACCGGATGCGACACGAAATTGACGATGGTGCCGAGCTTGACGGCGCCGAGCACGAACTGGATGAGACCAACCAGCAGCGTGAGCAGCAGCGCGAGGCCGATGTATTCCTCGGACATGGGAACGGCCAAGGGCATCACTGCGGCAGCGGTCATCAACGAGACGATGGCGACCGGCCCGGTGGCGAGTTGCCGTGACGAACCCCACAGCGCACCGAGAATGGCTGGCAGGAAGGCCGTATAGAGACCGAAATAGACCGGCAGGCCAGACAGTTGCGCGTAGGCCATCGCTTTCGGTACCAGCACCAGGCCACCCGTGATGCCGGCGATCAGGTCGCCGCGCAGGATGATGGAATTGACCGGAAACCAGCTGAGAAACGGAAACAGGCGCAGCAGAAACTTGTTGGAAAACATCGATCCCCTCTTTATTGAATGAGCTTGGGCTGTATTTATTCGAATTATTTTGCTGATGCAGCCCTAAGCGCACGCTATTGAAGCGTTATCTTATCTTTTCAGGCCATGGCGCGGAATAAAAGTTGCGATATGCAACCATTATGTCCGCCTATCCTGGCATGAAAAATCTGGCTATTTTTCCAGTTCGTAGCGCTTGAGCTTGCGCCACAGGGAAACCCGGTCGATGCCGAGAATCTGCGCCGCCAGGGTCTGGTTGTTGCCGGCGTCCTGCAGTACCCAGCGGATGTATTCGCGCTCCTGCTCTTCCAGGGAGGGAAGGCGCCCTTCTTTCTTGCGGAAGCTGCGAATCGACAATTCTCTCAGGTCGTCGGGCAGATAAGCGGGCTCGATGGTATTGCCGGTGGCAATGGCGACACTGCGCTCGATGATGTTCTCGAGTTCGCGCACGTTACCCGGAAAGTCGTAGGCTTTGAGGATGTCCATGGACTCGGGGGAAATCTCATTGACCGGCTTGCCCATGCGGGCGGCGCATTTACTGAGGAAATGGTAGGCCAGCAGGGGAATATCCTCACGGCGCAACGAAAGTGGCGGGATATGCAGGTTGACCACGTTGAGGCGGAACCAGAGATCCTGGCGGAACTCGCCGTTTTTCATCATTTCCTGCATGTTCCGGTTGGTGGCGGCGATGAAGCGTACATCCACCTTCAACGGGTTCGTGGCGCCGAGGGGCTGGACCTCCCGTTCCTGAATCACCCGCAGCAGCTTGACTTGCATGGCCGGCGACATCTCGGTGACTTCGTCGAGGAGCAGTGTGCCACCGTCGGCGGCGGCCAGCAGGCCCTTCTTGTCAGCATTCGCGCCGGTGTAGGCCCCCTTGACGTGGCCAAAGAGTTCGTTGGCCAGCAGTTCTTCGTTGAAAGCGCCGCAGTTGATGGCGATGAACGGCCCATCGGCACGCCGGCTCTGGTGGTGCAGGTAATGGGCGAACAGTTCCTTGCCGGTGCCCGATTCGCCGGTGATGAACACATTGCAGTCGGTCGGCGCGATCTGGCGCGCCAGGTCGAGCAGGCGCTGCATTTCGCCGTCCTGGGTGATGATGCGCACTTTGCCCTGGAAGCTGTCCACCTGCTCGCGCAGGGCGCGGTTCTCGCGGCGCAGGCGGATCTTTTCGATGGCCTCGGCCACCACCTTGCGTACTTCGTCAAGACGGAAGGGCTTGGCGATGTAGTAGTAGGCGCCATGTTTCATGGCATCGACCGCCGATTCCAGCGTGGCGAAGCCGGTAATGAGGATGACCTCGGTATCGGGACTGTTTTCTCGGCAGCGCTTCAGGATCTGCATGCCATTCACCTTTTCCATGCGCAGATCGGTCAGCACCACGTCGAAGGGGGTCGCCTCCAGATGGGCGATGGCATTGCTGCCACTCTGGGTGGCGACAACCTCGTAGCCTTCCTTTTTCATCACATGTTCGAGATTTCGGACGGCGACTTTTTCATCGTCGACGATCAATAGCCTTCCCTTGCTCATAAAGCCTCCGTAGGGCAGCCCCAAGGAGGCATGCGTCCCCCAGTGGGGGGCAGCGAGCTGGTTCTGCGAGCGTGGGGGGCCATTATTTTTTCTCCACCGGCAAACGGATGCGGAAGACCGTCCCCCTGTTTACTTCGCTATCCACCGCAATACAGCCGCCATGTTCTTCGATGATTTCGAAAACGATAAACAGACCGAGACCGACCCCGTGGCCAACGTCCTTGGTGGTAAAGAAAGGGTCGAAGATGCGCGGCAGGATATCGGCGGGAATGCCTTGACCGTTGTCGCGTACGGTAATCTCCACCACGCTTTCGCCCTGACGGACACGCTGGCCGAACACCAGTGTGCCGCAGGTATCGTGTTCGACTGTGCGTTGGGCGCTGATGCCGATTTTGCCGGGGGCGTCATGAATGGCTGCCAGGGCGTTGCTGATCAGGTTGATCAGCACCTGCTGCAAGCGTTGCCGGTCGCCGGGGACTGCCAGGTCGGCGGGGATGTCAACCGACACAATGGCCTGGTTGGTGATGCGGCCACGCATCAGGCGCAGGGTGTCATCCACAAGGACGGCGAGCGGTACGGGCTCATGTTTGAATTCGCGGTCGCGGGCATAGTCGAGCAGCGAGCGCACGATGTGCCGTGCGCGCCAGGTTTCGGTGTCGATCTGCTCGATTAGCTCCTTCTGGAACGCCGTCCCGCCAGCGCCGACTTCTTCGGCAAGGATCTGGCAGGACGTGCCGATATTCGACAGTGGGTTGTTGAGCTCGTGCGCGACGCCCGAGAGCAGGGTACCCAGGGCGGCCAGCTTTTCCGAACGCACCAGTTGTCCCTGACGCACCTCCAGTTCGCGCAGCACGTGGTTGAAGGCCTGGGTGAGCGAGACGATTTCCCGATCCTCAGCTTTCATCTCCAGTTGGGTCAGCCGCCCTGCAGCGACAGCCCGCATGCTGTCCTCCATCTCCTTCAGTGGCCGGCCGACGCGGCGAGTTGAACCATTGGCCGATAGAAATTACCAGCAGGCCGACCACAATCACCGAGGCGATCAGCAGGCGCCGGTGCCGATCCAGCATGGCCTGCAGGGCCTTGCGTTCCTTGCCTGCCAGCTCCTCGGCGAAGGTAATGATGTCCTTGCCGATATGACGGATGGCGGTAGCCAACGGTTCGCTTGTACTGTCCTGACCGTAAGCAGCCATGAGTGCCCGGTAGCGCTCCAGATCGTTTGCCAGCTGCGCGATGCGCGCCTGGCCGGCCAGCGTTTCAAGCAGTTCGGGATGGTTCCGCAGCAATACGCGTCCATGTTCCACATAGGCGCTGTTTTCCGCCAGGTCGTTGGCCTGGTGATAGAGAAAATAATTCTTTTCGAAGCGACGGATTTCCAGGGCGGTGTCGAAAAACTCCCCGATGCTTTCACCAGCAACGATTCGTTCTTCCATCAACCGCAGCTCGAAGAAGGAAAACAGCGACAAACTCACCACGAGAATGGCAATCGCGGAGTAACCGACAGTGATCTTGCGACGAAGAGAATGCATGGTTGCATTGTGCAACATAAATTAGCCTAACGCAACTCACCTAAGATTGATCCTGGACCACTGTTTATATGGATAAATCCATATTAATGATGATGGATTTGTTGCAGCATGCAATAATACAATTGCTGGCAAATGCCGCGTCGCCGCGTCAACCAAATCAAAACCGATTGCCGATCATGAATCTATTGCCCAAGACACTGCTGCCTTTTCTGCGCTGGTTGCCCCTGAACGGTAGCACCCTAAGAACCGATTTCATCGCCGGCCTCACGGTGGCCCTGGTGCTGGTGCCCCAATCGATGGCTTACGCCCAGTTGGCCGGATTGCCCGCCTACTATGGCCTCTATGCCGCCTTCTTACCCGTGATGGTGGCTGCCCTCTGGGGCTCGTCGAACCAGCTAGGCACCGGACCCGTAGCGGTGGTTTCCCTGCTGACGGCTTCGTCGCTGGCGCCGCTGGCTGCAGTGGGCTCGGATCAGTTCATCGTGCTGGCAGTGATGTTGGCCATGCTGGTGGGCGTGGTTCAGTTGGCCCTGGGGGTGTTCAAACTGGGCGTCATCGTCAACTTCCTCTCCCATCCGGTCATCGTCGGTTTCACCAATGCCGCAGCCATGATCATCGGCCTGTCGCAGGTGAACAAGCTGATCGGTGTGCCGATGGGGCGCTCCGACCATTTCATCGGGGACATCTGGGGTGTCGCCAAACTGGTTGGCGATACCCATTGGCCTACGCTTGCCATGGGAGTGGCGGCGATTGCCATCATCTGGGGTGTCCGGCGTTACAAGCCCAGGTTGCCAGGCGTACTGATTGCCGTGGTGATCGCCACACTGGTCAGCTATATCGCCGGTTTCGAACACAAGACGACGGGTTCTCCAGATGAAATCGCCGATCAGGCTGTCCAAGGATCGGTAGAAAGATACATGACCACCGACGGTCAGATCGCCGCGCTCAACAAGGCGATCGCGCTAAAAACGAGCGAATTGCGCCAGGCGGAAAGCGCCCACGAGGAGCGGACGATCGTCAATCTTACGCACCAGATCGACTTGTTTCACCTCGAATTGTCCGGGGCGGAACTGCAAAACCGCGAACGCATGAATCGCCTGCGCCATATCAACCTCGTGCGCGTAAATGCGCCAGAAAACGAAAAGGCGATGCTTTATGTTGCCGGCCATGTGCCGGACGGGATCGAGACCGACGGCCGTCAGTGGCATATCAGCAAGATCGAGAAGGAGAGTTTGCGGCTGATGGGCGGCGGCGAAGTGCTCGGCAACATTCCGGCCGGCCTGCCGTCGTTCAGCGTGCCAAAGCTTTCCTGGAGCATGATCAGCAGCCTGCTGGGGGCGGCGGTTATCATTTCTCTGGTGGGCTTTATGGAGGCGATATCCGTCGCCAAGGCCATCGGTGCCAAGACCAAGCAGAAGATCGACCCTAACCAGGAACTGATTGGCCAGGGCCTGGCAAATATCGTCGGCAGTTTTACGCAGGCCTTTCCGGTGTCCGGTTCCTTTTCGCGTTCGGCGGTAAATTTTAATGCCGGGGCCATTACTGGCATGTCATCGGTGTTCACTGGCCTGCTTGTTTTGCTGACCCTGCTGTTTCTGACGCCGCTGCTTTACCACCTGCCCCAGGCGGTGCTGGCAAGCGTGATCATCATGGCGGTAATCGGCCTCATCAACTTCGGTGCGGTCAAGCATGCCTGGCAGGCGAACCGGCACGACGGCATTGCCGCTATCGTCACTTTCATCGCCACGCTGGCCTTCGCGCCGCATCTCGACAAGGGCATCATGATCGGCGCCGGGCTGGCCATCATGCTCTACCTGTATCGCACGATGTCGCCGCGCGTCGCCATCCTTGGTCGCTATCACGATGGTACTTTGCGCGATGCCCGGGTCAACAACCTGCCCGCATCGGATGTCGTCACCGCTGTGCGTTTCGATGGTCGCCTCTACTTCGCCAATGTCTCCTATTTCGAGGATGCCATTCTCGAAGCCGTTGCCAGCAACCCGGAAGCACCCTACGTACTGATCGTCGGCGATGCGATCAACGAGATCGACGCTTCGGGTGAGGAAGTCATCCGCCATCTGGTTGAGAGTATGAACAGTATTGGTGTCGTTATGGTTTTTTCCGGGCTGAAGAAACAGGTCCTCGATGTCATGCAGGCCACCGGCCTGCGTGAAGGAATCGGTGAGCAGCGGTTCTTCTCGACGGCCGAGCAGGCCCTGGAGCGAATTTATTCGCGGGCCGAGAATATCGACGAAGCTGATGCCCTGCGACTGCAGGTGGATTGATAGAATCCGCAGCCAAACCCGCCCAAGACATGACGACCCTGCTACCCATTGACATTCTCCTGATCGCCTCCTGCGCGTGGCTGACGATCGGACTGATGGCGTTGTTTATGCCACGCAATAGCCGCTTCATCAGCGGGTTATTGTTCCCGCTGGGTGCTGCTGTCGGCATGTTGGTTGGTTTTGTCGCGCTGACTTCTCTTGGCGATGCGCCACAAACCGCCGTGTTGGCCATCGGCCTGCCGACCCTGCCTTTTCACCTGAGATTCGACAACCTGGCCGCAGTTTTCGCTCTGTTGCTGGGTTTCGTCACGGCTGGCATTTCCATCTATGCCGCGGGCTACTTCCGGCATGATCACGGTGTTCCTCTCGGCCTGCTCTGCTTCGAATATCACCTCTTCCTCGTCAGCATGCTGCTGGTGCTGCTGGCGGACGATGCCTATGCCTTCATGGTGGCCTGGGAGACGATGGCGCTGTCGTCCTTCTTCCTCGTCACTACCGATCACCGACACGAAGCGATTCGCCGCGCCGGGTATCTGTATTTGTTGATTGCCCACGTTGGCGCCATCGCCATCCTGCTGTCCTTCGGCGTCATGACTTCGGGCAGCGGCGATTACAGTTTTGCAGGCATGCGCGCACAGGAACTTTCGCCGTTCTGGTCGTCGATCGCCTTCCTGCTGGCATTGTTCGGCTTCGGCGCCAAGGCCGGCCTGGTACCCGTCCACGTCTGGTTGCCCGAGGCGCATCCGGCGGCACCTTCGCCGGTTTCCGCCATGATGAGCGGGGTGATGCTGAAGACCGCCATCTATGGACTGTTACGCGTCAGTTTCGATCTGGTCGGCACGGCACTCTGGTGGTGGGGTGTCGTTGCGCTCGCGGTCGGACTCGTGACCGCGTTGTTCGGAGTTCTCTACGCGACCGTTCAGTCGGATATGAAACGGCTTCTCGCTTATTCCTCGATCGAGAACATCGGCTTGATGGTTGTTGCCATTGGACTGACGCTGATCTTTCATGCTTACCGCATGGAAGCGCTGGCCGCGCTGGCCCTGACGGCGGTGTTCTATCACTGCCTCGCCCATGCCGGCTTCAAGAGCCTGCTGTTCTTGTGTACCGGTTCGGTGCTGCACGCGACCAAGGAGCGTAGCCTTGGCAAACTGGGCGGCTTGATTGGCCCGATGCCCTGGGTGGCCTGGCTCGCGCTGGTCGGTGTCCTCGCAGGTGCCGGTTTGCCACCGCTTTCTGGCTTCGTTTCCGAGTGGCTGTTGCTGCAAGGCTTTCTCTTTTCTCCCGGACTGCCGCATTCCTGGCTCAACATGCTGGTGCCAATCGCGGCAGCCGTTGTCGCGTTGGTCGCGGCCATGGCTGGGTTCGCTATGGTCAAGTTTTACGGCATCATCTTCTTGGGTCAGATGCGCGAACCCGCCCTCAAGGACGCGCACGATGCCGGCTTGTGGGAACGCATCGGCCTTGTCTGGCTGACCCTGTTGACCCTATTGCTGGGCGTTCTGCCTGCTACAGTGATTCTACGCATTGACGCCGCCACGCAGCAGTTGCTGGGCAAGGGCCTCGCCGAGCGCGTGGCCGAGCAGGGCTGGTGGATGCTGGCACCCATCGCGCCCGAGCGTGCGAGCTATGAACCGCTGGTCTTCCTCGCCTTCATTGGGGCTTCCCTGCTACTTGGTCGCTGGCTGGTGCGCCGTCTCTATCATGGCCGCGTGCGGCGTTCGCCGGCCTGGGATTGCGGCTACCACTTCCAGGGGCCGCGGGCGCAGGATACTGCGGAAGGTTTCAGCCAGCCGATCCGCCGCATCTTCGAGCCGATGTTCCGCATGGAGCGCCATTTCCCAAGCATCCGTGACAGCCAGCCCCATTTTAGCGTGCATGTCGAGGATCATTTCTGGCACTGGCTTTATTTGCCGGTCGCCAAGCTGGCTGGAAGGATTTCCACGATTGTTACGCAATTGCAGGGTGGCCGCATCGCCATCTATTTGATGTACAGCTTCCTGACCCTGATCCTGTTGCTGCTGGTGGCCAGACCATGAGCGTTGCGGGTCTTTTGGGCCAATTGTTCGCCATCGTGCTGGCGCTGGCAATTGCACCCCTGCTCACCGGTTGGGTGAACCAGTGCCGCGCCTGGTTCCAGAACCGCTCGGCGCCGCCCCTCTTGCAGCAGTACTATATGCTGCATAAGTTGTTCCTCAAGGATGTCGTGCTGGCCCATGGCGCTTCGCCCCTGTTCCGCTTCGCACCCTTCCTTGTGTTCGGCTGCATGGTGCTGGCCTGCGCGATCATTCCCAGCCTCTCGACTGACCTGCCTTTCGCCCCAGCGGCCGATGCGCTGGCACTGGTCGGCGTGTTCGGTCTGGCGCGCGTCTTTATTTCGCTCGCGGCGATGGATATCGGCACCTCCTTCGGCAGCCTCGGTGGGCGGCGCGAGATGCTGGTCGGTTTCCTCGCCGAGCCGGCGCTGCTGATCGTGATTTTCACCGTCGCGCTAATCGCGCAGTCGACCTCGGTGGCCACTATCGTCGAGACGCTGGCGCACCGCGAGTTCATCATCTATCCGAGCATCGCTTTCGCCGGCATCGCCTTCACTTTCGTCTCTCTCGCCGAGAACGCTCGCGTGCCGGTGGATAACCCGGCGACCCACCTTGAGTTCGACGATGATCCACGAGGCGATGATCCTCGAATACTCCGGGCGCCACCTCGCGCTCATCGAATGGGCGGCGAGCCTCAAGCTGTATGCCTATTCCTGCCTCGGGTTGGCACTCTTCTTTCCTTGGGGGATCGCCGAGGCCGAGCGTTTCATGGGACTCATGATTGCCCTGCCGATCCTGTTGTTCAAGCTGACCATTGGTGGATTTCTGCTGGCCCTGATCGAGACCATCAACGCCAAGATGCGCATTTTCCGCGCCCCGGAGTTCCTCGGTACCGCCTTCCTGCTGGCGGTGCTCGGTCTGCTGGTCAAGCTGCTTCTGGAGAATCAGGTATGAGCACGGTAATGCCCTTGTCCACGCAGCTCATCAACCTGTGTGCCTCGATCATCCTGTTGCTCGCTTTCGCCATGCTGGCTCAACGCCGCGTGATCCAGTTGATTGATTTGTATGCCCTGCAGGGCTTCACCTTGTTCTTGTCCACCCTGGTGGTCGCCATCAAGATCGGCCAGCCCCACTTGTATTACTCGGCCGGGCTGACCCTGGTGCTGAAAGCGCTTTTGCTGCCCTGGATTTTGCACCGACTGGTACGCAAGCTGCAGATCAAGGGAGAGGTCGAGTCGCTGATCAACATTCCGACCACGATGCTGGTCGGCATTGTGCTCGTCGTCATCGCCTTCAACGTTGCCCTGCCGATCTCGAACCTGTCCAGTTCGATCGCGCGCGGCATGCTGGGCATTGCCTTGGCTACCGTGATGCTCGCCTTCCTCATGATGATCACGCGCCGCAAGGCCATCACTCAAGTGGTCGGTTTTCTGGCGATGGAAAACGGTCTGTTCCTCGCCGCCACCAGCGCCACCTACGGCATGCCGATGGTGGTCGAGCTTGGCATTGCGCTCGACGTGTTGATCGGCGTGATCATCCTGGGTGTGTTCTTCTTCCAGATCCGCGACCAGTTCGACAGCCTCGATATCCATCACATGGAACGTCTGAAAGATAGCTGATGATGGACATATTCGTTGTCATGCTCGCCATTCCTCTCGTCAGCGGTGTGCTGCTGACGGTGGCGGGTGAGCGCGAATGGGCGCCTAACCTCAACATCTTCGCCAGCCTCGGCACTTTCATTGCCTCGGTGCTGCTCACTGTCGAGGTTGTTGCCTCTGGCCCGCGCTTCGCCTTTGGCGAGCACTTCTTCATCGATTCGCTGAATGTCTTCTTCGTTACGCTGACCGCCTTCGTCGGCTTGACCACCAGCATCTTTTCCGGCCCCTACATGAAGAACGAGCGCGAGCATGGCAAGCTTACCTTGCCGCGCCTGCGTTTATACAAGAGCATGTTCCAGCTCTTCATGTTCACCATGTTGATTGCGTTAACTACCAACAACATGGGCATTCTCTGGGTGGCGATGGAAGCGGCCACGCTCACCACCGTACTGCTCGTCTCGTTGTATCGCACGCCGGCGAGTCTCGAGGCGGCGTGGAAATACTTCATCCTCTGTGGTGTCGGTATCGCCCAGGCGTTGTTCGGCACCATCCTGCTGTACTTTGCTGCCGAACGCGTGCTGGGTGAAACCGGTACCGCGCTGCTGTGGACACACCTGGTTGAAGTTAAGAGCCAACTTGACCCGACGATCATGGCGCTGTCCTTCATATTTCTGCTGGTTGGGTATGGCACCAAGGTCGGTCTCGCGCCGCTGCACAACTGGCTGCCAGATGCCCACGCTGAAGGTCCGACACCGGTTTCGGCTGTGCTGTCTGGCCTGCTGCTCAACGTCGCACTGTATGCCATCTTGCGCTGCAAGGTGCTCGCCGACGGTGCCATCGGGAGCAATTTCTCTGGCAATCTGATGATGGGTTTTGGCTTGTTCTCTCTGCTCGTCGCCGCCTTCTTCCTCTCCAAGCAGAGGGACATCAAGCGCATGTTCGCCTACTCGTCCATCGAACACATGGGCCTGATCACCTTCGCCTTCGGTATGGGTGAACCGGTCGCCAACTTTGCCGGGCTGCTGCACATGACCATGCATTCGCTGACCAAGTCGGCGATCTTTTTCGCCGTCGGCCACGCCACCCAGAAGACCGGCACCCAGCTGATGGAGAACATCCGCGGCCTGATTCGCGTCAATCCGCTGATCGGTTGGGGTCTGATGCTTGGCACTTTGGCCATCCTCGGTATGCCGCCCTTTGGTGTTTTTACCAGCGAATTCATGATCCTCACCCATGCCATGAAGTACTACCCGTGGGCGACGCCGATCTTGCTGCTGGCGCTTGGTGTGGCCTTCGCTGCAATCTTTGGTAAGGTGCAGCCGATGGTGTTTGGCGAAACCGAGGCGAAGCGGCTGCCGCATGCGCCAGCAATTACACCGGTATTCCTCCACCTTGGCATTGTGTTAATGCTTGGTCTTTATATTCCGCCGTATCTCACTCACTGGTTCCACGAAGCAGCGCGCATGCTGGGCTGATCATGTTCCTTTTTGACGACGAACCTATCGACTTTACGCTGCAGCCCGGTTTGGGTGCGCGGGTGTGGCGTGGCCACGCCGGTGATGGCGATGAGCTCAAGGATTTTGCTGGCGCCGTGCGCCTTGCAGGCGGTCGCCTGGCGGCGCTCTGGGGCTCCGACTGTCGTGCCAAGGGCAGGGGTTTCCGCCTCGATTGCGTTTTCGGCCTGAACGAGGGCCATGCGTGGGTGCGTCTCGACCTGCCGGAGGAGTCCCCCGTCTATCCCGACCTGTCCTCCATCTTTTCCGCCGCTAATCGCATGCAGCGTGCTACGCGCGATCTCGTCGGCATTGCCACTAGCGGGGGTGACCAACGCCCCTGGTTGCGCCACGGCGCCTGGCCAGCCGACTGGTATCCATTGCGCCACGATGCCGGCGACTATTCAACTTTCACCAATGCTCCGAGCGATTATGACTTCGTCCAGGTTGGCGGCGAAGGCGCGCATGAAATCCCCGTCGGCCCGATCCATGCCGGCATCATCGAACCTGGCCATTTCCGTTTCTCGGTAATCGGCGAGCGTGTGCTGCGCCTCGAACAGCGCCTTGGCTATCAGCACAAGGGCGTGGAACAACGTTGTATCGGTGCCGACATTTCCACCGGCGCCAAACTGGTTGGGCGCGTCTCGGGCGACTGCACCTGTACCTTTGCCTGGGCCTATGCTGTCGCTGTTGAAGCGGCTTGCGGAACCGAGCCGCCGCCGCGTGCGTTGGCACTGCGTGCCATGATTCTGGAGCGCGAGCGTGTTGCCAACCACCTGGGCGATCTGGGGATGCTCGGCAACGATGCGGCGCTGGGCTTTGGCCTCAGCCAATTCTTTCGCCTCAAGGAGGACTGGGTACGCCTCAATGCCCAACTTTTCGGCCACCGCTTCATGATGGACTGTATCGTCCCTGGTGGCATTTCATGCGATCTCGATGAATCAGCGT
Organism: uncultured beta proteobacterium; assembly: GCA_963816095.1. Classification (GTDB taxonomy): domain Bacteria; phylum Pseudomonadota; class Gammaproteobacteria; order Burkholderiales; family Rhodocyclaceae; genus Sulfuricystis. The sequence continues at coordinate 127,179 of CAWFIW010000001.1, forward strand.
TGTCGGCGATCGTCGAGCAGTGCGAAACGATGGGAGGGGCAGTCAGAGAGCTGCGCGGCATCTACGACAACCATGCGGGCCTGCAGGATCGCTACTTGACACTTGGTCCTATCGATCGTGCCTTGGCGCGTGAGCTTTCGCTCACCGGTATGGCGGCGCGCGCGACGGGCATCATTCTCGATGGCCGTGCTTATCGGCAGGGCTATACGCCGCCGCCGCCTTATGCGACGCTGGGTGTCCGCCCGGCCACCGATGAGCGCGGCGACGTGGCCGCGCGTGCGGCGGTACGCTTCGACGAGATCTTTGAATCCTTGCGTTTGCTGCGAGCGCTTGCTGTCGACATGCCTGCCGGCGCGGTGCGGCGGGCAGTTGCTCCGGTAGCGAATGCAGGTGGCCTCGGCGTGATCGAAGGCTGGCGGGGCGAAGTATTGGTCGGCGTGCAGCTCGATGCTGCCGGCAAGCTGGCGCGCGTCCATCCGCACGACCCATCGTGGCAGACCTGGCCGGCGCTCGAACACGCAGTGCTGAAGGACATCGTGCCCGACTTCCCGCTCATCAACAAGTCTTTCAATCTTTCCTACTCGGGAGAAGATCTATGATCGACTTGCTCAAGCGCATTCTCAAGACCGGCATTGTCAGCGAACCTGCGCCCGAGGTTGGTGACGCGAAGCGGGAGATGGACCGCCTCAATGACGAAGTCTTGCGCATCCTCGGCCGGGCGCTGACGATCCGCGAGGTCGATGCCGGCTCATGCAATGGCTGCGAACTGGAAATCCACGCGCTCAACAACCCCTACTACAACATCGAGGGCTATGGCATCAAGTTCGTCGCCAGCCCGCGTCACGCCGACATGCTGCTCGTCACCGGGCCGGTGACGAAGAACATGGAAAATGCGTTGAAGATCGCCTACGATTGCACGCCCGATCCGAAACTGGTCGTGGCGGTAGGCGATTGCGGTTGCGGTTGCGGCGAGGTCGGTGTGCTGTTCGGGCCGAACTACGCAACCTGCGGCGCGGTGGAAAATGTCATTCCGGTGGATGTGCGCGTGCCCGGCTGCCCGCCTACACCGACTGCCCTGATGCAGGGGATTCTCGCCGCGATCAAGACACGCTAAAGCACCTTAAGGGTAGTGCTGTTGGGCATGCGGCAATATTGCGCTACGGCTGGTTAACCAGCCGAAGACTGGCTCAGCGGGTGGTTACAGGCTTATGCTTGCGTGCAAGCCGTGAATACATCTGGTTCTGCAGCAAGTGAGCCTTGCGACGGGCAGATAGAAACTCCCCGGACTCGCTGGCGATTAGTTCGGAAATAGAGTGAATTATGGATTTGAAAGTGCGCTTCATGATGGTCTCCGTTGGGGTATGGACACCTATCTATCTGCACAAGTCATGCCAAGCAGCGCACCATGCGTAACATATTGAATTATATTGAATAGCCACTGCCGCAGCTGTGGCTGTATGTTGCGAATTGCAACTTTCCTCATGGCGCATGCAACAGCCTGGCGCCGTCCCGCCAGCGCCGAGTTTATGCGTCGCAGAGAGTTTCCAGTTGCCGTGAGCGCCAGTCGAGCACGGCGGTGCGGATGGTCATCTTGCCGGCGAGGTCGGGATGTTCTTTGCGGATGACATCGGCGGCGAAATCTGAAAGGAAGCGTGACTTGAGTTCGGCCCGCGACCGGTTGACGCCGATCTCTTCGTAAGGCACCGAGGCGAGCAGCAAGAAGCCGTCGTCGGGGATGCGGCCGGCCTGCATGTTCGACTGGATGATGCCGGCGGCGCGGTGGATCGGCTCGGCGAGGTTGGGGCTGTAGGGGCCGATAATCAGCGCCACATTGGGCGTGTGCAGAAAGTCAAAGCCGCGGCCGAGGCAGATCATCCACTCGCGGTGCTCGATGTCCAGGGTTCTTTCGTTGCGGCGGATTTGCGCGCGCACTTCATCGATATGTTCGAGATTGCCTTCCAGCAGCGGCAGCAGGTCGGCGCGCATCTGCGCCGGCATGTCGGGCAGCAAGGCCGTCAACCGAAGGTCGAGCGTGGCCCGGTCACTGGAGGTAAGCGTCGCGAGTTCGAGTTTCTGGCCGTCGCGGCCGTGGATGATCAAGGCATCCTCGTCGGTTTCGAGGCCGCAAACCAGCGGATAGACCGTGCCATGCGCGGCGCCGAAAATGGTCTCGACCTGGCGCTGGATCTCGTAGGTATGGGCCATGGCGGCGGTGGTATCGAAGTTGAATCCGGCGCAGCCGCGCTGCGGATCGCCCTGCGAATAATGGTAATTGATGATAAACAGCACGCGGCGCCCACAACTCACCATGCGTTGTGTGTGGTGGGCGACGACTTCACCGAGATGCGGCCACCCGAGGTCAAAGCGACCGCCGAGGTTGCGGAAAGGCATCAGGATGCCAGCGGGCGTGTTGGTGACGACGGGGAGATTGACGCGCCCGTCCATGCACTTGAAAACGGCAATGGCGGTCGGATGTTCGGCGAGGTAGCGCTGGCGTGCCAGCGCGGCTTCCGGGCTGCGGAAGTTGGCACCGTGGCGGTCGGCGAGCTCGAACAACCACTCGATGCGTTCCTGGATGGGTTTGCTATGAATGCTCATGGTCAGAGTCGCTCCTTCAAAATGCGGGTAATTTCAGCATCGGTCAGCACGACTGGGTTGGTTTTCATGCTGCTGCCACGACTGTCGGCGACGATGCGCGGAAAGTCGGCGCTGGCGATGCTGAATGCTGCGAGCCGGGGCAGGGCAAGTGCCATTTCCCATTGGCGCAACGTATCCACGAGACAAGTGCGTGCCGCGTCGCCGTTCAGGCCCTTCTGCATGGCGAAGCGGCGGCCGATCTCGGCGTATTTCGGCAGGGCGGGGCTGTCGGGTACGCGCGATTTGAGTGCCGCGATATTGACCTCGGTGGCCGTCGCGACGAGCGTGCCGCAGGCCACGCCGTGGGGGATTGGAAAGAAGGCACCGAGCGGCGCGGCGAGCCCATGCACCGAGCCGAGCCCGGTCTGGGCGAGGCAGATGCCCGAAAGCAGCGAGGCGTAGGCCATCTTCTCGCGTGCCGCCGGCGATTGTTCCGCATACAGCGACAACAAAGAATCCTTCACCGCCATGATGCCGGAACGCGCCAGCGCGTCGGTCATGGGATTCGCGCGCGTCGAGACGAAGGATTCCAGCAATTGCGTGAAGGCATCCATGCCGTCGGCGGCGATCAGCTCCGGCGGACAAGTGTCGAGCAGATCGGGGTCGACGATCGCCCATTCCGCCACCAGATGGTCGTCACGAAAGGATTTCTTGAATTGGCCCGCGAGCGAGAGTACGGCGTTCTTGGTTGCCTCCGAACCGGTACCGGCTGTGGTCGGTACGGCAATGAAGGGCGTGGCCGGACCACGGTACGGTAATTCGGGGCCGACGCCTTCGAGGTGATCCATCACCGAGTTGCCGGGCTTCAGCAGGCCGGCGATGGCTTTGGCGGCATCCAGCGCACTGCCGCCGCCGATGCCGATTACCACGTCGAAATGGGTCTGGCGCAGGGCGGCGACCGTGGTATCGACAAAAGTCGGCGCTGGCTCGACGGCAATCCTGACGATTTCCCAGGCCATGCCGCGTTGCTTGAAAGCGTCGAACAGCCAGGGCGCATGTGCCGATTCGAGAAAGCTGCGCGCGCCGGTGACGATCAGCAAGTGCTTGCCGTAGCCGGTGGCGATGTCGGGGAGCTTTTTCAGCATGCCGCTGCCGAATTCGATGCGTGGCAGGCGGGCGATGGAGAAGGCGGGAAACATTCAAGTATTATCCGGCCAACTGCAAACTTGAAAGGCAAAAAAATGTCTATGGCGCAAGATTCTGCAAGCAAAACCCAGGTAGCCACACTCGTACGTTCCGAGCGCATCACACCGGATAATTCTCCGGAAGAAGTGCGCCATCTGGTGTTTCACCGCAATGATCCATCCTTCGGTTGCCAGATGGGCCAGTGCGTTCGCATCATGGCCCCAGGCCAGTACGGCAACAAATACCATCCGCGCCTCTATCTGGTCGCCGACGCTGTCGACCAGCGCGACGGTGGCGCGGAATTCGCCCTCTGCGTCAAGCGCCACAACTACATCGACGACTTTAACGGCGAACGCTATCCGGGTATCGCCAGCAACTACCTTTGCGACCTGAAGTTGGGTGACAGCGTCGAATTTGCCGGCCCGGTCGGCTATCCCTTCGCGCTGCCGGAGAGCCGCAAGGCCGGCATCATCATGATCGGCATGGGCACGGGCATCGCACCTTTCCGTGCGTTGATTCGCACGATCTACGAAAAGTTCGGCTCCTGGGAAGGCAAGGTGCGGCTGTTCTACGGCGCGAAGACCGGCCTCGACATGCTCTACATGAACGACGAGAACAAGGATCTGTCGCAATATGTCTATCAGCCAACCTTCAAGGCCTTCCAGGCGATCAGCCCGCGTCCCGCGTTCGATGTGCCGGTAGATCTGGACAAGGCGATCGAGCAGAATGCCGCCGAGGTGTGGGAGATGCTGCAAAGCCCCGCAACCCATCTCTATCTTGCCGGCGTGGATGACATGTTTACCCGCGTGGAAAAGGCGCTTGCCGGCATCGCCGGTGCCGCTGACCAATGGCAGGAAATCCAGGCGAAGATGAAGGCGGACGGCCGCTGGCACGAGGTTCTGTACTGAACGCTCGCCTCAACTTCCGGTTTTTCACAAAGGGCCTGACCGGAAATAGCCTGATCCTGCTCGTCACGGTTTTTCTCGTGACGCTGGGCAATTTCAGCTTTTTCGGCCAGGTGCTGAAGGTCTATGGGTTGACCAGCAGCAACGCGCCTGCGTTGCTGTCACTGGTGGTGGTGCTGGGCGCGGCGACTTTGCTGTTGCCGGCGCTGCTCTGTCTCGGCCGCACGACCAAGCCAGTCCTGATCGTCCTGTTGCTGCTATCGGCGCTGGCTACCTATTTCATGGACAGCTTTGGCATCGTCATCAGCGACGAGATGTTGCAAAACGTCGCGCAGACGAATCCGGGCGAGGCGCGAGACCTGCTCAACTTCAAGCTGCTGGCGTACTTCTTCGGACTGGGCGTGCTTCCTGCACTCCTGGTCGGCAAGGTCCGGTTGGTGTGGCGCGGCTGGCGTGTCGAGCTGCTGGCGCGCCTGAAGCTGCTGGTGCTGACTTTGGCGGCGCTGATCGGCCTGATCCTGTTCTTCGGCAGCTTCTACGCTTCGTTTGCGCGCGAACACAAGCCGTTGCGATCCTTTGCCAATCCAGCTTACCCGTTGTATTCAGCCGTCAAGTATGCGCGGAGCCGCTTCATTTCTCCCGCCGACAAGACGGTAGTCGAGATCGGCCTGGACGCGCGCATTCCTCGCGAAGATCCCCATCGCGAACTGATCATCCTGGTCGTCGGCGAAACTGCGCGGGCCGACCATTTTTCGCTCAACGGCTATGCACGGGACACCAATCCCTTGCTGCGCGAGGCTGCAGTCATCAGCTTCGGTGACTTTCAAGCCTGTGGCACCTCGACGGCGGTTTCGGTGCCCTGCATGTTTTCCATATCAGGGAGTACGGGCAAGGCGGCGGGACAGGAAAGCCTGCTCGATGTGTTGCAGCGTGCCGGCGTGAATGTGCTCTGGCTGGACAACAACTCCGATTCGAAGGGCGTGGCGGTGCGCGTGCCTTATCAGGATTACAAGTCGCCAGCGGTCAATACGATCTGCGATACCGAGTGTCGCGACGAGGGCATGCTCGTGCCGCTGCAGGCCTATGTCGATAGCCATCCCACGGGCGACATCGTCATCGTGCTGCACCAGATGGGCAACCATGGCCCGGCCTACTACAAGCGCTACCCAGCTGAGTTCGAGCGCTTCAAACCGACCTGCCAGAGCAACGACCTGAGCCAATGTACGCAGGAAGAGATCGTCAATGCTTACGACAATGCATTGCTTTACACCGATTACTTTTTATCGAAGTCCATTGCGTTGTTGAAGAAAAACAGCGACAAGTTCGAAACGGCGCTGTTCTATGTCAGCGATCATGGCGAATCGCTGGGCGAGGCGGGTACCTATTTGCACGGCCTGCCGAATGCCATCGCGCCGCAAGCGCAGTTGCATGTGCCCGCCATCATGTGGTTCGGCGGGCACTATCACGAGGTGGATGTGCCGGCCCTCATGAAGAGGCGCAACCAGCCTTATACGCACGACAACCTGTTCCACACGGTTTTGGGATTCGTGGAGGTCGAAACCTCGATCTACCGTCCCGAACTCGACATCCTGACGGGCGTACGCACATCGGACTGGAAGTAGCGGGAAAACCGCCGGGTCTTAGCGGGTGCGAAAGGAGGCATGACAGGCGATGCAGGCGCCTGTCAGAGAAGGCAGCTGTGCCAGCGCGCGGTCACGCTTGCCGCTCGCTGCCGCACGGGCAAACTCGCTGGCGGCAATGTGGCCCTGGCGTCCCAGGTTGTGCATCTCCGGCGGCATCTGGGGGCCGGGACGTGCATCGAATGGCAGCCGGGCGTTCTTGCCCATCGCACTCACGCCCAGACGGTCTTCGGCAACCTTGCCCGCTTCCTTGACCTTATTGGTGGTCATCAAGGTGAGAATCTCGTTGAGTGCCAGCAGGTTGTCGAGCATTTCCTGGCGCAGCGTTTCCTGTGCTTGCGGGGTCAATTGCGCAAATTGACGGGTGTCTTCGGCCGCCGCCGGCAGCGCGAGCAGGGCCGCGATCAACATCAGTTTTTTCATGCTGGATCCTTCGCCGTCCCGCCAGCGCCGACTTTCAACGCTGGCGGGATCGACAGACAGTATTACTTCTTCTTGATCCCTATCTTGCCGTCGATCACTTCGATTTCGGCGTCGAGGATGTAGGCCTCTCCCGGGGTTTTCTTTTCCAGGAAGAGGTCGTGGGCCATGCTGGATTGCGCGCCGGTTGCACAGGTGAACACGATCGGCTTGTCCTTCGGCAGGCTGGCCAGCTTGCCTTCGAGCTCGGTGTACGGGATGCATTGGGCGCCCGGCCAGGTGCCCGCCTTGCATGCATCGGCGCGGCGCACGTCGATGATGGTGAGCTTCGACGGATCTTCTTTGATGACGCGCTCGAAGAATGGGGTGCTGATGAGTTCCTTGTCCTTGGCCGTTTCAACGCGGAACTTGCCGCCCGCAGCTGCGGGTGCAGCGGCCTGTGCTGCCGGTGCTGCCGGTGCCATGGCGGCTGCCGGTTTAACCGCGGATGCGGCTGCCCAGCCCGGATAGCCCTCGGCATAGACCCTGACGTTCTTGTAGCCGAGCGCCTTCGCCTTCTTGGCTGATTTCTCGGACAGGTCGCAGGCCAGGCCACCGCAGAAGAAGACCAGTGGTTTGGCCTTGTCCGCCGGCAACTTGTCGAGCATCTTGTCGAACTTGTTGTCGGGAATATTGATCGAACCCGGGATGGTGCCCTTCTCGACGGTGCGCTCGGGGCGCGCATCGACCAGCACGACATCGGCCTTGTCGGCGATCAACTTGTTGATGAAGGCTGTGCTGACGGAAGAGGGCTCACCCTTGGCTTCCCAATCGGGAATGCCCGCTGCATAAACCTTGATGTTCTTGTAACCCAGTTTTTCGGCCTTGTAGGCCGAGTTGTGCGAGAGTTCGCATTCAAGACCCTGGCAGTAGAAGATGATTTCCCGGTTCTTGTCCTGCGGCAACAGGTTCGACTGTTTGTCAAACAAGAGGTCAACGAGATTTATTGCGCCGGGGAGGTGACCGATATCGTAACGGGCCTTGGTCGGCCGCGAATCGACGATCAGCGGACCTTTGGACGGGTCGATCGGTGGCGTGGCATGCGGTTTGATGTACGCAAAATCGACAATCTTCGTGTACGGGGTGTACTTGCCAACGCCGACCGGCGCGGCCGGTTTGTCGGCGGCAGACGGGCTTTGCGGCGTTTGCGCGCAACCCGCGGCGAATGCGATGGAAACGGCAACAACAAGCAACTTGAGTTTCATGTTTACTCCCCCTCGTTATGAATCACAAAACGGTGAACTTCTCGGTCGATTCGTTATACCGCACAAAAGTGTACCAGACTAGCAGCAGACCCCCGCCGATTAGCAGGGTCCAGCCCCAGCTGTCCAGCATGTTGGGCCAGTAGGCCTGGAAGCCCACAGCAGTGACCTCGAAGTCGGCCTCGCTGTCGGGATCGGCCGAGGTGATTCCGGTCATTTTCAGAATTGCGCTGGCAGTCGAGCCCATCCAGGCAAAGAAGAACATCGCAACCCAGAGTTTGAGATGGCCTTCGCCCATGCGCCACAGGGAACCCGAGGCACAGCCGCCGGCGAAGATCATGCCGATGCCGAAGATCACGCCGCCGACCAGCGAGCCGATCCAGAAGGTTGCCGGGATAGCGGCAAAGGGGTCGATGATCTTCTTCTGGAACAGGAAAGAGGCGATGGGGATGCCGATCGCCAGCGCGAGGATGATGGCCTTGGTCATTTCGCCCTCGGCGGTCATGAACGGTTCGCGGAACGAGCGGGCGAAACACAGGCGGGAGCGGTGCATGACGAAGCCAATGGCGAAACCGAGCGCCACGATCACGGCGCGGCTGGTCCACACCACCTCGGGCGAGCTGTACCAACGGGTTGTCCAGATAACGATGCCGATCAGGATGGCAATGCCGATGAGCGGATAGGCCTTCGACAGACCGGCTGGTGTGTTCAGCCTGGGCGGTGCCACCATGCCCCACTCGATATTTTCGAGCGTCCAGAGCAGCAACTTGAGACCGATCACTGCACCGGCGAGCAGGCCGGCACCCATCACCCAGCCGGCAGGAGAGGAATGCAGTACCGGGTTGAAGAAGCCGCCGGTGGTGCAGCCTCCGGCAAATGACGCGCCAATGCCCATCAGCGTGCCGCCAAGGGCGGCCCAGACCACTTCGAGCTTGGGCGGACGGCTGATGAGGAATTGCCTTGACATGAGGGCAGCCGTAAAGGCGCCGAGCAACAGCATGATGTTCATCAGCGACATGCGGTGGGTCAAGAATCCGTCGTTGGGCGGATGGATGCCCAATACGGGTGCGAGGCCGATCAGCGTGTTGAACTGGTCGCCCCAGTAACGCACGCCGCCAAAGACGCCCCAGACCGTGCCGTTCACCATCATGGCCAGAATGATCATGATGAGAAGGACGGCGCCGAAATAGGGCGACCATTCCTCGACAAATATCTTGTTGTAATCTTCCTTGAAGCCGGCAAGCCAGCCGTTCTCCGAACCCATTAACAAGCCCCCCATCAAAAAGCGATAAAAAACCTTGCTGACGATAGCACTAAAGAATTAGCAGGTTGACTAGCCGAAGGAGTAGTACATAAGCGACTTATATATAAGAATATTCTAATAAAACAACACCTCAGGCGTCGTCCGATTATAGTTTCTTGAGCTTGAGTGAACCTGATGGGCCAATAACCCTGATACTCCCGTGGGGTAGTTGTGCAATAGATTCTGAAAGTTCTAATATTCGCTGGTTGCCACGAACTGAGGGAGTTGCAATGCAACGTACACTAAAAATCGCCGCCACGCTTTTCATTGGGTGGCTCGCACTGGCCGGCATGGGTTTCGCCAATGCCGCCGACAAGCCTGCGCTTAACAGCACGGCCGATCACAGCAAGTTCAAGGAACTGCAGAAAGACTTCCAGTCGGGTCCGGAAGTCACCAAGGCCTGCCTGGCATGCCATACCGAAGCTTCCAAGCAGGTCATGCACACCCAGCACTGGAAGTGGGAGTTCGTCAACCCGCAGAGCAAGCAGAATCTGGGCAAGATGCACGTCATCAACAACTTCTGCACTTCTGTCCAATCAAACCTCAAGGGCTGTGCCACGTGCCACATCGGCTACGGCGCGATGACCGACAAGGGCGTCAAGAACGATGAAGATCTGGTGGACTGCCTTGCCTGTCATACCACCATCGGGTATTCGAAGCCCTCCGGTCTCGGCGGCAACGTCGTAGCCAAGGATGTCGAGATGCCTCCGGGATCCGGCAAGCTCATCCGGGGCCAGAATCTGCAGAAGATTGCCCAGAGCGTCGGCAAGACGAGCCGCAAGACGTGCGGTGCCTGCCACTTCAACGGCGGCGGCGGCGATGCGGTCAAGCACGGCGATCTCGACAGTTCGCTCGAAGATCCGGACAAGAAACTCGATGTACACATGGATGCCGATGGCCTCAACTTCACCTGCGCTACCTGCCATAAGACCGATGGCCACCAGGTGACGGGTAGTCGTTATGCGCCGACAGCGAAGGACAAGGAAGCAGCCCACATTCGCGGCAAGGCGGACAGCAGCAACCCGGCAACCTGCCAGGCCTGTCATGGCCAGACGCCTCACAAAGAGAAGAATGCAGACAAGCTGAATAATCACACCAACAAGCTTGCCTGCCAGGTTTGCCACGTGCCTGCCTTTGCCCGTGGCGAGATCGCGACCAAGATGTTCTGGGATTGGTTGACTGCTGGCAAGCTCGGCGAAGATGGCAAGCCACTGATCATCAAGAACGAGGAAGGCCACTCGATCTACAATGGCATCAAGGGTGACTTCAGGTATGGTGAAAACGTCAAGCCGGATTACATCTGGTTCAACGGCGACGTGAAGTACACCCTGCGCGATGAAAAGATCGACAAGGCCCAGCAGCCGATTTACATCAACAAGTACCTGGGTAGCCCGACCGACGGCAGGTCGATGATCTGGCCGGTCAAGACCTTCACGGGCAAGCAGGCCTTCGATCCGGAGAACAAGACCCTGGTCGTGACGCACCTGGCCGGTGCCGACGATACCGCCTTCTGGACCAACCTGAATTGGGAAAATGCGATTGCCTCTGGCATGAAGACGGCAGGCATGCCCTTCTCGGGCAAGGTTGACTTCATCGAAACGATCAGCCAGTGGCCCATTACCCACATGGTCGCGCCCAAGGACAAGGCGGTTGCCTGTAACGAATGCCATGCCAAGGGTGGGCGTCTCGAAGGTCTCCCGGGTGTCTATTTGCCTGGCCGCGATGCAATTCCGCTGCTCGACAACGGCATCAAACTGCTGGCCCTGCTGACGCTGCTCGCCATGCTGGGACACGGCGCACTGCGCATCTTCACCAGCAAGAAACATTGAGGGGAATCCAAATGTCTGAACAAATCTATATCTTCAAGATCTTCGAGCGTATCTGGCACTGGGGCCAGGCGGGCCTGATCCTCTTCCTGATGCTCACCGGTTTCGAAGTTCACGGGCTTTACAGCAACTTTGGCTTCGAGAAAGCGGTGAATTTGCATACCATCGGTGCCTGGTCGTTGATCGGCCTGTGGCTGTTCGCGATCTTCTGGCACTTCACGACGGGCGAGTGGAAACAGTACATCCCCTCCACAAAAAACGTGACGGCGATGGGGAAGTACTACCTTTCCGGTATCTTCAAGGGTGCGCCGCACCCGCACCGCCTGACGCAACTGACCAAGCACAACCCCCTGCAGAAGCTCGCCTATCTCTTCATCCTGCTCTTCGTCGGTCCGCTGATCTGGGCGACCGGCTGGCTGTACCTGTTCTACGACCAGTGGGCAGCGTGGGGGCTGGGCTCTCTGCCCTTGTCATACGTAGCCCTGGGCCATCTGATCGGCGCCTACCTGATGCTGCTGTTTGTGATCGCTCACGTTTATCTGACCACGACGGGCGCAACCCCGCTGGCGCATATCAAGGCGATGATCACTGGCTGGGAAAAGGTTCACTGAAACCAGTCGCAAAGCCCAAAAAAATCCCCGCTGCGGCGGGGATTTTTTTGGGCGCTAACGGGTTGCCGGTTTTAGTTTCCTGAAAAGGGTACGTTCGCCAATGCCGAGGCGGCGTGCCAGGGACTGACGGTCGCCGGGGTGGTTGGCAACTGCCCACGTCAGATAACGCCGTTCGAGACCCTCCAGCGTCAGCCATTCCGTTTCGCCCTGAGGTACGGCAGGTACAACATCCGGCAGGTCAAGGGAGGAGGGCTCGTCATCCGTGTCGAGCAGGTGGCATGGCGCGATCTCGTCGCCATCCGCCAGCAGGCTGGCCCGCTCCAGCAGGTTGCGCAGTTCGCGGATGTTACCTTCGAAGGGAAGCTGGCCAAGGGTGGCCAGCGCTTCCTGGTTTAGGCGTAGGTGACGATTCGGAGCCACGCGCTTGAGCAGCGACTCGGTGAGCATTGGCAAATCCTCTGTTCGTTCGCGCAGGGACGGTATGCGTACCGGGAAGGTGTTGACACGGAAATACAGGTCGCGCCGGAAGTGCTCGTCTTTCACCATGGCGGCGAGATTGCGGTGGGTGGCCGAGACCAGGCGGAAATCTGTCCGCAGCGTCTCCACGCTGCCGACGCGACGGTAGGTGCCGGTCTCCAGCAGGCGCAACAGCTTGACCTGTTGCTGGAGTGGCAGTTCGCCAATCTCATCCAGAAACAGGGTGCCACCGCTCGCGGCCTCCACCAGCCCCAACTTGCGGTGAGTGGCCCCGGTGAAGGCGCCCTTCTCATAGCCGAAGAGCTCGCTCTCGAACAGTGTCTCGGTGAGTCCGGAACAGTCCAGGGTAACAAACGGCCCTTTCCAGTGCGGACTGGCCTCATGGATGACCCGCGCCACCAGTTCCTTGCCTGTACCCGTCTCGCCCAGCAGCATCACTGCCGCCATCGAAGGCGCCACCCGCATGACTCGTGCCAACATGCGTTTGAAAGGGGCCGACCGGCCCACCAGCCCCTGGGCGGCAGGATTCGCACTGGCTTGACGCACCACCCGCATGGTTTCGACGAAAAAGGCGATGTGCCCGGCCTGGTCACGGATCGGTGTGGTTTCCACGTCCACATGTTCTTCGCCGCGGGACGTATGGTGTAAATGCAGTACCCGCCGCTTCTGACCATTGGTACGGCTGCTTTGGAGCGGGCAGGATTCGCCGGCCTGGTCGCAGGGCATGCTGAAGTGGTGTGAGACCTCGTAGCACTTGCGCCCGACAACTGACTGGCAGCTATCGAATTCGCAGCGATAGGCGCGATTGGCGGCCAGTATGTGGTAGTCGCTGTCCATGACGATGCGTGGCTCGTCGAAGCCTTCCAGGAAAGAAGCCAGCTCGGACAGGTTGAGGCTTATGTCAGACATGGTGTATAGCGGTTAGTGTCAAAAAGGTCATTTACATCAACTTGACTGCCGCCATTATCTGCGCGAGAGACTCGGGTTTCAATCTGTTTTCCTTGTCGAGAGTCGGAAGTTTTATACAACCTGTTGAATTATTTGATAGTTATTGTGTAGGCGTAAGGGGTGACTTGGCTGGCACGAATGTTGAGTGTCTTAGGGTACCAACAGCTAAGGAGATGAAAATGAGAGCGAGCCCGATACCCAAGTGCGATGAAGAAATGATCGCCGAGATAGACAAACACGAAACCAGTTGTACGATCGACGACGTCGTGAATCAATTGAAGACGCGAATTCGCGGCGACGAAAAACTGAATTTCCTCATGGTGTGTGAGCCATCCCCTGAAATGATCGTCGATGGCGAGTGCGACCTTGAGAAGCTTGGTGAGCGGAAGTTCTGCGTCGGCATCGTGTTTGCCGACACTGCACAGCCTATCGGGCATGGCCGGGCTGTCCACGTCTCCGACCTGGGAGACAGGTTTGCCGTCAGCTTCATGGAGGCGGTCAACCAACACCAGCCCGGAACTGTGCGATCGATGATGCAGCGGCTGTTTGCTTAAGCATGCAGCGCCGTCCTGCCAGCGCCGACTTTTTCATCACAGTAGCCCGCTGGCCAGGCCGGTGCCGATCAGCACCATCATGGTCGCCACCGTCAGTTCAACGAAGCGCAGCGTGATCTTTTTCAGCAGTCGCTTGCCTACATAGGCGCCGAGAAAGGCGGAAAGTGTCGCGGCCAGCACCAGGTTGCCGTTTCCGCCTTGCAGCACCTGCCAGCCACCGGCCTGGAACGCGGCGTCGTAAACCGTGAGTCGCACCGCATCGACCAGCACCGTGCAGGCTGCGCCGGTGCCAACATAAGCCTGCTTCGACAGACCGGCCTTGATCAGGAAAGCCGAGCGTAGCGCGCCCTGATTGCCCGACAGCCCACCGAAGAAGCCCGACAGCAGGCCGCCGAGCGGCAGCCAGCTTGTTGGAAACGACAGTTTTGCGAAGCGCGGCCACAGTTCAAGCAGCGCGAAGCCGGCAACCACGCGCCAGTTGGCGTCACGGCCGACCAGGCCGATCTTGAACAGGTTGTTCGCCAGATGGACGACAGCCGTCATGGCGATGGCCGCTGGTACCGGAAAGAACAGCACGAATACCGGCGTCAGGATCGTGCCCAAGCCAAAGCCGGAAAACAGCGTGAGCCCGGAAGCAAGCAGTGCAGCGAGGCAGACGACCAGGTAATCCATGACCCGGCATGCTACGGTCTTCTCCACTGCCGTTCAACAATGCGGCAATACACGCCGTCTTGCCAGCACCGACTTTCGGACAGGTGCAGTTGTTTCGCGCAGCGGGTTGATGCACACTCCGGCCGGTGAGTTCCGTATCCCCCACCCGCCAGCCCAAGCGCGTCAAGGCCAAGTTCATCGGCCTGTTGGCACTTGCGCTGGCGTTCATCATGTGCGTGTTCGCCATTGCCATTTTTGGGGTCGAAGCGCGCATTCGCGATCAGGATCTGGCAGAGCGTTCGCAGGCGGTCGCTAATCTGTTCGCGCAGAAACTGGAAAAGGACACGAATCTCATGATGGCGACGATGCGCGCCATGATGACCAACGAGGACATCGAGTCGGCTTTCATGCGCGGCGACCGTGAGGGTCTGGCACGCCATGGCGGGCCGCTGTTCAAGGTGTTGCGGGAAAAGCACGGCGTTACCCACCTGTATCTGACGCGCCCCGACCAGGTCAATCTGTACCGTTTCCATAGTCCGGATGAATTCGGCGACAAGATCGAGCGTGCCACCATGCGCTACGCGGCAGAGCACCAGACCGCCGTGCATGGTCTGGAACTCGGCACGATGGGCACCTTGACCTTGCGGCTGGTGATGCCCTGGTGGCGCGGCGACCAGTTGATCGGTTACGTGGAACTGGGCGAGGAGATCGAGCACCTGATCGAGGAAGTCCACCTAAGCCTGTCGGTGGATCTTCTGGCACTCGTCAACAAGCATTACCTTCCTGCCGACCAGTGGTTGCGCGGCCAGACACTGATGCAGCGCAGCGGAGACTGGGAGCGCTTCAACACGCATGCCGTGGTGGCACAGACCGCTGAAAAGATCCCCCGCGCGCTCGACGACCCGCTGCTTGGCCAGTTGGTGGCCGGCCGGACCGCCGAGATCGCGGACGGCGGACGCTCGCGCCATCTTGTACTGCTGCCCATCGATGATGCGGGCAGGCGTCATATCGGCAATCTGGTCGTGATACGCGACATCACGGCGCTGGAAGCGACCTTTCGCTGGTCGGGTGTCATCGTGATCCTGGTCGGCCTGCTTGTGGCGGGCGGGGTGCTCGGCATGTTCTATCTGGCACTGGGCCGGGTCGAGCGGGATTACCAGCGGCAACACGACCTCGAACATCAACTGCTGCAACTCGATACCGAGCATCGCCGCATCGTCCAGCTGGAAAAGCTTTCGGCGCTCGGTACGATGGTCGGAAGTATTGCCCACCAGCTCAACAATCCTCTGGTCGGCGTGGTCAACCTCGCGCAACTGGCCGAGCGCGAGGCCGGCGATCCGGCGCGCACGCGCGAACTGTTGCGCGAAATCCGCAGTGCCGGCGAGGATTGCCGCGCCTTCGTCAAGCGCATGCTGGCGTTTACCAAAGTGTCCAGTTTCGAAAGCAAACCGACGCCGCTGGCGGCGCTGATCGAGGATACGGTGCTGTTGTTCCGCCAGACCGAGACCATGCACTTGCCAGTCGAAGTGATCCTGCCGAAGGAGCCAGTCATCCTGACGGTCAACCCCGTGCTGATCCGCCATGCGCTGTTCAACCTGCTGGTGAATGCTGCGCAGGCGACGACCGACAAGGACGGCGCTATCGTCCTCAGCCTGGAACGGGAAGACGATCTGGTGCGTGGTGTGCCTGGCTGGTCGCTGGCAGTCACCGATCACGGCCGGGGCATGGTGCCCGATGTGCTGGAGAAGATCTTCGTACCCTTTTATACTACCCGCAGCGATGGTACCGGGCTCGGGCTGCCTGTCGTGCAGCATGTGGCGCTGTTGCATGATGGGCAGGTGACGGTAAGCAGCGAGCCAGGGCATGGCACACGTTTTGCACTCTGGATTCCAGACCCTTCTCCCGGAGTGACTCAGAACGCGAATGTTCCTGCCTGACATGCTGCCCAAGATCCTTGTCGTCGATGACGACCGCCATACCCGCATCCTGCTCGAGCGCCTGCTCGCCAAGACAGCCCAGGTGAGCCTGGCAACCGATGGTGCCGAAGCGCGCCAGCTGTTCGCGGCGGGTGACTACAATCTGGTGCTGATGGATCAGCGACTGCCGGACGTGAACGGCATCGAACTGCTGCGTGAATTCCGCGCCCTGCGGCCGCATGTGGTGGGGATTCTGATGACGGGCTTCGCCGACGTGCGCGATGCGGTGGCGGCGGTGCGTGACGGGCTGTTCGATTACCAGACCAAGCCCTTCGAGGATCTTGAGGCGCTGGAGGCGTTGATCGGCAAGGCGCTCGAGTTCGACGCCGCCTATCGTGAGATTGCCGGATTGCGCGCCCGGCTGGCGAGCGAGTCCGGCATGCCTGCTGTGATCGGCCAATCCAGCGCCATGCAGCACGCGCTCGGCCAAGTTCGGCAGGTGGCCGGACTCGACACGACTGTGCTGCTGGAAGGGGAAAGCGGTACAGGCAAGGATCTCGCCGCAAAACTGATTCATGCACTCAGTGCACGCTCGGCCAAACCATTTCTCGAAGTCAATTGTGGCGGGTTAACCGAGACCCTGCTGGAAAGCCTGCTGTTCGGCTACGAAAAGGGTGCCTTCACCGGGGCAAGTCAGGCAACCGCCGGCTATTTCGAGAAGGCACACGGGGGCAATCTGTTCCTCGACGAAATTGTCGACATGAGCCCGAAGCTGCAAAGTAGCCTGTTGCGCGTGCTGCAGGACCATCAGTTTACGCGCGTCGGCAGCACACAACCGCGCAAAACCGATTTCCGCTTGATTTGTGCCACCAATCGTTCCTTGCAGGAAGAGGTGAAGGCGGGGCGTTTTCGTGAAGATCTCTATTACCGCATCGCGGTGGTGACGGTGCGCATGCCGCCGCTGCGTGAACGCGAGGGCGACATTTTGCCCCTTGCCATGCACTTTCTCGATCACTACAACGCCAAATTCTGCAAAACCTGCGGGCCGTTTACTCCATCCGCCGTCCAGGCGCTGGAAAGCTGTCGCTGGGAGGGCAATGTGCGCCAGCTGCAGCACTGTGTCGAGCGTGCCGTCGCCCTGCATGCTGGTGGGCCGATGGATTGCCGCCATCTGCTGCCGGTGGGCGAATCCGTTGGGCTTCCCGAGGCGAAAGCCGGCGAGACCGTATTGAGTTATCAGGATGCCCGCGCCGAATTCGAGCGTGATTACCTGCGCCGCCTGCTCGCCATGGCCGAGGGGAATGTATCGGAAGCGGCACGGGTCTCTGGCATCCCCCGGCAGAACTTCTATGTGCGCATGAAGCGCTGGGGATTTGTCACCGAAAAGTGACGCCTGTCATGATCGAGTGACAGCACGCGGCAGTCTAATGACGTGGTATTCCTTGCAAATCGGGCAGGAACGCTGACTTGGCGGCGTGGCACAAGTATTGCGATACCCCAATAGGCAAATAACCCCTACAAAGGTAAATGACATGAACCAACGCGCTTTGATTCTCAGCATTTCCGTACTCGCCGTCAGTTCCGCCATGGCGGCCGATCCTGCCAAGATTGATTGGGGCAAGGTACCGGCGAATAAGGTTGCCTTGTTCTATCCGGGCCAATCCTCTTATGAATGGCTACGTACTGATGCGCACAAGGGAGCCGCCAAGGAAACGCAGCGCGGCGATGCGTGCGTTTCCTGCCACGATGCCTCCGATGAAGAAAAGCTGCAGGGCAACAAGATCGTCAAGGGGCATCCGCTTGAGCCGACACCTGTGAAAGGCAAGAATGGCACCGTGGATCTCAGCGTGCAGGCGGCCTTTGACGACAAGCATGCCTATCTGCGCTTCCAGTGGAAGACCAATAACAACTACGCCGGCACCGAGCACCAGTACCTGCGCTTCGACGGCAAGGACTGGAAAGTTTATGGCTATCCCAAGCTCGACAAGGTCGTCCAGGACGGCGCGCAACCCGGGATGTACGAAGACCGCATGTCGGTGATGATCGACGACGGCAAGGTGCCGGGTTTCGCCAAGCAGGGTTGCTGGTTAACCTGCCATGATGGCCAGCGCGACATGTCCAAGCAGTTCACCAAGGATGAGGTGGCGGCGAACGCGCTGCTGACGGCGATAAAGAAGGGCGACGTGCGCAAGTATCTGCCCGAAACGCGCACTAATCCGTCCGACTGGAAGACCGGCAAGTCAATGGAGGAGATCGCCAAACTCAAGGAAGCCGGTGGATTTGTCGATCTGATCCAGTGGCGCGCCCATCGCAGCCACGCGGTCGGTATGGCCGATGATGGCTATGTCCTAGAATTCCGTCTCGCCGATGCCGGCAAGGACATGTTCGGCGGCAACAGCGACAAGGCGACGCATCAGCCCAAGTTCATGTGGGACGAGAAGAAAACGGGCTACAAGTCGATTACCGCCGATCAGTTGCGCAAGGGCGACCATTTTCTGGTCCGCGAGCAG
This sequence comes from uncultured beta proteobacterium, assembly GCA_963816095.1. Classification (GTDB taxonomy): domain Bacteria; phylum Pseudomonadota; class Gammaproteobacteria; order Burkholderiales; family Rhodocyclaceae; genus Sulfuricystis. Next base: position 145,943 of record CAWFIW010000001.1, read on the forward strand.
AATGCCGTGCCCTTCGATCCGAATGCGGGCTGGAAAGCCGGCGACATGGTTCCCGACTATCTCGTGAGCCGCGAAGATGCCAAAGGGTCGGCCGCCGACAACAATGCCATCGCCAGCTGGAAAGACGGCATGTGGACGGTGGTCATGATCCGGCCGCTGGGATTGACCAATAGCGACGACAAGGCGCTCAAGGCGGGTGGTGTCTATAACGTCGGCTTTGCCGTGCATGACGACAACATCACAACGCGCGGTCACCATGTTTCATACGTCCGTACGCTCGGCCTCGGCGTCAAGGCCGACATCCAGGCCGTCAAGCTGGACTGACGCCTGTGTAATCCCGGCCGTCTCTGGATGGCCGGGATTTTTCCATTTGATGAAAACTGGCGGCACGGCCGCTATCTGCGATAACTATTGTCCGGAGAACCCGAATGTCGTACTCAATTACTCGCCCCCTGATCACCATCTGCGCCAGTGCTGGCTTATGCCTGGCCGTACCCGCCTTTGCCCAGGTGGATGCCGAAGCCGTATTCAAGGAAAACGATTGCCACAAGTGCCATCACGTCACCAAGGCCAAGAAGGGTCCCTCGCTGGCGAAGATCGCCGCCAAGTACAAAGAGAAAAAGCTGGATGAAAAGGAAGCCATCAAGCACATGACGAAGGGTGGCAAGGTCAAGCTCGATGATGGTACGGAAGAAGATCATAAGGTGATCGATACCAAGGATGTCGCGGTGCAAACAGCCGTCGCCAAGTGGATGTTGACCCACTGAAAGGTTGAACGATGATGCATGCACCAAGGCACCGCGCCCAGTCGGTCGGGGGGATGTTGTTTCTCCTGTTCGCCATGCTGGGTTTCGTCCCGGTGCATGCCAACACCCCCAGGCTCGACACTGCCACCTGTCAAACCTGCCACGACAGCAAGCAGGCGAAGATTGACGTCCCTGCTGCAGACGGCGAGAAGCGTGCGCTACTGGCGGTTGATACAGGCAAATACAACAAGAGCGTGCATGCGAAGATGGAGTGCGTGGCCTGCCACAAGGAAATCGTCAACAACGATGCGCCGCACAAGAAAGTGGCCGGCGTAGCCAAGGCCGAATGCGCCCAATGCCACCTCGACCTCTGGGAAGCTGCCAAGACAGACAACCAGACCGCAGCCAGGCCGCGCCTCGGGATCGTTGCCGAGAACGTGGCCGCCTACAAAAAATCCTTCCACGCCCGTGAAAACAAGGACGAGCCGGGCAAGCGCAACGCCATCTGCAGCGACTGCCACGATGTGCATAGCTTCGACGTGCCGCCGCGCGGCACCGCCGAACGCAAGGAATGGCACCTCGCCGTCCCCAACATCTGCGGCAAATGCCATGAAGACCACCTCGAAGACTGGAACGACTCGATTCACGGCAAGGAAGCCAGCGAAAACCACAACCTGAAGACAGCCGTCTGCTCCGATTGCCACACCACCCACGACATCGGCAACAGTTCCTCCGACAAGGTCAAGCTGTCGATCACCGCCAGTTGCGGCGATTGCCATCAGGAACAGTACAAATCCTACAAAGCCTCCTACCATGGCCAGGTCAACAGCCTGGGCTACACCTACACGGCCAAATGCTTCGATTGCCACGGCAGCCATAAGATCCAGCCGTCAAAAGACCCGTCCTCCAAACTGCATCCCAAGAAGCGCCTGAAGACCTGCCAGAGCTGTCACAGTGGCAAGAAAGACCTGCCGCTCGCCACCGAAGGCTTTCTCTCCTTCAGCCCGCACGGCACCAGCGACAACTTCGAGAAGTATCCCGAGATCTGGATCACCACCAAGGCCATGATCGCCCTGCTGATCGGCGTGTTTGCCTTCTTCTGGTTGCATTCCGGCCTGTGGTGGTATCGCGAGTACGCCGATCGCAAAGCCGGCAAGACCGCGCCGCATATCCGTACCGATGCGTTACCTGCCGAGTTTGCCGGCAAGCACGTGCGGCGCTTCGGCCCGCTGTGGCGCCTCGCCCACCTGCTGTTCGCGATCAGCGTGATGACGCTGGTACTGACCGGCATGGCGGCGTTCTATGCTGAGACCGACTGGGCCAAGGCGGTCATGGCGGCGTTCAGCGGCCCGAAGACGGCCGGCCTGGTGCATCGCGTGGCGGCTTTCACCATGCTGGGCATCTTCTTTATCCACTTCATCTACGTGATGCAGAAGCTGTTGCGCGACCGGAACTTCAAGTGGTTCGGCCCGGATTCGCTGGTGCCGAACTGGAAGGACGGCGCAGACATGATTGGCATGTTCAAGTGGTTCGTCGGCAAGGGCCCGCGGCCGGCCATCGAACGCTGGTCCTACTGGGAGAAGTTTGACTACTGGGCGGTGTTCTGGGGTATGGCCATCATCGGTGGCAGCGGCATGCTGCTGGCCTTCCCGCACCTCGTGGCCAAGTTCGCCCCCGGCTGGGTGTTCAACGTGGCGATGGTGGTGCATGGTGAGGAAGCCTTCCTGGCGGCGGTGTTCCTCTTCACGGTGCATTTCTTCAACAACCATTTCCGCCCCGACAAGCTGCCGCCGCCGGATGTGGTGATGTTCACCGGTACCCAGTCGCTGGCCGAGTTCAAGCACGAGCACGCGGCGCAATACCAGCGCCTGGTCGAAAGCGGCGAGCTGGCGAAGTATCTGGTGGATGCGCCGTCACGGCCCTTCACGCTCGGCTCGAAGATTCTCGGACTGGTGCTGATCGCCTGTGGGCTGAGCCTGCTGGTAATGATCGCCATCGGTTTCTTCGGGGGGTAAGAAGAAACGGGACGGCGTGATCAGCGCCGTCCCGCCAGCGCCGACTTTTCTAATCGGCTGGCCTGACCTTGCTGAAAGCCCGCCAGATTGCGATGTCGTAGATGATCTTTAACGTTCCGCAAGCGACCAGCGGCAAGGCGAGCCAGCCGGCGGCAAACAGGGCGCCGCCGATGGCCGGACTGGCGGCGGCAGCGAGGCTGCGCGGCACGGCGGTGAAGCTGGCCGCAGCCGCCCGTTCCGCCGGTGTGACGACGGCCATGACGAAGGCCGAGCGTGTCGGCACATCCATTTGCGAAAGGGCGCTGCGCATGAACAGCAGGCCCAGCGTAACGGGCAGGCTGTCGGTGAACGCCGCGAGGATCAGGCAGAGGCTCGACGGAATGTGGGTGAACACCATCGTGTTGATCAGGCCGATGCGGCGTGCCACCCAGGGGGCGGCGAGTTGCGAGCCCGCCGACAGCAGCCCGGCCCAGAAGAAGAAATTGCCGGCGGCGGCGAGCGAGAGATCGAAGCGCTCGAACAGCCAGAGCGCGAGCAGCGTATTCACCAGCAGGCCGCCGGCGAAGGCATCCAGCGAAAACAGCGCGGCGAGGCGGACGACGATGCCGCGCGAAGGCCCGAGCGGGGTCGGAGGCGCGGCCTGCTCGTGAGCCGGTTGTGCGGGCAGCGCGCGGTAGAGGAAGAAAATCGCCACGCCCGTAAGACCGTAGAAGACGAACATTGCGCGGATGGCAGCCAGCTGCGTGAAGCCGTTGTTCGCGAGCAGGTCAGGAATCCCGGTCGCCAGCGCGCCGATAGCTGCGCACAGCGCACCGATGAAGGTGTAGCGCGCGAAGATGAAGGTGCGCGTCGTGCCATCGGCAGTCTCCGCCAGGCGCGCATGCTCCAGCGGCAGGAAGACGCTGACATCGCCGGAGCTTGGGTTCATCGTGCCAACGAAAGCCACGAGCAGCAGCGGCCAGAAACTGGAAAAGCCGGCGAGCAGCAGGCCGGTAATTGCCATCAGCCACGCGGCGGCGAGCAGCAGCCGACGCTGCGGATAGCGATGTCCCCAGTGGCCGACCGCCAGCGTCATCAGTGCCGAGCCGAACAGCGTGGCGGTACTGATCAGTCCGACATCCCACCTGCCCAGCCCGAGGGCCAGCAGGTAGGCGGGCAGCAGGATCGCGACGTAGCCGTCGGTGAAGGCCCGCAGCGCACGGCCGAGCAGCAGCAGGCGCGCTTCGGGGGCGACACCGGCGGGCAACAGCATCACTTTATTCCCGGCAGTCGGGAAATCTTCTTGAGCGGTGTCTCAGCACACCATGCATACAGCGCGTCGTACATCACCATGCCGTGCTTCAACATCTCGTGGTCGTCGGCGAAGTTGAGCGACAGGCCCTTCGAAATCGCCACCAGCCCGGCAGCCTCCTTCGCCAGTTGCGGGGCGTCGCAGTCGGCCGCGCGCACGATCAGGGCCAGCTTGTTCAGCGCCGCATCGTCGATCTTGTATTTGTCGATGAAGGCGTCGAAGCTGCACTTGTCGCCATGGTGGCCGAGTTCAACGCCGGAGACATCGTAGGGCGTCGCGCCGGTTTCCTGCGCGATACGCATGACATCGCCGCCGGGGACGTAGAGAAATTCAGGAGCTTCATCGACGAAGCGCGCGATTAGCCAGGGACAGGCGATGCGGTCGATCTTCGGGCGTTCGCGGGTAATCCATTGCATGGTTCTCTCCTCCTATGTGCGCATCAGGCCCTGGATTTCGGCGTGATAGCCGAGGTAGCGTTGCAGCGTCAGGTCGTTCTTGCGGTACTTGATGTTGTTTTCGAGGATATCGATGAAGCGGTTCTCGGCATCCTGTGGTGATTCGATCTTGACGATTCCATCCCAGAGGATGTCGGTGAGCCGGTCGGCATAGATCACGATGCGTTCTTCAAGCGCATGGAGTGTGTAGTCCTTGACCGGCAAACCCAGCGCGATGGCCTCTTCGGTGCTGAGGCCGCCACGGATGTGCTTCTCCATGATGTCGGTGATGGCCTGCGGCAGGCCCAGTGCCTGGCCCATCTCGGCGCCCACCTGGCCATGCTCGATGGCGTGCGTTTTCGCCTTGCCAAGATCATGGAATAGCGCACCGCGGCCAACCAGTTCCATATCTACCGTAGTGCCGCTGCCGCTAACAACCCGCCGCGCGATTTCCAGCGCCTTGCCGGCCACCTTCAGCGAATGGTCCAGGTCTTCCGCCGACATGCCGGCATCCTGCAGCATCTTGATATCCGCCATCTGGAGCGAATAGTCCCTGCCTTTTCTGCAAATGCCGTAATAGTCGAGCGCCTCATCGCGCGTCGTTGCGTCCTTGCCCCAGATCTTCATGAGCTTGACGTCAATGTCCTCACGCAGGTGCTCGATGTATTCGCGCAGGCCTTCTTCGCCAAATTTCGCCTTGATCTCGGGGCCGAAGTCCCAGATCTTCGTGAAGTCGTGACGCTCGGCTTTCAGCACCGGATCATCGATCCAGTGGTGCAGAGCGGCATAGTCCTTGCCGGTTCTGGAAATGCTGGTTTGCAGGTGCTTGGTGGTGGGTGGCATGGCGGGTATCTCCCTGAAGTGGTGTTGCTAACGAATGAAGGACAGCGCCAGCCCTAACAGCGCGCAGACGCCGATCACCTTCATGATGTCAACCTTGTACTTCCACAGCGCGATGAATGCGGCGATGGCGATGACGACAGGGATGGCGTCGAACGGCCCGGCGAAGGGCGCGGCCTCGGTCGCGTGCGGCCAGAAGGTGTGCCAGGCGAAGAAAGTGGCGAGGTTGAGGATCACGCCGACCACCGCTGCCGTGATGGCGGTGAGCGGGGCGGTGAACTTCACTTCGCCGCGCGTCGATTCGACCATCGGCCCGCCGGCGATGATGAACCAGAAGCTGGGCAGGAAGGTGAAGAAGGTGGCCACCGCGGCACCCGCGAGGCCGGCCGCGACGGAGTTGCCCAGCACATCTTTCGTCACGCCGCCCATGTAGCCGACCCAGGTGACGATCATGATCAGCGGGCCGGGCGTGGTTTCGCCGAGCGCCAGGCCATCCATCATCTGCGGGCCGGTGAGCCAGCCGAAGTGTTCCACCGCGCCCTGATAGACGTAGGGCAGCACGGCGTAGGCGCCGCCGATGGTGAGGAACGCCGCTTTGATGAAGAACTCACCCATGTTGTACAGATCGCTGCTACCCCCCAGCAGCAGTAGCGAAGCCACGCCGATCACGATGAAGATAGCGGTGCTGGCGATGAGCTTGCCCCAGGTGAACTTTGCGTGCGCGGGTGGCGGCGTGTCATCGTCGATGATCGCCGGGCCGTAAGCCTTGTTCGATGCGCCATGTCCGCCCCCGGCCTTGAACTTGGCGGGCATCAGCTTGCCGCCGATGGCGCCGAGGAGGGCGGCCGCGAATACGATCCACGGAAAGTCGAGCTTGAAGAAAAAGATGCCGATGAAGGCGAGCGCGGCAATTGCCATCAGTATCCCGTTCTTCAGCGCCTTGCTGCCGATGCGCCAGGCCGCGAACAACACCACGGCAACCACGGCAGGTTTGATGGCGTAGAAGATGCCGGCCACCTGCGGCACGTCGCCGAAGTTCAAATAGACACCCGCCAGCACGGAAAGCAGCACGAAGGCCGGCAGGAAGAACAACACGCCGGCCATCACTGCGCCCTTGATGCCGTGCATCAGCCAGCTGATGTAAATGGCGAGCTGGATCGCTTCCGGCCCCGGCAGCAGCATGCAGAAGTTGAGTGCGTGCAGGTAGCGGTGCTCGGAAATCCAGCGGCGGCGCTCGACGAGTTCCTGGTGCATCATGGCGATCTGCCCGGCAGGGCCGCCGAAGCTGATGAAGCCGAGCTTGAGCCAGTACTTGAAGGCTTCACCGAGCGTGGGTACGGGCGGCGGGGTGGTGGGGATGGCTGCTTCACTCATGGGGGCTCTCCTGTTGGTAGTTGCGGTACAGGCTGTCGAATACGCGACCTGCTTCTGCGAGCAGCTTGTCGTCATTGGGTGTAGCGGCACGCAGGCCGGCCAGCATGGCCTCGATGCCCGCTGCCTCGGCCACCGGCGCACCGCCCACATCGAGGCAATGCACGATGGCGCCAATCTTTGCGATGGCTGAATCGGCGTCGAGCCCGAAGCTTGCTGTCAGGACTTCAAAGCTGACTTTGTTGTCAACGTGGGTAAAGGTTGCGCCATCGAAATCGAATCCCAGCGCGTCCTTCGGGCATTTCTTCGGGTTTTCGAGCCAGAGAAATCTCGCCTTGCGGTCGATGAAGCGGCGGATCAGCCAGGCGCAGGCCATGCGATCTACCCAGAGGTGCTTGCGCGTCGCCCAGGTGCGCCCAGAAAAGTCGGCGCTGGCGAGACGGCGGATGGCGGCGTGTCCCGGGCGCGGCTCACCGCTGGCGACGGCAGACAGTTCGGCCAGCGCGGCCTCGACCTGCTCCCGGGTCTCGCCGAAGAAGTAGTCGGTCGCGACGATGGCGTTGAATTCGCGGCGCAAGGCGTGGGCCGCCTTCGGGCCGGGATTGACGAGTGCATCGCGAATCGCCGCCAACAGGCGGCCGTAATCCTCGCTCCGGTCGAACAGGGCGTGGAAACTGGCTGTTTGCGCCACGTCCGCAACAATGCGCAGTACTTCGGCGCTACCCCCGGCACTACGCACATCGTTTGCCAGCGTACGCAGTGCGTCATCCGTTGTCGCGGTGAGCGGCAGCAGGTAGAACACCATCGCGCAGCGTGGCGCAGCCGAGGGTTTTGATGGCGCGCCACACCCGCATGCGCGCGGCGGTGTTGCGGGCGGGGAGCGTACTGACGAGGATCAGCCAGTCGTTGGCGGTGTTGTTGGTAGTGGCTCATGTCTCTAACTCTACACATGTGTAGATATATTAACAACAACAATTTCGGCGGGCTGGCGCAATTGGGTATCATCGCCAAAACGACAAAACGAGGAGTAACAAATGGCCCCCACGCTCATTTCATTCGCTGCCCCCACAGGGGGCGTTGCCTCCCTCGGGGCGGCCCTTCGGGAGACGCTATGTCCCAGCCCTTGACCCTTTCGCGTGCTGCCCACCTGATCGGTGTGACGCGTGCCGTACTGCAAAAACATATTGCTGCCGGCGAACTGCCGTCCCACGATGGCATGGTGACGACCGATGACTTGCACAAGTTGTATCCCGACCTGAGGCTGGAAGATATCGGCGACTTCGAGCGCACCACCAAGATCCGCGAAGAGGCCTTTGGCCGACGCGTGCGCGAACGCATCCTGCCGAATCAGGAAATCCTCGCCCAGCGGCTGGCGGCGCAGAGCGAAGAGCTGGAGGATGTGCGCCGCCACCTCGCGCACTACCACGACCTTATCGAGGCCTTGCGCGAGCGCATCGACCAAATGGCCGGCGCGTCCGCTGCCGAGCAGACCGCCGACCTCGGGCGTTTTCTCGACGAGGGCCTGGCCAGCGTGCTGGGCAGTGAGGAGCCGACCGATACAATCGCGGTCATGGACGATATGCTACGGGTCATGGCAGCGCATGTGACACTCAAACCATCGGGCAACGAATTCTTCGTCGAAGGCAACGAGACGGTGTTGGAGGCTGCGCTGCGCGCCGGCCTGGCGCCGTCCTACGGTTGCGGCAACGGCAATTGCGGACTATGCAAGGCGCGTATCGTCCAGGGGCAGGTCAAGCAGACGCGCCCGACCGACTATCCGCTGTCCACCAGCGAGCGTGCCCAAGGCTATACCTTGCTCTGCTCCCACACGGCGGTGTCAGACCTGGTGGTCGAGCTGTGTGAGGCACAGTCGCCTAGCGATATACCGCAGCAGGAGATCGTCGCCAAGGTGAAGAGCGTTGCACCGCTCGCCGCCGACATCATGTTCCTGCATCTGCAGACACCGCGCAGCGGCCGGTTGCGTTTCCTTGCCGGCCAGCGCCTGACGCTCAACGTGACCGGCAGCACGACAAACTTCCGCGGCGAATATGCGATTGCCTCCTGCCCCTGCGACGACCGTAACCTGCTGTTTCACATCCGCCGCGATGATGAAGACGAGTTCGCGCGGCGCCTGTTCGCCGGTGCCATCAAGCCGCACGATCTGGTCAGCCTGTTCGGCCCCTACGGAAACTTTGTGCTGAAGAAGGATTCGCCCAACGACCTGGTTTTCGTCACCTGCGATACCGGCTTTGCGCCGGTCAAGAGCCTCATCGAGCATGCCGTCGCGTCCGACCTGCCAGGCTTGCTGCGCCTGGTGTGGGCGACGACGCGTCCCGACGGACACTACCTGGAGAACCAGTGCCGAGCCTGGGCCGATGCGCTCGAAACCTTCAGCTTTCTCGCGTTGCTGGCTGCCGATCTGCAAGCGGCCGGCAGCGAGGCAGCGCAACGCGTGCTGGCCGAGGGTGAACTGGCACACCGCGATGTGTATGTCGTCGGCCCGGCCGAATTCGTCGCCGCGGCGGAGGGCGTACTTTCCGCGGGCGGCCTGCCCGCGGGGCAACTGATCGTCGAGGTACTTTGATGCGCCCTGCCCAACTGGCCTTCATCCTCGACCGCGAATTTGAAAGTACCGCGGCCGGCCACCACACGCCCGTCATGCTGTGGGGGCCACCGGGTGTCGGCAAATCGCAGATCGTTGGCCAGGTCGCCGCACGGCACGGCGTGCCCGTCATCGATATCCGCCTTTCGCAGATGGAGCCTTCCGATTTGCGCGGTATCCCTTTTCGCGTCAATGAACGTGTCGAATGGGCCGTGCCGGCGATGCTGCCCGACGCCAACCGCCACTGGCCGGCGGGGATTCTGTTTCTCGATGAAATCACCTCGGCGCCGCCGGCGGTCTCGGCGGCGGCCTACCAGCTCATCCTCGACCGCAAGCTGGGCGACTACCGCGTGCCGCCAGGCTGGGCGATATTCGCCGCCGGCAACCGCCAGGGCGACCGCGGCGTCACGTTCGCCATGCCCGCACCGCTCGCCAACCGCTTCTCGCATTTCACGGTGGACGTGAACCTCGATGACTGGGCGCACTGGGCCTACGCGAACGGCATCGACGAGCGCCTGATCGCCTTCCTGCGTTTCAAGCCCGAACTGATCTTCGATTTCGATCCGGTAAAAACCGCCGGTGGCGAGATGGCTTTTCCCAGCCCGCGTTCGTGGGAGTTCGCCCATCGCGCCTTGCAAAAGTTCGGCGATCACCCGGAACTGCTGGCTGGCACGCTGGCGGCCTGCGTCGGCCACGCGGCCGGCATCGAGTGCGCGGCCTTTGTCGATAGCCTCGACCGCCTGCCCGATCTCGACGCGATTTGCGCCGGGCAGGAAGCCGACGTGCCGACCGAGATCGACCTGCAATACGCCGTCGCCGCCGCGCTGGCCGGCCGCGCCCTGCGCGCCAGGGGCCATGACCATGCGCCACAGGTCTGGGGCAACATCCTCGACTACGCACAGCGTTTCCCGCAGCGCGAGATGGGCGTGATGCTCGTTTCCGACATGCATCGTGGCGTCGGTCAGGCCTTGTTTGCCGTGCCGCAGTTCGCCGGCTGGGCGAACGCGGTCGCCGACCTGATGCTGTATGAGTCCGGAATGTGCTCCGTCCATTCCGGCGGGTTGAGCCAGTTCTCGCGCAGCTCGTTCAGGCGTCGCGCAGCGGCGGCGATGGCTTCCGCCTGCGGGCCGGCAGGCGCGCTCTTGTGCCGTGTCGCGCGGCGTCAGGCCGGCGGGGAAAGGGAAAGTATCGAAACAAGTGGTCGTCGCATAGGCGGGACGATCTTCCAACGTCGAACCGACGGCGAGCGCCCAGAGCTAACGTGGATTCGCGATGATAAGACGCCGAAGGTAGCATCGTCGTTGCGGGCAATAACCACTAATCGGTTGTCTGGCGCAATACGTTCGTCAAGCCAGACGAAAAAGCGGTGCTTGCGACTTTTCCGAGGTCGCGATATAACGGCCACATCCCGCCAATGCCCGGCGCATCGCCGGTCGTGCCTCACCGTGCCGCCACCACTTTTCTGCCCGGGATTTGCGGTTGTTAGTCAGTCGCACTGGTTTGACTTTGGCCAAAATATGCGCGAAAGGAAATTCGTAGAGCATGGCATCGCTCTCCTCCATCACAGGACCAAAATCAACCGTCCAGCGCCCCTCCCAGCGGGCGGTCAGGTCCTTTCCGTTCCATAGCGGCCTAATGACATCACTATTCGGTCGCCCGTTCGGATTTGGCAGTGGCAGCCATGTCGATGCCGCCAGATAGTCGATGTTGAATTCGCCCGCTAGAGCTAGCCCGAAAAACGAGGCGCCGAGATTTTCGACTAATCGTCTAGCGGTAGTTAGGTCGTCACCAGCACGCAGATCGGCATGAACTTTCGCGACATCGTGACCATCTAGCCGCGTACCATCGCCTTGTCCGAAACATACCAGCGAAACCCGCACTGCCGCGCCTTCGTTGATCCAAGGTTCGTCGCTCCAAGCCTCGAACGATCCGCGTACTCGCAACGATGCGTTCGAGCACCTTGCGGTTTGCCTGTCGGCGAATGCTAGTTTGTCGCCACCAGTCCGGCTGCATTGCAGCTTCCCGCTTCGATCTGAGCCCGTGCTTTCTCGAACCAGTAGCAAACCAAATCAGCACCTGGCGGAACGCGTTCATCGAACACGCTTGCCAGAGCATTGAAATACGTGTCGCCGAGTTCACCGCGTTTGCGCGTGCCTCCCAAAAACGGCGGATTGCCGACGATGGCGTCGCAGGCGGGCCAGTCGGCCTCTTCAACCGCCGTCCCGGCGCCGCTCGCGGTCGCTGCGCCCCCACCTGCGGCGGGGCCCCCTCCGCTGCTCGCGGCTTCTTCGCCGACTTTCATCAGCGCGTCGCGGTTCTCGATGGTGTCGAGCGGTTTGAGGATCGGCTGCGTCGCGTAGGGATAGCCGTTGCGCAGCATCCATTGCAGTTCGCCGATCCAGACCGTGACGCGCGCGAGTTCGGCGGCGTAGGGATCGAGCTCGATGCCGAGCACGTTGGCGGGCGAAACCTCGATGCCCACCTGCCGCTGCAGGCCAAGCGCCTCGGCTTCGGTGTTGGCGCGGCGTTCGAGGTCTTTCAGCGCCTTGAGCGCGAGGTAGAGAAAGTTGCCGCTGCCGCAGGCCGGGTCGAGCACGCGGTAGTTGCGCAGGCGTTCGAGGTGGTGGTGGAAGAGCGCGGCGGCATCCTTGTGCGCCTTGTCGCCCTGCTTCTTCGACTTGGCCAGCAGCGCCGCAATCCTGTCTTTCGCGGCCTGCCATTCCACCGTGAGCGGCCGGACGATGACCGGCTCGATCAGCCGCATGATGGTGGCCGGATCGGTGTAGTGCGCGCCAAGCTGCGAGCGCTTGGCCGGGTTGAGCCCGCGCTCGAACAGCGTGCCGAAGATCGAGGGGTCGATGTTGCGCCAGTCCATGCCGGCGGCGCTTTGCAGCGCCACCACGTCTTCGCGCATCAGCGGCGGTACAGCCACGGTTTCGAACAGCCCGCCGTTGAACCAGGCGATGGTTTCGTCGCCGTAGTCGCCGCCGCTGCGCATCGCAGCGAACAGGGCGGTCAGACGATTCGCCGCCCGCGCCGGATCGGCGGCGGCCTTGGTGAGCAGTCCGGTGAAGATGCCGCGCGGCAGCAGGTTTTCGTCCTCGGCGAACATGCAGAACAGGCACTGGATGAGGAAGTGCGCGACCGGCTGTGCCGCCTGCCCGCGCTTGCGCAGGGTTTCGGCGAGCGCGCCGAACTGGCCGGCGGCTTCTTCGGTGATCGCGGCGAGCGACTTCACCGGCCGCAGCTTTTCGGGGTCGGTGAAGACCCAGCGCAGGGTTTGCAGGGCGTCCGGCTGGTCGAGGGCGTCGATCGGGAGGTTGCGCGGTTCGTCGGGATAGCCGGTGAAGGCGGTGTGGATCTCGATGCGCTCGCGGTCGCAGACGACGAGCAGCGGCGGATTCTCCAGCTCCAGGGAATAATCGGTGAGTTGCTTGAGCGCGGCGCGCAGGTCGCGCCCCGGCCGCTTGTTCTCCCAGCCGAAGTGACCGCGCTTCCACACATCGGCCCAGCCATCGCCGCCGCCTGCCTTGCCGGCGCCGCGTTCGAAACAGTAGTTGTCGGGATCGCGCGGCTTGTCAACGCCGAGCAGCTCGCACAGATCGTCGAAATGCGCTTGCGCGCCGGCGCGTTCGGTGAGCTTGCTGCTCTTCCAGAGGGCGATGAATTGTGCTGGCGTCATGCCGGCATTCTGCACGAAAGCGAAGCTTCAGAGAAGGCTAATGCCCGCGTCAGCGGGCGTTATGTCGGAACTAAAGTCGGCGCTGGCGGGACGGCGTAGAAATGGCCAATCATCTAAAATGGCCAGCATGCCCGATGCCGAAAACAAACTTGCCGCAGCGCGAACCCGGCTGATCCTCGACAAACCTTTCCTGGGCGCGCTGGTGCTGCGCCTGCCGTTGCAACCTGTCAACTGGTGCCGCACCACCGCGACCGATGCGCGCGCCCTCTATTACAACCCGTGCTGGATCGACAGCCTGAGCAGCGCGCAGGTGCAGTTTGCGCTGGCGCACGAGGCGTTGCATTGCGCGCTCGGCCACTTCGCACGACGCGGCCACCGCATCCAGCGCAAATGGGACATGGCCTGCGATTTCGCCATCAACCCGCTGCTGGTGGACGCGGGCCTCACGCCGCCCGGCGAGGCGATCGTGCTCGATGTCTATCGCGGCCTGGCGGCGGAGGAAATCTATCCCTGCCTCGACGACTCGAACGATGACAGCGAGATGATGGACGAACACCTTTGGGACGGTGATGACGGCGGCCAGGGGGGAGGGCAGGGCGAACAGCAGAGCGATGCGCAAGGCAAGGGTGGCAGCAATGCGCAGGAGATCGACCCCGAGGCCGGTGGCAGCTCGCAACAGAAAGTCGGCGCTGGCGGGACGGCAGGGGACAACGAGAATGGTCCGCCGCCGCCGCTGACGGCGAAGGAAAAGGAACAGCTCCAGCAGCAATGGCAGCGCCATCTCGCGGCCGCCGCGCAGCGGGCGCGCGAAGCGGGCAAGCTTTCGGGGCCACTCGCCCGGCTGACCGAGACGGCACTGGCGGCACAGGTATCGTGGCGCGCAGTGCTTGCCCAGTATCTTTCGCAGACGGCGCGTGACGACTACACCTGGCAGCGTCCTTCCCGTCGCGAGGGCGAGGTGATCTGGCCCGCGCTGCGCAGCCACTCGGGCGACGTCCACGTCGCCATCGATGTTTCCGGTTCGGTGACGGATCAGGATCTGGCCGAATTCCTCGGCGAACTGAATGCCTTGAAAGGGACCGCGTCGGTACGCATTACCCTGTTCGCCTGCGACAGCGGCCTCGCGGCAGGCGCGCCATGGATCTTCGAGCCCTGGGATGAATTGCGGCTCCCCAAGCAGTTTGCCGGTGGCGGGGGAACCTCGTTTACGCCGGTCTTCGACTGGATCGAAGACCATGGCCAGCAGCCCGATACGCTGGTCTATTTCACCGATGCCGAAGGCGACTTTCCCCAGGATGCGCCCAACTATCCCGTGCTCTGGCTGGTCAAGGGCAAGGCGCCGGTGCCCTTCGGCCGGCGCATCCAGCTCAACTGATCCTGTCGCGATTCTTGGCCGCTTTCCCGAGTTGATAGAATTCCCCCAAGATAAACGAGAGACTCCCGGGTCGGGCAAGGGGATGTTGCAATGAGAGAACTCGCCGAACGATTCGGCCTGGCGATTTTGGCTGAACCCTGGATTGCCAAGGCACTGCTCGCCCTATTGGCGACCGTGGCCATCAATTTTGTTGCCGGCCTCCTGTTGCGCAAGGCGGCGCATATTGCCGCCGGCTCGGTCAATGCCTGGGACGACATCCTGATTCAGGCCGCCAGGCGTCCCCTACCGGCCATGATCTGGATCGTGGGGCTGGCGTTTGCCGCCAGCATCGTGCGCCGTCATGCCGACGATCCGCTGTTCGACCTGGTGTCGCCACTGCGCGACATCGGGGTGGTGGTGTGCCTTGCCTGGTTCCTGTTCTGCATGATCCGGCTGGCGGGAGAAAACTTTGTTGCCGTACGCATGCAACAGGGCGACGAGGTGGATAAGACCACGGTCAACGCGCTTTCCAAGCTCGGCCGGCTGACGGTGTTGATCACCGCGGCACTGGTGATCATGCAGACACTGGGTTTCAGCGTTTCCGGCATTCTGGCCGCGGGCGGCATCGGCGGGATTGCCGTCGGTTTTGCGGCGAAGGATTTGCTGGCCAACTTTTTCGGCGGACTGACGATCTATCTCGACCGTCCCTTCAGCGTCGGCGAGTGGATCCGTTCGCCGGACCGGCAGATCGAAGGCACCGTCGAACTGATCAGTTGGCGCCATACGCGCATTCGCGCCTTCAACAAGAACCCGATCTACGTCCCCAACTCGGTGTTCACCACCATCGTCGTCGAAAATCCCTCGCGCATGAGCAATCGCCGCATCAAGGAAACCATCGGCATTCGCTACGCGGACATCGACAAGATGGCGCCCATCGTGGCCGACGTGAAGGCGATGCTGCAAAGCCATCCGGAGATCGACAACACGCAGACCCTGATCGTGAACTTCAACGCGTTTGCCGATTCATCGCTCAACTTTTTCATTTACACCTTCACCAAGACCACGGTCTGGATTCACTACCATGAAGTGAAGCAGGATGTGCTCTTGCAGGTCGCCGCGATCATCGCACGGCACGGCGCGGAAATTGCGTTCCCGACCCGGACGCTGCATATTGAAGGCGCTGCGCCGTTCGTTCAGCCGATGACGTCTTGAGTCCATGAGCCCGGTGACCCTTCCGGAACTGGCCCCCGAAGATGCGCTGCGCCTCAATGTGCTGCTGGCCGGCGAACTGCTTGCGGTGCGCATCGACGAGAGTGCCTGCACGCTGTATGGCCTGACACCGCAGGGCGAGGCGCGCGTGAGGCTCAATCCGGTCGGCCGTGCCGAACGCTATCTCCAGCGCGTGCGCGAGTTGCTCGGCGGCCATGCGCTCGGCTCACCCGGTGGCTACCCGGTGCATCTGCGGCACTGGACGCGCATGGGCCAGTCCAGCCGGAACAGTCTCGAAGCGCTGCTCAAGATCGGCGAGCCGGAAGCGGTGATGGCCGTGGCCTATGCGCCGGGACTGACAAACGAACTGGCGCGGCGTGCCTGGTGGGCGTTGCCAACCATGGAGGTCGCGCGGGTGATGCTGGCGCGTCCTGCCGTGCGCGCGGGGGCGATGGGCAAGGTGCTCGCCGATTTTCTGGTCGAGCATCTGCCCTTCGAGGCCGACCCCATCGTCGTGATGGAAATCGTGCGTACGGTGCTCGCCGCTGGCCTGATCGATGCGCCGCTGCGTGATCAGTTGTGGGCCAAGGGCAAACGCCGGCCGCACTATCTGATTGGCTTTCTCGAGAGCCTGCCCGACGCACTGCCTGCGGAAACGCCGCGCGCGCTGCCCCCCGGGTTTGCGGATTTGTCCGATACGCCGGCCGCACAGCTCCTGGCGCGGTGCTATTCCGGTGTGGGGCAAAGTTATCTCAAGGCGGCGGAGCTGGCACTGGAAAAGCCGCCCGCACACGAGGCGGCCTATCTGTTGCTCGACCTGTGCGGCCGCTATTTTGCCGCCGGCCGCGATGCCGCCAGCCTGGCCGTGCTGCCAGAGGTGGCCAACGAGGCCGCCGCGCTGGAAGCCTTGTCGCGGCTCTCGAATGCCGACGCCGAACCGATCCTGACCCGCACCACGGCTGTCGGTCCGTTGATGCGGCGCCATCTCGAACCGCTGTTCGCGCCTATCATTGCGCACATCAGAATTCTGCGAGGTGAAACATGACCCCCCCACGCTCACATTCGTTCGCTGCCCCCCACCGGGGGGCGCATGCCTTCTTGGGGCGGCCCGTCGAGGGCACGTCATGAAAGGTGGCGTCTATATCGATGCGGAAGTTCCGCATCTCGTGCAGCAGCATTTCGCGCTGGTGCAGGCGACGCGCGGCAAGCGCAAGCGTTTTCCGGAAAACTGTGTCGAAGTGATGGCTTCGGCGGAAGCGGCACTGCAGCGGCAGGCGCCGGCGCAGAACCTGCACGCCGCCGAAGTCGTGGGCCCTTCGCGTTCCTCAGAAGGTTTCCGTCTCTATTACCTTGTCCGCTGGCTCAGCGAATGAACGAGAAAATGATCAGTAAAAAACCCTTTCCCATCCCCGTCGTTCCCGCGGATGTCGCTGCCGATGCCGCACTCGACACATGCAGCGGTGGCGAATCCTTCGCCCTGATGGTGCTGGGCGACAGCATGGAACCCGAGTTCGTCGATGGCGACATCATCGTCATCGAACCGGACGGGGTCGTGATGGATGGTTCCTACGTCATGGCCTGGCTTGGCGATGAATGGATATTTCGCCAGCTGGTCGGCGGCGCGGGGGACTGGAAATTGCGCGCCCTCAACCCCATGTACCCCACTGCGAGCATTCCCGACCTGTCGGTCATCAAGGGGGTGATCATCCAGAAATCCAAGCCCGGCCGTCGCAAGGCGGTTAAACATTATGTGGAATAAGTGAGCTGAACAGGATTGCCATGCCTTACTACATCTATCGCATTACCCAGACCGGGCCGATCAAGCTGCTCGAAAAACTTGGCCAGTTCGGGGTCTTCAAGGAGGCCTCCAACGATGCCAAGCGCCTGCGCACTGAAAACGACATGACGCAATGCAAGATCCAGGTCATGTTCGGGGAAAACGAGCTGCAGGCCGAGGATGCACTCAACACGGTGCGCGCGGCGCCGCCGGTCTACGGAGACGACTGACAAGAATGGCCCCCCACGCTCACAAACTCGGTTCGCTGCCCCCCACCCGGGGGCGCCGCCGCCCTTGGGACTGCCCTGCGGGCGACTGACCGCTGTTCCGGCCGATGGACGAGACCCACTTCCATATCGTACGCGAGCAGATCAATCGCCTGCCCTGCGTCTTCGAGAAGGCGCTGCTCTGCAAGGCGGCGGTATGCGAAGCGGAACGGCGCCTGGCGCTGGCCGAGCGGGAGATGGTGGCCTGCAGCGATCCGCTGGCACGCGCGGCCTGCGGCCAGTTGTTGACACTGCTGCGCGCCAACTCGGCCTTTGCCCTCAAGGTCAAGGATACGCAGCGCATCCTGCCGCACGCGATGATGATGAAGGTACAGTGCGGTGGGCTGACCGGCCTCAAGGATCTGGTCGACCCCGCGGCCGCCGTGCTCAGCGTGCTGCAGCTGGTACGGCTCGCCCAGGCCAAATTCGGCGACCTCGATCATCTGCCGCTCGCGCACATCGTGCAAGGCGTTGCCCACTGGCAGATTCGCAAGCGCCGCCCGCCCCCCAGTGAGCCCAAGCCATGATCCAGAATTTCGACCGGCTGGTCGGCGCCGTGCAGCGCAACTGCCACATCACCGATGCCCGCCACGCGCGCGAGATGACGCTGTGTACCTACCTGCTCGAGATGCGCGAGTTCTATCGCTGGGAGGCCGGTATTCCGCTCGGCGACCCGCTCGCACGTCCCGAGGTCGGCAGCTGGCTCAATGAGCGTGAGGCGCTGTGGGAGACGCTGGCTGACAATGAATTTGCCGCCCTGCCGCTCGGCGATGGCGAATACGAACCCTTTGCCGTTGCCGAAATCAACCGGCAGATCGTCCCGCACCAGCTCGTCTATGGCGCGGGCATAGGACGCTTTGGCAAACCGCATTTTTTCCTCGGCCGGCTCGAGCGGCGCGAAGAAAGCGATGGCCTGACAATCCTCGTCTGCGAATGCGAATACGCGCGCGACCTCACCGCGATTCCTGCCGCGCTGCAAGGGGGTACGGTGATCGTGCGGCGCGAGGCGCTGCGCCAGTGGTTGTGGGAAAAGGCCGAAGCCTGGGCGATGAAGAAGACGCCCGGCGCGCTGGCCTTGGCGCTGGCGGCGCATGGCTACGAAACCGATCCGCACGCAGCGCTCGAACGCATGACTGCTGCCGAGACCGAAACCCTGATTCTGCATGAGCGCGGCGAGCATGCGGCCGGCCGTCGGCTCGGCCCGCAATGGGAAGAAATGATTGTCGGTTTCAGGAAACGTCGCTCGGAAATCCTCGCGCGCGCCGTACGCGACAATCTGGCCGATTGCCTCGTTACGCTGCCGACGCTGATCGAGCGGCAGGCCTGGCCGCAGCTCTGGTTCTGGTTCTCCAACCTGGATGGCATGCGCCGCGAATTGTTTCCGTTGCTTGCCGGATACGACTTTGCAAATGTCGGCGCTGGCGGGACGGCGGCACTGGAAGAGATTGTGCGGCGCGGCGCGGCCCATTGGGAAAGGATTGCACGGCAACTGCTTGCCAGCGACGAGGCGGCCATCGAGGCCTTGTCGCACGACACGACAACCCTGGCCTTGGCATAATCCGGCCATGCCTTTGCAATTCTCCGCCAACCTGTCTTGCCTGTTCGCCGCGCATGATTTTCTCGACCGCTTCGGCGCTGCCACGCGCGCGGGTTTCGCCGGTGTCGAATTCCATTCTCCCTACGCGCACGAGAAAGCGGTGCTCGCCGAAGTGGTGCTGACCTCGGGCGTCGAGGTGGTCTTGTTCAACCTGCCGGCCGGCGACTGGTCTGCCGGTGAGCGGGGCATCGCCTGTCTGCCCGCGCGCAAGGCCGAGTTTCAGGACGGCGTCGGGCGTGCCATCGAGTATGCCGAGGCGCTGGGCTGCACGCGGCTGAATTGCCTGGCGGGCATCCCGACTTCAGGTCACGAAGAAGCAATGGCGACGCTCATCGACAACCTGCGCTTTGCCGCCGCCGTCACGCAGCGCGCGGGTATCCGCCTGATGATGGAGCCGCTCAACACGCGTGACAATCCGGCTTACCTCGTCCCGACCACGCGCGCGGCCATGCAGGTCATCGACGCCGTCGATAGCCGTAACCTGCAACTCCAGTACGACATCTATCATGCCCAGGTGATGGAGGGCGATCTCGCGCATACCCTGGAGAAGCAACTGCCGCGCATTGGCCACATCCAGATCGCCGACAATCCCGGCCGCCACCAACCCGGCACCGGCGAGATCCGTTTCCCGTTTCTCTTCGAGCGGCTGCAACAACTTGGCTACGCCGAATGGATCGGTTGTGAATACCATCCCAGTGGCGATACCCTCGCTAGCCTGGGCTGGATGAAGTCGTGGCGCTGAATTCCCGCGGGATTCTGCGCGGCCTTTCGCACAAGGCATGGACGTGCGGGCACGGCTCATGGACAATGACGCATGCAGTCTCTTCGCCGCGCTCGACGCTCTTGTCGTGATCGGCCCGGCCCCCCAACATTAACGACTTTCGTGCCATCCTGATCCAACCATGAATGTCCCAGAACAAGCTGTTGCCGATCATCGTGCGCTGCTCGCCGAACTTTCAGGCATCCTGCCGGCGGCGTCGCTGCTGACCACGACCGAGGACCTGAAACCCTACGAGTGCGATGGCCTGACCGCTTATCGCCAGCTGCCGCTCGTCGTGACCTTGCCCGAGAACGAGGCGCAGGTTGTCGCCGTACTCAGGGCTTGCCACAAATTGAAGGTGCCGGTCGTCGCGCGCGGCGCCGGCACGGGCCTGTCCGGCGGGGCGACACCGGTTGCCGGCGGGGTGATCCTGTCGCTTGCCAAGTTCATGCGCATCCTGGAGCTCGACCCGTTCGCGCGTACCGCCCGAGTGCAGACGGGCGTGCGCAACCTTGCCATCTCCGAGGCCGCCGCACCCTATGGTCTTTACTACGCGCCCGACCCGAGTTCGCAGATTGCCTGCACCATCGGCGGCAACGTCGCCGAGAATTCCGGCGGCGTGCATTGCCTCAAGTATGGCTTGACCGTGCACAACATCCTCAAGCTGCGCGTGGCGCTGGTGGATGGCACGCTCGTCGAGATCGGCAGTGCTGCGCTGGATACGCCCGGCTACGACCTGCTGGCGTTGATGATCGGTTCCGAGGGCATGCTCGGCGTGGTACTCGAGGCGACGGTAAAGCTGACGCCGAAGCCGCGCGAGGCACGCGTGGTGATGGCTTCGTTCGACGACATGACGCAGGCCGGCAACGCCGTGGCTGACATCATTGCCGCCGGCATCATCCCCGCCGGGCTGGAGATGATGGACAAGCCGGCGACGCACGCCGTCGAGGATTTTGTCCATGCCGGCTACGACCTGGACGCCGTTGCCATCCTGCTTGCCGAATCCGACGGCACGCCGGAAGAGGTGGAGGAGGAAATCGCGGCGATACGCGCGGTACTGGAGAAGGCTGGCGCGCGTGCTTTGCGCATCTCGCAAAACGAGGCTGAGCGTCTCAAATTCTGGGCCGGGCGCAAGGCCGCCTTTCCCGCCATCGGGCGCATCACCCCGGACTATCTCTGCATGGACGGCACCATTCCGCGCAAGCACCTTGCCCACGTGCTGAAGCGCATCGCCGAACTTTCCCTGCAATACGACCTGCGCTGCGCCAATGTGTTCCACGCCGGCGACGGCAACCTGCACCCACTCATCATGTTTGATGCCAATCAACCCGGCGAGCTGGAGCGCGCTACCGCATTCGGTGCGCGCATCCTCGAACTCTCGGTCGATGTCGGCGGCACCATCACCGGCGAACATGGCGTGGGCATCGAGAAGATCGGACAGATGTGCGTGCAATTCACGCCCGAGGAACTGGCCGTCTTCCACGGCCTGAAACACGCCTTCGATGCAGATGGACTGCTCAATCCGGGCAAGGCGGTGCCGACGCCGCGGCACTGCTCGGAATACCGGCTGACCGGTAGCAGCAGGGAGGCGGCATGAGCGATATCTCGAATCGCCTGGCTGAACGGATTCGTGAAGCGGTCGCGCCGGTGGTCGTGCGCGGCGCGGGCAGCAAGGACTTCTATGGCAACGCGCCCCGCGGCGACGTGCTTGAAACGCGCGAGCACACAGGCATCGTCGCCTACGAACCGACAGAACTTTTCATCACCGCGAAGTGCGGCACGACACTGGCCGAGATCGAGGCCGTGCTGGCGGCGCAGGGGCAGTGCCTCGCCTTCGAACCACCGCGCTTTGGTGCGAAATCGACGATTGGCGGGGTGGTGGCGGCCGGCCTCTCCGGCCCGCGCCGCGCCAGTGCCGGCAGTTTGCGCGACTTCGTGCTGGGCGTGAAGCTGCTCGACGGCACGGCACGCGAACTCAACTTTGGTGGACAAGTCATCAAGAATGTCGCCGGCTACGATGTCTCGCGCCTCATTGCCGGCAGCCTTGGCACGCTCGGCCTGATCCTTGAGGTCTCCCTCAAGGTGCTGCCCAAACCCGTTGCGGAAGCCACGCTGCGCTTCGAGATGAGCGAGGGTGAAGCGCTCGACAAGCTCAACCGCTGGGCGGGGCAGCCGCTGCCGATCGTTGCCAGCGCGTGGGCCGATGGCGTGCTGACATTGCGGCTTGCCGGTGCGCGTGCGGCGATTGGTTCGGCCGAACAGAGGCTCGGCGGAACGAAAGTCGGCGCTGGCGGGACGGCGCCAGCAGTCGGCGCTGACGGGATGGCATTCTGGGACGACCTGCGTGACCAGCGTTTACCGTTCTTCACGGCAGACGCACCGCTGTGGCGACTGTCCGTTCCTGCGGTGGCGCCAGCGTTGAATCTGTCCGGCGAAACATTCATCGAATGGGGTGGCGCGCAGCGCTGGCTGCGCAGCGCTGCGGCTCCTGAAACAATCCGCGCGGCGGCGGCCAGCGTCGGTGGCAGCGCAACGCTCTACCGTGCGGAGGCCGCTGCTGAAAGAACAGGTCGGCGCTTTTGCGCCGCTGCCCGCGCCGCTGATGGCCCTGCATCGCCGCCTGAAGGCGGTCTTCGATCCGCGCGGCATCTTCAACCCCGGCCGCCTGTATCCCGAGCTTTAATATGGAAACGCATCTCGCCGATTTCATCCGCGATACGGCAGAAGGCAGGGAGGCCGAAGCCATCCTGCGCCGGTGCGTGCACTGCGGTTTCTGCACGGCGACCTGTCCGACCTACCAGTTGCTGGGTGACGAGCTCGATGGGCCGCGCGGCCGCATCTACCTCATCAAGCAGGTACTGGAAGGCACGCTGCCGACCGAGAAGACCCGCCTGCATCTCGACCGCTGCCTGACCTGCCGCTCCTGCGAGACGACCTGCCCATCGGGTGTGCAGTACGCGCGCCTGCTCGACATCGGCCGTGGGATTGTGGAACAGCGCGTGCCGCGCAAGGGTGCGGATGCGCTGCTGCGCACCGCGTTGCGCGAAGGCTTGCCACGCCCGGCGCTGTTTGGCACGGCGATGAAGCTCGGCCAGATGGTGCGGCCCTTCCTGCCGGGGGCATTGAAGTCGAAAGTGCCGCCCATGTCGTCGGCCGGCACGGTTGCCACGGTTGCCCCCGGCGCGCAGCCGCGCAAGATGCTCGCGCTGGCCGGTTGCGCGCAGCCTTCGATGTATCCAAATATCAATGGCGCGACGAAGCGGGTAATGGCGCGGCTCGGCATTCATCTTTTCGAGGCAGCGGATGCGGGCTGCTGCGGCGCGGTCAAGCTGCATCTCGGCGATGCGGCGGGCGCACGAGAAAATGCCCGTCGCAACATCGACGCCTGGTGGCCGCACATCGAGGCGGGAACGGAGGCTATCGTGAGTACCGCTTCCGGTTGCGGTGTCGAGGTCAAGGATTACGGCCATCTGCTGCAGGACGATCCTGCCTACCGGATGAAAGCGCAGCGCGTGGGCGAACTGGCGCGCGACGTGAGCGAGGTGGTGGCTGCCGAGAAAGACGAATTGCTGCGCTTGCTCGAAAAGTCGGCGCTGGCGGGGCGCCGCCGGCTGCTGGCCTTCCATGCGCCATGCAGCCTGCAGCATGGGTTGAAGATTCGCGGCAGCGTCGAGACCTTACTGGTCGCCGCCGGCTTCGACCTGACGCCGGTTGCCGATGGCCATCTGTGCTGCGGTTCGGCGGGCACCTATTCGATCCTGCAACCGGAAATCTCCCGCCGCTTGCGCGGGCATAAGCTGGTTGCCCTGCTGGCTGGACATCCGGAGGGCATCGCCAGTGCCAACATCGGCTGCATCGCCCACTTGCAGGCGGGCACGGGCATGCCGATCAAACACTGGATCGAGTGGCTGGACGAACGGTTCACGGCTTAGCCGTTGTTCTTCACCAGCAGCTTGGCGGTCGCCTCGGCGACCGTGCTGCCATCCTGGATCTTGCATACGCCCGCGAAGCTGACGATGCCGCCGTCGTGCTTGGGTTTGTCGTCCTTGGCGGTCACCGTCCAGGTGACGTGCAGCGTGTCGCCTGGCTTGACCGGGGCGGTAAAGCGGATCGCATGTTCCATGTAGGCAATGGCGGTGCCGTAGAGCAGCATGCCAAACTGTGCGGCCATGACGTTGCTGGTCAGGTAGCCGTGGGCGATGCGTGTGCCGAATTTGCCCTTCTTCGCCCAGCTCTCGTTGACGTGCAGGGGATTGAAGTCGCCAAACAATCCGGCGCCGAGCACGACATGGGTTTCGGTCAGCGTCATGGCGGAATCATAGGCAGCGCCGACCGTGAGTTCGTTGTAACCGCGTCCGGGTAGCATGGGTCGAGTCCTCGCGGAGATTAGATAAGTCGCTAAATTCTAACCGTATAATCTCGTCATGCCCTTCACCATCGAAACCTGCACCGCGCAACATATCGGCGACCGCGACGAGCAACAGGATCGCATCGGTCTGTTCGTGCACCCGACGCAGAAGAGCACGTTATTGGCGGTGCTGGCCGACGGCATGGGCGGTCATACCGGCGGCGCGATGGCGGCCGAGCAGGTGATCCATTCCGCGAAGACCAATTTTCAGAGCGGTGCGCTGGGCACCGCCGAAATACAGGGCGCGCTGGCGGCGGGTATCAACGACGCCCACGACGGCATCAGGCTTTCGCGGTTCACCAGCGAGCAGGAACCACACAGCACCGCCTGCCTGCTGGTCATTCAGCCGGGGCGGGCCGATTGGGCGCATTGCGGCGACACGCGCATCTATCATTTCCGCGAGGGCGCCCTGGTTTCGCGCAGCTATGATCACTCGCATGTGATGAACCTGGTGAAGCTGGGCTATCTCACCGAGGATCAGGCCGAGAGTCATCCACAAAAGAACCTGCTGATCTCCTGCCTGGGCGACGACGAAGCGCCGAAAATCGACTTCGGGCAGGCTGTGCCACTGGTCGACGGCGACAGCTTCTTGCTCTGTTCGGACGGCCTGTGGGCCTATTTCACGGACGATGAACTGGGACAGGTGCTGTACGGGTATCCGGTGCGTCATGCGGCGGAAACTCTCATCAACACCGCGCGCGAACGTGCCCAAGGGCACGGCGACAACTGCTCGCTGGCCATCGTGCGCCTGCGGCAGATCGAAGACAGCAAGCCTGTGCCGCCGTGGCGTCGCAGGGTGCCAAAATAAACGAAGGAAGAGGGGGAAGCATGCCATTGACGATCGGAGTGCCGAGGGAAACATTTGCGGGCGAGAAGCGCGTCGCCACCGTTCCCGATGTCGTCGCAAAACTGATCAAGCTCGGCTTTGCCGTGGCTGTCGAAAGCGGCGCCGGTGCGGCGGCCAACTTCGATGACGACGCCTATCGCGCCGCGGGCGCGGCAATCATTGGCGATGCCGCCAGCCTGTGGGCGCAGTCCGACATTGTCTTCAAGGTGCGTGCACCCAGTAACGCTGAAGTCGGCCTGCTGAAGACGGGTAGCACGCTGATCGGTTTTATCTGGCCGGCGCAGAACCCGGAGCTCATGCAGCAGCTCGCGGCGCAGCAGGCGACCGTGCTGGCGATCGACAGTGTGCCGCGCCTGTCGCGCGCGCAGAAAATGGACGCGCTCTCCTCGATGGCCAACATTGCCGGCTATCGCGCGGTGATCGAGGCCGCCCACCATTTCGGCCGCTTCTTCACCGGCCAGATCACCGCCGCGGGCAAGGTACCGCCGGCCAAGGTCTTCGTCATTGGCGCCGGCGTCGCCGGCCTGGCCGCGCTGGGCGCTGCCGTCGGCCTGGGGGCCATCGTGCGCGCCAACGACACGCGCCCCGAAGTGGCCGACCAGGTCAAGTCGATGGGCGCCGAATTCGTCGGTGTCGATTACCAGGAAGAGGGCGAGGGCGTCGGCGGCTATGCCAAGGTAATGAGTGCGGGTTTCCTGAAAGCCCAGCGCGAAACCTTTGCCCGCCAGGCGAAGGAAGTCGACATCATCATCACTACCGCGCTGATTCCCGGCAAGCCCGCGCCCAAACTGATCAGCGCCGCGATGGTCGCGTCGATGAAGCCCGGCAGCATCATTGTCGACATGGCCGCCGAGCAGGGCGGCAACTGTGAGTTGACTGAGCCGGGCCAGGTCGTGGTGAAGCACGACGTTACGATCATCGGCTATACCGATCTGCCCAGCCGTCTGGCCAGGCAGTCTTCAACGCTCTACGCCACCAACCTGTTGCGCCTGATCGAGGAGCTGTGCAAAACAGCGGATGGAAAGAAGTCAGACGGCACCATCAACGTCAATATGGATGACGATGTTATCCGCGGCGCGACGGTGATCAAGCAGGGCGAAATCACCTGGCCGCCCCCGCCGCCGAAGCTCGCTGCCGCACCTGCCCAAAAGAAGCCCGCCAAGGCGCCGCTCGAACGCAAGCTGGTCCATGCGGCCAGCGGGCCGCTGTCGCCCCTGGCCCTGACGCTGCTGTTCGGTACCGGCGCGCTGGCCTTCGGGTTCGTCGGCGCCTATGCGCCGCCCGCCTTCCTGTCGCACTTCACGGTCTTCGTGCTGGCCTGCTTCGTCGGCTACATGGTGATCTGGAACGTCGCAGCGACCTTGCATACGCCGCTGATGAGCGTGACGAACGCGATTTCCAGCATCGTCGCCATCGGTGCGCTGGTGCAGATCGCGCCACCGCTCGCCGAGGGCGGCGGCAGCCGGCCGGATGGCCTGATCCTCGGCCTGGCTGTCGTTGCGCTGGTGCTGACGGCCATCAACATGTTCGGCGGCTTTGCGGTGACGCGGCGCATGCTGGCGATGTTCCGGAAATAATCATGGCCCCCCACGCGCGCAAACCCATCTCGCTGCCCCCCACGGGGGGACGCATGCCCCCTTGGGGCGGCCCTGCGGAGGCATGACCATGTCAGCTACCTTCACCTCTGTTGCCTACCTCGCCGCCACCATTCTTTTCATCCTGAGCCTGAGCGGATTATCCAACCCCGTAACGGCCCGCCGCGGCAATTCCTACGGCATGGCCGGCATGACGCTGGCCGTGCTGGCAACCGTCTTCGGCCCCCGCGTGACGCTGGCCGCCATGCCCTGGATCGTCGGTGCCATGGTCGTCGGTGCATCTGTTGGCCTGATTGCCGCGCGGCGCGTGCAGATGACGCAGATGCCCGAACTGGTCGCCCTGATGCACAGCCTGGTCGGCCTGGCCGCCATGCTGGTCGGCTTCGCCAGCACCATCGACACCTCGATCGTGCTGACCGGCGCCGAAAAGACGATCCACGGGATCGAGATCTACATCGGCATCCTGATCGGCGCCATCACCTTCTCCGGCTCGATCATCGCCTTCGGCAAGCTCTCCGGCCGCATCGGCGGCAAGCCCCTGCTGTTGCCGGGCCGCCACTGGCTCAACCTCGCCGGCCTGCTGGCCGTGCTCTGGTTCGGCCGCGAGTTCATCAATGCACCGACCATCGAGGCCGGCATGCTGCCGCTTGCGGTAATGACGACGGTCGCGCTGCTGTTCGGCATCCACATGGTGATGGCCATCGGTGGTGCCGACATGCCGGTGGTGGTGTCGATGCTCAACAGCTATTCGGGCTGGGCGGCGGCGGCGACGGGCTTCATGCTCTCCAACGACCTGCTGATCGTCACCGGTGCGCTGGTGGGATCGAGCGGCGCCATCCTCTCCTACATCATGTGCCGCGCGATGAACCGCCACTTCTTCAGCGTGATCGCTGGCGGCTTCGGTTCGGACGATGCGGCAAAAGTCGGCGCTGGCGGGACGGCGCCGGCCGGCGAGGTCACGGCGATTTCCGCTGCCGAAACAGCCGAACTGCTGCGCGACGCCCGCAAGGTCATCATCGTTCCCGGCTACGGCATGGCGGTGGCGCAGGCGCAGCACACGGTATTTGAAATCACCAAGCTGCTGCGCGACAAGGGCGTCAACGTGCGCTTCGGCATTCACCCGGTAGCCGGCCGCATGCCTGGCCACATGAACGTGCTGCTGGCCGAGGCAAAGGTGCCTTACGACATCGTGTTCGAGCTCGACGAGATCAACGAGGACTTTGCGCACACCGATGTGGCGATGGTGATCGGCGCCAACGACATCGTCAATCCGGCGGCGCTGGACGATCCGACCAGCCCGATCGCCGGCATGCCGGTGCTTGAGGTGTGGCACGCGACAACCTCGATCGTCATGAAACGCTCGATGGCGTCGGGCTACGCCGGTGTTGACAACCCGCTCTTCTACAAGGAGAACAACCACATGTTGTTCGGTGACGCCAAGAAAATGCTCGACGAGGTGCTGGCCGCGCTGAGGGCGTGAACGTCGGCGTCAGTCGAACTGCCAGCAATCCGGGGCGGCGGGGCTTGCCGGGAGAACTGGCTGGGTAGTGCATCAGTAGAGTATATTCGCGTCGCGCGCCCGTTTATCGTCCTCTGACACTCGACTTATCTCGATCCAGTAATGGCACAACAGCCTCTGATGTTCGGGGGATTTTTCCTGATTGTCGCGGAAATTCTCCTGATCACGTTTCTGAATTACAAGGGAGTGGGGTCATATTATTCCCTTGACGTACTGTATTGCCTGCCGGTCATCCAGGCAGCGCGCCTGAGTGCGCTCCGGTCGCTGCGTCGTTCCGATACGCAGATGCCCGTACTGGTCGGTGCATCTGTGGCATTGCTCTGGACCACGGTCGAATTCGCCGCTGTTTACCCCGACTACCCCCTTGGTGCATTTGTCTTGAACGCGGTTACGCGCGGCATCGCTTTTACGATTATTGGCCGTGTGGTGGCCAACCTATGGCGGGATCGCGCATCCTCGCGCAAGGATGCACTGACCGACCTGGCCAATCGAATCGAGTTCTTTGAACGATTTGAACGCGAACAACAGCGGAGTGAGCGCTCCGCCCGCCCTTATTCGATACTGTTCATCGACATTGATCAATTCAAGGGATTGAACGATCAGCAGGGTCATCGGGTTGGAGATACTGCGCTCAAGGCCGTGGCTGACATCCTGAGAAGCAATTCCCGGCAGGTTCAACACGATCGCCCGCTTTGGCGGGGACGAGTTCGTGGTGTTATTCCCGGAGACCGATGCGCCTTCCTGCGAGATATTGGTTAAAAGAATCCTGCTGGCCGCGGAAACTACCTTCAAGAGTCAGGGCTGGCGAATTGCCTTGTCGGTAGGCCACGCCTCCGAGACCGGCGCCAGAAGAAGCACCGACGATATATTGAATGAAGCCGACAGAAGAATGTATTTAATGAAGAAGAAAGCCGGACGTAATCACGCCGCAGAAAGGCATGACGATCAGGCCGCGTAGGCTGAGTGCGTCAGGGTCAACATTGCGGCCGGGTTTGGCGGGTGTCAGTAGAGTTTGAACCGGGCGATTTCCTCACCCCAGCCTGCTTCGTCCGCCTTGGCTAATGCATCGAGAGCGTCCGGCATGGCGGTGGGATCGTCGACCCACTCGCGCAATTGGGGACCACCGTTGATGAGATCGATGGCGCGACGGTCACGCTCGTATTCGTAGGGAAAATCCCGCCACAGGGGATAGTCGGGCTGTAGCCTGCGCAGTGCCTTGAAGGCGAGCGCCATCAGCCGCCACGGGCGGAAGGCGGCGTGGTCGTAATGTGTGGGGTCTTCGACGTGGATCTGGATGCCCTGGCAGAGCTGGCCGACATGCTTGTGGAAGGTTGGCTCGAACCAGCAGGGACGCAACTTGCACCCAGCCAGCCAGTGCGGCGCAAGCTTCCCCATTTCAGTGAGCAGCGCCGGTGCGTCGATGTCCGGCGCGCCGAATAGTTCGAGGGGGCGCGTCGTGCCACGCCCTTCGGAGAGCGTCGTGCCTTCGAGCATCACCGTGCCGGCGTAGCAGCGCGCCATCGAGAGGTTGGGTGCGTTCGGGCTCGGGTTGATCCAGGTGCGCTCGTGAAGCGGCCAGCCGTAGCCTGGCGCCATGTTCGGTTGCCAGCCCTGCATGGTCACTACCTGACAGTCAACATCGAGCTTCAGTGTTGCCACGAACCAGCGCGCCAGTTCGCCAAGCGTCAGGCCGTGGCGCATCGGCAGCGGGCCGGCACCGACGAAGCTTTCCCACCCTTCACGCAGACGCAGGCCTTCAACCGGCCGGCCCGCCGGATTGGGTCGGTCGAGCACCCACACCGACTTGCCGTGGCGTGCGGCGGCTTCGAGCACGTAGCGCAGCGTGGTGATGAAGGTGTAGATGCGGCAGCCGAGATCCTGCAGGTCGACGAGCAGCACGTCGAACGTGTCCATCATCGCGTCCGTCGGACGACGCACCTCGCCGTAGAGGCTGAAGACCGGGATGCCGTGCTGCGCATCGACGCTGTCGGGCGACTCCATCATGTTGTCCTGTTTGTCGCCGCGCAGGCCGTGCTGCGGGCCGAAGGCGGCGGTCAGTTTGATGTCGGGCAACGCGGCGAGAGTATCGAGGCTGTGCGTGAGATTGCGCGTGGTCGAGGCAGGATGGGCGAGCAGGGCGACGCGGCGTCCCGCCAGCGCCCTGCGCACGGGCGGCTCTTCAATCAGCCGCTCGATACCGTACTTCATGAGTAAAACCCTCGCGGGCCCAGCTTCAGGGCGAAGCCTGCCGGGTGGTGGAAGTCGGGCTTGCCCGGTGGATGGGCGAACGCCCAGTAACCGAAGCTGCCGTCCCTGGCTTCGAGCACGACAGCGGCGGCGAGTCGCAGCGTTTCGCTTTCGATGGACTTTGTTGGCAGGGCTAGCCGACGCAAGCGTTACATCGAGCTGAAGCAGATGCTCGTCACTCCTGAACCTGATTGCCGGCGCAGGACAGTCCGGCGTGGCGGTTGTGCGTTGCCGGTAATCATGAAAGTCGTACGCCGCCCACTGGCCCGAAGGCGAGAAGTTGAATTCGCGGTAATCGTGTTGCCCGGCGGGACCGACGAAGAACTCGCAACAGGTGCTGCGCCAGAGTGCGTCGGCGGCCGCCGGCGTATGCGGCGTCGGTATGCGCAGGCCGACGTTGCAGTCGTGGATGGCGTAGGCAAGGGCAATTCCCCCGTCGGGCAGGTGCGTCAGCGTGACATCGACCCGCCCGTCAAAGCGGACGGGATTCGCCGGATGGCCGGAGAGTCTGGCATGTACCGCCTGCGTCATGCCCGGGTCAGCCAGCGAGCACCTTCTGGCACTGCGTGCCCAAGCCTTCGACGCCGAGACGCACGACATCGCCGGCCTTGAGGTATTGGGCGGGGTTCATGCCCATGCCGACACCGCTGGGCGTGCCGGTGCAGATCACGTCGCCCGGCAGCAGCGTCATGAATTGGGAGATGTAGCTGATCAGGTGCGCGACGGGGAAGATCATCTGAGAAGTATTGCTGTCCTGACGGCGCGTGCCGTTCACCTCCAGCCAGACGTGCAGGGCCTGCGGGTCGCGGATTTCGTCGCGCGTGACAAGCCAGGGGCCGATCGGCGCGAAGCTGTCGCAGCCCTTGCCCTTGTCCCAGCTGCCGCCGCGATTCTTCTGGAAGTCGCGCTCGGAGACGTCATGGAAGGTGACGTAGCCGGCCAGATACGACAGCGCCTTGTCCTCGCTCACATAGCGCGCCGCCCGGCCGATGACAAGGCCGAGTTCGGCCTCCCAGTCGGTATTCACGGAACCGCGCGGCAGCACGATGTTGTCGGACGGCCCGTTGATCGACGTGGTGGCCTTCATGAACAGCACCGGTTCCGTCGGGATCGCCGCGCCGGTTTCGATGGCGTGGTCGCGGTAGTTGAGACCAACCCCGACGATCTTGGAAATGCCGGTGAAGGGTACACCCAGACGGGGAGAGCCTTTCACCAGCGGCAGCGTGGCCGGATCGATGGCCCTCAGCCGTTTTTGTCCGGCCGGGGAGAGTTCTTCCCAGCCGATGGTGGCGCAGTGGGCAGAGAGATCGCGCAGTTTGCCCTGCGCATCGACGAGACCGGGTTTTTCGCGGCCTTTGCTTCCGTAGCGGACGAGTTTCATGTTGTCTCCTAGTTTTGTGGGCGCTTGCCCCGATAGATCGCGTCGGGCTGTCGTTCGAGCATTTCGGCCAGTATCCGCAGCGCATCAGCGGCGCGCGCGATTTCCTTGAGCGCGGCATTTACGTTGGAGACGGTCGGCGAGCCCTGCTCGGCCAGGTTGCGCACGGCCTGCGCCGCCTTGGCCAGTTCGTTGCTCGCTTGTGTCATGTTGCGGGCCATCTCCGTACCGTTGTCAGCCAACGTGACGACGTGGTCAGCCGCGGCTTCGAGTCGCGCCAGTGCTGTCTGCGCCGCCTCCATTGCCTTGCGCATCTCCGCCAGATCGTAGCGCACGTCCTTGAGGATGGGCCCGCTCTGCGCATCAAGGCGCTGCGCGAGCGATTCGAGGTGGCGCAGTGTTGCCTGCAGGCGGCGCGGCAGTTCCTGGGTGCCTTCTGCCGTCATCAGCGTGCGGATCGCGCCGCTGATCGCCGCGACGTCGGTAAGGAACTTCTCCATCGGGAAGCCCTCGAACTTGGAGCTGAGTTCCTGTACGGCGGTGGGGATGGTCGGAATTTCGCTGACACCGGGGTCGAGGGCGACGAAGTGTGCCGGCTTGTCGGGATGGAAGTCGAGGTCGACGTAGAGTTGGCCGGTGAGCAGGCTTTGCATGCGCAGACGTCCGCGCAGGCCGCGCTCCACGAGCTCGCGTACGGTGGTGTGGTCGCGCAGGTCCACGTGCTCGCCGTCGCGAGAGCGCACGACGTGCGGCAGCACCTCGATGGTTACCGGCACGATGAAACGGCGCCCCTGACCGCCTTGATTGTCCAGGCCGAGCTGAATCTGCTTGACCGTACCGACCTTGACGCCGAGAAACATCACCGGTGCGCCGACCTG
The DNA here is from genome assembly GCA_963816095.1 of uncultured beta proteobacterium. Taxonomy (GTDB): domain Bacteria; phylum Pseudomonadota; class Gammaproteobacteria; order Burkholderiales; family Rhodocyclaceae; genus Sulfuricystis. The sequence continues at coordinate 178,759 of CAWFIW010000001.1, forward strand.
CAGGCCCTGCGACGCACCTTCGAAATACAGCACGTGCTGGCGTTTCTCGCCAAACCAGTTGCCACCCGCGAGCAGCAGCGTGGTGATGACAACCAGCGCAATGGCGCCCAGCACGAAGGCCCCGATCAGCGTGGGGTTCGCCTTCCGGCTCATGCCATGCCTCCGCGCGTCAGGAAATGGCGTACCTTGGGGTCGCCCTGTTGTAGCGCGTCCTGCGGGTGGCCGGTGGCGATCATGGTATGCGTGTCGGTGTCGAGAAAGATCGAATTGTCGCCGATTGCCAGGATGCTGGCCAGATCGTGTGTTACTACCACCACCGTGGTGCCGAGGCTGTCGCGCAACTCGACGATCAGCTCGTCGAGGTGTCGCGCCGTCAGCGGGTCGAGACCCGAGGAGGGCTCGTCGATCACCAGGATCTCCGGATCGAGCGCCATGGCGCGCGCCAGCCCGGCGCGCTTCTTCATGCCGCCGGAAAGCTCGGAAGGGTAAAACTCCTCGAAGCCGGCCAGCCCCACCAAGGCGAGTTTGAAGGCGACGATTTCGTCAACCTGCGCTGTTGTCAGCGCGGTGTATTCGGCGAGCGGTAGTGCGACGTTCTCGGCCAGTGTCAGCGAGCTCCACAGCGCACCACCCTGGAACAGAATGCCCATGCGGCGCTTGAGCCGTGCGCGGTCTTCTTCGGCGGCGCTCCAGAAATCCTCGCCGCCGAAGAAGACCGTCCCCGCGAGCGGACGCTGCAGGCCGACCAGCGCGCGCATCAGCGTGGTCTTGCCGCAGCCGTTGCCACCCATCACCACGAAGATGTCACCCTTGTTCACCACGAAATCGAGGTTGCGCTGGACAACGAAGTCGCCGTAGCCCAGGGCCAGGCTGCGCGCCTCGATGTGTGGCGTGGCATCCATGGTCAGATACCCAGTTGGTAGAAAACGATGGTCATCACCGAGGCGACAATGGTGATGAGCAGGATTGCGGTAACGACCGCGGAAGTGGCGGCGCGGCCCACGGACTCGGCGCTGCGGCCGCACTGCATGCCGCGCAAACAGCCGGCAAAGGCGATCATCGCCCCGTAGACGCTGCCTTTCGACAGGCCGACGAGGAAGTGCTTGAGCTCGAGCGCGCGCAGGGTCTCGTTGTAATACTCGAAGACGCCGATGTCGAAAATGGTCGCCGACACCAGCAGGCCGGCGAGCATGCCAATGAAGCCGGAGTAAAGCGTCAGGAGCGGCACCATCAACATCAGTGCAAGGATGCGCGGCAACACCAGAAAATCCACCGGCGCGATGCCGAGCGTGCGGAAGGCGTCGATCTCCTCGTTGACCTGCATGGTGCCGAGCTGGGCAGCAAAAGCCGCGCCGGTGCGACCGGCGATGATGATTCCCGTCATCAGCGCGCCGACCTCGCGCACCATGCCGATTGCCACCAGGTCGGCGATGAAGATCTGCGCGCCGACCAGCTTCAACTGGTCGGCGCCGAGGTAGGCGAGGATGAGGCCGACAAGAAAGCTGATCACCGACACGATGGGCAGCGCGCGCGGACCGACTTCCTCGATCTCCAGCCAGAGGTCGCGACCGCGGAAGCGGGCGCGGCCGGTCGCCAGCCGTCCCAGCGACTGCGTGATCTCGCCGAGGAACCCGAGCATCGCCGGCATGCCGCGGACGAACTCGATCATGGTCGTGCCAAGCTGTGCGCAGATGCCGGTCGGGCGAGTGTTGCGGCCGGGCACTGTCTGTTCCGGTGTCATCAACGCCATCGCCAGGAGGCGTTGCGCGCCTGGTGGCAGGCCGCTCATGTCGGCGACAATGCCGCGCGCTGCAGAGGTTTTCAAGATGCTGCCGAGGAAGCTCAGCAGTCCCGTGTCCCAGTCGGTCAGTCCCGTGCTGTCGAAGCGGACGCGGCGCACGTCGGCTGCAAGCTGGAGTTCGACGCTGTCAGGGGAAGGCAGGGCCTCGGCCAGGCACCAGCGGCCGCCGAGTGCGATTAACAGTTCATCGGCGCCGGCCAGTTGCGCATCGAGTTGCCATGCGTTCTTGTCCATGGCGGCAGGAGAAAACGCTACTTTTTACCCAGTCCGCCGAGCAGGGCGGCGACGGGACGCAAATGGCGCTGCGGACGCCGTCCCGCCAGCGCCGACTTTTCAGTCGATGCTGCCGGGGTGGCGGTCTGGTCGCTACCTGCAGTCGGTGCGTAGGGTTTGGAAAAATCGAAACCGTCGGCCGCGATCAGCGGTTTCTTTGGTACCCGGGGAAGGTGGGCGGCGGGTGTGGGCAGGCGGTCGACCGGGATTTTCGGGCCATGGCCGATCCTGGGTTCATGCTTGTGGCCATGACCGCGACCACCACGCTCTTCCCGGTCGCCACGTTCGTGTTCTCCAGGTGGTGCGGCGGAACCCGGCTCGAAGCCGGGCACGATCGCCTGTTCGATCTTGAACTTGGTCAGCCTTTCGATATCGGCCAGGCGGGATTTTTCCTCGGGCGCGACCAGCGAGGTGGCTTCGCCCGTCTTGCCGGCGCGACCGGTGCGGCCGATGCGGTGGATGTAGTCCTCGGCGACACGCGGTAGTTCGTAATTAATGACGTGCGGCAGGTCGTCGATGTCGAGTCCGCGCGCGGCCACGTCGGTGGCGACCAGCACGCGCGCCTCGCCGGACTTGAAGGCCTCGAGCGCCTTGGTGCGCTCCTGCTGGCTTTTGTCACCGTGGATGGCGGTGGCGTTGATGCCTTGCCGTTCGAGCCACGTGGCGAGCCGGGCGGTGCCGAACTTGGTGCCGACGAAGACGAGCACCTGCGTCATGGTCGGGTCGTCGAGCAGATGTTTCAACAGGTAACGTTTCCGGTCGGCGGCGACCGGATGCACGCGGTGGGTAATGGTCTCAGAAACGGTGTTGCGGCGCGCGACCTCGATGAGCTGCGGTGCCTTGAGCATGGCATCGGCAAGCCGCTTGATCTCGTCCGAGAACGTGGCGGAAAACAGCAGGCTCTGGCGCGTCGTCGGCAGCAACTTGAGGATGCGCTTGATATCGGGGATGAAACCCATGTCGAGCATGCGGTCGGCCTCGTCGAGGACGAGGAATTCGACCGCGCCAAAGCTGACGGTCTTCTGCTCGACGTGGTCGAGCAGGCGACCCGGCGTGGCGACGACAATCTCGCGGCCTTCCTTCAGCTGGGCAACCTGCGCCCGCATGTCCACGCCGCCGTAGATGCAGACGGAGCGCAATGCCAGATGCTTGCTGTAGGTCTTGACCGACTCTTCCACCTGCATCGCCAGTTCGCGCGTCGGCGCGAGGATCAGCGCGCGCACCGGATGCCGGGCGGGCGAGAGCGAACTGCTGGCATGGCGCGCCAGCTTGTGCAGCAGCGGCAGGACGAAACCGGCGGTCTTGCCGGTGCCGGTCTGGGCGCCGCCCATGACATCCTGGCCGGCAAGGATGATCGGAATGGCCTGCGCCTGGATGGGGGTGGGTTCGGTGTAGCCGGCATCATGCACGGCCTTGAGTAGTTCGGGCGCCAGCCCGAGGTCGGTGAATTTCACTAAATGGGACTCCGGTTATTTGATTTCAGCACGCCCTTTCACCTCCGTGAGGCTTGGCCGGCTCAGGCAGTCAGTGTTCGTAGGCTTGAATGCTGCGTGACTTGCGTCCAACCGGCAGGACGCAGGTAGATTCTACGGCAGAAAAGGGCTAGGCCGACTTGCGGCCGGCGGTGGATGCCGGGAGGGTCTTGTGCAACTCGGTGGCACTGTGCGCGGCGCCTGCCTTCGGCGCCGGCGCGGCTTCGACCGGGGCAGGCTTGTCCGCCGGCGCCGTTTCGCTGGTGGCGGGTTTCCTGTTCGCGGCGCCCGCGCCCCCGCTGGGCACGGCGGCGATATTGTTTTCGCGCATGTAGGCATCCATGTCGCGCCAGCCGGCGAAGATGGCTGCCTTTTGTGCCTTTGAATTTAACTTGTAGCAGTCCTCCAGCGCCCGGCCGCTGTGCCGGCAGGCACCGCCGACGGCGCGGCCTTCGGCTTCCCGGGCCTCGGCGATTTTGGCCGGGTCCTCGATGCCGAGCTGTTCGCAGCCGACAAGCAGGAGGCCGCAGAAGCGGGACAATGAGCAGGAGGTGGAGGGCGTTAGGCATGGGTCTATGTCAGGCAAGGCAAAGTAGTGTGCTTGGAGCAGTTTACGGCAAAAGACGGGGTTTCCTGAAAGGGGAATAGCCGGCCCGAATAGTGCCCTTATGTCGCGATACACTACCTGCCCTGTTCTAATTGGTAAGGCGTGCCTGATGAAATATCTTCTGTTGTGCCTGAGCGCTGGCGTGCTGCTGGTTGCCCAAACTGCTGTTCTTGCTGCGCCCAAGCCAACCAAGGCTCCCCTGCCTATGCCCGTGCCTCAGGAAATCGTACTGCGCCACGGCGCCTCTGGCGCGGCGCTCGATACACTGGCGACCCTGGTCCTGCGCTTCAACGGCGAGGAAACGAAGCTCAAGGCGGGTGGTGGCCGTATCCAGCTCGAGGATGTCCAGGGGGTCGCCGACAAGACGCAGCTGCCGCATCTGGCCTTGTTCGATCAGGACGATGCGCTGGCGATGTTCGGTACGCGCCCGCGCTTTCGTCCCCTGCATCAGGTGATGGCGGTGGACAAGCGGCCCTTCGATGCCAAACACTTTTATCCGCAGATGCTCGATGCCGTCGACGACCTGACCGGCAAGATGCAGGCGCTGCCGTTGGCGCTGTCGCTTCCCGTGCTGTTCTACAACAAGGAAGCCTTCATCAAGGCCGGTCTGAATCCCGACGTGCCGCCAAAAACCTGGTGGGAAACGCAGGACTACGCGGGCAAGCTGCGTGATGCCGGTTCGAAGTGCCCGCTGACCAGTTCGCGTTTCACCTGGGTGCATCTTGAAAATGTTGCCGCCCAGCACGGTGAGCCGCTGGTAGTGAAACGCGGCAAGCAGGATCAGCTGGCGCTCAACAATCTGGTCAACGTCAAGCACATGGCACTGCTGACCAGTTGGCTGAAGAGCTTCTACTTCATCTACTCCGGGTCGGGCCTTGCGGGCGACGACCGTTTCGCCAGCGGCGAATGCGCGATGCTGACGGGTGAGTCGGCGTTGTATGCGCGGCTGAAGAAGCTCAATCCTGCGGTTCCGTTCGGCGTTGCCGTGTTGCCCTACTACGACGATGTCTATGGCGTGCGCCCGGCGCAGGTACTTCCGGATGGTGCGTCCCTGTGGGTGCTGGCGGCCGACAAGAAGCCCGAACAGCAGGTGATTGCGCGCTTCATCGCCTTCCTGCTGAAGCCGGATGTGCAGCGCGAATGGGTGCGTGCCACGGGTTTCCTGCCGATGACGGCGGATGCGGTGCAGGCGCTGCGCGAGGCCGGTGGCGATCCGGCCCTGCTCGCCCAGGCCGAACAGCGGCTGTCGATGACGAAGCGCGACTCTGCGCGGACCAGGAGCGGTTTTGGCCGTAGCCGGATCCGCAATATTCTCAACGAGGAAGTCGAGTTCATCTGGGGCAACAAGAAGCCTGCCAAGGAAGCGCTCGACAGCGCCGTGGCGCGTGCCGCCCCGATCCTGGCCGAGCCGCCCGCCGCGAAGCAGTGATCGCTTATCCGCGCATCATCGCCCACCGATGTGGCGGGGTGCTGGCGCAGGAAAATTCGCTGGCCGGTCTGGCGGTCGCCGCGCAGCTTGGCTGCAAGGCGGTCGAATTCGACGTCATGCTCACGGCGGATCGTGTGCCGATCCTCATGCACGACGAGACGCTCGAGCGCACGACGCGTTGCACGGGGCGGGTCGCCGACCGGACACTGGCGGAGATTCGCGCTGGCGATGCGTCTGTGCCGACGCTGGCAGAAGCCATTGCCACATGTCGGCGTCTCGGCCTCTGGACGAATATCGAGCTCAAGCCGGCAAGGGGCCACGAAGAGGAAACCGGAATGGTTGCCGGACGTTGGCTGGCGGATCACTGGGATGGCAAGGGCGTTGTTTCCTCCTTCAGCGAAAAGTCGGCGCTGGCGGGACGGCACGAATTGCCGGAGGTGCCCTTTGCCCTGCTCTACGAAGCTTTACCCGACGACTGGCAGGCAACAATTGGTCGCTTGAATGCCATTGCTGTGCATCTGGATGCGCAATGCGTGGATGTCGCCACGGCTGCACGACTGTGTGCCGCAGGGGTGACCTGGGCCTGCTATACGGTGAATGACCGTGCCAGGGCGGACCGGCTGGCGGCGCTCGGTTGCGCGGCGAGTTTCACCGACCGGCCCGATCTGTGGTCGCCCGCCGAGATGTAGGCAGGTGAAACAATTGCTTGCAAATAGGCCATTGCGCCTTTACAAATTCTTGCGTTAATGGCGTCCATGGGATGTCCCATGCCACCATTCAAGGAGCAGGCAACATGAAGACCAAACTACGCATCGCTGCGGTTGCTGTCGTAATTTCCTCCGCTGTCGCCGTTCCGGCTTTTGCTCAGGCCAGTACGCCGGGCATCGACCAGCGTCAGGCCAATCAGGAACAGCGCATTGACCAAGGTGTCGCTTCCGGCCAGCTGAACGCACGCGAAACCGCCCGCCTGGAACGTGGCCAGCAGCGTGTTGAACAATATGGAGAACCGGGCCAAGTCTGACGGTGTTGTCACCGCTCGCGAACGTGCCCGCCTGCAAAATGCGCAGAACGTCGAAAGCAAGCGCATCTACCGCCAGAAGCACGACCGCCAGGTGAGTCGCTGAAGCGCCGGCGGCCCCGCGTTGTTGGCTCCCCAGCCCGCCTGCGCGCGGGCTTTTTTTGTTGCCCCTTCGCGTAGAATCGCCGTCTTTCCGCTGCCTGCCAGAGCAACGCCATGAAAAGCGCCGAAATTCGCGAAAAATTCCTCAAGTTCTTCGAGTCGAAGGGCCACCAGATCGTCGCCTCGTCGTCGCTGGTGCCCTTCGACGACCCGACGCTGCTGTTCACCAACGCGGGGATGAACCAGTTCAAGGACGTGTTCCTCGGTTTCGACAAGCGCCCCTACACGCGCGCCACCACCTCGCAGAAATGCGTGCGCGCCGGCGGCAAGCACAACGATCTCGAGAATGTTGGCTACACCGCGCGCCACCACACCTTCTTCGAGATGCTTGGCAACTTCAGCTTCGGCGATTATTTCAAGCAGGACGCGATCAAGTACGCCTGGGAGCTGCTGACAGCGGTCTACAAGTTCCCGCAGGACAAGCTCTGGGTGACCGTCTATGCCGAGGACGACGAGGCCTACGACATCTGGACGAAAGAGATCGGCGTGCCGGCCGAGCGCACCATCCGCATCGGTGACAACAAGGGTGCGCGCTACGCCTCCGACAACTTCTGGATGATGGGCGATACCGGCCCCTGCGGCCCCTGCACCGAAATCTTCTTCGACCATGGTCCGGAGATTCCCGGCGGCCCCCCTGGTTCGCCCGAGGAAGACGGTGACCGTTACATCGAAATCTGGAACAACGTGTTCATGCAGTTCAACCGCGACGAACACGGTGTCATGCACCCGCTGCCCAAGCCCGCGGTGGATACGGGGATGGGCCTGGAGCGCATCGCGGCCGTGCTGCAGCATGTGCACAGCAACTACGAGATCGACCTGATGCAGGCGCTGGTGAATGCCGCCGCGCGCGAGACCGCGACGAGCGATCTGGAACTGCCCAGCCTGCGCGTGCTGGCCGACCATATCCGTGCCTGTTCCTTCTTGCTCGCCGACGGTGTGATTCCGGGCAACGAGGGACGCGGCTTCGTCCTGCGCCGCATCATCCGCCGCGCCATCCGCCACGGCTACAAACTGGGCGTGCGCGCGCCCTTCTTCCACAAACTGGTGCCCGACCTGGTCGCCGAGATGGGCCTTGCCTATCCTGAGTTGGCGCAGGCACAGTCCAAGGTGATGGACACGCTCAGGCTGGAGGAGGAGCGTTTCTTCACCACCATCGAGCATGGCATGAGCATCGTCGAGGCCGACCTTGCCGCGCTGGCCCAACAGGGGGTGAAGGTTTTCGACGGCGACACCGCCTTCAAGCTGCACGACACCTACGGCTTTCCGCTCGACCTCACCGCCGACATCTGCCGTGAGCATGGTGTGACGGTGGATGCCAGCGCCTTCGACAAGGCGATGGCACACCAGAAGGAACAGGCGCGTGCGGCCGGCAAGTTCAAGATGGCCACCGCGCTCGAATACGACGGCCCGGCGACGACATTCCATGGCTACGCGCTGCTCCAAACGAAGGCCAACGTGCTCGCGCTCTACAAGGATGGCGCACCGGTCAATGAGCTCGCGGAAGGTGAGCAGGGGGTGGCGGTGCTCGACGACACACCTTTCTACGCCGAATCCGGTGGCCAATGCGGCGACCGCGGCGTGCTGCAATCCGCGCACGGCATCTTCGCCGTCGAGGACACGCAGAAGATCCAGGCCAGCGTCTTCGGCCACCACGGCGTGGTTACAACGGGAACGATAAAAGTCGGCAATGGCGTGACGGCAAAGGTCGACAGCCAGGCGCGTACGCGCACCATGCGCAACCATTCCGCCACCCACCTGATGCACATGGCATTGCGGGAGGTGCTCGGCACACATGTGCAGCAGAAGGGCTCGCAGGTCGATCCCGACAAGACACGCTTCGACTTCGCGCACAACGCGCCGCTGAGCGACGCGGAAATCCGCCGTATCGAGAATATCGTCAATGCCGAAATCCTTGCCAATACGGCGACCGAATGCCGCGTGCTGCCGATCGCCGAGGCGCAGAAACTGGGCGCGATGATGCTGTTCGGCGAGAAATACGGTGACGAGGTGCGCGTGCTCGACATCGGCAGTTCGCGTGAGCTGTGCGGCGGCACGCACGTCGCCCGCACCGGAGACATCGGCCTGTTCAGCATTTCCGCCGAAGGCGGCGTGGCGGCCGGCGTGCGCCGCGTCGAAGCCGTCACCGGGGACAATGCGCTGCACTATATGCAGGAGATGGAAGCGACTCTCGGTGGCGTGGCGGGCACCTTGAAAGTGCAGCCGAAGGACGCGCCGGCGCGGGTTGCCGCCGTGCTCGACCAGGTGCGCAAGCTGGAACGCGAACTGGCAGCCTTGAAGGGCAAGCTGGCCTCCGCACAGGGGGATGACCTCGCCGCCCTGGCTGTCGATGTTAAAGGAATCAAGGTGTTGGCCGCAACGCTCGAGGGCGCGGACGTGGCGACCCTGCGCGAGACGATGGACAAGCTCAAGGACAAGCTCAAATCCGCGGCCATCGTGCTGGCCACCGTCGCCGCCGGCAAGGTTTCCCTGATTGCCGGCGTGACGGCCGACCTGACCGCTAAGATCAAGGCCGGCGAACTGGTCAATAGCGTCGCCCAGCAAGTCGGCGGCAAGGGCGGCGGTCGGCCTGACATGGCGCAGGCCGGCGGTACCCAGCCCGAAAACCTGTCTGCCGCATTGGATGCGGTCGCAGCCTGGGTGGCGCAGCGTTTGTAATTCGCGGCAAGCCGGAAGCGTGCGCGCTGGCCAGACCGAACAGCTGGCGTGCTTGATCGCCATCAAGGAACTCGAGGACTCACTTTCGTAGAGTCGCGCCACGCCGCAATTCGTGGCTGACAAATTCAAAGGGGGCTTTATGAGCGAAGCATTCACCACCTCGACCGCTCGGAACATCTTTTACGGTGGGACGTTATTTTTCCTGCTGGTGTTTTTGGCGCTGACCTACCAGACCGAGCAAAGCATCCCGTCGCGCGACAAGCGGGAAATGCTCTCCGACCCCCGCGTTGCGGCTGGCAAGAAGATCTGGGAGACCCACAACTGCATCGGTTGCCACACCCTGCTGGGCGAAGGCGCCTACTTTGCGCCGGAACTGGGCAACGTCGTCAAGCGTCTGGGCAGTGAAGAAGCCGTCAAGGCCTTCATCCAGAGCCGTCCCGTCGAACGGCATCCCGGGGCGGCGCAGCATGCCGCAGTTCAATTTCACGGACGCGCAACTCGACGAGATCGCCGCGTTCCTGAACTACGTGTCGCAAATCAACACCGCCAAGTGGCCGCCCAACATTCAGGGCTGATACGGACCGACCAGGAGATAACGATGCAATACAAATCCCAAGCCGTCGCGAAGCCGTATTTCATAGCGGCCATCGCACTCTTCGTTGCGCAGATCCTGTTTGGCCTGATCATGGGCCTGCAGTACGTCATGGGCGACTTCCTCTTCCCGGAAATTCCCTTCAACGTTGCGCGCATGGTGCATACCAACGCGCTGATCGTCTGGCTGCTGATGGGCTTCATGGGCGCGGCCTACTACCTCATCCCCGAGGAAGCCGAGACCGAGCTGTTCAGCCCGAAACTGGCGATCGCCCTGTTCTGGATCTTCCTCGTCGCCGCCGGCCTGACCGTCGTCGGCTACCTGACGGTACCCTACGCCACGCTGGCGAAGATGACCGGTAACGACCTCTTGCCGACCATGGGACGGGAGTTTCTCGAACAACCCCTGATCACCAAGGTGGGCATCGTCGTCGTGGCGCTCGCCTTCCTCTTCAACATCACCATGACGGTGCTGAAGGGGCGCAAGACCTCGATCGCCACGGTACTGCTGATCGGCCTGTGGGGTCTGGCGATCATGTTCCTGTTCTCCTTCGTCAACCCCGACAACATCGTGCGCGACAAGTTCTACTGGTGGTGGGTCGTGCACCTGTGGGTAGAAGGCGTCTGGGAACTCATCCTCGGGGCCATCCTCGCCTTCGTGCTGATCAAGGTTACCGGCGTCGACCGGGAAATCATCGAGAAGTGGCTGTACGTGATCGTCACCCTGACGCTGATCTCCGGCATTCTCGGTACCGGCCACCACTACTACTGGATCGGCACGCCGGAATACTGGCAGCTGATCGGTTCGATCTTCTCTGCCCTGGAGCCGATCCCGTTCTTCGGCATGACGCTGTTCGCCTTCAACATGGTGAACCGCCGCCGCCGCGAGCATCCGAACAAGGCCGCGACCTTGTGGGCGCTCGGCACGGGCGTGATGGCCTTCCTCGGCGCGGGCGTGTGGGGCTTCCTGCACACCCTGTCGCCGGTGAACTACTACACGCACGGCACGCAGATCACCGCGGCGCACGGCCACATGGCCTTCTACGGCGCCTATGTGATGGCCGTGCTGACGATCATCAGCTACGCCATGCCCATCATGCGCGGGCGCGCCGCCAACAGCAACAAGGCGCAGGTGGTCGAGATGTGGGCCTTCTGGCTGATGACGGTGTCCATCGTCTTCATCACGCTGTTCCTCACCGCCGCCGGCATCCTGCAGGTCTGGCTGCAGCGCGTCTCCGATTCGCCGCTGCCCTTCATGGTGGCGCAGGATCAGATCAGCCTGTTCTACTGGATGCGCGAATGGTCCGGCGTGGTCTTCCTGATCGGGTTGTGCATCTATATCTGGAGCTTCTTCATCCCGGGCGAGGAGAAAGCCAAGGCCTGACCCAGCTCTGTCCGCAAGCAGCAAAACGGCGTCCCGCGGGATGCCGTTTTGCTTTGCAACTCACCAACACCCGCTTGTTTCATGTCAAGGCGCAGGCCGCTTCAGACTTGCTAATATTCCAATATGAGCACTGACAGGGAAACGCCCGGCCAATCGTTGGCCATCACAGCCGAGGTGCTCTACCTCGTCAATCTGATGGTCGCGCCGGGGCTGGGCTTTGCCGCCATCGCCTGGTTGTGGTTCAAGCGGCGTGCCGCCACACCGCCACTGGCGCGTTGCCATCTCGACCAGACCTTCTTCGTCAGCCTGTGGGGCGGTGCGCTGATCATCATCGCGAACGCCGTCCTGTTCATCACCCTCGGCTGGGACTGGGAATGGACCTGGGTGATCGTCATTATGTACTTCACCTGCGTGCATTCCACGCTGATCCTGCTCGGCATGGTCGGGCTGGCGAAAGCGATGGCCGGCAAACCCTATGTCTATCCCTTGATCGGGCCGAAGTGCTGAAATAGCGCCATGTTTCGCATTTCCCAATACATGCAGGAAATCGCTACGCCGACGCCTGTCGGCCCAGTCAGAAAACCGCCCGGGCCGGTGGTGATCTGGAACCTGATCCGGCGCTGCAACCTGACCTGCAAGCACTGCTACTCGATCTCCGCCGACAAGGATTTCGCCGGCGAATTGTTGACCGGACGAAGTCTTCCGCACCATGGACGACCTCAAGGCCTTCAAGGTGCCGGCACTGATCCTCTCCGGCGGCGAACCGCTGCTGCGCCCGGATTTTTTCGATATTGCGGCGCGCAGCAAGGATCTCGGTTTCTATACCGCGCTGTCCTCGAACGGCACCCTGATCGACGCAGCCATGACGCGCCGCATCGCCAGCGCCGACTTTCACTATGTCGGCGTCAGCCTCGACGGGCTGGGCAAGACGCACGACAAGTTTCGCCGCATGGATGGCGCCTTCGACCTGTCGCTCGCGGGCATCCGCCTGTGCCGCGATGCCGGCCTGAAAGTCGGCGTGCGCTTCACGCTGACGCAAGACAATTACGCCGACCTGCCCGGGTTGCTGCAACTCGTCGAGGACGAAGGCGTCGACCGCTTCTACTTCTCGCACCTGAATTACGCCGGGCGCGGCAACAAGAACCGCAAGGACGACGCCCAGCACCGCATGACGCGGGCCGCGATGGACCTGCTGTTCGACACCTGCTGGCGTCATCAGGAAAAGGGCTTGCAGAAGGAATTCACCACCGGCAATAACGACGCCGACGGTGTCTATCTGCTGCACTGGGTGCGCGCGAAGTTTCCCGGCAAGGCGGCGCACGTCGAGGCCAAGCTGCGGCAATGGGGCGGTAATGCCTCGGGCGTGAATGTCGCCAACATCGACAACCTCGGCAACGTGCACCCGGACACGATGTGGTGGCACCACACGCTCGGCAATGTGCGCGAACGGCCGTTCTCGTCGATCTGGCCGGATGTCTCCGATCCACTGATGGCGGGATTGAAGCAGTCGCCCCGACCAGTCAAGGGGCGCTGCGCGACGTGTGCCTACCTGCAAATCTGCAACGGCAACACCCGTGTGCGTGCCCAGCAGACGACCGGCGATGCCTGGGCGGAAGACCCCGGGTGTTACCTGACCGACGAGGAAATTTCGTGAAGAACCTGTTTGCCCTCGCTCTGGCCTGCCTTGGCCTGAATGTTCTCGCCGCCGAACCGACCAAGCTTTTCCAGGAACATTGTGCCGTCTGCCACGGCCCTGACCGGCTCGGCATCACCGGCCCGGCCTTGCTGCCGGAAAGTCTCGCCCGCCTGCGCAAGCCGGAGGCGATCAAGACAATCACTGCAGGGCGCGATGCGACACAGATGCTGCCCTTCGCCGAAAAGCTCTCTGCGGACGAAATAAAAACGCTGGTCGATTACATCTATACCGCCGTCTCGCCAGCACCGACTTTTTCGGAGGCGCAAATGCGCGCCTCGCGCATCGTATATTTTACCGGTCTGCCCGACCGGCCCGTCGCCGACTTCAAGGGCGCTGACATGATGAACCTGTTTCTCGTCGTCGAGACCGGCGACCATCATGTGACGGTGCTCGACGGCGACAAACTGGAACCCATCGCGCGCGTGCCGACACGCTACGCGCTGCACGGCGGGCCGAAGTTCACGCCGGATGGCCGCTACGTTTTCTTCGCCTCGCGCGACGGCTGGATCAGCAAGTTCGACCTGTGGAACCTGAAGATCGTCACCGAGATCCGCGCCGGCATCAATACGCGTAACGTTGCCGTCTCGGGCGACGGCAAATACGTCGCCGTGGCCAACTACCTGCCACACAGCATCGTGCTGCTGGATGCCGACCTCAATGTCCTCAGGCTGCATGAAGTGAAGGACAAGGACGGCAAGGAAAGCTCGCGTGTCTCGGCAGTGTACGATGCCGCGCCGCGCAAGAGCTTCGTCGCCGCATTGAAGGATGTGCCGGAGGTCTGGGAAATCAGCTACGACCCGCAGGTAGAAGACATCCCCACCGGCATGATCCACGACTTCAAGTACAAGGAAGGCGCGTTCATCCCGGGCTTCCTCAATCCGCGCCGCACCTTCCTCACCGAGCCGCTCGAAGACTTTTTCTTCACGCAGGACTACAGCGAAGTCATGGGCGCCAGCCGTGAAGCCGGCAAGGGCCAGGTGGTCAACCTCGATGCCAGGAAAAAGATCGCCGACCTGCAGATGCCGGGCATGCCGCACCTCGGCTCGGGCATCACCTGGGACTGGAACGGCAAGCGCGTCATGGCCTCACCCAACCTGAAGGCAGGCTTGGTCTCGGTGATCGAAATGAAAGACTGGCAAACCATCAAGAGCATTCCGACACTCGGTCCGGGTTTCTTTATGCGCAGCCACGAGAACACGCCCTACGCCTGGACCGATTCGATGATGGACAAGAAAGGCAAGGACACGCTGCAAATCATCGACAAGCGCACGCTGGAAAAAGTGGCGGAAATCACTACCGACACCGGCAAGACGCTTGCTCATGTCGAGTTCGACCGTTACGGGAAATACGTGCTGGCCAGCCTGTGGGAACGCAAGGCCGACGGCGGTGCGCTGATCGTCTTCGATGCAAAAACCTTCAAGGAGATCAAGCGCATTCCGATGGACAAGCCGGTGGGCAAGTACAACCTGTACAACAAGATCACCAAGTCGGAAGGCACCAGCCACTGATGGGCGCGTTGCGGCACCTGGCAGTACTGCTGCTGAGCTGGACAGTCGGCACCGTCTGGGCCAATGAGTTGCCGCGCGGCGACTGTTTCCAGCCACAGCCCGCGACCGATCTGTCGCAATGCGATCTTTCGCATCGCAAGCTTGCTGGCCGTAACCTCGCCGGCGTGCGGCTGGCCGGCGCCAAGCTTGACAATGCTGATCTGCGGCGTGCCAGGCTGGCTGATGCCGACCTTGGCGGAAGCAGCGCGAAATGGGTCAATTTTTCCGGGGCTGACCTGCGCCGCGTTGACTTGCGCAAGGCTGACCTCTTCCACGCCACCTTCGACGATGCGCACCTGGAGGATGCCCGACTGATGGGCGCCAACCTGTTCGGCGCCAATCTCGTCAACACCCGCGCGGCTCGGGCCGATTTTTCCGGAGCCTACCTGAAGGACATCCTCATGGAAGGCATCGATCTCGCCGGCGGCTCGCTGCGCGGCTGCTATGCCTTTCGCGCCGTGCTCACGGATGCGAGGCTGATGGGCGTCGACCTCTCCGGTGCGGACCTGACCGGCGCGGCTCTGGAGCACGTTGACTTCACTGGTGCAAACCTCCGCGCCACCCGGCTTGCCGGCGCCGTGCTGCGTGGCGCAGTTTTTGCGCATGCCGATCTCAAGGATGCCGATTTTTCCAATGCCGATGTCTGGAACACCAGCTTCGACAAGGCGCTCAATCGACCGCAGTCGGCGGATGATGCCCTGATCGAACCCTTCGTCGTGCGCGAGCGCAACTGACACTGTGGCCGAGAGTGCTGTCCCGCCAGTGCCGACTTTTGATGCCAGCCGCATTCCCGGCAACAAGGGCATCTGGGTTGGCATCTTCTGCGTACTGGTCGAGTTTCTGCTGCTGTTCTGCGTTTACTTCGTAGCCAAGGCACATTACCCCGACGCTTTCCTCACCGGACCGGACAAACTCGTCACCACCGCCGGCGTCGCCATCACGCTGCTGCTGCTCACCAGCGGCTACTGCATGATGAAAGCCGTGGCGGCGATCCGCCGCGACGCACGCGGCGCGACCTTGCGCTGGGTAACCGTCGCCATCCTGCTTGGCCTGGGCTATCCGCTCATCAAGTTCGTCGAGATCCGCTGGAATGTCGCGCACGGCATCGATGGCGAAGCCGGCATCTTCTATACCGTGTATTACTACCTCACGCTCAACCACCTCGTGCACGTCAGCTGGGGCCTGCTCGGCCTGCTATGGGTGGCCGTGCGCACCGCGCTCGGAATTTATTCGGCACAGGATTACAGCGGGCTGGAGGCGGCGGCGATGTACTGGCACACCACCGATGTCATCTGGCTGGTGATCTTTCCCTTCTTTTATGTATTGAGATGATCGGGTACGCCGAACGCATCTGGCTGCTGCTGGTGGGCCTTACGCTTGCCGGCGCCTGGCTTGCTGAAACCGGGCATGCCGGCTGGCCGCTAACGCTCACCGTCGCCGGCTTGATTGCCTTCAAGGGACGCATGGTTATCGACCACTACATGGAAATGACCACGGCGAATGCAAGTATCCGTCGCGTGCTGTATGCTTTTTCGCTGCTGGTTCCCCTGCTGGTGCTCCTGAGCCACGGTTACGGTGACTTGCTGAAACAATTGACAACCATCAATTAACCTAGGCGTGGTAGGGTTTCTCGGCTGGAAAATTGACATCTGTCAAGGTAAAGCGTCGCACGAGAGAGGAAGCTAGTTCGCTGCAACTGCCTGTATCCGTAGTTATTTCTATCATGTTCCCGGGAGGGTTGGAAATGAAGAAGTTGAAGTACTTTGCGTTTGCTGTAGTGCCGGTAGCCATGGCTGCCGCGTTCGGTCAAGCCTATGCGCAGGACGCCGTGCCGACAATGTCGGCCGAAGAGAAGGCCCAGGCCAAAAAGATCTACTTCGAGCGCTGTGCCGGTTGTCACGGTGTGTTGCGCAAGGGCGCCACCGGCAAGAACCTCGAGCCGCACTGGTCGAAGACCCTGAAGGATGGCACCAAGCAGGAGGGAGGTACGCTCAAGCTCGGCCAGTCCCGTCTCGAGAAGATCATCGCCTATGGCACCGAGGGTGGCATGGTGAACTTCGACGACATCCTGACCAAGGAAGAACTCACCCTGATGGCCAAGTACATCCAGAACGTGCCGGATGTGCCGCCCGAGTACAGCTTCAAGGAGACGATGGATTCCTGGAAGGTCATCGTACCGGTCAAGGATCGCCCGACCAAGCAGATGAACAAGTTCAATCTCAAGAACATGTTCTCGGTCACCCTGCGCGATACCGGTGAAGTAGCGCTGATCGACGGCGACACCAAGGATATTCGCAGCATCGTCAAGACCGGCTATGCGGTGCATATCTCGCGCCTGTCCAAGTCCGGCCGCTATGTGTATGTAATCGGTCGCGACGGCCGTCTGAGCCTGATCGACCTGTGGATGGAAAAACCCGCCGTGGTCGCCGAGGTCAAGATCGGTTTCGATGCCCGTTCGGTTGACACCTCCAAGTTCAAGGGCTTCGAAGACACGTACGCGGTTGCCGGTTCCTACTGGCCGCCACAGTACGTGATCATGGACGGCGACACGCTGAAGCCGCGCAAGGTTGTCAGCACCCGTGGCATGACCGTGGATGGCGAGTATCACCCCGAGCCGCGCGTCGCTTCCATCGTGTCATCGGAGATCAAGCCCGAGTGGGTCATCAACATCAAGGAAACCGGCCAGATCCTGCTGGTGGACTATTCCGACATCGAGAACCTGAAGACCACCACCATCGCTTCCGCCAAGTTCCTGCATGACGGCGGCTGGGATGCCACCAAGCGTTACTTCCTGGTTGCGGCCAATGCCTCGAACAAGATCGCGGCGGTCGATACCAAGCTCGGCAAGCTGGCTGCGCTGATCGATACCGCCAAGCTTCCGCACCCGGGCCGTGGCGCCAACTTTGTGCATCCGCAGTATGGCCCCGTCTGGGCGACCGGTCACCTCGGCGCCGATGTGGTTACGCTGATCAGCACACCGTCCGACGACAAGAAATTTGCCAAGTACAAGTCGAACAACTGGAAGGTCGTGCAGGAAATGAAGCACGTGCCGGGCAACCTGTTCGTCAAGACCCATCCGAAGTCCAAGCATTTCTGGGCCGATGCGCCGCAGAACCCCGAGAAGGAGCTGGCGGAATCCGTGGTGGTGTGGGACATGGCTGATCTGTCGAAGCCGAAGAAGGTCATCAATGTCGCCAAAGATTCCGGCTTGCCGGAAACCAAGGCGACGCGCCGTGCCGTGCATCCTGAGTACAGCGCCGATGGCAAGGAGGTCTGGATTTCCCTGTGGGGCGGCAAGACCGACCAATCCGCCATCGTGGTGTATGACGACGCGACACTCGCTGTGAAGAAGGTGATTACCGATCCGAAGATGATCACCCCGACCGGCAAGTTCAACGTCTACAACACGCAGCACGACATTTATTGATCGGCGCAGCGGCGGACGGGTTTCCCGTCCGCCGTTTTCAATCATTTCAGGAAATCTAAGATATGAGCCTGGATTATCCGTCGGGTGGCAAGCCTGGCTTGTGGCAGACGTTGAAGCGTCCTTCAGCCAAATATTCGGTGCTGACAATCCTCGCGGCCAGTTTTATCGGCGGCATCGTCTTTTGGGGTGGCTTCAATACGGCAATGGAAGCCACCAACACGCTGGAATTCTGCATCAGTTGTCACGAGATGCAGGATACGGTGTTTCAGGAATACAAGAAAACCATCCATTACGCAAACCGCACGGGCGTGCGCGCGATCTGTTCCGACTGCCATGTACCCAAGGACTGGGTACATAAGATGGCGCGCAAGATCCAGGCGTCTGGCGAGGTTTATGGCAAGATCATGGGCACCATCAATACGCCGGAAAAATTCGAAGCCAAGCGCCTCGCGCTGGCGGAGCATGAGTGGGCGCGCATGAAAGCCAGCGATTCGCGGGAGTGCCGCAATTGCCACTCCTTCACGGGAATGGCATTTGACATGCAGAAGGATCGCAGCAAGAAGCAGCATGAAATCGGTATCAAGGACAATCGGACCTGTATCGATTGCCACAAGGGCATTGCCCACCAAAAGCCAAAAGGCATGAAGGGTGACGAGGAAGACGATGTCTAACCTGCGCAATCGCGCAAGAAAGAGATAGGAGCGAGCGAAGATGTTGAACATGAACTACAAAACGATGGTTGTTCTGCTTGCAGGACTTGGTACTGTTGCGGGGTCGGCCATTGCCGCGTCCCCCGACTGGTCGAAGGTCGCGCCGCACACCATCGTTGCCGTTTATCCCGGTGCGTCGCCGATCGAATGGATTCGCAAGGGTGTCGACCACAGCGGTGCCCGTGGCATGAAAAAAGGCGAAACCTGTGTCGTTTGTCACGAGAAGGAAGCGGTTGATTTTGGCCAGCGCATCGTGCTCGGCCAAAAGGTCGAACCCGCCCCGATCAAGGGCAAGGTTGGCAGCATTCCCGTCACCGTGCAGGCGGCCAATGATGGTACCAATCTCTATCTGCGTTTTAGCTGGAAGCAGCCACCCTCCGCCGGTGGCGCCAAGATGGACGCGGAAAACTCCGTCAAACTTGCGTTCATGCTGGAGGCCGGCAAGGTTGAGCTCGCACAGTTGGGTGGCTGCTGGTCGTCATGCCACGACGATGCGCGCACCATGCCCGGCGTGAAAGGCGACACCAAGACCAAGTACGTCAAGGACGGATCGACGGCGAATGGTGTGTTCTACGACCTGATCCAGTGGAAGAGCAAGACCAACAAAGGCACCGATGGCTACGTTGCCGACAAGCGCGTGATGGAAGGCGGCAAACTGCTGGTCGAGGCCAAGGGCGAGCAGAAAGGCGATACCTGGTCAGTCACCTTCGTGCGCAAACTTGCCGGAGGCGGCGAAGGCGACATCAATCTCGAATCCGGTAAGGCATACAATTTTGGTTTTGCCATTCACGATGATCATGCTGGAGGTCGTTTCCACCATGTCTCGTTCGGCTACAAGCTTGGCATCGACGCGGAAGGCGACATCAAGGCGGCCAAGCAGTAATTCATGAAACGCAGTGTGCTCGGCGGCCTCGGGGGAATCCTCGGGGCCGCTGTTGTTTATGCGCAGGCTATCGAGGTCATCGGGTAGACGGCTGGTTGCGCGACGCCGTCTCGCCAGCGCCGACTTTCCGTAGAGTTTAGAATTGGCCGCTTCCAGCCGCCTGCGGAGCTAGCTATGAGTTTGCACCGATTCCTCTCGATATTCCCTGTCTGCGTCTTTGTAATGCTCGGCACGTCACTCGCCCAGGCTCAAGCCAAGGAACCTGGGCCCAAGGCGAAAGAGATCATCGAAACGCGCTGTGCGCTCTGCCATGGACGTCTGGGCGAGAGCGCGAGCGCTGTCTATCCGCGGCTCGCCGCTCAGCATCCTGACTATCTCATCAAGCAGCTCAAGGATTTTCGCGACGGTCAACGCAAAAGCGACACCATGGCCGAGATGGCCAAGGATTTGCCCGATGAGGAAATTGGCCAGCTTGCCGCCTGGTTCAGTACGCGTGCGGCCGCCGCAAGGCGCGTTGGCGATGCCGACCTTGCCGCTGTCGGCAGGTATGTCTTTGTCAAGGGCAACCCGTTCTCGGGTGTTGCCGCCTGCGCTTCTTGCCATGGGGAAAAGGGTTATGGAACGCAGCAGCTGCCCCGTCTCGCGGGACAACACCCCGCCTACCTCGAGACACAGCTCAAGGAGTTCAGCAAACGCGAGCGGACCAATGACAACGCGATCATGCACACCATTGCGAGCAAGCTCACCGAGCTTGAGATGCGCGCGGTGTCAACCTACATCGGTGGCCTTCAATAGAGCCGCAGTTGATCCTTATCAATGCGTCAACCCGACGTGAAGTTCATTGTTTGCGCCATGCGAACTTTGGTAATGATGTTTGCGCTCGCGGGGTTAAGCGCGGGTGTGGGAGCGGTGGAACCGGGCACCGGCTCAGCCGAGGCCAAGGCGTTGATTCGCTTGGTGCGGCAGGATTGTGGGTCATGCCATGGCATGACCTTGCAGGGCGGCCTGGGTACGCCGCTCACGCGCGAGGCGCTGGCGGGCAAGCCGGCCGATTATCTTGCGACGGTTATCCTCCAGGGCCGTCTGGGAACGGCCATGCCGCCATGGCAGACCCTGCTTTCCGAAGCGCAGGCGAACTGGATAGCTGACCGTCTGCTGGAGGGTTTTCCCGAGGAACGTCGCTGATGCGCAGATTGCTGACATTTTTATTTGCGGTTCTGCTTGGCGGGTGTACGACGCCGCCACTGCGTGGCACAGGCGATCTCGGCATCGTCATCGAACGCGCGGACGGTCGCGTGGTGATTGTCGATACCACGGCACGGACCGTACTCGGCCGGGTCACCGGGCTGGGCGATCTGTCGCACGCCTCCGTGGTCTTCGGGCGCGATGGCCGCCATGCCTATGTCTTCGGCCGCGACGGCGGACTGACCAAGGTCGATATCCTTCTGCAACGCATTGACAAGCGGGTCATGCAGGCGGGTAACAGCATTGGCGGGGCGATTTCTCAGGATGGCCGGCTGGTGGTGGCGCAAAACTATGTTCCGGGCGGCATCAAGGTCTTTGACGCCGCCACGCTTGAGTTGTTGTCGGAAGTGCCGGCCGAATCGAAAGTGGTCGGACTCGCCGACCTGCCGGGACAGAAATTCATCTATGCGCTGTTCGACAAGGGCGAGATCTGGGTGACGGACTTGAGTAATCCGCGTGAGCCAAAGACGCAAAAATACCCCGCCGGTCAGCAGCCCTATGACGGGCTTGTGACGCCCGATGGCCGCTACTATCTGGCGGGCCTGTTTGGGGAAGACGGTATAGCATTGCTCGATACGTGGAAACCGGAGCAGGGCGCGCGCAAGATTCTTGAAAAATATGGCAGGGGGCAGGAAAAGCTGCCGGTGTTCAAGATGCCCCACCTGCGCGGCTGGGCGGTTGCGGGTAACCATGCCTACCTGCCGGCCATCGGCCATCACGAGGTACTGGTGGCCGACAAGTCGAACTGGAAAGAGACCGCTCACATCAAGGTCAAGGGTCAGCCGGTGTTCGTCATGGCGCGTCCCGATGGCCGCCAGGTCTGGGTGAATTTTGCCCATCCAGACAACGGCTGGGTGCAAGTTATCGACACGCTGAGCGGCGAAATAGTGAAGACTCTGCAGCCGGGCAAGGCCATTCTCCATATGGAATTCACGCCACGCGGCGAGCAGGTCTGGCTGTCCGCACGCGATGACAACACGATTGCCATTTACGACACGCGCACGTTCGAACTGCTGGCTACGCTGCCGGCGCAAAGCCCCTCCGGCATTTTCTTCACCAGTCGCGCCGCACGGACCGGGTTTTGATGAGCGCACCCCTGCCGATGTCGCCGCAAACCCTGGAGTTCAGATTGTTGAACGAGTTCCAGCGCAATTTTCCGCTCGTGCCAGCGCCCTTCGCCGAGATCGCGGCGTGTCTCGGCAGTGATGCGGCGACGGTGTTGGCGATGCTGCAAGACCTGCAGCAGCAGGGCGCAATCAGCCGTGTCGGTGCGGTGTTTGCGCCACGTGCCGTGGGAGCGAGTACGCTGGCGGCACTGGCCGTGCCACGTGACCAATTGGAAGAAGTGGCAGCACGGGTCAGCGCGCACCCTGGTGTGAATCACAATTACGAGCGCGAGCACGCCTACAACCTCTGGTTCGTCGCTACGGCGGCTGATGAGCCGGCGCTGACCACGCTGCTCGAAGAGATCGGCACTGCCACAGGCTGCCCGCCGATCGCCCTGCCGCTGCTCGAAGAGTTTCACATCGATCTCGGCTTCGACATGTTGCATGGCGACAAGGTGCAATACACCGCCCGTCGTTGTGAACAGCGACCCACCAGCCCCCTCGATCGCCGCCTCATCGCTGCCCTGCAACCGGGCCTGCCACTGGTGTCGCACCCCTTCGCTCAACTGGCGGAAGAGACCGGCATGCAGGAGTCGGCGCTGGTGGAACGGCTCGCCGCATGGCTCGACGAGGGTTGTATCAAGCGTTTCGGCGTTGTGGTGCGCCACCACGAACTCGGCTACAAGGCCAACGCGATGGTGGTATTCGACGTTCCGGACGAGGTCGTCAGCGCCATCGGACAGCGGCTGGCCAGTGAAGCTGGCGTAACGCTGTGCTATCGTCGCCAGCGCCACCTGCCGCACTGGCGTCACAATCTGTTTTGCATGGTGCATGGACGCTCGCGTGAAGAGGTCGAGCCGGTGATCGAGCGCCTCTGCCAAGTTGCCGGTTACCCCTGTAAAGCACTGTTCAGCCTGCGCCGTTTCAAGCAATGCGGCGCCCGGTACTTTGATCGCAACGTCAGCTGAGGCTGCTGCGCCCGACACGACGGATCGTGCGCTGATCAATGCCCTGCAGGGCGGGTTTCCGCTCTGTGACGAACCTTACCGTGTAGTGGGCGAGATGCTGGGCCTGGGCGAAGCGGAGGTCATCGAGCGCTTGCAATCCTTGCTTGATCGCAAGGTATTGACGCGCTTCGGGCCCATGTATCAGATCGAGCGTGTCGGTGGCGCCTTCGTTCTGGCGGCGCTGAAAGTGCCAGAAGTCGACTTTGAGCGCATCGCCGCAAGCGTTAATGCCTTGCCCGAAGTCGCGCACAATTATCGCCGCGAGCACGCGCTCAACATGTGGTTCGTGCTGGCCACCGAAACGCCAGAGGGCATTGCCATGGCCATCGAAAAAATCGAGACAGCCACGGGCCTGCCGGTATTTGCCTTTCCCAAGGAACGTGAATACTTCGTCGAAATGAAACTTCATGCTTGATGAGCTCGATCGCCAACTGATCGTTGCCACGCAAGCTGGTCTGCCGCTGGTGCCACGGCCCTACCATCTGCTGGCAGAACAACTGGGCATTCCGGTTGCCGAGTTGCAGGCGCGGCTGGCAATGATGCTCACTACCGGGGTGATTCGGCGCATCGGTGCCGTGCCGAACCACTACGCGCTGGGCTATCGGTTCAATGGCATGACGGTCTGGGACATCGACGACGCCCTGGTCGATGCGCTGGGCGTGCAGGTGGGCGCCTTGCCTTTCGTGACCCACTGCTATCGCCGGCCGCGCAGATTGCCGGACTGGACCTATAATCTGTTCGCGATGGTGCACTGCAAAAACAGCGAAGAGGCGGCAGCGCGTGTGGCGGAAATAGCTACCCTGTTGGGAGCCGCCTGCCGCGCTCATGAAACCTTGTTCAGCAGCCGCATCCTGAAGAAAACCGGATTGCGCATTGTGGCTTGACTCAGCCGCCACGCGGGGAGGTTGGTAATGAGTGTCGAAGCGGGCCAAAATGCGGCCGGGGGTGCCAGCCTGACGGCCATGTCGGTTGCGGCGATGGGCGTGGTATTCGGCGATATCGGCACCAGCCCGCTTTACACCATCAAGGAAGTCTTTGGCGGTCACCATCCCGTGCCGGTGACACCGGACAACGTGCTGGGCATCCTTTCGCTGGTTTTCTGGGCGATGACCATCACCGTTTCGCTCAAGTACGTGATGTTCATTACCCGGGCAGACAACAAGGGCGAGGGTGGCATCATGGCCCTGACCGCGCTGGCCTTGCGCACGCCGGGCCTGACTCCGGGCATGCTGTGGCTATTGTCCGTGCTGGGCATTTTTGGCGCCGCGCTGTTTTATGGCGATGCGGTGATTACGCCGGCCATGTCGGTATTGTCGGCCGTCGAAGGCCTCGAAGTGGCGACGCCCGCCTTCAAGCCCTATGTAGTGCCCATCTCCATCGCTATCCTGGTTGCGTTGTTCGTCTTCCAGCGTAATGGCACGGCCAGCATCGGTGCCCTGTTCGGCCCGGTGATGCTGTTCTGGTTTGCCGCGCTGGGCCTGCTCGGTGTTTGGCATATCGCCAGCCATCCGAGCGTGCTGACGGCAATCAATCCCTGGTACGCCCTGCACTTTTTCGGTATCAATCCGCTGCTGGCGTTTCTCGCCCTCGGTGCGGTAGTGCTGGCGATCACTGGCGGCGAGGCGCTCTATGCCGACATGGGCCATTTTGGTCGGCGGCCGATCAAGCGCGCCTGGCTCTGGTATGTGTTTCCGCTGCTCTACCTCAACTATCTGGGCCAGGGGGCGCTGATCCTCGACAACCCTGCAGCAATCAGGAACCCATTTTTCCTGCTGGTGCCGGAGTTCCTGCTTTACCCGATGGTCGCGCTGGCCACGTTCGCGACGGTGATCGCTTCGCAGGCGGTGATCTCCGGTGCCTATTCGCTGACCCGGCAGGCGATCCAGTTGGGGTATTGCCCCCGCCTCCAGATCAAGTTCACCTCCGAACACGAGATGGGGCAAATCTATATTCCCAACATCAACTGGTTGTTGCTGATCGCGGTCGTGGCACTGGTGCTGATGTTCCGTACCTCGTCGAACCTCGCTTCGGCCTATGGCATCGCCGTGACCATGACGATGATGATCGATACCATCCTGGCCTTCGTCGTGGTGCGTGCGCTGTGGCAGTGGAGTTGGGCCAAGGCCGGGCTGTTTCTCGTTGCCTTCATCCTGGTGGATATCGCCTTCTTTTCAGCCAATATCATCAAGGTGCTCGACGGCGGCTGGTTCCCGCTGCTGCTCGGCCTGACGATCTTCACCTTGCTGGCGACGTGGAAGCGTGGCCGCGCACTCCTCTATGAGAAACTCAAGCAGGATTCGATGCCGCTCGATGCTTTCATCAAGAGCCTGGCCTATGGCAGCCCGCATCGTGTCGAGGGTACGAGCATCTTCATGACGCCCAATCCTGATGGCGTGCCACGGGCGATGCTGCACAATTTGCTGCACAACAAGGTGCTGCACGAAACGGTGGTGCTGCTCAACGTGCGCGGCGAAGACGTTCCCTATGTGCCAGAGTGCGAACGTGTCGAGGTCAAAAAGATGCCCGAAGGTTTCTTCCAGGTACTGGTGCGCTATGGCTTCAAGGACGAGCCCGACATACCGGCGGCCTTGGCCTTGTGCGCCCCTTGCGGCCTCAAGTATGAACCCATGGAAACCTCGTTCTTCCTGGGCCGTGAAACCATTGTGCCCTGCGCCCGCGTGGATTGCATGCCGCGCTGGCGGCAGTACCTCTTCACCTTGATGTTCCGCAACGCGGAAGCGGCCACCGCTTATTTCAAAATTCCGACGAACCGTGTGGTGGAGTTGGGAACCCAGATCGAACTGTAAGGGCCAACGACTGCACGTTTGCCGCAGGTGCGACCGATTGCCGCACGTACATTCCGCTGATTGCGCCGTCGATATCGGATAATCCGCACATGCAAAATTTCACAGCCAACCGCTTGTCGACCATCCGCCGCCGGGTGGTGATCTTGCGTTGGTGGCTGATCGGCGGACTGACGCTCGCCGTCCTGTCAGCGCCGACTTTTCTCGACATCCCCCTGCCACTTGCGCCGCTGCTGGCGCTGCTGCTGCTGATGGCCGTATTCAACCTTGTCGTACAGTTGTGGGCGGGCGATCGCGATTGCGCGGCAAGCGACCTGGCCGGCCAGATCGCCGTCGATCTTGTCGCCATGGGCGTGCTGCTGTATTTGAGTGGTGGTGCGACCAACCCGCTTGTTTCACTGATGCTGTTGCCGGTGGCGGTAGCGGCGCTTTCGCTATCCGGCCGTTGGGTAGGCGGTATTGCGGCACTGGCTGTTGCCCTGTATTCCTTCCTGATGCTCTACTCGTTACCGCTGCCCATTGCCGATGTCGCACGGGCGACGCGCCTGCACCTCGGAGGCATGTGGCTGACCTTTGTCGTCTCGGCCGCCTTGCTGGCCTGGTTCATCACGCGTATGACCGCCTCGCTGCGCGAGCGCGACATGCAGTTGGTTGTGGCCCGGGAAGAGGCGCTACGCGATGCACAGGTCGTCGCGCTGGGGCAGTTGGCGGCCGGCGCTGCGCACGAACTGGGTACGCCGCTCGCCACGATGAACGTACTCGCCGGCGAACTGGCACAGGATGCACGCTTGCCCGCCGATGCGCGCGTCGATCTCGACCTGCTGCGCCGGCAGATCGGCATCTGCAAGGAAATCGTCGGTGGGCTGACACAGAAGGCCGGCATCGAGCGCGCCCGCCAGGCGCTGGCGGCCAACGACTGGCTGGAAGGGCTGCTCGCCCGCTGGCACACCCTCTGGCCCAGCGCGACCTGCGCGCTTGAAGTCGCAAACGCCGGCGAGTCACCGCGCATCATGGTCGAGGCGGCCATCGAGCAGGCGATCGTCAATTTGCTCAACAACGCGGCAAAAATCGCGCCGCAGGACATGCGCGTCGTCCTTGACTGGGATGCGCGCCACCTTGTTATCGCCGTGCATGACCGGGGCCCGGGATTCCCGCCCGAAATCCTGCGCCGTTGTGGCGCCGAGCCGCTGTTGGCCGTGGCAGAAGGCAATGGCATCGGCTTGTGGCTGACCCGCGCCGCCGTTGAGCGTAGTGGCGGACGGCTGTGCCTTGAGAATGTTGCCAGCGGCGGCGTGGCAACCATTGAACTACCGCTGGGGGAAATGGCCCCCCCACGCTCGGAAAATCAACTCACTGCCCCCCACCGGGGGCACATGCCCCTTGGGGCGGCCCGATGGAGGCATGACCGCATGACGCAATCGGTGCTGGTGGTCGACGACGACGACACTTTCAATGCCGTTCTGTCACGTGCGCTGACACGGCGTGGCTATCGCGTGAGCAGCGCGGCTGACGCCGACGCGGCACTGATCGCGGCGCAGGCTGCGCCACCCGATGCCGTGGTGCTCGATCTCAATCTCGGTAGCAGTTCCGGCCTCAACCTGATCCGGCCCTTGCTCGGCATTGCACCGGACTGCCGCATCGTCGTGCTGACCGGCTATGCGAGCATCGCCACGGCGGTCGAGGCGATCAAGCTTGGGGCGATGCAATACTTCGCCAAGCCGATCGAGGTCGCGGCCATCGTCGCCGCGTTTGAAACGCAGGAGGCCATCGAACCGGATAGCGAAGCGGCACCGCCCAGCGATCCGCTTTCCGTCGGCCGGCTCGAATGGGAGCACATCCAGCGCGTGCTTCACGAACATGCAGGGAACATCTCCTCGACCGCCCGCGCGCTCAGGATGCATCGGCGCACATTGCAAAGAAAACTCGCCAAGCATCCGGTAAAGGCTTGAATTCCGCCGTCCCGCCAGCGCCGACTTTTATAAAATCTGCTTGGAAAATTGGCGGATTCTGTTAGAATCCGCGCCTTCGATTTATCTATCGAAGCCGACGCGGAGTGGTAGTTCAGTTGGTTAGAATACCGGCCTGTCACGCCGGGGGTCGCGGGTTCGAGTCCCGTCCACTCCGCCAACGAATAGTAGAGCAGGGCGCCTGAGTGATCCGGCGCCCTGTTTTTTTGGAGTTCTTGAAGATGCCGGTGATCAAGCTGCCTGATGGTTCTCAACGCGAGTATCCGCAACCGCTGACGGTGGCGGAGGTCGCCGCCTCGATCGGCGCCGGACTGGCCAAGGCCGCGCTGGCAGGCAATGTCGATGGTCAGCTTGTCAACACCTCGTTCCGTATCGAACAGGATGCCAGTGTCGCGATCATTACCGACAAGGATGCGGCGGGCGTCGAGATCATCCGCCATTCCACATCGCACCTGCTGGCTTATGCCGTCAAGGAACTGTTTCCGGAAGCGCAGGTGACCATCGGACCGGTGATCGAAAACGGCTTCTACTACGATTTCGCCTACAAGCGCCCCTTCACGCCGGAAGACCTGCTGGCCATCGAGAAACGCATGGCCGAACTGGCGAAGCAGGATTTCCCCGTCACGCGCGAAGTCTGGCAACGTGACCAGGCCGTCGCGTTCTTCAAGTCGATTGGCGAGCATTACAAGGCCGAACTGATCGCCGCGATTCTGCCGACCAGGATGTGTCCCTGTATCGCGAGGGCGACTTCGTCGACCTCTGCCGCGGCCCGCACGTGCCCTCCACCGCGAAGCTCAAACACTTCAAGCTGATGAAGGTGGCCGGCGCCTACTGGCGCGGCGATGCGAAGAACGAAATGCTCCAGCGGATTTACGGCACGGCATGGGCGAAGAAGGAAGAGCTCGACGCCTACCTGCATATGCTTGAAGAGGCCGAGAAACGCGACCATCGCAAGCTGGGGCAGCAACTCGACCTGTTTCACTTTCAGGAAGAGGCGCCGGGTTCGGTGTTCTGGCATCCCCACGGCTGGCGTTTGTTCCTCGATCTGATTGGTTACATGCGGCAGCGCCAGGAAGATGCCGGCTATGTCGAGGTGAATACGCCCGATGTCATGGATCGTGCGCTCTGGGAGCTTTCCGGCCACTGGTTCAACTACCGAGAGCACATGTTCACAACGCAGACCGAAGACGAGCGCGTCTTTGCGCTGAAGCCGATGAATTGCCCTGGCGGCGTAGCCCTCTTCAAGCAAGGCATCAAGAGTTACCGCGATTTGCCGCTGCGCATGGCCGAGTTCGGCAAGGTGCATCGCTACGAGCCGTCCGGTGCGCTGCACGGCCTGCTGCGCGTGCGCCACTTCACCCAGGACGACGCCCACATCTTCTGCACCGAGGAACAGATGGAGCAGGAGTGCAAGGATGTGGTGGCCCTGATCCTCGATATCTACAAGGATTTCGGTTTCGACAACGTCCGCATCAAGCTGTCCACGCGGCCCGAAAAGCGCATCGGCTCCGATGAAACATGGGACAAGCTCGAAAGCGCGTTGTCCAATGCGCTCGATCACATGGGCATCGGGTATGAGCTGTTTCCCGGCGAGGGCGCCTTCTATGGCCCGAAACTGGAATTCGTGCTGCGCGACGCCATCGGCCGCGACTGGCAGTGCGGCACGCTGCAAGTCGACATGAACCTGCCGGAGCGCTTCGATATCCACTATGTGGCTGCCGACAACACGCACAAGCGACCCGTGATGTTGCATCGGGCACTGTTTGGTTCGCTCGAGCGCTTCGCCGGCATCCTCATCGAGAACCATGCCGGTGCGCTACCGCTCTGGCTGTCGCCGGTGCAGGTGGTGGTATTGAATATCTCCGAAGCGCAGTCCGACTATGCCGAAAATGTGGCGAAAAAGTTGCGGGAAGCCGGTCTGCGCGTCGAATGCGATTTGCGCAGCGAGAAGATTAACTATAAAATCCGCGAACATAGCCTGCTTAAGCGGCCTTACCTCGTCGTTGTCGGCGAAAAGGAAAAAGCAGGCGGGTTGGTCGCCGTACGTTCGCGTGATTCGCGTGATGCCCGGGGCAATCAGGATCTCGGGCAAATGTCCCAGGATGCATTGATTCAGCGCCTGTTGCAGGAACGCAGCAACAAGGGCGTGGCGGCCTGATTTTTATTTGATTGGAGACTTGAACCATCGCCCAGGACAAGAAGCAGCGCGTCAACGAAGAGATAACAGCCCCCGAAATTCGTTTGGTCGGGGTGGAGGGCGAACCGCTCGGCATAGTTTCCATTCGCGAGGCGCTGCAAATGGCGGAGGAAGCCTCGGTCGATCTGGTCGAGATCGCGCCGACAGCAGCACCGCCCGTCTGCCGCCTGATGGATTTCGGCAAGTTCAAGTATCAGGAAGCGAAACGCGCGGCAGAGGCCAGGAAGAAGCAAAAGATCGTTGAGGTCAAGGAAATCAAGTTTCGCCCGGGGACGGACGAGAACGACTACCAGATCAAGATGCGCAACGTCACCAAGTTTTTGGGCGAAGGCGACAAGGCGAAAATTACCTTGCGCTTTCGCGGCCGCGAAATGGCCCACCAGGAAATTGGCATGCGCGTGCTGGAGCGGATCAGGACCGAACTGGATCAGCAGGCCGTTGTCGAGCAGTTTCCCAAGATGGAAGGCCGGCAACTGGTGATGGTGCTGGCGCCGTCCAAGAAGCAGGTGAAAGCGTAGGTTTTTACGGGTTTTAGCAGTACCAAGCAGTACCAAGAAGCGGTTGTGGGTTGTTGAAGCGTTCCCGAATCGGGGGCCACCCAGCACCGTGTCAAAAGGAGATCTTCGATGCCGAAGATGAAGACGAAGAGCGGTGCCGCCAAGCGCTTCAGAGTGCGCGGGTCCGGCAGCATCAAGCGTGCGTGCGCGTTCAAGCGCCACATCCTCACCAAGAAAACCACCAAGGGTAAGCGCCAATTGCGTGGCGTACATACCGTGCATGAATCGAACGCCAAGTCCGTTCGCGCCATGCTGCCCAACGGATAAGGAGCGGATGCCATGCCAAGAGTAAAACGCGGTGTAACGGCGCGCGCGCGCCACAAGAAGATTCTCGTCCAGGCCAAGGGATTCCGCGGCCGGCGTAATAACGTCTATCGCGTCGCCAAAGAAGCGGTGATGAAGGCGGGCCAGTACCAGTATCGCGACCGCCGTCAAAGAAAGCGTCAGTTCCGTGCCCTGTGGATCGCCCGTATCAATGCGGCGTCCCGCGAACTGGGCATGAAGTACAGCACCTTGATGAACGGCCTCAAGAAGGCCTCGATCGAAGTCGATCGCAAGGTGCTGGCCGATCTGGCCGTCTTCGACAAGCCGGCCTTCGCCGCGATCGCCAATCAGGCCAAGGCGCAACTCATCGGCCCCGATTCAGCCTGATTTCGGCATAGTCGCAGGGGAGGTCGCCACGCGGTTTGTGGCGGCCTCTTCGATTCTCAAGTCTCCCCCGGTTTTTTCTGCACCCGCTACCCGATCATGCACGACCTGGAAAAGCTCATCGCACAGGCAATAGTCGATTTTGCCCGCGCCGACGAACTTGCCCGACTTGAAGACGTCAAGGCCGTCTATCTGGGCAAGGACGGGTCGCTGACCGCCCTGCTCAAGGGCCTGGGCAAACTGCCGCCTGAAGAGCGCAAGGGCGCCGGCGCGGCGATCAACTCGGCCAAGGCGCGCATCGAGTCGGCGCTGGCGGGACGGCGTGAAGCGCTGAAGATCGCCCAACTCGAAGCGCAACTTGCCGCCGAGGCGCTCGATATCACCCTGCCGGGACGCGGCCAGGCGCGTGGCAGCATCCATCCGGTGATGCGCACGCTCGACCGCATCGAGCAACTGTTCCGCTCGATCGGTTTCGACGTGGCCGACGGCCCCGAGATCGAGACCGACTGGCATAACTTCACCGCGCTCAACACGCCCGCCAACCATCCGGCGCGTTCGATGCACGACACCTTCTACCTGCTCGACGGCGCAGGCCGCGTGCGCGAAGATGTGCTGCTGCGCACGCACACCAGCCCGGTGCAGATTCGCTCCATGCTGAGCCATGTCGAGAAGTTCAAGCATCTCGACGTCATGCCCGAGATCCGCATCATCTGCCCTGGCCGCGTCTACCGCGTCGATTCCGACGCCACGCATTCGCCGATGTTCCATCAGGTCGAAGGCCTGTGGGTCGGCACGGACGTCAGCTTTGCCGATCTCAAGGGCGTGGTCGCGGATTTCCTGCGCCGCTTCTTCGAGAGCGATGACCTCAAGGTGCGCTTCCGCCCCTCGTTTTTTCCTTTCACCGAGCCCTCGGCGGAGATCGATGTCGCCTTCATGCACGGCCCGATGGAAGGCCGCTGGCTCGAAATTGCCGGCTGCGGCATGGTGCATCCCAACGTGCTGCGCTGCGGTGGCATCGACCCCGAGAAGTACACCGGCTTCGCCTTCGGCATGGGGCCGGATCGCCTGACCATGCTGCGTTATGGCATCAACGACCTGCGCCTGTTCTTCGACGGCGATTTGCGCTTCCTTTCGCAATTTCAATAACCATGCAGTTTTCCGAATCCTGGCTGCGCGCCCTCGTCAATCCCCCGCTTTCGACCGACGAGCTGTGCCATCTGCTGACGATGGCCGGCCTCGAAGTCGAGGAGCGCCGTCCTGCCAGCGCCGACTTTTCCAATGTGGTCATCGCGCGCGTGCTGTCGGCCGAGAAGCATCCCGATGCTGACAAGCTGAAACTCTGCAAAGTCGATGCCGGCGAGCACGGCGTGCTGCAAATCGTTTGCGGCGCGCCGAATGTGGCGCAAGACATGGTCGTACCCTGCGCACTGGTCGGCGCGCAGTTGCCGGGCATCGCAATCAAGAAAGCCAAGGTGCGCGGCATCGAGAGTTTCGGCATGCTCTGTTCGGCGCGCGAACTCGGGCTGTCCGCGGATCACGGCGGCCTGCTGCCCCTGCCGGCCGATGCACCCATCGGCCAGAACGTCCGCAGCTACCTTGCTCTCGATGACACGCTGATCACGCTCAAACTCACGCCGAACCGTGCTGACTGCCTGTCGCTCGTCGGCATCGCGCGCGAAGTCGCGGCGCTGACCGGCGCACCGCTCACACTGCCCGCCATCGAGCCGGTTCCCGCCGTGCTTGCCGATACCCGTGGCGTCGTACTCGACGCGCCGGCTGCCTGTCCGCGCTACTGCGGCCGCATCGTGCGCGGTGTGAATTCCGCAGCGCCGACACCCGACTGGATGAAGCAGCGCATCGAGCGTTGCGGCGTGCGCGCCATTTCCGCACTCGTCGATGTCACCAATTACGTGATGCTCGAACTCGGCCAGCCGCTGCACGCCTTCGATGACGCCCAACTGGCCGGCGCGGTCCATGTGCGCTATCCACATCCTGGCGAACAACTGCTGTTGCTCAACGAACAGGTCGTCACGCCGACCGCCGACACTGCGCTGATCGCCGATGAAGCCAAGCCTTGGCGATGGCCGGCATCATGGGCGGCGAGCATTCGGGGATTGCCGACACGACGACCGATTTGTTTCTGGAGAGCGCCTTCTTCGCACCCGACGCCATCGCCGGCAAGGCGCGCGCACTGGGGTTCTCGTCCGATGCCTCTTACCGCTACGAGCGCGGCGTCGATTTCGAATTGCAACGCCGCGCCATCGAGCGCGCAACACAATTGATCATCGACATCTGCGGCGGGCAGCCCGGCCCGGTCGTCGAGGCCGTCGCGCCGGAACAGTTGCCGACTCGCACGCCGGTGTGCCTGCGCATGGCACGCGCCACGAAAGTGCTCGGTATCGACCTGGGTCACGCGCAGATCGAAAAGCTGATCGCCGGCCTGGGCTTCGCCTACACACGCGAAGGTCAGGGTGCGCAGATGAAGTTGACCGTCACGCCGCCTTCGTACCGCTTTGACATAACGATTGAAGAAGATCTGATCGAGGAACTCGCGCGCCTGCACGGCTACGACAACATTCCCGCGCCACCGCCGACGGCGCGTGTCGAAATGCTGCCGCTGCCCGAAGCCGGCCGCAGCGCCATGCAGTTGCGTCGCCTGCTCGCCGAACGGGGTTATCACGAAGTGGTGAATTACAGTTTTGTGCCGGCGGAATGGGAAGCCGATTTCGCCGGAATCGAGGACCCCATTCAAATGGTCCGCCTCGCCAACCCGATCGCCAGCCAGATGGGCGTGATGCGCAGCAGTCTGATCGGCGGCCTCGTCGGCGCACTGACTGGCAACCTCAAGCGCCAGACCGAGCGCGTGCGCGTCTTCGAGCTGGGGCGCTGCTTCACTCAGGATAGCAACGCGGACACCGGTTACCGACAGCCGCTGCGCGTCGCCGCGCTGGCATCCGGCACGGCTTTGCCGGAACAGTGGGGCGCACCACGGCGCGTCGCCGACTTCTACGACGTCAAGGGCGACCTGGTCGCCCTGTTCGCGCCGCGCAGCCTGCGCTTTGAGCGCACCCGGCATCCGGCCTTGCACCCGGGCCGCTGCGCGCGCGTGTTGCTTGATGGCGTGGCGATTGGCGTGGTCGGTGAAATTCATCCGCGCTGGAAGCAGCAATACGAGCTGGTCGATCCCGCCGTGGTATTCGAGATCGACCTCGTACCGCTGCTGGCCACGCCGCTGCCGGCTTATGCTGAAGCTTCGCGCTTTCCGGCCGTGGTGCGCGACATTGCGCTGGTCGTGCCGCAGCAGTGTGAGGTTGCCGCGCTGCAGGAAGCCCTGCGTGCGGCTGCACCCGACTATGTGCGAGAAATACGACTGTTCGACGTTTATCAGGGCAAGGGAGTCGCGGCGGACAGCAAGAGTCTTGCGTTCCGCGTCGCGATGCAAGATACTCGCAAGACTTTGGCGGACAGCGATGCCGACGCCGCGATGGCCAGCTTGCTGGCAGCGGCGCAAGTGCATTTCGGTGCCCGGTTACGCCAATGAGTGCGAGGTCAGGGGAGGAAATAACAAGATGACAATGACGAAAGCGGAACTCGCCG
This sequence comes from uncultured beta proteobacterium, assembly GCA_963816095.1. GTDB lineage: Bacteria > Pseudomonadota > Gammaproteobacteria > Burkholderiales > Rhodocyclaceae > Sulfuricystis. Next base: position 213,563 of record CAWFIW010000001.1, read on the forward strand.
ATATGCTGTTCGAGACGGTCGGGCTAAATAAGCGCGAGGCCAAGGACATGGTCGAGGCCTTTTTCGAGGAAGTGCGCACCGCGCTCGAAAATGGCGACAGCGTCAAGCTGTCCGGCTTCGGCAATTTCCAGCTGCGCGACAAGCCGCAGCGGCCGGGTCGCAACCCCAAGACCGGCGAAGAAATTCCGATCACCGCGCGTCGCGTCGTCACCTTTCACGCCAGCCACAAATTGAAGTCAACCGTCGAGGCGACGGCGCATGACAACTTCCAGCCCGGATAAGACCGCGCACGCCAGCTTGCCGCCGATCCCGGCGAAGCGCTACTTCACCATCGGCGAAGTCAGCGAGCTGTGCGGCGTCAAGCCCCACGTGCTGCGCTACTGGGAGCAGGAATTCACGCAGCTCAAGCCCGTCAAGCGGCGCGGCAACCGACGCTATTACCAGCATCACGAAGTGCTGCTGGTGCGACGCATCCGCCAGTTGCTCTACGAAGAAGGATTCACCATCAGCGGCGCGCGCAACCGGCTCGACGAGCCGGCTGTCAAGGCGGCACCGCCCGCCGCTGCACCGAAGAGCGAAGGCTTTTCGCTGCGCGCCGAATTGCTGGGCATCATTGAACTGCTGCGGGTTTGATTACGTTATAATCCGCGCCTAGTCGGGGCGTAGCGCAGCCTGGTAGCGCACTTGCATGGGGTGCAAGGGGTCGCGAGTTCGAATCCCGCCGCCCCGACCAAAGAAAACAAAAGGGTTTCCGGTTATGCCGGAAACCCTTTTCCATTTCTGCCGCCGTCCCGCCAGTGCCGAGTTTTTCCGGACCACAAAATACAAACAGCCGCCCGAAGGCAGCCGTTTTAACTAACTCAGGCGAAGCCCGATTATTCAGGCTGCCAATAGTTCGTGTAGGCGGGAAGCAGTCTGCTGCTTTACCTCGATGGCCTCAAACAAGTCATCAGGATAGAGGTAATCTTCACCGCTATCGTCGATTACCCGGATCATGCCGTGACTGTCAACGGAAGCCAAGACCTCGTAAACGCGGCCAAGCGTGAGGTCGTCGGTGGAAAAGTCTCCGCAGTTTTCGCGTGAAACACACACAACAAACTTCATAGCCATTCCTTTACCTTGAACTTCACCTTGCCAATACCGTGTGCCTCATACCAGTGAACTTCTGCCGCTACAACATCACCATTCGGCAACTTCACATTTGCGATGCCCTTCTTTTTACGCCAGTTGCCAAGTCCGTGTTGGCTTTTCAGCAGAGCTATATCGCGAATACCATTTCCTTGGGCGATGGTTTCAATATGGGTGATTTCTCCGACAATTTCGAATTTCATCCGCTTCCCCAAACCTTGTCGCAAGTTTAGCACTTCAAATCCGCAGGAAATGGTACGGAGAGGAGCGCGCAGCTCTGCCAGCGCCGACTTTCAACCGCACAAATAAAAACGGCCGCCCGAAGGCGGCCGTTTCAACTAACTCAGGCTAGGCCGGAATTAGAACTTGTGACGCAGGCCAACGTTGAAAGCGCTGGTGTAGTCGTTGGTGTTAAGACCAGTGGTTGCATCGGTCGCGCCGTTGACGGAGAACAGGCCTTCTGCATCGTCGTTGGTGCTGATCTTGGCATACACTGCGTACAGGTTGGTGCGCTTGGACAGGTCATGCGTATAGCCCAATGCCCACTTGCTGGCCTTGCCATCGAAGCCGGCGGGATCGGTCATCTTGTTCTTGGCATACGAAACCAGCACGTTGCCTGCAGCACCGACCGGAACGGTCGCGCCCAGCATCCACTGCTTGACTTTGCTTTCCAGCGCGGTCGGTGCGGTGATCTTGTTCTGGCCATAGACACCGGCGAGCTTCACGACGCCGAAGTTGTAAGTACCGCCCAGATCCCATACTCCGTTAGAAAGGCTGCTGGAGTCCTGCTTGACCTTGTGGTAGTTCAGGGCAGCGTAGATCGGGCCATTGGAATAGACTGGATTGATCGCCCAGATCTTGATGTTGGTGCTATTGGCACCAGAGGCTGTAACCGCTTCATTGCCGATGGCATCGGCTGTGTAGCCGGCGGTGACTGTCAGGCCGCCAAAGTTCGGGGAAACATAGGCGAACAGGTTGTCGAGGCGGATTGTATCGGGCTTGGCAAGCGTGCCAGCGACATACACGCCGCGGCCATAAAATGCGTCACCAGAGGTGCCCACGGCGAACGGGTCGATGGTGGCCAGCATGTTGAACTGCGGGGTGTATTGACGGCCAGCGGCCACGGTACCCCAAGCGCCAGTGCCGTACAGGAAGGACTGCCGAACCATCGTCGGGCCGGCGCCGGTGTCCGGAGCGATACTGTTCTCGAGCAGGAAACCAACCTTGTTGCCGCCGCCCAGGGCTTCTTCGCCCTTGAAGCCGAGGCGGGAACCGGACTGCGAACCGCTGTCCAGGCCGCTGCGGGACTTGAAAGCGCCAGTGTCGGAACTGCTGGTGTGCATGTAGCTCATATCCACGATGCCGTAGATGGTGACGTTGGACTGCGCGAAGGCGGCGCCGGATACCAGGCCAGCGACGGCCAGGGCGATAATTTTCTTTTGCATGAGTAAATCTCCTTTACGTTTGAAGATTGCAGTTTCAATGACTCCACGTGGTTGGCCACTGAAACTGCTGGTACTCCCTTGATTGGAAGCTGGCGACATTTTCGCAGATGACGCCGCCTCGGCCAGCGCGATTCGCGTTTTGCCCCTGTTTTTGGGGCGGCGCTGTGGGGTTTATGCAACGGCAGCAGGGTGACCGAGTCGGCTGGAAGCCTGTAACTCATTGAATAATCGGCGCTGACGGGGTGGCGCTCAGCGGTGCTGCACACGCGCTGCGATCGAAGCGGGGTTCTGGCGGCAATCAAGTACGGCCACGACGGTGGTGCAGTCGTCCTGCACGTCGTAATAGATTGCGAACGGGAAGCGTTTGGCGAGCGTGCGATGCAGCCGACCGTCCGGCTTGGGATGAATGCCCGCAAACAGTGCCAGCGCATCGATGTCGGCGAACAGGCTATCGATGAAGTACTCCCCGATGCCAGCCTGTTGTTCCTCGAAAACACAAACCCTTCCAGCAGATCGATCTCCGCCGAACGGGCGATCCTGATCTGCATCAGTTTGCCTTGATTTGCGCGCGGATGCGTTCCTTGGCTTCCTTCCAGGGCGCTATGGTTTCTTCCCCGCTGGCGAGACGGCGCAGGCGCTCCTCAAGCACTTCGCCATGCCATGCGGGGGACGCTACGCCGCCGGTCGATTGAATGCACAGCGAGTCCCAGAGTGTTTCCATCAGCTTCAGTTTTTCTTCAACAGACATGGCGACGATGTGAACGGTGGTCACTGGATGGCTCCTGGCTCGGTGCTGAATGATTGAGCAGATGCTATCAAAAGTTGGCCTTGGCGGGGCGGTGCTGCCGGCAGATGGGATGGATGCCGCCGCGCCTGTAGAATGCCGGAAAACCATAGCGGGAGGCGTGTCATGCAGATCAAGGACAGTGTTTTCATCGTCACGGGTGGTGCCTCTGGTCTGGGTGCCGGTGCGGTGCGCTTGCTGGCGGCGCAGGGCGGCAAGGTGGTCGTGGCCGACATTAATGTAGCGAGCGGGACGACGCTCGCCACAGAACTCGGCGCCCAGGGTGCCAGTGTGCGCTTTGTCGAAACCAATGTAGCGGACGAGGCGAGCGCGATGGGCTGCGTGGCGGCAGCGCTGGAATCTTTCGGTGCCGTGCATGGGCTGGTGGGCTGTGCCGGCATCGTCATGGGTGAAAAGACGGTGGGCAAGGAAGGCCCGCATACGCTGGCGAGCTTCAAGCGCGTTATCGACGTGAATCTGGTCGGTGCCTTCAACATGATCCGCCTGGCGGCCGACGCGATGGGCCGCAACGTGCCGAATGCCGAGGGCGAACGCGGCGTGATCGTGAATACCGCCTCGGTGTCGGCTTTCGACGGCCAGATCGGCCAGGCGGCCTATGCGGCCTCGAAGGGCGGCATCGTCGGCATGACGCTGCCGATCGCGCGCGATCTGGCGCGCATGGGCATTCGCGTGATGACGATCGCGCCGGGCATCTTCGAGACGCCGATGATGGCGGGCATGACGCCCGAGGTGCGCGATGCGCTGGGCAAGATGGTGCCATTTCCCCCGCGCATGGGCCGGCCGGCCGAGTTTGCCGCGCTGGTCGGGCAGATCGTCGGCAATCCTTACCTGAATGGCGAAGTGATCCGTCTGGACGGCGCCATCAGGATGCAAGCCAAATAATTCATTGGTCACCGAACACGATTGCTATCACTGCGGCCTGCCGGTACCGCAGGGGCTCGATCTCTTTGTCGAGATCGATGCCCAGCCGCGCGCAATGTGCTGCGGCGGTTGTCTGGCCGTGGCGCAGGCCATCGTCGCCAACGGGCTGACCGACTACTACCGGCATCGGGATGCCATGCCGGAATCGCCGCGCGAGGCGATTCCGCAGGCGCTGCAGGAACTCGGCCTGTTCGACCATCCCGAGGTGCAGAAGAATTTCGTGCGTCCGGTGAGCGAGCACGAGCGCGAGGCGGCGCTGATCCTCGAAGGCATCACCTGCGCGGCCTGTGTCTGGCTCAACGAGTCGCATATCGCCCGGCAGCCGGGCGTGACGGCGGTGGACATCAACTACGCCACGCGCCGCGCGCGGGTGCGCTGGGACGAGAACGTCACGAAGCTGTCGGCGATTCTCGAAGCGATCCGGGCGATCGGCTATCGGGCGCATCCCTACGATGTGACGCGCTCGGAGCAACTCGCGCAGAAGGAGCGCCGTACCGCGCAGTGGCGCCTGTTCGTCGCCGGCTTCGGCATGATGCAGGTGATGATGTACGCGCTGCCGGCGTACCTGGCGGATGTGGGCGAGGGGGGCGACATGTCGCTCGACATCGCCCAGTTGTTGCGCTGGGCCAGCCTGATCCTCACCCTGCCGGTCATCCTTTATTCGGCTGCGCCATTTTTCAGGAATGCCTGGCGTGATTTGCGGTTCAAGCGAGTGGGCATGGATGTGCCGGTGGCGCTGGGCGTGGGCTGCGCCTTCCTCGCGAGCGTCTGGGCGACGCTGACGGCGGCAGGCGAGGTGTATTTCGATTCGGTGACGATGTTTGTGTTCTTCCTGCTCACCGGCCGCTATCTGGAGATGATGGCGCGGCAGAAGGCGGCGCGCGGCGTCGAGGCACTGGCGAAGGCGCTGCCGGCGTTTGCCGAGCGCCTGCCGCAGTGGCCTGCGCAAGGTGAAGGCGAACGCGTGGCGGTGGCCGATCTGGTCGCGGGCGACTGTGTGCGCGTGCGACCGGGCGAAGTCATTCCCGGCGACGGCGCGGTGGTCGAAGGCGAGAGCAGCAGCGACGAGTCCTTGCTGACCGGCGAAAGCCGGCCGGTGGCGAAGCAGTTGGGTGATGCCGTGACGGGCGGCAGCGTGAATGTGGGCAGCCCGCTGGTGGTGCGGCTCGCGCGCGTGGGCGAGGCGACCCGGCTGGCGTCGATTCGGCGCCTGATGGAACAGGCCGCCACCGAGAAACCCAAGCTGGTGCAACTGGCCGACCGCATTGCCATGCGCTTCGTCTGGGCCTTGCTGGTCCTCGCGGTGGCGGCGGGCTTGTACTGGTTGAATGTCGATCCCGACCGGGCGCTGTGGGTGTTTGTCGCCGTGCTGGTGGTGAGTTGCCCGTGTGCGCTTTCGCTGGCGACGCCGGCGGCATTGACGGTGGCGACCGGCGCGCTGGCGCGCGAGGGTGTGCTGGTCACACGCGGCCACGCGATCGAGACGCTGGCGCGGGCCAATCGCTGGATCTTCGACAAGACCGGCACGCTGACGGTCGGTCGACCGGCGGTTGTGGATATTGGCTGCAACGCGGGTGTCAACGCAGTGGAGGTGTTCGCGCTGGTGCGGGCGCTGGAGCAGGCTTCGGAACATCCGCTCGGCCATGCGCTCGTCGAAAAAGTCGGCGCTGGCGAGACGGCACCGCTCACGCATCTCAAGGCGGTGACGGGTCAGGGGATCGAGGCGCGGCGCCCGGACGGCACGCCACTGCGCATCGGTGTGCCGACCTTCGTCGCCGCATTGCACGGCGCAGCGCTGCCAGCGGTGATGGTCGCCTGGCTCGCCGCAGGCGATACGGTGGTGGCGCTGGGCGATACGACGGGATGGCTGGCCTGGTTCCGCATCGCCGACACCCTGCGACCGGGCGCAGCCGAGGCGCTCGGGCGCATGCGGGAGCGTGGCGCAATGCTGACGATTCTTTCGGGCGACGCGCCGCAGACCGTGGCGGCGGTGGCGGCGGTACTGGGCGTCGAAGAGCATCATGGTGGCATGACGCCGGAGGGCAAGCATGCTTTCCTGCGCGAGGTGCAGGCGCGCGGTGAAACGGCGGCGATGGTCGGCGACGGCGTGAACGACGCACCCGTGCTGGCGCAGGCGCATGTGTCGGTGGCAATGGGCGGCGGCACCGACCTGGCGCGCGGGCAGGCCGATGTGGTGTTGCTGTCGAACGACCTGCGTCATCTGGCGAACGGGGTTGCGCTGGCGCGCCGGACGCTTGCCATCATCCGCCAGAACCTGGTCTGGGCGTTTTCCTATAATGTGGTGGCAATTCCGTTAGCCATGGCAGGCTGGGTAACGCCCTGGATGGCCGGTATCGGGATGTCGGCCAGTTCCTTGCTCGTCGTATTGAACGCGCTGCGCCTGCAGAAATCCGTTGCAGGCAGACACTGACAATGGAAAGCCTTTATCTTCTGATCCCTGTTTCCATCGTGCTGGTCTTTGTGATCGGCGTGATTTTCTGGTGGTCGCTGAAAAGTGGCCAGATGGAAGATATGGAAGGTCCCGCCTACCGGATATTGATGGATGACGATCGCCCGATGGATGCCCCAGTGGGCGATGCGCCGGAAAAAACAGGCACGCAGCTTGGTAAGCGCGCATCTATTGACCCAGATCAAAGCCCTTGAAGCCTGCTGCCGCCATACTGCGCTCCGTTTGGTTCGGATCGCTTCTTGCCTGCATTCAGGTCAGTAAACGAGTCGTTCCATCAGTAAGTCTCTCTGTTGGGGTTGGGGGTGCGCGTTTTCGCGCACCCTTTTTTTTGCCCTTGATCCCAATTCATAAGTTGTCTAATAACCACATTAGTATTATTGTATTTTGAAAAAGTTGACCTAAGTCAATTCGTCGCAACTATTGTGCAGTATCCTTCGCCCCGATCCTCTGAGGGGAATTAATTCGTCGGAGGAACCGGTTTGTTTTATTTATGAGAGAGGTGAAAACCATCATGCAATCGCAAGCGACTTACAACTACAAAGTCGTGCGCCAGTTCACCGTGATGACCGTAATCTGGGGCATCGTCGGCATGCTGGTTGGCGTCATTATCGCCAGCCAACTGGTCTGGCCACAACTGAACGTCGTTGAATGGCTGTCATACGGGAGGCTGCGGCCGCTTCACACCAACGCGGTAATTTTCGCGTTCGGGGGCTGCGCACTGTTTGCCACCTCTTATTACGTGGTGCAGCGCACCTGCCACACTACCTTGTTCGCGCCCGGACTGGCAGCTTTCACTTTCTGGGGCTGGCAGGTGGTCATCGTATTGGCCGCGCTTTCCCTTCCGCTGGGTTACACCTCGGCCAAGGAATACGCCGAGCTCGAATGGCCGATCGATATCCTGATCACCGTGGTCTGGGTCGCCTACGCCATCGTCTTCTTCGGCACGATCGGCAAACGCAAGACGCCGCACATCTACGTTGCCAACTGGTTCTACGGTGCCTTCATCATCGCCGTGGCACTGCTGCACATCTTCAATAGCGCCGAGATCCCGGTCTTCGAGGCCGGCATCCTGACACCCAAGTCCTACTCGGCCTATGCCGGCGTGCAGGACGCGATGGTGCAGTGGTGGTACGGCCATAACGCCGTGGGGTTCTTCCTGACGGCCGCCTTCCTGGGCATGATGTACTACTTCGTGCCGAAGCAGGCCGGTCGTCCGGTGTACTCGTACCGCCTGTCGGTGGTGCACTTCTGGGCGCTGATCTTCACTTACATGTGGGCCGGTCCGCACCACCTGCATTACACCGCGTTGCCAGACTGGACGCAGTCGGTCGGCATGGTGTTCTCGCTGATTCTGCTGGCGCCCAGTTGGGGCGGCATGATCAACGGCATCATGACGTTGTCGGGTGCCTGGCACAAGCTGCGCGACGATCCGATCCTGAAGTTCCTGATCACCTCGCTGTCCTTCTACGGCATGTCAACCTTCGAAGGCCCGATGATGGCGATCAAGACGGTGAATGCGTTGTCGCATTACACCGACTGGACGGTGGGTCACGTGCATTCCGGCGCACTGGGCTGGGTTGGCATGGTGTCGATCGGTTCGATGTACTACCTGATCCCGCGCCTGTTCGGTCGTGCCGAAATGTACTCGACCAAGCTGATCAACGTGCATTTCTGGCTGGCCACGCTCGGCACCGTGCTCTACATCGCCGCGCTGTGGATTTCCGGCGTGATGCAGGGCCTGATGTGGCGTGCTACCAACGCTGATGGCACGCTGACTTATTCCTTCGTCGAGTCGGTCAAGGCCTCTTATCCGTTCTGGACCATTCGCGTCGTCGGCGGTACGCTGTTCCTGACCGGCATGATTCTCATGGCCTACAACATGTTCAAGACCATCGCCAGCGGCAAGGCGGTCGATAATGCACCGGTGCTCGCGCCGGCGCATGCTCACTGATCGCAAGGGAGATAACAAATCATGTTGACGCATGAGAAAATCGAAACCAGCAACACGCTGATGATCGTTCTGATCACCTTCTTCGTGAGCATCGGGGGACTGCTGGAGATTGTTCCGCTGTTCTTCCAGAAGTCCATGACGACCCCGGTGAATGAACTGGTCAAGCCCTACGACGCGCTGCGCCTGTCCGGTCGGGACATCTACATTCGCGAAGGCTGCTACAACTGCCACTCGCAGATGATTCGTCCCTTCCGCGCCGAAACCGAGCGCTATGGCCACTACTCGGTGGCGGGTGAGTACGTCTATGACCACCCGTTCCAGTGGGGTTCCAAGCGTACCGGTCCCGACTTGCATCGTGTGGGCGGGCGTTATTCCGACCAGTGGCACAAGATCCACCTGTTGAATCCGCGCGACGTCGTGCCCGAGTCGAACATGCCGGCGTATTCCTGGCTGGATCGTCCGCTCAAGGATCCACACATCGGTGCCAAGATGTCTGCCCTGCGCAAGGTAGGCGTGCCTTATACCGACCAGGAAATTGCCGAGGCGTCCAACGCGCTCGAAGGCAAGACCGAAGTCGAGGCCGTCATCGCCTATCTGCAAGGCATGGGTCTGGCGCTCAAGCAGACGCGTTAAGCCCAGATGGATATCAACGACCTGCGCTCCCTCTTCACGGTACTGGCATTCGTCACGTTTATCGGTATCGTGTGGTGGGCCTTTTCCAGCAAACAGAAAGCCTCCTTCGACGCAGCAGCCAATCTGGCGCTCGACGAGGAAGAGCCAGCTGGGTCAAAGGACAGTTCAGGGCGCAAGCTCAACTGAAAGGGATTTGCCATGAATTTCAATAACACGGGTGACCTCGTCGGTTTCTGGAACCTCTTCGTGGTCGTGATCGTTGCAGTCAGCGTTATCGGCTGTGCGGTGTTTCTCTGGATGCAAGGTGCGGCGAACCACAAGCCGGGTGAAGTGACCGGGCATGTCTGGGACGAGACGCTGGAAGAGTACAGCAACCCACTACCCAACTGGTGGCGCTGGATGTTTTATCTCACCGTGGTTTTCTCAATCGTCTATCTGGCGCTGTATCCTGGCCTTGGTAGCAATACCGGCAGCTTTGGCTGGACGATGCGCGGTCAGTACGACGCCGAAATGAAAGCCGCTGAACAGACCTATGGTCCGAAGTTCAACCAGTTCCTCAAGCTGGATGTCATGACAGTGGCAGCCAATCCTGAGGCCAAGGAAATGGGCGCACGCCTGTTCCAGACCTACTGCGCGCAGTGTCATGGTGGCGACGCCGGTGGCCAGCCCAGCTTCCCCAACTTGAAGGACGGCGATTGGCTGTGGGGCGGCACGCCCGAGAAGATCAAGGAAACGATCGTCGCGGGCCGCATGGGCATCATGACGCCGAAAGGCACCAAGCCCGACATGGATGCGGAGCAAGTCAAGGATGTCGTGCACTATGTGCGTTCGCTCTCTGGCCTGTCAGCGGATTCTGTCCGCATCCAACGTGGTCAGGAACTTTTCCCGCAAGCTTGCGCCGCGTGTCACGGTGCAGATGCAAAGGGCATGCAGGCGGCTGGCTACCCGAACCTGACCGACAAGATCTGGTTGTATGGCTCACGTGAAGAGACCATGATCGAAACGGTGACCAAGGGTCGCCAAAACCAGATGCCGGCCTTCGGCGAGTTCCTCGGCGAAGCCAAGGTGCACCTGCTGACTGCTTATGTCTGGGGCTTGGGTGGTGGAGAGAAGCCCGCCGCACCCTAAGCATTGGCTGAATATCTCCCGGCCGGTACTCGACCGGGAGAGTTTGCCGTCCGGAAGGGGTATCGCGAAAGCGATAGCGGACAGGTAGGCATCGGGTGATTTCAGGGGATTGCCCGCAAGATGATCGCAGCAATTCGTTGTAGCAGTTGCTTTTCCTTACCCTTGAGATATTGATGCCATGAACCAGAAATCACACGAAAACGTGGCTGCTACCCCTGCAGCAGACGGCGGGTCCCTCTACAAGTCGCGCAAGAAAATTCACCCGCGTTCGGTGCAGGGACTGTTTGCCAGCTGGCGTTGGGTGCTGGTCTGGTTTACCCAGTTGCTTTACTACGGGCTGCCATGGTTGCCATGGAACGACCGCCAGGCCGTGTTGCTCGACATCGTCAACCGCAAGTTCTACATCTTCGGGCTGGTGCTCTGGCCGCAGGATGTCATTTTCCTGGCCATCATTCTGATCATCGCTGCCTACGCATTGTTCCTGTTTACCGCCGTAGCGGGGCGTCTGTGGTGCGGCTATGCCTGCCCACAAACCGTCTATACCGAAATCTTTCTCTGGATTGAGAAAATAATCGAGGGCGAACGCAGCGCGCGCATCAAGCTCGACAAAGCCCCGACGGATGCTCGCAAACTGCGACTCAGGGCAATGAAGTTCGGTGCGTGGGGCCTGCTGGCACTGTGGACGGGATTTACCCTGGTCGGCTACTTCACACCGATTCACGATCTGTGGGGCGAGTTCTGGTCATGGAATCTGGGCCCCTGGGAAACTTTCTGGATATTTTTCTACGGCTTCATGACCTATCTGTTTGCCGGCATCATGCGCGAACAGGTCTGTCTCTACATGTGTCCCTATGCACGTTTTCAGAGCGTGATGTTCGATCCGGACACACTGGTCATTACCTACGATCCCGAGCGGGGCGAACCGCGCGGTCAGCGCAAGAAGGGCATTGATCCGCGCAGCGTTGGCCGGGGCGACTGTGTTGATTGCGACATCTGCGTGCAAGTCTGTCCGACGGGTATCGATATCCGCAACGGCCTGCAATACGAGTGTATTGGCTGTGCGGCCTGCATCGACGCCTGCGACGACGTCATGGACAAGATGAATTACCCCAGGGGATTGATTCGCTACACCACGGAGAATGCCCTGGAGAAGCACTGGGGCCGCAAGGAAATTATCGGCCACATCATACGACCCCGCATCATCATCTATACCGCCATACTGATTGGCATTTCTCTGGCCCTGGTCTGGGGCATCGCGAACAAGCCGGATTTGCGGGTCAACGTGATTCGCGACCGGGCAATTCTCGCCCGCGAAGCCGAAGGTGGACTGATCGAGAATGTTTACCGATTGCAGGTAATGAACGTGTCCGAGACCGCGCATCGCTATGCCGTGGCTGTGACCGGCCTGGATGGCATCAAGCTGGAAGGCGAGAGCCAACTCGAGGTCGCGCCGGCCGCGGCCAAGAGCTTCTTGCTTGCCGTGCGGGTGCCGCTGGAATCTGCCAAGCAGGGGTCGCACACGATTTATTTTGACGTTAAGGCAGAAGGCAACGAAACGATGGCTGTGCATGAGAAAGCCACGTTCCTGATGCCCTGAGAGAGAGAACCCAAAATGACATCTTCTGCAAATCAATCCGTAAAACCCTGGTATCGCGAGCCCTGGCCATGGCTCCTGATGTCGGGCCCGTTTATCGTCGTCATCGCTTCGCTGGTATCGGCATGGATCGCGGTCAAGAGCAACGATGGGCTGGTGACGGAGGATTATTACAAGGAGGGCCTGATAGCGGGGGAAACCCTGACGCGTAGCAAGCGCGCCGAAGAGCTCGGCATTGCTGCCAGGATGCGCCTGACGGACGAGCAAATCAGCATTCAACTAAGTGCGCAAACGTCAAGCCTTCCCGCCGCGCTGAGGGTGACGCTTTCACATCCCACGCGCGCCGGCATCGACCAGAAAAGCCTGCTCAGGAAAACGGGGGATGCTTATGTCGGGAAGCTGAATCTGCCGGCTTCCGGTCATTGGCTGGTACTGGTGGAGGACGAAGCCAGAACCTGGCGTGTAATGGGTAGCGTGATGCTTCCCGCTACCGGCGATGTGGTGATCGGCGGTGATGCGGGTGTCAGCCGCTGATCGAAAGGTTTTTTTCAACCAGGGGAGAAAATGTCATGGATGCTTTGAAACTGTTGTTCGGCACGGATATTGGTCTGCTGAGCGTGTTCACCATTGGCTTTGCAACTTTTTTTGTCATCTTCATCTACAAATACGCAAAGAAGCACATGGAAGAAGACGCGAAGAACGCGGCTAAAAAATAAGGCGCCAGCAACCGCTCATGGCGGAGGTTGCCATACATGATGGCAACTCCCGCCTTATTGTTCTCGGCTCGACCGGTTTATTCGAGGGCAGGCCCTACGCCGATCGGCGGTGGGGCGAGATTGACGATACGCGAGAATAAATCACGAAACTCGTGATCTGGCTTGGCGCCGAAGCGGGGATCACCGTGTTCGCCGAAGGCTTCGGCTATGCCGATCCAGTCTTCCGCCGTCAGGTATTTTTTCGCCAACGGAATGACGGTCTTTTCTTCGAGGATCATGTGTTTCCTGGCTTCCTCGATGATTTTTTCGACGGCTTGCGCAAATGGCGCCAGGCTGTCCGGCACGCCGGCTTCGAGTTGGCCGAGTGTCTGCTCCAACTGGCGCAGGTGCTCTGTGCTTTCCGCATGCTGTTGCTCGAGCGTAGCGATGACTTCGTCGGCCTCGTGAGTCCGCATCTTCAGGCGGGCGAAAAGATAGGTTTCTTCGCGCGGGTTGTGTAGCCGCTCCGAAAACGCATCCATGTAATAGATCATTGCCCACATCAGCTTGAAATCCGGCGCTATGCCTTTTTCCTGCATTGCCCTGACCAGGAAATGCAGGCCGTGCAACACCGCACCGAGCGAGCGGTGCTCGTCGTGAATGATGGCAAGAGCGCGGTTGAGCATGACCAGTTCTTAGCGATAGACCAGAACGGGAACTTTGGAGTGCGTCAGCACTTTCTGTGTTTCGGAGCCGAGCAACAGTCCGCCGAAGCCGCGCCGCCCGTGCGATGCCATGAAAATGAGATCGCAACCTGAGGTATCGGCTGCGGCGATGATGGCCTCGTAAGGAATGTCGCTGGTCTTGGTCGTCGAGTTGCAGGTGACCTTTGCCGTGCCGGCAAGCTTTTCGCAGGCACCGAGAATTTCATGGGCCTGCTGTTCAGCCATCTTGGCAAATTTTTCCGGTGTCGTCGGATCGATCAATGCGCCTTCACCGTAAAAGGCAACCGGATATTCCGGCTTGGCGTAAAAGAAGGTAATGGACGCCCCGGTTTCACTGGCAAATCCGATGGCGCGTTTGACGGTTTCCTGCGAGAGTTGCGAACCGTCGGTCGGTACGAGAATGTGCTTGAACATGCTGACTTCCCCTTTCCGTTACCCATAGGACGGATTGACACAAGTCAATACGCTGTCTGCTGATCTTGTCAGAATCATAGCGCATTCCCTTAGGAGCGGATCATGGCAACGAGCAAGAACACGATGGCCGCCACACCGCAACGGACTTTTCGCGCGATGCGCGAGTCTGCGCAGGTCAATCTCGACCCGCTGGGTGTCTTCATGCCACTGATGAATGCCCAGCTGGCCTGGGCAACCCACCCGCAGGAGCTGGCCGAGGCAACTGGAGAGTTTTCTGCGCGCATGCTGGAACTGCAGTGGTACTCATGGCAGCGCATGTTCGGACTGCCGAGCCGGGATGTCGAAGAACCAAATCCCGACGACACCCGGTTTGCAGATCCGGTCTGGACGGAATCGGCGACGTGGGACTTGACGAAGGAGTGGTATCTGACCTTCACCCACCATATTCAGAGCATGCTCTATCAGACCCCCGGCCTGCCGAACCGGGATCGTCGGCGTGCGGCTTTCTGGTGGCGCAACTGGCTCAATGCCATGGCGCCGACAAACTTCCTGCTGACCAATCCGGTGGCGATGCAGAAGGCCGTCGAGACCAACGGCGAAAGCCTGCTGCGCGGCATGCGCAATTTCGTCGACGACATGCAGGCAGGCGACATCCGCATGTCGCGGCCGGAAGACTTCAAGGTCGGGGTGAGTCTTGCCGCCACACCGGGCAAGGTGGTGCTGCAAACCCGCCTGGTGGAAGTGCTCCATTACGCTCCGACGGTGGCGCAAACCTACCGTACGCCGCTTCTGATCGTCACGCCGTGGATCAACAAGTTCTACATCCTCGATCTGGTGCCACGAAAGAGCATGATCCGTTTCCTGCTCGGCCAGGGTTTCGATGTTTACATCACGAGCTGGAAGAATCCGGATGCGGCAATGGCCGGGGTGGGGTTCGACGAATACCTGACCGAAGGCATCGATGCGGCTATCGCGGCGGTGCGCAGCATCTCAAAAAGTGCCAAGGTGCATGTCGCGGGCTATTGTATCGGCGGCACGGCGCTGGCCATCTATCTGGCCTGGGCGAATCGCCGCTATGCACCCCAGGATGTCCCGGTCGCCAGCGCCACCTTCTTCACCTCCCTGGTCGACTTCCACAAACCAGGCGACATCGAGGTTTTCCTCGACGAAGGCAGTTACCAGTATCTGGCACGCAAGATGCAGGAGAAAGGCTACCTCGATGGCAAGGAGATGGCCGCCGCCTTCCGCCTGCTGCGCTCGAACAGCCTGATCTGGAATTACGTCGTGCAAGGCTATCTGTATGGCGAGGTACCCCCCCCCTTCGACGTGCTGTTCTGGAACATGGACGCGACACGCATGCCGGCGAAGATGCATACCTGGTACCTGCGCAACCTCTACCTGGACAACCAGCTGGTCAAGAAGGATGCGCTGGAAGTCGCCGGTCAGCCGATCGATTTGTCCCGCATCGTTCAGCCGGTATATGCCGTGGCGGCGGCGGACGACCATATCGCGCCATGGAAACAGACGTTCCGCCTCAACAACCAGGTGGCAGGGCCCAAGCGCTATGTGCTCTCGAGTTCGGGGCACATTCTGGGCATCGTCAACCCAGTCGTGAATCCGCCCAAGCGCGAATACTGGGTGGCCGATGCCGAGCGTCACGATAGCGCCGAGGAGTGGCAGGAACGTGCCGCACACCATGCCGGCAGCTGGTGGGAGGACTGGATGCGCTGGCTCAAGCCGCAAGCGGGCGAACTGGCCAAACCACCAGCACTGTCCAACAAGGCTTATCCGGCGCTTGCCGATGCGCCAGGTACTTACGTGCTCGAATAAGAAGCACAGGTGCCGGCGGGACGCCTCCGGAAAAAGTCGGCGCTGGCGGGACGGCGCCAAAATAGTCTGCGTCGGCGGGACGGCACCAACGGCATCGGCTATCATGGCAGCCTATAACTTGGGCCATACAAAACGAGGGTGAGAGGCATGCCCTCGGTCGTGGCATGGATTGCGATATATGAAATGCTTGGATGATTATCGCCTGCGCTTGGGCAAGCATGAACTGGTGCCCATCGTCATCGGCGGCATGGGAGTGGATATCTCGACGGCCGAACTGGCGCTCGAAGCGGCGCGACTGGGTGGCGTCGGCCACATCTCCGACGCGATGGTGCCAACGGTGGCCGACCGGCGCTACAACACCAAGTACGTCAAGGACAAGCTCAAGCAGTACAAGTACAACGTCGCCAACGACGACAAATCGGACGTGCAGTTCGATCTCGCCCGCCTGGCCGAAGCCACGCAACTGCATGTCGGCAACACCATGGAGGCCAAGCGCGGCAGCGGGCTGATCTTCATCAACTGCATGGAAAAGCTGACGATGAACGCGCCCAAGGAGACGCTGCGCGTGCGGCTGCGTTCCGCGCTCGATGCCGGCATTGACGGCATCACGCTGGCGGCCGGCCTGCATCTTGGCTCGTTTGCCCTGATGGAAGATCATCCGCGGTTCCGCGATGCCCAGCTGGGCATCATCGTTTCCTCGCTGCGCGCCCTGCAACTCTTCATCAAGAAGACTGCGCGCACCAACCGCCTGCCCGACTACATCGTCATCGAGGGCCCGCTTGCGGGCGGACACCTCGGTTTCGGCATGGACTGGGCGCAATACGACCTGGTGACTATCGTTGCCGAGATCCGTGCCTGGCTGACCGCCGAGAAGCTCGACATTCCGCTGATTCCCGCTGGCGGGATTTTCACCGGTGGCGATGCCGCCGCCTTCCTTGACAGCGGCGCGGCGGCGGTGCAGGTGGCCACCCGGTTTACCGTGTCCAGGGAATGCGGCCTGCCAGACGACATCAAGCAGGAATACTTCAAGGCCGACGAAGACGATATCGAGGTCAATGGCATTTCGCCGACCGGCTATCCGATGCGCATGCTGAAGAACAGCCCGGCCATCGGCGACGGCATCCGCCCCAACTGCGAGGCCTACGGGTACATCCTCGACGCCAACGGTCGCTGCCAATACATTGATGCCTACAACCGCGAAGTAACGGCCCATCCTGGCGCCAAGAAGATCAAGGTATGGGACAAGACCTGCCTGTGCACGCAGATGCGCAACTTCGACCTATGGACCTGCGGCCATTACACCTACCGGCTCAAGGACACCTCGTGCGTGCTTCCCGACGGCAGCTATGCACTCCTCACAGCGGAGCACATCTTCAACGACTATCGTTACAGCGCGGGTAATACGATCGCGTTACCGAAGGTTTGCGCCGCCGCGGGATGATGTATTCGGCAGTTTGATGCGCATCAAGGTTTCCCGCTTGCGGCGGGAAGAGAATGTGCCATCGCGCATTTTGCCTCCCAATCCATGACTGACCTGACCGAACCGTTTCGCCATCACCACAAGCATTGCGACAGCCTGTTTGTCGAAGCTGAGGCTGCGGTTGCCGCCAGGGATTGGGTAAATGCCGGAAGTCTGCTGGCGGCTTTCCTCGCCGAAATGGAAACGCATTTCCGTACCGAGGAGGAGGTATTGTTTCCTGCTTTCGAGGCGGCCACGGGGATGACGATGGGGCCGACGCGAATGATGCGTTTCGAACACGCCCAGATGCGGGAATTGTTCGAGCAGATGAATGCCGCGCTCGGCAAACAGGAACGCGATACCTTTGCTGGTGCGGCCGAAACCCTGCTCATCTTCATGCAGCAGCACAACATGAAGGAAGAAAACATGTTGTACCCGATGTGCGATCGCGGTCTTGCGGCGCAAGTCGATGTCCTGGCGCCCGTTATTCACGAAAAGCTGAATGCCTCATGCCTGACGATGCAGTAAAGCCCCCGACTCCGTATCTCATTATCGACGGTCGCGATATGCAGCCGCCGGAGCCGCTGGAAAAGACCCTTGCCGCCCTTGATGAACTGGGTGCGAACGACGAGTTGCTGCTGCTGGTGTATTGCCACCCGGTTCCCCTCTTCAACGTCCTGCGCAACAACGGTTATGTCTGGCAGGAAGCTACCCGCGAGGACGGCACGCACGAAATTCGCATTCGCCAGGCCTGAGCGGGCTGGCGGATTTCCACATGCACGCGGATCTCTCCTTCGAGCAGGCGCCGCCGATCGGTGTGCCTTTCCGGTTTTTTCTGACTGCGCCCCTCTTCGGCATTGCCGCGGGGCTGCTGCTGTTCATTCAGGGCGGCGAAATGCTGGCCTCGCGCTGGACCCCCGGGGCGCTCGCGGGTACCCACCTGCTGGTGGTCGGTTTCTTGCTGCAGGCGATGTGCGGCGCGCTGCTGCAATTTGTGCCCGTGGCGGCGGGCGGCAATATCTGGCGACCGCGGCTGGTTGCGGCTGTCGTGCATCCGCTGCTGATCGCGGCTGCCGTCCTGCTGGTCTGGGCGTTCCTGAGCCAGCAATCAATCTTGTTCATGGTGGCGGCACACGGCTTCGTGCTGGCGCTGGGTTGCTTCGGCGCAGTGGTCAGTCTTGCCTTGTGGCGTACCCCGGCCCGTGGGCCGACCATCGTGGCTTTGCGGATGGCGGTGCTTGGTCTGCTGGTGACCATGGGGCTAGGTGTTACGTTGGCGACAGGCATCGCTCGCGGGGCCAATTGGCCGCTGCTGACGCTGACCGATGTACACGCTGCCTGGGGCTTGGGCGGCTGGGCGCTGATCCTGCTGGCCGGGGTTTCCTACTTTGTGGTGCCGATGTTCCAGCTTACACCCAGCTATCCCGCCTGGTTGGCGCGCAGCCTGCCGCTGGTGATGCTGGCCGTCCTGTTGCTTTGGTCCGTGGAACTGCTGGGCCTGGGCGGAGGCAACCGCATGGCGTTATTTCTTGGCGGACTGGGCCTGAGCGGAATCTTTGCCGCGGAAACCCTGCATTTGCAGAGTCATCGTCGCCGCAAGGTGAGCGATACCACGCTGATGTTTTTCCGCACGGCGATGTTGTCCCTGCTTGGCGTGCTCCTGTCGGCGGTGGTTTTCGCCATGTTGCCCGCATTGCAACTCGACCCGCGCGCGGCGGTCTGGCTGGGCCTGCTCGTGGTGGTCGGCGTGTTCGTCTCGGCCATCAACGGCATGCTGTACAAGATCGTGCCCTTTCTCAACTGGCTGCACTTGCAGAATCTGTGCGGGCTGCATGCCTTGCCGCCGACGATGAACCAGATGATTCCGGAGAAGGCGATGCGCCGGCAGTTTTATGCACATCTGGTCGCACTGGTATTGCTGCTGGCTGCAGTCTGGCTGCCCGTGCTGGCCCGTCCCGCCGGCTTGGCATTCGCCATGAGCTGCGGCTGGCTGGGGGTGAATCTCGTCGCGGCGCTGCGTGTTTATTGGCGCTTCAGAAATCGTATTCGCGCAGCCGCATGAGGTCGTTGATGGTGATCTGCTTGCCGCGCATGTCGATCAGCTTGGCTTCCGCCAGATCATGCAGGATGCGCGACATGGTTTCCGGCGTCAGGTTGAGACGCGAGGCGATGATCTGTTTCGAGGTCGGCAGGGTGATCTCGATGCTGCCTTCGCAGTTGCCATCGCTTGGGCAATGCTGCAGCAGATAGCCGATTACGCGCTGGGCGCTGGAGCGCAGCGTGTAGGACTCGACGTCCTGTACGAGCATGTGCATGCGCATCGCGAGGCCGGCCAGCATGCGGCGGGCGAAGGACGGATCGGTTTCCAGCAGGGTGTAAATGACCTCCCGGGTGACATGCAGCAACAGCGTATCGGCGATGGCTTGGGCAAAGACGGGATAGGCGAGATCGGAGAACATGGCCGCCTCGCCGAAACTCTGCTTGGGTCCGATAATCTCGACGACCTTTTCGTTGCCGCTCGAGGAAGGGAAGGCCAGCTTCACCTGCCCGAAGATGATCACGTAAAACCCGTGTGCGATATCGCCCTTCTGAAACAGCATTTCGCCCTTGGGCAGGCGCTTGCTCCGCGCGTGTTCCGCGACATGGGCCACCTGTTCGGGCGTCAATGCCTGAAACAGCGGCAGGCGCGTCAGGAGTGCCGGGATGTCGATGCGATCGTTTTGTTGTGTCATGTGCTCTGTTTCCGAGGGGCGCACCTTACCATGAAGCGTTGAGCCGATGTTCTACCTTGCCGTCAAGCATCTGCACGTCACCTGCGTGATCCTCAGCATCACCGGCTTCTGCCTGCGCGGCATCCTGCTGCTGCAGAAATCGGCGCTGATGGAACGGCGCTGGATGCGCATCGTGCCGCACGTAAACGACAGCATCCTGCTGGCGGCGGGCATCGCGCTCACCGTGCTGGTCGGCCAGTATCCGTTCGTCACAGGCTGGCTGACGGCGAAACTTTTTGGTCTGCTCGCCTACATTGTGCTCGGTGCGGTGGCGCTGCGGGCGGGACGTCCGCCGGCGGTGCGAGTTGCGGCCGGCTTGGCTGCCGTGGCGACCTTTGGCTGGATCGTTTCGGTGGCGCTGTCGAAGCATCCGGCAGGAATGCTGGCCTGATCAGGCCCGCCGCTCGGACAGCAGCTTCTTCAGTCCGGCGACATCCAGTATCTGGATGTGCTTCTGGTGCACCGTGATCAGCCCCTCATCCTGGAAGCGCGAGAAAGCGCGGCTTACCGTCTCGAGCTTCAGCCCGAGGTAGGAGCCGATCTCGTTGCGCGTCATGCGCAGGTTGAACTCGGTTGGTGAATAGCCGCGTGCGGTGAAGCGCTGTGACAGGTTGAGCAGGAAGGCGGCCAGCCGCTCCTCGGCACGCATGATGCCGAGCAGCATCATCACGCCATGGTCGCGTACGATCTCGCGGCTCATCACCTTGTGAAAATGATGTTGCAGCGCACCGATTTCGCGCGAGTAATTTTCGAGGTCGGCGAAGGGAATCAGGCAGACCTCGCTGTCCTCCAGAGCTACCGCGTTACAGGTGTGCTTTTCCGTGCCGATGCCATCGAGGCCGAGGATTTCACCGGCCATCTGGAAGCCGGTTACCTGCTCGCGACCGTCTTCGAGCAGCACGTCGGTCTTGAAAAATCCGGTCTTGATGGCGAAGATCGCCTCGAAAGAATCGCCGCAGCGATAGATGTGCTGGCCACGCAGGATGCGGCGGCGCAGATTCACCAGCGTGTCGAGTTGCCCGAGTTCGTGTTCGGACAGTCCCATCGGCAGGCACAGCTCGCGCAGGTTGCATTGCGAACAGGCTTCGCGCAGTGCAGCCGGGACGGAAAGCTGGGCTAGCTTGCCATGCATGAACGGGTTCCGTGAGCAATAAGCGCAGCTTTGATCTGTGTCAACGTGACGCTACCGCGCTTGCTGCATCCTGCAAACCTGATCCGGTAGGGGGAGTTGCCGGTTGTCCGTATCATTTCGATCACTTTAGTCGTGAGCCATTATCAAGAACTGATTTTCGATCCGCAGATCATACGTCGATTCGACGTCAGTGGTCCGCGCTACACGTCCTACCCGACGGCCGACCGTTTTGTCGAGGCCTTCGATGCGGTCGCCTATCGTTCGTGGTTGGGGCGGCGCACGATTGGCGGCATTGGCCGGGCGCTGTCATTATACTTTCACATCCCGTTCTGCAACACGATTTGCTATTACTGCGCCTGCAACAAGATTATTACGAAAGATCATGGGCGCTCGGCCAAGTATCTGAAATATCTGGGCAAGGAACTGGCCCTGCAAGCGGCGGCGCTCGATGGCCCGCATGATGTCGTGCAGCTGCACTGGGGCGGCGGCACCCCAACCTTCCTTTCAAACGACGAGATGCGCCATCTGATGGAGATGACGCAACAGCATTTCCGTTTGCTGCCGGATGGCGAATACTCCATCGAAGTCGATCCGCGCAAGGTCAACCGCGAAACCGTCAAGCTGCTCGCCGAGCTTGGTTTCAACCGCATGAGCGTCGGCGTGCAGGATTTCGATCCGCGCGTGCAGCAGGCGGTGAATCGCATCCAGAGCCTCGAGGAAACACAACTCGTCATCGAGTCGGCGCGTGAATTCGGCTTCAAGGGCATCTCGGTCAACCTGATCTACGGTCTGCCGAAGCAGAACGTCATCAGCTTCAACCACACCCTCGACGAGATCATCAAGCTCTCGCCCGACCGGCTGTCGATCTACAATTACGCGCACCTGCCGGGGCTGGCCAAGCCGCAACGCCGCATCGACGAGAACGAATTGCCGACCCCGGACGCCAAGTTGCAGATCGTCCAGCTCGCCATCCGACGACTGACCGACGCGGGCTATGTCTTCATTGGCATGGACCACTTCGCCAAGCCCGACGACGAGCTGGCCATTGCCCAGCGCCAGGGCCGCCTGCACCGCAACTTCCAGGGTTACTCGACGTATGCCGAAGCCGATCTGCTGGCCTTCGGCGTTTCGGCGATCGGCAAGGTCGGCCCGACCTACTGCCAGAACTATCGCACGCTCGACGAGTATTACGATGCGCTCGATCGCGGCGAACTACCGGTGATGCGCGGCCTCGAACTCACCGCCGACGACCTGCTGCGCCGCTCGATCATCCAGGCGCTCATGTGCCATTTCGAGCTGTCGATCGAATCCATCGAGATCGCCCACCTGATCGACTTCAAGTCCTACTTCGCTCCCGAACTGGCCGACCTCGCGGAGATGGTCAAGGCCGGGTTGCTGACCATCGACGACCAGTGGATCACCGTCGAGTCGCGTGGTCGCATCCTCGTGCGCGTGATCGCGATGGTGTTCGACCGCTACCTGCGTTCCGACCGCGAACGGGTTCGGTATTCAAAGGTAATCTGAGTTTCCCGCAATAAAACTCGGCGCTGGCAGGACGGCGTCGATTTCCCATGTCCGGTTGCCATGCCTGAAAACAGCCTGCTTGCGCTCTTCATTGTCGGTCTGCTCGGCGGCGGCCACTGCGCCGGCATGTGCGGCGGCATCGTTGGCGCACTCAGCCTCCAGTCGCCGCAGGGTGGCGGTGCATCCGTGCTGGTGCATCTGGCCTACAACATCGGCCGCATCGCCAGCTATGTGCTGGCCGGGCTGATCGCGGGCCTGCTCGGCCAGGCGGCCGGCAACCTGATGCCCTTGCAGCACGGCCTCTATCTGTTCGCCAGCCTGATGCTGATCGCACTGGGTCTTTATCTGCTGGGTGCGACGCAAATACTCGCACCCGTCGAACGTAGCGGGCAGGCGCTCTGGCAGCGCATCCAGCCGCTGACGCGGCGCTTCCTGCCGGTGCGCGGCATCGCGCAGGCACTGCCGCTCGGCTTGCTGTGGGGCTGGCTGCCCTGCGGCCTGGTATATAGCGCGCTGACCACGGCGCTGGCGAGCGGCTCGGCAACCAAGGGGGCGTTACTGATGCTCGCTTTCGGACTGGGCACCCTGCCCAACCTGCTGCTGGCCGGGTTGCTGCTCGCGCGCTTTCGCCGTTTTGCCCAAGCCCGCGCGACGCGTGTGGTTTCTGGTGTTCTGGTGCTGGCCTACGGGATAATCGGCCTGTTGAATTATTGGCGCGGCTAACAATGGAAGCGGAAGAGCGGAACGAAACCTGTGAGACGGTCGAGCTGGCTATCGGCGGCATGACCTGCGCGGCCTGCTCGGGACGCATCGAACGCCAGCTCAACAAGCTGCCCGGCGTCGAGGCGGCGGTGAATCTGGCGGCCGAACGGGCGCATATCCGGTTTGATCCCGCCCGCGCCGATGCCGCCAAGCTGATCGCCACCATCGTCAAGACCGGCTTCACGGCAACACCCTCGACCGCCGATACCCGTGGCGAAGAGAAAGCGCGCAAGGAAGCCGTCTATCGCGCCGAGTTGAAACGCTTCTGGATCGCGCTGGTGCTGACCCTGCCGCTGATCGCCCAGATGCCCTTCATGTTCGCGGCGGGCGGTGGTGTGCATGCCGATGTGCTGCCTCGCTGGTTGCAGTTCGCGCTGGCGACGCCGGTGCAGTTCTGGATCGGCTGGCGCTTCTACGTCGGCGGCTGGAATGCGATCCGCGGTGGCAGCGGCAACATGGATGTACTCGTTGCGCTCGGGACGACAATGGCGTGGGCGTACAGCACCGTGGTGCTGTTTTTCGATCTGCATCAGCACGTGTATTTCGAGGCTTCGGCCACCGTCATCACGCTCGTCCTGATGGGCAAGATTCTCGAAGCACGCGCCAAGGCGAAAACTTCTGCGGCCATCGAGTCGCTGATGAAGCTGCAACCGCAGAGGGCACATGTCGAGCGCGATGGACAGTTGGTCGAAGTGGCTGTCGCGACCCTGATTCCCGGTGATGTCGTCGTGGTGCGGCCGGGCGAAGCGGTACCGGTCGATGGCGAAGTGATCTCCGGCAACTCCAGCGCCGACGAAGCGATGCTGACCGGCGAAAGCCTGCCGGTGGCCAAGGTGCCGGGCAATACGGTCTATGCCGCCACAGTCAATGGCGATGGCCTCTTGCGCTGCAAGGCCACCGGCGTGGGCGCGCATACGCTGCTCGCCGGCATCATCCAGCTGGTCGAGCAGGCCCAAGGATCAAAAGCGCCAGTGCAGCGGCTCGCCGACCAGGTGGCCGCGATCTTCGTGCCGGTAGTGACGGCGATTGCGCTGGTCACCTTTATCCTTTGGTGGTGGCTGGCTGGCGACTTTACCCTGGCCCTGGTGAATGCCGTTGCCGTGCTGGTGATTGCCTGTCCCTGTGCGCTCGGGCTGGCGACGCCGACGGCGATCATGGTCGGCACCGGGCTGGGCGCAAGAGCCGGCATCCTCATCCGCAACGCGCAGGCACTGGAACTGGCCGAAAAGATCAATGTGCTGGTGGTCAACAAGACCGGCACGCTGACGCAAGGCAAGCCGACTGTCACGCATATCCAGAAAGTCGGCGCTGGTGAGACGGCCGAAGCATTGCGCATGGCCGCCAGCCTCGAACAGGGCTCGACACATCCGCTTGCCGCCGCGTTGGTCGCCGAGGCGAAAGCCCGGGGCCTGCCGCTTGAAACGCCGCAAGACGTCAGCGCCGTACCCGGCAAGGGCATGACGGGCCGTGTGGACGGGCAAGTCGTGCGCGTCGGTTCGCCCGCCTGGCTGAGGGAACTGGGGCTTGTCGTACCCGCGAATGACGCGCCAGGCAGTCAGGTAGCCGTGGCGATTGGCGACGCCGTGGTCGGCGTCATCGCCGTAGCCGATCCGCTGCGCGAAACTTCAACTGGAGCGGTCGCGCGCCTGAAAAAAATGGGTGTCGAGGTGGTGATGCTCACCGGCGACAACGCTGCCACGGCCGCTTCCATCGCGGGTCAGGCCGGCGTGACGCGTTTCGAAGCGGGTGTGCTGCCGGGCGACAAGGCGGCGCATGTCGCCGCGCTGAAAGCTGCCGGCAAGGTCGTCGGCATGGCCGGCGACGGCATCAACGACGCGCCGGCGCTGGCGGCGGCCGATGTCTCCTTCGCCATGGGCGCGGGAACCGACGTGGCAATGCAGGCGGCGGATGTGACGCTGATGAAGGACGACCTGAACGGTGTTGCCGACGCGATCTCGCTGTCGCGCGCGACGCTCGCCAAGATCCGCCAGAACCTGTTCTGGGCCTTTATCTACAATGTGCTGGGCATCCCCGCCGCAGCCCTTGGTTTCCTCAATCCCGTGGTGGCGGGCGCGGCGATGGCGATGAGTTCGGTGTCGGTGGTGAGCAATTCGCTGCTGTTGAAACGTTGGAAAGCGGAGAGATAAACATGGAAACAACGACGATCAAGGTGTCTGGCATGTCCTGCGGCGGTTGCGTGGCCAGCGTGACCAAGGTGCTGGGCGAACTGCCCGGCGTGGCAAAGGCGGAAGTCGTGCTGACACCCGGTCAGGCGACGGTCGAATTCGATCCCGCGCTGGTCAGCCGCGCAGCGTTGTGCGCGGTCATCGATGATGCGGGCTTCGAGGCGGAATGAGGGCTGCTTGAGCCTTGCCGGCCGTTATAATCTGCCCCTTTTGCGCAGGAGTCTTTTGTGGCCTTGAACAATGTCCCTTCCGGCAAGGATCTGCCGAACGATTTCAACGTCGTCATCGAAATACCGATGCATTCCGATCCGATCAAATACGAGGTGGACAAGGATTCCGGCGCGATCTTCGTCGACCGCTTCATGGCCACGGCGATGCACTATCCCTGCAACTATGGCTACATTCCGCACACCATTGCCGGTGATGGCGACCCGGTCGATGTGCTGGTGGTCTCGCAGTTTGCCCTGCCGCCCGGCGTGGTGGTGCGCTGCCGCCCGGTCGGCATGCTCAAGATGACCGACGAGGCGGGCGAAGACGCCAAGCTGCTGGCCGTGCCGGTCAACAAGCTCACGCCGATGTATCGCGATATCGAGTCGCCACGCGATTTCCCGCAGATCGTGCTCGATTCGATCTCCCATTTCTTCGCCCACTACAAGGACCTCGAACCGGGCAAGTTCGTCAAGGTCGAGGGCTGGGTCGATGCCGCCGAGGCGAAGCAGGAGATCATGATCGGCGTGAAGCGCTTCAAGGACGCCAAGGAAAAGCCGGCCTTCTGATGTTCGCGCGTCTCGTCCTGGTCCTGCTGCTGGCATTGCCCGCGTTGGCCGGGGCCGCCGATTTTCCGGCCGGCTCGGCGTGCGCGCTGCTCGGCGCTGACGACAACGTCGCCGCGTATGGACAACTGGCGGCGCTGCCCGAAGCGGCTTTGGCCGGGCTGGCGGGCAAGACCTTTTCCCTGCGCGTGGACGATCCCGCCGAGGACCGCTGGGAAGTCGAGGCCAGCGGCCCCGGCCGTGAGCGCCTCGTCTATCGCATGGGCCGCAACGATGTCACCGAAGGCTGGAACTGGCATCCCGAGGCGGATCGGGCGCGCGAGGATTTCTACCGCTACAAGTACCTGCCACTCGGCCAGCGCGAAATGGAAACCCGGCCGCCGCGCATCGAACCCGATCCGGCCTATGGCGATTTCAAAGTGACGTTCCGCCAGCGCGATGCCTATTACTTCGCCTTCGACAACCCCTACGATTTTTATCCGCGCAACGATGCCGATGCGGGCTTTGCGCTGGACGTTCCGGCCGGGGAAAAGCAATTCGTGCTGGTGGCGCGCGGCCGCTTCACTTCTCCCTGGCGGGCGGAGAGCAATACTTACTGGCGCGCCATTCCCGCCCAACCGGCCGATCTGTGGCTGAAGAACCGCTACTTCATGGGGCAACTCGAAACGCTCTGGTTCTGCAGCGCGGACGGTCGCATTCTCGGCAAGCTGGGCAAATAGCATGACCGCGCTGAAGATTGCCGTCGCCCAGATCAATTGCACGGTTGGCGACGTTGCCGGCAATGCAGCGCGCATCCTCGCAGCGGCGGAAAACGCCAGGGCGCTGGGTGCCGACCTGCTGCTGACGCCGGAACTGGCGCTGTGCGGCTATCCGCCGGAAGACCTGCTGCTGCGGCCGGATTTCTATCGCGCCTGTGACCGCGAGCTGGCCGCGCTGGCCATGCAGCTCGGGCGGCTGTCGCTGCCGGCTATCGTTGGTCACCCCGAAGCTCACGAGAAGTCGCGCTACAACGCCGCCTCGCTACTGCGCGACGGGCGCGTCGAGGCGACCTATCGCAAGCATCGCCTGCCGACCTACGAGGTTTTCGACGAGGCGCGCTACTTCAAACCGGGAACGGCGCCCGGCATCTTCACAGTCAAGGGCGTGCGCTGCGGCGTGAATATCTGCGCCGATGTCTGGGAACACGAACCCGCCGCCGTCGCGCGTGCGGCGGGCGCCGATGTGCTGCTGGTGCTCAACGCCTCGCCCTACCACATGCACAAGCAGGCGACGCGCCATGCCACCTTGCGCCAGCGCGTGGTCGAGACCGGTCTGCCGGCGCTCTACTGCAACATGGTCGGCGGCCAGGACGAACTGGTTTTCGATGGTGCGTCGTTTGCGCTCGATGCCCAGGGACGCCTGACCCACCAGTGGCCGGCTTTCATCGAGCGGATCGGCATCGTCGAGATCAGTGCCGGCCGCATCCTGCCGGGCGAGCAGGCCACCGACCCGCACATCGAGCAGATGGTCTATGCAGCCCTCAAGCTGGGTGTGCGCGACTATCTCGGCAAGAACGGCTTTCCTGGCGCGATCATCGGGCTTTCGGGCGGCATCGACTCGGCACTGACCCTGGCAATCGCGGTCGATGCGCTGGGCGCCGACCAGGTGCGCGCGGTGATGATGCCTTCGCCGTGGACCGCACAGATGAGCCTCGATGATTCGCGCGAGATGATCCGCCGGCTCGGCGTGCAGTACGACGAGATCCCGATCGCCGGGGCAATGGAGCAGTTTGCCGTCCTGCTGGCGCCGACTTTTGCCGCGCTCGGCCCCAAGCCCGAATGGGACACCACCGACGAGAACCTGCAGGCGCGCATTCGCGGCATGATCCTCATGGCGCTGTCGAACCGCACCGGCCGCATCGTGCTGACCACCGGCAACAAGAGCGAGATGGCAGTGGGCTACGCCACGCTCTACGGCGACATGGCGGGCGGCTTCGCGGTGATCAAGGATGTGTTCAAGACCTTTGTCTATCGGCTGGCGCGCTGGCGCAACACGCTGGCCGACGTGATTCCGGAAAACATCATCAGCCGAGCCCCTTCGGCCGAACTCAAGCCCGGCCAGACCGATCAGGACAGCCTGCCGCCGTATGCCGTGCTCGACGCGATCATCGAAGCCTACATGGAGCGCGACCTAAGCCCGCGCGAGATCATCGCGCAGGACCTGCCGGAAGCCGATGTGCGGCGCGTCGTGAATCTGCTCAAGAAGAACGAATACAAGCGCCGCCAGGCGCCGCCCGGCGTGCGTGTCAGCAGGCGCGCCTTTGGCAAGGACTGGCGTTATCCGATAACATCGCGCTATCCCGATGAGTGGAACTGAACCGAGGAGTTGAAGCCATGAAAAAAATCGAAGCGATCATCAAACCGTTTAAGCTCGACGAAGTGCGCGAGGCGCTCTCCGAGATCGGCGTGACCGGCCTGACCGTTACCGAGGTGAAGGGATTCGGCCGCCAGAAGGGCCATACCGAGCTATATCGCGGCGCCGAATATGTCGTCGACTTCCTGCCGAAGATCAAGGTCGAACTGGTCGTCGCCGAAGCGACGGTCGAAACCGCCATCGAGGCCATCATCAAGGCGGCGCGCACCGGTAAAATCGGCGACGGCAAGATTTTCGTCACGCCCGTCGAGCAGATTGTGCGCATCCGCACCGGCGAGACCAACGAAGCGGCGATCTGAATACCGCCGATATCAATACCGCACAAGGAATTCGAACGTGGACGCCTCCGTATCCAAGGAAACCAAACGCGAACAGTTGTACAGCCATTACTGGAAGAACGATCTGAACCCGGTCTTCACCGATGTGGCGAGTTATTACGACAACGCCAACCAGGTCGCCAGCCTCGGCCTGTGGAACTGGTTCCTGCGCCATCACATGGACCTCGTCGAGACCCAGCCGAACATGCGCTCGCTCGACATCTGCGCCGGCACCAACGCGGTTGGCATCGCGCTGCTGAAGAAGGAACCCACGCTCGAAGCGTATGCGCTCGACCGCAACGTGGCCATGCAGACGGTCGGCCGCCAGCGCGCCCAGGACCGCGGCATGCATATTCGCGCCAGTATCGGCGACGTGCACAAGCTGCCCTATCCGGACAGCCATTTCGATATCGTCACGCTGCAGTGGGCCGCGCGCCACCTGCAACTCGACAATGTGTTCGACGAGGTGCGCCGTGTCCTCAAGCCCGGCGGCCATTTCCACCACTGCGACATGCTGCGGCCGCCTAATCCTACCGTGGCGAAGATGTATTTCGGCTACCTGCGCTTCTGCCTCAACTTTACTGCCGGCATTTTCCGCAGCAAGGAACCGGCACTCAACTGCCGCAAGTACTTCGTTGACGTGCTCGACAACTTCTATTCGCCGGAAGAGTTTTCCGATCTGCTGCGGGCCCACGGCATGGTGAATGTCGTGCACAAGAGTTTGTTGGCCGGCATGATCGGCGTGCATCGCGCGCAAAAGCCCGCCTAAGCCATATGCACCAGGCGAGACTGCTCGCCGACCTGAACCGGCAGATCCTCGAAGCCTACAGCCGGCGTACCACGACGGCGCTGCGGGCGCGCCTGCCTTTGCCGCTGGCCTTGCCCTGGCTGGATCGCCTCCTGCTCAGCAATGTTGCAAAGGAAGTCCATAAGGACGCGCGCGTCATCACCTGCGCCGCGCAGGCCGTAACCGCCGGTACGCCGACGGACGATGCCATGGTCACCGCCATGCTGCATGCCGCCAGGGAAATCGACCGCGATTTCCTCGCCAGTGCGTCACGCTCACCACTCGAGATTCCGATCCGCTACGAAGCGGTGAATCCGGTGCGCATCCAGCGTATCCGCCGTCTGCTGGCCGCCAGCTGGCAGCTCTGCGACGTCTGGGGGCCGCGGCGCAAGTTGCGTGCGGCGCTGAATGACGTCTTCCCGGATGCTGAACTGGAACGCCTGATCTTCGAGTTGCTGGTGCTCTACGCGCGCGAAACCCAGGTACTCGGCGAATCGGTACGCATGCCGGCACTGCTGTCGCCGCTGCGCCGACGCGTGCTGGCCGGCCTGTTCGAGACGATGGAAAAAACCGCGTCCGCTTTGGCGCGCGAGGCGGCCGGCCGCATCAGGAGAACGAAAGGGGCCTAGTACTTCCCGTCGTCCAGCAGGAAGGGCATTCCCTTCGTGATCTGGTCGAAGCGCAGGATGCGTTTTCCCTTGTGTTCCTTCATGAAGTCTTCCGCATCGGCCACGCTGGCCAGCGGTACGAACTCGTGGCCCATCGGCCCGAGCACATCCGAGCCGACCACATAGAGCGCGACCTTGGCGTCGATGGGCTGCAGGTTGTAGTAGTCCGTTACCGCGATGCGCGCGATCTGCTCGCGGCTGTGGCCCGCCGCGTACTTGGGTGGGTCGAACCAGAACTTGACCAGGTCTTTGGCGCCATCGAAATGATGCGCGTGCCCATCCTTGTAGACGATGGTCGCCACCCAGTGCGGATATTTCGATACCAGCATGCCACAGACGGGGCACAGATCCTTCGGCCCCGGCTTCGGCAATGCGGGCGTCTGGGCGAGCGCAACAGCCGCCCAGAGGCCAATCAACAACGCGACGAAAAAACGCCTCATCCTTTCTGCTGCTCCATCATCTTCTTGCGTCGCTCGGCGCGCATCTTGCGGATGCGGCTGACGTCCTTTGCCATGTCCGTATAGGCGATCAATAACGCCTGATCGAACTTCACCAGCTCGCCGCCCTGCGTGCCCTGCGCAGCCTTGGCCGCATCTTCCGTGCCGTAGGCGACCTTGCTGTTGGCGGTCATCACGCCGGGAATTTTGCTGCCGACGAGGAAGGCAGCCTTGTCGACTTCGACCAGCGGCTTGACGTCACCGGCGACGGCGTTGTCACCAACCCACATCATCTTCGGTTCGCGATCGACATTGAGCGACAGGCTGATCGCCGCGCAGTGCAGCGAGCAGGTGCCGTCGGCGAGATCGTCGCTGTACTGCACCAGCATGCGCGAATGGTGGAACTGCTTGCGATCCATGCCGCAGTAGGGGCACTTCGGATACTTCTCGATGTCATTCACATTGGCCTGCGCATCGGCCGGTTTCTTGGGAATGAATTGCATGGGCGTGCCTTCACCGGGGCAGGCTTGCTGTGCTTTGGCCTGGCCGGCAGCAAGGCTGGCACCGGCAAGTAATGTGAATTTCAAGGCTTCGCGACGATCCATGGTTGTCTCCTAGAGGCGATTGATCATGCACTGCAATATAAGCCTGTGACAAGGTTCAGGACTGCGACAAGTTGTCGCAGATGCCGTCCCGCCAGCGCCGGGTTTGCTAAACCGCTGCGGGCAGTTCGATCCACGCTGCCAGTCCGCCGCCTGCGCGGGGTTCCAACTGCACTTGCCAGCCGTTTGCCTTGGCCAGTTCGCGCACGATGGCGAGCCCGAGTCCGGCACCGCCGGTTTGCGGACTGCGCGAGTCGTCGAGGCGCTGGAAGGGTTCGAACATGGCAGCGATGCGATCCGGCGGGATGCCCGGGCCGCGATCGAGGACGCCGATGCGGCAACGCTGCGCCGTCGCTTCGCAGACGAGTTCGATTGTGCCGTCGGGAGCGTAGCGCAACGCGTTTTGCAGCAGGTTGTCGATGGCGCGCCGCAAGGCACGGGGCGGGACGGCGCGTCGACAAGGCGGACAATGGACCGCAATGCTGCGGTTCGCTGGCGAAGCCTCGGCGGCCAGTTTCCCGAGCAACTCCGCGAGGTCTTGATCGACCGGCGATTCGCGTTCGAGACCGCGTGCCAGGTCGAGCAAGGTGGCGATCAGGCCGTTCATTTCCTCGATGTCATTTTCCAGCTGCGCGATCAGCGCCGGCGCCGGGTCGTCCTTGAGCATCTCGAGCGCCAGGCGCATGCGTGCCAGGGGCGTGCGCAGATCGTGCGAAACGCCGGCCAGCAAGGTGGTGCGCGCCGTCAGCAGTTCACGTACCTGGCGTGCCATGGCGTTGAAGCCCCGCGCCAGCGCGGCGAGTTCGCGTGGCCCGGTTTCGGGTAGCAGTGCAGGGTGATCTCCCAGACCGACGTGCATGGCCGCTTGTTCAAGGCGCGCCAGCGGTGCAGTGATGCGGCGGGCGAGCCAGAAGGCGCTGCCGACGGCGAACAGCAGCCCGCCGCCGAGTGTCAGCAATAGCGCCAGCCCGGGTTGGGTCTCGATGCGCTGACGCGGCAGACCCACCGCCAGCCAGCCATCACCGGCCGGCAGATTTGCCCAGTACCACTTGTTGTTGCCGATGCTTTCGCCGGTCAGGTGCTGATGCGTGCCGAGGCGGCGCGCCAGCGCGTCTTCGAGCAGGTAGAAATAGGCCGGATGCAGTTCGTCGCGCCCGATGCCCGCAGGCTCGGCACGCAAGGCGAGCATGTGGCTGGTCAGCAGCTCGCGCTCGAAATCCGCACGCGTTATCGGTGGCAGTTCGGCCCAGGTCTGCGCCGAAAGAATCATCAGCCCGGCCAGATCGTCCGCCGACCGACGTGCCACCGGCAGCATGAGGAAGAGTGCGAATGCGACCGCCGCCAGCAACTCGACGAGGATGAAGGCGACGGCGAGCAGCAGCGTATTCTGCCGTGCCAGGCTCGTGGCCATGTTCAGGTTTCGTTGCCGTGCGGGTTGAACAGATAGCCTTCGCCGCGCACGGTGCGGATAAAGGTCGGTGCAGAGGGTTCCGTCTCGATCTTGCGCCGCAGGCGCGTGACGCGAATGTCGATGCTGCGATCGAAGGGATCACGGTCGTAACCCTTCAGCAGATCGACCAGCGTGTCGCGTGAGAGGACGCGATTGGGCCGTGCGACGAAGGCGACGAGCAGGTCGAATTCGGCGCCGGTCAGATGCACCTCGGCGCCATCACGCAACAGGCGCCGACCGGCATTGTCGAGCGTGAAGGGGCCGAAATGCTGCTGCTCGGTGACCGTGGTGGCTGCTGCGCCGGATGTCGCCTGGCCGCGTCGCAAGAGTGCGCGCAGGCGGGCCAGCAGTTCGCGCGGGCCGAACGGCTTGGCCAGATAATCGTCGGCACCCACTTCGAGGCCGATCACGCGATCCACCTCTTCGCCACGTGCCGACAACATCAGGATCGGCACGTTCGACTGTGTCCTGACGGCGCGCGTCAGTGCCAGGCCGTCCTCCCCCGGCAGCATCAGGTCAAGCACAATGGCATCCGGGTAGCCTTCGGCCAGGGCCGCGCGCATTGCACCACCATCGCCTACCGCCACGACGGTGAAGCCGTTGGCTACCAGGTACGTAGTCAGAAGCTCCCGCAGTGCGGGGTCATCGTCGACGATGAGAATGCGCGGCTGAACGCGTTTGTCCATGCGGCAAGTGTAGCGCGGCAATGTTTATTTGCACTGTCACGATACGTGGCGATACCCATGGAAACAATCTGAAACAGTCAGAAGTGGTGCGGACATGGCACCGTTACGCTCCGTTGGCAAGATGCACACACCGAAAACGCAACCATGAAACTACTTACCCTAACCCTCAACCTCTCGCTGTTAATCGTTGCCGTGCCGGCATGGGGACAGCCCCCGTCTCCACCGGCCGGCAACGAAGCGCGGCGTCCGCTCAATCTTTCCCTGCCGCATGACGTGATGTCGAAGCCCGGCAGTGTCCTCCTCAACGATTCACAGGACACGGCGACAAGAAATCTGCGGCAGGAAGATGACGGAATTGGCAAGCGCGCGGAACGCCAACCTTACGGCACCGGCTACGAGGCCCGCCAAAGAGGAATGTCGTCCGAAAGCAGCAGTTCCGGCTTCAGAGGCGGCGGCAGTGTCAGCGGCGGTGGAGCTGGAGCTGGAGCCGGCGGCGGCGGCGGCGGTCGTGGCGGCATGGGGCGTGGTCGGTAAATCTTTCATCCAATAGGAGCGACATCATGAAAACACTGAACAAAATAGCGGTTGTAATGATTTCCGCCACGCTGGCTACGGTTGCCACATCTGCCTTTGCGCGGGGTGGCGGTGGTGGTGGTGCCGGCGGTGGCATGGGAGGCGGCAGCATGGCCGGCCAGCAGTCGCAATCGCAGAACCAGAACCAGTACCAGTACCGTAATCAAAACGGGCAGGGCAGCGCACAAGGTACGCAAACCCGTACCCAGACCCGCGATCCGGCGAGTAATCCGACCGGCACGCCGCTGCAGACCCGCGATCGCGATCGTATCCATACGCCGGGAACCGGAATGACGGCGCCGGCCAATTAAATATCCTGCAACCGAATGAAAGGATGGACATCATGAAAAGCTTGAGAATATTGACTGTCGCGTTGATTTCCGCGTCCATGGCCATCGCTACGGCCGCTTACGCTGGTGGTGGTGGTGGTGGCGGTGGCGGTGGTGGCGGCGGCGGCGGTGGTGGTGGTGGCGGCGGTGGTGGTGCAGGAGCCGGAGCGGGTGCTGGCGCTGGTTCAGGCGCCGGAATGGGCATGGGGCAGGGTCAGGCGGCACAAGCTGCGCAAAACCAGACCCAGACTCAAACCCAGACGCGCAGCCAGATTCAGACACGGGATCAAACCAAAACCGAGGATCAGGTTCAGACCCGCGCGCAGACGCAGACCCGCAGCCAGGTTCAGACCCGCTCGCAGACTCCGGCTACCGAGACGGCCCCCGCAACGAGCAAGTAATCCTTCGGCGCCGTCCCTCCAGCGCCGAGTTTCCAGGAAAAACGCCGGCTTGCGCCGGCGTTTTCACGAGGCGGATCAGGTCACCGCTATTTGATGACGCCGCGTGCCTTCATCCGGTCGCAGGCATTCATGCGCGGCGGGACGATCGACTTGCCCTGCTCTTTGGCCCGGGCTTCCATCCTTTGATGGTGCTCTAGCTGATAGGTCTTGCATTCGCCGTAGTCCTTGAACGACCACATCCTCTGCTGGTGGGCAGTACGTTCTTCCGCGGTCATTAGTGCCCAGCCCACGGTGTTGTTGTTGTCGATGGCGAAGCGGCCACCCTTACCCGGCCCCATGCCGGCGCCCATGCCCGGCCCCATGCCACCGCCCATGCCCGGCCCCATCCCGGGGCCCATGCCCTGGCCCGGCTGTTGTGAAAAAGCCGGTGCGGCAAGCGCGGCACCCAGCAGGGCGATAAAAGTAAGTTGTGAGAGTTTCATGACATTCTCCTTTGGTCAGGTGGGAATACCTCAATGTTCTATTCCTTTCTAGACCAGCTGCCGCGACTGCGCCAGCGCTGGTTGGTAACAAGATGTTATGCGGGCAGGTTAAGCATGCCATAAGCCAGCCTTAAGCCGACCTTAAGTTCCGGTCGTCACACTGCGGAGCATGTTCCATCCGTTCCGAGGAGTCCGATCATGAAATTCGTTACAACTGTGTTGACCGCGCTTTGTGCCATGACCGTACAGGCGGCTACTCCCGCCGAACCCCAGGCCGAATCCTGCGAGCAGATCAGGATGCAGATCAAGGCACAAACCGGTGTGCTGACCAATCCGGATCTCAAGATGCTGGCAAAGGTGGGAGCAAACAAGAAATGCCGTTTTACGGCGGCCGAGGCATATCGAGCGGCCTATGGCGACAAGCCCATGCCCAAGGATGAGCCGCGCGCGCGTCGCGACAAGCAGCGTGACGGGGACGACGATTGAGTTGAGCCGCGGACGCATCGATCTCCTTGGAAAGTCGGCGCTGGCGGGACGGCGATGGCTGTAGGGCAGCCAGGCTGACAGGGTGTTCGGTGGCACACAGATGAACGATCGAAGGGGAGTTAATCAATGAAAATACGTGCAGGATTGCTCCCTTGGGGAACTGCGCTGGCGACAATGCTGGCGCTCGGCGGCTGCAACCTGCCTGCGGAAGAGGCTTGGCTGCCGGCACCGAGTGCCGCCGGGAGGCCCGTAGCGAGAGATGCAGGCGTGACGATGAAGGTCAAGGCGGCATTGCTGGGCGATGCAAATACCCAAGATCTTGACATCGAGGTTGTCACGCTCAAGGGCGATGTCCGCCTCACCGGCTTGGTCAACAGTCAGAGTCGGATCGATCACGTGATCAAGGTGGCCCGCAGTATCGAAGGTGCTCGTAGCATTCATGATGAACTCGGCTTGAGGCAGTCGGATAGTTTCTCGCCACCCGATCGACCTGGGCCTGGGCAGCAAGTTCGCTAGACAAGACAGCCGACTGCGCATTCATCAATGCGCTTCGATGCGTTAAGGTTTCTTTAATGTGATCAAGCTAAGATTTCCCGACTTTTACGATTTTGGAGCCTACAGCATGCGCACCTTATTCCTGCTAACACTCCTTTTTGCCGTTTCTTTGGCTCGTGCCGAAAGTCCGGATTTCACCAAGGTTTGCATGAGTGGTGAATCTGCCGGTCAGGGCAGTTGCCCGTCGAATCCAAGTCCGGGCAACAGCCCCAATGATTGGGCCTGTACAAGTGATAACTCCAGAAAGCTGGTGTGGTCACTCGAAAGCGGCAGTGGCAATTGGGACTACGCAATCAACGCTTACCCGAAAATCATGAATTCGACGGTGCGTTGTGGCTACAGCTCGGGATGGCGGATGCCAACCCGCAGCGAATTGCTTTCCATCCTGTTTCCAGGGAGTGCTGGCAAGCAAGCTATCGATACTCGGTATTTCCCAGGGGTCACTGGGGACTGGTACTGGTCAGCTGACACCTTTGCCCCCGATCCAACCTTTGCCTGGTTTGTCTATTTTGTTACTGGCTACAAGAACGAAGGGAATGCCTATTCTGGCTACAAGACCTACATCAAATACATTCGCCTCGTGCATGACGCAAAGTAATTGCATCTCTTCCCTGAGGGGTTCACATGCAGCGCTCCAGCCTTTCCCTTTTTTTATTTTATTGATCGGATTCTCCAGCGTAGTCAAGGCGCACGATTTTTCGCAGGTATGAAGCAATGACTTCTCTCGCCCTGTTGCTCTGGATCGTGCTCGGGATCGTGCTGCAACTGGCACTCTGGCTCGGCATCGTTTTCTGGCGCCATTGGCAGGGGTATCGGGCCTTGCGCAATCAGGTTGTTGAACTGGATATGCCGGACGCAGT
This sequence comes from uncultured beta proteobacterium, assembly GCA_963816095.1. Lineage (GTDB taxonomy): Bacteria > Pseudomonadota > Gammaproteobacteria > Burkholderiales > Rhodocyclaceae > Sulfuricystis. The sequence continues at coordinate 250,954 of CAWFIW010000001.1, forward strand.
GCCTGTGGCAGCGGAGCAAGTTGCCATTTCAGCATGGGCGGGCTTCCGCATATTCCGGGTCGAGCGCAAGGTCGTTGAGGACGCCGCACAATCGATCTGCTCGTTTTACCTCGTGCCCGAGGACGGGCAGCCGCTCCCCGGGTTTCTGCCCGGTCAGTTCCTGACCTTCCGGCTCGATGTGCTGACGGCGGCAGGTGCGACCGAGCAGATCGTCCGCTGCTACTCCCTGTCGGATGCGCCACGGCCCGACTACTATCGCGTTTCGATCAAACGAGTGCCCGCGCCTGCCGGCTGCGACGTACCGCCGGGCCGCTCTTCCAATCACTTCCATGATCGGGTTAGCGTCGGCAACATCCTGCAGGTACGGGCGCCGGGCGGCCATTTTCATATCGACCGCAGTGATGCACCGGTGGTGCTGATCGGTGGCGGCATCGGTATCACGCCGATGCTCAGCATGCTGAACTGGTGCCTTGCCGAGCAACCTGCGCGCGAGATCTGGTTGTTCTATGGTGTGCGCAATAGCCGCGAACCCGTCATGAACGCACCGCTCGTAGCGCTGGCTGCTGCGCATTCGAATTTCCACTTGCGCTTCTGCTTCAGCGACCCGCTGCCGGAAGATCAGGCTGGGCGCGATTACCAGCATCATGGCCGCGTCAACGTGAACCTGCTGCGCATGAGCCTGCCGCTCAAGCCCTACCACTTCTACATATGCGGCCCGACGCCGATGATGGAGAGTCTGGTGACTGCCTTGGAAGACTGGGGCGTGCCGGACGCGCACATCCATTTCGAGGCCTTCGGGCCGGCCTCGATCAAGCGCAAGCAGACGGCGCCAGCCGAAGCTGTTGCATCCTCCGCTGCCGACATCGTCGTTACCTTCGCCAAATCCGGCAAGCAGTTGTCATGGCAACCTTCTGCCGGCAGCCTGCTCGAATTTGCCGAGGCGAATGGGGTCAGCGTCAATTCAGGTTGCCGGGCCGGAGGGTGTGGTACTTGCCAGACCTCGATCAAGTCTGGCGAGGTCAGCTACCAGCAGTCACCGGATTTCGATCCGGAACCGGGCAATTGTCTGCTCTGTGTCTGCTCACCCAAAACCAGCGTGACCCTGGAGGCCTGAATGACATCCTCGCTCTGGCGCCAGCATGTGCTGCCCTTCACCCTGCTGCTCGGCCTGCTGGCTGCTGCAACGCTGGCCGGTGATTATTTTCTGCATCGCCTCAACCTCGTCTGGGTCGGCCGTTACCTCGGCATTCCGGGCACGCTACTGATCATCGGCTCGCTGGTGTATTCGCTGCGCAAGCGCAAAGTCATCACTGCGGGCAATCCAAAAACCCTGCTGACCCTGCATGAGATTGGCACCTGGCTCGGCTCGTTGATGGTGCTGATCCATGCCGGCATCCACTTCAACGCCATCCTGCCCTGGCTGGCGACGGTGGCGATGGGCGTTAATGTGATCAGTGGCATGGTCGGCAAGCTGCTGCTCGGTCGTTCGCGCGAGCACGTGCTGGGGCAGCGCGACCATTACCAGTTGCGCGGCTTGTCCAAGCCCGAGGTGGAGCGCGCGGTATTCTGGGATGCGGTGACGCTCGACGCCATGAACCAATGGCGCAAGGTGCACATCCCGATCTTCATCGTTTTCGCGGTGCTGTCACTGGGACACATCATCACCATCTTCCTCTTCTGGGGGTGGATATGAGCCGCATCCTCAAGTTCATTCTGGTCGTCAACCTGCTCGTGCTGGCGGTACTGGCATTTGTCTATCCGCACCTGATGGTCGGGCCGGGCAAGTTGATTCCCGGTCACGGCAAGCTGGAGGCGGATTGCTTTGCCTGCCATGCCTCATTTATGGGCGCGGCTTCCGAACGCTGCGTGTCCTGCCACAAGCCAGAGGACATCGGTCGTCTCACCACGGTTGGCCTGCCCATCGAAAAGCCGCTGACATCGACACCCTTCCACCAGAAGCTGACTCGCCAGGACTGCGTTGCCTGCCACAGCGATCATGCCGGGGTGAAGCGCTTCCGGCCGACCGGACAGTTCAATCATCGCTTGCTGGAGAAGGCGACGCGCGACGAATGCCAAAGCTGCCACAAGTCGCCAAAGGACTCGCTGCATCAACAGATCACTGGCAACTGTAGCCAGTGCCATAGCCAGGAGAAATGGACGCCGGCGACCTTCGACCACGCCAAATATTTCGAGCTTGACCGCGACCACAACGTCAAGTGCGTGACCTGCCATGTGCGCAATGATTACAGTCGCTACACCTGCTTTGGCTGCCACGAGCACTCGCCGGAGAAGATTCGTCGCGAGCACATCGAGGAGGGCATCCGCGACTACGATAACTGCGTCGAATGCCACCGCAATGCCGACGAGCACGATATACGTGGCGGGTATGGAGAACGTGAAGGACGGAGCGAGGGCAAGCGCGACCGCAAAGGGCATGATGATGATTGACCCAGTGATTGCGCCCCCGTCACTGACGCGCTATGCAGGGCTTTCCATCGTAGCGGGCATCGCTACCATCCTGCTCAAGGGCGTGGCGTGGCACTTGACCGGTTCGGTCGGTTTGCTGTCCGACGCGATCGAGTCATGCGTTAACCGCGCCGGGGCAGTGGACGGTACAACTGGAGCATGACGGGTGCGAACGCATTGAGGCGGATATTTGCAAAGTGAAACTGCGTGCGCAGGTCACGACGCATCGCGAACCCATGGAAGATCCCATCTCCATGGTCGATCAGGGGTTTGATAGTGCGCATTGAACATTGCGTCATTCTTAAGCTTGGCATAAGAATCAATTAAGCCTCGCCTAAGCTTGGGTGGGCAAACTACATCCATGTTCAACCCGCCCGCAGGAGACCAGCCATGAAACTCCCCTTCACAATCCTGACAGCGCTGTTCGTTACGTCAGCCCAAGCCGCCACGTCCGCCGAACTGCTGGCAGGCTATCGTAGCGAAGCCGCGCAGCAGTCTGCCGGTTTCCAGCCTTCCGCCCAGCGCGGTGCGGAGTTTTACGCACGCCGCTTCGGCGTTTCGGCAAAGTTGGCGTCATGCGCCAGTTGCCATACCGACGATCCGGCGCAGGGCGGCCGCCATGTCGTCACCGACAAATCGATAAAGCCCTTGGCCCCCACCGCGAACGCCGAGCGCTTCACCGATTCGGCCAAGGTCGAGAAGTGGTTCCGCCGCAACTGCACCGAGGTTGTCGGCCGCGAGTGCAACGCCGCAGAGAAGGCCGACTTCATCGCTTTTTTGACCGGAGGACGTTGAGATGAATACCCTGCGATTGTTGGCCGCCTTGCTGCCTTTGTCCATGACACTCTTGCCGTTGCCCGCGCATGCCGACAAGCTGCGCCAGCCTGTCGATGCGCCACCGGCATTCCAGGCCGAATGCGCAAGTTGCCATGTCGCCTTTCCGCCGGCCTTGCTTGCGTCCGACGACTGGAGGCGCGTGATGGCAACGCTCGACAAACACTACGGAGACAACGCCAGCCTCGACGAGAAAACGCGCTGGTCGATCGAGGACTTTCTTGTCAAGAATGCCGGCGATGCGCGGAAAGTCGGCGCTGGCGGGACGGCGCAACCCCGGATGACGGCGACCCCCTGGTTCGCGCGCAAACACCACGAGGTGGCACGCGCCGACTGGACGCATGCGAAGGTCAAGACAGCTGCCAACTGCGTGGCTTGTCATACCAGGGCAGCGGAGGGCAGCTATCGCGAGCGTGAAATCGTCATGCCGAGCGGTCGCCGCTGGGAGGATTGAGATGAACAAGGTACTGGTCTGGGACTGGCCGGTGCGCATCGGCCACTGGCTGCTGGTCGGCGCATTTGCCCTGGCGTGGCTGACGGGCGAGAGCGAGGAATGGCGCCTGGTGCATGCCTTCGCTGGCGGTACCGTCGTCGGCGTCATTCTGTTCCGCCTGCTCTGGGGCTTCATCGGAACAAGGCATGCGCGCTTTGCCAGCTTCGTGCGTGGCCCGCAGGCCGTGCTGGACTATGTCCTTGGTTTGCTGCGGCGTGATGAGTCCGATTATGCAGGTCACAATGCCGCGGGTGGCTGGGCTATCGTCTCCTTGTTGGGCCTGGGGCTGCTGGCGGGTGCGAGCGGCTGGTTCGCCTATCAGGATATTGGCGGGGAATGGCTGAAAGAATTGCATGAGGCGCTGGCGTCGGGAATGCTGGCCGTTGCCCTGTTGCATGTTGCCGGCGTCGTCGTCAGCAGCATCGCCCATCGCGAGAATCTGGTGCGGGCGATGCTCACCGGCTTGAAGCGGGGCCGACCGGACGAAGCGATCGCCGGTGCGCGACCCCTCGTCATCCTGGTCCTGCTCGGCTGGGTGGTTGCCTGCGCCTGGTGGCTGGCGCGCTAATATCGCGGTCATGCGCATACTCCTTGCCGAAGACGATCCGCAACTGGGCGATGGCCTGACGGTTGGCCTGCGTCAGGATGGCTATGCCGTCGAACTGGGTGAAGGACGGCATCGCCGCCGATCTTTCACTCAAGAGTGAAACCTTCGACCTGCTGGTACTCGACCTCGGCCTGCCGCGGCTGTCGGGCATGGAGGTGCTGGCGCGCCTGCGCGGGCGCGGGCAGACGCTGCCCGTGCTGATACTGACCGCACGCGATGCGACCGGCGACAAGATTGCCGGACTCGACGGCGGTGCCGACGATTACCTCGTCAAGCCGATCGACCTCGACGAACTGGCAGCCCGCGTGCGGGCGCTGGCGCGGCGCACGGCGGGTCGCGCGGTGCCCTTGCTGCAGCATGGGGAGCTGGTGCTCGATCCTGCCGCACGGCAGGTGATGCTGTCCGGAACGGCTGTGGAACTTTCGGTGCGCGAGTTTTCGCTGCTGCAGACCCTGCTGGAAAACAGTGGCCGGGTCATGACGCGCGCCCAGCTCGAAGCCTCTCTGTATGGCTGGCGTGACGAGCCGGACAGCAACGCACTCGAAGTACATATCCATCATTTGCGGAAGAAACTGGGCGCCGACCTCATCAAGACCCTGCGCGGCGTGGGCTACATGGTGGCCAAGGCATGACCGGGCAAACGCGCTGGTTCTCGTTGCGGCGGCGCCTGTTGACCTTGCTGCTCGGTGGCGTCACTGCCGGTTGGCTGGCGACCATGGCGTTTTCCTACGTCGATGCACATCACGAAATCGACGAGCTTTTTGATGCCCAACTTGTGCAGGTGGCGCAGACGCTGCTCGCGTTGGCGAGCGAATACGACGACGACGACGATGTCGCCGAACTGGCCGCGGATGGCCACAAGTACCAAAAGAAATTCGTATTCCAGCTATGGGATGCCGAAGGGCGGCTCTTGTTGCGCTCGCGGCAGGCACCGACCGTGCCGTTGGCGGAAGCAGATGGTTTTTCTGAATCCGCCGGCAGCGGCAAGAAGCGCTGGCGTTATTACAGTCAATGGGACAAGGAACGCCAGTTGCGTGTTCTGGTCGGCGAAAACCATCATGTGCGTGAAGATCTCGCCGTGCACATCGCAGGCCGCGTGCTGTTGCCGGCACTCTTTGGCTTGCCGCTGCTCGGATTGTGGGTCTGGTTTGCCACACGTCGCGGACTGGCCTCGATCGATGCCATCGCCGCCCAAGTGACTGACCGCGGGCCGGAACGCCTTGGCGCTCTGGAGCCTGCGGAGGCGCCGCGCGAGATCCGGCCCCTGCTCGACGCGCTGAATAAATTGTTCGAGCGTGTCAGGCATACCCTCGACAACGAGCGCAAATTCACGGCCGATGCGGCCCACGAACTACGTACGCCGTTGGCAGCCATCGCTGCTCAGGCCCAAGTCGCCTTGCGCGCGCGCGATGCGGCGGAACGCGACCATGCCATCGATCAACTGGCCACTGGTGCGCGCCGCGCCAGCCATCTGGTCGAGCAATTGCTGACGCTCGCCCGGCTCGATCCGGCCGCCGGCCTACCCATGAGCACGGTGCGTCTCGACGAACTGGCCGTTGCGCTTTGTGCGGATCATGGCGCGGCCGCGCTGGAAAAGAATATTGCGCTCGAACTCGCTGCACCGATGCCGGTCAGCCTGATGGCCAACGACGGCATGCTGCGCATCCTGCTGCGCAACCTGCTCGACAATGCCGTGCGCTACACACCGGCGGGCGGGCAGGTGCGCGTTGCCATCACCGCCTCAGGCGGCGAGGTTCTGCTGACCGTGAGCGACAGCGGCCCGGGCATTCCCGCCGAGCAACGCGCCCAGGCGCTGCGGCGCTTGCATCGCCTGGCCGGCCAGGACATCGAAGGCAGCGGCCTGGGCCTGTCGATCGTCGCCCGTATTGCCGAGCTGCATCACGCTCGACTCGAACTGGCCGACGGTATCGGTGATCCCGGTCTCACTGTGCGGGTGGCGTTTCCGCGCTGATGCGTGCCGTCTCGCCAGCGCTGACTTTTAAAAAAAGACGCCGGCACGAGGCCGGCGGAGGGAGGTAAAGGAGATTGTGCGGGCGTCGATCAGAACTTGTAGTTGATACCAGCGTAGAGCGAACGGCCCATGCCGGGGACGGGGGTGCCCCAGATCGGTGTGGTGTAGGTCGTCGCGCTGCCGATGGTCATCGTTGTGCCCTGACCCGCATAGGCACCGCCGAGCGGCAGGTAGTAGAGCTTGTCGAAGAGGTTCTCCACGCCGAAATCGACGCGTACCTGCTTCCATGAATAGCTGCCACGCAGGTTGACCAGGTTGTAGCCCGGGGTATGCATCTCGTTGCGGACATCGGAAACATCATTCTTGCCCTTGACCATGACCAGTTCGACGGCGTTGTCCCAGCCGCCCAGCTTGTGCGTTAGCGTCAGCTTGGCGTTGAGTGGCATGATGTTGTAGAGCCCGTCGCCGGTATCGCGATTCTCGCCATCAGTGTAATTGAGCAAACCCTTGAGCCCGAATTCGCCGAAACCTGTCTTGGCCAGCGGCATCTTGCCAGACAGGTCAATGCCATAGAGGCGCGCCGACTGGTTCATGAACTTGAGGACGGTGAAGGTACCGGTTTGCAACGTGGCCAACGGTACATTGTTCGTTCCATCCCACTGGATTGCGTCGATATAGTCGGTGACACGGGTGTAGTAGGGCGTCGCCTTGAATTCCCAGCTACGGTCGGCGGCATGCCAGTCGAAGGTGGCGGAGAGTGTGTTCGCCTTCTCGGGCTTCAGATCGAGGTTGCCGATGTAACCGTTGCCGTCGCCGACCCAGTTGATCATCAGCGCGGCCATCTGCCAGGTCGAACCAGGTGTAGCGTTCATGCAGGTTGGGTGAGCGCGTCTTGTGGGCGAAGCCGAACTCGACATCCTGTGTGGCGCTCGGCGTATAGCGCGCCAGCAGGGTCATGTCCCAGTTGTTGTCGGTCTTGCTGCGGTCAGCATTGTTGAAATTGGCGGCGTCGCGGGTTTGATTTCCCGAGCTTGCAGCAATCACGGTCGGGAATGTGTTGAGGTTGTAGCCATGCACATCCCCGGCATCCATTGCCACCCGCTCGTAGCGCAGGCCGGCCAGCGAGGTCCATTGCTTGTTCAGCTGCTTTTCCCATTCGCCGAATAGCGCGGTACGGTCGCGTTCGCCATCCTTGACGTTCCAGAACGTGTAAGGCGCCATGCCGGCACCAGAGGCCGTCCACCAGTCGTCGAGCCGATAGCGCTGGTATTCGCCGCCGACACGCAGCAGATCCTGCGACGTCAGGTTGATATTGGCTTTGACGACCACGCCGGTATTTTTGCTCGCGGTGTACATCGGCATGCCAGAGGCGCATGTCGAAGGGAAGGCGGTGACCGTGCAAGGCGCGCCGGAGTAATTGGGGTTGCCGGACCAGTACCAATACTTTTTGTCAGCACCGAAGTCCATGAAGTGATCGACGTCCTCATGGTAAACACGCGCTTCCAGCGTGCCCCAGTCCTGCGCGCCGAGATAGCGCAGGTTCAGCCGGTTCTGCTCGTTGGCGAGCATGTCCATGCGCTGGTTCGGCCACAGTTGTTCGGGCAGATCCTGGTAGCCGAACTTGGCTTCGAACAGATGGTTGCCCCCCTTGAAGGCCAGGCCCAACGTATGGTTGCGCGTGTCGTAGGCAGTTGAGCCGACTTCATCGAGCGGCAGGGTGTGGCCAGGGCGGCCTGTGGAATACGGATCCGCGCCTGCAATCGGACGATATAACGAATCCTTGAAATCGCCGCCAGCGTCGTAGTTGTTCGACTTGGCGATAGCGCCGGTGTAGCTGATGTTGAAGGACTCGGTGGCATAGGTTGCCGCAAGGTTGCCACCTGTGGCACCGCCGTTGCTGCGGTAGAAGGCACCGACCTCACCGGTGAACAGGCTGCCCTGGCCGGGCGCGGCGAATTTCGGGGCAGCCGTTTCGGCGACGATCGAACCGCCGATGCTGTCGCCGCCGACGCTGACCGGCGCGATGCCTGCATAGACCTTGAGTGAGCTAACCTGAGAGGGATCGAGATAGGAGAGCGCGGGGTTCATATGGTTTGGGCAGGCGGAAAGCAGATCCATACCATCGACCTTGATGCGCAGACGGTCGTCGGCAAGGCCGTGGATCGCCGGCAAGCTCGACACGCCGCCGGAGCCATACAGGCTCACCCCGGGCACATCACGCAAGAGGCTGGCGGCATCACTGGTGGCGGAACGCAGTGACTGGATGGTGGTCGTACCGACTTTGGTCGCCGCGTTGTCTTCGTCCTTGGCAGCCTTGATGACAACGGTGGAGAGTTCGGTATCCGCTGCCTGGGCAGCGAACGGTAATGCGGCGATGGCCGCGGCGAGGGTGATGCGCTGAAATGACATGCGAGACTCCAATAGATCAAGAAGAACAGCGCTTGATTCTATGAAGAGCCTCGCCGCAACTCATGCGGCATGATGTCGCACACAGGCCACTTTCCGTACTGTCGCTTGACCAGGATCAAGCGTTGCCGTGCCGCAGGCGCGAACTTTCAAAAAAACGCCGGCAGGAAACGCCTGCCGGCAGGCTTTTCCGGAGGGTTGGCTTACAGCGATTTTTTCGCCGTGATGGCACCGCGGATCTGGTTCTTGCTGTAGCCGGTGGCCTTGTCGTCTGGATAAAGCTCCTTCAGCTTGTCCTCCACGCCAAGCCCGAGGGCGTCGGTCGCGCCATGGCAATTGAGACAAAGATTCTGCGTGGGCAGTGCCTTCATGTAGCGATATACCGATTTGCCGTTGACCGTGACCAGTTCGCCCTTGTCGATCATGGCCGGATCCTCGCCGGCGGCGAGACGGCGGTCGAAGTCCTCGAGTACCGTCTTTTCCCAGGCGTCAGGCACCGCCTTGGGGTTGCGGTTCTTCAGGCTGACGCGGCGAATGCTCCAGCCGGTCTGCTCGGACAACGCCTTGGCCATCTGTGGCGCCTTGTCGCGACACACCGAGATGGCGCCGACATAGCCACTCTTGTTGATTTCGCCCTGCAGCACTTCCAGCAGCTTGGGTTGCATTTTCTTCGGGATCTCGCGGCCCTCCTCGAGCAGTTTCGCCTCGTCGGCCAGGGCCGGCAGCGAGAAGGCGGTCAGACAAGCCAGGGTAGTCAGGCCGTGGTACATGCGGTGTTTCATCTGGGTTCTCCTCCTTGGGTGGGTGTGACGTGGTGCGCTAGCTGATTAATGCGGGTCGCTCACGAAGCCGATGCGTACCCGCCCGCCTTGGCGGCGTACGAAATGACTTCGACGATATTTTCAGCGCTTCGGGCGCGACGCGCAAGACCACGGTGCCCTCCTCGCTCATGCGCCGGGGGGTGCGATGTAAGTGCATGACGCAAGCAGCAAGTAGCATGTGCAATGTAGCGGAGCAAGCCCGGCGCGGAAATGCGACGGATTGTCGCAGCGTCAGTTGAGCAGGATCGGTTTCGATTGCCAGATCATGATGCTGGCGACGACCAGGAACAGGGCAAAGCCAAGGGCCGCCACCGCTGCTTACTGATCGGCCAGTTCATTCCCATACGTGGCGAATTGTCGCGCGGCAATTTGCCCAATTGCGCGCGCCGTTGTGGGACCGATAGGATACGTCCCGTTTCCGGCGAGTCTTATCTCCCATCGGTTGCTCACCTCTCTCAAGACGAGAATCGATTTTCGTCGGGAACACCTTTCCCCCAACGCCCTCCGAACCCCTACTCACACAGGATGCACTTCATGAATAAACAGATGCTCTTCACCGCACTCCTTGTTCCCTGCATTGCTTTCGCTGGCCCGCCCGCGCCAAAGGCTACGGGCATCGAAGGCAAGGACTACCAGTGGGCGAAGATGGAAGGCGAAATGAAGGAAGCCCTGAACACGAAAGGCGAGGCGAAAAAAGGCGAGGAAGGCTACGAGATTTGCGGCGCCTGTCACCTGCCCTCCGGCGCCGGCCGTCCCGACGGTACCTTTCCGCAGCTCGCCGGCCAGCACACCACGGTGCTGATCAAGCAGATGGCCGACATCCGCATGGGCCTGCGCGACAACCCGACCATGTACCCGTTCGCCAAGGAACTCGTCGATCCGCAGCAACTGGCGCACGTCTCGGCCTACATCGAGAAGCTGTGCATCCCGATCGACCATGGCAGGTATGAAGGCGCCGATGCCGCCAAGCAGATCGCCACCGGCAAGGAACTCTACGAAAAGCAGTGCAAGGAATGCCACAAGGCCAACGGCGAGGGCGACAAGGAGAAGTTCTATCCCGTCATCGCTGGCCAGCACTACAAGTATCTTCTGCGTCAGATGACCGAGATTCGCGACGGTCATCGCCGCAACGCCAATCCGGACATGGTGAAGGTGATCAAGCCCTATACCAACGACCAACTGGTGGCGATTTCCGCCTACCAGTCCAGTCTGTCGATGCCCGGCGCAATGTGCAAGCCCAAGGGCGGCGGCAAGAAGAAGTAGTTTGTTTTTTTGGGTGGTGGAATGAACCTTACCGCCACTCCCCTCCGGCAAATCAAGGCGATTTCTCTCTTTGACGGTTTGCCGGCGGCGCAACTGTTAGTCCTTGCCGAGGCGACCCGGGAAAAATGCTATGCGAAAGACGAACTGGTCTTTCTGAAAGGTGATTACCCGACCGGCCTGTTTGTCGTGATCTCAGGCACGATCAAAACGGCCTGCCAGTCGCCGGGAGGCGGGGAAAAGGTCATCAATCTGCTGGGCCCGGGGCAGGTTTTCGGGGAAGCAGCACTGTTCCTCGATTGCCCCTATCCATATTTGGCGGCGGTGTTGTCGCCCACACGACTTTTGCATGTCGAAGCTGGAGCATTACTCGATCTCGTGGGTAGTTCGCCCGACTTCTCCCGGCGCATGTTGTCGCAACTTTCGCAGCGCCTTCATTCCACCATTCACGACATCGAGGACTACACGGTGCGCGCGCCGCTGGAACGCCTGATCGGCTTCCTGCTCGATCAGTGTGCCGCGGATGAGCAGATCCGGCCGGTCATCGACTTTCCGGCACCCAAGCACGTTTTTGCCTCGCGCCTGGGCATGACGCCCGAATCGCTGTCGCGCAGCATGCACGAACTGGCCGAGGCCGGATTGATCGAGGTGAGCAAGAACTGCGTTAAGGTGCTCGACCGAAAACGGCTTGAGGCACTTTTCGGCTAGCCAAGCCGCAGCGCCGTCCCGCCAGCGCCGACTTTTATCCTGCCGGTTCGCTGACGAAGCCGATTCTGACGAGGCCTGCCTTGGCGGCAAGTGCCATCACCTGCGCCACTTTCTCGTAGTGGACATGGCGGTCGGCGCGGATGTGCACCTCCGGTTGTGGCTGCTTTTTCGCCTCCACCGCGAAACGCTGTGGCAATTGATCGGGCGTCACCGCTTCGCCGCTCCAGAACAGGCTGCCATCCTCGCGGATGCCAAACTCGATATGTTCCGGCTTGGTGATGTTGGTGGCCGATGACGCCTTGGGCAGGTCGATCTTCACTGCATGCGTGAGCAAGGGGGCCGTGACGATGAAGATCACCAGCAGCACCAGCATCACGTCGACCAGCGGCACCACGTTCATGTCGGCCATCGGTGCGCCGTGGCGTCGGCGGGTGATGTCAGCGTGCGCCATGCTTCACCGTCAGCAACACATAGAGGTCGTGGGCGAAGGACTCCAGTCGCGCGAGCCAGAGCCGGTTGCGACGGTTGAAGGCGTTGTAGGCCAGCACGGCGGGGATGGCCACGGCCAACCCCAGTGCCGTCATGATGAGTGCCTCGCCGACCGGGCCGGCCACCTTGTCGAGCGTGCCCTGGCCGCTCATGCCGATCTGCACCAGCGCGTGGTAGATGCCCCACACCGTGCCGAACAGCCCGATGTAGGGCGCGGCCGAACCGGCCGAGGCGAGCACCGTCAGGCCATGTTCGGATGCCGCCGCTTCCTGGTCCACCGCGTTGTTCAGCGTGCGCGTGAGGTATTCGCCCATGCCGCCAGCGACCGCGAGGTTTTCCTTGTTGCCGTTGGCCAGGGTCTCCATCGACTTCGTCGCCAACTCGGCAAACGCGTTGTCGGGCTGCTGGCCGTGGAGGGCAGCCGAAACCTCGTCCAGCGACCGGGCCTGCCAGAAGCGTTTGAGAAAGGCGTCGGCGCGCCGCTGGGCGAACCAGTTGGCGAGTGCGCGCGTGACGATCAGGTACCAGCTCGCGATCGAGAGCAGCAGCAGCACCCCAAGTACCGTCTTGCCGACGCCATCGGCCTGGGTGAGAAAGTGGGCGAAGCCCAGTCCATCGACGACTGTCTGTTCCATGAGATCAACTTCCTTGCAGGATGAATTTAAAGGGTTGCAAAGCCACGGCGCGTACCGGCCGACCGTCCCGTTGCGCCGGGGTGCAGCGCCAGGTACGCACGGCCTCCAGTGCCGCTTCGTCGAGACGGGCAAAGCCGCTGCTGCCAGACACGCGTGCCGCGCAGACCTTGCCCTGCTCGTCGAGTTCGACGCGCAGCAGCACGGTGCCTTCCTCGCCCATGCGGCGCGAATGGGGTGGGTAGCGCGGTGGCGTGCGCTCCGGGCAGGCGACAGAAAGTTCTCCACCGAGCGTGACCGGCCCAGCCGGTTTGAGTGGTGCGGGGGGCGCTGGCGGCACGATGGGCGCCAGGATGGTTGGTGTGAGTTGAGGTGGGGGTGGCGGTGCGACGTAATCGGTCGGCGCGACCACAGGCGTCTCGGCGACGATCTGCCGAAGTTTTGGTTTCTCAACGGGTTTAGGTTTTGGCGGTGGCGGAATTATTTCCGGTGCAGGCGGCGCGATGAAGTTGACGAAGAGCGTCATCGCTTCCTGCGGGCTCGGGATCAGCCGGTGCTGCCACAGACCCCAGAGGGCGGCGGCGTGCATGGCCAGGACCAAGGCGAGGCCGACCGCGCGTTCGGATTTGAAAAAACATTCCACTGCGCGCATGGTGCTAGAAGGCCAGCAGCAGGCGCCGCAGGCCCAGCACGATCAGCACGGCGGCCGCGCTCCACAGCAGCCAGCGCGCCAGCCAGGTGCGGCCGGCGCGCAGTTCGCGGCCGAGCCGGCCGGCCAGCGGCACCAGCACGAGGATCGGCGTCATCGCCGCGCCGAGGCCGAAAGCCAGCCCGTAGGATGCGCCGCTCGCCGCGCTGCCAGCGTTGGCGGCCAGCGCCAGCAGTGAAGCCAGCGGGGTACAGGGGGTGAGTGAGAGCGCCGCGCCAAGGAATAGCGGCGGCAGGCTATCAACCTTGCGGCGGAAATGCACCGGTGCGAAAGTCGGCGCTGGCGGGACGGCGCCGCAAGCCTTGCCGGCCGGCTTGGCCAGCAGCCACAGGCCGGCAAGGATGCTCGCCCCGCCGATTACGGCATTGCCCCAGGTACCGCCCAGCGCCTGCGCCAGTCCGAGGCCGATGGCACCGGCCAGCGCGGCGAGGATGGTGTAGGTGGTGACGCGGCCGGCAAGGAACACGCCGGTATGCAGGAAGGCCTCGCGCTGCCCGCTGGCGCGCCCGAGCGCCCAGGTGCCCATGAAGGGGAGGCAGGTCACGGTGCAGGCAGTCAGCCCCATCGAGACGCCGAGCAGCCAGACGGTCGCCAGCGTCACCTGGCCGGCGGCGAGTTCCTCAAGCATCGGCGGTTCCAGATGCAGGCTTGGCGGCGTTCTTGACGAACTTCAGCGGCTTCACCGTGCCGTCGGGCAGTTCGCCCTTCACCTTGTTTTTGTAATACTCGCGGCTCGACGAGAACAGCGCGAACGGGCCCCACTTCAGCTTGATGACCCCATCCTGCGGACAGTATTCGGCGCAGCGGCCGCACAGCGTGCAGTCCTCGTTGTAGGCCTTGCGCCCACTTTCCGTGGAGATTTCCGGGATGTCCATCGGGCATGATTCGGTGCAGATGTGGCAGGAGCCGCACTTGTCGCGCGTGGGCTTGGCCAGCCGCAAGGGCGAAAGCCGCTGGAACACGGCATTCAAGGCCAGCAGCGGGCAGATGCGGCAGAACGGCTGGCGCATCGCCAGGGCGCCGACCAGCATGAAGCCGATCAGCGTGTTGGCGACGGCGCCGAGGCCGAATTTCCAGCCGTCGTTCACGCGCAGGGCCAGTTCCTCGGTGTTGCCGCTGAGCAGCGTGGTGGCGACCCGCGACGGACAGATGTCGCAGAAAGGATTGCCGAGGGAATGGGGTGTGACGCCCAGCCCGGTCAGCAGCGGCAGCATGAACACCAGGCCGAGCAGCAGCAGCCACTTGACCGGCCGCACGTGCTTTGCCTCGCCCAGATCGCCTTTTACCAGACGGCGCAGGCCGATGTTGAAACGCCGCCCGATCTTGCCAAGCCACTCCTGCAGGGTGCCGAGCGGGCAGACCCAGCCGCAGAAGGCCTTGCCGATGACGAAGAAGAAGGCGAAGAAAGTGAGGAAGGTCATCAGCAGCGGCAGCACCATCTGGAAGGTGAGCTGCTGGGCGCGCACCATGGCCTCGCCGATGCGGTGGTGCACCTGGTGCTGCGTCGGGATCAGGATGCAATAGCCGCCGTTCATCTGGTCGTAGGAACAGGAGAGTGCCGGCAGGGCGGTGGTGATCTTGTCGGCCGCATAGTGGCCGACGATGACGCTGCCATAGACGGTGACGAACAGCATGAGCACCTGCACCGCGAAGCGGAAGCGCCCGAGCGTGGGGAAAAGACTCTTAAGCATTGCCGTTGGCTCCTTCTGTGGATTTCCGCCGCCGCAGCAGCGGTGTGGCCGCCACCATGCCGAGCAGGCCGAAGGCGGCGCCCCAGGCGAGGCTGCGGTTGCGCTCGGGATCCTGGCTGTAGGTGTAGTTGAATGCAGTCAGGTAGCGTTTGCCGTCGGCTTCCTTCTCGGTGGTCAGCACGAAGCGCGCGCGGTTGCGCGGATCGTTGCTTTCCTCATCCGCTGCCGCTGCCGGCTTGAAGTCGCGGGGAAAGACGAGCGTCGCCAGGCCGGCGGCATCGGTTACCGCCGTGGTGCGCGTGCCGGGTTCGGTCTCCAGAGTGACGGGCTGGCCGGCCAGCGGCTGCCCGTTGAAACGCACCAGGAAGCTCCATTTCTCGGCCTCGCGATAACTGCGGTGTTCGCGCGGCAAAGGGGCGGGGACGATTTCGAGCTCGTGCTTCGGCACGTTGAGCAGGTCCTTGGGCGAGTCGCCGGGATTGCTGAAATACCAGGCCGTCGAGGCGACGCGCACCGCATCCGCGCCTTCCTCGCGCGCGACGATCCAGTGGTAGTTGCCGGTTTTCGGTGCCACGGGCTGGATTTGCGCGCCTTCGGCGCCGACCGGATACTCAAGCTTGCGGCGTTCGGCCGGCCCCTCGGCGGCATACACCGTGACACTCGGCGCCGCGAGGCCGCGCAAGCCCAGCGTGATGTTGGCACGATTGCCCCGCTCGGCGCGGCCGAGCAGCAGCGGCTGTTTCGTCCACTCGCGACCGGCCGGTCGTCCGGTCGGTCGGCCTGCTGCCGCCTGCGGCGCTTCGGCCCTGGCCGCCGCGCCATGATCGTGCTGGGCCAGCGCTGGGGCCGGCGTCGCGAGGCCGGCCGCCGACAACGACAGTACCAAAAACAAGGTCTTCATCTTTCCTCCATCGAATGAGCCGGGCATCACCACTTGCCCTCCAGCGACAGCAGCACGGTGCGCGTACCCCGCTCTGCGGTATTCAGGTACCAGGCGCTGCCCGGCGCGAAGGCGTCCAGCTGCCGGCGCGTATCGGCGCGCAGCAGGTTCTGCAGCGACAGGCGCAGGTTCAACTCCCGGCTGAGCTTTTGCAGCGCGTAGGCGTTGACCACCGTGCGTCGCCGCGTCGCATAGGCCTGTTCGCCGGGCACCTCGGTCAGCACGCGGCCGCTGTGCTGGAACGACAGGCCGAAGCTGCGCGCGCCGAGGGTCTGGTCATAGCCGCCGGAGAGGATGTAGCGCGGTTGTTCGCGGGCGGCGCGTTGCATGCCGAGCCGTTCGTCATTCACGCGGCTGCGCGGCACGGTGAGGTGCGTGCGAAAAGTGGCGCCGTGCCAGCCGAGGCTGTCGGTGCGCAGCTTGGCATCCAGTTCCAGTCCCCAGTGGCGCGCCGTGCCCTCGTTGTAGGGGCGATCCACCCAGCGCAGGCCTTCCAGCTGCACGCGCCGCTCGGTGAAGTTGTCGGTGTTGCGCAGGTAGATATTGGCGCCGAGCACGCCGGCCTCGCCCGGCAGATAACGTTCGAGCGCGGCCTCGAAATTGACGCTGCGCTCCGGACGCAAATTCGGATTGCCGCGCCGGTCGGGTTCCAGCGGCGTGTTGGCATTGACGCTATACACCGGCTGGTTGGTGAGTTCGTCCAGCCGCGGCGGCTTGATCCCGGCGCCCAGCGAGGAACGCAGCACCCACTGTTCGGCCGGCGTCCATTTCACCGCGACCGACGGCAACAGGCGCCGATGGTCCTGGTTTACGCCGTCCATGGCGTAGCGGAACGCTTCGCCGCGCAGTCCCAGCGTGACGGTCGTGGCGGCGGTGAGGCTCCACTCGTCCTGCAGCCATGCACTCCATTGGCGATCCCAGCCCGCATGGCTTTCATTGGTGCCCAGGCCGCTGTGCGACTGGGTTTCGTCGCGAAAGTGGATGGAGTGTTCGAGCGCGGTAGCCAGCACATGCGCCCCCGTGCTCCAGTCGGCGCGCAGGGTGCCGCTGAAGTCCCGTTCCTGGCGAAGACCCTGCTCTTCGGATGTCGTTGCAACGCCGCCCGCGGTGACGCCGCTGCGCGACGCACTGGCACGTCGTTCTCCGTCGGAAATGGCGAGCCTCCCGGAATATTTGGTTTCGCCGCGGAACATCTCGCCGTCGGCGCGCAGGCGGTTAGATTCGTTGCGGTTATACGTCCGGTCGTGGCGCGTGGCGCTGTTGGCCGGAACCCCCAGGTCGGTACGCGTGAAGTCGTTGTCGCCGGGCCCGAGGGAACGGAACAGCACCGGGTTGAGGGTCAGGCTGTCCCGGCCGGATTTCCAGGTCAGGCGCGGCGAGACGACGAATTCCTCCGTTCTGCTGCGCCCATCTTCATCGTCTTCCTGGCGCAGTCCGGTGCTGTCGCCGCGACTGGTGTGGCGCGCGCTGGGCCGCTCGTGATGGTTGAGCGTCACCGGCAGCAGCCAGGAAAAGTTCTTGTCGCCGCCGCCTTTCGTGTAGTTGGTTTGCGCGATGATGCGGCCCTCGCGATAGCCGACGGCCGCCTTGAAGGCGGTGGATTCGCGCGACATCGGCTTGGCGAGTACCAGGTTCACCGTGAGCGGCGCGCTGCCGCCGACTTCCGCCGATGAGCCGCGGATGATCTCGACGCGCAGCAGTTCCGTTCGACGGCAGGCGCCCGACGATGCCCTGGGCGACGCGGGCATTGTGGTGCACCCGCTCGCCATCGACAAGAATCTGCACCGAATCGCGCACCATGCCGCGCGAACGCAGCGCCATCGAACCGTCGGCGCCTTGCGTGCCTGCGTCAACACCCGGCAGCTTGCCCATCACGTCGCCGATGGTAAGTGCGCCCATGGCTTCGATGTCCGTGGCGGGTGACAATGATCTTCTGGGCGGCTGACTCACGACGTTCTGCGACGTCGTCCAGCGTCGATGTGACAGTGATCGTATCGAGCGTCTTTTCATCCGCGGCGCAAATTGCGCCTGCGCCGAAAAGGCCATAGCACAGCGCCAGTCTGGCAAGATACGTCCGCATATTGCGTCAGAACTGGTAGGACACGCCGGCGCGCAAGGTCAATGGCGTGTAGCTGCCGGCATTGCCTTGACCAGCCTGCGAGGCAAGTACATCCCGCACCCCGCCGATCGTGCTCAACTGAACACGGGTAGCGTACTGCTTATCCGTGAGGTTGATGACATGCAGCCAGAATGACCAGTCCTTGCTGCGGTGACTGGCACGCAGGTTGAAAAGGGTGGGTCGCTTGTAGATGCCGTTATCGTTGGTGTTATCCACGAAATACTCGGAGATGTAATCTCCTTCCAGCTCAACCAACCAGCCCGGTGCAGGTTTTACGCCCACGCGCAGGTTCAGCTTGTGCTTCGGCGCCGCCTGATAGGACTTGCCGCTGTAATCGACCGTGGTGGTTTTGTATTCCGGGAACCAGACACGTTGGTTGGTGTAAGTGGCGCCGAGATTGAGCCAGGAATTGACATCCCAGGAAAGCATCGATTCCAGCCCCTTGGCGGCGACTTGCCCGGCGGCATCGTTGATGGTGCAGGCCAGACCGCCGTTGTAAGCCGCCGCCTCGGCGGACGAGCAAGTGCGGGCAATGATGAAGCCATCGCTCAGTGCGTCGAAATAAGTCAGGTCGTAATGCAGGCCGAGGTTTGCAAAGCGCCCCCGCACGCCAATTTCCTGGGTGACACCACGCTCCGGTGCCAGCGCCTGTCCAATGACGTTGTTCACTGTAGGTACCGAAAATGAATCGATCAGGGTACCGGTGGCCTGCGGGTTGAAGGTTTCGCCCCAGTTGGTCCAGAGCAGATGACTCTTGTTCAGCTCGTAGGTGGCGCCCAGGCGTAGCACATTGCCCTTGCGCGTCATTGTCACGTCTTTGTTGGCAGCAGTGCGATCATCGACGTCGTATTCCATCTTGCCGAAGCGCTCGCCAAGATGAAGGCGCAGCTTGTTGATGGGCGAGAACTCGAAATGAACGAAGGGCGTGGTTTCTCTCGTGTTGGTCAGCGAACCCTGTCCGGTGGCGGTCATGGCGCCGCGCGACCACATGCCGGACTGGGCTTGCAGCGCGGTGTAAGTGTTGCTCCAGGTCGTCGAGTCGGAAACGATATCGATCATTTCAGTGCCAACATAGGCCGTGGCCTTGGCCCAATCGAATTCTTGGCGATACATGGCCAGCGTCGTTTTTGTGACCACATCTGACTTCTTAACCGTGTTGGTGATGCTGGGAGAGCCAAAATTGACGTCCTGGCATCTAACTTTCCCTGGCGTTGCCGCGCCGGTCCAATCGCAGATCACATTGTTTGCGCCGCCGGAGCCTCCGTTGCCATTGTTAGTTCCGTCATAGTTGATGCGCGTGTGCGCCAGGGTGAGCTCCCCGTGTGCGCCGATGAGTTGCTGCACGCGTAACGATCCTGTCGTGTATGTATCGATGAATTGCCCGTAGGTGCCGGGGACAACCTGTTGCCAGTCATTTTCATGGTAAACGCTACGCAGGTTTGTGCCGTTGAGTGCGACATTCTTCAGTTTGGACGCTTCGGTCGCATTCATTGCTATTGGCCCGGCCCAGCGGTAGTCGTATTTCAGTTCGCTGTAGCCCAGTGTCAGCTTTGTCGAATCCGACGCCCGGATCAGGGTTCGTAGTGTCAAGCCGTCCTTGTGCTCGGCTGCGGCATCGCTGGCACTTGGTGCGGTGTTCTTGCGCCAGCCATCGTTGTCCATGGTGCTGCCGGTGACGATGAAGCCGATACGGCCATCGGCGAACGAGCTACCGACATAGCCCTTGCTGCGCTGGAAATCCCAGCTGCCGATCTCCTGGGACAAATTGGCCTGGAAGTCGCGCGGTGGCTGACGCGTAAACACGCTGATCGTGCCGCCAAACGCGCCGCTGCCATAAAGCGCGGAAGCGGGTCCGGTGATGACTTCGATACGTTCGATGTCGGCCTGGTTGACTTCGTCGAGAATGGAGGTGTTGGTGGCCGTGGCGCGCATGCCGTCAATGCGGTTTTCGGTGTACAGCTTGCCGCCATCCGGAATCCGCATGTTGCGGATCATGGCGATGCCTGGCACGCGCTTGCCAAGTTCGAGCAGGTTGTTGCCAAGCTGCAGGTGTTCGAGTTCCTCGGCGTTGACCACGGTCCCGGAAATCGGTGTGTATTCCGTCAGTTTGCCCAGCTCGGTGCGTTGCTGAACCGGCTTGTCCGCCCCTGACGAAATCGTCATCTCCGGAAGTATCGCTTCCTGACCGAAGGCGATAGAGACCGGAAACGCCAGCAATGCCGCGATGGGCCGCAGGCGAAAGAAATTGCGATTGCCGAAAGACATGAAATGCTCCAGTAAGTTGCTGAAATCCACGCGCCCGGCAAGCAGCGCGTAGTGCGCCGGGCAAGACCCTGCGCATCCTAAGGCGATATAACTAATGGAGAATGCGGCGAAACGTCGCGTGCGACGACTGGTGTCGCGCGACATGACGTCGCAGTTGCTCGCGAAAGCAGAAGTCGTTTGATCCGGATCAATGCGCACGGGCGGCATGCGCCGCCAAATCTCAGGCGACCAGCTTGAACATCACCAGGAAGAAGCGCAGCCCCTGCCAGAAGGTCGAGACGCCGAGCGCGATGACGAACAGCGCCGCGCCCTTGAGCAGCCAGCCGCGCAGGCGCGGGCCGAGCTTGCCGAACAGCACGGAGGCGGAGAGCATCGAGGGCAGGGTGCCGGCGCCGAAGGCGAGCATCAGCAGCATGCCTTCGGGCGGACTGGGTGCGGTGGTGGCCTGCACGGCCATCGCCATGGTCATCGAGCAGGGCATCAGGCCGTTGATCGCGCCACCGATCAGGCGCCGACGATCGGGCCCTTCTGCGTCGCGGTCATGAACTGCCGGCGCAGCCAGGCCAGCGGCGCGAAGCCCCAGGCGTTGCGGATCGGCGACAGGCCGAGCAGGTCGAGGCCGAGCAGGATCACGAGTGCGCCGGCGACGATCTGCAACACGCCCTGCGCGAGGCCGAGGCGCCGGTGGAGACCAGCACCGCGCCGAGCAGCGCGGCGAGCAGGCCGACGACCGCATACACGGCGATGCGCGCGCCGTGATAGGTGAGCATAGGGCCAGCGGCGCCGTCCGCCAGCGCCGACTTTCATGAAGAAGGCCGACACCAGCCCGCCGCACATGCCGAGGCAATGGCCGCTGCCGAGCAGGCCGACCATGAAGGCGGCACCGTAGGAGAACGAGTCGTATGCCTTCCACTATTTCTGCAGCCGCAGCGAGTTGGTGACCACCGACACCGAACTCATCGCCATCGCCGCCGCCGCGATCATCGGGTTGAGACGGCCGGCCGCCGCGACGGGAATCGCGACGACGTTGTAGCCGAGCGCCCAGAACAGGTTCTGGCGGATGATGGTCATGGTGCGGCGCGAGAGGTCGATGCCGCCGGCGACGCGCGCGATGTCGCCGCCGACCAGCGTGATGTCGGCCGATTCGACCGCGATGTCGGCACCGCCGCCGATGGCGAAGCCGACGTCGGCGGCGGCCAGCGCCGGCGCGTCGTTGATGCCGTCGCCGATCATGCCGACCTTGTGGCCTTCTGTCCTGCAGACGTTGCGGATCAGTTCCAGCTTGTCGGCCGGCGTGGCGCGGGCGATCACCCGTCGATGCCGACCTCGCGCGCGACGTGGCTGCGCAGCGGCCTCGACATCGCCGGTGCCATCACGGTTTTCAGCCCGAGGCGATGCAGCAGCGCGATGGCTTCGCGCGCGCCTTCGCGCGGCCGGTCGGCAATGGCGAACAGCGCCAGCGCAGCGCTCGTCGATGGCGACGAACACCGGTGTCTTGCCCTGCTCGGCCCAGCGCCTGCGCCTGCGCCTGCTGCGCGCATGGCAGTCGATGCCGGCGGCTTCGAGCAAGCGCGGCGTTGCCGATCAGGATGGTCGCTGCTACCGCTGTCGCGCCCGCACGCCGCGGCCCGGCGAGGCCACGAAATCAAAAGTCGGCGCTGGCGGGACGGCGCGCGCGCGGCACCAGGCGGTGATGGCGCGGGCGAGGAAGTGCTCGGAGTGCTGCTTCGACGCCGGCGACGAGCGCCAGCAGCGCGGCTTCGTCCTGTCCTGCCGACCAGCAGGAAATCGGTGACCACCGGCTTGCCCTCGGTGATGGTGCCGGTCTTGTCGAACACCAGCGTGTCGAGCTTGGCCGCGGTTTCCAGCGCCTCGCCGTTGCGGATGTAGATGCCGCGCCGCGCCGCCTGGCCGGTGCCGACCATGATGGCGGTCGGCGTGGCCAGCCCGAGCGCGCAGGGGCAGGCGATCAGCAGCACGGCGACCGCGTGCGACAGCGCGCGCGAGGCCGGGTGGCCGGCCAGCAGCCAGCCGGCGCAGCGTCAGTCGCCGCCGATGCCGCCGACCGCCGGCACGAAGCGCGCCGAGATGCGGTCGGCGAGTTTCTGCACCGGCAGCTTGGTGCCCTGCGCGTGGTCGACCAGCTTGACGATGCCCGACGAGCACGGTGTCGCCGCCGACGGCGGTGACGCGCATGACGTGAAGCCGCCGTTGCCGTTGATGCAGCCGCCGACCACCGCGTCGCCGACGCCCTTGGCCACCGGCAGCGATTCGCCGGTGAGCATGGATTCGTCGAGGCTCGATCGCGCCCTCCTCCACCACGCCGTCGGTCGGCACCTTGTCGCCGGGACGCACGCGCAGGCGGTCGCCGAGCTGCACGTCGTCGATGGCCACGGTTTCGTCGCCGCTCGCGGTGACGCGGATCGCCGTGTCCGGCTGCAGTTCGATGAGCTTGCGGATCGCCTCGGAGGCCTTGCCCTTGGCGCGTTCCTCCATGTAGCGGCCGCCGAGCACGAAGGCGACGATGGCGGCGGCCGACTCGAAATAGACGTGGTGCTGCATGCGCGAACACGCCCGGCAGGCTGTAGAGATAGGCCGCGCCGGCGCCCATGGCGATCAGCGTGTCCATGTTGGCCTCGCGCTGCTGCGCCAGCGCCCAGGCCTTCTTGAAGATGTCGCCGCCGCTGCCGAACACGACGACGGTGGACAGCGCCAGTTCCATCAGCCGCAGCGCCGGCGAGCGGTGCATCAGCATGCCGGAGATCATCACCGGCGCGGTCAGCGATGGCGGCGCTGCAGCAGGCGCTGCTTCGCTTCGTTCCAGTCGCGCCTTCTCGCGCTCGACCATCAGGCGGCGCTGCGCCAGCGTGTCCATCGGCCGCGCCTCGTAGCCGAGCTTCGCCACCGAGGCGAACAGTTCGTCGCGCGGCGAGATGGCCCTTGACCGTGACCGTTTCGGCGGCGTAGTTGACAGCCACCGACTCGACGCGCGGATCGCGCTGCAGCGTCATCTCGATCAGCAGCGCGCAGGAGGCGCAGGTCATGCCTTCGACGGCGGCGTTGCATTCCTGCGCCGGACCGTCGGGTACGAAAGTCGGCGCTGGCGGGACGGCAGAATGAGTGGCACTGTTGCGCGCCGCGCGCGCCAGGTTGCCGATCACCGCATCGACCAGCGCGACAGCAGGCGCTCTTCGGGCAGTTGCGCTGCGATCGTACTGCATCGTCACCGAGCCGATTTCCTGGACACGCTCGCACGTCCTTCACGGCGGCGTGCTTGCGCAGCAGGATTTCGAGGATGTAGCAGCGCTTCGGCCTGCTTGACCAGCGGCGGCGCGATGAGCCGGATGCGCCGCGACAGGCGGTGGACGATGCGGAAGTGCTTCACGGCGCGGCAGCGCGGTGGCGCTTGGCGATCGACTTGCGGTAGCGCACCAGCAGGAAGACCAGGTAGAAGACCGTGAGCCAGGCATTGCTGTACTTGACCGGGTCCTTGAGCCAGTGCTTGGCTGATCAGGTCCCAGTGCATCTTGATCAGGTAGAAGGCGACGATATCGTTGAAGAAGTTGGTGACGGCCTTTTCGGTCGTGGCGCTTTCGACAAGCGGGCGGAAGCGTTCCGGCGCGGCGCTGATGAGCTTGTCGCGCAAGTCTTCCAGCCGTGTGGCGAGGCTGGCATCCGGTGGGGGGGCCGCAGGTGCCAACACATCGGCAACGGGCGCCGCGTCTTGCGGCAGGTCGGCGAGCAGCGACTTGAGGCGCAACGCGATGGCGGCGTGGGTGCAGGCATGCGGGTCGAACCGCACCGCCAGGCGGCCTTCGCTGGTGAACAGGGTGACGCGCTGCACGCCGGCCAGGCTGCGCAGCGTCGCCTCGATGGTCATTCCGGCGGTTGGGTTGCGCAGCGCCGGCGGCAGGCGCAGGCGCAGATAACCCGCTTCGCGCTGCAGGACCTGGATGTCGGCAGCGTTCATGCGTTTCCCCTTATTTCTGCTCAGGTGCGGCAGTAGGCGTAACTTCGGCCGGCTTGCGGAGATTGTGATTCGGCGATCAGGTCGTCGAGGTTTTCCTTCTGGTGCAGCGCGAAGTCCTTGCCCATGCCGGTGAGCTTGCTGGCGGTCGCGATGATTTCCTTCTCGTACTTGAACAGCAGGTAGCCGGCGGCGACGCCCGCGGCCAGGAAGACCAGCGGGTTGCGCAGCAGGCCTGTGCCGGCGCCGAGCAGGCCCTTGCCGGCTGCGTAGCCGCTGGCGGCCATCATCGTTCCGGTCGCCATCGGGTGACCCATCATGTTGCCCATCATCTGCGGCATCTGGCGCGCGGCTTCCATCATCGGGGTATTCATGGCGTTTTCCTTTCGGTTGAATTGGGACTATTTTGCGCCGGCTGGGCGGGCGATGCATTGATCTCGTTCAACATTTCGAAAATGCCCACGACAGCCCTCGCAGCAGAAGTTCAGGGTTTTCTCCGGCGTGACGAGGGGAAATGGCTTGCTGCCGCAGTCGAGGGCGCAGAGGTCGCATGGGATCATTTCAACCTCATTTCAACAATTGCTGCACATGGCGCTCGAACATCGCCTCGTCGGCCTCGCCGATGATCTTGCCGCGCACCACGCCCTGGCCGTCGATGAGATAAGTTGTCGGCAGTCCGACGACGCCGTAACGCTTTGCAATCGTCGAGCTTTCGTCCATGGCCGCCGTATAGCCAACGCCGAGTTTCTGCATGAAGGCTGCGACGGTGTCCTTGTCCTGACCGGCGTTGACAGCCAGAATCGTCAGGCCGCTGTGGGCATGCCGCTGCCAGACGGTGTCGATGATCTTCATCTCGCCTTCGCAGTACTTGCACCAGTCAGCCCAGAAGCGTAGGACCACGGGCTTGCTGGCATAGGCGGCGGGAAAGTCGACGGACGCGCCGTCAAGCTGCATGGTCTTGAACGCGGGTGCAGTATCGCCAGTGTTCAGCTTCGCCGGCGGTTCGCCACCGCAGGAGGCAACAAGAGTTGCCAGAGCAAGAGTGCGGAGAACCCTTAAAATCGACTGGCTGCCCGCATCAAGGCGCCGCGCAGTGCAATCGTCAGGCTGGAGCCCATGCCGATCTTCTGGGCGACCGCGGGCAACAGGATCAAAGAGGCCAGGGCGAAGCCCGCACCCAGCAGCAGGGAGGCCATTTCCGGGGGGTTGGATGCGTTGCCTTGCGGTTGGCTGCTCATAATCATGGCTCCTCATGCGATCAATTGTCGCAGCCAATGTACTGCGACAGACTGAGGAGGGGAATGCGTCAGATTGTCGCATCTCAAGAAACACACAGGGCCGCCCCGAGTGTTTCTTGCCCCTTGAGGGGAGAACCGAGCGCAGCGAAGGTTTGCGGGGTGAGTTCACTCGAGCAGGATCAGCTTCGATTGCCAGATCATGATGCTGGCGACGACCAGGAACAGGGCAAAGCCAAGGGCCGCCACCGCTGCGAGCCGCTGCGTCACGGCGGGAATGACCGGGGCGAGGCTGGGCCGGTGGGCAAATATGCGTAGCACGCCGGCGCTCATGCCGGCCGCCGCTGCGGCGAACAACGGGATGTAGAGCCCGTAGCCCTGATAGTCGTATTCCGGCTTGAGGATGCAGAACGGGCAGTGGTGGTGCGGGTGCTCGTAGATGTAGAGCGAGACGAAGGCGAGGATGCCGGCGATGCTGGCGACGAAGGCGGCGAGCGCGCCGATGCCCGTGGCGTAACCGCTGCGGTTGTCCTGCTTGTGCCAGTGCCAGCCGGCGAGGCCGATGGCCGCGATGAGCACACCATAGAACGTCAGCATCGCGGGTCTGGGTGCCAGCGCGCTGACCTCGCTGGCCAGCGTCGGCGCGTCGGCGGAGAACAGGCTGCCGCAGCAGGAGGTGATGACGTCGGCCTTGAGGCCGAGGAAGTAGTTGAGTTGCAGGCCGAGGCTCAACGCGAACAGCGGAATGGCGGCGAGCAGCAGCGCATACTTGAGTTTGACCAGCGGATAGTCGCGCGCCCGGCTGTCGACGTGGTTGAGCGCGAGCCAGATCGTCGCGAGAAAGAACAGGCCGAGTTGCGCGTAGAGCGCGGGGAAACCGAATGCATTGACATTCAGCGCACCGACCGCGCACATCGCGCCGACGAACATGACCGACATCTTGTCGGCATTGAAGACGAACAGCAGCGCAGCGAGGATCTGCACGAGGCAGACGAAGGCGACCAGCGTCGAGAACAGGTAGGTCAGGCGTTCCAGCCGCAGCTGTCGTTCGCTGCCACTTTGCATGTCCCAGTGGCGGATCACCTGCACGGCAAAGGGCGCGGCGGCCAGCAGCATGAAGAGGCTCAGGCCCGCTGCCAGCAAGAGTGCAATGATGGCTGGTTGAAAAATCATCTGTAAAAGTCGGCGCTGGCGGGACGGCTACTTTTCGTCGAACGATGCGCCCGTCGCGCAGGGTGACGACGAAATTCACTACGTCCGAGTCGACCACCAGCGGATCGTGGCTGGTGAGGATGATGGTGCGACCCTTGTCGGCGAGGCGTTCGAGGATGCCGAGGAATTCGCTGGCCAGCTTGCTGTCGAGGTTGGCGGTCGGTTCATCGGCGATGAGGATTTCCGGATCATTGATCAACGCGCGGCAGATGGCGACACGCTGCTGTTCGCCGCCGGAGAGCCATTCCACTTTCGCGGCGCGGCGCTGGCCCAGATTTACATCGGCGAGCAGGGCTTCGGCCTTTTCGAGCAGTGCCTTGCGCGGCTGGCCGGTCGGGTAGGCCGGCAGGATGATGTTCTCGATGGCGGAGAGGCCGCGAATCAGGTTGAACTGCTGGAAGATGAAGCCGAAGGTCTGGCGGCGAATCTCGGTGAGGAAACGTTCCGGCAGGCCGGAAATGTCCGCGCCCTTGAGCCGCACGCGCCCTTCGGTCGGGCGGGCGAGGCAGCCGAGGATGGTCAGCAGTGTGGTCTTGCCCGAGCCCGAAGGGCCGCGCAAGGCCGTGACCTGCCTTTCGGGAATCGTCAGGTCGATGCCATCGAGCGCCCAGTATTCGTTGTGCTTGCCCTGATTGAAGGCCTTGCGGATTTGGCTGAGTTCGAGCATTTCGGTCAGCCTCGCATCACGGTATCGGGATCGGTGATCGCCGCGCGCCAGATCGGCACCAGCACCGCCGCCGTGTAGGGGAACACGGTGAAGAAGAACAGCGTCGCCACCTGCAGGCCGTCGATATGCGGCGTCAGCGTAAAGCGCGGATAGAGCACCGACCAGCCCTTCAGCACCGGCTCGAACAGCGATCGAGTCGAGGTGGAAGACATGCAGGTAGGCGGCGATGAAGCCGAGCAGGAAGGCGGTGAGCGAGATCAGCAGGCCTTCCCAGAACTTCATCTTGATGACGTCGCCGGTCTCCCAGCCGATGGCCTTGAGGATGCCGATCTCGCGCTTTTCCTCGGCCGAGAGGCCGGCGGCTTTTTCCCAGGCGAGGATGCCGAAGGCGAGGATGGCGGCCGAGAGCAGCGCCAGCATGATGCCCTCGCGCCAGTCGAAGATCGAGGCATAGGTGCGCAGCACCTCGTCGCGCAGGATGGGCCGCGAATCGGGCAGCGCGGCGGCAGCTTGAGCGCGACGTTGCGCACTTCCTGCGGGATTGGCGACCGACAGCGCGATGTCGGTGTAATGGCCGTCCGGATACTCGAAGAAGGCCCGGAAGTCTTCCTCGTGCATCAGCACGAGGTCGGCGCTGACCAGCTCGGAGGCTTGCGGCAGCACGTCGGCGACGATGAAGGTGTGCAATTCGCCGGAGTAGGAACGGAAGGAGATGCCGTTGCCGGCGGCGAGTCCGCGCGAACGCTCCAGCGCCGGGCCGACGATGATTTCGCCACGCTCGATCTGCATGTCGTGCGGTGCCATGAAGGTGTAGTTGGCCTTCACCACGCGTCGTAGTAGTAGCCCCAGAGTCGGCCCTCCTTCTTCTGCACGCCGCGGATGCGACCGATCTGCTCGATGTAACCGGGCGGGATCAGGTCGTGGCGGCCGGCGACGAGGCGTTGCAGATACGATCTCCGGCGTGCCGGCGAGCACCTTCTGCGCTTCGGTGCGCAGCGCATGGGTGTACAGCGCCACCGAGGCGAGCACGAACACCAGCAGGCTGTAAATGAACAGCAGGCCGAGATTCTTGCCCTTGCGCCGCGCCAGCGAAGCGAGCGTGAAGTCAATCAGGTGGCGCTGTTTTTCGATCCAGATTTTCATATGCAGTCAGGATGCCGACCGGCGGCGGCATGAGCGAGCCGGTGGGGAAGTGTTCGAGGGCGACGGGGTGATCCTGAAACGCCGATTGCAGGTCGGCCTGGGTCGGGTGGCGCGTGTAGCGGGCCTCGGTGAACAGCACGGGATCGGTCAGACCAAGACGTTCGACGAGTGCGCGCATCTCGGCTGTCGCCGTGGTACCGGACGCGCGCAGGCGCGCGGCATCGACGAAGGTCAGCACGAAGCCGCCAATGGCGAGGGCGAGAAGGATCAAGGCTCGGTCAGAAGAACGCATGGTGCGATATTGCTGCAATGCAAACGAAAAAACCATTGCTTGGGTCAAAGGTGGGGTGCGACAGTTTGTCGCAGCCCTGCATCAATGGTCAGCTTCAACGATTGGCATGTCTGCGCTTTCGATAGTCAGCCGGGAAGAAAATCCGGGATTGCGCGCACCATGAACTCGTCGAACAGCGGTACGGTAAATGCCATGTCGCCATGCGCCGGACTGTAGATCATCCCCTTCTTGATGAGCTTGGAACGCACCGGGCCAATCCCCTTGACCGACATGCCCAATGTGGCCGCGATATCACCCGTGCGCTGGTTGCCCGGGCCAAGATGGGCCATCGCGCGCAAAAAGCTTTTCTCGCCCGGGGTAAGACGATCGAAGCGTACCCGGAAGAAATTCCGGTCCAGCCGGCGCATGACCTCCGGCGTGGCGTCGTGGACAATCTGCAAGGTGATCGGGCTCGCGCCTGCCATGTTCCACGATTGGTATCCCCATTCCTGAATGAAGTAGGGATATCCGCGCGTCAGCCGAAAAACCTCCTGAAGCGCATCCTCCCGGAATTCGACCTCCGCTTCCCGGGCCGGGTCGCGCAGGGCCTTGGCCGCATCGGCTGCCGACAACGCACCAATGTCCGGGAAATTGAACAGCCGCTCGGCATACGATTTCGATTCTCCCGCCATGCCGGGCAGTACCGGCAAACCGGCGGCCAGTAGCACCAGCGGCAATTGCTTCTGCTGCATCTTGTGCATCGCCATGATGAGTGCGCCCAACTCCTTCTGGCTCAGATACTGGATTTCATCCACCAGGATGGCAACCGCGCTGCCTCGTTCCTCTGCCGCCTCGGCGATAGCCACGAACAGATTGGGCAGGTCGATTTCGAGATCGCCGCTATCCGCGGTGCCTTTGGCCGGCTCGATGTCCAACCCCAGCGCCACATCGCCCACCGTCAGCTTGATACTGCCGATAAAGCTGCGCAGCACGGCCAGGCCACGTTTCACCTTGTCGCCCGCGCCGGCAGTTCGGTCCAGCTCATAAAGCAGGCCGCGCAGTGCCGGATAAATCAGCTCACCCAGCGGCTTCTCCTCGTGGGCTTCGATCAGGATCGTTTGGTAGCCGGCAGCCTTCGCCATGCGTTCGATTTCGTTCAGCAGTACGGTCTTGCCTACCCCGCGCAGCCCCGTCAGCAGCAGGCTTTTTTCCGGGCGCTTTTGCTTTACACGCCCCAGCAGGATGCGCGCCTGCTCAAGCAACGGGTCGCGCCCGACCAGTTCAGGAGGCGGCGCACCCGCACCGGGAGAAAACGGGTTGTTGATTGGATCCATAGGTACCTCCAGCCACGAGTTCTATATGATTCTATCTAAATACAGATAGACATATATAGTCTTTGTTAGAAATGCTTGGAAGCGGCGTGAGACGGCACCGATCACCCGGCCAGCAGCACGATCACCGCGCCGGCGCCGCCTTCGACGGTACGTGCCTGGCAATAGGCGAGCACCTCCTGGCGCTGTGTCAGCCAGCCGAGTACCAGGCGCTTGAGCACGGGAATGCGTCCCGGCGAGCCATAGCCCTTGCCATGCACGATGCGCACACAGCGCTGGTCGTGCTGGCGGCATTCGGCGAGGAAGGCTGCGACGTGATGCCGCGCCTCGTCGCGATGCATGCCGTGCAGGTCGAGGTGGGCCTGCACCACCCAGCGGCCGCGCCGCAGGTCCTTGAGTACCTTGGGTGCCATGCCCGGCTTGAGCCAGACGGCCTCGTCGCCGCCTTCGAGTTGCAGTTCGAGCAGATCGACATCGGAGAGCGACTCGCCCAGCGCGGCGCGCTCGTCTTGCTGGTGCTGACGCGGAATGGCCGGCGGCGGGGGCGGCTGGTGATGCACGCGATCAAGGGCGAGCGGGATCGCATCGCCAACCGCCGCCTTGAACAGGGCGCGCGATGCGTCGTCGAGCGTCCTGTGCCTCACTGCTCACTCCAGGTTGTCGAGGTACTTCTCGGCATCGAGTGCCGCCTGGCAGCCGGTTGCCGCGCTGGTGACGGCCTGCTTGTAGATCATGTCCTGCACGTCGCCGGCGGCGAATACGCCGGGTACCGAGGTTGCCGTTGCGTTGCCGCTGCGGCCGGCCTGGGTGACGATGTAGCCCTTTTCCATGTCAAGCTGGCCGGCGAAGAGGTCGGTGTTCGGCTTGTGGCCGATGGCGATGAAAACACCCATCAGCTTGATGTCTTCGCTCGCCCCGCTCTTGACGTTCTTGATGCGCATGCCGGTGACGCCCGTCTTGTCGCCGAGCACTTCGTCGAGCACGCAGTCCCACTTGATCGTGACCTTGCCGGCAGCTTCCTTCTCGAACAGCTTGTCCTGCATGATCTTTTCGGCGCGGAACTTGTCACGGCGATGCACGACGGTCACGTGGCTGGCGATGTTGGCAAGGTACAGCGCTTCCTCGACGGCCGTGTTGCCGCCACCGATCACCGCGACGGGCTGGTCGCGGTAGAAGAAGCCGTCGCAGGTGGCGCAGGCCGACACGCCTTTGCCGGAGAAGGCCTGTTCGGATGGCAGGCCGAGATACTGGGCGGAAGCGCCGGTGGCGATGACCAGCGCGTCGCAGGTGTATTCGCCGGCGTCACCGATCAGTTTCATGGGCTTCTCGGTGAGCTTGGCGGTATGGATGTGGTCGAAGATGATCTCGGTGTTGAAGCGCTGCGCGTGTTTCTCGAAGCGTGTCATCAGGTCAGGACCCATGACGCCGTCGGCGTCGGCCGGCCAGTTGTCCACATCGGTGGTGGTCATCAGCTGGCCGCCCTGGGCCATGCCGGTGATCAGCACGGGCTTGAGGTTGGCGCGTGCGGCATAGACAGCAGCGGTGTAGCCGGCGGGGCCGGAACCGAGAATCAACAACTTGGCGTGGCGTGTGGGTGCTTGAGTCATGGGTAAATCCTTTTGGAAGCGGTTTGACCAATTATAAGGGCCGTCAGGAGCCGGATTGTTCCCCTGTTCCGGCGATTGTCTGCCTGGCGCGGCGAGAAAATCGGCACGATCCGCTCAATGTCCATAAATGTCCGGAATTCCGCCCATGTCATTCGTTACTACTTCTTCACACGCGCCCAGATACGGGGCGCCACCCGCCCAGCCGCTGCCCGAGCGTATCGCCGCATTGGTGCATGAGGCGCGCTGGTTGGCCATTGCCGCCGTCGGTCTTTATCTTGCGCTGATCCTCGGGGGTTACAACAAGGCCGATCCCGGTTGGTCGCAGGCCGCGGACGTCGATAGGATCGCCAACCCGGGTGGGCGCTTCGGCGCCTGGCTGGCCGATTTGCTGCTGTACGTGTTCGGCCTGTCGGCCTGGTGGTGGGTGGGGCTGCTGCTCCTGATGGTGGCGCTGGGTTACCACCGCGTCAAGCACATGATGGGCATGGATGGCGCGGACCGTCGTCCGCTTTACATCGCCCTGGGTGGCTTCGTGATATTCCTGATCGCGAGCAGCGGCCTCGAAGCGATGCGTTTCTGGAGCCTGAAGGCAACGTTGCCGCTGGCGCCCGGTGGCATGCTGGGCCACGAAATCGGCCGGCTGACTGCGACCTATCTTGGTTTCACCGGCGGCACCCTGCTGCTGCTGGTGACGTTGATGGCAAGCTGGAGCCTGACCACCGGCATGTCGTGGATCGGTTTTCTCGAAAAGCTCGGCGGCCTGCTGGAGGTGGCGTGGCACGGCGCAGTTGTTCTCCGGGAAGGCTGGAAGGATCGGCGCCATGGTCGCGCGGTCGCGGAGCACCGCGAAGCCGTGATCGACAAGGAACTCAAGAAGATCGAGGAGAGTCCGCCGATCCGGATCGAACCGGTCGCGCTGGATGTCCCGCTGGCGAAAAAGGCCGAAGTGCGCATCGGGAAGGAGCGCCAGACGCCGCTGTTCTTCGACGCCCCCGGCGAGGCGTTGCCGCCGCTGCACCTGCTCGACGAGGCGAGCCACAGCAACGACGACTTGCCCAGCGCCGAGACACTCGAATTCACCTCGCGCCTGATCGAGCGCAAGCTCGCCGACTTCGGTGTCCAGGTACAGGTCATGTCCGCCCACCCCGGCCCGGTGGTGACGCGCTACGAGATCGAACCGGCCACCGGCGTCAAGGGCTCGACGGTCGTGGGCCTGGCCAGGGATCTGGCGCGCGCGCTGTCGCTGGTCAGTATCCGCGTCGTCGAGACCGTGCCGGGCAAGTCCTGCATGGCGCTCGAACTGCCCAACTCGCACCGCCAGACCGTGCGCCTCACGGAAATCCTCGGTGCGAAGGTGTATCACGACATGCCCTCGCATCTGACCCTGGCGCTCGGCAAGGACATCGCCGGACAGCCGATGGTCGCCGACCTCGCCAAGATGCCGCACCTGCTCGTTGCCGGCACCACCGGTTCGGGCAAGTCGGTCGGCATCAACGCGATGATCCTCTCATTGCTCTACAAGTCCGAGCCGAAGGACGTGCGCCTGATTCTCGTCAACCCGAAGATGCTGGAACTGTCCGTTTATGAAGGCATCCCGCACCTGCTGGCGCCGGTCGTCACCGACATGACCAAGGCCGCCAATGCGTTGCACTGGTGCGTGGGCGAGATGGAGCGCCGCTACAAGCTGATGAGCACGCTCGGCGTGCGCAACCTTTCCGGCTTCAATGCCAAGGTGCGCGAAGCCGAGAAGGCCGGGTCGCCGCTGCCCGATCCGCTGGCGCTGCAGGGCGATCCTGATTCAGGCGTGCCGTCGCTCAACACGCTGCCCTTCATTGTCGTGGTGATCGACGAACTCGCCGACCTGATGATGGTGGTTGGCAAAAAGGTGGAAGAGTTGATTGCCCGTCTGGCACAAAAGGCGCGCGCTTCCGGCATCCACCTGATCCTCGCCACGCAGCGGCCGAGTGTCGATGTCATCACCGGCCTGATCAAGGCCAACATCCCGACGCGCATTTCCTTCCAGGTGTCGAGCAAGATCGATTCGCGCACCATCCTCGACCAGATGGGTGCCGAGGCGCTGCTGGGCCAGGGCGACATGCTCTATCTCGCGCCGGGTACCGGCCTGCCGGTGCGCGTGCATGGCGCTTATGTCGCCGACGACGAAGTGCATCGCGTCGTCGAGCACTTGCGCAAGGTGGGCGTTCCCGATTTTGTCGCCGATATTCTTTCTGCACCAGCCAGTGATAACGCCGAAGCCGGTGGCGAAGAAGGGGGCGATGTCGAGGCCGACCCGATGTACGACCAGGCCGTGCAGGTCGTGCTCAAGACGCGCCGGCCCTCGATCTCGCTCGTCCAGCGCCATCTGCGCATCGGCTATAACCGCGCAGCACGCATGATCGAGGCGATGGAACGCGCCGGCCTCGTCTCGCCGATGAACGGTGCGGGTGGCCGCGAAGTGCTGGCGCCGGAACAGTCAGAGTAAACCGCCGTCTTGCCAGCGCCGACTTTTATAGTCGGCCCAGCCAGAGTTCGGCGAGAATGGACAGGTTCCCTGCATCGGCGGCGCGCAATGCCGTGAAGTAGCGATCGCGCTGCTCTTCCACCTCGGCTGGATTGGTCGGGGGAAGTCCGAGCCGGTAGGCGATCGCCACCAGCAGGATGCGCCCGACGCGGCCGTTGAAATCCTTGAACGGATGTATCCACTGAAAGCGCCAATCCACCCACGCGAAGAGTTCGGCGAGCGATTGCGCGGTGCCGAGATGCTGGAGCCGCTCTGCGAGGTCGAGGCAGAAGTTCTTCACTTGCATGGCGACATCGTGCGGCGGTGGCGGCAGGTGGGTGCCAACCTGGACTTCCGTGGTGCGCCAGCGACCCGCCCAATCGGGAAACAGATCGCCGGCGATGCGGCGATGGACGTCACGAATCCAGTCGGGCGTAACAACAATGGCTGCGGGGTCGCCGTCGAACAACTCGTCGAGACAGTCGGCCACCCGCGCGGCGAGCCGCTCGGATACTTCGGAGTAAGTGAGTTTTCCCGCCGCGCTGGCGAGTTCGCGCGTGGCGTCTAGCGGGCGGGTCGAGTCATCAACGCCCGCACCCGTTCGCGATCCACCGGTTCGTTTTCCAGCGCCATCGAGCTCAGCGTGAAGTCCAGCACCTTCGCCCGCCAGGCGGCGCGCTGGCTGGCCGCGTCCGTGTGGCGGGCGCGCCATTCCTTCAGGCGTAGGTCGATTTGCTTGATCCGGCTCGGTGTCATGGCCGCTATCGTCGCACGCTGCGGCATTTGCGGCAAGCGCCGGGCCGCCCTCGATCAGCGCGATTTCGTCCGGTGTCAGATCGAACAGACGATAGACAGCCGTATCGATTTCATGTTCGCAGCGGGCGATTTCTGCGGAAAGTTCCGCGACGCGTGCCCGGTCGGCCTCGAAGCGCGCCTGCCATTCATCGCGCTCGGCGAGCGGAATCGGCTGCTTGAACTGTTTTTTCACCTCGTCGTGGAAGGCCTTGAAGTCGAGCGCGGACCAGTCGGCCAGTTTGTTGTTGAGCTTCGCCGTCGCGCCACCGGGGGCGAGGTCGGTCAGCACGCGACGGCGGAAGACATGCAGGAGGTCGCGCTTCTGCTCGGCGGTGCGCTGGGCGGCTTCGGCCAGTGCGGCGAGGCGGGCGCGGGTTTCTGGCGGGGCGGCGGGAATGGGGAATTTTTCAAGAACGTGCCCATGTACTTGGACAAAGCCGCCGCTCATCGTTGCCAGCCCGTGCGATCGCAAGAAGAACCAGCAAGTCGAACTGTTGAGCAGCGCCAACTCGTAGTAGCTGGTATGCGGGAGCATGTTCAAGGCGTTGTTCATGAAATAGCCGCTCGTGTCTAACCAGAACAGCGGCTCGGACATGAACCGGCCGTAAACGATCTTGTGTTCCTCCATCATCGGCACATACGCCTCCTGCGCCTGCTGCAACTCGAACCATTCCTGTTTGGTCGCACGCTTTTCGAGCTTGCCCTTGAAAGGCAGCAAGTGGCGCTCGATAGCGGGAAAGTCGGCGATGGCGAGACGGCGCTTCGGGATGTAGATCAGCCACAAGTCCTGCGGCTCGATGCGCCACTTCTTCAGATCCTTGCCTTCGAGGAAGGGTTTGAGCAGTTCGGCCGAGCGCGGGTCTGCCGCAATCAGCGCATCGCGCGTCGCGCGGTCGACGACAAAGGCTTCGTTGAGGCCGGTTTTGATGCCATAGAGCGGCGCGCCGTAGGCGTCCTTTAGCGTCGGATGGCCCTGCGTCAGCTTGTCGCGCAGCCGCGCCAGCACATTGCTTTCCAGCCGCCAGGAATCGGCGCCGAGCTGGCCCTGCGGCATGGTGCCGGCGTGTTGTTGAAATTCGGCGGCGAGGCTCTCGGGCATCGTCTCGCCGAGCGCGAGGAAGCGGATCGGCGTTTGCGGGTCGGGCACATCGTTGTGACTCGTGCGGTCGAGCACGACGATGGCCGGGTAGGTGGTGACACCCTCAAAGACCTGGATGTCACCGAAATCGACGAGCGCACGCAACTGGCTGTGCGCCAGCAGATGGCGGCGCAGCGGTGCGCCCGAGCCGGTCTTGAAGAAGGTCGATGACGAAATGTAGCCGAGCCGGCCGCCGGGCTTGAGCAGCGACAGCCCAAGTTCGTAGAAATAGCAGTAGAGATCGGCGCGGTCGCTGGCAACGGCATAGCGCCTTTCGAGATACGGCTTGACCGGCTTCAAACGCTCCATGCGCACATAGGGCGGATTGCCGAGCACGACATCGAAGCCGCCGGCCTCGAACACGTCGGTGAATGCAGTGCGCCAGTCGAAGGGGCGGTCGGTGTAGGTATCGTCGTCGATCAGGCTGTTGCCGACGCGCAGGTGGGCTTCGAGGCTTTCGAGCGGCTTGCCGCGCTGCGCGGTCTTGAGCCAGAGGGAAAGCTTGGTGATCTCGATGCTTTCCGGGTTGAGGTCGACGCCGTAGAGGTTGCCGTTGAGGATTTCGCGGCCGATGTCGAACAGGTCAAGGCTGCCGGTGATGGCCTGAATCTGCTCGTTGGCACGACGGTATTCGGCGTCAAGCGTGTCGAAGGCGGCGATCAGGAAGGCGCCCGAACCGCAGGCCGGATCGACCACGCACAGTGTGCGCAGGCGCTCGCGCCAGGCATGCCAGAACAGGAACTCGACGAGACGCTCCTGTGATTTGAGCTTGACCTGCTTTTGGCGGCCGACGAGCTTTTTTTCTTCATCGGTAGGCTTGCGCCAGTCGCCCGCGGCGGTGATGTAGGCAGCGCGCAGCCGCTCCTGATCTTCGACGAGATAGGCGCCGAGTGTCTGGTCGACAATGAAACGGGTGATGGCATCGGGCGTATAGACGATGCCCTCCTGCTTGCGCTTGCCTGACACCGAGCGGGGCGACTCCCTGACCTGCGCTGCCAGCGCGCTGAGGGTGAAGTCTTCGCCACCGGCGAGTTCCTTGAGTTGTTCGATGTCGCTGACGGACTGCTCGAAGATGTGGCCGAGCACGGTGACGGACACATCATCGGCGAAATCATAGTCGCCAAGGGCTGCGAACATGCGGCAGGCGTCGTCTGGCACGGCCAGCGCATCAAGTAGAGGATCGTGCGCGAACAGGCCGCCGTTGTAGGGCAGGATGCCGAGCGCGGCATTGCCCTTGTCGATGGCAGTGAAGAGGGCCTTGAAGTTGTCCCACACCGGGCGCGGGTGATAAGGGTCGCGGTGCGACCAGGCCTGCGCGAGCGACTTCTGCGGCAGCAGGCCGCGATCCTCGGCGAAGGCGACGAACAGGACGCGGTCGAGCAGTTTCTGCACCGGCTCGATCAGCGCTTCCGCCGGCTTGCCGGTGCTTTGCATCAGCGCGATCAGCAGGTTGATGCGCCAGGTCTTGTAGTCGCGGTAGAGCTTCTGGGTGATTTCCTTTTCGGCCTGCGCGCTCTCTTGCAGCAGCTTGGCAGTTTCGCCCGAGAGCAGCCGGTCGGCCGCGAGCAGCAGGCGGAAGCGTCGATAGGCGGCATCGGAATCGGCGAGTTCGCGGATGTCGAAGCGCTCATAGACCTGGCGGGTATGACCGACCGCGTAGAGACGGATCTCGACCATGTTGGATACCAGCAGGAACTGGCAGCCCGGCGTGTCCATCGCGTATTCCCAGACCTGCTGCACCGGGCTCTTGTGGCGGCCGGGCATGATGGCGTCGAGATCGACCGTGTCGGCGCCCTTGAGTTCGAGCGGGGCGATGATGTGTTTGCCTGAACTGCCGAATTCACCGAGCGCCGCATCGGCGGCACCCGAGCCCAAACGAACTTCTTCCTCGATAGACCATGATGCGGCGCTACCGCCGAAGGGCCGATAACCGAGCACCTGATGGAAGATGCGCTGGAGGAAGGCGCTCCGGGCTTTGACCTCCCCAAGCTTGATCAGGCTACGATCCCCGATAGCATTTGCCCAATCGACGAGTATTTGCTTGTGCTCAGGCGGTGTTGGCTGACTGCCGGCGCGCTGGGCGAGAAAGCGAGAGTTGAACAGGGGCTGGTAGAACAGGGGCATGCCCGCAATTTACCGGAATTCGATATAAAAGTCGGCGCTGGCAGGACGGCGTTCCGAATAAGGGATAATGCACGCATGCGCATCCTTATCCTGATTTGCGGCCTCTGCTTATCTACAGCGGCTTCTGCCGCCGGCATCGACCAGTTGAAAGCTTTCTGGGCCAACACCCATGCGGCACAGGGCACGTTCGCCCAGAGCGTCGTTGCCAAGTCTGGCCGCAAACCACAAAACTCGACGGGCAGTTTCGTGTTTGCCCGTCCCGGCAAGCTGCGCTGGGCCTACGAGAAACCCATCCAGTTGCTGTTGGTGGCCGACGGCGAGAAGCTGTGAACCTACGATGTCAACCTGAACCAGGTCACGGTGGGCAAGATGGACAAGACGCTGGGCGCCAGTCCGGCCGCGCTCCTGACCGGCGAATCGCTCGACAAGCACTTCACGCTGGCCGAAGCGGGCGCCGCCGACGGGCTGGAGATCGTCGATGCCGAACCGAAGGCGGCCGACAGCACCTTCGCGCGCGTGCGCATCGGGCTCTCGAACAACCTGCCACGGCTCATGGAAGTGCGCGACAACTTCGGCCAGACCACGACGCTTGCTGTTCTACCGAGTTCCAGCCGAAACCCGTCGCTGGCGAAGGAGGCCTTCCGCTTCGCGCCGCCCAAGGGCGCGGACGTGGTTGGCGAATAGTCGCCAGCAGAACTAGCGGTTGCTGTTCGCCAGCTTGAAACCGAAGCCAATCAGTGCGATGCCGGCGAGTTGTGTCGCCAGCCGGCGCGCGAAGGGCAGGGATTTCAGCTTCGCTGCGACTGCATTGCCGACCAGCACCAGCACGGCCTGGTAGATGAAGCTCAGGACGGTGACGTGCAGCATCATGGCGACGAGCGTGGTGCCAGAGGCATCGGCACGCAGGAACAGCGGGAAGAAGGCGACGAAGAACAGGATGACTTTCGGGTTCGTCAGGCTGACGGCGCAAGCCTGCCGAAAGTAGGTCCAGCCCGAGCGCTGCGGTTCCGGTGCGGCGTTATCCGCCGCAAAATGGGTGCGCAGCAGCTGGATTCCCATCCAGCACAGGTAGGCCGCGCCGAACCACTGCAGGGCCTGAAACAGCAGCGGGTTGGCCTGCATCACGGCGGCAAGGCCCAGGATGGCGGCGACCATGTAGATGAAATCGCCGAGCAGCGTACCCAGCACCGCGCCGAAACCTGCGCC
Organism: uncultured beta proteobacterium; assembly: GCA_963816095.1. Taxonomy (GTDB): domain Bacteria; phylum Pseudomonadota; class Gammaproteobacteria; order Burkholderiales; family Rhodocyclaceae; genus Sulfuricystis. Next base: position 290,562 of record CAWFIW010000001.1, read on the forward strand.
GCTGCCGTTCTTCGCGGTGGCGTTGAGGATGGCAATCGTGCCCGGCCCCGGCACGAGCTGGAATATCAGGATGGCGATCAGGAAGCTGGTGTAGTTCTGGATGTCGAACATGAATGACTCCGCTACGAAAAGTCGGCGCTGGCCGGACGGCGCAAGAGGATGCTCATCGCGGAATCACATGAATGCTGCTTCTGGCCAGCGTGATTTCGCGCAGGAAGAAAAGCAGGCCGATGACCAGCGCCAGCATGGACAGGATGAACAGGACTGAAATGGCGATTGACAGATCAACGCCTACCACCGAACTCGTGAACAGCGCGGCGATGACGATGCAGACCAGCAATGCGCAACTGGTGCACAGGCCGATGGCCCAGTGGATCATGCGGGCCCGCCGGGAGAGCAAATTCATTTCATCCTGGATGGTGGCCAATGCCGCATCATCGGCTTTCAGGCGTTCGCATTCCAGGGCGCGGAAGCGGTTGACCACGCGCGCGAGGCGATTGATCAGCACGGAGAGGATGGCGCCGACACCGGTCAGCAGAAAAACCGGCGCGACCGCAAGTTGGATGACGTGCGAAACGCCGGTGATGGCGGTGACTTCCTGCATGGCGGTATTGAGTCATGAAAATATAGTTGCCTGAACTTTACTGGAGAAATGCCTTCTTGCTGCCAACGAGCTTCCCGAAATCCGTTACATTTCCTCCCGCCACCCACATGACCGACCTATTCACTTCCGCCAATCCCCACGCCCCGCTCGCCGAAGCGCTGCGTCCCGCCACGCTCGACGAGGTGATCGGGCAGAAGCATCTGCTCGGCCCGGGCAAGCCGCTGCGGCTGGCCTTCGAGTCGAAGGCGCCGCATTCGATGATCCTCTGGGGGCCGCCAGGCGTCGGCAAGACCACGCTGGCACGGCTGATGGCAGATGCTTTCGACGCCGAGTTCATTGCGCTCTCGGCGGTGTTCTCAGGCGTGAAAGACATCCGCGCCGCCGTCGAGCAGGCGCAACTCACCCTGGCGCAGTCCGGCCGGCGCACGCTGATGTTCGTCGACGAAGTCCATCGCTTCAACAAGGCGCAGCAGGACGCCTTCCTGCCCTATGTCGAGCAGGGGCTGCTGACTTTCATCGGCGCGACGACGGAGAACCCCTCGTTCGAGGTGAATTCGGCGCTGCTGTCGCGCGCTTCCGTGTATGTGCTGAAGCCGCTGGCGACGGATGAACTGGGCGAGCTCTACGAGCGCGCGCATGCCCACGCCTTCCCCGATCTCGAATACGCACCCGATGCGGTAGATCGCGTGGTGGGCTACGCCGATGGCGACGCGCGGCGCTTGCTCAATGTGCTGGAAACGCTACGTACGGCTGCCACCGCGTCCGGGCGCCGTCTTGTCAGCGCCGAGTTTTTGCAGGAGGCGCTGGCTTCCGACCTGCGGCGCTTCGACAAGGGGGGCGATGCCTTCTACGACCAGATTTCGGCATTGCACAAGTCGGTGCGCGGGTCGAATCCGGATGCTTCGCTGTACTGGTTCACGCGCATGCTCGACGGCGGCGCCGATCCGCTCTATCTCGGGCGGCGCCTCATCCGCATGGCGAGCGAGGACATTGGACTGGCCGATCCGCGTGCGCTTTCCATCGCGCTCGATGCGGTGGCCACCTTTGAGCGGCTCGGTGCGCCAGAGGGCGAACTGGCGCTGGCGAATGCGGTGATTTACATGGCGGTGGCGCCGAAATCGAATGCCGGCTATCTCGCCTACGGCGCGGCGCGCCGCTTCGTGAGCAAGGACCAGAGCCGGCCGGTGCCGGAACACCTGCGCAATGCGCCGACCAAGCTGATGAAAGACCTCGGCTTCGGCAGCGAATACCGCTATGCGCATGACGAGCCGGAAGCCTTCGCGGCGGGGGAGAGTTACCTTCCCGAGGACATGCCGCGCATCGAGTGGTATCGCCCGACGCCGCGCGGCCTGGAGCAGAAAATTGCTGAAAAACTCGCGCATCTCCGCGCGCTCGATGCGCAGTACAGGAAGCGGAAGAAGGAGTGATCAGCGCTTCGGATGGCTGGCGACAAACTGTTTGAAGGCGCGCCGTGCGATTTTCAATGCAGCGGTGCGATGACAATTTTTTGCGTCGCAAATGGCATCCTTCAGCAGACAGCGCAGAACCTCGGTGCCTTCCTGCGATTGCGCCAGGCAGCACGCCAGTTCCACTGCACAGGGGTAGGGCAAATGCTCGTGCTCCGCAATCGCAGTGACCTCGTCATCCGTCAGGTCGCTGTAGTCGAGGCAATCCTTGATCGAAATCATCGGTATTCCTCCTAAAATAGTCACATCTGCCTTTTAATTGTAGGCAAGCCGAAGGGCTTTTTTTAGGGATACTTTCATGCTCGACATCCAGTTGCTGCGTACCCAACCCGTTGTAGTCGCCGCCGGCCTCGCCCGCCGCGGCGCCGTCATCGACCTGGCGCCCTTCGAGACCCTCGAAGCACAGCGCAAGCAGGTGCAGACGCAGACGCAGGACTTGCAGGCGAAGCGCAATGCGCTGTCGAAGCAGATCGGCATGCTCAAGGGCAGGGGCGAGGATGTTGGCCCGGTGATGGCCGAGGTGGCCGGCTTGGGCGACGCACTCAAGGCCAACGAGGAAAAACTCGCGGGGCTGCTCGCCGAACTCGATGCCTTCGTTGCGCGGATTCCCAACCTGCCGCATGAAAGTGTGCCGGAAGGCCAGGACGAGACCGGCAATGTCGAGGTATCGCGCTGGGGCACGCCGGCGGCTTTCGATTTTGTGCCGAAGGATCACGTTGACCTCGGCGAGGCGCTGGGCGGGCTGGATTTCGCGACGGGCGTGAAGATTTCCGGCAGCCGCTTCACCGTGATGCGTGGCGGGATGGCACGGCTGCATCGTGCGCTCGCCCAGTTCATGCTCGACACGCATACGCGTGAGCACGGCTACACGGAAGTCGCTGTGCCCTACCTCGTCAATCCGGACAGCATGTTCGGTACCGGCCAGTTGCCCAAGTTCGAGGAAGACCTGTTCCGTGTCGAGCGCGCCGATGGCAGCCGGCTCTACCTGATTCCGACCGCGGAGGTGCCGGTGACCAACATCGTGCGCGGCGAGATTCTCGAAACGGAAAAGTTGCCGCTCAAGTTTGTCTGTCACACGCCCTGCTTCCGCTCCGAGGCGGGCAGCTACGGCAAGGACACGCGCGGCATGATCCGCCAGCACCAGTTCGACAAGGTGGAACTGGTGCAGATCGTGTCACCCCGAGATGTCGTGGGCGGCGCTGGAGCAACTGACCGGCCATGCCGAAGCGATCCTGCAAAAGCTGCAGCTACCCTATCGCAAGATGGCGCTCTGTGCGGGCGACATGGGTTTCTCCGCCGCCAAAACCTATGATCTCGAAGTGTGGCTGCCGGCGCAGAACACCTACCGCGAGATTTCGTCCTGCTCGAACTTCGAAGCCTTCCAGGCGCGGCGCATGCAGGCGCGCTGCCGCGACAAGGGCGGCAAGCCGCGCCCATTGCATACCTTGAACGGATCCGGCCTCGCGGTCGGCCGCACGCTGGTGGCAGTGCTGGAAAACTATCAGCGCGCCGATGGCGCGGTGGTCGTGCCGGAAGTCCTGCGCGGCTACATGGGCGGGCTGGAGCTGCTCACTGCATAGCCAGCCCGGTTTGTAGCGGTGGTGAGTATCTGGTGGGCTCGAAGCGAACGAGGATGTCATAGTAGTTGCGCACGTTCTCGACCAGAATTACCGCTTCGCCGCCGCGCGCCCGACCGCTCTTGAGCCGCTCGTAGTATTCCGGCCGGGATAACAGCGGCAGGACTTCCTTCATGTTGACCCAGAGGTTCGGGTCGCGCTTCAGTCCCGGTGCGAAACGGCGCCCGCCATTGAGGTGGCCCATGCCGAGGTTGTAGGCAGCCAAAGCGAGCCAGAGACGGTCGGGTTGCCTGACCTCCTTGGGCAGATCGTCCATGAGCGTCGCGAGGTACTTGGCGCCAGCGCGAATGCTCTCGCGGGCATCGAGGCGGTTGTTGACGCCCAGTCGGTCGGCGGTGTCCCCAGTCAGCATCATTATGCCGCGTACGCCGGTGGGCGAGGTGGCGAGCGGGTCCCATTTCGATTCCTGGTAAGCCAGCGCTGCCAGCAGGCGCCAGTCGATGCCGGTGATCTCCTGTGCTTCCTGGAAATTGCGCCGGAAATGCGGCAGGCGACCGCGCACATTTTCGAGAAACACTTCGATGTCGCGGCTGTCCATCCGGTTGATATGGCCGAAATAGCGATCTTTCAGGCGTCTGAGGGTGCTGTCCTTAGTGATGGATTCGATGAATTTCGTGGCCTCTTCCCGCAGCGCGAGACTGGCGGCGGGGAAGACCCAGGCATAGGACAGGACTTCCGGCAGGCGGAAAGCAATCGCGAGGTCCGGATAGAAGTTTGCGGCGATGTCGTAGTGCAGTTCATCGCTGGCGACCAGGTCGTAGTGGCGTCGGGTAACGCCAGCCAGCAAATCCAGCTCATTTATTCCGCTGCGCTCGACAATCCGCAGTGGCGGTTCAATCTTCAGCGCGTTCAGTGCCCGTAGCTGCGTTGCGCCGGAAAGCAGGGAGATTTCACGGCCGGCCAGTTTTTCCAGGCTGTCTGCCGGCAGGGCGCTGGCGTGTTGCACAATCAACTGGTGCGTTTCGAGCAACGGTTGACTGAAACTCAACGTAGCGTCACTACCAGTAACAGGTACGGACGCCGCCATGTGTACCTTGCCTTCGCGCACCAGGTTCAGCACGGCAGGGTAGTCCGCTGCCACGATCAGACGAATCTCGACGCCAAGTTGCTTGGCAAAGGCGTCGAGCAGGTCACGGCTGAAGCCGTTCATGCCTTCGCTGGGCGGGACCGATTGCTGGAATACCGGATCGGCCGGCAGACCGACAATCAAGGCTTGCTTGGGTCCCGGGGGTTTTAACTGATTAAACTGTTTAAGCTGATCACAGCCGACCAGGAAAAGGCAAAGCAAGAGCAGACCATACAGCGGCCGTAGCACGTCGCGCATCTATTCTTCCTGCATTAATGGCCCCCACGCTCGCCAACCCGGCTCGCTGCCCCTACAGGGGGCTGATGCTTCCTTGTGGCGGCGCTGCGGAGGCATAGAGAACCCCCGCATTGTGCCATGCGGATGCGGGGCAGGTATAATTCATTCAGCTGGAGAGGTACCGAAGCGGTCATAACGGCGCCGACTCGAAATCGGATGGTTCCCGAAAGGGGGCACCAGGGTTCGAATCCCTGCCTCTCCGCCACCCCCCTTATCAAAACCATAAGCAGAACTTACTTGCATTGTGGCTTTCGACGCATATAATTCCTACTAAACCAGTCAAGTAATTGCTCCGCCCCAATCACCCCCGACTCCACAGAGGACAAACAAAATGATCAACGTAAATGGCAAAGAAATTGATACCGACGCCGAAGGATTCCTGGCGAACCTGGACGATTGGTCAGAAGAAGTTGCGGTCTGCCTGTCCCAGCAGGATCAACTGGCCCTGGGAGAAAAGCACTGGCAGGTCATCAACTGGATTCGCGACTACTATGCCGAAAATTCCACCGCCCCCAACCTGCGCGTTATCAGCAAGCTGATCGGCAAGGATCTGGGTGAGGAGTTTGGCGACAAGAAGTATCTGTTCGACCTCTTCCCCTACGGCCCGGCGAAACAGGCCGGTCGTTACGCGGGGATGCCCAAGCCGACAGGCTGCGTTTAACGCCGTCCCGCCAGCGCCGACTTTTGCTGACGGGAGCCAACGCCTGTCGCCAGCGCCGGCTTTTGCGACGCCGACCTCCGGGTCGGCGTTTTACCGTCCGGCTGCCATGCCGGTACGAGGTGGCGCTTGCCGTTGCCGATCAGGTCGGCGCGGCCCATTGTTTTGAGGGCTTCGCGCAGCAGCGGCCAGTTCTTCGGGTCGTGGTAGCGCAAGAAGGCCTTCTGCAATTTCCGCTGCCGCCCGCCGCGCACCACGGCGACCTCTTCAGAGCTTGCCGAGACCCGCTTGAGCGGGTTTTTGCCGGTGTGCCACATGCCGGTGGCGATGGCCAGCGGCGTGGGCAAAAAGGTTTGCACCTGGTCGAGGCGGAAGTTGTTGCGCTTGAGCCACAACGCGAGTTCGAGCATGTCGGTGTCGGTCGTGCCCGGATGCGCGGCGATGAAGTAGGGGATCAGGTACTGTTCCTTGCCGGCGGCTTTCGACGCGGCTTCGAACATCTGCTTGAATTTGTTGTAACTGCCCATGCCGGGCTTCATCATCTTGGAAAGCGGGCCGGCTTCGGTGTGCTCGGGCGCGATCTTCAGATAGCCGCCGACATGATGGGAAACAAGTTCCTTCACGTATTCGGGTGAGCGCACCGCGAGGTCGTAGCGCAGGCCCGAACTGATCAGCACCTTCTTGATGCCGGGCAGTTGCCGCGCCTCGCGGTAGAGCGAGATCAGCGGTGCGTGATCGGTGCCGAGGTTCTCGCAGATATCCGGATAGACACACGAGAGCCGCCGGCACGCGCTTTCAATCTTGCTGTCCTTGCAAGCCATGCGGTACATGTTCGCGGTCGGGCCGCCGAGGTCGGAAATCACACCGGTGAAGCCCGGCGTCTTGTCGCGAATTTCTTCGATTTCGTGCAGGATCGAGGCTGCCGAACGGCTCTGGATGATGCGCCCTTCGTGTTCGGTGATCGAGCAGAAGGTGCAGCCGCCAAAGCAGCCGCGCATGATGTTGATCGAGAAACGGATCATTTCCCACGCCGGAATCTTCGCGTCACCATAACTCGGGTGGGGTGCGCGGGCGTAGGGCAGGTCGAAGACATGATCCATCTCGGCGGTGGTCAGCGGAATCGGCGGCGGATTCAACCAGAGGTCGCGATTGCCGTGGCGCTGCGCGAGCGCGCGCGCATTGCCGGGATTCGATTCGAGATGGAAGATGCGCGAGGTGTGGGCGTAGCGAATGGGGTCGGCCTTGACCTGCTCGTACGACGGCAGACGGAGCACGGTAAGGCCGCGGGCGGCACGGGGGACGAACCGAATTGCCGTCTCGCCAGCACCGAGTGTTGGCTGCGGCACCGTTTCGTCGATCTCTGCCCAAGTTTCGTCCGGCTTCCAGCCGGCAGGTGCCATGAAAGCCGTGCCGCGCAGGTCGTGGATATCGGTGATCTGCGCGCCTTTCGCGAGGCGGTGCGCCAGTTCTACCAGTGCGCGTTCGGCATTGCCGAACAGCAGCAGGTCAGCCTTGCTGTCAGCCAGCACCGAACGGCGCACGGTGTCCGACCAGTAGTCATAGTGTGCGATGCGGCGCAACGATGCTTCTATCCCGCCGATGACAACAGGCACACCAGAAAATGCTTCGCGCGCGCGCTGCGCATAGACCGTGACGGCATGGTCGGGGCGTTTGTCTGGCGCGGCGTGCGGCGTGTAAGCGTCGTCGGAGCGAATCTTGCGGTCGGCCGTGTAGCGGTTGACCATCGAGTCCATGTTGCCGGCGGTGATGCCGAAAAACAGTTTCGGCTTGCCGAGGCGGCGGAAGTCGTCGGCCGAAGTCCAGTCGGGTTGCGCGATGATGCCAACACGAAAACCCTGTGCTTCGAGCAGGCGCCCGACCAGTGCCATGCCGAAGCTCGGATGGTCGATGTAGGCGTCGCCGGTAATGAGCACGATGTCGCATTCGTCCCAGCCGAGCGCCTCCATTTCGGTGCGCGACATGGGCAGGAAGGGGGCGACGCCGAAGCGTTTCGCCCAATAGGGACGATAAGCCGTGAGGCTTTTGGAAGTCTGCATGGACGAAGTTTACAGCCTGACCCGGCTCTGGCTGGGCACGTGTTGCGCCAGGAAGTCCATCTGGTCGAGGAGGATGTTGCGGTTCGAGAGAATCAGGTATTCCGCCTTGTTCGGCACATAGGGCGCATAGATGAGTTGCATGCGCGCTTCTTCGGGGGTGCGGCCGCTCTTGCGCTGGTTGCAGCCGCGGCAGGCGGTGACCACGTTCATCCAGATGTCGCGCCCACCCTGCGAAACCGGCACGACATGATCGCGCGTCAGCCTTACACTGGACAAACTGTCGCCGCAGTAAGCGCAGATATGGCGGTCGCGGAGAAAGAGTTCGCGGTTGTCGAGCGGTGGCACCTGCCTGAACTGGCGGCCGGCGAGAGCGCGGCCCTTGATCGCGATGATGCTGTTGGCGCAGATTTCCGACCGTTCACCGGTCATCCGGTTGAGCCCGCCACGAATGACGAAGCTGTTCGCCCCGATGGCCCACGCCACCAGATCCTTGGCGTAATAGAAGCAGGCGTGCTGCCAGCTTACCCAGCGGTGCGGCACGCCATGCGGATCGAGCGTAAGGATCAGGGGATGAGCGCTCATGAATCGGAGTGTAGTCGCTTTAAAATGTCGCTAAACGTATTCGATCATTGTGACGACAAATAGTTTATCGCGACAGCCGGAAAAACCCCATGAAATTGTGGGAGTTCCGCTGCGGGCAATCGTTCTGTCGCTGGCATTGCATGCGTGGGCACTCACCGCGCTGACACCGCTGAATGCCGACGGTTCGGCGGGTGTCCCGCCGAACGAGCCTTTGCATGCCTTGTTAAGCCCCGTTCCAGAAGTGGCAGCGACCGCTGCCGCTTTGCCTCAGCCGACGTCCACCAAACCATCGCGTCGGCAGGCGACAAGCGCACCGCCCGCGCCGGTTGACCGTACCGTCTCGCCAGCGCCGAGTTTCCCTGCGCCAGAAAAGAGCGTTGCCGATGCCGGCGCTGCGGGTGGTATTCCCGTACTTCGTAGGTCGCCAGAGCCGGCGACGGTTGCGCTTGCCGCGCCTGTCGAGGCGCGTGGCCCGGACGCCGCCGGCTTGCGCCAATACCGGCTGGCACTGGCGGGCGAGGCGCGCCGTTTTCGTCGCTATCCCGATGCGGCACGCCGCGAAGGCATCACGGGTACGGCCGAAGTGCGTGTGACGGTGGCCGCCGCCGGCGCTGCACGCCATGCCGAGCTGGCCCATTCGAGCGGCCATGCGGTGCTCGATGCGGCCGCGCTGGACATGTTGCGTCAGGCGACGGCACGTGCGCTGCTGCCGGAATCATTGCGCGGACAGGACTTTGCGGTGCTGCTGCCAGTCGTCTTCGAAGTGGAGCAATAAGCTCTATTTCGGCAGGACGATGGATTCGGCATGAAAGCCGAAATTGCCATTTGCCCGATCGGCAAAGAAATGACGCAGCGTCATGGTCCCGGTACGGAAGGCGATTTCCTCCCAGGGAATGCTGGACTCGTCGAACAGCGCGACCTCAAGCGTTTCGTCGCCCGGCGCAAAGTCGAGGTCGAGCAGGCGCGCCCGATAAATCACATGCACCTGGCTGATGTGCGGCACCGAGATCATCGTGTACATCGCGCCAAGTTCGATGTTCGCGCAGGCCTCCTCGCGCGTTTCGCGCAAGGCCGCTTCGGCCACGGTTTCCTGATTCTCCATGAAGCCGGCCGGCAGCGTCCAGTAGCCGTGGCGCGGTTCTATGGCGCGTCGGCACAGCATTACCCGGTCTTCCCAGACCGGCAGGGCACCAACGACCAGACGGGGATTGCGGTAATGAATGGCGCCGCAGGCTGCGCAGACATGGCGCGGCAAGGAATCTCCGGTAGGTATCCGCAAATCCACCGGTGCGGCACAACGACAGCAATAGTTGATGGCAGGCTCCATGGCGATCGATTGTAGCGCCTGATCAGCTGGCAGGAGGCAGGTTGAAGCGACATCAGAAGCCGAACTAGCAGAAAAACAGTTTTAAAAACATTGAATAAAGATAGTTTTGTAATGTTTATTCTTACAAGGCGCGCCCATCCTATTCTTACAAAAGGATGGTCTTTCCGTTGATTTTCTTCTTGCCGGGTTTCCTTTCTAATGCCATTACTGCCAAACGGGCATGCGTGGAAGCTTCCGCGCCCCGGATTGATGGCAGCCGAGGAGCGCAAAGATGAAATCGACTGACACCTACAATGACATAAAGGAAGTCAATCTTGCCTACCTGATGCTGGCGCAAAACATGGTTCGCTCCGATCGGGAGTCTGCCGTGTTCCGTCTTGGCATCAGCGGAGAGATTGCCGACATTCTGGAAGCCCTGACACCGGGTCAGGTCCTGAAAATGGCCAGCTCCGACATGCTGTTGTGCAGCTTCCGTTTCGACGATTCCCTGTTGATCGATCTGTTGGCCAACCACGAGCGCGAGCGCGGCGTCGGCCACATCCATGCTGCCATCCTCGCCGCCGGCAGGCCGGTCGAGTCCGTGGCCTGATCGATATCTCAACAGAGAATCCCGGAGGTTTCCATGCGCAATAAATCCGTAATCTCGGAGGCGAGAGATATTCGCCTAGCGATCGAACTGATCGAGCTCGGCGCCCGTCTGCAACTGCTCGAGGCCGAAACCAATCTTTCGCGCGAGCGTCTGCTCAAGCTCTACAAGGAAGTGCGCGGCGTTTCGCCCCCCAAGGGCATGCTGCCGTTCTCGACCGACTGGTTCATGACCTGGCAGCCAAATGTGCATGCCTCGCTGTTCATGGCCTATTTCAGCTTTCTCGCCCGGCATACGCGCCTGTCGGTCCTCGAGCGCATCATCAAGGCCTACCGACTCTATGGCGAGCAGACCCGCCGCTGCGGCATGGAAAGCGTCCTGTCGCTGACGCGTGCCTGGACCATGGTGCGCTTTTTCGACGCCGGCATGCTGCAGACGACCCGTTGCAAGTGCTGCGGCGGCGATTTTGTTGCCCATGCGCACGATCCGAAGCGAGATTATGTTTGCGGCCTGTGCCACATGCCGGCACGCGCCGGCAAGACCCGCCGTCCCGCCGAAGCGGTTGCCGCCTGAATCAAGCTAGCCCGATCTCCTTGTGTTGTCCAACACGCCTTCTCCGGCCAGCCGGGAAGGCGCTTTTTTTGCCGGTCGGCGGGCGAACCAGTTTGTCGTCATGAGGTAATTGTCGCTATCATTGGGGCCGCTTGCCCGTACCTGGCTGGCACCGGCTAAAAATATTCGAGGTCGTTCATGTTATTGCTCGTTGGCTACGTCATCGTCCTGCTGGCTTCGGTTGGTACCTATGCAGTGCACGGCAGCCTGGGCGCCCTCTGGGTGCCCCTGGAATACCTTGCCATCATCGGTCTCACCCTCGGCTACCTTGTCGCATCCAACGGACCGCGCTCGCTGAAGGCCGTACTCGGGGCGATACCTTCCGTGCTGAAGGGCTCCAAGTTCAACAAGGCGCTGTACATGGAGCTCCTCGCCATGTTGTTCGAAATCCTTGCAAAGGTGCGCAAGGAGGGCCTGATGTCGATCGAGAGCGACGTCGAGAACCCCGAAGCCAGCCCGGTATTCTCAAAATATCCCCTGGTTTGCCACGACCACCACGTCATGGAGTTCATTTGCGATTACCTGCGCATGATGGTGGGCGGCAATCTCAATGCTTTCGAGATCGAGAATCTGATGGATATCGAAATCGAAACGCATCACGCCGAAGCCCACTTTCCTGCGCACATGGTTCAATCGCTGGCCGGCGCGATCCCTGCGATGGGTATCGTGGTGGCGGTAATGGGTGTGGTCAACGTGATGGGCTCGGTGGGCGCACCGCCCGCCGTGCTGGGCAAGATGATCGGTGGCGCGCTGGTCGGCACCTTCCTCGGCATTCTGGCTTCCTACGGCTTTGTCGAGCCGATCGCCAATCAGCTGAACCAGAAAGTCGAAGAGGGCAGCAAGATCTACCAGTGCATCAAGGTGGTGCTGCTGGCCAGCATGAACGGCTATGCGCCGCAGGTGGCGATCGAGTTCGGCCGCAAGGTGCTGTATTCCGGCGACCGCCCGACCTTCAGCGAGCTGGAAGAAGACATCAAGGCACGCAAAGGTAAGTGAAAGGCATGCAAGGAAAATCCATGCCGTCCCGTCAGCGCCGACTGTTGCCAAACCTTATATTTGAGCTTTCATGAGCGACGACAGCCAGCAGCCAATCGTCGTCAAGAAGATCAAGAAGGGCGGCGGCGGTGCGCACGGCGGCGCCTGGAAGATCGCCTATGCCGACTTCGTCACGGCGATGATGGCCTTTTTCCTGCTGATGTGGCTGCTCGGTTCGACCGCCAAGGGCGACCTCAAAGGCATTGCCGACCACTTCCAGACGCCACTGCTGGTTGCGATGTGGGGGGCTCCGGCTCCGGTGATTCATCCTCCGTGATTCAAGGCGGCGGCGAGGATCTGACGCGCGCCCACGGCCAGGTCAAGAAAGGCGATATTCAGGCTGACAGGAAGACCATCAACCTGCAGGCGCTCAAGGCAGATTTCGAGCGCCTGGAAAAGGAGCGCCTGATGGCGCTGAAAAACGATATCGAAAAACTCATCGAGGCGAGTCCGACACTCAAGCAGTTCAAGAATCAGTTGTTGCTCGACATTACCGATGAAGGTCTGCGCATCCAGATCGTGGATGAAAAGAACCGGCCGATGTTCGATTCGGCCAGCTCCGAGCTCAAGCCTTATACCAAGCAGATTTTGCGCGAGATTGGTCCGGTGCTAAACAAGATGGAGAACCGGATTTCATTATCTGGTCATACGGACGCGACGCCCTTTGCCGGCGGCGACCGGGTTTCGGCAATTGGGAATTGTCGACCAACCGTGCCAACGCTTCGCGCCGCGAGATGGTTGCCGGCGGACTGGATGACGCCAAGGTGATCCGCGTGATTGGTTTTTCCTCGACCTTGCTCTACGACAAAATGCAGCCGCAAAGCCCGATCAACCGCCGCATCAGCATTGTCGTGCTGAACAAGCGCACCGAGGAAGCGATCCTCGGTGACGGCAAGGAGACCCCCGCCGCGGAAGTGACGGATGCCCAGCAGCTGGAGGCTCGCGGCGTGTCGGCGGCGGCACAAGCACCAGCGCCGCCAGCCGCGCCCCAGCGATAGGGCTTGTTGGAAGCAGGCTTTGGAGTCGGTTAGCGCTTCGGGTTGTAAGTGGAAAGAACGGCGTAATAATCCCGCTTAACCAGCCTGCGGTCGCGGCCCCAGATCGATAAACTCGACAAAGCTCCACGTCTGCTCAGCAGGAAAGGTGGCGATTTGTCCGAATTATTGAAATATATCGATGCACGCACCATGCCGGCTGGATCGGGTGCTCCCACCGAGGTCGTTACCAACGCACACTTGCCTGCATCGCGGCCACGACCGAACTCGACAGCGGCAGACGCGTGTCGATTATCGATGTCGAAGTGCCTGCCGATAGCTTGCGGTCGCTGTTGCTCAAGTCGCAGCGCGATTGACCGTCATACCAGTTTCATCCGGAGAACGCTTCATGCCCACCGATCCAAGCAAAATTAAGTTTCTCGTTGTCGATGATTTTTCGACGATGCGCCGTATCGTTCGCAACCTGCTCAAGGAACTTGGCTTCACCGATGTGGATGAGGCCGAAGATGGCGCGGTGGCCTGGCAAAAAATCCAGGGCACGAATTTCGACTTCGTCATCACCGACTGGAGCATGCCAAACATGGACGGCCTGACGCTCTTGCAAACGCTCCGTGGCACCGCTGCATACAAGACCCTGCCGGTACTGATGATCACTGCCGAGGCAAAGAAAGAAATCATCATTGCCGCCGCCCAGTCGGGTGCATCGGGCTATATCGTCAAACCGTTCACGGCGGTGACGCTTCACGAGAAGCTGGCCAAGATCTTTGAGAAGCTGGGTTGGTAGCATGGCCAAACCAATCAGACTGGACGAATCCGGCGATTCCGCCGACCTGCAATCCTTGTTCGACAGCATCGCCGGCGGCGCGGTACCCGCCGTGCTCTTCGCGGAACCCGATCCTTCGGGCGACTCCGCCGACCTGCAAGCGTTGTTCGACAGCGTATCCGAGCAGGTGACCGAATACGCCGCCGCAGCGTGTGCCGATGCCGATGCACACGAGCGTCTTGACGACTGTGCCCGGGTGACCGGGCAGGACGGCAATCGCGTTCTCCACGCCACGGAAGTTGCCAGGTCGGCACAAGACGAACTGGAACAGGGCGTCAAGACGCTCGGCATGCGCTGGGAAAAGTTGTTCGCCAACCAGTTGTCGGTCGATGAGTTCAAACAGCTGGCGACCGACACGCGCGGCTTTTTTGCCGCGGCGTCAGCCAGTGTTGCCATCACCGACACGCAACTCAACGAAATCATGCGAAGTTTTGATCGGCCGGGAGCCGGTGGATGACCTGCGCGATAATCCGCGATTCTGATTCGGTGCGCGGTGCCGAAAGGAAAAGCGCATGAGCGACTTTGCCGGAATAGAAGACCTGCTGCAGGATTTTCTCCCCGAAGCCGCCGATATCCTGTCGGGTATCGAAAACAAACTGGTCGGCCTCGAAATCAATTCACAGGATCATGGCCTGTTGAACGACATCTTTGGCGGCTTTCGCACCATCAAGGGTGGCGCCGGTTTTCTCAATGCCAGCGAGCTGGTTACGCTCTGCCAACTGACCGAGAATCTCTTCGACAAGCTGCGCCATGGAGAGATGGCGGTCACCCGGGAGCTGATGGACGTCGTGCTTGACGTCACGGGTGCCGTGCGCGAGATGTTCGGCCACCTTGCATGCGGTGTGCAGCCACCCGCTGCCGATGCGGGTCTGCTTGCCAGGCTGAAGGCAGCGCTGGCAGGTCAGTTCGCCAGGGCGGCCGCATCCGCGGTGACCACGCCAGTCACATCCGGCGCCACGACAGCTGCCGTGGCGCCGGATTGGAGCGCGCTGTTTGCCGCTGTTACGAGTCCGCCTGCGACGGCGCCAGCTGCCGATGCCGCGCGCGACGGGGTTGTCGTGGCGCCGACCCTTTCGCTTGTCGAAGAAAAGACGTGCGATGACGCGCTCTGCATCGATACCGCACGCCTGGACCGGGTGTTGAATCTGTCGGGCGAGATCGGTCTGACAAAAAACCGCTTGATGGCGTTACGCAGCGATATCCTCAACGGGTGTAACGACAGTGAAGCGCTACCTGCGCTCGACCAGGCGGTCAGCCAGCTCGACTTGCTGGTTTCCGATCTGCAGAATGCGGTGATAAAGACCCACAGGCAGCCGCTCGCTGATTTCCGTCCGAAGGGCATTGCCAGTGTGACCACCTTGTCCAATGGCCAGATCGTGCTGATCCTCGACATGAATGAACGCTTCGCCGAGCTTGGCGAAAATCGTGACGTGCCCCGCTCGGCCTTCATCCCCGCGCAGCAGGCAGCCGCATGAACCCGACTGGCGCCGTCTTGCCAGCGCCGAGTTTTACCGCGGGGCGATTGTCGTCGTCGCACTCGACGGTATCTGTCTTGAGCGCCTGCCGCGCGCTGGCGATCCTGCTTGTCATGTTCTGGATCTCCGGTACCGCACTGGCAGCTACTTACGCCTACCGGAACATTGGTTTTGCCTACGACACGCCCTCAGGGGGTGCCACTTCGGTGACCTGGCACACCGGGACGGCGGCCCCGGCATGTACCAGTTATCCGAATGGCGACGACGACTGGGCGGACATTGGATTTTCAGGTGGCTTTACGTTTACCTTCGGCGGTACGAGCTACAGCGGGGTGCGTGTGTATTCGAACGGCATCCTCGCCTTCGGCAACGACGTTTCGGGCTTCCATCGTGATTATTCACCCCAGGCTTTGCCAATTACTGCCGCTGCGGGGGCTGTGGGTGGCGGCTGCCCGAATGCGGTGCCAGTCAATCTCATGTTGCCCTACTGGATCGATATTGTGGCAGGTACAGCCAACAGCACGACTGGCGCGTCCATCAAGTACGAACTGTTGGGTACAGCACCGAACCGCCGTTTCGTGATCTCCTGGGACAACGTCAAGCTTTATGGCCAAGCGGTGCGGTACAACTTTCAGGTTGTGCTGTACGAAAACACCGCCGGCGTGAATGGAAACTTCGAGTACCGCTATACCTCTGGTTCGAGCACGGGTGTTAATGCGACGGTGGGCGTGCAACTGACAACCACTGATTACACGCAATACTCCTATAACCAGCAATTCATTGATACCACTAACGGTACGGCAATATTCTGGTATCCAGCCAATCAATTGGCAACCAAAGCCGCCGAATATCGCTTCGATGAGAGTGTCTGGGCTGGTACCGCAGGCGAGGTCAAGGATACGTCGGGCAACAACCAGAACGGCCTGCGTCTCGGCAATGCCAGCAATGTCGCCGGCGGAAAACTCTGTCGCGGTGGCAGTTTTACCAACAATACTTCGAATAGCACCATCGATGCGGTAGCCACGCCCATCGTGCCTGGCAATGAAGGGTCGATAACTTTCTGGTACAAGTCCACCAATAGCTGGAGCACGGCGGACACCATGCTCTTCGATGCTACTACGGCGGCAAACCGGCCATTCTTCGTGATGAAGCGATCCAACGGCACATTGCGGTTTGTCGTGACCGACAGTACTGGAGTGTCCGTCACGGCGAATAGCCCGACGCAATCCTTTGCGGCAAACACCTGGGTTCACGTTGGCGTGGCCTGGAATATGCGTGTCGGCACCAATCAGACCACCTTGCGGATATTCATCAACGGCGTGCTCCAGAACGGCGCGCCCACGCGGGGCACGACCAATGGCACCATGACGGCGCTGAGCACCATTTACATTGGCGATAACCGTACTTCAGGGGTGACCCCCAGTAACGGTACGCCCAACGGTGCCAATGGCACCATTGACGAAGTGTATGTTTATTCTGATGAGATCAGTTCCCCTCAAGCCGAGGCGGACATGAACCTGACCCGGCCAACATGTACGACTCTCGATCATTTCCATATCGTCCATGGTGGTTCCACGAGTTGCGCGCCCGGCCAGGTAACCATCGAGGCACACGATGCCAATCATGCCCTGTTCAGCCTTGCCGGCACGACGATGACGACATCTGCCAGTACCGGGCACGGCACCTGGTCAGTGGTAAGCGCCATTAATCCAGTAGTAAATACCGCTCCCGGCACGGCGACCTATACCTTCGCCAACGAAAGCAGCATCGTGCTGGCGCTGACCAATCCGTTCGTGGAGAGCGTCAACCTCAACATTGCTTCAGGCAGTATCACAGAGTCTTCTGGTGCGGCGTCAACCTGTACTGCGCCGGACTACACTTTCGGTACGATCTGCGATGCCGATCTGACGTTCGGTTCCTGCGTCAGTCAGTTCGAATGCCTCGAATCGGGGCTGGCCTACAACAACCTTGTTACCAGCCCGGCGGCACGCAATGCGTTATATACAAAGCGGGCAACTACTGCGCTCTCCTTCGATGTGGTGGCGGTCGATATCGGCGGAAACCGCGTGAGCACTTATGCGGCCAATGCCAATACGGCCGTTACTGTCGAACTCGTCGATGGTTCCGGCAGCACAGCCTGTGCAAGCCGCGCCGTGCTCAGCCCGCCGGCCTCAACCGTGCTGACGTTTGCCAAAGCCAGCCAGCCGACAGAGCAAGGACGCAAGTCGGTCGGTTTCACGGTGAGTAAGGCCTATGCGAATGTCCGTTGCCGGGTGACGGATGCCAATCAGACGCCGACTGTGGTGGGCTGCTCAAGTGACAACTTTGCAATTCGTCCGGGCGCGATAACGATACCGGTCAGTGGCATGGCAACACCGCCTTCGGCAACCGCGACCCCGACGCTTGTCGCCGGCACCGCATTTCTTGTCACGGCGACTACGTTGACGTCGGCCACCGACAACTACGCTGGCACGCTGACGCTCGATACCGGCAAGCTTACGGCCCAGACCACCACCCAGGACACCACCATCGCGAGCGGCGGTACCGTCGGGACTCTGGCATTCTCATCTCCACTCGTCGCCAACCAGGTGCCATTGAGCGGCAACGCAACCTATACCGAGGTTGGCTACCTCTACCTCGCGCCTGGCGCGCTGCGCGACGATGGATTTACAGCAGTTGACTCAGCGACGGGCGATTGTGTCGCGACCACCACGGGCAACCTCTACCTGGCCGATAGTGTCGATGCTGGCGGAAAGTATGGTTGTTCGATCGGTAACCAGGCCACCGTGTCTTTTGGCCGCTTTCGTCCCTACGCCTTCGATACTGGGGTGACGCATGCCTGCGGCAGTTTCACTTACTCCGGCCAACCCTTTCCCTTGACGGTGACGGCGAAAAATTCTCTGGGCGGCACAACGACCAATTACAGCGGCAGTTTCTCGAGGCCGCTGACATACTCGGACGCCAACGGCGCAGTCGGCGCATTTTCGCCAACGACGCTCGCGGCGGCGAGCTTTGCCAGCGGCGTGGCCGATCTCACGGTTACGCCCAGCGTGAGCTTTTCTTTCACTACCAAGCAGACCGCGCCGGCGACACTCAAGCTGCGTGTTACGGAAAGCGGTGGAGCGAGTTCGTCGCTCGGCAGCGAGGGCACGACACCGCTGCGTTCCGGCCGACTGCGCCTCGTCAATTATTACGGCTCCGAGCTGCTCAAGCCGCGCGTCGAATACCGTGCAGAGTACTGGGATGGCAATCGCTGGGCAATCAATGCCGCCGATGTCTGTACCACCCTGGCGGCGACCAATATTGCCACGGGCGGACTGGCCGTGAATGCGCTGACGGCACTCAATGGAGGCATCGGTTTCATCACCTTCAACACCGCAGCGGCGGGCAGTTACGACATTGCCGTTGACCTGAACGCCAGCGGCGTGGATACATCATGCAATGCCGCACATGGCGGAACGGTGGCGAACAAGCCGTGGCTGCAAGGGTACTGGTCAGCGCCGGCCAATTGCGGTGGTGTGCCAGCCTGGGCGCAAGATCCGAATGCCCGCATCCGGCTGGGTTCGCCGAAGGCGCCCTACATCTACATGCGCGAACGTTACTGAGCAAATGGTCGCGCGCGGCTTTACCCTCATCGAACTGATCATGACGCTGGTGATCATCGGCATCCTCGCCATCGTGGCATTGCCGCGCATGGACATGCTGCGCGGCTGGGACGAGATCGGCTATCGCGACAAAGTCAAGGCTACCCTCGAGTACGCGCGAAAGTCGGCGGTGGCACAACGGCGTCTGGTGCGCGTGACCATTACGGGCAGTGGGCTGACACTGGAAAGCGAGAAGCAGACGCCAGAAGGCGAAGGCACTGCCGGGTGGCTGGCACTCAATCTTCCGGGTGGCAGCACCAACAGCTTTGCCGCGCCCGGGGGCGTCAGCCTGACGCCGGCGAACGATGCCGTCACCTTCAATGCGCTGGGCCGGCCCGATGCCGCAAAATCATTCACCGTAACCGGCAGCGGCACGATCACCGTCGAGGCGGAAACCGGCCATGTGCGCTGACCGTTGGCAGTCTGGCCAGCGCGGCCTGACGCTCATCGAACTGATCATGTTTATCGTCATTGTCAGCGTGGCGCTGGCCGGCGTACTGACGGTGCTCAACCATACGACGCGACATAGTGCCGATCCGCTGGTGCGCAAGCAGGCGCTGGCGATCGCCGAGGCGCTGCTGGAAGAGGTGATGCTGCAACCGTTTACCTGGTGCGATCCGGATGATGCGAACGCGGCAACCGCCACTGGCTATGCCGGATGCACGATTGCCGAAAACAATCTGGCTGCGGAGGCGGGTGAGGCCCGTGCAACGGTCACGCCGCTGGACAACGTGAATGATTACAACGGGGTGTCGGCGACCACCAATATCGCCGGTGGTGGCAGCGCACCCTACACCGCGACGGTGAGCGTCGCGCAGGACAGCCTCAACGGTATTGCGGCTGACGCATCGCTGTTGATCACGGTGGCCGTCACCGCCGGTGCAGAGACGATCCAGTTGCAGGGCTACCGCACCCGCTATTCGCCAAACACGCTGCCATGACGAAACTGCGTTCATCTGCCGGTTTCACCCTGATCGAGATGATCGTGGTGATCGTCATCACCGGCATCATCTCTGCCGCAGTGGCGGTATTCATCCGCACGCCGGTGCAGGGTTATGTGGATTCGGTGCGGCGTGCCGAACTGACCGATGCGGCGGATGTGGCCCTGCGGCGCATCACGCGCGACGTGCGGCTGGCGTTACCCAACAGCCTGCGGTTGATGTCTGTCGGCGGCATCAACTACATCGAATTCATCATGACGAAATCCGGGGGGCGTTATCGCGATCCTACCGACGGCTCCACCGGTGGCGACTTTCTCAGTTTTACGGATGCAACGGACAAGACCTTCGATGTTTTGGGCTTCTTGCCGGAAATGGCCGTGAATGACTTCATCGTGGTCTACAACCTTGGCGTGACAGGCTCGAATGCCTATGCCGGAAACAACATCGCCCTGGTCCAGGCCATCACCGGCAATACCGTCACACTGGCCACCAACCCCTTCGCCAGCCAGTCGCCACCGCTACCTTCGCCGGGCGCTCGCTTCCAGGTGGTGCCGGCCGGGGTGCGTGCAGTGACTTACGCATGCCCGCAAACGACGGCCGGCGACCTGACGCGCTACTGGAACTACGGCTTGAATGCCGCGCAGGCCGTGCCCGCAGGCGGCAGCTCCGCCCTGCTGGGTGCAAACCTTACCTGCACCATCGACTACAGCACCAACGCCACCGGCCGCAATGGGCTGCTCTACATGGCCCTGACATTGACCAGCGGCGGCGAGAGCATTACCATTTTCCAGCAGATCCACGTCGATAATTCGCCATGAAGCGCCTCCAGGGATTTGCCATCGTCTCCGCCATCTTCATCCTTGTCGTGCTGGCGACGCTGGGCGCGTTCATCCTCAACATTTCGTCCGGCCAGCAGATCGGCTCCGCCCTTGACCTGCAGGGCGCGCGCGCCTATCAGGCGGCGCGGGCGGGGATCGAATGGGGCTTGTACCGACAACTGCAAGCCAACTCTTGCGCGGCGGCGACGAACTTCGTGCCGACGGCAGCCACGCTGTCCGGATTTACCGTCAGCGTGACCTGCGTCGCCGCGCCCGACGCCAACGGCGGGCCGACTGTCCGACTGCTGACATCGACAGCATGCAGCCAGCCGAGTGGCGGCGTCTGCCCGAATACCGCCAACCCCGGTTCCTTCTACATCGAGCGGCGCCTGACGGTGACGTTCTGAAAGTCGGCGCTGGCAGGACGGCGGCGCGAGGAATAACCGCCCAATTCCCACTTATTCCCCGGTTCCTTCTCGACCCCACCGGCAATAATTGCCGCATGAAGGAAATTACCGTCCATGGCTGAAGATAGCGATCTCGAAAAGACCGAGTCCGCAACACCCCGGCGCCTGGAAAAGGCGCGCGAGGAGGGGCAGGTTCCGCAATCGCGTGAGCTGGCGGCGTTCCTGGTCATGGCTGCGGGCGCGGGGGGGCTGTGGGGAATGTCGGACTGGCTGGTGCGGCATGGGGAAAACGTCATGCGCATGGGGCTGACGCTGGACCGCCAGGATGCTTTCGATACCAACGCGATCGGCGTCACCCTGCTGCGGCTGGGTTCGGAAGCGATGACGACGCTCGCCCCGTTTTTTCTCGCCACGATGGTTGCAGCAGTACTGACGCCCCTTCTCCTGACGGGCGGGTGGGTCTTCTCTCCCAAGGCGCTGACGCTGAAGCTCGAACGTCTCGATCCGTTCAAGGGTGTGAAGCGGATGTTCTCGTGGCAGAGCATCGCCGAGATGGTGAAAGGTGTGCTGAAGGCGTTGTTGCTCGGCGGCATTGTCTTCTGGGTCGTGCTCAATGAGCGCGACAATCTCTTCGCCCTGCTGGGCCAGCCACTCGAAACGGCACTGCCATCCCTCGGCCGGATGCTGCTGTATGCCTTCATCGGCTTCGTTGCCGGGCTGGCGGTGGTTGCGTTGATCGATGTACCTTTTCAGCTTTGGCGCTACTACGCCGGCCTGCGCATGACGCGCGAAGAGTTGCGTCAGGAAATGAAGGAGCTCGAAGGCGATCCACAGCTCAAGGCACGCATCCGCAGCCAGCAGCGCGAGATATCCAGGCGGCGCATGATGAGCGAGGTGCCCAAGGCAGACGTGGTGGTGACCAACCCGACGCACTTTGCCGTCGCCCTCAAGTACGACAGCCAGAAGATGGGGGCGCCGCTGGTGGTGGCCAAGGGCATGAATCTGGTGGCGCAAAAGATCGCGACCTCGCCAGCGAACATCAGGTGCCGGTGCTCGAACTGCCGCCGCTGGCGCGTGCCCTGCATCGCCACGTCGACATTGGCGAGACGGTGCCGGCCACGCTCTACACGGCAGTCGCCGAGGTGATGGCTTACATCTACCAGTTGAACCAGTTCATGGAAAGTGCTGCCCGTGGCCTGCCGCCGTCGCCGCCGCTGGCGGTGGCCGTACCCACTGGCCTCGATCCTGGAGCAGGTGACCTGATGGCCGCGCAGACCCTGAGCTGGCAGAGCCTGGCCCGGCCGGAAAACCTCAAGGCGCTGGCGGCGCCGCTTCTCATCATCCTGATTTTGTCGATGATGGTGTTGCCGCTGCCGCCGTTCATGCTCGACCTCTTCTTCACCTTCAACATCGCGCTGTCGGTGATGGTGATGCTGGTGGCGCTGTACACGCTGAAGCCGCTCGACTTTTCGATCTTTCCCACCGTGCTGCTGGTGACGACGCTGCTGCGCCTGAGCCTGAACGTCGCGTCAACGCGGATCGTGCTGCTCGAAGGCCACACCGGGCCGGATGCGGCAGGGAAGGTCATTGAGGCTTTTGGCCACTTTCTGGTTGGTGGCAATTACGCCGTCGGCATCATTGTCTTCGTCATCCTCACGGTGATCAACTTTGTCGTCATCACCAAGGGCGCCGGGCGCATCGCCGAGGTGTCGGCGCGCTTCACGCTGGATGCGATGCCCGGCAAGCAGATGGCGATCGACGCCGACCTCAACGCCGGCCTGATTGGCGAAGATGAAGCGCGGCGCCGCCGCAAGGAAATCTCCCAGGAGGCCGACTTCTATGGCTCGATGGATGGCGCCTCGAAGTTCGTGCGCGGCGACGCCGTCGCCGGCATCCTGATCCTGCTCATCAACATCCTCGGCGGCCTGATCATCGGCATGCTCCAGCATGACATGAGCGCCGGGGCGGCAGCCAAGACGTATGTCCTGCTGACCATCGGCGACGGCCTCGTCGCACAGATTCCCGCGCTGGTCATCTCGGTGGCGGCCGGTCTGGTGGTGTCACGCGTCAACGACGAGAAGGACATTACCACCTCGTTCATGGGGCAGCTGTTCGGCAACCCGGTTGTGCTCGCGCTCACCGCCAGCATTCTTGGCGTGCTGGGCGTCATTCCCGGCATGCCAAACTTTGTTTTCCTGTTGCTCGGCGCCGGTCTCGGCACGCTGGCCTGGTGGAAGATGAAGCAGCAGCGGGAGAGCCTCGCAGCAGCGACGAAACCGGCCCCGGTAATTGTGTCGGAAGAGTCGATAGAGGCCAGCTGGGCCGACGTGGCGCCGGTCAACGTGCTCGGCCTGGAGGTCGGCTACCGGCTCATCCCGCTGGTCGATCGCGGCCAGGATGGCGAACTGCTGAAGCGTATCCGCGGCCTGCGCAAGAAGTTCGCGCAGGAGGTCGGTTTCCTCTCCGCGCCCGTGCATATCCGCGATAACCTAGAGCTCAAGCCGAATGCCTACCGGATTACCTTGAAGGGCGTCGATGTCGGCAATGGCGAAGCTTATCCAGGGATGTTCCTGGCCATCAATCCTGGCCGTGTCAGCGGGCCGCTGGCCGGCAACCCGACGCAGGACCCGGCGTTTGGCCTGCCGGCCGTCTGGATCGAGGCGGCCATGCGCGACCAGGCCCATGTCATGGGCTACACCGTCGTGGCACGCCGGTACGGTGGTCGCAACCCATCTCAACCACCTGATCCTTTCGCATGCCGCAGAGCTGTTGGGGCGCCAGGAAACCCAGTCATTGCTCGATCATCTGGCAAAGGATGCGCCGAAGCTCATCGAAGAACTGGTGCCGAAGGTGCTGCTCGCTATCCACCGTGCAGCGCGTCCTGCAGAACCTGCTTGAAGAGGGTGTCAATATCCGCGACATGCGCACCATCATCGAAACGCTGGCGGAAAACGCGCCGCGTGCGCAGGATCCGGCCGAACTGACGGTGCTGGTGCGCGTTGCCCTCGGTCGCGCGATTGTCCAGCAGATCTTCCCGGCCGGTCAGGACCTGAAAGTCATGGCACTCGAACCGGGGCTGGAGCGGCTGCTCGCGCAAGCCCTGCAAGGCGCTGGCAATGATGGTTCGGGCATCGAGCCCGGTCTCGCCGACACGCTGCTGCGCGAAACGGCAGCGGCGGCAAAGCGGCAGGAAGACCTCGGCTTGCCGCCGGTGCTGCTCGTCCCGAGCAGCCTGCGCTGGCTGCTGTCACGTTTCTTGCGGCGCGCCTGGACAAACCTGAAGGTGCTGGCGAACAGTGAAATACCCGATCAAAAACGATCAAGGTAACGGCGATCATCGGCGCAAAAAGTTGATGACGTGAAACTGCTGAAGGAAAAGACAATATGACCGTGAAACGCTTTTTCGGAGATAGTGCGCGCGAAGCCCTGCGCAAGGTCAAGGAGGAGCTTGGCACCGAAGCGATCGTGATCTCGAACAAGTCGGTCTTGGCGGCGTTGAAATCATGGCGATGTCTGCGGACAGCCTCGAAGCCCTGCAGGGTGCTGTCAGCGAGCCAAGGCAGGCCGTGTCCGCGGCGCCGCAGCGGCCGGCCGCGCCGAATCCGGCTTCCGTCACTGTCCCCTCGCTCGCTGGTGGCACGGCTGGCGCCATCCCGCCAGCGCCGACTTTTCACGCCGAGGATGACGAGAACGACTACGCGGTCACGTTGTCGGCCAAGGCGCGGGCGCCGTCGCCCTTCCAGTCCTGGCAGCCGTGGCAGCCAACGCGTCAGGAAACCGAACCTGCATCTGCCGCGCAACCTGCACGCGGAAAAAAATGAAGCTGCCGCACCCGTTGCCGCCAAAAACGCCGCATGCGGCGCCGCCGCCGAGTCGCGCACAGGTGGCGGCTACGCTTGCGCAGGCTGGGCAGGACATGCAGAACGATCTGCCGCCCGGCATGCACGGCGGTCTCGACCAGGGGTCTGATGTACAGGACCTCGTGGCGGAAATGCGCACGATCAAGAGCCTGCTCGAGCGCCAACTGGCTGGCTTCGCGTGGGGTGACATGACGCGCCATGCGCCGGCCAAGGCGCAACTGCTTGGCGAAATGCTTGATGCCGGATTTTCCGGTCAGCTGGCGCGCCAACTGGTGGAAGACCTGCCCGCCGACCTGAATGTTCTGGATGGCCGCAAATGGCTTTCCGGTGCGGTCAATCGACGCCTGCGTACGCTGAGCAGCGAAAACGACCTGATCGATCGTGGCGGCGTATTCGCACTTGTCGGCCCGACCGGCGTAGGCAAGACCACGACCACCGCAAAGCTGGCCGCACGCTGCGTCGTGCGCTACGGTGCCGACAAGCTGGCGCTGCTGACCACGGACGGCTATCGGATCGGCGCACACGAACAACTGCGCCTACTGGGCGGGTTCTTGCGTCCCCGTGCACGTGGTGCGCGACAGCGAGGATTTGCGTCGCACGTTGGCCGAGCTGCGCGGCAAGCACATGGTGTTGATCGATACCGTCGGCATGAGCCAGCGCGACCGCATGGTGGCCGATCAGGCGGCGATGCTGATGCGCGCCGGCGACGTGAAGCGCCTGTTGCTGATGAATGCCACCAGTCGCGGCGACACGCTCGATGATGTCATTCGCAGTTATGCGGGGGAAGATCTCCGCCGGCTGCATCCTGTGAAGGTGGATGAGACGGTCGCACTGGCTCCTGCGCTCGATGCCGTGGTGCGCCACGGGCTGTTGCTGGCCTATGTCGCGAATGGTCAGCGCGTTGCCGAAGACCTGCACTTGCCGAACCGCGAATTACCTGCTGCATCGGGCTTTCAAGCAGCCGGCGGCAGAGTCGGTGCACCGCTTGCGGGACGAGGAAGTCGGCCTGGTCATGCCGGCGCAGTCCATGCGGACGGCACAGGGGCGGCGCTTGTCTAATCCGGCGCTGATGGCCGACCAGGCAGACGGATTGCGTCGCCTTGTTTGGCACGTCCGCCGTTACCTTGACGGTCGTGGCGCATGGGGCGGGCGTGATCGATGCCTATGCGCAGATCAAGCGCGTCGTGCGCGAGCAAGGCAGTGGGATTTTCAGATCGCCGTCACACATGCCCGTTCGATCCAGGAAGCCAGAACCGTTTTCGACAACCTGCAGCGCGTGGCCCATGAGTACCTGGGTGTCCGGCTCGAGTTCTTCGGAATGACGCCGCCGTGAGCCCGCCGAACTACCAACATGTATGCCCAGGGTAGCTCGAGAAGGAGCGGCTCGTCAATCAATATGCCCCGCTGGTCAAGCGCGTATCGCCTATCACCTGATGGCCAAGCTGCCGGCCAGCGTGCAGGTTGAACGATCTCGTGCAGACGGCATGCTCGGCTCTGCTCGATGCGCTCGGCCATTTTGAGGAAGGCCTGGGTGCCCAGTTCGAAACCTATGCGTGCAGCGCATCCGTGGTGCGATGCTTGATGGCCTGCGCGAGAGCGACTGGCTGCCGCGCGGTGTTCGCAAGGAAATGCGGCGTGTCGAAACTGGCGATCCAGAAGCTCGAGCACGACCAGGGCCGGCCACCCGGCGAAGGCGAGCTGGCGACCGCTCTCGGCATGTCCTTGCCCGATTACCAGCGCCTGCTGCAGGATGCTCGAGGCCACCAGATCATCTATTTGGAGAGTTCTCGCGGGCGGGGATGGCGATTTCCTGGATGCCACCACGCCGTCGGCGCCAGCCCCGATCCCCTGGCGATCCTCGAGGAGAGCGACATGCGCAGTGCGCTGGTCGCAGCGATCGCCAACCTGCCCGAGCGCGAGAAGACGATGATGGCGCTATTACGAGCAGGATCTGAACTTGCGCGAGATCGGCGAAGTGATGGGCGTCACCGGTCGCCGCACGTTTCCCGCAGTTGCATACCCAGGCCGTTGCCCGGCTGCGCGTCGCGGTAATGGGTGCGGAGAGCGCTGACGGCACGGCACAACCCGGGGCAAAGCGCCGCGGCCGCGAACCCAAGTCGTTCAACCTGACCCCGCCTGAACATCATGGACAAAATCAGTATCGTCGGCCTGGCTCTCGGGATTGCCACCATCCTTGTCGGGCAGGTCCTCGAAGGTGGCCACATGAGTTCCCTGGTCCAGCCGACCGCCTTCCTGATCGTGATCGGCGGCACACTCGGTGCGGTCATGCTGCAAAGCCCCCTGCCGACCTTCATCACGGGTCTCGAAGATGGGCAAATGGGTATTTGTGCCGCCCGCGACCCGACCGGAACAGTTGATCGAGCAGGTTTCGAACTGGAGCCATGTGGCGCGCAAGGAAGGCTTGCTCGCACTCGAGGCGCAGATGTCGATGGTGCCGCAGATCCCTTCATGCGCAAGGGTTTGCAGCATCTGGTCGTGGCGTTCAGCCCGAACCGCTGGCGGAGTTGGTCGGAGTCGATGTCGTGTGTAGAGCGGGTCGAGCTGCGGCGAGAGTGGGAGTCGGCGGGTGGCTATTCCCCGACGATAGCCACCATCATCGGTGCGGTGATGGGCCTGATTCACGTAGATGAAAATCTTTCCGATGCAGCGCCAAGCTTGGCGCCGGCATCGCCGTGGCTTTCGTTGCCACGATTTACGGGGTCGGTGCAGGCCAACCTGATTTTCCTGCCGATCGCCAAGAAGCTGCTGGCCAACATTTCCCGGCTGGTGGCCATGCGCAGAGATGTTCGTCGATGGGTTGGTCGGCATTGCGAACGGGGATAATCCGCGGATTATCGAATCGCGCATGCAGGGCTACATCGTCTAGGCATGGCATCGCCCATGAGCCGACGGCGCAAGAAACCGGAAGAGCACGAAAACAGCGAGCACTGCTGGCTTCGCTTCCTACGCCGATTTCATTACCTTGCTGTTTGCCTTCTTCGTCGTGATGTATGCGGTTTCCCAGGTCAACGAGGGCGAATCCCGCGTCCTGTCGGATTCGATTTCTTCGGCGTTCCGCAATATCCCTGGCAATCCCTCGGGAGCGATGACCTGCAGATCAATCCGAATGCGCCGATGCCGATGACGCTGCCGTTCAAACGGCGCCACCTCCCCAATATCAAGACGGATATCCAGCACGAAAAGAACGAGGAGCTGTTCGAACAAGGCGAAGGAAATCACCGATGCGCTGGCGCCCCTCATCGAGCAGGGACAGGTGCGCGTCACCGAGGGGGCGTTTGGCATCACGGTCGAAATCAACGCCAGCGTGCTTTCTGTCGATTCGGGTGAAGCGCGTTTGCAACAGTTGGCCGTCCGGGCGCTTACCGC
>CAWFIW010000002.1:0-325602 GCA_963816095.1 uncultured beta proteobacterium
ATGCCCAACGTAGAAGTGAGCGGCCTGCGCGGGTTTTCGCGCAGGACCGCTCGACTGCCGGGTTGGGGGGCGGGGCCAATAATGACTTACGCATGAGTCACCAGACCGAAGACCAGCCAGCAAACAGTGGCGATGAATAGGCCAATGTAGCTGAACGCGTTGGCCTTCCATATCGCACGGCGCGCTTGATCCGGCGCTTCAGGACACAAGTTACGGCTGACGTACCAAGCTTCTGTCCAGAACGAGGCGAAGAAGAACGGTACGAGTAGCACGATCATGGCAAGTGGAATTATCCAGTGCCCCCCTTCATGGAATGGGCCTAACCAGGGTGCGGACAGAATGACGTTACCCACTTCGCCAACGCCGGGCGGAGGATAGGACTTCGAGTCGGTGGCGTTCATTACCAAGAATGCCAGTAAGAACTCAACTGCGGCGGAAGCCACCCATGCGAGAGGAATGCCAATTAACGTTGAGAAGAAGTTGCCCTTCACCATTTGAGTTACCGCAACGCGCCATGAAATATTCAGAGCGCGCCGAACGACCCAACTCTCGACGGCGACAACAGGAATAAACGCAGGCACCGACAAAGGCCAAACAATCGCAAGCATTGGCAATCCGGCGTTTGCGAGGGCTACCGTCGGAAATGCTAGCAAAATGAGGATTAAGAGCCGCGCCATTAAGCCCCCCAACGTTCAAGGTGACCGGCGCTGCGCGGCTTTATCGCGCAGCGTCCGTGTGGACTGCCGGGTTGGGGCGCGGCTCATTTTGCAAACGCTTGGCGAATGGAATTTTCGTCAGGCAGCGCGCTGACTTGCCAGCGAACAAGGGCGACACCTGCGGCTGAAAGGGCCTTTTCCTTCTTTGCGTCGGCCTCAACGCGCGATGCTTTTTCGTGGGTTTTGTCGTCAAGCTCAACTGCTGCGACGATGGTGGAGTCCTTGAGGCACACGACAAAATCCAAACTCATGCGGTTGATTCGGTTGTTCCATTCGTTGAAGCTGAAACCCTTCTTGACGCCGAGAACCCTTGAAAGTTGGACTTGCGCCAACACGATGCATTCTGGCATCGCGGCAACGAGGCGATGGTAGAGAACTTGCTCGGGCTGCGTGAGTGGTTTTTTCGCATAGAACGGCCACGGCGCGTCGCCAGAACCGGAAGACCCACGTCTCTTAAGCATGACAAATACGACGACGACAACAGCAAGCAAGACAAGCGTGACTATGAGCATTTTCACAGCGTAAAACCTCCTATGTTATGAGAGCCCCAACGTAGAAGTCACGGACGCTGCGCGGCTTTATCGCGCAGCGTCCGTGTGGACTGCCGGGTTATGCATTTTGTTTTACAGCTTTCGGCGCGAGCGCCTTGGCAAACTCAAGAAAAGCTACCTGCGCTTTCCCGAAGTCTCCGAATGTTTTTGTATTCTGATTCTTGGCGCGAACTATCCAAGGCCGTGAACGGTCGCGATGATTCGCTTCCAGAACTTGCTCTCCGTCGAAGACAAGATCATGAGTAACTGCTTCGAATTGAAGCGCTACATCGGGATTTTGAATTAGCTTTCCATTCTTGAACGTCCGATGTAGTGACAGCGATTGCCCCTCATGGAGCACGACCCAGCCTTGTTCTTGAAATGAAGCCGCGTGATTTGCTGCGAATTCATCAACCGTCGGATACAGCGATACCGGGGGTGGAAGAGTCGCGGCTAAGGCGGACGCTACGCCTTCGATCACCAATTCCATTTTCTCGACAACGAAGGTCTTTGTTTCGCCTGACAAGGTGCAGAGCGCACGTACCTTCCCGTCTTTTACGGAAAGAGGCTGCAATTCTCTTTCGCTACCGGGTGACGAACCGCCAAAGTAGCGAACGCGTAATGGCTCACCGTTTTCGATGGCTTTGAGTAGGTCGTCAAGAATCATGTGCGCGCCTCACTGGGAAATGCATAACGTAGAGCTGACCGGCGCTGCGCGGCTTTATCGCGCAGCGTCCAGTGACCGAAGGGAACGGGGTCGAGCGCCGGGTTGGGCATCGTCATACGATTCGCACACCTCGGCGATTGTAGATACCGCTTAGTGAACATGACTTCCCCGAAATGGGGACAGCAAGATTTTCCAAGTCAACGGTTCGATGACTGGTTGTAGTCAAGTCAAAATCGTCTTTCTCCATAGACCCTAAATTGACAAGCCAAACAAACCTGAACTCTCGTTCATCTTGAAACTTCGGATCTTTTTGAAAGAACGGCTCTAGCCGTAATTGCTTGGAGCGAAATGTTTCAATGTTGTCGTCGGTAACGAAGCGATCCTTTGAATCTGTGGTGTATTTGATAGGACCAAAGACAGGCAGGACTTCAAGGAGGTGCAGTTTTTCACTTGCTGATTGGGGCATATGTGCATCCCGCATGGCGACAGCTAGATGGTTCTTTAGACCTTTTGCTACGGCATCAGCAAAGCCGAGAGGATTCTTAATGAAATAGCGGGCATCTGATTTGAACTTCTGAGCCAGCTTTGGGATTTCATGATTCCGCTGGAGCAGTGAGCAGGAAAATACAAATGCATTGAACTCGCTTTTCTCCGAAAGTAACGGGATGCCGCCAGTGTCGATTGTCCAGCCGTCAGTTAGCCGATAAGGCTGTTCTGCAAAAATTCGGTTGTGGGCTTCGGCAGTCAGTGGGGTCTTGGCACGGTGCACGATCCGTCCGTCACCTTCGTTCTCGTCGCGGAATCGCGCATCATCAATTTCCCTGTAATACAAAACGCTACCGATTCGCAGGGAGGTTTGACTTAACGCTGCATCACGCCAGCGTCTTGCCGTGTATTTCACAAGGTACATGTGGCACTCGCGGATATTGATGCCCAACGTAGAGCTAACCGGCGCTGCGCGGCTTTATCGCGCAGCGTCCCTTGGAGCGAGCGTAAGGCTTCGTTGTCATGATTTCTGCGCCGCTCTGTAAATACCTGCCCTGATGCGATGTGCTCCCCAATCGCCTTCACGACGAGATTTAGCACGCGCGTTGGGCTCCGTAGAGTGTGTGTTTGCTCGGTTACGCATCGATATAGTTACCTACGAATGAGCAAATTACCTTTTCTACAAAGCCGTATTGTCGATGCTTGTTAGATGCTGCAACACTTGCGGCTGGAAGCCGATTGTTTCAACTCTGGACTACCATGCTCGTAGGCGTTGATGGTGCACCTTCAATATCGGCGATCTCCGTTTTTACTTCATCCAGTGACAGGATCAAAGGTTTCATTTTCTCGACTTTCTTCAGAGGTCATAGTTGGCGCATGACCTCCCGTCGGTGACATCAGTGCCAGGGTATTTTTGAAATTTACAATTTTGTCTTGCAGCCGAAGGTGCTTGCGGAGTCCTCAGATGACATAGATAAGTCCCTTCAAGTAGCACTCGGTGTTAGAACAGCAACTTGGTCAAGCGGCAATAATAGGCCGACCAGTAACTCCAGCAACCACGATTCCACGCCTTTCTTGTCTCATGTCCGCCGGCGTTCGATTCTCGACTAGGTTTCGACATCGGTTGCGAAGGCAATACGAGACCCGCCCGTTTCAGTTGCCCCAGCTGCTCGCCAGCGGCGGGTTCATCCAAGGAGCAAAGTCAACTGGACGGCAGTTGCTGGTCAGACGTCTTTGGAAGGCCGTACCAATTCTTTGCCGTATGTCGGGATTCATGGACCTCCTGAGCCTAACGTCAGAATTCACCGGCGCTGCGCGGCTTTATCGCGCAGCGTCCGATGGAGCGCCATGTTATGCGCGCTCCTTTCGATTTGGGCGATCTGTTCCGGAAACTTCACGCCCCAGCCTTGAAGTGTCTTTAACACGGTGCCAGCGTCTTGCCGAACCAGGAATGCGAGTACTCAACTTTCGGCGGTGACTTCGGATACACCTTGCTATTCATTACCTGATCGGCCCTAGCTCCCGAAGCTGCCGGGAAAGCATCAGCGTTACCGCAGGCATCAACCGCTGGAGCTCATTGAACCGGTTCCGCCGAGCAAGTGAAACAGGATGACCCCCTTCCATTTGCCACCGACGACCTCGACGCAGGCTTCAACCGGGCATCCGAAATCACAGTCGTAACGCTTATGTCTCATGCATTCTCACAGTATACAAAATGTCACTACATGACAAGAATGTGCATTCTTACATAATCAGAACTGCTTCGATAGTATGACTTCTGGCAACGGGCCACAGCACACAACCCACCAGGAGAAAAAAATGGATGTAAGAACAGCGATCGAAACAAGACGTGCGATCACGCAATTTGAGGCGAACCACATGATGACAGACCGTGAACTGGACGAACTCAGG
The DNA here is from genome assembly GCA_963816095.1 of uncultured beta proteobacterium. GTDB lineage: Bacteria > Pseudomonadota > Gammaproteobacteria > Burkholderiales > Rhodocyclaceae > Sulfuricystis. The sequence goes on from CAWFIW010000002.1 coordinate 4,311, forward strand.
CGATTAGTCCGCGGTCCCCGACCGCATTCAACATCCAGCACTGGCGTTTTGTTCTGGCGCGAGACCCGGGTTGCTAGGCAATCCGTGCAGTTTGTGGATGCAGCCGCAATCACGGATGCTTCGTTGTTGGTGATCATTTGCGCCGACCTTCGGGCTTGGGACCAGTAACCCAGCCGCTATTGTCAAAATGCTCCGGATGACACTCGCGACGGCATCGTTACTGCCATCGGAGAGTATTACGGTGGGCGGCCACAGGTGCAGCGCGATGAGGCAATGCGGACATGTGGCATTGCCGCCCAAACCGTGAGGCTCGCCACCAAGGCGACCGGGTACGATCTCATGCCCAATGGATTTGTCGGACTTTGATGAAGTTGCAAAATTGATCGGCTGCCCGAATGGCTCGCCGTCGCGATGCTTCATAGCCATTGGCATAGGTGTTCGGCAGTCCGTGGCCGAGGTCTGGAGAACTGTCGCAAGAAGAAGTGGTGCTAGCGGATCACTTCTGACGGAGACGAATGGCGGAAAGTCGGCTTTGGCGAGACGGCGACCGAGCGCCATAACGCTTAGCTAACCGGCGCGGGTAGCTTTATCGCCCTCGTCCGTGTTGAGCGACGTGTTAGATGGTGACTTGAAAGGACAACCAATGATCGACATGACCGTCATGTTGCACGATGGACACCGAAAGAACTTTGGACGCGGCGCTCATGATGTTTGAGGTAAGCCACCACACGGAACAGTCTCTCTCCGATACCTCGAAGGGCCGTACCGTTTGTCCGTGTATTCCTCCATTGACCCGACGCACCCGCACCTTTGCGCAGTTCGAAGGCGACAAGAAGTCGCAGGACGCGCAACTGCGATGCCGCTGCACTTCGGGTCTAGTATGCTTCGGTGGCACCGTGACGCCAATTGCAACCGGACAAGTGTCCAGGTTGGCGCGGACTACCACCACGTCGGCGACGACGGATATACGCACGGCGATGAACTCAGGACAGGCTTACTCGGTTTTTCAAGATGCCGACGAGCGTATGCGCGGCTCGAAGATCTAACGTCCAAGCTCAGGGGCGCTGCGCGGCTTTATCGCGCAGCGTCCCTTGGAGGCAGTGTTAGGCCTCGCAGCGGTGAGACGGGAGGTAGCGCCCCCGAGACGGCGACACTGCGAAGCCGACCAACGAAGCTGCCGACTCGGCAAGCTGGTAGCTGTGGGATAAGAGTCGGCGCTGGCGGTACGGCGAGCAGCCGAGTGGAGCGATTGAGTAGGCCGCAGGCGCGAGCCGGCCGAATCTTCGCCGAGCTAGCGATGGACGCAACTACATGAGCGGACGTAGCCGAAACCAAGCGTTGGGCGGCAACATGGGTAGAGGCAAAGATGTACGCGACATGACGCCGGCAGCATACTGGAAACGGCGAACGCAAGGGCAAGCGGCAGCAGGAACCGAGGTTACCGAAGGCACGGCGGACGGAGAAACCACAAGAGTCGGCGCTGGCGACACGGCAGAAAATGCAAGGGAAGAAGCGGCCAAACTCGACATGAACTTGAACGAGGCCCAACGTTCAAAGTAACAGGCGCTGCGCGGCTTTATCGCGCAGCGTCCTGTTCGACTGCAGGGTTGGGCCACGCAGCGGTGAGACGGGAGACAGCGCCCCCGAGACGGTGACACTGCGAACCCGACCAACGAAGCTGCCGAGACGGCAAGCTAGGAACCGTGGGATAAGAGTCGGCGCTGGCGGTACGGCGAGTAACCGAGAGGAAGCGATTGAACTGGCCGACAGCGCCAAGCCGACCGATCTTTGCCGAGCCGACGATGGACGAAACCTCATGAGCGGACGCAGCCGAAACCGGAGCGTTGGGCGGCAACATGGGTGAAGGCAAAGATGTACGCGACATGACGCCGACAGCATACTTCAAACGATGAACGTGAGGGAATGCAGAAGCAAGAACTGACGCTACCGAAGGCACAGCGGCAGGAGAAACAATGAAAGTCGGCGCTGGCAACACGGCGGCAAGGCCTTACGCAGGAGCGGGCCAGCTATCCACGATCTTACGGGGCCCAACGTGAAGGTGACCGGCGCTGCGCGGCTTCATCGCGCAGCGTCCAGTGACCGAAGGGAACGGGGTTGACCGCAGGGTTGGGCGTAGAGCCACGCCAGCCCACTGCGAACCCAAATAGCCCAACAGTTCCGCGCTGAGACAGCGCTGAAGTGAAGCTCGATTGTGGCCGCACTATGGACATGTCCGTTGAATGGATTGTGGAAGACTGGCGCTCAATTTCGCTTTCGCTTCTGATCTCGTTTGGGTTGAGGTGGATTGAATTTATGAAGTATGGAATGGACCACCAATCCTGAAAACGCGAGACCAGAAACAGTAAAGATTGCTGCGCTCTCGTGACCCGGGAAGAATGCCTTTGCGATCAATATGGCAGCAAGAACGGCTGCAAAAAAGCCGCCGACTCGAACAATGGCATCTTTCAACGTGGGATTCTTCATCTCATCAATATGGTTCGCACGTCAGGTGCGTCAAGAGCTGAAGACGCCCAACGTCTGAATCACGGGGCTGCGCGGCTTCTTGCGCAGCTCCGGTGGATTGATGGGTTAGCCATTCAGCTATTTTCATTTCAATATTTCGTCTGAGCGTGCAAACAGCACGGCCAAGACGAGATCGTTCGCTTTTATGCCCGCCCATAGACCTATGACAAGTGCTGGCAGCCATGTTAGCCAAGGCAGTCCGACGTAATGACCAGTGATGTAGGAAGGCCCAAACATCACTACATAACCAATGGAAGCTGCAGCAACGAGACCCGAAGCAACGCTGAGAATCGAGAACCAAATGCGGACGTTCAAGGTAACTGCACGAAAGCTAGTTTGAGCACGATATTTGAGACTAAGCGCTTGGAGAGGTACGAGAACAACCATTGCAAGGGGAAAAGTAGAAAACGAAAGCGATCATTGTGACATCCCCCTTGGATGGCTAACGTCCAAGGTGACCGGCGCTGCGCGGCTTAATCGCGCAGCGTCCAGTGACCGAAGGGAACGGGGTTGACCGAAGGGTTGGGCGTCATCACGCACGTGTGCAGCGGTTCGTTAGTTGGGAGTCATAACTAAATCGCCAACACTCGATGACGAAACCTTGTCACAGGCCTTGAAGTCGGAGAACTGTCACGCTATCGCTTTAACTGCCTTTGATCCAACTCCGGACGGGACCGGATGACATGACCTTGCGGAGGTCTTTGCGCTATTGGCGCAAACGAACTCGACGCTCCAGCACGCGGTGACATTCTGGTTTCCTTGCCGACGCTCGATGGAGCATGAGACTCCGCCAAGAGCGACAGTACACTCAACGTATGCTTGGGTGGACTGGAAAAGGTCGCAACCACACAAGACGGGTAGCATGAGCATCGTAGTAGCAATATTGCAAAGACGCATGACTTCTCCTTAAGCTGCTTGGAAACGTTCCGCCGCGTTTGGTGCGGGAATGCCGCAGCATCTTACCGATACCACTTGGCGCGCATTTCTTCTCTGAATTTCCGCGCGGCTTCGACGCCTCCTTTTCCATATGCCTCCCTCTCAGCCTTGTTGCATGTCTTGCAATATGTATCTATTCTCTCGATTGCCGTAGGAAAACTCCGCGATCGGAAAGCTTAAACCGCATATCGAGCATCTGCCAGAGATCGTGTTCATTTTGCAGCGCCCAGGATATTGACGGGTTGTTGTGACGCCCAACGTAAAAGTCACCGGCGCTGCGCAGCCTTATCGCGCAGCGTCCGTGCTGAACTGCCGGGTTGGGCGCAGTCATTCATTGAAGCCGTCACGCCAGCGCCGTTTCTGCTGCCAGCAGGATTGGAATAGCGAACCAATATCATTACCGTGGCGCTCGAAAACGCAGGTGCCTCCAGTCGTTCCGTTACAAATAAACGAGAGAGCGCCTTCCTTGATAATTCGCGGTCGCTAGCTTTTCGACGGTCTCGAGTGGTCAAGGTAGGCATCTTATATTGCATTTAGCACCGATCTTTGCTACCCAGCCAAGCCTCATAGCCCCCTTGGCTCGACTTTGCCGTCAACTGCCCAGAAAGCCAGCACATGATGCCGGCACGTCGGCTGCGGGCTTCTCGATAGTTATGGCGCGCTGATCCGAGATTGCGCCTTCAGCAGTTCGCTCTCCGAAAGCTTTTCGATCTTCAACCCCTTTGTTTGACCGCTCGTGCTCGTGAATGTCCCTATGAAATTTCCGTCCGATTTTTGGGTAGCGGCAATTTTGCTGCCCGGCTGGGTAGTGAGCAACAGCGTCCGTTCTTGACCTGTTTGATTTACTTCTGCCCTTACCGCAGTCTGATTTCCATCAGTCCTAACCGTAAACGGCATCAACGGAGACTATCCCAGCGTCCTTTCGTACCACCCCGGTTATCTTCAAAGTTCGCGTTCTGTCTTCGCCGTCCACAGTGACCAGCCATGCTGAGACCAATTCAGTCTTCAGCTGGGTAAGCGAGGGCGTTTGCCACTGCAAATCCCAAAAACATGAACGCGGCGGTGGCAATTCGGACTAAAACTCTATACATGATGCGATCTCCTCGGAGGTGGTTGAAGTGGCCCAACGCCGAAGTAACCGGCGGGCCGCTTGCGACACGTCCGGTTGACTGACGGGTTATGCCGCCGTGCCACCAGAACCGGCTTTTAACCAAGGAGCAAAACCAAATGAACCTGAAATATGCAGAGCCGGTAGTGATCGAAGCCTTCCAGATGACCGAGGAACGCCGCGCCAGCAACGCCGACTGGCCGGAGTGGATGTACCGCGCATGGCAGCTCGACCGCGAAGCGCCTGGATCGCTGTACCCGACAGAAGAAGGAACGGCGACGGCACGCTTTCGATTGGAACGCTCGATGGCCAGCACCTCGTTTCATGGGGCGACTGGATCATTCAGGGCGTGAAGGGCGAGCTGTACCCATGCAAACCGGACATCTTCGCGGCAACGTATGAAGCGGCATAACGCTTGAAGCTCAGGGGCGCGGAGCGTCCCGCTGGAGCGCCTTGTTCGGCGCTGACGTAACCATAGGAGAGAACGGTGAAAGAGTTTACCGACGAAAGCACGGCGACGCGGACAGAGAAAGCAAAGCGAGTTTTGCGGGCGCTGGCAAACCCGCACGACTACAAATATTTTCACGGCGATGGCTTTCCTCGCCAAGCCGATTTAATGAAAGACGCAGCCGCCGCGCTGGAAGTTCTGGAGGCGCTAGAAAAAAAGGTGCCGAACGCCATTGAATTAACCGGCGCTCGTAGAGCGTCCGAGCGGAACGAAGTGTAGCGGGGTTGAATGAATTGTTATGCGTGGAGGATGCGAAGAATGATGACAATGCCAAAGTGTCACGACTGCGGAAAGTTCTGCCGTCCGGTTGAGTGGAAGATGATTTATTCAGGGGCGCTGCCAGAGCCGCAAGAGGAGATTTACAAGTGCGCCGTCTGCGTTGAGAAGAATGGAGCATTCGTGCCGCAGCACGGAATATAGCCACAGTGCTCCTGTGGAAGTATGACGCATAACGTAAAGTGGACACCAAATGGTGTGTTAATTGGTTATCTGGACTGGCGTACAATCTTGTCATCTGTTCATAACCTATTGACTTTCATGGAAGTCGCTCCAAGTTATCCACCCGTTGTCGATACTTCAGTGCCTGCCGATCCACCCAAGCTGCTTGATCGCGTCCGGGATCGCATCCGGCGCAAGGGCTACAGTCTGCGTACCGAAAGGTCATATGCACACTGGATTAGACGCTTCATTTTATTTCATGGCAAGCGGCATCCGCAGGAGATGGGGGCAGCGGAAGTAGAGGCGTTTCTGACCAGCCTGGCGGTAGAGCACGACGTGGCCGCGGCGACGCAGAATCTGGCGCTTTCGGCGATCCTGTTCCTGTATCGCGAGGTGCTGGAAATGCCTTTGCCGTGGCTGGATGGCATCGCGCGGGCAAAGAAACCGGCGCGCCTGCCGACGGTGCTGACGCAGGCCGAGGTGGGGGCGGTGCTCGGCCGGCTGGATGGCACGTCGGGCTTGATGTTGCGCCTGCTTTACGGCACCGGCATGCGCCTGATGGAGTGCGTGCGGCTGCGCGTGAAGGATGTGGATTTCACGGCGCGGCAGATCACGGTGCGCGATGGCAAGGGCGGCAAGGATCGGGTGACGATGCTGCCGGAAGCGCTGGCGGAGTCACTGGTCTCGCATCTGGCCGTGGTGAAGGCGCAACACGCTGACGATCTGGCGCATGGGTTGGGGAACGTCTGGCTGCCGGACGCACTGGCGCGGAAGTACCCGGGCGCGGTGACTTCCTGGGGCTGGCAGTATGTATTTCCGGCGCGCGGCATTTCGCTCGATCCGCGCAGCGCCGCACGCCGCCGCCACCATGTGGACGAGAAGCAGTTGCAGCGCGCCATCCGCCGCGCGGCAGGCGCGGCGGGCATCGTCAAGCCGGTGTCGCCGCATGTGCTGCGCCATTCCTTCGCCACCCATCTGTTGCAGTCGGGTTACGACATTCGTACCGTGCAGGAACTGCTCGGCCATGCCGATGTGAGCACCACGATGATCTACACCCATGTACTCAACAAGGGCGGGCGCGGGGTGACGAGTCCGCTGGATCGCTTGTGATGGGTGACGGCACAGCAAGTCGCCGCTTCGGCGGCATCGACCGGCTCTACGGCACGGGCAGCCTGACGCGGCTGGCGGCGGCGCAGGTCTGCGTGATCGGCATCGGCGGCGTGGGCGCGTGGGCGGCCGAGGCGCTGGCGCGCTCGGGCGTGGGGCGGCTGACGCTGATCGACCTCGACCATCTGGCCGAGAGCAATATCAATCGCCAGGTGCATGCGCTGGAGGCGACGCTCGGGCAGGCCAAGGTGCTGGCGATGCGCGAACGCATCGCGCAGATCAACCCGGATTGCCGGGTGGATTGCATCGAGGCATTCATCAGCGAAGACAACGTTGCGACGCTGCTGCCTGTGTGTGACGCGGTGATCGACTGCATCGACCAGGTGCGCGCGAAGGCGGCGCTGATCGCGCATTGCCGGCGCGGCAAGTTGCCCGTCGTTACGACCGGCGGCGCGGGCGGACGCACCGATCCGACGCGCATCAAAATCGACGACCTGTCGCGCACCACGCAGGATGCGCTGGCGAGCAAGCTGCGCGCGCGGCTGCGCAAGGAATTCGGCTTTCCGTGCGCGGCGAAAAAGAAGTTCGGCGTGCCCTGCGTGTTCTCGGATGAACAGATTCGCCGACCGCAGGCTTTGGCCTGTGAGCTGGATGAGGCCCGCCTTCCGTCGGGCCGCCCCAAGGAAGGCGACGCCCCCCCGTGGGGGGCAGCGAGCGGGGTTTGCGAGCGTGGGGGGCCAATATTGCATGGACTGAACTGCGCCGGCTACGGTTCTTCGGTGGCGGTGACGGCGGGCTTCGGCTTTGCGGCGGCGGCGCACTGCCTCGGTATACTGCTCGGATGAATTCTCCAGTCATCCTGGTCACCGGTGCCGCCCGGCGCGTCGGCGCAGAGATTGCACGCACGCTGCACGCCGCCGGCGCAAACCTTGTCGTGCACTATCGCGCGTCCTCGGGCGAGGCCGATGCGCTGGTGGCCGAACTGAATGCCCGACGCGAAAAGTCGGCGCTGGCGCTACGGCATGATCTGCGCGACATGGCCGGGCTGGCGGGCATGGTGGAAGCCGTCGTCGCGCATTTCGGCCGGCTCGATGCGCTGGTGAACAATGCCTCGAGCTTTTTCCCCACGGCGATCGGCAGCATCGACGCGGCCGCCTGGGACGACCTGATCGGCAGCAACCTCAAGGGCCCGCTGTTCCTGTCGCAGGCGGCCGCGCCGCATCTGGCCAGGGCGCGGGGGTGCATCGTCAACATCACCGACATCCATGCCGAGCGACCGCTCAAGGGCTATCCGCTCTACTGTGCGGCGAAGGCCGGGCTGCTCGGACTGACCCGTGCGCTGGCACTGGAACTCGGGCCGGCGGTGCGCGTGAATGCCGTTGCGCCGGGTGCCATCGAATGGCCGGAAACCACCAGCGATTTTCCGCCCGCCGAGCAGCAGGCGATCATCGACCACACGCTGCTCAAGCGTGTCGGCTCGCCCGGCGACATCGCGCGCACCGTGAAATTCCTGATCTTCGACGCACCCTACGTTACCGGGCAGGTCATCAATGTCGATGGCGGCCGGACCGCCCACCTATGAGTACCTACAAGCAAGCCCACAAGGCCGCCTACGAAGCCAACAAGCTCGCCAAGTTTTTGCACCGCATGGTCGGCAAGGCGATCGCCGACTACAACATGATCGAGAATGGCGACCGCGTGATGGTCTGCCTCTCGGGCGGCAAGGATTCGCACAGCCTGCTCGACATTTTGCTGCACATGCGCGAGAAGGCGCCGATCGACTTCGAGATCATCGCGGTCAATCTCGACCAGAAACAGCCGGGCTTTCCTGCCGACGTATTGCCGGCCTACCTCGACAGCCTGGAGGTGCCCTACCGCATCGTCGAGGAAGACACTTATTCCATCGTCAAGCGTGTGGTGCCGGAAGGCAAGACCACCTGCGCGTTGTGTTCGCGGCTGCGGCGCGGCGTGCTCTATCGCGTGGCCGGCGAACTGGGCGCGACCAAGATCGCCCTCGGCCACCATCGCGACGACATCCTCGCCACGCTGTTCCTCAACATGTTTTTTGGCGGCAAGCTGAAGGCGATGCCGCCCAAGCTGGTGACCGACGATGGCAAGCACATCGTCATCCGTCCGCTCGCCTATTGCCCGGAGCGGGATCTGGTGGATTGGGCGCAGCTGCGCGAGTATCCCATCATCCCCTGCAACCTGTGTGGCAGTCAGCCCAACCTGCAGCGCCAGCAGATCGGCGCGATGCTGCGCGACTGGGACAAGCGCTTTCCCGGCCGGATCGAAACCATGTTCCGGAGCTTGTCCAACATCGTGCCGTCGCACCTGATGGATGCGCGGCTTTACGGCTTCGCCGGCCTCAAGCCGACCGGCCAGCCGGAACCTGACGGCGACACGGCCTTCGACGCTGAAGAGGTCGCAGACGTGCCGCCGCAGGTGATCAGCTTCAGTTCTTGAGGCAGTCGCTCATGAAGGCCTTGCGGGCGTCGCCCTTGAGGGCCTTGGTTTTGGCATCGGCGTTGCAGGTCTTCATTTTTTGCTGTTGCGGGGTCCGGCCGTCCTGGGCAGCGGCCGGCTTGCCGCTGAGGCATTCCTTCATGAAGGCCTTGCGCTCATCACCCTTCTTGCCGGTGGCCTCCTTGTTGCAATCGCCCATGCGCTGTTGCTGCGGGGTAACGGCAAGCGCCGCCGGTGCCAGGGCGAACTGGCAGGCAATGACGAGGGCGGCGGCGGTAAACAGTTGTTTCATGGTGACTTCCTTTCGTGGATGAAGGGGTGGGGTTCAGTGATGGTGTGGCTGTTCGGTAACGTGATGTGTTTCCATTGCAACATGATGTTGTAATTCGTGCAAGGGGCGGCCGGGAGTCTTGTGGCCGACCCACTGCGGTAGCAGCGAACCCGCCAGCATGCCCAGCGCCGAGACCAGCAGGCCGATCAGTTGCGGCGGAACCGGGCTGGCCTCACCGATCAGGAATTCGACCATGAGCCACGACGCCAGGCCGCCGAACATGGCTGCCAGCGCACCCTGCGTGGTGGCGCGCCGCCACAGGATGCCACCGACGAGCGGCACGAAGGCGCCGGCCAGCGTCACCTTGTAGGCGTTTTCGACCATCTTGAAGATCGAGGCTTCGGTGTTGAGCGCGAATGCCAGCACCACGGCGGAGAAAGCCAGCAGCACCATGCGCATCAGCCAGAGGAAACGATGGTCGCCGATGCCGGGGATGAAACCCTTGACGATGTTTTCGGCGAAGGTGACCGAGGGCGCCAGCAGCGTCGCCGATGCCGTGCTCATGATCGCCGAGAGTACCGCGCCGTAGAAGAGGATCTGCGCGACCAGCGGCGTGTGACGGGTGACCAGCGTCGGCACGATCAGTTCGGCGTTGGTTTCCACCATGCCGCCCAGGATTGCCGGGTCAATCAGCGTGCCGGCGTAGGCAATGAACACCGGCACGAAGGTGAACACGAAATACAGCGAGGCGCCGGCCACCGAACCCCACAGGGCGATGTTGGCGCTTTTTGCCGAGGTGACACGCTGGAACACGTCCTGCTGCGGGATCGAGCCGAACATCATCGTTACCCCGGTGCCGATGAAAGTGAGCCACAGCCAGGGATCGGGATCGGGGAAGAACTTGAACTTGCCCGCCGCCGCCGCATGGTCGATCACTGCGCCCGCGCCGCCGTCGACCTGGCCGGCAATGATCACGGCGATGAACAGCAGGCCGCCGAGCATGACGATCATCTGCACGAAGTCGAGGATCGCCACCGCGAACATGCCGCCGAACACGGTGTAGGTCAGCACCAGCGCCATGCCGAGCACCATGCCGGCTTCCTGGCTGATGCCGCCGTGGGTCACGGTGAAGAACAGCAGGCCGAGCGCCTTGATCTGGGCGGCGACCCAGCCGAGGTAGGAAATCACGATGCACAGGGTGGTGATGACCTCCACCGTGCGGTTGAAGCGCAGGCGGTAGAAGTCGCCCAGCGTGAGGATGTTGAGGCGGTAGAGGTAGCGTGAAAACAGGATGCCGGACAGGATCAGGCAGATCGACGAGCCGAAGGGGTCGGCCACCACGCCGCCGAGGCCTTCCTTGAGGAAGGTGGACGAAATGCCGAAGATGGATTCGGCGCCGAACCAGGTGGCGAACACCGTGGCCATGACCACCGGGAAAGGCAGCGACCGGCCGGCGACCGCGAAATCCTTGGCGTTGTGCACGCGCGTCGCGGCGAACAGGCCGATGCCGACCGAAACCATCAGGTAGAGGATGACGAACCACAGCAGCATGATCGGTCTCCGGAATCAACAATCAGAAAAATTGAAAGGCGGCCAGCAGCACGGCGGCTGCGGCAAGCAGAAAAGCGGCGCGGGCGAGACGGCGGCTGGCGGCAGCTCCTCGCGCAGGCGGGCGAGTTCTTCCTTGCTGTCGTTTCGTTCCGTCGCCTGCGTCAACGCCTGGTGTGCGAGGCGCGGCAACTGTGGCAGCAGCGATGCCCATTGCGGCCCTTCGCGTTTCATGTGATTGATGAAGCCGCGCACGCCGACCTGCTCGTTCATCCAGCGTTCGAGGAAGGGCTTGGCGGTCTGCCACAGGTCGAGATCGGGATCGAGCTGGCGGCCGAGGCCTTCGATGTTGAGCAGGGTTTTTTGCAGCAGCACGAGCTGCGGCTGGATCTCGACGTTGAAGCGGCGCGAGGTCTGGAACAGGCGCAGCAGCACATGGCCGAAGGAAATCTCCTTCAGCGGACGGTCGAAGATCGGTTCGCAGACGGCGCGCACCGCGGCTTCCAGTTCGTCGACGCGCGTTTCGCGCGGCACCCAGCCCGATTCGACGTGCGCCTCGGCGACGCGCTTGTAGTCGCGGCGGAAGAAGGCGAGGAAGTTGATCGCCATGTACTTCTGGTCGACCTCGGTGAGCGTGCCGACGATGCCGAAGTCGAGCGCGATATAGCTGCCGTGGCTCGTCCGGTCGGTCGAGACGAGGATGTTGCCCGGGTGCATGTCGGCGTGGAAAATGCCATCGCGGAACACCTGCGTGAAGAAGATTTCGACGCCGGCGCGCGACAGCTGCTTGAGGTCCACCCCCGCTTCGCGCAGGCGGCCGATCTGGCTGATCGGGATGCCGTGCATGCGCTCCATGGTCATCACCGAATGCGTGCAGTAGTCCCAGAACACCTCCGGCACCAGCAGCAGTTTCGAATCGGTGAAATTGCGGCGCAGCTGCGAGCAGTTGGCCGCTTCGCACATCAGGTCCAGCTCGGCCGCCAGATGCTTGGCAAATTCGGCGACCACCTCGCGCGGCTTCAGGCGCCGGCCGTCCGACCAGAAACGCTCGAGCAGGCCGGCAAAGCTGTCGAGCAAGGCGATGTCGTGGGCGATCACCGGCGCGATGCCGGGCCGCAGCACCTTGACGGCGACTTCGTGGCCATCGGCCAGCGTGGCGAAGTGCACCTGCGCCACCGAAGCGGAAGCGATGGGTTCGCGATCGAAGCTGGTATAGATTTCAGAGAGTGGCCGGCCGAAACTTTTTTCGATTTCGGCGATGGCCTCGTCGGGCGGGAAGGGGGGTACGCGGTCCTGCAGCAGCGCCAGTTCGTCGGCGATGTCGGCGGGCATCAGGTCGCGGCGGGTGGAGAGCACCTGGCCGAACTTGACGAAGATCGGCCCCAGCGCTTCAAGCGCCTGACGCATGCGCACGCCCCGTGATGCCGTGAGTTGGCTGGTGTCGCGCCAGAAGCACAGTACATTCAGCAAGCCGAGCGGCAGCGCCAGCCGACCGTTGGGATCGTGTTCGAGGATCAACCGGTCGAGGCCGAATTTCAGGCCGACACGGGCGATTTTGGCGAGGCGGAAGAGGCGCACGGGGAAGACCGCAATGAAAGTGCGGAACTTTAGCACCGAACCCTGTGCCGGACGCCGTCTCGCGGGAGCCGACTTTTGAACTTGTGGCGGGGAATGCAGGTCTGCGTTACTTGCAGTATCGTTGTGACTGCTGCAACCCCCTTCCATTCTCGTGACCGACCTGTTCCCATGCGTTTTCTCTCCATAGCTGCCGCGTTGCTGCTGGGTATTTCCGCCGCGTCCTGTTCGGGTTCGCAAGCGGTGCCCGCGGCCTGCGGCCAGCCCGGCCAATGGCGGCTGCCCGACACCACCCAGGCCCGGACCGCCGAAGCCCGCGACGTGCTGGAACGCATGGCCCGCCAGCAGGTGGTGCTGCTCGGCGAAGCGCACGACAGCGCCGAGGACCATCGCTGGCAGTTGCATACGCTGACCCAGCTTTATACCCGGCAAGCCGCGCATGGCGATCGGCTTCGAGATGTTCCCGCGCCGCGTGCAGCCAGTACTCGACGCAGTGGGTGGCTGGCACGCTTGTCCGAAGAGGAATTCCTCCAGCGCAGCGAGTGGGAAAAGGTCTGGGGTTTCGATGCGCGTGACTACCTGCCGTTGTTCCACTTCGCGCGCATGAACCGCATCCCGATGCTGGCGCTCAACGTCGAACGCAGTTTGATCGAGGCGGTCGGCAAGCGGGGTTGGGATGGCGTTCCCGAAGCGCAGAAGGAAGGTGTCGGCAAGCCCGTGGCGCCCAGCGAGACCTATCGCAAGCAGCTGCGCGCGGTGTTTGACCATCATCCGGCGAAGGAACGCGGGGAGACGGCCTTCCCGTATTTCGTCGAAGGCCAGACGACGTGGGATCGCGCAATGGCGCAGGTCATGGCCGAGCATCTGCAGAAGGCGCCGGAGTCGCTGGTGGTCGGCATCCTGGGCGCGGGCCATGTGCGCCATGGCCACGGGGTCGCGCATCAACTCAAGGCGCTCGGCGTCAGCCAGGTGGGCCTGCTGCTGACCTGGGATCGCGGCGCAAGCTGCAGCGAACTGGGCGCGGATTACGCCGATGCGCTGTATCTGGTCGATGCGCCCAAGAGCAATCCGCCCCGCCTCGGTGTAGCGACCGAACAGGAGAAGGAAGGCCTGCGCATCACCCAGGTCATGGCGGGCAGCGTGGCGGAAAGCGCCGGGTTCAAGAACGGCGACGTGATCATTGAGGTTGCCGGCCAGCCAGCGAAGAGCATCCTGACGTTGCGGTCGGCCATACAGCGGCAGTCGCCGGGCACCTGGTTGCCGCTGAAAATCCGCCGCGACGGCAAGGAGATGGAAATCGTCGCGCGCTTCCCGGTCGGCCCATGAAACGGTTACTGCTGTTGTTGCTCGGACTTCCCTTCGCGGCGTGGGCCATGCCGCAGCTCGCGCTCGATATGCAGCTCGATCCGGTGACGCGGGAGTTCAGCGCCCGTGCGACGCTGACCGACGCCCGGGGTTTGCCCGGATTCAATCTTGGCCGTGATTTCGAGATCACGGCGTTCAAGGTCGACGGTCGGACGCATCCCCTTCCGCGCCGTCTCGCCAGGCCAGACTTTCGCCTGCCGGCAGGAACGCAGAAGATCGAGATCGCCTATCGCGCCACGCTGCCACCGACGCCCGCGCTCGACCACCGTCAGGCACTCGGCCAGCGCGCCGGCACGGCCGCGCCTGACGGCAGCTTCCTGCCCGCGTCGGCCGGCTGGTATCCCGACACCGGCCGGTTGTTCGGTTATCGCGTGACGCTCGCCCTGCCTGCCGGCCAGAAAGGCCTGGTGCCCGGTGACCTCCAGGAAGAGTCCGATACGGCGGCCGGCTACCGGGCCGTGTTCGACTTCCCCCATCCGGCCGACAGCATCGACCTGATGGCGGGGCCATACGTCATCGGTGAGCGCCCACTGTCGCTGGGCGCCCGCACGATCCGTGTCCGCACCTGGTTCCACCCCGAGCTGGCCGCGCTGGCGCAAGGTTATCTCGACGACTCGGCGCGCTACATCGAACGCTATTCGGCGCTCATCGGCGACTATCCGTTCGGGATGTTCAGCGTGGTGTCGAGCCCGACGCCGACCGGCTTCGGCATGCCGAGCCTCACCTACCTTGGTCGCGAGGTGATCCGGCTGCCCTTCATCCGCGCCACCTCGCTCGGCCACGAGGTGCTGCACAACTGGTGGGGCAACGGCGTCTATCCCGACTGGCGCAGCGGCAACTGGTCGGAAGGCCTGACGACTTTCCTCGCCGACTACGCCTACAAGGAGGATGAAGGCGAAGCCGCCGCGCGCGAAATGCGCATCGGCTGGCTGCGCGACCTCGCCGCCGTGCCCCCGGGCGAGGATGGCGCGCTGAAGGATTTCACGTCGCGCCAGCACGGCATCGCCTCGATCATCGGCTACGACAAGTCGGCCATGGTGTTCCTCATGCTGCGTGACAAGATCGGCCGCGCGGCCTTCGAGCGCGGCCTGCGCCTGCTCTGGGAACGCAAGCGCTTTCAGACCGCCAGCTGGGCCGACCTCGAAGCGGCGTTTGCCGAGGCCGCCGGCCGGCCGCTCGGCGACTTCTTCCGGCTATGGGTGCAGCGCCCGGGCACGCCGCCCTTCACCGGCGCCGATCCGGATTTCCGCGTCTGGCGGCGCGTCGATCCGGCCCTGTTGCCGCCGATCCTGCGCGAGGTCTTCGTCGCGCCGCAGGCCGGCGTGGTGGTGACGGATGCCGACCTGCAACCCGTTGCGCTCGCGCTGGCCGCCCGCGTGCTCGACGCGAATGTTGCGGCCGCGCAGGACAATTTGCCGCCCCGCGGGCCGGTGCTGATCATTGGCCGCGATGCCACGCTCGATGCCTGGCTGGCGCGCCACGCCCTGCCCGCGCGGCCTCCCGTACTACGCGTACCGCGCGGCAGCGCGCAGGTGTGGGCGGGACGCGATGCCGCCGGCCGACCCTATGCCGTTGTCGCCGTGCGCGATGCGGTGTCGCTCAAGGCACTGGAGCGCGGTCTGCCGCACTACGGCAAGCAGAGCTGGCTGGTTTTCGAGGGTGCGCGTGCGCTGGAAAAAGGCGTCTGGCCGCCACATGCGGAAACCGCGCGATTTTGATCGATACTTAGCCATGGCCAAGCCGTTTCCATTGCATCCCAAATTCCCCGAGCGTATCTGCTGGGGCTGCGACAAGTATTGCCCGGCGGAATCGCTCCAGTGCGGCAACGGCTCGGGCCGCACCCCGCATCCGGCCGAGATGCTCGGCGACGACTGGTACCTGCACGGCGACTGGGGCTTCGATCTTGAAACGCTTGAAGACGTCGTGTCGATCAAGCCCGGCGCGCGGACGAAGTAAACGCGCCAGGCCGTTTTGCTTCGCGTTATTGCTTCAGGTCGAAACGATCGGCGTTCATCACCTTCGTCCAGGCGGCGACGAAGTCATTGACGAACTTCTCCTTGGCGTCGTCCTGCGCATAAACCTCGGCGTAGGCACGCAGGATCGAGTTGGAGCCGAACACCAGATCGACACGGGTGGCCGTCCACTTCACCGCGCCGCTCTTGCGGTCGCGGATCTCGTACAGGTTCTTGCCGGCTGGCTTCCACGTGTAGGCCATGTCGGTGAGATTGACGAAGAAGTCGTTGGTCAGCGCGCCCACACGGTCCGTGAATACACCGTGGTTGGTGCCCCCGAAGTTTGTCCCGATGACGCGCATGCCGCCGACCAGAGCCGTCATCTCGCAGGCCGTCAGGCGTAGCAACTGGGCACGATCGAGCAGCAATTCCTCGGCCGTCACGACGTAATCCTTCTTCAGCCAGTTGCGGAAGCCGTCCGCCACGGGTTCCAGCACATCGAAGGACTCGGCATCCGTCATCGCGGCGGTGGCATCGCCGCGGCCCGGCGCGAAGGGAACGGTGACGCTAACGCCGGCGGCTTTTGCGGCCTGTTCGACGCCGACGTTGCCCGCCAGCACGATCACGTCGGCAATACTCACCCCCGTGTCGGCGGCGATCTTTTCATAGACCGCCAGCACCTTGGCGAGGCGTGCGGGTTCATTGCCTTCCCAGTCCTTTTGCGGGGCGAGGCGAATGCGCGCGCCGTTGGCGCCGCCGCGCTTGTCGGAACCGCGGTAGGTGCGCGCACTGTCCCAGGCGGTGGAGACCATCTCGCTGACGGAGAGGCCGCTGGCGGCGATCTTCGCCTTCACGGCAGCCACGTCGTAGTCGCTGCGGCCGGCGGGTACCGGGTCCTGCCAGATCAGGTCTTCCTTGGGCACATCCGGGCCGATGTAGCGTGCCTTCGGGCCCATGTCGCGGTGGGTCAGCTTGAACCAGGCACGGGCGAAGGCGTCGGAGAACGCTTTCGGATCCTTGTGGAAGCGCTCCGAAATCTTGCGGTATTCCGGGTCCATCTTCATCGCCATGTCGGCGTCGGTCATGATCGGGTTGCGGCGGATCGAGGGATCCTCGACATCGACCGGCATGTCCTCTTCCTTGATGTTGACCGGCTCCCACTGCCACGCGCCGGCCGGGCTCTTCTTGAGTTCCCAGTCGTAGCCGAGCAGCAGGTCGAAATAGCCGTTGTCCCATTTTGTCGGGTGCGTGGTCCAGGCGCCTTCCAGGCCGCTCGACACCGTGTCGCGACCGATGCCGCGGGTGGTGTGGTTCTGCCAGCCGAAGCCCTGCTCTTCAAGTTCCGCGCCTTCCGGTTTCGGACCCAGGTTGTCGGCGCTACCGTTGCCGTGGCACTTGCCGACCGTGTGGCCGCCCGCGGTGAGGGCGACGGTTTCCTCGTCGTTCATCGCCATGCGCTTGAAGGTGATGCGCACGTCGCGGGCGGTCTTGAGCGGGTCTGGCTTGCCGTCGACGCCTTCCGGGTTGACATAGATCAGGCCCATCATCACGGCGGCGAGCGGATTTTCCAGATCGCGTTCGCCGGAATAGCGGCTGCCTGTGCTGCCTGTGGGGGCGAGCCATTCCTTCTCGGCGCCCCAGTAGGTGTCCTTTTCAGGATGCCAGATGTCTTCGCGTCCGAAGCCGAAACCGAAGGTCTTCAAACCCATCGACTCGTAGGCCTGGGTGCCGGCCAGGATGATGAGGTCGGCCCAGCTGATCTGGTTGCCATACTTCTTCTTGATCGGCCAGAGCAGGCGCCGCGCCTTGTCGAGGTTGACGTTGTCCGGCCAGGAATTGATCGGTGCAAAACGCTGGTTACCCGTACCGCCACCGCCGCGCCCGTCAGCGATGCGGTAGGTACCTGCCGAGTGCCAGGCCATGCGGATCATCAGGCCGCCGTAGTGGCCCCAGTCGGCCGGCCACCAGTCCTGGCTGTCGGTCATCAGCGCCTTGACGTCTTTCTTGAGCGCCGCGATGTCGAGTTTCTTGAGTGCTTCGCGATAGTTGAAGCCTGCACCCAGCGGATTGGTCTTGCTGTCGTGCTGGTGCAGGATGTCGAGATTCAGGGCCTTGGGCCACCAATCCATGTTGGCCATATTGGCCGAGGTCACACCGCCGTGCATGACAGGACACTTGCTTTCGTTGCTCATGGTGTTCTCCTGTGTATTGTTTCGATGATGGATCACCAATAACTATCCATGTTTTATAGACTACGCGCAGGAAACTATGAAGGCCATTGAATCCTCCCTATCGGGTCGATGCCTTCCGGCTATTGCAAATGTCGGCGCTGACGGGATGGCAAATGAGTAACAAATCAATCGCCGCGGCACGCATTGAGCAAGCGGCCGCAATTACGGTTGGCCTCGATCGCAATCTGCACAACACCCGGCAGCGCATCGTTCGCCTCAAGTGTGGCGAAGCTGTCGCGACTTACGCCGTGGAACAACGGATTACTCTCCCGTTCTTCGCCAATGCTGCTGACGCGCCGGCCATCCAGACAATGACCGGGATAGACCAGCGTTTCGTCGGGATAAGCAAACAGCCGTCGGCTCACACTGTCGAACAGACGCGCGCAGTCGCTGCCCGGTTCGTCAGTGCGGCCGCAACTGCCAATCAGCAGGCAGTCGCCGGTGAACAGCCGGTCGTGCCAGAAGTAGCTCAAGCACCCCGGTGTGTGTCCCGGCGTCGCCAGCGCCTCCAGGACGAGATTGCCGCAAACGATGGTTTCGCCATCCACCAACAGGCGGTCGGCGCACCGGATGCCGGCGTGGTCGCTGACCGCAATCTCTGCACCCGTCCATTCGCGCAAGGAATCAGCGGCAGTGATGTGGTCCGCATGCAGGTGGGTTTCGAGCACCCATGCCAGCTTCAGGCCCAGCTCGTCAAGCATGCTCAGATAGAGGGGTGTCTGGTTTGCCACGGGATCGATGACCAGCGCGCTGCCGCGTCTCCCGGCAACCGAGGAGATAGGAGATAGGCACCGGTCGCCTCGTCGCGTAGTTGGCGGAAGTGCGTCATGCTCGGACACAGAGCCGACAGCGGCCTAGTGCTGGCAACCGCAAGAGTGCTCTTCTGCGCCGTCTGCATGAGCGTGGGGTACCGGTGGTTTCAGGCTGCCGGAAAAATAGGCGCGCACCGCCGCGAGCGGATCGGTTTCGCCCGTCGCGATCACCTGAATGCCACGCCGCAACATGCGATGCTTGAAGCCATCGCCGGCGCCGCCGGTGATCAGGATGTCGACCCCATCAAGCGGATGCTGAAAGCGGTCGTCAAAACCGTGGAAGGCCATTTCGATCGGCAGGTCGAGGAATTCAGTTTGGGTGATTGCATCCGGGCCCTGCACGTCGAAGAGCATGAAGCGGCGCGCCTTGCCGGCGTGGCCGGTGATGGTACGGAAGTTCTGGCTGGTCACTGCGATGCGCATGGTGTTTTCCCGTTCTCTCGCGTCTTGGGGGCGATAAGTCCACTCAAGGAATATGCCAGTCGCTGGCTCGTTTTAACTAATTGAATAAAAACATTAATAAATAGGGCCGGAGTTATTTCGCCAAGACTATGACATAAGTGGCGTGAAGTCCGCCCAATCAAGTGCCATTAATGGCGCTCAATCAGACATAATTCGTCCCTTGTTGCGGTAGCCCTTCTTAGGTGGCGCTTGATGCGTGTGAACCCTGTTGTCGCTGGTCTCTTTTGCCTCTGCATCGGCGCAGTTCACGCCGCGGAAGACGAAATAACGCCCGACTACGCGCACCACACCGTGACCGGAGACTGGGACGGACAGCGTTCCGCACTGTTTCGCCAAGGGATCGTTTTCGAGGCCAGTTACAAGGCCGACCATCTGCGCAATCTGCGGGGTGGCATCGACATGGGTGACGCCACGATGCACAACCTCGACCTCAAATTGCGCGCCGATCTTGACCGGCTCTGGGGCTGGCCGGGAGCCACGGCCTACTTGCACGTCCTCGATGACCGCGGCACGGGTATCAATGCGCGTCATCTCGGCAGCCTGATGGGTGCGTCGAATATCGAGGTGCCGGTCCCGACCAGCCGCCTCTTCCATGCCTGGGTGCAGCAAACCTTCATGGCAGAGCAGTGGTCGGTGCTCGCCGGGCTGTATCCGATCGATTCGGAATTTTCCGTGATGGACTCGGCCAGCGTATTGCTGCATCCGGCCTATGGCGCGTCCGCGGATCTGGCGCTGACGCGCGGCCCGTCGATCTTCAACAATTCGGCGTTCGGTCTGCGCGTGAAATGGCAGTCGCCCCTACGCACGGTTTACGCCATGGGCGCGATTCTCGACGGCATGCCCGGCGATCCGGATCAGCCCAAGGGCACGCATCTCCGTTTCGCCAAGGGCGATGGCAGCTTTGCCATCGCCGAGATTGGCTGGACGCCTATCGAACTCGGCCATGTCTTCGAGCCGACTGGCCCGGCGCGCGTCTTGCAGACACCCGAATTGAAGACACACGAAAAATACGAGGGCTATGCGAAATACGCCGCCGGGCTCTGGCGCTACAGCAACAAGGTCGATGACCAGTTCGTCACCGATTCCGCCGGCGACCCGCTCCAGCGTCTTTCCTGGGGCGGCTACCTGTTGGCCGAACGAACCCTGTTTAGCCTCGGCACGGAACCCGGGCGCCACCTCACCGGGTTTGGTCGCTACGCCTTTACCGACGGTAACTCGACACCAATTAGTGCGCAGATCAATCTCGGCATCAATCTCCATGGCCCTTTCGCGTCTCGCCCGGATGACATTCTTGCCCTTGCCTGGACCAGCGCGCGCCTGTCCAGGAAATACCGCGATGCCCAATGGCGCGATGGCCAGATTGCCACCCTGCCTGACGAAACGGCAACCGAACTGACTTACCGTGCTGCCCTCACGCCCTGGCTAAGTTTTCAGCCAAACCTGCAATGGGTCCGTCATCCCGGCGGCTTGGCCAACACATCCCACGCACGCCTGGCGGGTTTCCGGCTCGAGATCCAGCTCTGAAAAGTCGGCGCTGGCAGGACGGCGTGTTAATCGCCGTCGTCATCCAGCGGCCACAACTCATGGGTATCGAGCAGCAAGCGGTAACGCGCCTCGTTGGTGTCGAGTTGCGCTTGCGTCGCGGCCAGTCGCGCCTCGATGGCTTGACGGCGCGCGGCCTGTAGCTCGCCGAACTGGCCTTCGCCCAGCCGCCAGGCTTTTTCCAGCAGGCGGGCGTTGTCTTCCATGCGCGCCGCCACATCGGCAAGCAGTCGCCACGTTGCGTGGGAACCTTGCGCCAGACTGATGGTGCGCCGCGCTTCGGCCTCGACGCGGGCCAGCGTCAGTGCTTCGCGCGCGTAGGCGGCATCGGCTTCGGCCGTACCGGCACGGGCGCTCGCCGCACGCGCCGCACCCGGCAGCGGTATGGTCGAACTGCAAGCCGATCACGCGTTCCTGGCCGTCGCGTTCGCTCGCCAGCTTCAGGCCCAGCGTGGGGTCGGGCAGGCGCTCGGCATCGAGTTGCTGGGCGAGTAATGTGCCGCGCCGTGAGGCGGAGCGTGCCACCGCCAGTTCGTGGTTGTGGGCAAGAATGCGCTCGCGCCACTGTGCCGGGGTATCGGCAATGGTCTGAGGCGGCGACGGCACGAGCGTTTCCGGCAATGCGATGCCGGGAAAGTGCTGTGCCAATTCGGCGGCGGCGCGTGTCCGGCGCGCCTGCGCCTGCATCTGCTGCGCCTCGGCCTGGACGAGTTGGGCCTCCGACAAAAGCGCCTCCAGTTTTGCCGTCTCACCAGCGCCGACTTTCTTCAGGATGGCTGCGTGCTGCGTGCGCAGCACCTCGACCTGCGCCGCCCAGTCACGCGCGGCGGCGCCTTCGCGCTGCCAGTCGAACCAGCTCTTCAGCAGCAAGCGCGCACTTTCGTGCAGCGCGTCGCCCAACGCGAATTGCGCTTGCGTGACGCCGGCGGTGCCGATCTCGGCATCGCGTGCGCTCTTGCCTGGCAAGCGGATGGCCCGCTCGATGCCGATCTCGTGATCGAGCGTAGTGATGTCGGGCGTGCGTTCTTGGCGTCGCTGGCTGGCGAGCTTGAGCGCAAATTCGTGCGGGCCGGCGGCCAGCCGGTCGCGATTGGCGGCTTCGGCACGCAGCGCGGCTTCCGCCGCGCGTACCAGCGGATAGGTCCGTAGCGCCTGCTCGACCTGCGCTGTGGGCGGCAGATCGGGCGGGTCGGCAGCGAAAGCGGCGAGCGGGCATAGCAGGAAGACGAGAAAGCGGATCATGTAAGGCTCCCGGATTCGGTCACGGGGCTCAGCCACCAGACCACATCGCTGCTGTGCAGGTTGACGCGCAATTGCGCCAGCAGGTCCTGGACGTGCAGGGCATCCATGAGGATTTCGATTTGCACACGCTCGGCGCGACCGCGCACCTGCTCGGCCTCGCTGGCGATGCTGTCCGGGTCGCCGTGGCCCTCGACACGGTGGGTGATAAACGGGCCGACCCAGTCGGGATGTTTCAGCAACTGGTCGAGAATCTGGTCCTTCAGCGCATTGGGCAGAATCAGTTTGAGGCAGGCATCGAGGCGCTTGGTCATTATTATTTTCCCCAGCGTTGGTAAAGGATGGGCAGCATTACCAGCGTTAGCAGCGTTGAGGTAACCAGTCCGCCGATGACGACGATGGCCAGCGGGCGCTGGATTTCGGAGCCCGGGCCGCTGGCGAAGAGCAGCGGCACCAGGCCAAAGGCGGCGATCGAGGCCGTCATCAGCACGGGCCGCAGGCGGCGTTTCGAACCCTCGATCACCACGCGCGCCAACGGCATGCCTTGCGCGCGCAACTGATTGAAGTGGGAGATCAGCACCAGGCCGTTCAGTACCGCAATGCCGAGCAGGGCGATGAAGCCGACCGAAGCCGGCACCGAGAGATACTCGCCGGCGATGAGCAGCGCAAACACCCCGCCGATCAGCGCGAACGGGATATTGACGAAGACCATCGCTGCCTGGCGCACCGAGCCGAAGGTGGTGAACAGGATGTGGAAGATCAGCAGCAGCGCCACTGGCACCACCTGCATCAGCCGTTTGGCGGCGCGCTGCTGGTTCTCGAACTGCCCGCCCCAGGCGAGCCGATAACCGGCGGGCAGCTTGACCTCGGCGGCGACCTTCGCCTTGGCCTCGTCGACGAAGCCGACCAGGTCGCGTCCGCTGACGTTGGCCTGGATCACCACCAGGCGCGCGGCGTTCTCGTGGTCGACCTTGACCGGGCCGGCGAGGCGCTTGAGAGCCGCCACCGCGGAGAGTGGCACGCTGGCACCGTTTGGTAGCGCCAACTGGATGCCGGCAAACAGGGCAGGCGACATGCGCACCTCGTCGCTGCCGCGGATCACCAGCGGCGTACGGCGGCCGCCTTCGAGTACCAGCCCGAGCGCCTGTCCTTCAACCTGTGCGCGCAAGGCGGTGGCGATGTCCTCGATGGAGAGCCCGAAGCGCCCGGCCATCAGGCGGTTGACCTCGACCGTGAAATATTGCACGCCCTCGTTCTTCACCGTCAATACGTCCTGCGCGCCGGGCAAGTTCTTCAGCAGTGCGGCAATTTTCTCGGCCAGCGTGTTGAGCTCGGCCAGGTCGGTACCGAACACCTTGATCGCCAGATCGCCGCGCGTTCCCGTGAGCATCTCCGACACGCGCATCTCGATGGGCTGGGTGAAGGCGATATCCATGCCGGTGAATTCGCTCATCACCTTGCGGATCTCGCCGGTCAGCCATTCCTTGTCCGGCTGACGCCATTCCGAACGCGGCGCCAGCACCAGGAAGCTGTCGGTCTCGTTGAGCCCCATCGGATCGAGGCCGAGTTCGTCCGAACCGGTGCGGGCGACGATGTCCTTGATCTCGGGAATGCGCTCGATCAACGCCTTTTGCACCGCCAGGTCGGTCTGCGCGCTCTGCTCCAGGCTGATCGACGGCAGCTTGGCCAGTTGCATCAGGATGTCGCCTTCGTCCATGGTCGGCATGAAGGTCTTGCCGAGCAGGAAGAAGGCCACGACGGTGGCGACCAGCGCCGCCACCGCTGTCAAGATCACCTTCTTTGCGTTGGCCAGGCTCCAGACCAGCAGCGGCTCGTAAAGACGCGCGGCCTGGCGCGGCAGCCACGGTTCGCGGTGTCCGGAGACCGGCTTGAGCAGATAGGAGGTCAGCACCGGAATTGCGGTCAGCGACAGCAGCAGTGAGCCCGAGAGCGCAAACACGATGGTCAGCGCCACGGGGATGAACAGCTTGCCCTCCAGCCCCTGCAAGGTGAGCAGCGGCAGGAAGACGATGACGATGATGGCCATGCCCGAGACGACCGGCGCCGTCACCTCGCGCACGGCGCGGTAGATGCGATGGAGGAAGGGTAGCTTGGCGCCCGCCGGGTCGGCCAGCTGGCTTTCGATGTTCTCGACCACCACCACGGCCGCATCGACCAGCATGCCGATCGCGATGGCGAGACCGCCAAGGCTCATCAGATTGGCCGACATGCCGAACAGGTACATCAGAATAAAGGTTATCAGCGCTGCCAGCGGCAGCACGCAGGCCACGGCGATGGCCGCGCGCAGGTTGCCGAGAAAGGCCAGCAACAGCAGCAGCACCAGCACGATGGCCTCGGCCAGCGCCTTGGCCACCGTGCCGATGGCACGATCGACCAGCGCGCCGCGATCATAAAAGATCTGCGTTGTCACCCCCGGCGGCAGGGAGGGCGCGATCTCGGCCAGCTTGGCGCGCACGCCCTCGACCACGGTGCGTGCGTTGGCGCCGCGCAGGCCGAGCACCAGACCCTGCACCGCTTCTTCCCTGCCGCCGCGGGTGACGAAGCCGTAGCGCGTGAGACTGCCAATGCGTACTTCGGCGACATCGCCCACCCGGGTGACATGCGGCGGGTGCAGCGTGTGCGGATCAGGCACGAGGATGGAGCGCAGGTCGTCGAGCGTCTTGACGCTGCCCTCGACGCGCACCAGCAAAGATTCTTCGCCCTCGACGAGACGCCCGGCCCCGTCGTTGCGGTTGTTGGCCTCAATCGCGCGGCGCAGGTCGGCAAGCGTCAGGCCGCGCGCCTTCAGCGCGAGCAGGTTGGGCACCACTTCAAAAGTGCGCACATGGCCACCGAGCGCATTGACATCGGCGACGCCGGGCAGCGTGCGCAATTGCGGGCGGATAACCCAGTCGAGCAGGCTGCGTTTTTCCGCGAGTGGCAGGTCGCCCTCAATCGTAAACATCAGCATTTCGCCCAGCGGCGTGGTGATCGGCGCCAGCCCGCCGGAGACTTCGGCGGGGAAATCCTTCATCGCGCTGGCGAGGCGCTCCGACACCTGCTGGCGCGCCCAGTAAATGTCGGTGCCATCCTCGAAGTCGAGGGTGATATCGGCGATGGCATACTTGGCCACGGCGCGCAGGCTGCGCTGTTTCGGGATGCCGAGCATCTCCAGCTCGATCGGCGTGACGACGCGCGCCTCGACTTCCTCGGGCGTCATGCCGGGCGCCTTGACGATGATCTTGACCTGGGTCGACGATACGTCGGGGAAGGCGTCGATCGGCAATTCGCGGAAGGCATAGACGCCGGCGCCGATCAGCAGCAGCACGCCGATGATTACCAGCAGGCGCTGCGTCAGCGCCAGTTCAATGAGTTTCTGGAGCATGCTATGCCTCCGCCGGGCCGCCCCAAGGGGGCATGCACCCCCCGGTGGGGGGCAGCGATCGAATGTGAGCGTGGGGGGCCATGGCTACTCGCTATCGGCGGCGCCGAGGCCAAGCCACACGGCCTTGAGGGTCGCCACGCCCTTGACCACTATGTTGGCATCCGGCGGGAGATTGCCGGCGACGGTCGTTCCGGCAGCGGACTCTTCCAGCACTTCGACGGCCACCGGTTGATAACCACCCGGTGCCGCGACGAACACCCAGGTCTTGCCCAGGTGGTGCGTTAGCGCCGCGGGCGACAATTGCAGGGTGCCACTGGCCAGCGAACGGCCGGGTGTCACGGAGACCTGCACGTACTGAAAGGGCTTCACGCAAGCAGCCGGTTTCGTCAGTTCGGCACGGATCAGCAAGGACTGGCTGGCGGCCTGCAAATGCGGCGCGATCAGGGTGATCCGCGCCGGTGCGGTGCAACCGGGTACCGTTACCGTATCGCCTGGCGCAAGACCGGTGGCCTGGCTGGCGCTGGCCTGAATCTCCAGCCACAGTGGGGCCAGGCGGCCCAGTTTCAGCAGCGGCGTCATCGCATCGACGCGCTGGCCCGGCTGTGCGCTTGCTTCGAGCACCACGCCATCGAAAGGCGCGCGAATTTCGGCGCTGCCGGAAAGCCCGCCGTCCCTGCCCGGCGCGGGGGCGCCGGCCAAACGCAAGGCCCCGCGCTTTTCAGCCGCCAACGCCTGGGCCTGCGTTTCGGTAGCCTGGGCTTCCGACAGGCGGCTCTGCGCAATGATGCCATCGGCGAACAGCGCTTCGTCGCGACGGCGTTTTTCCGTCGCCAGTCGCGCTTGCGCCTGCGCGCTTGCGTAGCCGCTTTGCAGTTCCAGCAACTGGCCGCCTTGCAGGCGGATCAGCGGCTGTCCCTTCTTGACCGCATCACCGTACGCGACACGTACCGCAGCCACCATGGCCGGCACCGACGTGGCGATCACCTCGACCTGTCCGGGCGGCACGACCACCTGGGCGGGCAGACGCACACCGCCTGACCGATTTATTTCGGCCGCCGGCGCCATGACAATGCCTGCCTGCTTTATCTGTTCTGGCGAAAGCCGGATATCAGCCGCCGCCGCCAACACCGGCGCAAACAAAATGAGGGAGAATATTCTGCGCATGGTTGCCTCGAATGCTTTTCAAAACATGATTATCGCTTTGAAATATTAACGAAAGCTTAACTATAGACAGGCAGGCCGACGGGTAAGTGCGACTAATTGCCACACCATTTACAATTTGCTCTGACGCTCTTTTACCCGTACCGGGTTTTATGACCGACCCTTCCTCTTCTCCTCCCCGCCTGCGCCTCGACAAATGGCTCTGGGCGGCGCGCTTCTTCAAGACGCGCGCGCTGGCGACGGATGCCATCGACGGCAGCAAGGTGCGTTGGCAGGGCCAGCAGGCCAAGCCCGCGCGCGAAGTGCGCGTTGGCGACGAGCTCGACATCGTCGTCGGTGAAATGCGCTGGACGGTGATCGTGCGTGGGCTCAACGCGCAGCGACGCCCGGCGCCGGAAGCAAAACTGCTCTATGAAGAAACGCCGGAAAGCCTGGCGCGTCGTGCCCAGGCGCTTGAACTGCGCAAGCTTGCGCCCACGCCTGGCGCTGAACTCAAGGGTCGCCCGACCAAGCGTGACGGGCGGCGGATTCGGCGCTTCAGGGAAAGCTAGGCGCCGTCTCGCCAGCGCCGAGTTTTGCGCTCAACTGTTGGAGCGACAGAACGCTTTCATGGCCGCAGCCTCGGTAAGCAACCATTGGCGGAAAGCTTCGACCGCCGGCCGGCCGGAGATGGCCTCGGGAGTCACCAGGTAGTAGGCATAGGGTTGCTGGACCTCGATCTTGAACGGGGAAACGAGCCGCCCCGCCGCGATTTCGGCCGCCGCCAATGGCTTTGATGTCAGTGCAATGCCCAGACCATCGACGGCAGCCACCACCGCCAGGCCTGAATCGCAGAAATGCGGGCCGGCGCGGGTATCGACACCCGTGACGCCGGCCAGCCGCAGCCACTCTTCCCAACTCGGACGCGCCCGTTCATTGGCGATCGTATCGTCATGAATCAGGACATGAAACCGCACATCCACCGGATGGCGTAAGGGATGCGTGCCCTGCAGAAGTTTGGGGCTGCAAACCGCCACGTAGTCGGACGCAAACAGCCGATCGACGTGAAAGCCCGCATGCGCACCGGTGCCAAAGCAGATGGCTACCGGCGAGTCTCCTTCCCGCAAGTCGATGCTCTCGAAAACCCGCGCCGCGCCCCGCTCGTCGCTCTCGATGGTATTCAGCGAGCTGACCAGGTTCAGTCTCACGCCAGGGGCCATCATGGGGAACCCTTTGAGCCGTGGTACCAGCCAGCGTGCGGCGAAAGACGGCGGTGACACGACGATCAGCCGTTCTTTTGAGACCTGTAGGCGCGTGCATTCCACTGCGGCAGCAAAGCATTCCAGTCCCTCGCGCACCTTTGGCAGCATCGCCTCGCCTTCCGGCGTCAGCTCCAGCGATCGCGTCAGCCGGCGAAACAGCGCCAGATCGAGAAAGTCCTCGAGCATCTTGATCTGATGGCTTATCGCGGCCGGTGTTACAGAAAGTTCCTGCGCCGCATTTTTGAAACTGAGATGACGCGCGGCTACCTCAAAGGCACGCAGCGCGTTCAGGGGCGGCAGGCGATAGGGCATGGATGAGATTTTCTTGGCCGTCAGATGAAAATTGATCGTTTGTTGCGTTGCATCATTCTGGCTATGGTAGCACTGGAGTCTCAATCGAGGCTCGCTTACCAAGCTGAAAATCTGGGGAGAGCCATGAAAATCTTATTCTTCGCGATAAATCTCACTATTGGAGTCGTTGGCGTGATACTCGGAATCGCCGCCTTGGCGAGTGTATTTGGTGCGATGCACAATTACACTGCCGCACTGGTTGGCCTGAGTTTTCTGGCGATGGCCGGTATCTGTCTATGCTTTTGCGGCGACTGCCTGTGCAATCGCCGGAAACAACTCACTTAGCCCCGCCCGGGAGCAACTGCTTCAACAAGGAATCAAGCAGCACACCCCGGCGGGCCCGGCAGGGTGAATAGCCCCGCCGCCCCGTTCCGCGTTAGCGTGGCACCACTCGGGCAGTCTCGCCGGTGCCATCGATGCGCACAGCCATCCCGACACCGAGACGCCCATCCACTGGCTGCAGGATTGTCACACTCCCGCCGGTTGACATGTTCACGGTCACCTGCTGGGCGGCCTGCTTCTTGATTTTGCTTTCTGCATAGGTCCCGGCTACTCCACCCAACACCGCACCTGCCACGGTTGCGGTCGTGCTGTCGCCCACCTGCGAGCCGAGAATGCCGCCTGCCACGGCGCCCACGGCCGTTCCCACCCCCGGCTTGTACTGGTCATCGACTTGCAGGTTTTCCAGCTTGGCGACGGTTCCCAGGCGATCCGACTGGCTGACTGTCGTGCTGCTGGTCTCACCATACTTCGTACCGCCCAGACTGCCCATCTCCGCACAGCCCCCGGTAAGGACTGCCAACAAGATTAGCGGAACTGCAATTCGAAAGTTCATAATCAATCTCCCTATGCGTTAGAACTTCAAGTATAGGAAAGAAATGGCGAGTCCCAAGGCGAGTCATTGAAGCGAGGGATAATGCCAATAGCGGCAACCCTAACCTTGTCCATCAGGATCGCCCACCATGAACCGTTTCCACATCGTGCGCTCGCTACTATCCACCCTCGCGCTGCTTGGCATCGCTGCCGGCTGGAGCCCGCCAGTCCTGGCCGAGCCGCGACCCAGAAAGCGACACCCGTCTTACGATGCAGCCCGATCGGCTGGATCAGGAAAACCGGCGGCAAGACCTTCATCGAGATCGACAAGCGTTACCAGCCGGCGCTGATGGGCGTCGAGAACCTGAAGTCGCTCTGGGTGCTCTGGTGGTTCGACCGCAACGACAGCCCGGACCAGCGCGCGATCCTGCAGGTAAATCCGCGCGGCGACCCGGACCGGCCACTGCGCGGGGTGTTCGCCACGCGCTCGCCTTACCGGCCCAACCTCATCGCCCTGAGCGAAGTCGATGTCATCGCAGTGCGCGACAACATCATCGAGATCGATGCCATCGACGCCTTCGCCGATACACCGGTGCTGGATCTGAAACCGTACTAAATATCATGCAAAGATTGCGCATCAAACATCGAACGGAATATCGTTTCCCAACCCGGGTGACGCTCAACCAGCACAAGCTCCTGCTCCGTCCGCGCGAAGGACATGACGTGCGCATCGAGACTTCCAGGCTGGAAATCTCTCCCGCGTACAGCATCAAATGGCATCGTGATGTGTTCGATAACTCACTGGCGGTGGTGAGCTTCCTGGAACCCGCGGATACGCTGACCATCGATAGTGAAGTCGTTATCCAGCATTACGAGCAAGCACCATTTGACTTCCTGGTGGAAGACTATGCGGTGACTTATCCTTTCAGCTATGCGGCGGGCGAACAAGTTGACCTGGCCGCTTTTCAGCGACTGATCTTCTTTGACGACCAACAAATCATCAATGACTGGCTGCTGCAGTTCGGGTTATACGGCATGGAAACATTTGGCTTGCTGGTGAAGCTGAACCAGGCGATCAGCAGCCAGTTTCGCTATCAGATGAGAGAAGAGCCGGGCGTCCAGTCACCCGCCCGGACGCTGGCATTGCGTAGCGGATCCTGCCGCGATTACGCCACGCTGTTCATCGAGGCTTGTCGCTGCCTTGGCTTGGCCAGTCGTTTTGTCAGCGGCTATTTGCATGCCGCAGCGACTGAGGCAGGTAATGCCACTACCCATGCCTGGGTGGAGGTCTACCTGCCAGGCACGGGGTGGAAGGGCTTTGATCCGACTTCTGGGATAGTTACCGGCAACCAGCATATTGCCGTTGCCGTTGCGCGTGATCCCGAAACGGTGCCGCCGGTTTCCGGCAGCTTCATCGGGCCGGATCAGACCACGCCAACGATGCTGGTGAATGTGCAAGTCAACTTGCTTGCGGCGGCGGCTCCGCCTTAACTTCGCTGGCCACGGCAGGTTCGCCACGCGCTCGCCCTACCGGCCCAACCTCATCGCCCTGAGCGAGGTCGACATGATTGCGGTGCGCGACAACTTCATCGAAATCGACGCCATCGACGCCTTCGCCGATACGCCGGTGCTGGACCTGAAACCGTAAAACTCGGCGCTGGTGGGACGGCGATTCAGAACTATTGTCATTAAAGCTTGATATTCCAATTGGCTTGCGGCACGATGCGGCAGTGAGCACCACGCCCGTTCTCAAACCACATACCTCGTGAAAAATCTCGACGCACTCAAACAACAAGGCGATGTCATCTGGAACATCGCCATGCACAAGAAGATCAAAGCGGGGGGCTCGGCATGAGCGAACTGATCCTCTACCAGACCGATGATGGACAGGCAGAAGTCAAACTCCGGGCCGAGGACGGCAGTGTCTGGTTGTCGCAGGCGCAGATCGCGGAACTCTTTGCCGTCACGGTACCCAATGCGAACATCCATATTCGCAACATCCTGAAGGAAGGCGAGCTTGCCGCCGATTCAGTTATTAAGGATTCCTTAATAACTGCCGCCGACAACAAGCGTTACCACACCAAACTCTACCGGCTGGAAATGATCCTCGCCGTCGGCTACCGTGTCAAAGGCCCGCGCGGCACCCAGTTCCGCCAGTGGGCCACCGCCCACCTGAGCGAATACCTGGTCAAGGGCTTCGTCATGGACGATGAACGCCTGAAGAACCCAAAGGGCTGGGATTATTTCGACGAGCTGCTCGCGCGCATCCTTCAGTCGTGGGTCTTCAGGCGTTCCTTTTGGTGTGCGTCTTCGCGGGCGAGCCAGGCATCCTCCACCGCGATATGGGCGAGCAGGTTATCGACGAACAGCGCGGCCGCGGCGCTCCGGTTGGGCAGGTGGTAGTCCCCGGTGATGTATTCGACGCAATGCCGTTGCGCGCGCGCTGCGCTGGCGATGACGTTCTCCGGCGGTTTGGTGACGAATGGCAGCGCGAACAGGCGTGCCTCGGCACGCTCGTGGTTGGCGACCATTTCCGCCAGCGAGAGGGTCTCGTCGGTGGGAAAGCCAGAGCGGATGGCCATTTCGGCGAGGCCGCGCATCGCGGCATGGTCGTGGTGAATTTCGGTCAGCGCCGCGTTGAACGCGGCCCGGTCGTTGGGGATGGACATTTGGGGATTCATGGCGTCTCCTTGGTCAAGGGTACAAACAGCAATCCCAGTATGGAAGCCATACGTAAATAGTCAAGTAATCAGGGCGCGGCTCAGCCATCACGACCTAGAATCACGGGCATGAAAATTCATCAGTTGCCCATGGGCGCCCGCTTCGAATACGCGGGGCAAACCTACGTGAAGAGCGGCCCGCTCGTCGCCACGGGCCCGGACGGCCAGCGCCTGATCCCGAAGTACGCCGTGCTGAAGGTGCTGGATGGCAGCGTGCCAAAGGCCGCAGTGCAGGCCACGCCCCTGACCCGGGAAGCCGTGCGGGCCGCCTTTGCGGATTACCACGCGACGTGCGCGGCGCTGATTCCGCCGGAACAGCAGCCGGCACTGGACGCCGCTCGTGCGGCGTTTCTCAAGGCGATCGAATAAAAGTCGGCGCTGGTGAGACGGCAGCCGTCACGCAAAGGCTGACTTTCAGCGGCGCGCTGTTATTTCTGCGTTTGTTGCTGCTGTTGCTCTGCCGCGTCTTCGCTGGCTACCTCATTGTCACCTCATTGGCAACGGAGGGTTCGCCTTCCATCCACGCTTCCGGCGCGCGGCGCAAATCGAGCGTCAGCGGGTAATCGGGATTGCGGCCTTCGCGGCGCACGTGCAGCGTGCCGGGCGTGTGGCCGTGGTTCCAGAAGCGCGCGACGCGGCGCGCTTCGGCTTCGTTGGCATTCACCGGGAAGGTGTCGTAGTTGCGGCCGCCGGGATGGGCGACGTGATAGGTGCAGCCGCCGATCGAGCGCCCGCTCCAGCTATCGACCAGGTCGAACACCAGCGGCGCCTGCACGCCGATGGTCGGGTGCAGGCCGGAGGGCGGACACCAGGCGCGGTAGCGCACGCCGGCGACGTATTCGCCGCGCGTGCCGGTGGGCGTCAGCGGCAGCGGCCGGCCGTTGCAGGTGACGATGTGGCGCGTGTCGTTCATGTGGCGCACCTTGACCTGCAGGCGCTCGACCGAGGAATCGACGTAGCGCGCCGTGCCGCCAGCGCCGACTTCTTCGCCGAGCACATGCCAGGGCTCGATGGCCTGGCGCAGCTCGATCTCGATGCCGTGATAGACGACGGTGCCGAAGCGCGGAAAGCGGAATTCGAGGAAGGGCGCGAACCAGTCGAACTCGAAGGCATAGCCGGCGCGCTGCAGGTCGAGCACCACATCGCGCATGTCCTGCGCGACGAAATGCGGCAGCATGAAGCGGTCGTGCAGTTCGGTGCCCCAGCGCATCAGGCTGCGCCTGATACGGCGTCTGCCAGAAGCGCGCGACCAGCGCGCGCAGCAGCAGCATTTGCAGCAGCGACATCTGCGCGTGCGGCGGCATTTCGAAGCCGCGGAATTCGACCAGACCGAGCCGCCCCGTCGCGCTGTCGGGCGAATACAGCTTGTCGATGCAGAACTCGGCGCGGTGCGTGTTGCCGGAGAGATCGACCAGCAGGTTGCGCAGCAGCCGGTCGACCAGCCAGGGCTGCAGGGATTCCTCGCCGGCCTTGAGCTTGTCAGCCATCTGCTGGAAGGCGATTTCCAGCTCGTAGAGGCTTTCGTGGCGCGCCTCGTCGACGCGCGGCGCCTGGCTGGTGGGGCCGATGAACAGGCCGGAGAACAGGTAGGAGAGTGCCGGGTGGTTCTGCCAGTAGCCGATCAGGCTCATCAGCAGATCGGGCCGTCGCAGGCAGGGCGAATCGGCGGGCGTGGCCGCGCCAATCGTGACGTGGTTGCCGCCACCGGTGCCGGTGTGGCGGCCGTCGAGCATGAATTTCTCGGTGCCGAGGCGGGTGAGGCGTGCCTCTTCGTAAAGCGTCTGTGTGTTCTCCACCAGTTGCGGCCAGCTGCTGGCGGGATGGATATTCACCTCGATCACGCCGGGATCGGGCGTGATGCGGAATGAGTTGAGGCGCGGATCGGACGGCGGCGTATAGCCCTCCAGCCGCAGAGGAATGGCCAAAGCACTGGCGGTGGTTTCGATCGCGGTCAGCAGGGTGACAAAATCTTCCAGCAAGGGCACGCGGCGGCAGGAAGACGCACAGCACACCATCGCGCACCTCGGCGCACAGGGCGGTGTGCACGATCTCCTTGGGGTCATAACTGTCCTTGGGCTTGGACTTGGACGGCTTTGCCGGTGTGGCGTCGGGCAAGGCATCGGGTGCGTCGAAGGGATCGCGGCCGGTTTCCTCTTCCTTGTCCCCGGGCGCCACCCAGGGCAGCGAGGCCAGCGGCAGGCGCAGGCCGAGTGGCGAGTCGCCGGAAATCAGGTACAGGTGCTCACGGCGCAACGGCCACGGGCTGGAGCGGAAACGGGAGGGAAAGTCGGCGCTGACGGGACGGCGCTTGCTTGTCGGCGGCAGGGCCTTCAGCGGAAGTACGTAGCCGGCAGCTGCGCCGAGGCCGCGTTCGATCAGTTTCGCCACGCGGCGCCGTTCGTCAGTCTGCTTCAGGTCGAGCTTGAGCGGGTCGAAAGTTCTCCGGCCAGCGCTGCTCCGCGTCGATGATGCGTGTCACGTCTTCGAAGGCGGGAATGATGAAACCTTCATCCAGCCCGAGCTCCTGCGCCAGACGGCGCATGAAATGCAGGGCATCTTCGGTCGTCTGCGCGCCCGCAACGTCCGTCGTGACGAGAAGTTTGCGGTCGTTCCACAGGGGCTTGCCGTCGGTACGCCAATAACAGCCCAGCGCCCAGCGCGGCAGCGGCTCGCCGGGATACCACTTGCCCTGGCCATAATGCAGCATCGCGCCTGGCGCGAAGTGGCCCTGCAGACGGTTGAGCAAGTCGCCCTGCGAGTGCGCGTTTCTTGTCCGACAAGGCGGTGTAATTCCACTCCGCGCCGTCCATGTCGTCGATCGAGACGAAGGTCGGCTCGCCGCCCATGGTGAGGCGCACGTGATGCCGGGCCAGTTCGGCATCGACCTGATGGCCGAGGTCGAGCACCGCCTGCCATTGCGCTTCGGTATAGGGTTGGGTGACGCGCGGATCTTCGTGGATGCGTGTGACCTGCATCGAAAAGTCGAAGTGCGTCTTGCAGACTTCGGTGCCGCCGATGACGGGTGCCGCCGATGACGGTTGCGCCGTACAGGCCAGCGGGATGTGGCCCTCGCCGGCCAGCAGGCCCGAGGTCGGGTCGAGTCCGATCCAGCCGGCGCCGGGGATGTACACCTCCGTCCAGGCATGCAGGTCGGTGAAGTCGTGGTCGGTGCCGGAGGGGCCGTCGAGTGCCTTGACGTCGGCCTTCAACTGGATCAGGTAGCCCGAGGCGAAGCGCGCCGCGAGGCCGAGGTGGCGCAGCGCCTGCACCAGCAGCCAGGCCGAATCGCGACAGGAACCGCGCTTGAGTTCGAGCGTTTCTTCGGGCGTCTGCACGCCGGCTTCGAGGCGCACGATGTAGCCGACAGCTGCCTGCACGCGCTGGTTGATGCCGACCAGCATGTCGATGGTGCGCATCTCCTTGGCCAGCAGTTCCTGGCGGGTGTGCGTCAGCCAGTCGGCCAGCAGGGGCGTGGCGGGGTCGGCCTCGAGATAGGGCCCGAGTTCGC
Source organism: uncultured beta proteobacterium (assembly GCA_963816095.1). Taxonomy (GTDB): domain Bacteria; phylum Pseudomonadota; class Gammaproteobacteria; order Burkholderiales; family Rhodocyclaceae; genus Sulfuricystis. Next base: position 39,573 of record CAWFIW010000002.1, read on the forward strand.
GCTTCAAGCCTTCCGGGTATTCAAAGGGATAATTTTCAGATGCTTCGTCGATGAAGAAGTCGAAGGGATTGATGACCGTCATGTCGGCCAACAGATCGACGGTAATTTCCAGCGCCGCCGCTTTTTCCGGAAACACCAGGCGCGCCACCCAGTTGCCAAAGGGATCCTGCTGCCAGTTGAGGAAATGGCCGGCGGGTGCGACGTTCAGCGAATAGCCGAGGATGGGTGTGCGGCTGTGCGCGGCGGGACGCAACCTGACCTCGTGCGGCCAGAGGCTGACGGCACGATCAAAGCTGTAGCGGGTGGTGTGACGGAGGGCGACTCGGATGGACATGGGGGGTTACCGCGAAAGGGGATGACGCCAAACCCATGCAACGAACGTGCCGCATGACAGGCATGCGGCGAGATTGGTTGTGTTCAGCCCGCAGGAAAATTGACGACCCGGTGCTTCCCGTCAGCCTCTTTTTTGTCTTCTTCCCAGTCGAAGCGCGGCAGATTCTGCAGGGCCATCATCAGGCCTTCGTTCCACCTTTCCGACAACTGTCGGGCGAAGGGGTCGTCCTCGCTGAAATAGATGCGCCGGCCGGCATCGAGGCTGTCGCGCTTATAGAGCAGCAATTCGACAGGATGGCCGACGGTAACGTTACTGCGCACGGTCGAGTTCATCGAAACCAGCGCGCAGCGTGCAGCGCGCTCGAGGGACACGTCGCGCTTGATGACGCGATCCAGGATCGGCTTGCCGTATTTGATTTCGCCAATCTGCAGGAAGGGGTGCTCGGCGGACTCATGGATGTAGTTGCCCTGCGGATACACCATGAACATTTCGGGCGCATGGCCGGTGATCTGTCCGGCAAAGATGAAGGTCGCCTCGAAGTTGGTGGTGCCGGTGTCGCGGCCGGAGTGCAGTTTTTGCACCTGGGTACTGATCATGCCCAGATAGTCGGCCGCCTCCTGCATGTTATTGACAGTCAGCAGGTTGGGCGTCAGTGCGGCGGCGGTGTCGCTGTTGATCTTCTTGACGACCGCCTGCGTGGTGGCCAGGTTGCCGGCGGAAAGCAGCACGAAGAAGCGTTGGCCGGGCCAGATGAAGCTGTGCATCTTCGAATAGACGCTGACGTTGTCGGTGCCCGCGTTGGTGCGGGAATCGGAACAAAGGACAAGGCCTTCATTGACATTGATGGCGAGACAGTAGGTCATGGTGCGGGTGAGGTAAGGGAATGGCGTAGATTGTATGCGCTTGCGCCAGCCAGCGGGCTGGCGCGTTTGTTGCGTGGTATACCTCGATATAACGGAAGCAGCACGGAACGACTATGCCTCTCGAACTGGTGAATTATCCGCAGCCCAATACTTACGACGAACTGATCGACGATCAGCAGCAGCCGCGGCCGGCTGCCCGCATGTTGTTCAGTTATCTCGACCGCCTGGGTACCGCCGAACTCATGGCACGCCGCGCCAGCGTCGACGCCGCGATCATGGCGATGGGCATTACCTTCACGGTCTATAGCGATGCGGGCAACATCGACCGCGTCTGGCCCTTCGACATCATTCCGCGCACCATGTCGAGCAAGGAGTGGGCGCGCATCGACGCCGGCCTCAAGCAACGGCTGACCGCGCTCAATCTGTTCATCGACGATCTCTACAACGCCCAGCGCATCGTCAAGGATGGCGTGTTTCCGCTTGAAGTGCTGGCGGGTTCGAAGAACTTTCGCGAACAGTGCAGGCACATGACGCCCCGTTTTGGGGTGTGGGCGCATGTGTGCGGCACCGATCTGGTGCGCGACAAGGACGGCACCGTTTATGTGCTCGAGGACAACCTGCGCGTGCCGTCTGGCGTCTCCTACATGCTGGAAAACCGCAAACTGATGAAGCGCTTGTTTCCCGAGCTCTTCAAGTCGAGCGATATCCAGCCGGTCGATGACTATCCGACGCAGCTGTACGACACGTTGGCCGCACTCTCGCCCCGCTCTGGCGGCCGGCCGGTGATTGTCGTGCTGACGCCGGGAATCTTCAATTCGGCCTATTTCGAGCACAGCTATCTTGCCCAACAGATGGGTGCCGTTCTCGTCGAGGGTTCCGACCTCGTCGTCCAGGATGACGACGTCGTCTACATGAAGACGATCTCCGGCTTGAGTCGTGTCGATGTGATCTACCGGCGTATCGACGATGATTTTCTTGATCCCGAGGCTTTCCGCCCCGACTCCGCGCTCGGGGTTCCCGGCCTGATGCGTGCCTGGCGTGCCGGCACGGTTGGTATCGCCAATGCGCCCGGCGCGGGCGTGGCCGACGACAAGGTGGTGTATACCTTCGTGCCACAGATCATCAAGTACTACCTCGATCAGGACCCGATCCTGCCCAACGTGCCGAGCTGGATGTGCATGTATGAGGATCAGCGCGATTACGTGCTGGCCAACCTGGACAAGCTGGTGGTCAAGCCAGCCAATGAGTCGGGCGGTTACGGCATGCTGATCGGCCCGCGCGCCAGCGCGGAGGAGCGGCAGAAGTTTGCTGACCTGATCCGAGAAAATCCACGCAACTACATGGCGCAGCCGACGTTGTCGATCTCGACCGCGCCGACGTTGATCGGCGACAGGCTGGAGCCCCGCCATCTCGACCTGCGTCCCTTCGTGCTGCAGTCGGACAAGCTCTATGCCACGACCGGGGGGCTGACGCGCGTGGCCTTGCGCGAGGGTTCGCTGATTGTCAATTCATCCCAGGGTGGCGGCAGCAAAGACACCTGGATCGTCAATACCCGGGAGGCATGATGCTGGCACGCGTCGCTGAAAACCTCTACTGGATGGGCCGCTATCTCGAGCGCGCCGAAAATACCGCGCGCTTCATCAACAGCACGACCCAGGTGCTGCTCGATCTGCCGCGCGATGCCGCATTCGGCTGGGACGTGCTGCTCAAGGTCGCCGGCCTCGATCAAGAATTCGCCAGTCGCTACCAGCGTGCCGACGAAGAGACCCTGATGCCCTTCCTCATCGAGGATGAGAAGAATCCCAGCTCGATCCTGACGAGCATCCACAATGCGCGCGAAAGCGCGCGTACGGTGCGCGAAGTGCTGCCGATGGAAATCTGGGAGCGCATCAACAGCCTTTACCTGTACATCCGCGACAATGCCGCGCGGGCCAAGCTCGGTCGCGGTCCCCGCAACGAGTTGCTGCAGGGGGTCATCGGCCGGCGCGAATCGATCATTGGCCTGCTCACCGGATCGATGAGTCGCGACGTCGCCTACCAGCTCATCATGCTGGGACGCAACATCGAACGCGCTGACATGACGACGCGCATTGTCGATGTCAATTCCGCTGTGTATCTGCCAGCCGACCCCGCTTTGGCTTCACTGACCAGGCTGCGCATGTGGATGAGCACGCTGAATGCCTTGTCTGCCTACCAGATGTATCGCCGCCATGTCGGCGTGCATGTGCGCGGCAATGACGTGGTGAATTACCTGCTCAAGAACTCGCACTTTCCGCGCACCGTACTGTTCTGCCTGGCGGAAATCGAAGGTTGCCTATCGGTCCTTCCCGAGCCTGGCGCCGCGATGAATAAAGTACGCCAGGCCTGGCGCCGCATCGAAAACATGCAGCTCGACGACCTCAAGCCGACGGTGCTGCACGAATATCTCGATCAGGTGCAGAGTGACCTCGGCGCCGTGCACAACGCTTTGGCGAAACAGTATTTCCACCTGCACCAGAGAAGCGCCGAACAGTAAAACTCGGCGCTGGCAAGACGGCGCAGTGATTACGGCTTGAGCATGCGCTCGACGTAACGGGCGATCAGGTCGACTTCGAGGTTGACCTGCGCGCCGGGATGCAGGCGCTTGAGCGTCGTCACCTCGACGGTGTGGGGGATCAGGTTGATCGAGAAGCTGCGCCCCTTTACCTTGTTCGTGGTGAGCGAGACGCCATCGACGGTGATCGAGCCCTTGCGCGCGATGTACTTCGCGAGCTGCTTCGGCGCCTTGATCACCAGTTCGTGCGATTCGCCGAGCGGTGCGAACTTCACCACTTCGCCGACGCCATCGACGTGACCGGAAACCAGGTGGCCGCCGATGAAGTCGGTGAGCCGCATGGCCTTTTCGAGATTTAGCTCGCCAGCGGGAATGTCGAGGCCAACGGTACAGTTCAGCGTTTCCTTCGAGACATCGACCTGGTACGTGCCTTTCTTCTTGGCGATGACCGTCAGGCACACGCCGGAATGGGCGATGGAATCGCCGAGGGCGACGTCCTTGAGGTTCAGGCCGGGTGCCGCGACGGTGAGGCGCAGGCCTTCTTCGAGCGGTTGCAGGTGGGTGATCTTGCCGGTGGTGGCGACGATGCCGGTGAACATGGAGGGCTCCTGGAAAAAGTTAGCGCAATGCCTTGTCGAGCGTCGGCAAAAATTGTTCGGCCGGCTGATAACCGACCACGCGCAGGCCGGCGATTTCCTTGCCGGATTTGTCGAAAAAGATAATACCCGGCGGGCCGAAGAGGTCGAAGCGCTTCAGCAGCGCCTTGTCGTCCGCGTTGTTGGCGGTGACGTCGGCCTGCAGCAGGGTGAATTGCTTCATCTTCGCGGCAACGATGGGATCGGAAAAAGTAAACTTTTCCATCTCCTTGCAGCTCACGCACCAGTCGGCATAGAAGTCGAGCAGCACGGGGCGCTGCGCGCTGGCCAGCCGGGCGTCGAGTTCGGCAATTGACTTGACGCGCTCAAAGACGACGTGTCCGGCAGCCGCGGTGTTACCGCCGCGCAGGAAACCGAGCGGTTGCAGCGGATCGCGGCTGCCGCCCAGCAGTCCCACCAATATCGCGGCGCCGTAGAGCAGCATCGCGATGCCGATGCCTTTCCAGAAACGCGGCCAGCCGCGGGCATGTGGCGGTAGCGCATCGAGTGCGCGCAGGTAAATGGCCGGAACGATCAGCAGCGCGGCCCAGCCGAGCATGGTGGCCCAACCCGGCAGCACGGGCGAGACCAGCCACAGCGCCGTGGCGAGCAATACGACGCCGAAGAACTTTTTCACCGCTTCCATCCACGGGCCGGTTTTGGGTAGCAAGGAGCGCGAGAACACGCCGACCGCAAGCAGCGGCAGGCCCATGCCCAGCGCCATGGTGAATAACGCCGCGCCGCCGAGCACGGCATCCTTGGTCTGCGCGATGTAGAGCAGCGCGCCAGCCAGCGGCGCGGCGACGCAGGGGCCGACGATCAGCGCCGACAGGCCGCCCATCAGTGCGATGGCGGGCAGCGAGCCGCCCTGATGGTTGGCGGTGTCCGAGAGCTTCGATTGCAGTGCTGTTGGCAGTTGCAGTTCGTAGAAGCCGAACATCGAGAACGACAGCACGACGAACACCAGCGCGAAGCTGCCGAGCACCCAGGCGTTTTGCAGCGCGGCCGACAGCAGCGTGCCGGAGAAGCCGGCCGCAACGCCGATGGCAGCGTAGGTGAGCGCCATGCCCAGCACGTAGGCGAGCGAAAGCACGAAGGCGCGGAGGTGGGTCACGGCGTGGCCGTGATTGACGATGATGCCCGAGAGGATCGGGATCATCGGGAACACGCAGGGCGTGAGCGAGAGCAGCAGGCCAAAGCCGAAGAAGCTGGCGATGGCGAGCCAGAAGCTGCTGCCCTTGCAGCAGCTTGGCGATGCTGGCCGCTTTCGTCGCCTGCGGAAGCGGTGGCCGGGGTACTTTCGAAAGTCGGCGCTGGCGGGACGGCGCCGGTTGCGGCGAGCGAGGATTGGGCAGGTGTGCTGCTCGTCGCTGCCAGCGTGATCTTCGCTTCCTGCGTCAGCGGCGGGTAGCAGATGCCCTGATCCCAGCAACCCTGCGATTCGGCCTTCAGGACGATGCTGCCACTGCCTTCGAGGACCGGAATGCGCACGACGAGCTGGTCGCGGTAGGTCTCGACCTTGCCGAAGAACTCGTCGTCCTTTTCCTTGCCCTTGGGCAGATCGGGTGCGCCCAGTTTTGCGCCGGCGGCCGTAAAGGCAATTTTGTGGCGGTAGAGGTAGTAGTCGGGCGCGATGTCCCAGCGTGCCTCGATGGTATTTTCGTCGAGCGCGCGGGCGGAGAAACGGTACGCCAGTTCAGGGTCGAGGGGTTCGGCAGCCTGGGCAATTCCTGCGAGGGCGAGCCAGCAAAGGGCAAGTAGTCGGATCAGCATGTGATGGGTAGTGTGGTTTGGGCAGTGATCCAGGCCAGATAATCCGGCAGGGCGGGCCCGATTGGGACTGCGATGATTTCGGGAAGTTCATACGGATGCCGTGCGCGGATCGCGGCTTCCAGCGCGGCGTAGCGTGCCGCCGTCGTCTTGATCAGCAGCGGCACTTCTTCGGCGTCTTCCACCTTGCCCTGCCAGCGATATACCGAGCGACAGGGCGCGAGGATGTTCACGCAGGCGGCGAGACGCGCCGCAACCAGTGCGTCGGCAAGCGCGCGGGCGCTTGCGGTGTCGGGCAGGTTGGTGATGACCAGCAGAGGTTCCATGCTGCTATTCTAGCGTCCGTCCCGTTATCCCATTTCCGGATGCCGCCATGACCATGACTCCCAGCCAGATCGTCAAATTTCTCGACCAGCATGTGGTCGGCCAGGACGACGCCAAGAAACAGCTCGCGGTCGCTGTCTTCACCCATTACCGGAAGATCGAGATCGCGCAGCCGGACCAGATCGAGATCGTCAAGAGCAACGTGCTGTTGATCGGCCCGACCGGCACCGGCAAGACCCTGCTTTGCGAAACGCTGTCGCGGGCGCTCGACGTGCCCTTCGTCACGGCGAACGCCACCTCGCTGGCGCAGAGCGAATATGTCAACGAGGAGATCGAGGCGATCCTGTTGCGCCTCATCGAAAAGGCCGCCGGCGACATCGCGCGCGCGCAGCGCGGCATCATCTTCATCGACGAGATCGACAAGCTCAAGGCGCCGCCCGACGCCGAGGGTCAGGCGCGTGGCCCCTCCGGCGAGCGCGTGCAGCATGCGCTGCTGAAGATCATGGAAGGCGCGCCGGTCAAGCTGAAAGCTGGCGGGCACATCGACACGACGCAGATCCTCTTCATCTGCGGTGGCGCCTTCGTCGGCATCGACGAGATCCTTGCGCAGACCCACACCTTCGGCTTCATTTCGACGGGCGAGGACGACAACCAGAAGGTGCTCGACCGCCTCAACGCGCGCGTCAAGCCGACCGACCTGTTCCGTTTCGGGCTGATCCCGGAATTCGCCGGCCGCCTGCCGATCATTGCGCGCGTCAAGCCGCTGTCGCGCGAGATGATGGTGCGCATCATGACCGAGCCGCAAAACGCGATCTACAAGCAGTTCCACGAAATCCTCAAGCGCGAGAACGTCGAACTCAGGATCGAGCCGCCGGTCTTCGCACAGATTGCCGACCTGGCGATGGAATACAAGGCTGGCGCGCGCAGCCTGCGCGGCATCTTCGAGGAGATGCTGATGCCGGCGCTCTATCTCGTGCCGGATCATCCCGAGATCAGGCAGATCGTCTTCGCGTCGCTCTACGACGATCCCCGCTATCTCGGCACGCAGACAAAATGAGTCAGGCCAGCGCAGCCGTCACGATTTCCTGCGCCTCGGCGACGATCTGCTTGAGGTGTTCCGCGCTCTTGAAGCTTTCGGCATAGAGCTTGTAGATGTCCTCGGTGCCGGACGGGCGCGCGGCGAACCAGCCGTTTTCCGTCGTGACCTTCAGGCCGCCGATCGGCGCGTCGTTGCCGGGCGCGCGGGTCATGCGGGCGGTAATCGGTTCGCCGGCCAGCGTCGCGGCGGTGACCTTCTCGCCGGTCAGTTGTTTGAAAGCCGCCTTCTGCGCCGGGCTGGCCGGCGCATCGATGCGGATGTAGTAGGGCGTGCCGTATTGGGCCGCGAGTGCCTGATAGTGCTGGCCGGGGTCCTTGCCGGTAACGGCGGTGATCTCGGCGGCCAGCAGGCCGAGGATGATGCCGTCCTTGTCGGTGGTCCATACCGAGCCGTCGCGACGCAGGAAACTCGCGCCTGCGCTTTCCTCGCCGCCGAAGCAGAATGCGCCATCCAGCAGGCCGGCAGAGAACCATTTGAAGCCGACCGGCACTTCGAGGAACTTGCGTCCCAGGCCATTCACCACGCGGTCGATCAGGCCGCTCGACACCAGCGTCTTGCCGACGGCGGCACTGGTTGGCCAGTGCGGGCGGTGGGTGAGCAGGTAATTGATCGCGACGGCGAGATAGTGATTCGGGTTCATCAGTCCGACGGAAGGCGTGACGATGCCGTGGCGGTCGACATCGGCGTCGTTGCCCCAGGCGATGTCGAAGCGGTCTTTCAGTCCGACCAGGCTGGCCATCGCGTAGGGACTTGAGCAGTCCATGCGGATCTTGCCGTCGTGGTCGAGCGTCATGAAGCCGTAGGCGGGATCGACCCGGGTATTCACCACCTCGATGTTCAGTCCGTAATGCGCCGCGATGGGTTTCCAGTAGGCGACGGCCGCTCCGCCCATCGGATCGACGCCGATCTTCAGGTTCGCGTTCTTGATCGCTTCCATGTCGATGACTTCGCCCAGTGCTTCGATATAGGGCGTCATCAGGTCGACCGCGTGGATGATCGGCAACAACAGCGCTGCCTCGCAGGGAGCGCGTTGCACCGCGCCGTTGCCGGTGGCCAGCAGGGCATTTGCACGCTGCTCGATCCAGCCGGTGACGTCGGTGTCGGCCGGGCCGCCGTGCGGCGGGTTGTACTTGATGCCGCCATCCTGCGGCGGATTGTGCGAGGGCGTGATGACGATGCCGTCGGCACGCGGCGCCGCCGGATCGGCGTTGTGCGCGAGGATGGCGCGCGAGATCACCGGGGTCGGCGTGTAGCCTTCGTATTCCTGCAGATAGGTGGTCACGCCGTTGCCGGCGAGCACCTCGAGCGCCGTGCGCTGCGCCGGCGCCGACAGCGCGTGCGTATCCATGCCGAGGAACAGGGGCCCGGTGATGCCGGCCTGCGCGCGGTATTCGCAGACGGCCTGGGTGATGGCGAGAATATGCGCCTCGTTGAAACTCTTGTTGAAGGCGCTGCCGCGATGGCCGCTGGTGCCGAAGGCGACGCGCTGCGTTGGCACATTGAGGTCGGGCAGGTCGCCGTAGGCCTCGAGTAGCGCCGTGATATCGGTCAGGCTGGTGGCGGGGGCCGGCTGGCCGGCGAGGGGGTGGGCCATCTGTTTTTCTCCTTGGTTGTCGCCCAAACAAGCTTTACAGGCTGTTATTCTAGCCCCGGCCCAATTCCTGCGACATCGAATCCTATGAACCTGCGCGTGCTGTCCGTCATTCCGCCGATGACGCAACTCAACACGCCCTACCCGTTGACGGCCTATCTGACCGGCTTTCTGCGTTCGCGGGGCGTGGCCGCCGTGCAGGAGGACCTGGCGCTGGCCCTCGTCTTGCAGTTGTTCTCGCCCGCCGGACTGCGCCAGATGCACGCTTGCGTCGTGGCCTTGCCGCAGCGGGAGCGTTCGCCTTCCGTCCAGGCCTTCGACCGGCAGTTCGACCGCTACCTGTCCAGCATCGAACCCGCCATCGCCTTCCTGCAAGGGGGCGATCCCAGCATGGCGTATCGCATTGCCGGGCGCAATTTCCTGCCCGAAGGCCCGCGCTTCGCGGCGCTCGACGAATATGTTGACCCGGACGGGGGGGATGCGCTCGGCTGGGCCTTCGGCGCTCTCGGCATTCAAGACCGCGCCCGGCACTTCGCCACCCTGTATCTCAACGATGTCGCCGACGTGCTGCGCGAAGCGGTCGACCCGCGCTTCGAATTCGTGCGCTATGCCGAATCGCTGGCGCAAAGTCAGGCAACGTTTGAACCGCTGGCCGCCGCGCTGGCAGCACCGCCGACGCTGGTCGACAGCACCCTGCGCGAGCTGACGCTGGCGGCCGTGACACGCCATGCGCCGCAGCTCGTGCTGGTATCGGCGCCCTTTCCGGGCAACGTCTACGGTGCGTTCCGCATCGCCCAGACGCTCAAGGCGCACGATCCGGCGATCGTCACGGTGTTCGGCGGCGGCTTTGCCAACACCGAACTGCGCGAACTCGCCGAACCGCGCGTCTTCGACTACTTCGATTACGTCATGCTCGACGACGGGGAGCGTCCGCTGCTGGCACTGCTCGAACATCTGCGCGGCGAACGTCCGCGTGACAAGCTGGTACGTACCTTTCGTGCGTGACGGCGCTGCCGTCCGCTACATCGATGCCAAGGAGCCGGACATCCCCCTCGCCGAGGTCGGTACGCCGACCTGGGACGGCCTGCCGCTCGACCGCTACCTGTCCGTGCTCGACATGCTCAACCCCATGCACCGGCTGTGGTCCGACGGGCGCTGGAACAAGCTCACCGTCGCGCACGGTTGCTACTGGAAGAAATGCAGTTTCTGCGATACCACCCTCGACTACATCTCACGCTACGACGCGGCGACCGCCGCCACGCTGGTCGATCGCATCGAGGCCGTCATCGCCGAAACCGGGCAGACCGGTTTTCACTTTGTCGACGAAGCTGCGCCACCCAAGGCGCTGGCCGCGCTGGCCGCGGAACTGCAGCGCCGCAACCGCGCCATCTCCTGGTGGGGCAACATCCGCTTCGAGAAATCCTTCACCCCCGACCTCTGCCAGCGATTGGCCGACAGCGGCTGTATCGCCGTCTCCGGCGGACTGGAGGTGGCGTCCGACCGCCTGCTCAAGCTGATGCAGAAGGGCGTGTCGGTCGAGCAGGTGGCGCGCGTGACGCGTGCATTTTCCGACGCTGGCATCCTCGTGCATGCCTACCTGATGTACGGCTTCCCGACACAAACCGTGCAGGACACCGTCGATGCGCTCGAATACGTGCGGCAACTATTTGCGGCCGGCTGCATCCAGTCCGGCTTCTTCCATCGCTTCGCCTGCACCGTGCATTCCCCGGTCGGCCAGCACCCGGAACAGTACGGCGTGACCCTCAAGCCGCTGCCCATGATCAGCTTCGCGAAGAACGATGTGCAGTTCGTCGATCCGACCGGTGTCGATCATGCGACGCTCGGCAGCGCGCTCAACAAGGCGCTCTACAACTACATGCACGGCCTTGGCCTCGACGAGGATGTGCGCAGCTGGTTCGATGGTCGCGTGCCGAAGAGCTGCGTGCCGCGTCGCTTCATCGAACGCGCACTCGAATCCACGTAAGCGCGCCGTCTCGCCAGCGCCGACTTTCCCACATTACGCTGGCGTACATACAATTCTCAGATGCGTTTGTTGTGCCGATGACCGAAGCTGCGGCTAAACTGATGATGTCATATTTGAACGGAAGGGAGGGGGCGCCGCGACAGCAAGCCATCGCGGTACCGTAAGACATCATGAGTAATAGTCGCTGGTCTCACGAACAACTCAAACTCGCCTTCCACCTGTATTGTCAGTTGCCGTTTGGCAAGCTCCACAGTCGCAACCCGGAAATCGTCGAATTGGCAAAGCTGATCGGTCGCACCCCATCTGCCGTGGCGATGAAGCTGGTCAACTTCGCTAGCCTAGACCCAGCGATTACCTCCACCGGCCGCTCAGGTTTGGGCAATGCATCCTCCCTTGATCGAGAAATCTGGGAGGAATTCCACGCGGATTGGGAAGGCTTGGCCATCGAGTGCAATCGCTTGAAAACCGCCTTGATCGAATCAAAAGGCACGCCTGCGGTGGCTGTGCTGGATGGAGACGAGGCCAGTGGCTTGGAAGATTTCACCGGCGAGACGCGGCGCGTCGTCACCGAGCAACGCATCAAGCAACACTTTTTCCGGCGCGCGGTGTTGAGCAGCTATCGTGGGCGGTGCTGCATGTCCGGGTTGTCCGAACCGCGCCTTCTTATCGCCAGCCATATCGTGCCGTGGAGCAAGGACAAGACAAATCGGCTGAATCCGAGCAACGGCCTGTGCCTATCGGCCATCCATGACAAGGCGTTTGACAAGGGGTTGATTGCTCTGTCGGACGATTTCCGGGTGCTTGTTTCAAACGAACTGCTGCGCAGCGAAGACACCTTCATCAAGGGCGTGATTCTTCCTTTGAACGGTCGTCCCATCGAACTACCGGAGCGGTTTGTACCGGACGTCGGCCTTATCGCGCGCCATCGGATGGAAGAGTTTGTTGATAGTAAACGGAAGAGTTGAGCAATGGACGCGAGGCATTATTGTGTTTTCGAATACCTTTGCCGCGATGCCGGTAACTACAAGGCATGGGGTGCATTGCTACTCAGAGGGTTGTTGACTAAAGCACAGGTGGCAGAGATGCGCTCCAAGCTTGAAGGTGGAGAATTCTTTATCGCAGAGCAACTTGATGTGCCGACGCTTTATCAAGAGCTTTGGAAATACTCCGACGGTCCAACGGAAAGTGATCATCCTTGGCATGAGTTTTCCGCAGTACGTCCCGCCAAGGAGTGTGATTTATCTGCGGGACCACCTTGGGGCATGGCGAAAGCCTTGTTCAAGACGGTTACAAAGGTCACTCATTGGAATGAGCGATTGTCGCCATGTGTTGGAGACATATGTTGATTGCCCCTTACATTTTTCACGAACCCTACTGCCGTCCCGCCAGCACCGACTTTTTGAAAGCCATCCATGAGCAAGAAAAATATCTCCGCCGACATGCCGGAAAACCATCTGGTCGTTTTTCAAGAGAGAAGCATCCGTCGCACCTGGCATAACGAGGAGTGGTGGTTTTCTGTCGTCGATGTATGCGGCGTACTGACCGAAAGCACCGACCCCGGCGCCTATTGGCGCAAGCTGAAACAACGGCTTGACGCGGAAGGCAGTGAAGTCGTGACGTTTTGTCACGGGTTGAAGCTTGAGGCGCTGGACGGCAAGCAGCGGATGACCGACTGCGCCAACACCGAGGGCCTGTTCCGCATCGTCCAGTCCATCCCCTCGCCGCGCGCCGAGCCGTTCAAGCGCTGGCTGGCGCAGGTGGGTTACGAGCGCGTCAAGGAGATCGAGAACCCGGAGTTGGCCAGCGCCCGCGCCCGCGCGTTGTATCAGGCCAAGGGTTATCCGCAGGCGTGGATCGAGAAGCGGCTGCGCTCCATCGCTGTGCGCGGCGAACTGACCGACGAATGGAAGGCGCGCGGCGTGGCCGAGGGCAAGGAGTACGCGATTCTCACCGCCGAGATCGCCAAGGCAACCTTTGGCGTGACGCCGGGGACGCACCGCCGGTTGAAGAGTCTGGACAAGGTGAAGACCGGCAACAATCTGCGCGATCACATGACCGACCTCGAACTGATCTTCACGATGCTCGGCGAGGCGAGCACGACGGAGATCGCCCGCCGCAAGGATGCACTCGGGTTCGGCGCGAACCGCAACGCGGCGAAGCAGGGCGGCGCGGTGGCCGGCAATGCGCGCAAGGAGCTGGAAGCGAAAACCGGCAAGCCGGTCGTCAGCCGTGCGAACTACTTCGCATTGGACGATGCGACGGACACCAGCGCAAAGAAACTACCCGACAAGCCCGGCGGGAAATAAGGTAGTCCTGCTTACCTGTCAGCCGCCATTCGATACTGACTGTCTGCTGCGCCAATCACCCGGCGGCATGCCGAAGAGACGCTTGAACGCGCGATTGAACGATGCCTCGGATTCGTATCCGGTCTGGTCGGCGATGGTCTTGATCGGCGTGTCGCTGGTCTTCAGTTTCTGGGCCGCCATCTGAAGACGCCAGCGCGACAGGTATTGCATGGGCGGCAGTTCAAGGAAATGCTTGAAGCGCTCGGCCAGCACCGTGCGTGAAACGCCAATCTGGCGCGCCAGCCCGTCGACGCTCCAGTCCTGCAGGGGCGCCACATGCAGATGCCTGAGGGCGGCACCCACCACCGGATCGCTGACGGCGGCAAACCAGCCTACCTCATCCGGCGCCTGACCCTGCATATGCTTTCGCAATAATTCGACGAACATGAGTTCGGTGAGGCGCGGCAGCATGCTGCGCGCACCGGGTCGTGTCTGGCTGACTTCGTCGATCGTGTGGCGGATGGTGCTGGCCAGCCAGGCATCGGACGCGTCGGGCCGTACATGCATCAGGACCGGCAGGTGATGCAGGATCGGATGGAACAGCAACTCGTCGCACTGGAGGAAACCGCATATGAGGTGTGCAAACGCACCGCCCCCCCCGTCATGACGTGCCACCTGGATGTCCGACCAGGGGGGTGGCGGCAATAGTTGCCCTGGCGACACGCCTTGAGCGGATTTCTCGTGGCCGAAGAGGTCGTGGCCGTCGCCGTAAGGCATCAGCACCGCATCGCCTGCTTCCAGCCAGACGCGTTCGCGGCCCTTGATTTCCAGCCAGCAACCCCCCTCGGCGACGATATGGAAGGGAATGATGTGTTCGGTGCGAAACGGCAGCAACTTTGCCAGTTGGCAGGATGCGGGGGCGATGAGCCACCAGGGCTCGCGAAACTCGGCGCGGAACAGCACGACGCCGGCGAGGTGCATGCTGCCAAGCAGGTCCGACAGCGGGTCCGCCGCGAAAGTGTGCGGCGTTTCGGACAAGACTTGCGGTGTTTCGGCCATAGCTTCCATCTCCCAGTTTGACTAGTCTTAAGTCAGGGCAATGCAAACGCCATGACTCAAATCAGCGCGTGCACAGTCCACGATCAACCAGGTAACACGGATAGGAGGTCAATATGGGAACCACACTAGCAGACGTTCTCGTGCATGTGAACGAAAACATGGACGAAGCAACGCTACGCGGCATCGAGCAGGATATGCGCAATGACGTCGGGGTTATCTCGGTCGGCCACCGTACCGGCCAGTCGCATTTGTTGATGGTGGTGTATGACTCCGGGGTTACGCGGGCAGCCAGCCTGTTGCAACCGTTGCGGGCGCAGGGGCTGCATGCCCAGGTGATCGGCTTGTGAAATACCGGGGAGAGACGACATGATTCAATACCGGGAAATCAGCTGGCTGTTCTGGGTGCCGGCCATCGGTACGCCGGCACACCTTCTTCTCGCCGCCGGTGAAGGGCAGCATCCTTCAAGGCCTGCCGTCCTGCCAGCGCCGACTTTCAGATGTGGATCGCGTTGCCGAGCGCGCGCAGTGCCGACTATTCTGCTGAGGTCAGGCTGCCGATGTTTCGGACCGTGAGAGCCATTTGAGCAAGATTTCAAACAGCAGCGCCGGACGGGCCGGCTTCCCGATGTGGTCGTTCATCCCGGCCTCGATGCAAAGCTGCCGGTCTTCGTCAAAGGCGTTTGCGGTTAACGCCAGGATCGGGGTCGTTTCCCGGCCCGGCAGGGCGCGGATGGCCCGGGCGGCTTCAAGACCATTCATTCTGGGCATCATCAGGTCGAGCAGGATCAGGGCGTAGTCGGTTCGCCCGGCCATCTCAACGGCGGCGACCCCGTCTTCGGCAAGGTCGACGACCATGCCGGCCGCTTCAAGCAGCAGCCGCGAAACTTCCTGATTGACCGGTTCGTCTTCAGCGAGCAGGATGCGCGTCCCTGCATAGCGGGTCCTGAGCACATCTTCAGCCAGTGATAGTGTCTGGCGGTTGCTCTGATCGATCGGCTGGTCGGCCTTTTCCAGTCGCACGGTGAACCAGAAAGTGCTGCCGGCATCAGCCTGGCTCACAACACCGATGCTGCCACCCATCAGTTGAGCCAGCCGCTTGCTGATCGCCAGGCCCAGTCCGGTGCCGCCGAATTTCCGGGTGGTCGAACCATCGGCCTGCTCAAATGCCTGGAATAGGCGCGGCTGATCTTCCGCCGCGATGCCGATGCCGCTATCCCGCACTTCGAAGCGCACCAGAACATTCTTCAAGTGGTCTTCGGCGCGTGACGCGGATATCGTTATCGTTCCCTCGGCAGTGAATTTGATGGCGTTGCTGGTCAGATTGATCAGTATCTGTCCCAGGCGCAATGGGTCGCCTTTCAACGGCAGCGTGGCGAGATCGGCTGCGATATTGATCGTCAGCGTCAGACCTTTCCGTGCGGCTTCAGGACCAAGCAGATTCGTCAAATTCTCCAGGACCGTCGCCAGCTTGAAGTCGTTATTCTCCAGGCTGAGCCGCTCGGCTTCGATCTTGGAGATGTCGAGGATATCGTTGATGATGCCGAGCAGGTGCAGGGCGGATTGTTTGACCTTGTTGAGCTGATCGACCTGTTTGGCATCGGAGGCCCGGCGTAGCGCCAGGTCGGTCATGCCCATGATGCCGTTCATCGGCGTCCGGAGTTCGTGGCTCATGTTGGCCAGAAAGACGCTCTTTGCCCGGTTGGCGGCCTCGGCGGCTTCCTTGGCGACAGAGAGGGCGACGGTGCGTTCTTCGACCAGGCGTTCGAGGTGGTGGCGGTGCTGCTCGAGTTCGGCAGTGCGCTGCGCAATGCGCTCCTCAAGCACTTTTTCGGAGCGCTGCAATGCCTCCCGGGCGACCCGCTCGGATTGCAACGCCGCCGCCTGCGCCTGCTCTTTTTCGCGGCGCAAGATGTGAATCCGGTTGGCCAGGGCGAAGGAAAACAGCAGCATCTCGAGTGCCGATCCGATCTGCATGCCATAGGTGGTCAGCAGGTTGGTCGGCAACCAGTCCAGCGTCCTCATGGCAAGCAGGACAACGCCCATCAGGAGTAGCGTCCAGGCCAGGAGATACAGGCCCGCACCCGGCAGGCCGCGTTTCAGCGCAAACAATCCACCGGTGACACCCGTAACGGAGAACGCCATGCCAAACAGGGCAATACCGATGCCGCCTGCCCGATACGAATAAAACATCGTCGTCAGCGCGGTTAGCAGAAAACAGAGTTGCAGAATCTGGAATAGCCGATCAAGCCACGGCATGTTCTGCTTTGTGCCAAGAAATTGCCGGGCAAACATTGCGCCGGTAAATCCCGTAAGACAGATAGGTCACAGGCAGGGAGACATTGCCCCAGGCTGGAAAGTTCGGCCAGACATACTGGTTTGCCAGTCCGAACATCGATCCCTGCGCCAGCGCCATCATGACAATGTTTGCGACGTAGGTCAGATAGATTTTGTCGCGCAGCGAAAAATACAGCAGCAGGTTGTAGAGGCCCAGCGCCAGCAGCATGCCGAAATACGCTGCCAGGAGGCTGTAGGTATTTTGGTCATGGGCATGCAGCGCCGCTGGCGACCACAGCGTTGCCGGCAGGGTGAGGCTGCCTTCGGAATGCACGCGGAGGTAGAGGGTCTGCGCGGTGCCGGGGGTCAGCGCAACGGGAAATACCAGGTTGCGATGTTCGTACAGTCTTGTTGGAAAGGGCTGAAGGTCCCCGGTGCTTTGATGCAGCAGGACCGACCCCTGGCGGGTAAAGAGCTCGACGTGATCGAGCGAGGGGTAGGCGAGCTCAAGCAGCCAGTGTGCTGCCGCATTTGTTTCCGGCGCCAGTTTCAGGCGCAGCCAGTAGGTCGATGTGCTATAGCCGAAATTGAGGTCGCTCGTGCCGGGAACGCGCTGAAACCGCCCGGCCATCTCAGGTTGATCCACATCGGCGAATTCCAGTTGGCCGGAAGGATCCTCAAGTACTTCAATATAGGGCCGCAGCGGGAGGGAAGCCGTGCCCTGTGTTACCCGCGCAGCCTCCTGTGCCTGGGCAAAGACCGAGGCAGCGAGTAATAGAAATACGAGCAACGCTCGCAAGAGAGGCATGATGTGCCGATAGCTGCGGAATCGACGGCAATCCTACTCCTAATGTCATAGTCGCGCCGTCCTGCCAGCGCCGACCTTTATATGTGGATCGCGTGGCCGAGCGCGCGCAGCGCCGCCTCCTGCACCGCTTCGCCGAGGGTCGGGTGGGCGTGGATGGTACCGGCGATATCCTCGAGGCAGGCGCCCATCTCGATGGATTGCGCAAAGGCCGCCGCGAGCTCGGCGACACCGCGCCCGACGGCCTGCCAGCCGACGATCAGATGGTTGTTACGCCGCGCCACGACGCGCACGAAGCCGCTGCCCGCTTCGAGTGTGAGTGCGCGGCCATTGGCGGCGAAGGGGAACGCGGCATGGATGCAGTCGATGCCGGCGGCGGCCGCCTCCTGCGGCGAGAGGCCGACGACGACGACTTCCGGATCGGTGTAGCAGACGGCAGGAATGGCGGCCGGGACGAATTGCCTGCGCTTGCCGGCGATGATCTCGGCGACCATTTCGCCTTGCGCCATGGCGCGGTGCGCGAGCATCGGCTCGCCGGTCAGGTCGCCGATGGCCCAGACGTTGCGCATCGAGGTCCGACATTCCGCATCGACGCGAACACAGCGGCCATCCATGGCCAGCCCCAAAGATTCCAGTCCCCAGCCGTCAATCCGCGGCTGGCGGCCGATGGCGACCAGCACGCGGTCGGCCGGCAACGCGCGATCTTCACCGGCCAGATTGCGGATGCGCACGGCAGTGCCGGCGGCGTTCATCCCGCGCACCGTACATCCCGGATGCACCTCGATGCCGAGCTGGCGCAGCGACGCGGCGACCGGTTTTGAGAGCTCCTCGTCGTAGGCCGGCAGCACGCGCGCCTGCGCCTCGACGATGGCGACCTCGACGCCCAGCTTGCGATAGACGATGCCGAGTTCGAGGCCGATATAGCCTGCGCCGACGACGACCAGTCGCTGCGGCAGCGTGGCCGGCGACAAGGCCTCCGTTGAAGATATGACGGCGCCACCGAAGGGCAGGTTCGGCAGCGCGTGTGGCCACCGAACCGGCGGCCAGCAGCAGGTGTTCGCAGCCGATGCGCCACGCACTGCCGCCATCCGTCGGCTGCACTTCGACGGTCTTGCCATCGACGCTGCGCGCCCAACCCTTGACGACGCGCGCGCCATGCTTCTTCAGCAGCGCGGCCACGCCGCCGGTCAGTTTGGTGACGACGCCGTCTTTCCAATGCACGGCCTTGGCGATGTCGAGTGACGGCGATTCAACGCGGATACCCAGCGGCGAGTTGCCGGAAAAATGCCGTGCTTTTGCAAACTCGTCGGCGACGTGAATGAGTGCCTTCGAAGGAATGCAGCCGACGTTGAGGCAGGTGCCGCCCAGGTACTCGCCTTCGACCAGCACGGTGGGGATGCCGAGTTGCGCGGCACGGATCGCGGCAACATAGCCGCCGGGGCCGCCGCCGACGACCAGCAGGGTGGTAGTTTCAGTCAGCATGGCTTACTCCACGAAAAGCGTCGCGGGGAATTCGAGGTAGCCGCGCACGGCCTGGATGAATTTCGCTGCGTCCATGCCATCGACGACGCGATGGTCGAAGGACGAGGACAGGTTCATCATCTGGCGCGCGACGACCTGGCCGTTCTTGATCATCGGCCGCTCGACCATGCGGTTGACGCCAACGATGGCGACTTCCGGAAAGTTGATGACCGGCGTGGAGACGATGCCGCCGAGCGGGCCGAGGCTGGTGATGGTGAGCGTCGAGCCGGAGAGCTCCTCGCGCGCCGCCTTGCCCGTGCGCGCGGTTTCGGACAGCCGCGCCACCTCGGTGGCGGCCGACCAGAGGTCGAGCGTTTCGGCATGGCGCAGCACCGGCACCATCAGGCCGCCGTCGGTTTGCGTGGCGATGCCCAGATGCACGGCGCCGTAACGCGTGACGATATCCGCCGTGTCGTCGTAGCGTGCATTCACTTGCGGGAATTCGCGCACCGCCAGCACGATGGCGCGCATCAGCAGCGGCAGCAAAGTCAGCCTGCCGCGCGCCGTGGCGTACTTGGCGTTGAGCTGCTGGCGCAGCACCTCGCACTCGGTCATGTCGATTTCCTCGACGTAGGCGAAATGCGGGATGTGGCGCTTCGCTTCCTGCATCTTTTGCGCGATCTTGCGGCGCAGGCCGATCACCGGGATCGCCTCTTCCCAGTCCTGCACGGCGTAGCGCGAGGATTGCGCCGGCGCCGCGCGCTTGCCTTCGGCACAGGCATCGACATCCTCGCGCAGGATGCGTCCGGCCGGCCCGCTGCCGGTGACGAACTGCAACTCGATGCCGCGATCCCAGGCGTATTGGCGCACGGCCGGCGAGGCGAGCGGCTTGTCGCCAGGCTGTCGCAACTGCCCCGTCGTTTCTGTGTGCCGTCTCGCCAGCGCCGACTTTTGCATGGGTGCGGGGGGTGGGGGTGGGGCCGTTGGTTCAAGCGTTGCAGGCTTCGGTTCAGGTGCGGTGACAGCAGCGGCTTCGCGCAGGTTGCCTTCCCCTGCCACCTCGAGGCGGATCAGCTCGGTGCCGACCGCCAGCACGTCGCCGGCCCTGCCGCCGAGCGCGAGTACCTTGCCCGCCACGGGCGAGGGAATTTCCACCGTCGCCTTGTCGGTCATCACGTCGGCGAGCGTCTGGTCTTCGACCACCACATCGCCGGGTTGCACGTTCCAGGCCGCGAGTTCGACTTCGGCGATGCCTTCGCCGATATCCGGCATCTTGATGACATGTATGCCCATTAGCTTTTCTCCAGTGCGCGCTTGAAGCCCTCGGCGACCCGCGTCGGGCCGGGGAAGTAGGCCCATTCCTGCGCGTGCGGGTAGGGCGTATCCCAGCCGGCGATGCGCACGATCGGCGCTTCGAGGTGATAGAAGCAATGTTCCTGAACGAGCGAAACGAGTTCTGCGCCGAAGCCGCTGGTGCGCGTGGCCTCATGCACCACGGCGCAGCGGCCGGTCTTCTTCACCGAGGCGACGAGGGTGGCCAGGTCGAGCGGCCAGAGGCTGCGCAGGTCGATGATTTCGGCGTCGATGCCGCTTTCCCGTGCCGCCGCTTCCGCCACGAAAACCATCGTGCCGTAGGTAAGCACCGTCAGTTCGTTGCCGGGCCGATACACGGCCGCCGCTTCGAGTGGTACGGTGTAATAGCCTTCCGGCACTTCGCCGAGCGGATGCTTCGACCACGGCGTCACGGGGCGGTCATGATGGCCGTCGAAGGGCCCGTTGTAGAGTCGCTTGGGTTCGAGGAAGATCACCGGATCATCGTTCTCGATTGAGGCGATCAGCAGGCCCTTGGCGTCATAGGGGTTGGACGGCATCACCGTGCGCAGGCCGCAGACGTGGGTGAAGAAGGCCTCGGGACTCTGGCTGTGCGTCTGCCCGCCGTAGATGCCGCCGCCGCAGGGCATGCGGATGGTCAGCGGCGCGATGAACTCGCCCGCCGAGCGGTAGCGCAGGCGCGCTGCCTCGGACACGATCTGGTCGGTGGCGGGGTAGAAGTAGTCGGCGAACTGGATCTCGATGACCGGTCGCAGGCCGTAGGCGCCCATGCCGACGGCGGCGCCGACGATGCCGCTCTCGGAGATCGGCGCATCGAAGACGCGGGCGGTGCCGTACTTCTTCTGCAGACCCTCGGTGCAGCGGAACACCCCGCCGAAGTAGCCGACGTCCTCGCCGAAGACCACGACATCGGGATCGCGTGCGAGCATCACATCCATCGCCGAACGCAGGGCCTGGATCATCGTCATCGGCGTTGTTTTCATTTCTGCGCCCATGATCAGATCCCCAGTTCCTGACGCTGCCGCAGCAGGTGCGCGGGCATGTCCTTGTAAACATCCTCGAACATCGCGGCCGCGCTATGCACATGGCCGTCCGCCAGCGAGCCGTAGCTTTCCGCCTCTTTCTGTGCGGATGCCACCTCGGCCTCCAGTTCCTGTTGTGCGGCCGCGTGCGCCGCTTCCGTCCATTCACCGAGGCCGATCAGATGCTGTTTTAGGCGGGCAACCGGATCGCCGAGCGGGTATTTCTCCCAGTCGTCGGCGGGACGGTATTTGGTCGGATCGTCGGAGGTGGAATGCGCACCGGCGCGGTAGGTCACCCACTCGATGAGCGTCGGTCCCAGGTTGCTGCGGGCGCGGTCGGCCGCCCAGCGCGAGGCGGCATACACCGCGAGGAAATCGTTGCCATCGACGCGCAGCGAGGCGATGCCGGCGCCGATGCCGCGCGCTGCGAAGGTGGTGCCTTCGCCGCCGGCGAGGGCCTGGAAGGTCGAGATTGCCCACTGGTTGTTGACCACGTTGATGATCACCGGCGCCTGATAGACGTGGGCGAAGGTCAGGGCGGTATGGAAATCGGCTTCGGCGGTCGAGCCGTCGCCGATCCAGCCGGAAGCGATTTTCGTGTCGCCCTTGATGGCCGAGGCCATGCCCCAGCCGACGGCCTGGATCATCTGCGTTGCGAGGTTGCCGGAGACGGTGAAAAAGCCCGCGTTGCGCACCGAATACAGCACCGGCAGCTGGCGGCCCTTGAGCGGATCGCGTTCGTTCGACAACAACTGGCAGATCAGGTCGACCAGCGGTACCTCGCGCGCCATCAGCAGACCCTGCTGGCGATAGGTGGGAAAGCACATGTCGCCTGCGTCGAGTGCCAGCGCGTGCGCGACGCTGATCGCTTCCTCGCCGAGGCTCTGCATATAAAAGGAGATCTTTTTCTGCCGCTGCGCGGTTTGCATGCGGGCGTCGAAGATGCGCGTTTTCAGCATCGCGCGCAGGCCGAAGCGCAGTTGGTCCGGCGTCAGGTCAGGCACCCAGGGGCCGACGGCCCGGCCGTCATCGTCGAGGACGCGTACAAGCGCAAAGGCGATATCGCTGGTCTCGGCAGGCTGGGTGTCGAGCGGCGGTCGGCGTGCCGCGCCGGCAGGCGAAACATGCAGGTAGGAAAAATCGGTATGTTGTCCCGGGCGTGCCGTCGGCTCCGGAACATGCAGCCGCAGTGGCGCATTCTGACTCATCGTCAACTCCTCGCTTGATCGTGTCGTGCGTTGTTCTGACTGGTCAGGCACGTGGCGGGTAAGCCGGTGCCGAACGCGTGGTGCAGTTTGGAGAGGTTGGCTTTCCTGACTGCTGGTGCGCAGTATCCAACGACAGCGGGGCTGGCGTCAAACAGGAAATATTGCTGACGCTATTTGAGCAGTCTGCGCCGCGCCAGCACGACGGCAATCCAGTAGGCGACTACGGTGATCGCCAGCAGGGTGGCGATATTCAGCAGGGGGTTGACGGGCAGCTCGCCGAAGATGAGCGGCCGGATCAGGGCCACGGAGTGCGACAGCGGCAGCCAGGCCGCCGCCGCCTGCACCATGGCGGGCAGTTGATCGAGCGGAAAGAACACGCCGGACAGCAGCATCATCGGCGTGATGAACAGCGTGAAGTAGTACATGAAGAAATCGTAGGACGGCGAGACGGCCGTGATGACCAGAGCCCGAGCGCGGCAAGGCACAGGCCGGTGAGGAAGATCAGCCGGCAGCATCCACAGGGCGAGCGGGCCGGCGACGAAGCCGAGCGCGCCAGATGACCGCGAGGATCGCCACGCCGGAGAGACGTGGCCTTGGCGGCCGCCCACAGGCAGTTCGCCGGCGACGTACGTCGTCGAGCGACACCGGCGCGTTCATGATCGCCTCCCAGGTACGCTGCACGTGCATGCGCGAGAAGCCGGAGTAGAGCGCCTCGAAGGAGGCGGCGTTCATCGTCGAGGCGCAGACCGTGCCGGCGGCGAGGAAGGCGATGTAGGAGACGCCGCCGATCTGCGGCAGCAGGCCGCCGAGCCCGTAGCCGAGGCCGAACAGGTAGATCATCGGGTCGGCCAGGTTGCCGAGCGATGAGGGCAACGCCAGCTTCCGCCAGACCAGGAAGTTGCGTCGCCATACCGCGAAGGCGCGCAGGGAGAGTTCGGGGACGACATATTCATTTCGCCGCGGGGCCGCCCAAGGCGAAATGCGCCCCCTGTGGGGGGCAGCGAGCCGGGTTTGCGAGCGTGGGGGCCATTCTAGTCCCGCATCTCGCGGCCGGTGAGCTTGAGGAAGACATCTTCCAGATTGGCCGGCCGGTGCAGGGTCTTGAGCTGCGGCTGCCCGGCCAGGTGGGCCAGCAACGGCGCGGCGTCCGCGACATAGCAGAAGGCTGTTTCTCCGCTGACTTCGCAGCGTTGGCTGAATCGTCCCGCCTCGACTGCGGCCCAGGTTTCCGCGCCCTCGCCATAGACCTCCACAACCTGTGGCTCGATGCGTTCGGCGATCAGGGTCGCGCGGCGCCCCTGTCGTGATGCAGTTTTCCACCATCGACGATGGCGAGCCGGTCGCAGAGGCGTTCGGCCTCGTCCATGAAGTGCGTCGTCAGCAGGATGGTCTTGCCGGCGGCGAGCAGGCGCTTGAGCCGGTCCCAGATCAGGTGGCGTGCCTGCGGGTCGAGACCGGTGGTCGGCTCGTCGAGTACCAACAGTTCGGGATCATTCACCAGCGCGCGTGCCAGCGTCAGCCGGCGCTTCATGCCCCCGGAGAGCGTGCGGAGGCCGACATTTTCCTTGCCGGCGAGGCCGGCGAATTCGAGCAGTTCCGGAATCCGGGTGCGGAGCGCCGCCTGGTCCAGGCCGAAGTAGCGGCCATAGATCAGCAGGTTCTCGGCGACGGTGAAATCGGGATCGAGGTTGTCGAACTGCGGCACCACGCCGACGCCGGCGCGCGCTTCGCGACCCCGTGCGGGCACCGGCATGCCCAGCAGGCGGATCGTTCCGCTGTCGGGCGCGGTCAGGCCGAGGCAGCAGCGCAGCGTGGTGGTCTTGCCGGCCCCGTTCGGGCCGAGCAGGCCGAAGCACTCGCCGCGTTCAAGCGCGAAGGAGAGGCCGTCGACCGCCACCTTGCCGTCGTAGGACTTGAACAGGTGATCAACCGCCAAGGGTGAATGTTTATCGTCGGGGGTCACGCCGTACATGATGCCATGCCGATGGGGGTTTCACGGTGTGAGATAAGATGCGGCGCATGGACTACACTATTTTGCCGGTCACGCCATTCGCCCAGAATTGCTCTTTGCTGTGGGATCCAGCCACCCGTCAAGCGGCGGTGGTGGATCCGGGCGGCGATGTCGAAGCCATTCTTGCGGAGATCGCGGCGCAGCGGCTCAAGGTTGAAAAGCTGCTGCTGACCCATGGCCATATTGATCATGTCGGCGGTGCAGCGGCATTGGCCGCGCATCTTGGCGTGCCGATCGAGGGGCCGCAACGCGAGGAGGCTTTCTGGCTCGAACAACTGCCCGAGCAGTGTCGCATGTTCGGGTTTCCGCCAACGCCGGCATTCACGCCCGACCGCTGGCTGGAAGAAGGCGAAACTGTGACGGTTGGCGGAATGACGCTCGATGTGTTGCATACGCCCGGTCATACGCCTGGCCACATCTGCTTCATCCATAAGCCTTCGCGACTGGCCATTGTCGGCGATGTGCTGTTTGCCGGATCGATCGGGCGCACCGATTTCCCGCGCGGCAACCACGCAGCGCTGATCAGCGCCATCCGGGAAAAGCTTTTTCCGCTCGGGGACGACTTCGCATTCATTCCCGGCCACGGGCCGATGTCCACCTTCGGCGCGGAACGGCGAAAAAATCCGTTCGTCGCCGACTCCTGAATCACAAGAAACACGCAGGGCAGCCCCGAGTGTTTCTTGGCCCCTTGAGGGGAGATCGCCGCGTAGCGGCGATTTCGGGGTGGGCCTACTTCTTCAGTGAATCGCGAATCTCGCGCAGCAGCACGACGTCTTCGGGCGTGGGCGGCGGCTCGGACGGCGCGACGGCTTCTTCGCGCTTCAGGCGGTTCATCTGCTTGATCATCATGAAGATGATGAAAGCCAGGATAATGAAATTGATCAGGATGGTGATGAAGCTGCCGTAGGCGAACACCGCCCCCGCCTTCTTGGCTTCGACCAGCGTGGTCGCGGTCTGGCCCGACAGCGCGATGAAATAGTTGTTGAAATCCAGCCCGCCGAAAATCTTGCCGACGATGGGCATGATCAGATCGCCCACCACCGAGTCAACGATCTTGCCAAAGGCGCCGCCGATGATGACGCCGACGGCGAGATCCATCACGTTGCCCTTGACGGCAAACTCCCGAAATTCCTTGACGAAGCCACTCATGTTTTCTTCTCCTGTTGGGTGTTGGCAAGCGGGGAACTATATCAAAATTGAATAATGTGAAAAGAAATTCTTAGGGCAGTTCGGTGAGCGGCACGATGTTCCAGCCCGCCACTGCCAGCGCTTGTCGTACATGGCGTGCGACCGTAACCGCCTCTACCCCGTCGCCATGCACGCAGACGCTGCCGATGGCCGTGGGAATGCGCTTGCCCGACAGGGCAAGCAGCGACTTGGCGTCGAGCATGGCCTGCACGTGGGCGGCGCAATTTCCGGCGCCATGCACCATCGCGCCCGGCGTCCCGCGCGGGGCAAGTTGGCCATCATCCTGATAGGCGCGGTCGGCGAAGATTTCCTCGACGACCTTCAAACCGGCCTCGCGACCCGCCACGAGCAGTGCAGAGGCGGCCGGCGCCAGCAGGATCAGGCTTGCGTCGATCCCGCGCACCGCCCGTGCAATGGCGGCGGCGATGCCAACATCGGCACAAGCCTGATTGTTGAGCGCGCCGTGCGGCTTGACGTGGGTGACCCGCCCGCCCTCGAGTGCGGCGATGCCCGCCAGTGCGCCGACCTGATAGGCGACGAGATTTTCGATTTCGGCGTGACCCAGCCTCAGCGCACGCCGGCCGAAACCCTGCAGGTCGGCGTAGCCCGGGTGGGCGCCGATGCTCACGCCTTTCGCCACGCAGGCGCGTAGCGTGCGGCGCATCACATCCGGATCGCCGGCATGGAAGCCGCAGGCCAGGTTGGCCGAGGTGACGATATCGAGCAGCGCGTCGTCGTCGCCCATGACCCAGGGGCCGAAACTTTCGCCGAGATCGGCGTTGAGGTTGATGCGCTTTTCATTCGGCATCTCAGTTGGCATGAATGACTCCAGCGACGAGGTTGCATTGGTAGAGGGCAGCGAGATCGACACCCCCGGAATCGACGGGACACAGCCCGGCAATCGTTTGCGCCAGCCACTCCTCGCTGGCACGCAGCGCGGCGTGCGCGGTTGCGATGTTGACCGTCGCAAAGCGGATCATATCGCCCGGCAGCAGGCGGCCGAGGCGCGGCAGGTCGGCGGCAATCACCGTGGCGATCTTGGCATAGCCGCCCACCGTCTGGCAGTCGGCGAGCAGCACGATGGGCCGGCCGTCGCCCGGCACCTGGATCGCGCCGGGCGTCACGGCATCCGAGACGATGTCGGCACCGGCTATATGGCCGAGCGGCGGGCCGGCCAGGCGCAGGCCCATGCGGTCGGCCGCCTGCGTCACCGTGTAAGCGGATGACGTGAATGTTGCGAACGCTGCATCGGTAAAGTGCCTCGTGCTGCGGGCCGGGGATGACGCGGAGCGGGCCGTCGTTTGCAAAAGTCGGCGCTGGCGAGACGGCGCGTTCGGGTTGTGACAAGTCAGCATCACCCACCGGCAAAGTCATGCCGTCGCATAGCAGGCTGCCGAAGCCGGCGCGGGCGTAGGTGGAGCGACTGCCGAGGACGACGGGCACGGCGAAGCCGCCGGCCACGGCGAGGTAGCCCGCCCCGCCCTGCACCGTGCCGATCTTCAGGATGTCGCCGGGCGCCAGCGTCGCGCTGCGCCAGGCCGGCAGCGGTTCGCGCTGACCGGCGGCGCGTTCGATCAGCGCTGTCGCATGTGCCAGCGCAACTCGTACGGGGGCACCGGCGCGCAGGCGTGGGCCGGCAAGCCGCATTTCGAGTGCTGCCGCGTCCGGGGGGTTGCGCACCAGCGCGTTCGCCAGCCGCAGGCCGAGCGTGTCGAGTGCGCCCGACAGTGGCACGCCGAAGTGGCGATAGCCGGGCCGTCCCAGATCCTGGATGCTGGCGGGTACCGGGCAGGCCAGGACTTCAAGCATGGATGAAGCGTACCGTGTCGCCGGGTACGAGCAGCGCGGGTCGTTCGACATTGCCGGCATCGAACATCCGGACCGTGGTGCGGCCGACCAGGTGCCAGCCGCCGGGACTCTGCCACGGATAGACGGCCGCCTGCGGCCCCGCGATGGCCACGCTGTTGGCCGGCACGGCGGTACGCGGCGTGGCGCGGCGCGGCAGGCGCAGCCAGTCGGGCAGGTCGCCCAGGTAGGGGAAGCCGGGCAGGAAGCCGATCAGGTAGACGCGCAGTTCGAGGCGCACAGCGTGGCGACGATTTCCTCCGCGTCGCGGCCGGTGGCGGCGGCCACAAAGTCCAGATCGGGCCCGTCCGCGCCGCCGAAATGCACGGGGATTTCATGGTGCCGTCCCGCCAGCGCCGAGTTTTGGGGTGCATCGGCTGCGGCGAGCAGGCGCGCGGCAAGCGCATCCCGATCCGTATGCAGCGGATCGAAATGCACGGTCAGCGAACGATAGGTCGGCACGATGTCCCCGATGCCCGCGCAGCGCGCGGCGACAAGCGCTGCGCGCGCGGCCATCACCCGCGCGCTGGTCGCGGCATCGATGCCGTCGCCCAGCTCCAGCGTGAGTGCGGCATCTCCCAGCGCCAGCAAACGCGGCGTCATCCGGTCCTCATTACCCCACCATCTGGCCCGGCAGCCAGGTGACGAGGCCGGGCATGGCGTAGAGCAGTCCCGCGGCGACCATCATCAAGAGGAAGGCCGGCAGTGTCTGGCGCGCGATCCAGGTGATCTGCCGGCCGGTCATGCCCTGCAGGACGAACAGGTTGAAACCGACCGGCGGCGTGATCTGCGCCATCTCGACGACGACGACGAGGAAGATGCCGAACCAGATCAGGTCGATGCCGGCAGCCTGCGATGGTCGGCTGGATCACGGCGATGGTCAGCACCACCATCGAGATGCCGTCGAGGAAGCAGCCGAGGATGATGTAGAAGATCATCAGGCCGAACAGCAGCCAGAACGGCGTGAGGCCAAGACCGCCGATCCATTCGGCGAGGTGGCGCGGCAGGCCGAGATAGCCCATCGAGAGCGTGAGGAAGGCCGAGCCGGCGAGGATCAGCGCGATCATGCAGTAGAGCCGGGTTGCGCCGAGCAGGCTGTCGTGGAAGGTGTTCCAGTTGAGCGAACCCTGCGCCGCGGCGAGGACCAGGCTGCCGACCACGCCGAGCGCGGCGGCCTCGGTGGCGGTGGCGATGCCGGAGTAGATCGAACCGAGCACGAGGCCGATCAGCACCATCACCGGAATCAGGTGGCGCGCGGCAAAGATCTTCTGGACAAAGCTGGTGCGTTCGGCGATCGGCGGAATCGCGCCGGGATGCAAGAGTGCCCAGACGACGATCCAGCCCATCAGCAACAGGCCGATCATGGCCCCGGGCAGCACACCGCCGATGAACAGCTTGGCGATGGAGACTTCAGCCGCCACGCCATACACGATCATGATGATCGAGGGCGGAATCAGCAGGCCCAGCGTACCGGCGCCGGCCAGCGTACCGATGGTGATGGCTTCCGGATAGCCGCGCTTCTTCAGTTCCGGCAGGGTGATCTTGCCGATGGTGGCGCAGGTGGCGGCCGACGAACCGGACACGGCGGCGAAGATGGTGCAGCCGATCACGTTGGTGTGCAGCAGTCGGCCGGGCAGCTTTTCCAGCCAGGGCGCGAGGCCCTTGAACATGTCTTCCGACAGCTTGGTGCGGAAGAGGATTTCGCCCATCCAGAGGAACATCGGCAGTGCGGTGAGCGTCCACGAGGAGCTCGAGCCCCAGATGGTCACGGCCATCGCATCGCCGGCGGGCCGTGCGGTGAACAATTCCATGCCGAGCCAGCCGACACCGAGTAATGCCAGGCCGATCCACAGCCCGCTGCCGAGCAGGGCAAACAGGAAGACGATCAGGGCGAAGGTGATCAGGCCGTCCATGGTGCGGGTTTATTCGCTCCTGACCGGTTCGGCGTCCGGGGCGCGCTGGCGCGGATCGTGTCCGCGCAGCACGCTGACGAAGTTCTCCGCCATGGCGACGACGAAGATGAGACTGCCCAGCGCCATGCCGAGCTGGGGTATCCACAGCGGCGTGGCGTCGTTGCCCTGCGAGATATCGTTGAACTGGAAGGACTGCCAGGCCAGGCGCACGGAAAACCAGGCCAGCAGGCCCGTCAGCACCAGGCCTGCGAGATGCGACCAGATCTGCAGCACGCGATGCGTGGTCGGGCCGAAGCGGTCGAGGAACAGCGTGACGCGGATATGCTCGCCGCGCTTGAAGGTGTGCGCCAGCGCGAGAAAGGCCGCCGCCGCCATGCAATAGCCGGCATAGGCGTCGGTGCCGCGCACATGGAAATCCAGCAGGCGGCCGGCCACCGACAACAGGATCATCGCCAGCGTGCCGATCATGAACAGCGCCGCCGCCCAGGCGGCGACGCCGTACAGCGCGTCGAGGGCGCGTTTCAACTTGGTTGCGTGCTATTTCTTGTAGGCGTCGATGATCGCCTGCCCGTCGGCGCCGGCGGTCTTCACCCACTCGGCGATCATGGTATCGCCCACCTTTTTCATGTCCGCCTTGAGCGCGGCGGAAGGCGGCTCGACCTTCATGCCGTTCTTGACCAGTTCGGCCAGATAGATCCTGGTCT
Organism: uncultured beta proteobacterium; assembly: GCA_963816095.1. Taxonomy (GTDB): domain Bacteria; phylum Pseudomonadota; class Gammaproteobacteria; order Burkholderiales; family Rhodocyclaceae; genus Sulfuricystis. The sequence goes on from CAWFIW010000002.1 coordinate 69,813, forward strand.
TCTCCTCGCTGGTTTTCCAGCCGCGCTCCTCGGCGGCAGCGGCCGACTTCAGCACGGCATCCTGCGTCGCCTTGTCGAGGGCATCGAAGGCCTTCTGCGAGACGAGCACGGCATTCTTCGGCAACCAGGCCTGCACGTCATAGAAATGGTTAACCTGTTCCCAGACCTTGCTGTCCACACCCGTCGCGCCCGAGGTCATGAAGGCGCCGACGGCGCCAGTCGCCAGCGCCTGCGACAGTTCGGCGGCCTGGATGGTCACCGGCTGCGCGCCGACCAGTTCGGCGATGCGCGAGGTCTGCGGGCTGTAGGCACGCCATTTCACGCCCTTCAGGTCGGCGGCGCTGGCGATCGGGTTTTTGGCGAAGATGCCTTGCGGCGGCCACGGCACGGAGTACAGCAGCTTGATGCCCTGTTTCGCCAGCTTGGTCTCGACCACCGGCTTTTGCGCCTGCCAGAGCTTCTTCGATTCGGCATAGGAGGTGGCGAGGAAGGGTACGCCGTCGGTACCGAACACCGGGTCTTCGTTCGACAGGCCCACGAGGATGATCTCGCCGATCTGCGCCTGGCCGCCCTGCACCGCGCGCTTGATCTCGTTGGCCTTGAACAGCGAACCGCCCGCATGCACGGTGATCTTGAGTTTGCCGGCGGACGCCTTGTCGATGTCGGCGGCGAACTGCACGATGTTCTCGGTATGGAAATTGGTGGCCGGATAGGGAGTCGGCATATCCCAGGCCGTCTGGGCGAGGGCCGCCGCCGAAACGAAACCGAGCGTGGCGAACAGTGAGCGTAGGCAAGTATTCATGTGCGGGTATCTCCTCTTGTGAAGCGGACAATGGGCAGGACAACCGGGGCACGTTAGCGGTTCAGGCAGCAAACGTCAATCGGCGCAGGCAAGTGCATAATCGGGTACGCCGCATCGATCTGAATGCCCGGGCATGTCATGAAAATCTTCAAGATCCTCGCCAGCACGATTGCCGTCCTCGTCCTCGTGGCCGCGGCGGGTGTCGCCTGGCTCGTCGCCAGCTTCGACGCCGCGCGCATCAAGCAGGAAATCGCCACGGTCGTCGCAACACAGACCGGCCGCACGCTGACGATCGCGGGCGATCTGTCGCTCGGCTTCTGGCCGGACGTCGCGATCCGGATTGGCCGCACCACCCTTTCCGAGCGCGGCAGCACGCAGACATTCGCCACCCTCGACAACGCGCGTGTCGTCGTGGCGGTCTGGCCGTTGCTGTCGAAGCGGGTGGTGGTGAAGCAGATCGAGCTAACCGGCCTCAAGGCCGGGGTGATCAAGCGGAAGGACGGCACGCTCAACATCGCCGACCTGGCCGGCGACGGGAAAGACCAGGAACGAAAAGTCGGCGCTGGCGAGACGGCGCTGCCGGCGGCCCCCTTGGCGCTACCCACCATCGACATCGCCGCCATCCGCCTCGCCGATGTCGAATTGACCTGGCATGACGAAATTTCCGGCCAGCGCAGCCGGGTTGCGGCCAATCTCGGACTGGAACGCATCGTGGGCCATGCCGGATCGCTCAAGATGGGAAAGCTCACCGGCTCGCTCGACATCGACCGGCTCGACATTGACCGCTATCTGTGGCCGCAGCAGCCGGATGGCAAGGCGGGCGGAGCATCCGCGCCGGGCAGCGAGGCAGAAGGCAAGATCGATCTTGCCGCCCTGAAGGACTTGAACCTCGAGGGGTCGATCAAGATCGGCCAGCTCAAGGCCGCGGGACTCGAAGCCAGCGAGATTCGACTGCAACTCGCCGCAAGCGACGGCCAGCTGCGGGTCGCGCCACTGGCGGCGCAACTCTACGCTGGCCGCCTCGACGGTACGCTGTCGGTCGATGCCGATGGCAACCGCTTCGCGTTGCGGCAGACGCTCACCAACGTGCAGATCGGTCCGCTCCTCGCGGACCTGATGCACAAGGACATGCTCACAGGGCGCGGCAACATTGCACTCGATGTCACGACGCAGGGCGCCAGTGTCGCTGCACTGCAGAATGCGCTGGCCGGCACGGCGCACATCACGCTCGCCGACGGCGCGATCAAGGGCATCAACCTTGGCCAGAGGCTGCGCGAAGCCCAGGCCCTGCTGCGGGGAAAATCGGCCGGGTCTTTCGCCAATGACGCGTCCCAGAAAACCGATTTTTCCGAACTATCCGCGAGCTTTCGCATCGCCAACGGCGTCGCGCACAACGATGACCTGATGGCCAGATCGCCGCTGCTGCGCCTGGCCGGCGCCGGCGACATCGATATCGGCAACAGCCGCCTCGACTATCTGTTGCAGACCAGCATTGTCGCCACCGCTACCGGCCAGGGCGGCAAGGATCTCGCCAGCGTCAGGAGCATCACCCTGCCGGTACGGCTGACCGGCCCCTTCGACCATCCGTCGTGGAAACTCGAGCTGGCCGGGATCGCAGAGGCCGCCACCAAGGCCAAAATCGCAGAGAAAAAAGCGGAAATCCGGCAGAAAGCAGAGAGCAGGCTGCAAGACAAGCTCAGAGGTTTTTTGGGCAGATGAGCGGCAAGCAGACGCATGCATTTCGGCATTGACCTCGGCGGCACAAAGATCGAGATCATCGCGCTCGCCGACGATGGCCGTGAGTTGCTGCGCGAACGCGTGGCGACGCCGCGCAACGACTACGCCGGTACCGTGGCCGCCATCGCCGGGCTGGTGCGCGATGCTGAAGCAAAACTCGGCGCTGGCAGGACGGCGAGTGTTGGTGTGGGCGGGACGACGCCCACGGTAGGCGTCGGCATCCCCGGCGCGGAATCGCGCGTGACCGGGCTGATCAAGAACGCCAATTCGACCTGGCTGATCGGCCGTCCCTTGCGTGCCGATCTCGCCGCCGCGCTCGGCCGGCCGGTGCGGCTGGCCAACGATGCCAACTGTTTTGCGCTTTCCGAAGCCACCGATGGGGCGGCAGCGGGCGCAGCGGTGGTTTTCGGCGTAATCCTCGGCACGGGCGTCGGTGGCGGCATCGTCGTTGCACGGCAAAGTGCTGGTCGGCGCCAACGCCATTGCGGGCGAGTGGGGCCATAACCCAATGCCGGGAGACGAGCCGCTCCGGCCGGCGTGCTACTGCGGCCGCCATGGCTGCATCGAAACATTTCTGTCGGGCCCGGCACTCGCGGCGGATGGCGGTGCCGACGCGGAAGCCGCCATGACGCGCTACGAGCAGCGGCTGGCGCGCGCGCTGGCGCAGGTCATCAACATCCTCGACCCGGATGTGATCGTGCTCGGCGGCGGCCTCTCGAACCTCGACCGGCTGTATGATCGCGTGCCCCGGCTGTGGGGCGCGCATGTATTCTCTGACGCGGTTGCGACCCGGCTGGTGAAAAACAGGCATGGCGATTCCTCGGGAGTCCGGGGTGCCGCCTGGCTCTGGAATGAATAGAACGAATAACACAATGCACACCCATCACCCGCTACCTGACTTCATCTTCGATGTCGATCTTGCCGACTTCGAAGTCGCCGTGCTCGAGGCTTCGCACGCGACGCCGGTCATCGTCGACTTCTGGGCCGACTGGTGCCCGCCCTGCCGCGCGCTGACGCCCGTGCTCGAGCGCGTGACGACCGCGCTGGGCGGCAAGATCCGGCTGGCCAAGGTCGAGGTGGATGAAGGCGCGAACATGAAGCTTGCCGGCCGCTACAGCCTCAAGGGCTTTCCCACCGTGTTGTTGTTTATGGGTGGCGAAATCAAGGGCAGGTTTTCCGGCGCGCGCGCCGAGCACTGGGTGAAGGATTTTCTCGCGGAGCATGGTGCCGGGTAACGCAAATTGACTGACACGATCAATCCCTGGAAGCGCATCTTCGCGCCCTTCGCGGCCGGCTATTTCCTTTCCTACCTGCTCCGGAATGCCAACGCGGTCATTTCGCCCGAACTCACGCATGATCTCGGGCTCTCCGCCGCCGACCTCGGCCTGCTGACCTCGGCTTATCTGCTGGCCTTTGGCGCATTCCAGCTGCCGCTGGGCATCCTGCTCGACCGCTATGGTCCGCGTCGCGTCGAGGCCGGCCTGCTGCTGATCTGCGCGGCAGGCGCGGCGCTGTTCGCCGCAGGCGAAGGCCTGTTACAACTGACTTTCGGGCGGGCGCTGATCGGTCTGGGCGTGTCGGCCTGCCTGATGGGGAGCTTCAAGGCATTTTCGCTGTGGTTTCCCATTGAACGGCAGGTTTCGCTCAATGCCGCGATCATGGCGGCCGGCGGCCTCGGTGCGCTGACCGCCAGTTCGCCGCTCGGCGCGGTCTTGCCCATCCTCGGCTGGCGCGGCATCTTTTACGCGCTGGCGGCGATTACCGTCATGGTCGCGGCACTCATCTTCATGACCCCGGAAAAGCCGGGTGGCGCACCGCGCGAAAGCCTGCGCCAGCAACTCGCCGGCCTGGCCGCGATCTTCCGCAGTCGTGCCTTCTGGCGCTTCGCACCGCAGACGACCCTGATCGTCGGCGGCTTCATGGCCTTGCAGGGCCTGTGGGCCCTGCCCTTCTTGATGACGGTGAATGGCCTGTCACGCGAGGCGTCGGCCTTCCACCTGCTGCTGATGGCGAGCGCCATGCTGACGGGCTTTCTTTTCATCGCCTTTTTCGTCACGCGGCTTGCCCGCGCCGGGCTGCCGCCCGTCCGCCTCCTGATTTTCGGCCTGGGTTTCGGCATGCTGGCCATGCTGGGCATCGTGCTCGACATCGGGCCGAGCTGGCTGCTGTGGCCATCACTCGGGCTGGTCTTCTCGGTCAGCAACCTGGCCTATGCGCTGCTCTCCGCCGAATTCCCCGTCAGCCTCGCGGGCCGCGTCAACACCGCGCTGAACCTCGGCGCCTTCGTCGGCGCCTTCGCCATCCAGTGGCTGTTCGGCGTGGCGGTGGATGGTTTGCAGGCGACCGGGCTTACCCCCGCCACGGCCTACCGGACGAGCCTCGCGGGGCTGCTGGCCCTGCAGGGGGCGGGCTGGCTGTGGTTTGTATTCGGCAGGCGATAGGTAAAATACCGCCATTATTCCCCTCGCTCGCGCGCGGAGCGCGCACTCAACTCGATGCGTTGCCCCGCACCGCAAGCGCCACCGCAGGGCCCACGGTCTGCATGAGCACCTTGATGCGCATGGTGTCACGCAGGTCCTTGTGTGTGATCATCCACAGCGGTGTGCGCAGTTCGGCGATGGGGAGCGACAGGGCTTGCAGTTCGGGGCACGTGTGCTCGAGGAACGTGGGCAGCAACGCAATGCCCAATCCCGCGCGCAACATGGCCAGCGCATGGTCAAAGCCATCCACCCGCATCACGACTGAACTGTCCGGTACCTGCTCGGTCAGCCAACGCTCGAACTTCAGGTCACGTGCATCGCGCTCGAAGGAAATCCACCGCTTCAGCCGCACCAGTTAACTGATGGACTGAGTGTCCTGTCCCAAGCCTTGCCGATGCAAGTCATAGATCTTGAAATCCAGGATCGCGAGTTTTCGGCCCACGAGCCACCCGGATATTTCGTCATTCATGCGCAAGGCCACATCCGCCTCGCGACGCGCCAGGCTGACATGGTTGAGTGTTGCCGAAAACTCCAGGATGACGTCAGGAAACGCCGTGGCAAACTGTTCCAATACCGGCGGCAATAGATGGCTAACAATAATGCCCGGCGCCGTAATGCGCACATGGCCGCTGGGCCGTATATCCTGGCCTACTACGCGCATTTCGGCGTGCCGGGCCAGCGGGGCCATGGACTCGGCCGCCCTGATCAGTTCATCACCCGCCACCGTTGGGATGTAGTGGCCCCGGACCCGATCAAACAGCCGCGCCTTGAGCCGGGTTTCGATGGATGCGAGTTTGCGCAGCAAGGTCGCATGGGACATGGCCAACACTTCGGTCGCTTTGGCCAATTGGCCAATTCGACCCACCACCATGACAAGCTGAAAATCGGCCCAGCTTAGCCTGGATCGGGTTGCGAACGTCGTCTGGTCATCTGGCTGGAAAGCCTGAAAATCGTTGTTTATGATTTTCATTTTTGAAAATGTATTTTTGCAAATTGGTAATTTTATTATCAAATTTGATCATGTAGCATGCCCCCTGCTAATTTACCAATCACCAAAGGAGTCGACATGGAACGAATTAGTCATTGGCTGGCTTGGGGTCTGGTCTTCTTGTTTGTGCTGTTCGCGGGCCTGAACTGGTCGGCCCTGACGGCCCAGACCTCGCTCAACTTGCTGGTGGCACAGGTGGAGGCCCCCATGGGCCTGATCCTGTCGGGACTGACGGCGCTGTTTGTGGCAATGTTTTTCATTGCCACGCTCTACAGCCGCATTGCCCATCTCCTGGAAGGGCGCAACCTGAACAAGGAGCTGCGTACAGCCCAGGAATTGGCAAAACACGCCGAGGCATCCCGTCTGGAGAGTCTTCAGCAAGTCATCCTGAGCGAATTCCGGCTGCTCCATGAGCGGATCAACAAGCTCGAAAAGGCCGAGCTACCGCTGGTCAAGCTGCCTTGACCGTCCCGGTTTACAGACGCGTCTCATCCCCCCACTATTTTGAGGTCATTACATCATGTCCAACCCGCACATCATCAACCGACGCTGGGCACGCCCGGCAGCTGTCACCGTTGCGCTTTCTGCAGCCTTGTTCCTGGGCGCTTGTGCCAGCAACGAGGTCGCCCCGCCCACGGGCGATCTTGCCACCGCCCGTGCCTCGATCACCCAGGCCGAAGCCGCTGGTGCTGGCCAACTGGCCCCGGTGGAACTGCTCGCAGCCCGCGACAAGCTGGTACGCGCCGAAGCCGCCGCGCAGGCCGAACAGTTTGACCAGGCGCGCCATCTGGCCGAAGAGGCGACCGCAGATGCCGAACTGGCCGAACGCAAGGCGCGGGCTGATCGAGCCCGCAGGGCCGCCGATGAATTGAAGCGCTCCAACGCCACGCTGCAGCAGGAAGTTGGCGGCCGCCCCACCAAATAAAGCCGGCTGCTACCTCCCCATTTTTCAAGCAGGCTCATGCTCCAATCGAGCCTCTTCAATACCCAACACACAAGGATTTCATCATGCCCTCATTCGTTATTGGCCGATTGCGCCTGGCTATTGCCCCTGCTGCCGCAGCATTGCTAGCGGCCTGCGCCACGAACCCCACCAGTATTCCGGAACTTGACGAAGCCCGCGCCCTTTACGCCCAGGCATCCAGCGACACGAGCACCGCCCGTAGCGCACCACTAGAGCTTCGCCGCGCCCAGGAGGCACTCATGCTGGCTGAAACAGCGATCAATTCTGGCCAGGATCAGGCTATCGTGAAGCATTACGCCTACCTCGCCCGCCAGCGATCCGCCACGGCGATCCAGGCAGGCGACATCGTGCGCGCCGATCAGGCGGTAGCCGCTTCTGGCGCCGAGCGTGGCCGCATCCTGATGGACGCCCGCACGCGTGAAGCCGAGCAGAGTGCCGCCGAAGCGGAAAAGTCACGCGAGCAGGCGGATCGAGCACGCCAACAAGCTGAACAGTCCAGATTGCAAGCGGAAAAAGACCGCCAGCTAGCCGAGGAGCAACTGGCCGCCGCCGAGGCGGCAAAGGCCAAGGTTGCCAAACTGCAAAGCCAGTTGGCCGAACTGGAAGCCAAGCAAACCGATCGTGGCATGGTGCTGACCCTGGGTGATGTGCTGTTTGACACCGGCCGCGCCGAACTCAAGTCGGGCGCCTTCACCACCATTGATCGGCTCGCTGCCTTCCTGCGCGACAATCCCGAGCGCACCTTGTCGATCGAAGGCTATACCGATGCGGTGGGCAGCGATACCTATAACCTGACCCTGTCGCAACGCCGTGCCGAAGCCGTGCGCGCCGCCCTGGCCTACCGTGGCATAGACGGTGGACGCATCTCCACCAAAGGGTTTGGCAAGGCCAATCCGGTGGCCAACAACGCCACGGCCGAAGGACGCCAGCGCAATCGCCGCGTCGAAATCGTGATCTCAAACGCGCAATAAAGCGTAGCTCGCGCGAAACATGGAGGGTGACTGGCTAGGCCGGTTGCCCTTCAGAGTTCCAGCGGATCGACGTCGAGATGCCAGCGCAGGTCGCGCGGCGTTTTGAGGGTGTAGAGCTGTTCCAGCCACGCCGTCAGGAAGGCGTGCAGCGCCGGGCGGTTCCGCGACTCGACAAGCAACTGGGCGCGTTCGCGGTTTTTCAGCCGCGCCAGGCGCATCGGCACCGGGTCGTAGAGCAGGATGTCGGCGAAAGTCGGCGCTGACGAGACGGCCTCGTGGAGAAAAGCCAGCGCCTGCTTCAGTTCAGGCGCCTCGGCGCGCAGCAGCGCCTGAAAGGCGAAGGGCGGGAAGCCGGCGGCCGCGCGCTCGGCCAGTTGTTCGTGGGCGAAGCGGGCGTAGTCGTGGTCGATCAGCGCGCGATAGAGCGGATGCTGCGGGTATTCGGTCTGGATCAACACTGCGCCGGGCAGCGCGTGGCGGCCGCTGCGCCCACCCACCTGCATGAGCTGCGCGAACAGCCGTTCGGGTGCGCGGAAGTCGGCGGCGAACAACGCGGCATCGGCGCCGACCGCGCCGACCAGCGTGAGCTTGGGAAAGTCGTGGCCCTTGGCGAGCATTTGCGTGCCGACCAGGATGTCGGCCCCGCCGGCATGGATGGTTGCGAGCAGGGCCTGCCATTTCTGCGGCGAGTCGGCCGAATCGCGGTCGATGCGCAGGATGCGCGCGGTAGGAAACAGCGCTGTCAGTTTCTCTTCGAGCCGCTGCGTGCCGCGCCCGAAGGGTTGCAGGTCGAGGTTGCCGCAATCGGGACAGGCGTGCGGAACCACCACTTCGAGACCGCAGTGATGGCAGCGCAGGCGGCGGTCGGCGAGGTGCAGCACCAGGTTGGCGGCGCAGCGCCGGCAGTGCGAGATCCAGCCACAGGCCGGGCAGGCGAGTACCGGGGCGTAGCCGCGGCGGTTGAGGAAGAGCAGGCTCTGCTCGCCGCGTTGCAGGCACTCGCCCACTGCGGCAAGCAACTCCGCACTCAGGCCGTCCTGCAATTTCTGTTTGCGCGTATCGACGGTGACGACCGTCGGCATGGCGACGGCGACTGCGCGCAGCGGCAGTTCGAGCTTGGTGTAGCGCCCGGTGGAGGCGTGGTAGTAGCTTTCCAGCGCGGGCGTCGCCGAGCCAAGCACGATGGGGATGTTGCGCTGCTTGGCACGAAAGATCGCGACATCGCGCGCCGAGTAGCGCAGCCCCTCCTGCTGCTTGAAGGAGGCGTCGTGTTCTTCGTCCACCACGATCAGTTGCAGTCGTGGCATGGGCATGAACACCGACAGCCGCGTGCCGAGCACGATGGCGGCACGGCCTTCCAGTGCAGCGAGGAAGGCGCGTGCGCGCGCCGCATCGGCTACCCCGCTATGTGCCGAGACGATGTGTGCGCCGGGGAAGCGGGCGCTCACGCGCGATTCCAGTTGCGGGGTCAGCGCGATTTCGGGGACAAGCATCAGTGCCTGGCCCCCGGCCGCGAGCACGGCGTCGATGGCGCGCAGGTAGACCTCGGTCTTGCCGCTGCCGGTGACGCCGTGCAGCAGGAAAGTCTGGAAGCCGTTGGCACCGGAGATGGCCTCGATGGCGGCGACCTGATCCGGGGTGGCTTCGTGGCAGGCTGAAGCCGGCGGGACGACGCCGGCAGTCGGCGCTGGCAAGACGGCGGATGGTTTGTCTTTCAGTGCCCTGGGCTTTTTCCCTTTGCGCAGCAGTGGCGGCAAGGCGAAGGCCATGACCTGGCCGAGCGGATGGTGGTAGTAGCGCGCGCAGAACTGGCAAAGCTCCAGCCAGTCGGCCGGCAAGGCAGGCAGTCCCTCGATGAGTTCGGCCGTTTTCAGTTTGTCGGCGGGCTGGTCGCTGGTTGCGACTGTGGCAAGCACTACGCCGATCTTGGTGCCCTGGCCAAACGGAATCTTCGCCAATCGCCCGAGCGGGCTGCCCTCGCCTTCCCCACCCAGCCGATAGTCGAACAGGCGGGGCAGCGGAACATCAAGGGCAATTTGCAGAATGGGCACTTAGCCGCGTTCCTTCAAGTGATTCTTCACTTATCGGCTTAATCGTTTGCCGGAAAAGCCTTTTTCAATATCCGATCAGGCTGTGGATAGTTTTGTGGGTAATGTTGCGCTGCATTTTCCACCGGCCAGACATTTAGCACCAAAGTCATGACAGTGAAACATTAGAAATTATTAATATACTTTAAAATCAAAGGATTAAGTTGTTGCCTTGCAAAGGTGGCCTGAAACCCACGGCAAACTCATGGAGATCAACCTTCTGTGAATAAGTCAACTATTTCGGCTCTGGCGAAACCCTTTACAAGAGCGGCTTGGCGGGAGGGCGCCTGCGCAGGGCGAAGCGTGTGGCGGCTTCCCGGCCAGCCTCATTTTTTTACGTAGCCGTGGACAGTGTCTACGAGGATGGACACGTTTTCGGGCGGGGTGTGCTGGTTGATGCCATGGCCAAGATTGAAGACGTGCCCGGTGTTACCGGGACCGAAGTTGTCGAGGATGCGCGTCGCTTCTTTTGCCACCGCCGTGGGGGAAGCGAACAGCGTCATCGGGTCCATGTTGCCCTGCAGTGCCACCTTGGCACCGACGCGGCGGCGCGCTTCGCCAATGTCGGTCGTCCAGTCGAGGCCGACCGCATCACAGCCACTGTCAGCTATCGCTTCCAGCCACTGGCCACCACCCTTGGTGAAGACGATGCAGGGGATGCGCTCGCCGTCGTGGGTTTTTTTCAGCCCGTCGATCACGCGCTGCATGTAGGCAAGTGAAAACTCGCGATAGGCGGCGTGCGACAGCGCCCCGCCCCAGGTATCGAAAATCTGCACCGCCTGTGCGCCGCACTCGATCTGGGCGTTGAGATAGTTCGTCACCGCCGTCGCATTCACGTCGAGAATCCGGTGCAGCAGGTCGGGCCGATCATAGAGCATGGTCTTGACCGTGCGGAAATCGGCGGACGAGCCCCCCTCGACCATGTAGCAGGCGAGCGTGAAGGGCGAACCGGAAAAGCCGATCAGGGGCACGCTGTTGTTCAGCGCGCGGCGGATTTCCGCTACCGCATCCATTACGTAGCGCAGATGGTCGTACGGATCGGGTGCGGCGAGGTCGCGGATTTCCCATTCCTGACGTAGCGGCCGCTCGAACTTCGGGCCTTCGCCTTCGGCGAAATAGAGGCCGAGGCCCATCGCATCGGGCACGGTGAGGATGTCGGAAAACAGGATCGCTGCATCGAGGTCATAGCGCGCCAGCGGCTGCAGCGTCACTTCGCAGGCGAGGCTGGGCGACTTGCACAGGGCCAGGAAATTGCCGGCGCGGCGGCGCGTCTCGTTGTACTCGGGCAGGTAGCGGCCGGCCTGGCGCATCAGCCAAAGAGGCGTATGGTCAGTCGGCTCGCGCAGCAGGGCGCGCAGGAAATTGTCGTTCTGGGGACGGGCCATGGTCGGTAATCCTATTCAGTGATTGAATTATCGCATGCCACTCTTTTAGAAATGACGGACAATGCCAGCTCCTGAAATGGAGGCCAGCATGACGCGACAAATCGGAATTCTGACTGCCGGCGGCGACAGCCCCGGCCTCAATGCGGCGATCCGCGGCGTCGGCAAAGCCGCAATGGGCCATTACAAGATGCATGTAATAGGCTTTCGCGATGGCTTCCGCGGCCTCATGGAAAACCGCACGATGGCGCTCGACGGCGGCCAGCTCTCGGGCATCCTGACCACGGGTGGCACCATCCTCGGCACCAGCCGCGACAAGCCGCACAAGATGCCGGTCGGCGGCAAGATCCTCGACATGACCGACGCCATCGCCGGCAACTACCACGACAATCATCTTGACTGCCTCGTCTGCCTCGGCGGCGGCGGCACGCTGAAAAACGCGCTGCGCCTCAAGCAGAAGGGGCTCAACGTCATCAACCTGCCCAAGACCATCGACAACGATGTCTTCGGCACCGACACCACTTTCGGCTTCGACACCGCGCTGGGCATCGCGACAGAATGCATCGATCGCCTGCACAGCACCGCGCACAGCCACCACCGCATCATCGTCGTCGAGATCATGGGCCATCGCGCCGGCTGGCTGGCGCTGGGCGCCGGCATTGCCGGCGGCGCCGACGTGATCCTGATCCCCGAGATTCCCTATGACGTGAACAGCATCGCCGAAGCGATCCGCGACCGCGCGCGGGGCGGCAAACCCTTCTCCATCGTCGCCGTCGCCGAAGGCGCGGTCTCGAAGCAGGATCTGGCGGCGATGGCTGCTGCCAAGTCGAAGAAAAAGGCCGCCAAGGAACAAAACAAGGGGAAAGTCGATCCCAAGGCCGACGACACCGAGGCCGATGCTGCCGAGCTGATTTACGCCGGCCGCACGCTGCGGCTTGCGCAGCAACTCGAAAAGCTCACCGGACTCGAAGCACGGCTGACGATTCTTGGCCACCTGCAGCGCGGTGGCACGCCGTCGGCAGCCGATCGCATCCTCGCCACGCGGCTCGGTACCGCTGCCGCCGACCTGATCGCGAAGAAACAGTACGGCGTGCTGGTCGCCTCGCATTGCGAAGGCACGCGGGCGCTGAAGATCGAGGACGTGGCGGGCAAGGTAAAAACCGTTCCGCCCAGCCATGCATTGGTGCTCTCCGCACGGCGCGTCGGTACCAACTTCGGGGACTGATTGGACGCCTTCCTGATCTCCACGGGTATCGTCGCCCTGGCTGAAATCGGCGACAAGACACAGCTCCTCGCCTTCATCCTCGCTGCCAAGTTCCGCAAGCCCGTGCCGATCATCATGGGAATTTTCGTGGCGACGATAGCGAACCACGCGTTTGCCGGCGCGCTCGGTTCCTGGATCACGTCCGTGGTCGCCCCGGAAACGCTGCGCTGGATATTGGGTATCTCCTTCATCGGCATGGCAGTCTGGACGCTCATTCCCGACAAATTCGAGGAAGACGATGCCCGGCTGGCCCAGTCTGGCGTCTTCGGCGCCACCTTGATTGCCTTCTTTCTCGCCGAAATGGGTGACAAGACGCAGGTTGCCACGATTGCCCTGGCGGCCCAGTACCAGGCGTTTTTCTCGGTGGTCGCGGGGACGACCTGCGGGATGATGGTTGCCAACGTGCCGGCGGTGCTCCTGGGCGACCGTATCGCCCACCGGATGCCGGTCCGGGTGGTGCATGCCATCGCCGCCGCCATTTTCTTCATCCTCGGGGTGGCTACGCTGGCCGGCTTTGGCGAACGCTTCGGCTTCTGAAATTCGGTGAAAAGTCGGCGCTGGCAAGACGGCGTCGCCTGACAGGCGATAATGCCGCCTGGTCCATCCTGCTTACCCTGCCCATGAGCGCCCTGTCTGCGCGTCTGCGAAAGCTGCCTTTCCTGCCTTTCGGCTTGCTGTTCCTCGCCATCTCCACGGTGACCCGTCTCGGTTTGACGCTGTATGCCGGCATCGACAAGACACCCTTGTCGTTTTGGCCGGCGCTTTTCATGCGCGGCTTTGGCTTCGATCTGGCCGTGCTGGCCTGGTTGCTCATTCCCGCATTGCTTTGGGCTGCGCTCTGGCCGGCGCGCTGGCGCAACACCCGCTGGCGTGGCCCGTTGCGCTTCGTGTTGTTTTTCATCGCCAGCTTCGTGCTGCTGTTCGGCGCGCTCGCGGAAGCGACATTTTGGGAAGAGTTTGCCACCCGCTTTAATTTCATCGCCGTCGATTACCTGATCTATACGCATGAAGTCATCGGCAACATCCGCGAGTCCTATCCTGTCGGCCTGTTGCTGTCAGGTGTGGCGCTGCTGGCCGTCAGTCTGACCTGGATGTTTCGTCAGCGCATCGGTGCCGCCGCCGCTCCAGCGATCACCGCAGGCAGACGTCTGGCCTATGCCGGATGGGCATTCGTGCTGCCGCTGGGTGCCTGGTACAGCTTCGACATCGACCAGATGCAGTTTTCCCCGAATGTCTACGCCAATGAACTGGCCGGCAACGGCCTGATGACTTTTGCCGCCGCCCTGCGCCGCAACGATCTCGACTATGACCGGTTTTATGCAACGCTGCCGGCCGAACAGGCAGCCCGCATCCTGAAAGGTCTCGGTGTCGAACGCGAACCTCTGTCCGAGGCGCTCAAGCCCAATCCGGACGAGAACGAAGGCTTCGATGCGCAGCGATTGCCGTTCAAGCGGCCGCCGAAGAACGTCGTGCTGATCACGGTGGAAAGCCTGTCGGCCAAATATCTCGGCGTTTTCGGCAACCCGGACAGGCTGACGCCGCGGCTCGACGCCCTGGCCGCCGAAGGATTTTTATTTACCCGCCTGTATGCCACGGGAACACGTACGGTGCGCGGCCTGGATGCGTTGACCCTCGGCGCGCCGCCGATTCCCGGTCAGGCCATCGTGCGTCGACCGGGCAACGAGCATCTCGCGACGCTCGGCGAGATCCTGCGCCACCAAGGCTATGAAACCTACTTCCTGTATGGCGGCTATGGCTATTTCGATAACATGAATACCTATTTTGCCGGCAACAATTATCAGATCGTCGACCGCACCGACTTTCCAAAAGGATCGGTCGGCTTCGAGAACGTGTGGGGCGTGGCCGACGAATATCTGTTCGACAATGTGCTCACGCAACTCGACAAGACCCATGCGAGCGGCAAACCCTTCCTTGCCCAGATCATGACAACGAGCAACCACCGGCCATTCACCTACCCGGACGGGCGCATCGACATCCCCTCACCCGGTGGGCGCGACGGCGGGGTGAAATATACCGATTACGCGATCGGCCGCTTCATCGACCAGGCGCGCGACAAACCCTGGTTCGCCGATACGCTGTTCGTCATCGTCGCCGACCATTGCGCTTCGGCAGCAGGAAAAACCAAATTGCCGGTACCCGGCTATCACATCCCGCTGATCCTCTACGCTCCCGCCTTGTTGCCACCGGGCCGCAACGAGCGTCTCGCCAGCCAGATCGATATTCCGCCGACCCTGCTCGATATCATGGGGTTGCCGGGCGACGACCACTTTTTTGGCAACTCCGTGTTCGATGGCAGCCAGCATCTTGAGCGCGCCTTCATCAGCAACTATCAGGAGCTGGGCTACCTGAAAGAGGACAAGCTTATCGTGCTCGGCCCCAAGCAGCGCGTTGACACGTTTTCCATCGATGCAGCAGGCGAAGCCAGGCCGACGGCGCCGGATGACCGCCTGCGTGACGAAGCGGTCGCCTACTATCAGAGCGCGTTCCAGGCCTTCAAGCAGGGCGCACTGAAACTCAAGCCGGTGAAACCACGCTGAAAGTCGGCGCTGGCGGGACGGCATGGATGGCATGCCGCCAACGAATTGAGGGCGCTTACTTTTTCCAGAAGGCCGGCGTCAGAACCACCAGCAGCGTGAAGATTTCCAGGCGGCCGAGCAGCATGGCGAAGGTGCATACCCAGGTCTGGAAATCGGTGAGGCTTTCGTAGGTGGTCGCCGGGCCGACCTGGTTGAGTCCGGGGCCGGTGTTGTTGATGCTGGCGACCACGGCCGAAAAGGCCGTGATGCTGTCGAGCCCCGAGAAGGACAGGATCAGCGTCATTGAGGCGATCGAAACCATGTAGATGAAGCCGAAGGCCAGCACCGCCGAGAGAATGTTCTGCGACACTGCCCCGCCGCCGACGCGCACCGGCCAGACGGCGCTGGGGTGCATGGCGCGCATCAATTCCCGATAGACCTGCTTGAACAGGATCATGGCGCGCATCATCTTGACGCCGCCGCCGGTCGAACCGGCGCTGGTGGCAAAGCTGCTGAGGAACAGCATCCATAGCGGCGCGAAGGCCGGCCAGAGGTAGTAGTCGGTGTTGGCAAAGCCGGTGGTGGTGGCGATCGACACGACGTTGAAAGCGGCATAGCGCAGCGCGGTTGCGAAATCGGGATAGACATCGAACGCCAGCAGGTACAGCGCGATGCCGAAAACGCTGCCGATGACGATGACCAGATACCAGGCGATTTCGGGATCATGGCGATAGGGCTTGAGGCTGCGGCCATGCACGACGAGAAAGTGCGTGGCGAAGTTGATGCCGGCCAGCAGCATGAAAAAAATGGTCACAGCCTCGATGGCCGGCGAATTCCAGTAGCCAAAGCTGGCGTCGTGGCTGGAAAACCCGCCCAGCCCCATGGTGCTGAACGAGTGCATGACCGCATCGAACCAGGTCATGCCTGCCCATTTGAGACTCAGCACACACGCCACGGTAATGCCGAAATAGACTAGCCAGAGGCCCTTGGCGGTTTGCGTCATGCGCGGCGTGAGCTGGGAGTCCTTCATTGGCCCCGGTGTTTCGGCCTTGAACATCTGCCGGCCGCCGATGCCCAGCAGCGGCAGGATGGCGACGGCCAGCACGATCAGGCCCATGCCGCCCAGCCAGACCATCAGGCCGCGCCACAAGTTGATTGATGGCGGCAGAGTGTCAAGCTTGGCGAGTACCGACGAACCCGTTGTGGTCAGTCCGGAAACCGCCTCGAAATAGGCATCCGTGAAGGAGACATTCAGTTGCAGCATCAGCGGCAGGCCCGCGTATGCCGGTAGCAGCGTCCACACCATGACCACCATGAGAAAGCCGTCGCGCACCTTCAGTTCACGCTTTTCGTGGCGCGTCATCCCCCACAGGCACAACCCGGTGCCAAACGTCAGCAGGAAGGCCTCGTCGTAGGCAGAGGTTGCGCCATCCTGCCAATACCATGACATCAGCAATGGAACCAGCAAAGCCAGCGCAAAGCACATCAGCAGTACGCCGAAGACACGGATGACAGGTAAAAAGCGCTGCATTGAAATGGGTGGGCTACTTGCGCCAGAAAGCCGGCATGAGCACGACGAGGAGGGTGAAGATTTCCAGCCGGCCGAGCAGCATGGCAAAACTGCAGATCCAGGTCTGGAAATCGTTGAGCACGGCATAGGTTGTCGCCGGGCCGACGAGGTTGAGGCCGGGGCCTGTGTTGTTGAGGCAGGCGACCACGGCGGAGAAGGCGGTGACGATATCCAGACCGCTGGCCGACATCAGCAGCGTCAGCGAAACGATGCTGGCCATGTAGATGAAACCGAAGGCCATCACGCCGGACAGGACGTTTTGCGATACCACGCCGCCCCGGATGAGCACTGGCCGGATGGCACTGGGATGCATGGCATGCAACAATTCCCGATAGACCTGCTTGTAGAGAATCATGGCGCGGATCATCTTGATGCCGCCGCCGGTCGACCCCGAGCAGGCAATGAAGCTGCCGAGAAACAGCATCCAGATCTGGGCGAAGAACGGCCATTGGCCGTAGTCGGTAGTCGCGAGTCCAAGCGAGGTGGCAAGCGAGATCGAATGGAAGGCGACATAACGTAACGCCGTACCGAACCCGTCGAAAACCCCCAGCGCCATCAGGTAAAGCGTCAGTGCCAGGATGCTGGCAGCCAGCACACCCAGAAAATAAGGCAGCTCCGGATCGCGCCGATACGGCTTCAACGAGCGGCTGTGCAGTGCAAGAAAGTGCGTCGCGTAATTGATGCCGGACAGCAGGGCAAAAAACATCACGGTCGCCTCTATTTTCACGCTGTTGAAGTGGCCCAGGCTTGCATCCTTGCTGGAGAAGCCGCCCAGCCCCATGGTGGTAAATGCGTGCATCAGCGCATCCCAGGGTTCCATGCCCAAACCCCACAGCGACAGGCCGCAGGCGATCGTGAAAATAAGATAAACGCGCCACAAGCCCTTGGCGGTTTCGGCGATGCGCGGTGTGAGGCTGGATTCCTTCATCGGGCCGGGCGTTTCGGCCTTGAACATCTGGCGGCCGCCGATGCCGAGTAGCGGCAGGATGGCGACGGCCAGCACCACCACGCCCATGCCGCCGATCCAGTGCATGAAGGTGCGCCAGAAATTGATCGACAGGGGCATGCTGTCGAGCCCTGAAAGCACGGTTGCCCCGGTCGCCGTGAGGCCGGATGTCGCCTCGAAATAGGCGTCGGCAAAGCCAATGTCCAGATACAGGTACAGCGGCAGACTGGCGGACAGCGGCAGGATCGTCCACACCAGCACGACCAGCAGGAAACCGTCGCGCACCTTCATTTCACGGTTTTCGCGCAGCATGCTGAAATACAGCAGCAACCCGCACAAGAGCGTGACGATAAATGCCTCGTCGAAGGCCGAGTGCGCCCCGTCGCCGACATACCACGACAGGGCCATCGGCACGGCCATGCACAGCGAAAAGCCGATCAGCAGCGCGCCGAATACCCGAAGCAGCGGATAGAAGCGGTGCATGGTCGCTGGCTATGGGCTAAAGGAACTGGAAGCCGACCTGGAAAAGCTTTTCAACCTGCGCGACCTCGCGCTTGCGCACGCAGAAGACGATGACATGGTCGTCGGGTTCGATCACCGTGTCGTGGTGCGGGATGATGACATGCTCGACATGCGCATAGTCGAGAATGCCGTCCTTGCTGACGGTCTCGGGCTGCTGGCTGCGCCGCACGATGGCGCCGATATGCGCGCCCCGAATCTTCGGCAGCGCATCGATGCGCCGTCCGACGACTTTCGAACTTTTCTTGTCGCCGTGCGCGATCAGCTCCAGCGCCTCGGCCGCGCCGCGCCGCAAGCTGTGTACTTTCACGACATCGCCGCGCCGGACATGGGTCAGCAGGGGGCCGATGGAAACTTGTGCCGGCGACAGCCCGATGTCGATCGGTCCGCCCTGCACCATGTCGGCATAGGCGCGGCGGTTGATCAGTGCCAGCACACGCTTGCAGCCGAGCCGCTTGGCCAGTGATGCGGCCATGATGTTGTCTTCGTCGTCATTGGTCAGCGCCAGGAACATGTCGATCTCGTCGATATTTTCCTGTGCCAGCAGGTTCTCGTCGGTGGCTTCGCCCTGCAGCACCAGTGTGTTGGTCAACCGCCCGGCGATGATCTCGGCGCGCTGGCGATCCAGCTCGATGAGCTTGACCTCGTAGTCCTTTTCCAGGGTTTCGGCGACGCGCACGCCGATGTTTCCGCCGCCGGCAATCATGATGCGGCGCACGGGCTCGATGGTCCGGCGCAGTTCTTTCAGCAACGGGCGGATGTTCGCGCTGGCGGCGAGCACGAAGACTTCGTCGCCCTGCTCGATGACTGTGCCGCCGTCCGGATCAAGCGGCTGATGCTCGCGGAAGATCGCGGCAATACGGGCATCGACGCCTGCCGGCAGGTGTTCGCTCATGGTGCGGATCGGCTTGCCGACCAGCAGGCCGCCCTGCTTGGCGCGCACCCCGACCAAGGTGACCTGACCGCCGGCGAATTCGAGCACCTGCAGGGCTTCAGGGAACTCGATGAGCTTGGCGATGTAGTCGGTAATGTCCTGTTCCGGGCAGATCGCGTAATCGACGGCAAAGTTCTCGTTCGTCAGCAGTTCGGGCTCGAGCAGGTCGGGTGCGCGCAGGCGCGCGATGCGCGTCGTGACATTGAACAGGCTGCGCGCGATCTTGCAGGCCACCAGATTGGTCTGGTCGGACTGCGTTACTGCGACGAGCATTTCGGTATCTTCGATGCCGGCTTCGCGCAGCACCGACGGATAGGCGGCATTGCCGGCCACGGTGCGTACATCAAGCCGGTCGGCCAGCGTTGCCAGCGCTTCGCGGTTCTGGTCGATGACGGTGATGTCGTTCGCTTCGGACGACAGTGCCTCGGCTACGCTGGCGCCGACCTGGCCGGCGCCGAGAATCAGGATTTTCATTCTTCGTTTTCTTTGGCGGCGTTGCGCAGGCCGAGGTCCTTCAACTTGCGATAAAGGTGGGTGCGCTCGAGACCGGTTGTTTCCGCCAGTCGCGTCATGCTGCCTCCATCGAGGCGGAGACGATGCTCGAAGTAGAGTCGCTCGAACATCTCGCGCGCTTCCCTGAGTGGCAGGCCCAGCATTTCGGGCAGCAAGCCGGGCGGGATCTCGGGCACTGCAGATGCGCCCGGTGTCAGCAGGTGCTGCACGTCTTCGGCGCCGATCTCTTCTTCGAGCGCCGCCAGCGCCAGCGACTTGACGACGCTTTTCAGCTGGGCATAACCCTCCGGCCACGGATGCTGGCGCAGGGCGTTCTGCGCCGCCACCGACAGGCGCCGGTTGGGCGCCTCGCCCGCCTCGACGAGCTGGGCGAGCAGGTGCGTGGCGAGATCGGGTACGTCGTCCTTGAGCTCGGCCAGCGAGGGCAGGCCGACGCTGACGTCGAACAGTCGGTCGAGTACGCTTTCCTCCCAGCCCTGGGCGGCGAGGGCGTGGGCATCCAGCGTGGTGGCCGCCACCAGGCGCAGGCTGTGGCGCTCCAGCCGGTCGAGGGCGAAGGCGAGATTTTTTTGCTGCAGGCGTGTCAGTCGCGCGAGTTCGCCGCAATACAGCATGCCGCCATTCGCCTGCGCCAGCAGTTCGAGCGTGAGCGGGTTGGAATCATGACCGAGATCGAGCCAGGTCTTGCCGGGTGTTTGCAGGGTGCGCGCGGCCAGTTCAACGATCGAGGCGACGGGCGCGCGCAGCAAAATGGAGCGACTCTTCGCGGCGACCTGATCAAGGCGGCGGCGCAAATCCTTCAGCGCGGCCGAGCGCGGAAAGGCCGCCAGCGTGAGCGTGGCCCCGGCCCGGGGCGCGCGTTCGAGGCCCTGCTTGACGGCGGCGAGCAGCTTCTGCATGCCGATCGGCTTTTCGAGAAAACCGACCGCGCCGATGCGTGTTGCCTCGACGGCGGTTTCGATGGTGGCGTGGCCGGACATCATCACCACCGGCATGGTGAGTTGGCCGTTGGCTGCCCATTCCTTGAGCAAGGTCACGCCATCGGTGTCGGGCATCCAGATGTCGAGCAGGACAAGATCGGGACGCCGCGCCTCGCGCCAGGCACGCGCCGTCGTCGCGTTCTCCGCAGTGGCAACGTCGTGTCCCTCGTCGGTGAGGATTTCGGAGAGCAACTCGCGGATGCCGACTTCGTCGTCGATGACCAGGATCTGTGACATGGTTCGAATTATGCCGCCGTGGCGGCGGGCTGGGAATGTCGATGTAGGGGTAAATGCACGCTCACTTCGGCACCGCCTGCCGCTTGGTTGGCGAGCGTGATGGTGCCGCCGTGGTCGCCGACGATCTTCTGCACGATGGCCAGCCCGAGGCCAGTGCCTTTGGGCTTGGTGGTGACGTAAGGCTCGAAGGCGTGCTGCAGGATTTCGGGAGGGAAGCCGGGGCCGTTGTCCGTGATCGTCAGCTTCGCCATGCGGCCTTTGAGCCGGGTCAACACCATTACATTCGCCGTCTCGCCAGCGCCGACTTTATTGGCCCCCTGCGACTCATGGGCGGCTTCGCTGGCGTTCTTGATCAGGTTGTGCAGCACCTGACGGATCTGGTCGGCGTCCGCCAGCACCGGCGGCAGAAGCGGATCGAGTTCGGTCGTGATCGTTATGGGTCCGTCGGCATAGAGGTCGAGCACTTCGGTGACCAGCGTGTTGAGATCGAGCGGCCGGGCGATGGGCGGCGGCAGGCGTGCGTAATCGCGAAAGTCGTTGACCATGTTTTTCATCGCTTCCACCTGCTCGACGATGGTGCGCGTGGCGCGACCGAGCAGGGCCGCGCTCTCGGCGTCGAGCTTGCCGGCCAGTTTCATCTGCAGGCGCTCGGCCGACAGCTGGATCGGCGTCAGCGGGTTCTTGATTTCGTGGGCGAGGCGGCGCGCGACTTCGCCCCAAACGGCGGTGCGCTGTGCGGCTTCGCGCTCGATGCGTGCCTGTTCGAGCTGCATGGTCATCTCGTTGAAAGAGCGCGTCAGCACACCCAGTTCATCGTCGGTCTCGAGTACCGCGCGTGGCGTCAGGTCGCCGGCAGCCACCGCGCGCGTGCCTTCGGCCAGCATCAGGAGCGGCTTGGCCAGCCGCGCTGCAAGAAAGAAGGCGAGGGCGATGGCGGCAAACAGTGCGAGCAGCAGCGTAAACGTGAGTGTCAGGGTATAGAGGCGCTTGAGGCCGGCGCGGCCCAGTTGCAGCTCCTGGTAGTCGCGCTGCGCGCTTTCGACCAGCGCGGCGCTTTCCGTGATGGCGGCTGGCACGGGCTGTTCCAGTTGCAGCACGAGCAGCTCGGCATCGAGACGGTAACTGCCAACGGGGATCAGCGCACGCACGACGAAGCCCGCGCTGGCGTCGCCATCGATGCGGGCGATACCGCTGCCCAGGCGCGCCTGGCGTAGTTGCGTAAGCGCGGGCAACTCGGGCAGCAGCCCCTGCAGGCCGTCGCTGCTTTGCGCGACCAGCTTTCCGCCGGTGGTCACCAGCAGGGCGCCCTGCACGCCGGCCTGCTCGCGCAGACGGTTCAGTTGCACGGCACTTACCATTTGCGAGTCGGAAAGTTCGTAGGCCATGGCACGACCCTTGGTCAGCAGATCGTTGCGCATCGCATCGAGCACACCGCGACCGAGGTCGAGCCCTCCGTCGAGTGCTGCTTCGACACGCACATCGAACCAGGAATCGATGCTCTTCAGCGCGAATTGCATGGAGACCGCATAGACCAGCGCACCCGGCAACACCGCCATCAGCACCAGCATCAGCAACAGCCGCGACTTGAGGCGCGCGCCGAAGACGCCGCGCCGGTAGTCCCTCCACAGCCGGCGCAATTGCGCCGCCACCAGGCCGACGAGCACAACGGCAGCGAGCGCGTTCATGCCGATCAGTAACGGTGTGTGGCGTGCGAACAGGGCGGTGTCGGCGCTCGCCGAGGCGAGCAGAAACACCAGCATGCCGCCTAAGGCGGTGGCAATCGCCAGGGCGATGATCATGCGGCCTCCGGCCGCATGCTGTCAGCGCACGAACCAGGGGAGGCGCGCCCCTGGTAAATCCCCCAACTCCGGAACTCCGAAATTCTTGTCATTTTTCGGCAGTCTCGGCTGCTGGCACGAAGTCCCAGCGCAAGGTGCTCGCCTCGATATGCCAGTCGCGATCGGCCAGCGCATCGACCTGCAGGGGCTTGGGCAACTGGTTGTGATCGAGCGACAGGCGCACGGCGGCAGACAGCGGTTCGCCCGTGACGAGGGCGGCCTTGTCAACCACATGCAGCTGGGAAACGCGTTCGAGCGTCTGCAAGGCTTCTTCGAGGGTATCGAAATTCTGGTGCAGGCTGCCCGGTGACAGGCGGTACTGGCGGGTGAGCGCCTGATAGCTCAGGCGATACTTGAGCACGCGGCCGGCGACGTGTTCGTCAACCCAGTACCAGCGCTTGCGCTTGAGTTCGAACTCGAAGCGGAAGTGCAGCGGCACACCGCGCCGCACGGCCTCTTCGAGGCGCGGCCCGATCTGGATGGAGAACGCTGCCGTTACCGCATAGCCACGCTCGTCCGGCACGAGTGCAGCACTTTTTGGCTCGATGCTGCCGGCCAGCGCGGTGCCCAGCGACAGCAGACAACCCAGCAGGACGAGCGTCCGCTCAAGGTGCTTTCTCCAGCAGTGCGTAATAAAAGCCGTCATGAGTGGCGCTAGGCAAGAGTTGTAATTCCGGCGCATCCCCGCCTGTAGGCAGGCGATGGGCATCCGGGTGACGTGCGGCGAAGGCGCTGACTTGGGCGCCATTCTCCTCAGCGAATACCGAACAGGTGCAATAGAGCATTCTGCCACCCGGTGCGAGCAGAGGCCACAAAGCATCGAGAATTGCCGCTTGCAGGCGTACGAATCCCGCCACATCTGTCGCGCGGCGCAGCCATTTGATGTCCGGATGGCGTCGCACAACCCCGGCGGCCGAGCAGGGCACGTCGGCGAGGATGCGCTCGAAAAACCGGCCATCCCACCAGTCTGCCGGGTGGCGCGCATCAGCGACCTGGATATTCGCCTTGAGTCCCAGTCGGCCGAGGTTTTCGTTAATGCGACCGGCGCGGCCGGCATCCAGTTCGAGCGCGGTGAGGTCGAGATCGGCCAGTTCGAGCAGATGTGCGGTCTTGCCACCGGGCGCGGCGCAGGCATCCAGTACGCGCATGCCGTCCTGCGCGTCGAGCAATGCGGCGGCATGTTGCGCACCCCAGTCCTGTACTGAGACCCGGCCTTCCCGGAATCCGGGAATACGTTCGACCGGCACCGGCTTGTCGAGCAAAATGGCACCCCCCCGAAGTCGCCTGACGGCGTCCTCCCCCCCACGGGGAGGCAGAAACACTTGGGGCGGCCCGGCGAGCTTCTTGATGGCCCCGTCGCCGAGCGGTTGGCCATTGAGCGATTCGACTGGCGGACGACGCACATTCACGCGCAGACACATCGGTGGATGACTGTTGCCTGCGGCGGCGATGCTTTGCCATGTGTCGGGATAAGTCGCGCGCAGCTTTTCCAGCCACCAGTGCGGATGGCGCCAGCGCGCCACGAGATCGGCATCCGCTGCGACGAGCAGTTCATCGCGGTGGCGCAGGAAATTGCGCAACACCGCATTCGTCAGCCCCTTGAAGTGCCTGCCTGCTGCCGTCACCGCCTGGTCGACGAGCGTGTGGGCATCTTCCGGACGTCGTTCCAGTCGTGCCAGCGCGACCAGCAGCAGCGCACGTGCATCCTTGTCCTTGAGCGGCTTTTCGAGCAGGCGGCCAAGCAAAAAGTCACCGCGCCCGTGGTCGCGCAGGGTGGTGAAGGTGAGATCGAGCGTCGCCGGCCGCAGGGCCGCCTCGACCTGCGCCAATGCCGCCTCGGGCGTGTGGCCTTTCAGTACGATGGCGACCGCGTTGGCCGCTGCCGCGAGGGCCGCCGCAAGGGGAGGGGAATTGGGCTGGTTCAAGCGGCAGGCAGGGCGAAACGCTGGCCTGCCCTCACCGGGAAGCCGCACAGAAAGTCGGCGCTGGCAAGACGGCGCCCGCCGGGCTTTTGCAGCTCAACAAGCCGAAGCGCGGCCTCCCCGCAGGCGACGGTAATGCCTTCCGGGGCGACGGCAAGGATTTCGCCGGGCTGTCCGACGCCTTCCGCCGGCAACGCGCGCCAGACTTTGATGTCCCCCCCGAAAACGCCGCTTCGCGTCGTTCTCCCCCCAAGGGGCCAAGAAACACTTGGGGCTGCCCGGCGTGTTTCTTGATCGTCGCTTCGCCAAGCCGGGTCGTGCAGCCGGGAAAGGGGTCGAAGGCGCGGATGCGTCGCTCGATTTCTGCCGCCGGCTGGCGCCAGTCGATAGCCGCTTCGGCCTTGTCGATCTTGGCGGCGTAGGTCGCCCCCCCGGCTGGCTGTGGCACCGGCTGCAATGTTTCTAATTGCCGCAGGGCAACGACAATCAGCCGCCCACCCAGCAGGGCCAGCTTGTCGTGCAGGCTGGCCGCCGTCTCGCCAGCGCCGACTTTGATCGCGTAGGCGAGCAGCATGGGGCCGGTGTCGAGGCCGGCCTCCATCCGCATGATGGTCACGCCGGTTTCGGCGTCGCCCGCTTCGAGGCAGCGCTGGATCGGCGCCGCACCGCGCCAGCGCGGCAGCAGCGAGGCATGGATGTTGATGCAGCCGAATCTGGGGATGTCGAGCACCGCCTGCGGCAGGATCAGGCCATAGGCCGCGACTACCAGCACGTCGGGCGCCGCGGCGATCAGCGGGGCATGGGTGGCGGGGTCCTTGAGCCGATCCGGCTGATGGACGGGAATGTTGTGCGCCAGCGCCACCTGCTTGACCGGGCTGGCAACGAGCTTTTGCCCGCGCCCGGCCGGCCGGTCGGGCTGGGTCAGCACGAGAGGGATCTCGAAACCGGCGTCAAGCAGCGCGCGCAGGGCGACGGCGGCGAACTCCGGCGTGCCGGCGAAGGCGACTCTCAAACTGTAATCCTGGCTTGCTTGGCCA
Organism: uncultured beta proteobacterium; assembly: GCA_963816095.1. GTDB lineage: Bacteria > Pseudomonadota > Gammaproteobacteria > Burkholderiales > Rhodocyclaceae > Sulfuricystis. Next base: position 95,521 of record CAWFIW010000002.1, read on the forward strand.
GCTTGGCCTTGATGCGCGAAAGCTTCAGCCGCGACAGATACTCGACGAATACCTTGCCTTCGAGGTGATCCATTTCGTGCTGTATACAAACGGCCAGCAGGCCCTCGGCCGCCAGCTCGAACGTTTTCCCGTCAAGATCCAGCGCCCGCACGCGGATACGCTCGCTGCGCTTTACTGTTTCGTAGATGCCAGGTACCGAAAGGCAGCCCTCTTCGCCCTCGCATTCGCCTTCGCGCCAGAGGATTTCCGGATTGATGAAGGCTTGCAACTGCGATTTGTCTTCGGAAATGTCCAGCACCAGCAGGCGCACATGCACATCCACCTGCGTGGCTGCCAGGCCGATGCCGGGCGCGGCATACATGGTTTCCGCCATGTCGGCGGCAAGCTTGCGGATACCCGCATCGACCGAGCTTACCGGCTTGGCCCGGATATGCAGACGGGGATCGGGATAGTGCAATATGGGCAATAAGGCCATGAAAATCGTCTTTAACAGGTTGATGCCTGCGGAATTTGCGGGCAGAATCCAAGAATAGTCCGGAGGTTCAATCGATGCGACGCATTATATTCGCGCTGTTCCTGAGTTTTTCAACTGCCGCCCTGGCGCAGCTCGCCAAGCCTATCGAGCTGGCGCCGGACGCGCCCGACCGGCACATCGTCGTGACCGGCGATACCTTGTGGGGCATCTCGTCCAAATTTCTCAAGGACCCCTTCCGCTGGCCCGAAGTGTGGCGGATGAATGCCGAGCAGGTGAAAAACCCGCATCGCATCTACCCCGGCCAGGTGATCCTCCTCGATCGCAGTGGCGCCGATCCGCAACTGAGAATCGGCAATCTGGTCAAGCTCGGACCGCAAGTCCGCGTCGAGACGCCGTCCCAGGAAATTCCCGCCATTCCCGCCAGTGTGATCGAGCCCTTCCTGTCGCAACCGCTGGTCATCAATACCGGCGGTTTCGACAATGCGCCACGCATCGTCGCCACGCAGGAAAACCGGGTTTATACCGGCACCGGCGACCTGATCTACGCGACCAACAATGCCGACCCGCAAATCAAGAGTTGGCATGTCTTCCGTCCGGGCCGGCCGCTGACCGACCCCGACACCAAGGAAGTGCTCGGGATCGAGGCGGTCTATCTTGGCAGTGCGCGACCGGCCGGCGAGGTCAAGGACGTATTGCCGCTCGAACTGACCAGTGTGAAACAGGAAATCGGCCGCGGCGATTACCTCGTGCCGGCCACCTACTCCGATGTAATGAGCTATGTGCCGCGTCCGCCGACCCAGGAAGTTGAGGCTCGCTTGATATCGATCTACGGCGGCGTCGGCGAAGCGGCGCAGAATTCCGTGATTTCGCTGTCGCGCGGCAAGAAAGACGGCCTCGAAGTCGGCCATGTCCTGGCCATTTACCGTACCGGCGCCACCGTGACGAACCGTTTCGAAGACGACAAGGTGCAGACCCATACCCTGCCCGACGAGCGGATCGGGCTGGTATTCGTGTTCCGCGTCTTCGACCGGGTGTCGTATGCGCTGGTGACTGCGGCGCAACGCCCCGTGATGGAAGGCGACCGCCTGCGCAAGCCGTAATCCGGCTGCCGTCGAGCTGGGCTGAAGTGTCGGCACGCGCCGAACTGGCAGACTGGCTGCGCCTGACCCTGATCCCCGGCATCGGAGGGGAAGGGCAGCGCCAGCTGCTCAAGGCTTTCGGCGGCCCGGCAGCCATTTTCTCCACACCTTCGGGTGCCGTACGCAGTGTGCTGGGCGGCGGGCTGGCCGAGCGCCTGATCACCCATGATTGCCAGGCAGAAATCGAGATTGCGCTTGCCTGGGCGGAGCAGCCCGGCAACCAGATTCTCACCCTGGCCGATGCGACCTATCCCGCAAGCGTTGCTGACGGCCGCCGATCCGCCGGTGCTGCTGTATGTGAAGGGCAATGTCGCCCTGCTGAACCGGCCGGCCTTCGCCATCGTTGGCAGCCGCAACGCAACGAAGCAGGGCGAAATGAATGCGACCGCCTTCGCCGGTGCGCTGGCCGGTGCCGGACTGACCATCGTCAGCGGACTGGCTGCCGGCATCGATGCCGCCGCGCACCGCGGTGCGCTGCCGGAGGCCGCAGCCACGATTGCCGTCATCGGCACCGGCTGCGACCGCATCTATCCGGCCAGCAACGCAGCGCTGGCGCGCGAAATCGCCGCGCGCGGCGTGGTGCTCAGCGAGTTTCCCGTCGGTACGCCCCCTTTGGCGGCCAATTTCCCGCGCCGCAACCGCCTCATCGCGGGCATGGCGCGCGGCTGTCTTGTGGTCGAAGCTGCGCGGCAGAGCGGTTCCCTGATCACGGCCCGGCTTTCCGCCGAGGCCGGGCGTGAGGTCTTCGCGATTCCCGGCTCGATCCATTCGCCGCAGTCGAAGGGCTGCCACGCGCTCATCAAGCAGGGCGCGAAACTGGTGGAAACGGCGCAGGACATCCTCGAAGAGTTGCGCTGGCAAGCCGTAACCAACCCGGCCGGCCTCCCGCCGGTGCAGGAAGCGGAAACCGATCCGGTCCTGATTGCGCTCGGCCGCGATCCCTGCGCTCTTGACGACCTGATCGAACGCACCGGCCTCGCCGCCGACGCCCTGCTGGCGCGGCTATTGCCACTCGAACTGGACGGTCGCGTCGCCCCGTTGCCCGGTGGTCGTTTCCAGCGGTTGAACTGAGGCCAGAATCGGCAAACTTGCACGCCGGCACGATTGCCGCTTAATATGCCGCCCCCATGACTAAACAATTGATCATTGCCGAAAAACCTTCCGTCGCCCAGGATATTGCCAAGGCGCTGGGCGGTTTTACCCGCGAAGGTGACCACTTCGAGAGCGAGCACTACGTGCTTTCTTCCGCCGTCGGCCATCTGCTGGAGCTCGCAGTACCCGAGGAATATGAGGTAAAGCGCGGCAAATGGACCTTCACCCACCTGCCGGTGATCCCCCCACGCTTTACGCTCAACCCGATCGACAAGACCGCCGACCGGCTGCGGCTGCTGACACGGCTGATCAAGCGCAAGGATGTCTCGGGCCTGGTAAATGCCTGTGACGCGGGACGCGAGGGAGAACTGATCTTCCGTTACGTCGTGCAGCATGCCTTGCCCAAGGGCGACAAGCCCATCCGCCGCCTCTGGCTGCAGTCGATGACGACGACGGCGATCCGCGACGGCTTTGCCCATTTGCGCACCGACAGCGAAATGTTGCCGCTGGCCGATGCGGCCCGTTGCCGTTCGGAAGCCGACTGGCTGATCGGCATCAACGGCACGCGCGCCATGACCGCCTTCAATTCCCAGGAGGGTGGTTTCTACAAGACCACTGTCGGCCGCGTACAGACGCCGACGCTCGCCATCCTCGTCGAACGCGAGAAGACTATCCGCGCCTTCAAGTCGCGCGACTACTGGGAGGTCGAGGCCGAGTTCAAGGCGGTGGCCGGGACTTATTGCGGTCGCTGGTTCGACGAGAAGTTCAAGAAATCCGAGGACGAGCACGCCAAGGCCGAGCGGCTGTGGGACAAAGGCCGCGCCGAAGCGCTGCGCCTGAAATGTCTTGGCAAACATGGCGATGTCACGGAAGAAGCCACGCCAAAGACCGAGGTCTGCCCGCTGCTCTACGATCTGACCAGCTTGCAGCGCGACGCCAACGGCCGCTTCGGCTTTTCGGCGCGCAACACCCTGGCGCTGGCGCAGGCACTATACGAGCGCCACAAGGTGCTGACCTACCCGCGGACCGATTCGCGCTACCTGCCCGAGGATTACCTCGGCGCCGTGAAGGACACCCTGCGCTCGCTGACCGATTCTCCGCTCGGCAAGCACGCCGCCACCGTGCTGGATAATGGCTGGGTTCATCCGACCAAGCGCATCTTCAACAACGCCAAGATCTCCGATCACTTCGCCATCATTCCTACCGGCGTGCCGCCGAAGAGTCTGTCGGAGCCAGAGCAAAAGCTTTATGACCTGGTGGTCAAGCGCTTCATCGCCATTTTCTATCCGGCCGCCGAATACCTCGTCACCACGCGCATCACGCGGGTCGAGAACGAACCCTTCAAGACGGTCGGCAAGGTGCTGGTCACGCCGGGCTGGCTGGCCGTCTATGGCAAGGAAGCGGTCGGCCGGGATGAGGAAACCCCCAACCTGCCGCCGTTGCAGAAGGCCGAGCGCGTCTGGGCCAACGATGTCGAGGTCAAGGACTGCGCCACCAAACCGCCGCCGCGCTTCAACGAAGCGACGCTGCTTTCGGCAATGGAGGGCGCGGGCAAGCTGGTCGATGACGACTCATTGCGCGAGGCGATGGCCGAACGCGGCCTTGGCACGCCGGCGACCCGCGCTGCCACCATCGAAGGCCTGATTGCCGAGGAATACCTCCACCGCAACGGTCGCGAACTGCAACCGACCGCCAAGGCCTTCAATCTGTTTTTCGCACTGGAACAACTCAAGGTCAACGAGATCCGCTCGCCCGAGCTGACCGGCCTGTGGGAATGGAAGCTGCGCGAAATGGAGCATGGACGCCTCAAGCGCGAGGAGTTCATGTCCCACATCACCGAGCAGACGCAGGAGATGGTCGAGCGCATCAAGACCGGCGAATTTACCGACGCCGATTTCGGCACGCTGGCGACCCCTTGTCCCAAGTGCGGCGGCAATATCCACGAAACCTATCGCCACTTCAAGTGTGACAAGTGTGATTACAAGCTGTGGAAAGTCGTCGCCAGTCGCCAGTGGGAACCCGAGGAAATGGACGAACTGCTGAAGAATCGGCAGATCGGTCCGCTGCAAGGTTTCCGCAGCAAGATGGGCCGCGCCTTCGCCGCTGTCATCAAGCTCAACGACGAGCATGCGCCCAGCTTCGATTTTGGCAACGAGGACGAATCCGGCGAGGAAGTCAACTTCAGCGGTCAGGAGCCTTTGGGTACTTGCCCGAAGTGCAATGCGCGCGTTTTCGAGCAACCGATGGCCTATGTCTGCGAAAAATCCACCGGCCCGAACAAGAGTTGTGATTTCCGCTCGGGCAAGGTAATCCTGCAACAGGAAGTCGCGCGCGCCGAAATGCAGAAGCTGCTGGAAACCGGCAAGACCTCGTTACTCAGGGGCTTCATCTCCAACCGCACGCGCAAGAAATTCTCCGCCTACCTGGTACGCGGCGCCGACGGCAAGGTCGGCTTCGAGTTCGAGCAACGCGCGCCCAAGGCAGGCAAGGCGGCACCGAAGGCGCCGGCCAAGGCGACCGCGAAACCTGCCGCCGAGGCCAAGCCGGCCAAAACTGCCAAGGCAGCAAAAGTCGGCGCTGGCAAGACGGCGGTAGCGAAGAAGCCAGCAGCAAAGAAACCCGTAGCGAAGAAGGCCCCGGCCCGGAAACCCAAGGAATGACCGTCGCCCGCCCCCGGGCTGCTTAACGGCTTGTATCCGATATGGATTTGTATCCGCTGATCCAGGCACTGATTCTCGGTGTCGTCGAGGGGCTCACCGAGTTCCTGCCGATCTCCAGCACCGGCCACCTGATTCTGGCGGGCGATTTGCTCGATTTCAACGACGAGCGCGGCAAGCTGTTCGAAATTGTCATTCAGTCAGGCGCCATCCTCGCGGTGGTCTGGGAATATCGCGCCCGCTTTGGCAAAATGCTGGCCGGTTTGCCGGGCGACCCCGTCGCGCGGCGCTTCGTGACCAACCTCGCCATCGCCTTCATGCCGCTCGCCGTGCTGGGCCTCACGTTCGGCAAGGCGATCAAGGCCAACCTGTTTGCGCCGGTGCCGGTCGCCATCGCCTTCATCGTCGGCGCCTTCATCATCCTCTGGGCCGAGCGGCGCGAGCACAAGATCACCATCGAGTCGGTCGACGACATCGGCTCGCTCGACGCCCTCAAGCTCGGGTTCGCCCAGGCCTGCGCGTTGATTCCCGGCACCTCGCGCTCCGGTGCCACCATCATCGGCGGGCTGTTCATGGGCCTGTCGCGCAAGGCCGCCACCGAGTTTTCCTTTTTCCTTGCCGTGCCAACGCTGGGTGCCGCGACGCTCTATCAGCTGTATAAGGAACGTCACCTGCTGGTCTGGGACGATCTTGGCCTGTGGGTCGTCGGTTTCATCTCCGCCTTCATCTCGGCCTTTCTCTGCATTCGCTGGCTGTTGCGTTACATCAGCAGCCACGACTTCACCATCTTCGCCTGGTATCGCATCGTCTTCGGCGTCGTCGTCATCGCGACCTGGCAGCTGGGCCTGGTGAATTGGACCAACCCGTAATCCTTTATCTGCACGGCTTCACCAGCGGGCCGCAGTCGAGGAAGGTACAGGCATTGGCCGCGCGCCTGGCGGAACGCGGCCTGGGCGAGCGGCTGATCGCCCCCCAGTTGCCAGCATCCCCCGCAGCCGCTGTCGCGCTGGCCGATGACATCATTGCAAAAGTCGGCGCTGGCGGGATGGCAACCAAAGGCGTCAGCGGGACGACGCTCACTGTGGCCGGTTCCTCGCTCGGCGGCTATTACGCGACACATCTCGCCGAAAAGCATCGACTCAAAGCGGTGCTGATCAATCCCGCCGTGGTCGCGGCCATCGAACTCGAACGCTATCGCGGCCCGCAGACCTGGCTTTACAGCGGCGAGACCTTCGAATTCAACCGCCAGCACATCGATGAGTTGCGCGCCCTCGAAGTGCCGCGCCTCGCCGATCCCGCGCGCTATTGGCTGCTGGTCGAGAAGGGCGACGAGACGCTCGATTACCGTCAGGCCGTCGCACGTTACGCCGGCGCCAAACAGACCGTGCTGCCCGGTGGCGACCACAGCTTCACGCGCTGGGACGATTACCTCGACGAAGTCATCGCCTTCGCCGGCCTGAAGTGAGCCGCAACAACGAACGCGACGGCATCACTGCCGCCCTCGGCGCGTATGTGATCTGGGGGCTGGTGCCGATCTTCTTCAAGCAACTGGCGAGCGTGCCCGCGCTCGAAATCATCGCCCATCGCGTGGTCTGGTCGCTGTTGCTGGTCGGCGCCCTGCTCATCGTCCGCCAGGGACTGGGTGCGGTATGGAATGCCGCGCGCAATCCGCGTACCCTCGCCCGCGCAGCGCTCGCCGCCGCACTGGTCATGACCAACTGGCTCGTCTTCGTCTGGGCCGTCAATGCCGGACGCATCCTCGAAACCAGCCTCGGCTATTTCATCACGCCGCTGGTCAGCATCGTGCTGGCAGTGCTGGTGCTCGGCGAACGCCTGCGACCGCGCCAGTGGATCGCCGTGGCGCTTGCCTTTGCCGGCGTTGCAATCGAAGGCTGGCGTGTCGGTGGCCTGCCCTGGGTGTCGCTGGTACTCGCGGCCACCTTCGGCAGCTACGGCCTGCTGCGCAAGCAACTGCCCGTCGATGCCGCCGGCGGCCTGCTGCTCGAAACCGCCTGTGCCACGCCCATCGCGCTGGTCTACCTCCTCTGGCTGGGCAAGGCCGGAAACTTCGGCGCCGATACCCCGACCAGCCTGCTCCTGATCGCCTCCGGCGTGGTTACGGCCGTCCCGTTGCTGCTCTTCGCCATCGGCGCACGCCGGCTACCGCTGGCCACCATGGGTTTCCTGCAGTATCTCGCGCCTTCGCTGACCTTCCTCGTGGCGATCTTCCTTTATGGCGAGCCCATGAACCTCGCGCGCCTGTTCGCCTTCGCCGCCATCTGGGCCGGACTGGCGCTCTACACTACCGACATGCTGCTGCAGCGGCGGCGCTAGGTAAAACTCGGCGCTGGCGGGACGGCGCCAAAGCCGGGGCCGCTATAATCCGCGCCCCTTCTGATTTTCCCCCTCCCCTTCTTCCATGAACGTTCTCTTCGAAGAGGATGGCGCCTTCAAGACCGGCACCATCGTTGCCGACAATGACAGCTCGCTGCAGGTCGATACCGCCAGCGGCAAGCGCGTCAAGCTGAAAGCTGCCCATGTGCTGCTGCGCTTTGCCGCGCCCGGCGTGGGCGAGCTGCTCGCACAGGCCGAAGCGGATGCGGCGGGGATAGATACCGAGTTTCTCTGGGAAGTCTGTGCCGAGGCAGAGTTTGGCTTCGAGGAGCTGGCTGCCGAGTACGCGGGGCATAAGCCGACGCCGGCCGAAGCGACCGCGGTGCTGCTGCGGCTGCACAGCGCGCCGATCTACTTCCATCGCAAGGGCAAGGGCCGGTTCAGGAAGGCGCCGCCCGAGATTCTCCAGGCCGCGCTGGCCGGACTGGAAAAGAAACGCCAGCAGGCGCTGGCCATCGAGCACATGGCGGAAGAGCTCAAGGCCGGCCGGCTACCGCCCGAGTTTCCGCCGCAGCTCGCCCAACTGCTCTACAAACCCGACCGCAACCGCCCGGAAACCAAGGCGCTTGAAGCTGCCTGCGGCGACACCGGCGAAAGCCCCGCGCGGCTGCTCAGTCGTTGCGGTGCGCTCGCCGACAGCCATGCCTTCCATCTCGGCCGGTTTTTGTTTGAGCACTTTCCCGAGAACCATGACGGCACGGGCGGTACAGAGTTTCCCGCCTATGCCGACGCGGTCGATCCCACCGACCTGCCGGTCGCGGCGGTGCAGGCCTTCTCGATCGACGATGCCCATACCACCGAGATCGACGATGCCTTCTCGCTCGTCGTGCTGCCGGATGGCGGCATGCGCGTCGGCATCCACATCGCCGCCCCTTGCCTGGGCTTTGGACCGGATTCCGATCTCGGCCGCATCGCCCGCAGCCGGCTGTCGACGGTGTATATGCCCGGCCGCAAGATCACCATGCTGCCCGAGGCGGTGGTCGAGAGCCATACCCTCGCCGCCGGCCAGACCGTGCCGGCGCTGTCGCTCTATCTCGATGTTGCCGCAGATTTGCGCGTACTTTCTCACGAGACGAAGATCGAGTGCGTGCCGGTGGCCGCCAACCTCCGCCATCACGACATCGAGCCGCTGTTCAATGCCGAAACCCTGGCGTCCGGCGAGCTGCCCGACTTCCCTTTCCGCAACGAACTCAAGCACCTCTGGGAACTCGCCACCGTGCTCGAAGCGGGACGTGGCAAGACCAACCAGCAGAACCGCAAGGATTACGGCTTCGTCGTCGACTGGGACGTGCCGACCGCGCAGGGTAACGGCCGGGTGAGCATCGACGAGCGGCCGCGCGGCAGCCCGCTGGATACGCTGGTTGCCGAGCTGATGATCGTCGCGAATGCCACCTGGGGCGCGCTGCTGCGCGACGCCGGCATCCCCGGCATGTACCGGGCACAGACGGCGGGCAAGGCGCGCATGACCACGGTCGCCGCGCCGCATGAGGGGCTGGGCGTCGATTGCTATGCCTGGTTGACCTCGCCGCTGCGCCGCTTCGCCGACCTTGCCAACCAGTGGCAGCTGATCGCCCAACTGCGCGGCGAAAAACCGCCCTTTCCACCGAAATCCGCCGACCTGATGGCGTCGCTGCGCGATTTCGAGCTGACCTACGCGAGTTACGCCGAATTCCAGCGCGGGATGGAACGCTACTGGTGCCTGCGCTGGCTGGCACAGGAAAATGTGGGCGAGGCGACCGCGCAGGTGCTGAAGGAGAACATCGTGCGCTTCGAGGATATCCCGCTGGTCATGAAGGCGACCGGCATGCCGACCCTCGAGCGCGGCGCACGGGTGCGCCTGGCGCTTTCCGCCATCGACCTGCTGGCGGCGGAGGCGCAGGCGACATTCATCGAATTGCTGCCCGTCACCAGCGTTGATGCGGCGATTGACGAAACCGGGGCGGAGGAAGGCGCGGGGTAGAATTTCCCCATGCCTTTCAAGATCACCTGGCCTGCCCTGTTGGCGGCGATGGATCCCCCGCGGCGTCACCTGACGCTGGCGCTGGGCGTCTCGCTGTTCCTGCATGCCATCGTGCTGTCGATTCATTTCAAGCTGCCCGAGGCACTCGACCGCGCGCGGGAGCAGGCGCTTGATGTCATCCTCGTCAATAGCAAGCACGCCAGCAAGCCGACCAAGGCGCAGGCCAAGGCGCAGGCCAATCTGGATGCCGGTGGCAACACCGAGGCGCCGCTGCGCGCCAAAACGCCGCTGCCGCCTACCCGGCAGTCGCAGGTGGGCAACGACATCATTGCCGCCCAGCAGCGCATCGCGCAGCTGGAGGCACAGCAGCGCGAAATCATCACCCGCCCCGGCGCAAGCCACACTGCCCGGGTCGATGCCGACGCCACGCTCAAGGCGCCCGCGCTTGAATTGTCGGGCCGCGATCTGGCGACCCGCGCCCGCGCCATGGTGCAGCTGGAAGGCGAAATTTCCCGTTCCATCGAGGAATACAACCAGCGGCCGAAGCGCAAATTTGTCGGCGCGCGCGTCGAGGAATACCGTTTCGCCCAGTATGTCGAGGACTGGCGCCAGAAGGTCGAGCGCGTCGGCAACCTCAACTATCCCGACTCGGCCAAGGGCAAGCTCTACGGTAGCCTGGTGCTGACCGTGGCGATCAAGAAAGACGGCGAGCTCGAGCGCGTCCAGCTCAATCGTTCTTCTGGCCACAAGGTGCTTGACGAGGCCGCGCTGCGCATCGTCAAACTGGCTGCGCCGTACGCGGTTTTTCCCGACGCGATCCGGCGCGACACCGATATTCTCGAGATCACCCGTACCTGGTCATTCACCGGCGCCGACCAGTTGCAAGCCAACTAATAAAAGGAAAACAAGATGGCCCAATCCGCCAACGACGTCAGCATGGCCCTGTTCTGCGATTTCGAGAACATCGCCCTCGGCGTGCGCGACGCCCAGTATGAAAAGTTCGACATCAAGCCCGTGCTTGAGCGCCTGCTGCTCAAGGGCAGCATCGTCGTCAAGAAGGCCTATTGCGACTGGGACCGTTACAAGAGCTTCAAGGCCGCCATGCACGAGGCCAATTTCGAGCTGATCGAAATCCCGCATGTGCGCCAGTCGGGCAAGAACTCCGCCGACATCCGCATGGTGGTCGATGCGCTCGACCTTTGCTACACCAAGGCGCACGTCAATACCTTCGTCATCATCAGCGGCGACTCGGATTTCTCCCCGCTGGTCTCCAAGCTGCGCGAGAACGCCAAGCGCGTCATCGGCGTCGGCGTCAAGCAATCGACCTCCGACCTGCTGATTGCCAACTGCGACGAGTTCATCTACATCGACGACCTGGTCAGGAAGCGCCAGCGCGACAACGCCGAAAAGCAGAATCGCAAGCCCGGCGTATCGGTCGATCCGCAGGAGCAGGAAGCCCGGCGCCTCAAGGGGCTCGAGATGGCGGTCACCACCCTCGAGGCCATGCTGGAAGATCGCGACGACGACGAGAAGGTCTGGGCCTCGGTGCTCAAGGAAGCGATCAAGCGCCGCAATCCCGGCTTCAACGAGAACTATTTCGGCTACCGCACCCTCGGCGCGATGCTCGAGGACGCCCAAAAGCGCGGCCTGCTCGAATTCGGCCGCGAGGCCAACAGCGCCTATGTGAAGCGACGGCCACTGGGCAGCGCACCCGTGCTTATCGAAGCGGAGGCGCCGATCGCGGTGCCTGCAAGCGGGGCAGATGCCGTCCTGCCAGCGCCGACTTTCGAACCCACCCCGGCTACCGAGTCGCCGGCCGCCCCCGCAGAAGCCGCCGCAAAAGCGCCGCGCCGCCGTTCGCGCGGCCGCAAGCCGACGGCCGAAGCACCTGCCGCGCCGGTGGAAGCCGCCGCGGAAAAGTCCGTCGAGGCGCCCGCAGCCGAACCTGCCGCCAAGCCAAGCCGCCAAGCCAACCACCAAATCCGCTGCCAAGCCTGCCCGCAAGCCCCGTGCGCCCCGGGCACCCAGACGCAAAAAGACGGAAACGCCTGATGCCTGACCGCTACGCGGTGTTCGGCAATCCGGTGGCGCACAGCCAGTCGCCGCGCATCCATGCGCTGTTCGCCGCGCAGACCGGGCAGGACATGAGCTACGAGGCCCGCTTGGCGCCGCTCGATGGATTCGCCGCCGCCGTACACGCGTTTGCCGCTGCCGGTGGCAAGGGCGCGAACGTCACCGTGCCGTTCAAGGAGGAGGCCTTCCGGCTGGCTACTGAATTGACGCCGCGTGCCCGCGCCGCCGGCGCGGTGAATACCCTGAGCTTTGTCGATGGCGTGCTTGCCGGCGACAACACCGATGGCGCCGGCCTGGTGCGCGACCTGAAGGCCAATCTCGGCTGCGGCCTCGCGGGCCAGCGCATCCTGCTGCTCGGCGCCGGTGGCGCGGCGCGCGGTGTCATCCTGCCATTGCTTGAAGAACACCCTGTTTCGCTGACCATCGCCAACCGCACGGCGGAAAAGGCAGCGCGGCTCGCCGCCGTGTTCAAGGTCGAGGGCGGTGGCTTCGACCGGCTGGCGGGGCGCAGCTTCGACCTTGTGATCAATGCCACCTCTGCGGGCCTTGCCGCCGCCGCCTTGCCGCTGCCCGCCACGATATTTGCGCCCGGCAGCCTGGCCTACGAAATGCTGTATGGCCGCGCAACGCCGTTCATGGCCCAGGCGCGCGCGGCGGGTTGCCGCGTGGCCGACGGCCTCGGCATGCTGGTCGAGCAGGCGGCGGAAGCCTTCCATGTCTGGCGTGGCGTGCGCCCGGCTACCGCCCCGGTGCTTGTAGCACTGAAAGGATGAGACCCGCGCCGCGTTGGCTGCTGAAGGTGCTGGCCACCGCCGGTTTTCTTCTACTGCTCTGGCAGGGTTGGTATGTCGGCTGGGTGGTCTGGTGGCGCTATGTTGATCCCGGCCAGACCAGCTTCATGGCGCTGCGGCTGACCGAGCTGCGCGAGAAGAACCCCAAGGCGCAGTTGCGCCACATCTGGGTACCCTACGGGAAGATCTCCCCCCAGCTCAAGCGTGCGGTGGTGGCCGCCGAGGACGACAAGTTCATCGACCATGAAGGCTTCGACTGGGAAGGCATCCAGAAAGCCATGGAAAAGAACCAGAAGAAAGGCAAGGTCGTCGCCGGCGGTTCGACAATCAGCCAGCAGCTCGCGAAAAACCTGTTCCTCTCGTCGGCCAAGACGCCCTGGCGCAAGGCGCAGGAAGCGTTGATTACCGTTTGGCTCGAAATGTTGTGGGACAAGCGCCGCATCCTCGAGGTGTATCTCAACGTGGTGGAATGGGGCGAGGGCGTGTTCGGCGCCGAGGCCGCCGCCCGGCATTATTTTGACACCGGTGCCAGCCAGCTGACCGCACCACAGGCGGCACGGCTGGCGGTGATGCTGCCCGCGCCGCGCAAGTTCGAGAAAAATCCGAATTCCGCCTATCTCGACCGCCGCACGCAGTTGATTTTGACGCGCATGCACCGCTCGGTGGTGCCTTGAGGCAGGTAGGAGCGTAGAATTCCGCGCGCCATGACCGAAGACCGCGAAATCCGCCCCCGCGCAGAAAACCTGCTGGAACAGCACCTTGCCGAGGTACAGCTGCTTCTGTCGCGCCATCGCCGCGTCGAGGATCTGGTGCATCGGCAAGAGATGCCGCGCCAGGATCTGGTCGAGGAGGTCGTGCACCGGCAGCATCTCGTCGAACTGCAAAGGCTGCTCGAGCGGCTCGATGTCAATTACATCGCGCGCATCCTCGAGACGCTGTCCGAGGAAGATCGGGTAACCGCCTGGCAGCAGGTGGCGGAAGCGCGCTGCGAACCGGTTCTCGAGCAATTGCCGGACGATGTGCGCGAGGAACTGGTGGGCGCCCGTTCCTATACGAGCGTGCGCAACATGCTCAACGCCTTCGAGCTGAAGAACGGCCGTCTGACGCAGGTGCAGGTCGACAGCCGGGCCGATCTCGCCAACCTCAAGCCGATCTGGGTCGACCTGGTTGCACCGACGCCTTTCGTGCGTGCCTGGGTGGGCAAGTATTACGGCGTCGAGTTGCCCGATCCGGGCAATCTGACCGACCTCGAGGCGAGTGCCCGCTTCTATGTCGAGGACAAGGGCGAAGTGCATCTGCATTCCGATTTCCTGCTCGAGCGGCCGGACGGCGAGGCACGCAACGTCGCGGTCGCCTTCATCCTGCACGACAACATCCTGTTCTCGGTGCGCGGCGAGGAGCTGCCGGTGTTCCGCCTGCAGCGCCTGCGCGCACGTACCCAGCCGGGCTATGTCACCAGTGGCATGGATGTGCTGCTCGACCTGTACGACGCCGACGTTGAATACTCGGCCGACGTGCTCGAGGACATCTATGCCGAACTCGAGCGCATCGGCCGCCAGGTGCTCTCGCCACAGGTTACCGACGATGCGGCCGCCGAAATCCTCGCCGAGATCGCCAAGGGCGAAGACCTCAACGGGCGCATCCGCCGCAACGTGCTCGACACGCGCCGCGCGCTCTCCTTCCTGATGCGCAGCCGCATGCTTTCGCCGGAGCAACAGGAAGACGCACGCCAGATCCTGCGCGACATCGAGTCGCTCGACGGCCACACCTCCTTCCTGTTCGGCAAGATCAACTTCCTGATGGACGCCACCGTCGGCTTCATCAACATCAACCAGAACAAGCGCGTGTCCAAGCTGACCGCGCTGGGCGTGGTGTTCATGCCGATGAACATCATCGCCGGTATCGGCGGCATGTCGGAATTCTCGATGATGACCGCGGGTGTTCCCTGGCAGCTTTCCTATGGCGTCTTCGCGCTGGCGATGGTCGCACTCGGCTATGGCACGTATCACGCAATGCGCTATTTCGAAGAGCGCCGGGCCAGGCGACTGGTCGCCGCTTTCCGCCGCAAGGAAGGTTGATGGTCGGGCTGGCGCCACGCAAAGTCGGCGCTGGGCCGTCCCAAGCCGACGCCCCCCACCGGGGGGGCAGCGAGCCGGGGTTGCGAGCGTGGGGGGGCATTAAAGTCGGTGCTGGCGAGACGGCACACTGACATGCGCCCCACCGCGCTGCTGATCCTGCTGCTGTTCGCCGCGCTGGCCGTTTTTGTTCTGGCCCTGGCGGCGGGTACGCAGGGCATTGAGCCGGCGCGTGCCTGGCAAGCCTTGCTGGCCGAGAGCGGGATCGAGCGCGAGATTGTGCTGACCCTGCGCCTGCCGCGTGCGCTGGCGGCCTTCGGTTGCGGTGCGCTGCTGGCCCTCGCCGGCGCCTTGCTACAGGCCCTCTTGCGTAACCCGCTCGCTGACCCCTTCGTGCTCGGCATTTCCGGTGGGGCAGGCACGCTGGTTCTGCTGGCGATGCTGATGGGCGTGGGCGGCATCGCGCTCGCCGCCGCCGGACTGCTGGGTGCGGGCTTGTCGCTTGGCGTGCTGCTGCTGCTGGCATGGCGTGGCGGCTTGCGTCCGCAACGGCTCCTGCTGGCGGGCGTGATCCTCTCTTCGGCCTGGGGCGCGGTGGTGACCTTGCTGCTCGCGCTGGCGCCGGATGCGCCGTTGCGCGGCATGGTGTTCTGGCTGATGGGCGACCTCTCTGGCGTCGAGCCGGGTCTGGCGGCACTGCCGCCCATTGCCGCTTTGCTCGCCCTGCTGCTGGCCTGGCCGCTGGCGCGCGGGTTCGACGCCTTGGCACAGGGCGAGTTATCGGCGCGTGCGCTCGGCGTCGCGGTGGATCGCCTGCGCGTCGTCGCGCTGCTGCTGGCAGCCGCGATCACGACGCTGGTGGTGCTCGTTGCCGGAAGTATCGGCTTCGTCGGCCTGGTCGCGCCGCACCTGTTGCGGCTTGCGGGCCTGCGCCGCCACCGCGTGCTGCTGCCGGGCTGCGTGCTGGGCGGCGGCATGCTGTTATTGATCGCCGACCTGGTGGCGCGCACGGCCGCTGCGCCGCTGCAACTGCCGGTGGGCGCCGTCACCGCCGCGCTCGGTGCGCCGGCCTTCCTTTGGTTGCTGGCGCGAGGCAACAAGTGAAGCCAGTGAAGCTTGAAACGCGCCAGCTTGCGGTGAGCATCGGTGGCCAGAATGTCTGCCGCGATCTCGATCTCGGCATCGAGTCCGGCAGCCGCTGGGCGATTCTCGGCGTGAATGGCGTCGGCAAAACCACGCTGCTGTCCACCCTCGCCGGGCTGCGCGCCCCGGATAGCGGTGCGCTATGGCTCGACGGCGTACCGCTGGCCGGCATGGCGCCGCGCACCCGCGCGCTGCGCCTCGGGCTGATGACGCAGGAGGACAGCTTCCACATCAGCGACCCGGAATCCACCGCGCTCGATGTCGCGCTGCTTGGCCGCCTGCCCCATCTCGACTGGTGGCAGGCCGAGAGCGCGCACGATCTCGCGTTGGCCCATACCGCGCTGGCGGCCGTCGGGCTCGCGGACATACCGGGTATTGCGACACGGCGCGCGACCATGCTGTCGGGCGGGGAACGCCGCCGGCTTGCCCTCGCGGCGCTACTGGCGCAGGAGGTGCCGCTCTGCCTGCTCGACGAACCGACTTCGCATCTCGACCTCCATCAGCAGATCGCCTTCATGGACCTGCTGATCGGTTGGGACGGGCGCACGCTGATGATGACGCTGCATGACGTGAATCTCGCGGCACGTTACTGCAGCCACGCGCTGCTGTTGTTCGGCGACGGCAAGTGGTGCGCCGGGCCGGTGGCCGACATGCTTTCCGCCGAGGTGCTGACGCGGCTTTATCGCCACCCAGTCATCGCCGTCGATACGCCCGCCGGCATCGCCTACTTGCCGCGCTGATCGTTACGCTGGCGCGCCGTGTCGAGTGCCGCGCAAAGTCGCTCGGCGCCGTCGAGGATGCGTGGCGTGTGGCGCTGGAGCAGGTCAGGCGGGACGAAAAACAGGTTGTTGCGCTGCACTGCCGCCAGTTGCGGCCATTGCCGCCAGGCATCGAGCCACTCGGGACGTTCCTCGCCCATGCCGCTGGCGACGATGACCTCGGGATCGGCACGCAGTACGGCTTCCCGCCCGATCGTCGCCGCCGGCTGTGTCAGCGCGACGAAGCTGTTGCGACCGCCGCACAGCGCCAGCACCGCGCTGATGATATGGTCGCCGCCGACCGTCATCAGCGGCTGGTTCCAGATCTCGTAGAACACGCTGACCGTGCGCTTGCCAGCATGGCGGGCGGCAAGCGTCGCGCGCCGGGCCTCGAACGCCAGCGCCGCCGCACGGGCCGTATCCGCCGTGCCCGCCAGCGCGCCGAGGCGTTCCAGACTCGGCGCGATGTCTTCGAGCCGCCGCGGCTCGCTGACGAAGACCGGCATGCCGAGTCTTGCAACCTGCTTTACCTGGCCGGGAGAGTTGCCGCTGCCCCAGGCGACAATGAGATCCGGCTTGAGCGCCGCGATGCGCTCCAGGTCGAAAGCGGCGTGGCTGCCGATGCGCGGCAAAGATTTTGCCGCTGCGGGAAAGTTCGAATATTCCACGGTGGCGATTACCCGGTCGCCGGCCCCGGCGGCGAACAGCAGCTCGGTGAGATGCGGTGCCAGGCTGACGATACGTTGCGCCGGACGGCGCAGGACGACGCGGTTGCCCGCGTCGTCGGTGACGGCAATCTCGGCACGGACCGGTGCGACCCACAGACTGAACAGGAACACGCAGGCCGGGAACAGCCAGAACATACGCCGTCCCGCCAGCGCCGAGTTTCCGGAACGCGCACCGCCGGGGATCGGCTCAGGCATGGCAGAGCCCGGGCAGCACAGATTTATTTCGGTGCATAACGCACACCGACGAAAAGACTTGCGCCGGGATTGGCATAGCCCCAGGCCGTCTCATATTTCTTGTCGAGCAGGTTGTCGATGCGTCCTTCGAGCGTGAGGTCGTGACCAAGCCGGTAATGGCCAAACAGATTGATGACTTCATAGCGTGCGAGTGGTCGGGTCTGCGTCGTCGTGTCATAGCGCTCGCCCACGGCGGTGAGCTCTGCGCCGACGCCCCATGGTTCGGGCGCATAGGCGATGCGCGCCTTGCCGAGTTGGGCCGCGCGCCGTTGCAGCCGCGCGCCCGTCACTTCGTTGATGGGTTGCATCAGGTCGATGCTCGCCTGGGCCGACCAGGCGCCCTGCGTCTGCTCGAACGCCACCTGCTCCCCCTTGATACGGGCGAGGCCCACATTGACCGGCGGCCAACCTGCGATCAGATTGCGGATGCGATTATCGAAATGCGTGAGACTCACCCGCGTTCCATCCTGTCGCCAAACGAGACCGAACTCCTTGTTTTTCGCCGTCTCTGGGGAAAGGTCCGGGTTACCGCCGCCAAAACCTGTGTTCGGCCAATAGAGCTGGTTGAACGTGGGGGCCTTGAATGCGGTGCCGTAGGCTGCGCGTGCCTGCCATGCGGCGTTGATCTGGTAGCCGTAGGCAAGGCTGCCTGTCGTCTTGCTGCCGAATTGCGAGTTGTCATCGATGCGCTGCGAGAACTGCCAGGAATGTGCGCCGAGGCGACCCCGGTACCCGAGGATCAGCGAACGCACCGTGCGCTCCTTGACTGTGTAATTCGTCGTCGCATCGACCGCTTGGTCGAGGTGTTCATAAGCGGCGAGCAGCATGCCGATGGGCAGCTTCAGTTCGTTTTGCCAGGTCCATTGTTTCTGTGTGGTCTGGTACAGGCTCCAGCCGGGCGCGAACACATTCCAGTCGAAATCCCAGGTGCGCGAGCGATCCCTGGATTCGCCATAACGCAGGGTCAACGTCCATGACGGATCAAAGCGGTTGCGGGAGTAGATCGTCCAGGCCGATGTCAGGTCATCGTTGTGCGCGTCAAGCAGGGGATCGCCGGTACTGTCGAAACGGTTGCGGCTGTCGGCGGTCAAGAGCGTTGCGCCGATCTCATGGCCCTGTGCCGGGCGAAAGGCGAATTGGCCGCTCCACGAGGTATTTCGATAGCCATCCGCATCGGGATTGGGAGGGGCACCAAAGTTGGCTTGCTGGAAGCGCGCGGTGTCGGAGGCGATATTGAAGCCGCGGCTCGTAAACTCCGTTGCACGCAAGCTGTAGGAAAACACCTCTGTACTGCCCGAGAATCCGGCTGCCAACTGCGTGGTGCCGTAGCTGCCGTATCCGGCAAAGGCTTCAGGTGTTGCCGGCCCCTCGCCCTTGCGAGTGAAAATCTGGATCACGCCGCCGATAGCGTCCGAGCCATAGAGGCTCGACGCCGGCCCACGCAATATTTCGATGCGCTCAATCTGCTGAAGCGGCAAGTTGGCGAGAGCTGCCGTGGCTGCACCCAGCGTCACCGAGCCCAAGGGTACGCCATCGACGAGCAGCAGCGTATGGCCCGAACTGGTGCCGCGAATGAAGGTGTCTGCAACTTTGCCGGGGCCTCCTTGCGGGGCGATTTGTATGCCCGGCTGCATGGCCAGGATCTGTGGCAGGGTCGTCGCGCCGGCGGCTTCGATCTGTGCGCGGTCGATGACAGTTACATCGGCGAGCTGTTCATTGATGCGGGTCGCAATGCGTGTCGCCGTGACGACGATGGCTGCCTCATCATCGGTGGTGGCAAAGGCGGGTTGAAAAGCAATGGAAAGCGCGACGGCGAGGGCCGTGCGTGCAAGGCGGATGGTCATTGAAAGACTCCCTGTGCGGCCAGCGTCCCCGCATGGCCGTTGCAACGGAACACGAATACGCAGGGGGTGGGAGCGGCGGCAGAGCGCCGACGCACCGCACCCCGCAGCGCATTCACTGGATCGTCCGTGGCCGGTCTCCGGGCTCAGAAGTCTTGCGGCTCCGCCTTCCCAGGATTGATCCCAGTGGCCGTTGGAGCCGCCGCACTTCCTTACCGTTGCGGGGGCAGCACAGGCATTGTTTGCTAGAAACTCACCTGTTTCCCGTTTCACCCGGATGCCGGATCGGCATCGCAGGCACCGCGAACGAATGGCGCGGATTATAAGCACTGCCGCTTGATTGCCGTATCGCCAGCGCCGACATTTTCCTGCCACGCTTTTGCGGCGAAGCCTTCAAAACAAACGCGAACTGCTTGACCTTAAACCGCTTTTACAACAAACTTCGCGGCCATGAACGACCAACTCAGCGGCCTCGAAAAGAAAGTAGACCAGATCATCGCGGTGTGTGAGGCGCTGCGCGCTGATAACCATCGGCTGCGCGATCGCGTCGGGGAGCTCGAAGAAGAAAAGCTGGGCCTCACGGAGCGCATGACGACCGCACGTACGCGCATCGAAGGATTGATGGATAGATTGCCCCCGGAATGACGAGTACTTTGGACATCAAGATACAAGGGCGCGACTTCCGCGTCGCTTGCGTGCCGGAAGAGGTGGAATCCCTTCAGGCGGCTGCCGAACTGCTGAATGAGCGCATGGGTGATATCGCCAAGGCGACCAAGAGCACCGGCGAGCGACTGGCTGTGATGACAGCGCTCAACCTGGCCCACGAGCTGAACGCGGCGCGTCAACAGACAGCTGCGGGGATAGCTGAAATACCGATTGACGCCGAAGAGTCGCGGCGTAGAATAAAAAACATCGAAACGCGATTGGATGCTGTGCTGGCCCCGCAGGAAAAGTTGTTCTGACTGCACGCGGAGCGGGTTGCGCCGGTTGATGTTTCAAGCAGTTTAAAGAATTCCCTGCGGTGTTCGCCAAGGCCCTACATTCCTTGAACCAATGTGCATGTGCATCGGTTGCCGCCCATTGACGCCGCCGTTGTGAGCACTCCTCGTTGAGTGCACCTGAAGCGGCAGGAACGCGACCTCTCTGAACCCAGGTTCAGGATGCTGGCCAAACGGCACTGCGGGGAACCCAACACACGCGGCTATTTCGATGGCCGCGTTTTTTTGCGGAGCAGCGACGTGCGCTACTGGCTGATGAAAAGCGAGCCGTCCGTGGTGGGCATCGACGCCGTGCTGGCGATGCCGAACCAGACCGTCAACTGGTGGGGCGTGCGCAACTACCAGGCGCGCAATTTCATGCGTGACCAGATGAAGGTCGGCGATGGCGTGTTCTTCTATCACTCCTCCTGCCCGCAGCCAGGCATTGCCGGGCTCGCCGCGGTGGCACAACTGGCCTATCCTGACCGCATGCAGTTCGATCCGGCCAGCCCCTATTACGACCCGAAGTCAACGCCGGAAAACCCGCGCTGGGTGAATGTCGATGTGCGTATCGTCAAGAAGACGCGCCTGATCGGGTTGGATGAGCTGCGCGCTCAACCCGAACTCGCGCACATGCGCGCGCTGGCGCGCGGCAACCGCCTGTCGATCACGCCGGTCGATCCGGCGGAATGGGATTTTGTCGTCCGGAAGCTCATCAAATGATCTGGATATTGGGTTACCTGGTGCTGGGGGTGGTGGCGGGTTTTTTCGCCGGTCTGCTGGGTGTCGGCGGCGGTGCGATCATGGTGCCGGTACTGGCACTGATGTTCGTCGCGCAGGGTTTCGCCGATACGCACCTGATGCATCTGGCGCTCGGCACATCGATGGCGGCCATCGTCTTCACCTCGATCTCCAGCCTGCGCGCCCATCACAGCCATGGTGCGGTGCGCTGGCCGATCGTGAAAATCATCGCGCCGGGCATCCTGGTCGGCACCTTCGCCGGCGCGCAACTGGCCAGCCTGATTCCGACCCGACCGCTGGCCATCTTTTTCACCGTGTTCATGAGCTATGTCGCCTTCCAGATGCTGGCGAACATCAAGCCAAAACCTTCGCGTCAGCTGCCGGGTCCGGTCGGCATGTTCGTCGTCGGCAGCGGCATCGGTGCAGTTTCTGCGCTGGTCGCCATCGGCGGCGGCTCCCTGTCCGTGCCCTTCATGACCTGGTGCAACATAAAAATGCATGACGCGATCGGTACATCGGCGGCCATCGGACTGCCCATTGCCGTCGCCGGCACGGCAGGCTATCTGGTGGGCGGCAGCGGAGCGGCCAATTTGCCGCCGGGCAGCTTCGGCTACGTCTATCTGCCGGCGCTGGCAGCGTGCGTGGTGACGAGCATGCTCGCCGCGCCGTTCGGCGCGAAGGCCGCACATAGCCTGCCCGTGGCGACGCTCAAGAAAATCTTCGCCGGCGTCATCCTGCTGCTATTGGCGAAGATGGTGCACGGTCTGCTTTAGGCAAGTCGATCCAGCGCAGGATCGGTGCCCACTGCTCCCAATCCTGGGCGGCACGCGAAGCGGGCAGATCGAAGATCGTCAGGCCGTGCGCGGCGGCCTGCACATAATTTTGCGTGTCGCGCAGATGGGCAATCACCGGCAGGCCGGTATTCACGAGAAAACGCTCCAGTTCGACGGCCGCACGGGTACGTGCATCGACGCGCATGCCGACTACGGCGATTTCGACCCGATGCTTGCGGATATGCCGCTCTTCCAGCAACTCGTCGAGGAAATGGCGCGTGGCGAGGATGTCGAAAAGCGAAGGGGCGAGTGGCACGATCACCCGATCGACCATCTTCAGGACATGAACGAGCTTCTTGCCGTGCAGTCCCGCCGGCGTGTCGAGTACCACGTGCGTGATGCCCTTGGGTGGCCGCGCCGGTTCGCCGGGCAATATTTCCCAGGAGGCGATCTGGGGTTGTCCGGGCGACCGTAGTTGCAGCCAGGCGCGCGAGGATTGCTGGCGGTCGATGTCGCCGAGCATGACGCGCTGACCGTGTTGCGCCAGCCAGCCGGCCAGGTTGGTGGCCAGCGTGCTCTTGCCGACGCCACCCTTCGGATTGGCGATCATGAAACTTTGCATGTCAGGCAGCACTCATGGCAACAGAATTGTGGAGCCGGTGGTCTTGCGTGCCTCCAGGTCGCGGTGCGCCTGTGCGGCATCCTTCAGCGCATAGGTCTGGTTGACCTCGATTTTCACCCTGCCGTCGGCCACCACGGCAAACAGTTCCTGCGCGCTGGCGAGCAGGTCGGCGCGTTTGGCGACATAGGTGAACAGCGAAGGGCGCGTCAGGAACAGCGAGCCGCGCTTCGACAGTTCTTGCGTATCCACCGGCGCCACCGGCCCCGCCGACTGGCCGAAGGTGACCATCATGCCCAGCGGGCGCAGGCAGTCGAGCGACTTCATGAAAGTATCGGCGCCGACCGAGTCATACACGACCGGAACGCCGTCGCCCCCGGTGATCTGTTTCACCTGTTCGACGAAGTTCTCGCGCGTATAGACAATTGGATGATCGCAGCCGTGGGCCTTCGCCAGTGCGGCCTTTTCATCCGAGCTCACGGTGCCGATTACTGTCGCGCCGAGCGCCTTCGCCCACTGGCAGACAATCAGGCCGACTCCGCCGGCCGCTGCCTGGATCAGGATCGTGTCACCTGCCTGTACCCGATAGGTACGGCGCAACAGGTATTGCGCGGTCATGCCCTGCAGCATCATCGCGGCGGCGGTCTTGAAGTCGATGCTGTCCGGCAACCTGACCAGCCGGTCGGCGGGCAGCTTGCGCACTTCGGCATACGCCCCCGGCGGGCCGCCGGCATAGGCCACGCGATCACCCGGCTGGATGTCCGCCACCGCGCTGCCCACCGCCTCGACCACGCCCGCGGCTTCGAGCCCGAGGCCGCTGGGTAGCTGGAGCGGATAGCGCCCGCTGCGGAAATAGATGTCGATGAAATTGAGCCCGACGGCGGCATGGCGCACGCGTGCCTCGCCGGGCAGCAATTCCGCCGTCTCGCCAGCGCCGACTTCTTCCCAGCGCATCACGTCCGGGCCGCCGGTTTCGTAAATACGGATCGCGTGACTCATGGCAGGCTCCCTTGCTTCAGTTGCGGAGATGGTTCGCGTCGACGACCGCCAGCGCGGTCATGTTCACCAGCCGCCGTACCGTGGCGGTTGGGGTGAGGATATGCACGGGCTGGGCCGCGCCGAGCAGGATCGGGCCGACGGTGATACCTTCGCCGTTGGTTTCCTTCAACAGGTTGAAGGAAATATTGGCGGCGTCGACATTCGGCATGATCAGCAGGTTGGCACCGCCCTTGAGGCGGCTGGCGGGGTAGTGGCGGTCGCGGATTTCCTCGTTGATGGCGGCATCGCCATGCATTTCGCCATCGACTTCGAGTTCTGGCGCGCGCGCGGTGATGATTTCGAGGGCGCGGCCCATCTTGCGTGTCGCGTTGGAGGGTACGCTGCCGAAATTCGAGTGGGACAGCAGCGCCACCTTGGGTGCAACACCGAAACGGCGTACTTCCTCCGCGGCCATCAGCGTCAGGTCGGCGATCAACTCGGCGTTCGGGTCCTCGTTGATGTAGGTATCGCAGATGAAGAGCGTGTGGCGCGGCAGCAGCAGCAGATTCATCGCGGCGAAGCAGTGGGCCCGCTCCTTCAAACCGATCACCTCGCGGATATGGTGCAGATGCTGTGCATGACGGCCGACCATGCCGCAGAGCATCGCATCGACATCCCCGCGCCTCAGCAGCATCGCGCCGATCAGCGTGGTATCGGAACGCAGTAGCTGCTTGGCCATTTCCTGCGTGACACCCTTGCGGCCCATCAGCAGGTGGTAATCCATCCACAGGTCGCGGTAGCGGGCGTCCGAATCCGGATTGACGATCTCGAAATCGATGCCGGCACGGATGCGCAGGCCGGCGCGCTGGATGCGCATGTCAATCACGTCCGGCCGGCCGATCAGCACTGGCTGGGCGAGGCCTTCGTCCCGCACGGCCTGTATGGCATGCAAGACGCGCTCCTCCTCGCCCTCACAATAGACCACGCGGCGCGGTGCCTGCTTGGCTGCGGCGAAGACCGGCTTCATGACGAAGCCGGAGTGATACACGAAGTCGTTGAGCTGGTCGCGATAGGCCGCCAGATCGGCAACCGGACGCATCGCCACGCCGGAATCGGCCGCGGCCTGTGCCACGGCGGGCGCGATCTTGACGATCAGGCGCGGATCGAAGGGCTTGGGGATCAGGTATTCCGGGCCGAAGGCGAGCGCCTCATCGCCATAGGCCATCGCCACCACGTCCGAGGCCTCGGCCTGCGCAAGCTCGGCGATCGCGCGCACGGCGGCGAGCTTCATCTGCTCGGTGATCGTTGTCGCGCCGGCGTCGAGTGCGCCGCGGAAGATGAAGGGGAAGCACAGCACGTTATTGACCTGGTTCGGGTAGTCCGAACGGCCGGTGGCCATGATGGCGTCGTCGCGCACCGCACGCACGTCCTCGGGCAAGATTTCCGGCGTCGGGTTGGCGAGCGCGAGAACCAACGGCCGCGCGGCCATTTTGGCCACCATTTCCTTCTTCAGCACGCCGCCGGCTGACAGGCCGAGAAAAATATCCGCACCCTCGATCACTTCCGCCAGCGTGCGCGCGGCGGTCTTCTTGGCGTAGCGCGCCTTGATCGGGTCCATGTCCTCGACGCGACCCTCGTAAGCCACGCCCTTGATGTCGGTGACCCAGATGTTCTCGATCCGGACGCCAAGATTCACCAGCAGGTCGAGGCAGGCCAGCGCGGCGGCGCCGGCGCCAGAGGTGACGAGCTTCACCTCTTCAATCTTCTTGCCAATGAGCTTGAGGCCGTTGAGGACGGCGGCACCGACGACGATGGCCGTGCCGTGCTGGTCGTCGTGGAACACCGGAATCTTCATGCGCTCGCGCAGTTTGGCCTCGATGTAGAAGCACTCGGGCGCCTTGATGTCTTCGAGGTTGATGCCGCCGAAGGTTGGCTCCATGGCCGCGATCATGTCGATCAGCTTTTCCGGATCGCGCTCTTCCAGCTCGATGTCGAAAACGTCGATGCCGGCGAACTTCTTGAACAGGACGGCCTTGCCCTCCATTACCGGCTTGGCGGCAAGCGGGCCGATGTTACCCAGCCCCAGCACGGCCGTGCCGTTGGTGACGACGCCGACCAGGTTGGCGCGCGAGGTCAGGCGGCTGGCCTGTGTCGGGTCGGCGACGATGGCGTTGCAGGCGGCGGCGACGCCCGGTGAATAGGCCAGCGCAAGGTCGCGCTGGTTGGTCAGGCCCTTGGTCGGGACGACGGAGATTTTCCCCGGCGTGGGGCTGGCATGGTATTCGAGGGCCGCCGCCGCGAGATCCTTGCCTTCTTCGCCCGCCTCATTTTGCTCTGCGCTCATGGTCGTCATTCAGACAATTCAGAGACGCAATCTTACTCCGCCCGCCTGACAAATGCCGGCACGATGGGTATGCGACAATTGACCCTCCCGCAACCTGTAAATTGCCATGAAACGCGTCGTTTTCAACCAGAAGGGTGGTGTCGGCAAGAGCACCATCGCTTGTAATCTCGCCGCCATCGCTGCCGCGCGCGGCGCACGCACGCTAGTGGTCGATCTCGATCCCCAGGCCAACTCGACCCGTTACCTGCTGGGGGAAGCCGCCGCCGAGGGCCGAACCCACGGTCACCGAGTTTTTTGACCAGATGCTCAACTTCAAGCTGCGTCCGAAGGCCACCGAGGCTTTCATCCACGCCACGCCCTTCGCCAACCTCTCGATCATGCCGGCCGATGCTGCGCTGGAAGAATTGCAGGCCAAGCTCGAATCGCGCTACAAGATCTACAAACTGAAGGAAGCACTCGATGCGCTCGATTTCGACGAAATCTGGATCGATACGCCGCCGGCGCTGCACTTCTATACACGCTCCGCGCTGATCGCGGCCGATCGTTGCCTGATCCCCTTCGATTGCGATGAGTTTGCGCGTCGCGCGCTCTACACGCTGCTTGACAATGTCGCCGAGATCCGTGCCGACCACAACGCCACCCTGGAGGTCGAAGGCATCGTCGTCAACCAGTTCCAGTCGCGGGCCAGCCTGCCGCAGCAGATGGTGCAGGCGCTGCGCGAGGAAAAACTGCCGGTGCTCGAGCCCTACCTCTCGGCTTCGGTGAAGATCAAGGAATCACACCAGCAGGCCAGGCCGCTGATTCACCTCGACGCGCGCCACAAGGTGACGCGGGAGTTCGAGGGTTTGTTCGACACCCTGCACGGCAAGCGCAAGGCCGCATCGCGGCAGAAGAAGCGCGCCTGAACCTGCCCGACTGCCGTCCCGCCAGCACCGACTTTCCTCAGGCCGCTTCCAGTTTGGCCACCGACAGCGCCAGCCATTTCATGCCGGCGTTGCCGAAGTTGATCTGCACGCGTGCATCAGCACCGCCGCCCTCGGCATTGACGATCACGCCAAGGCCAAACTTTGCATGCATGACGTTCTGCCCGATTTGAAAACCACCGCTTTCGCTGCGACGCGGCGCGGCGGAAAAAGTCGGTGATGGCGGGACGGCAAAGCCCGCCTTGCCAGCCCGAGCTGTCAGGAACTTCAGCAGCTCGGCGGGAATTTCGTCGATGAAGCGCGAAGGCAGGTTGTAGCGTGTCTGGCCATGCAGCATGCGCGTCTGTGCGTGGCACAGGTAGAGGCGTTGCCGGGCGCGCGTGACGGCGACATACATCAGCCGGCGCTCTTCTTCAAGACCGTTCTTCTCGGCGATGCTGTTCTCGTGTGGAAACAGACCCTCCTCCAGCCCGCAGATGAAGACGATGTTGAATTCGAGGCCCTTGGCCGAATGCACGGTCATCAGTTGCAGTGCATCGTCGCCCTCGCCGGCCTGGTGTTCGCCGGCTTCGAGCGAGGCGTGGGCCAGAAAGGCCGCCAGGTCGACGGATAGTTCACCCTCCTCGCCCGCCACACCTTCTTCGGCAATAAAACCGGCGGCGGCATTCACCAGTTCGGCCAGGTTTTCCAGCCGTTCCTGGCCTTCCTTCTCGTTTTGGTAGTGCGTGCGGAGTCCGGAGAGGTCGAGCACGTGTTCGACGAGTTCCGGCAAGGGCAGGTGAGCGGCATCGCGCAGCCTGACGATCAGTGCGGCGAAGGCGGCAAGCTTGGCCCCGCCGGCACCCGTGACCTGCGAAATCGCCGCGTGCAGGCTGCTGCCCTGCGCTTTGGCGGCATCGGCCAGGGCTTCGATGCTGCGCGCCCCGATGCCGCGCGTCGGGAAATTCACCACCCGGGCAAAAGCCGTGTCATCGTTGGCGTTGGCGATCAATCTCAAGTAAGCGAGTGCGTGCTTGATTTCGGCACGCTCGAAGAAGCGCAGTCCGCCATAGACGCGGTAGGGCAGGCCGGCGTTGAACAACGCATGCTCAAGCGCACGGCTTTGCGCGTTGCTGCGATAGAGCAGAGCGATTTCGGCACGGGCATGACCATCGCGCGACAGGGCCTTGACCTCCTCGACGATGAAACGCGCCTCGTCGCCATCGGAGTAGGACTCATGCACGCGCAGCGGCTCGCCACTGCCGGCTTCGGTCCACAGGTTCTTGCCGAGGCGCGAGGGATTGTTCTGGATGATGGCGTTGGCCGCGTCGAGGATGTTGCCGTGCGAGCGGTAGTTCTGTTCGAGGCGGATCAGGTTGGTTACCTTGAATTCGCGCTCGAAATCGCGCATGTTGCCGACATCCGCGCCGCGGAAGGCATAGATGCTTTGATCGTCATCGCCGACGCAAAACAGGGCCGCGCCTTCACCCGCCAATAGCTTGAGCCAGCGGTATTGCAGTTTGTTGGTGTCCTGGAACTCGTCAACGAGGATATGGCGGAAGCGCTCCTGGTAATGCCGGCGCAGCGGCTCGTTGCGTTCGAGCAACTCATAACAGCGCAACAGCAGTTCGGCGAAATCGACCACACCTTCGCGCTGGCATTGCGCTTCATAGGCTTCATAGATCCCGACGCGCTTCTTGGTCCAGTCATCCCAGGCTTCCACCGCATTGGCGCGCAGCCCGGCTTCCTTCTGTGCGTTGATGAACCAGGTCATTTCGCGTGGCGGAAACTTTTCGTCATCGACATTCAGCGATTTCAATAGCCGTTTCACCGCCGCCAGCTGGTCCGCGCTGTCGAGAATCTGGAAAAGCTGGGGCAGGCCGGCATCGCGATAGTGCGCGCGCAGCATCCGGTTGCACAGCCCGTGGAAAGTGCCAATCCACATGCCCTTCACATTGATTGGCAACAGCGTCGACAGGCGCGCGAGCATTTCCTTGGCTGCCTTGTTGGTGAAGGTGACGGCGAGCAGGCTTTGCGGACTGACCTGGCTGGTCGAAATCAGCCAGGCGATACGGGTCGTCAGCACGCGCGTCTTGCCTGAACCAGCACCTGCCAGAATCAGGGCGTGCTGGGGCGGCAGGGTAACGGCAGCGAGCTGCGGTTCGTTAAGTTTATCTAGTATATTCAATGATTTAAGTAGGCTGGCCAAGGCGATTGGCAGGGCGCAGTCTACACCCCGTTATATGTGGGCATTGAACTTCTGCCGGCATTCCCCATCTCACCCACATGAATGTTGCAGTGCAACAATACCGCGTAGAATGCACACAAAGCAAATACGCTTAACCGAAAGGAGTCGCCCATGAAGACGACGCATTTCAGCCCAAAATTATTGCCCTGGCTGGCCAGTCAGGCCGGCATTTCCCTGCGCCGTGCCGAGATCCTCTGGCAGACCGCTTTGCGCCATGCCGAAAGCACTACCGGCGAAACGGAAACGCCCGCCTGCTGGGCCGTCGCGATGAACCGGTTGCACGAACTCGTCGCCGCCGAAAGTCTGCGCGAGGATGCCGCTTCCTTCGGCTGGCGCCATTGGACGCGCTTCAACAAGCGCGTGTGGCAGGCGCCGCTGACCGTTCTGGATGCGCTGAGCCTGAATGCCGCGCGTGGCTGGCGCCAGATACAGCCAATCCAGTTCGGCTGAAACCCCGGTGCCGGGAGGCCGGCGCGTATAATTCGCGGTCTTGTCGAATCACGCTTATTGCCTCCCGGCCATGCAGGAAAAATACCAGCCCAACGAGATCGAGCAGGCCGCGCAGGCCCACTGGAAGACCACGCGCGCCTTCAATGTGCGCGAAGATGCCAGCAAGCCGAAGTACTATTGCCTGTCGATGTTCCCCTATCCCTCGGGCAAGCTGCACATGGGCCATGTGCGCAACTACACGATCGGCGACGTGCTCGCGCGCTCGCACAAGATGCGCGGATTCAACGTCTTGCAGCCGATGGGCTGGGATGCTTTCGGCCTGCCTGCCGAGAATGCCGCGATCCAGAACAAGGTGCCGCCGGCGCAGTGGACCTACGACAACATCGCCTACATGAAGCAGCAGCTCCAGTCGCTCGGTTTCGCCATCGACTGGGAGCGCGAGCTGGCGACCTGCCGGCCCGAGTACTACAAGTGGAACCAGTGGCTGTTCCTGCGCATGCTCGAAAAAGGCATCGCCTACAAGAAGACGCAAACGGTGAACTGGGACCCGGTGGACCAGACCGTGCTCGCCAACGAGCAGGTCATCGAAGGGCGCGGCTGGCGCACCGGTGCCATCGTCGAGAAACGCGAGATACCCGGCTACTACCTCGGCATCACGCAGTACGCCGACGAGTTGCTGGCGGCGCTCGACACGCTGCCCGGCTGGCCCGAACGCGTCAAGACCATGCAGGCCAACTGGATCGGCAAGAGCACCGGCGTGCGCTTCGCCTTCCCCTATGAGCTCGACGGAAAGCGAGATCTGATGTGGGTGTTCACCACGCGTGCCGACACCATCATGGGCGTGACCTTCTGCGCGGTCGCCGCCGAACATCCGCTGGCCGCGCACGCGGCAAAGAACAACCCGCAACTCGCCGCCTTCATCGACGAATGCAAGCATGGCTCGGTGATGGAAGCCGACATGGCGACGATGGAAAAGAAGGGCATGCCGACCGGCATCTGCGTCGAGCATCCGCTCACCGGCGCCAAGGTCGAGGTCTGGGTCGGCAACTACGTGCTGATGAGCTACGGCGACGGCGCGGTGATGGGCGTGCCTGCGCACGACGAGCGCGACTTCGCCTTCGCCAAGAAGTACGGTCTGACCATCACGCAGGTGATCGCGGTTGAAGGCGAGCACTTTTCTCTGGACGGCTGGCAGGAGTGGTATGCCGACAAGCAGCGCGGCGTCTGCGTCAATTCCGGCAAATACGACGGCCTGAGTTACGAAGCCACGACCGCCGCCGTTGCCACCGATCTTGCGGCCAAAGGCCTCGGCGAAAAGAAAGTGCAGTTCCGGTTGCGCGACTGGGGCGTTTCGCGCCAGCGCTACTGGGGTTGCCCGATCCCGATCATTCACTGTGATGCCTGTGGCTCGGTGCCGGTGCCGGACGACCAGTTACCGGTGACGCTGCCTGAAGACTGCGTGCCCGACGGCTCCGGCAACCCGCTCAACAAGCGCGCCGATTTCCTGAATTGCGCCTGTCCCAAATGTGGCGGGGCGGCACGCCGGGAAACCGACACGATGGACACCTTCGTCGATTCAAGCTGGTACTACGCGCGCTATGCGGTCGATGCCGCGACGCGCACTGCCAACGACAAAATGGTCGACGCCGGCACGCAATACTGGATGCCGGTCGACCAGTACATCGGCGGCATCGAACACGCCATCCTGCACCTGCTCTACTCGCGCTTCTGGACCAAGGTGATGCGTGATCTGGGATTGGTCAAGCAGGACGAGCAATTTGAACCATTTGCCAACCTGCTGACGCAGGGCATGGTGCTCAACCACATCTTCAGCCGGCGCACCGCCAAGGGCGGCATCGAGTATTTCGCGCCCGAGGAGGTCGGACTGGTGCGTGACGAGGCGGGCCATGTCACCGGTGCGACCCTCAAGACGGACGGCTCGGCCATCGATTACGGCGGCGTCGGCACCATGTCGAAGTCCAAGCGCAACGGCGTCGATCCGCAGTCGCTCATCGAACAATACGGTGCCGACACTGCGCGCTTCTTCATGATGTTCGCCTCGCCACCCGAGCAGACGCTCGAATGGTCGGACAGTGGCGTCGAGGGCGCCTACCGCTTCATGAAGCGGGTGTGGAGCTTCGGCCATGCGCTGAAATCGCAAACGGCAGCCGCTGAAGCCGATGGGTTGCGCCGCGAAATCCATCTGCTGCTCAAGCAGGCCAACTACGACCTCGGCAAGCTGCAGTTCAATACCGTCGCCTCGGCGACGATGAAGATGCTCAACGCGCTGGAGAAGGCACCGGCCGACCCGCATGCGCGCGAAGGCTTCGGCATCCTGCTGCGCGTCCTCTCGCCCATCGCCCCGCACATGACCCATGCACTGTGGATCGAACTCGGCTATGGCCAGGACATTCTTGCCGCACCGTGGCCGGAACCCCTGGAGGAAGCGCTGGTGCAGGACGAGCAGGAACTGGTGCTGCAGGTGAATGGCAAGCTGCGCGGCAGCCTCAAGGTAAAAGTCGGCGCTGACAGGACGGCGATCGAAGCCGTCGCGCTGGCCAGCGAAGCCGCGCAGAAGTTCATGGAGGGCAAACCGGCGAAGAAGGTCGTCGTCGTGCCCGGCCGACTCGTCAATATCGTGGTGTGATGAAAGGACAGAGTATGCGCAGCCCGCTTGCCTACCTCGTTGCCATCCTGTGCGCCGGCATCCTTTCCGCCTGCGGCTTCCAGCTGCGCGGCAGCTACAACCTGCCCTGGGAGACGCTCCACATCAGCCTGCCCGAAAACAGCGAGCTGTACTTCCAGATCAAGCGTGGCATCGAGGCCGGCTCGCAGACGAAGGTCATCACCGACGCCAAGCAGGCCAGTGCTTCGCTTGTCATCCTGCGCAACGACCAGCACAAAAGCATCCTGTCTTTGAGTGCCACGGGCCTGGTGCGTGAACTCCAGCTTACGCGCACCTTCTCCTATCGCATCCAGGATGCCCAGGGCAAGGAGCTTCTGCCCATGGGCCAGATTGTCCTGCAGCGCGACATGACCTTCGACGACACCCGCATCTTCGCCAAGGAAGCGGAAGAAACGATTATCTTGCGCGAAATGCAGCAGGATCTGGTCCAGCAGTTGCTGCGCCGGCTGTCTGCCAGCAGCCGTTCCATCAAGAGTTGAGCATGCCGTGCAACTGCGCCCCGAACAGCTTGCCGCCCATCTCGAAAAGCCGCTGCAGCCGTTGTACGTGCTGCATGGCGACGATCCGCTCCTGACCATCGAGGCCGGCGACGCATTGCGTGCCGGCGCACGCAAGCAGGGCTACGAAGATCGCACGGTATTGGTTGTCACCCCGACCTTCCGCTGGGAAGAGCTGTTCCACGCCGCCGGCAACCTGTCGCTGTTCGGCGGCCGCACGCTGATCGACCTGCGCATCCCTGCCGGCAA
Source organism: uncultured beta proteobacterium (assembly GCA_963816095.1). GTDB lineage: Bacteria > Pseudomonadota > Gammaproteobacteria > Burkholderiales > Rhodocyclaceae > Sulfuricystis. Next base: position 128,345 of record CAWFIW010000002.1, read on the forward strand.
GCCAGGCCGCGACGGCAGCGAGGCGCTGCAACGCTACTGCAAGGCACTGCCCGCCGATACGCTGACCCTGATCACCCTGCCCGAGATGGACTGGCGCGCAAAGAAAGTCGCCTGGTTTGTTGCCCTCGTCGGGACCGGCATCGGCATCGAATGCAACGCCCCTGCAGCCGCGCAACTGCCGCAGTGGATCGCGCGCCGGCTCGCAACGCAACAGCAGTCGGCCCCGCCCGACGCGCTCGAATTCATCGCCCTGCACGTCGAAGGCAATTTGCTGGCCGCGCATCAGGAAATCCAGAAACTCGGCCTGCTCTACCCGCCCGGCCAGCTCACGCTCCAGCAGGTCTCCGCAGCCGTGCTCAACGTCGCGCGTTACGACATCGACGATTTGAAGAGTGCCTTGCAAGCGCGCGATACCGCGCGCTGCGCCCGTACGCTCGAGGGCCTGAAGGCGGAGGATGCCGCACCGCCGCTGGTGCTCTGGGTGCTGGCGCAGGAGGCGAGAAGCCGCGCCAGTCGTGCCGCCCTCTTGCATGCAGCGCGGATTGATCGCATCATCAAGGGCGTGGCCAGAGGCGATCTCTGGGATGAGTTCCTGCAACTTGCACTGAGACTGACAAAAGTACCCGCATGAATATCGAGACCTATATGCAAACCCTTGGCCAGCAGGCGCGCACCGCCTCGCGGGCAATGGCGAGGGCATCGACGGCCGCCAAGAATGCTGCACTGCTGGCGATGGCCGCCGACATCCGTGCACGCCAGGCCGAACTGCTCGCCGCGAATGCAGAGGATGTCGCTGAAGCGCGTACCAACGGGCTGGCGCCGGCGCTGCTTGATCGCCTGACCATTTCCGCCAAGAGCATCGAGGCGATGGCCCAGGGACTCGAACAGGTTGCCGCGTTGCCTGATCCGATTGGCGAGATTTCCGCCATGAAGTTTCGCCCCACCGGCATCCAGGTCGGCAAGATGCGTGTGCCGCTGGGCGTCGTCGGCATCATCTACGAAGCGCGCCCGAATGTCACTGCCGACGCAGCGGCGCTCTGCCTCAAGTCGGGCAATGCCGCGATCCTGCGTGGCGGCAAGGAGGCGATTCGCTGCAATCAGGCGATCGCCGCCTGCGTGCGTGCCGGGCTCGCGGCCGCCGGCCTGCCGGAAACGGCGGTACAGGTGATCGAAACCACGGATCGCGCTGCGGTGGGCCATCTCGTCGCCATGCCCGAGTTCGTGGATGTCATCGTGCCGCGCGGTGGCAAGGGGCTGATCGAACGCATATCGAAAGAAGCCCGAGTGCCGGTCATCAAGCATCTCGACGGCAACTGTCACGTTTATGTCGATGTTTCCGCCGACCCGGTCAAGGCGCTGAAGATTCTGGAGAACGCCAAGACCCAGCGCCTCGGCACCTGCAACACGGCCGAATCATTGCTCGTCGCGCGTCCCGTGGCCGCGGCGCTGCTGCCGCTACTTGGCGCAATGCTCATTGCCAAAGGCGTGGAGATTCGCGGCTGCGCCGAGACGCAGGCGCTGGTGCCGCAGGCCAAGGCGGCGACCGAGGAAGACTATTACACCGAATACCTTGCGGCGATCATCTCCTGCAAGGTGGTGGCGGACGTGGATGAAGCCATCGCCCACATCAACAAGTATTCGTCGGCGCACACCGAGGCGATCGTCACCGAGGATTACACGCGCGCCCTGCGTTTCCTGCGCGAGGTCGATTCGGCGAGCGTGATGGTGAATGCCTCGACGCGTTTCGCCGACGGCTTCGAATACGGCCTCGGCGCCGAGATCGGTATCTCGACCGACAAATTTCACGCGCGCGGCCCGGTCGGCCTCGAAGGCCTGACCTCGCAGAAATGGATCGTCTTCGGCAATGGGGAGGTGAGAGCATGATTGAAAGTCATCCCGGCGGCGCCGACTACGACGCCATCGTCAGCTTTCCGGGGTTTTCCCTCGGTGTGTGCAGCGACGACGTAGCCATCATCGCCATCGATTTTCTCGCGCCCTGCGACGAGCGGCCGGGCCGCCAACCTCTGGCCCAGGCGGCCGTGCGTCAATTGCATGCTTATCTGAAAGACCCGAAATACGTTTTCAGCCTGCCGCTCGCTCCGGCCGGTACGACCTTCCAGCGCAAGGTATGGAAGGGCATCGCTGCCATCAAGCCCGGCAAGACGCGCAGCTATGGTGAGCTCGCCAAGGCAGTCAGCAGCAGTCCGCGCGCCGTAGGCAATGCCTGCGGTGCCAACCCGTATCCCCTCGTCGTGCCCTGCCACCGCGTGGTGGCGGCCAATCAGGGTCTCGGTGGCTTCGCACGTCAGCGCGGTGGTTTTCTGCTCGATGTGAAGCGCTGGCTGCTTCAACATGAAGGAAGCCGATAGCCAGATTCTCGATGAGTTTGTCGACGCGCTCTGGCTCGCCGACGGACTCGCGAAGAACACGCTGGCCGCCTATCGTTCCGACATTGCGCTGTTCGCCGGCTGGCTTGCCGGCCGCAGCGTCGCGCTGCCAGATGCCGGCGAAGCGGACATCGATGCCTATCTTGCCCACCTGCACACCCGCGCCGACAAGGTGCGCCCCGCCACGCTGCGGCGGTTGCAGGCGGCCTTGCGCCGCTTCTACCGCTGGCTCATCGAGCAGGGCCGCATCAGCGTAGACCCCCTGCTCAACATTCAGCCGCCCGTCGCGGCCGAGCGTTTTCCCAAGACCTTATCGGAGAAGAATGTCGAGGACCTGCTCGCCGCGCCGAAGGTAGACACCTTGCTGGGCCTGCGCGACCGCGCGCTGCTCGAACTGCTCTACGCTACCGGCCTGCGTGTCTCGGAGCTGGTCGGCTTGAAGTTGTTCAATCTCAGCCTTGACGATCGCGTGGTACGCACTTTCGGCAAGGGCGGCAAGGAGCGACTGGTGCCCCTCGGCGAAGTTGCCGCGGAGTGGCTGGTGCGCTGGACAAAGGCGGGCCGGCTGGCGCTGCTCAAGGGCCTGGCCTCGGATTATGTCTTTGTCACCGGTCGCCGCAACAGCGCGGGCATGACGCGCCAGATGGCCTGGACGCTGATCAAGAAATACGCAGTCGCCGCCGGCATCCAGCGCGAGCGCATCTCGCCACACGTCCTGCGCCATGCGTTTGCCACGCATCTTCTCAACCACGGCGCCGACTTGCGGGTGGTGCAGCTGTTGCTGGGGCATGCTGACATCTCGACGACGCAGATCTATACCCACGTCGCCCGCGCGCGACTCAAGGAATTACACGCCCAACATCATCCACGCGGCTAGAATATATTCATGAAAGTCGAAAACCATTCACCCGAAACGCCAGCGACGCTGTTCCTGCACAAGAACGGCATCGCGCATTCAAACCATTCCTATCCCTACGAGGAGCATGGCGGCACGAAGGTTTCGTCGCGCGAGTTGAACGTCGCCGAACATGCCGTTGTGAAGACGCTGGTGATGGAGGACGATAGCCGCAAGCCACTGATTGTGCTGATGCACGGCGATCGCAAGGTGTCGACCAAGGAGTTGGCGCGCCAGCTTGGCGTGAAGAAGGTCGCGCCCTGCACGCCAGAAGATGCGCATCGCCACACCGGCTATCTCGTCGGCGGCTGCTCGCCCTTCGGCACGAAGAAGAAGCTGCCGGTCTGCATGGAAAAGACCATCCTCGACCTGTCGCTGGTCTATATCAACGGCGGCCAGCGCGGCTATCTGGTTGGCGTGCATCCGCACGACCTCCTGCGCGTCCTGCAACCGAAGATCGTCGAGTGCGGGTTGAAGGACTGAGTTTGCGTCGACCCGCGAGCGAAGGTAGGTCTCGCCGCGCCGTCCCGCCAGCGCCGACTTTTCGTCAGCGCGACTTGTAGGTCGGCAGACTGAGCTGGAAGCGGATTGCAGCAAGGCGCAATCCGAGTACCAGCGTTCCCCCGACGACCGCGCTGACTGCTTCGCCGAAGCCCAGGTGAAAGGCGCCGACCAGCACCAGCGCGCCGAGCCACGATGCCGTGACATACAGGACGCCCGGCCGCATCACCAGCGGTACCTCGTTGACCAGGATGTCGCGCAGCATGCCGCCGAAGGCGCCGGTGATCACGCCGAGCATCGATGCCGACAACCAGTGCGCGCCTTCCGCCAGCGCGATCTGGGTGCCGACCACGGTAAACAGCGCAAGGCCCACGGCATCGGGGATGATGAACATGCCGGGACGGATGCGTACCCGCCGTGCCAGCACGAAGGTGAGCCCCACCGCGATCAAGCCGCAGACCAGATAGGCGACATGGCTCAGCCAGAATACCGGCCGGTTCAGCAGGATGTCGCGCAGCGTGCCGCCACCCAGGCTGGTGGCCAGCCCCACGACGATTGCGCCGACCAGATCCATGTGCTTGTCCTCGGTTTCGAGTACCGCCGAGGCGGCATTGACCGCCACCGCCGCCATGCCGACAGCGAAGATCAGGCTGGACGTCGTGCTCACGGCGCCGCCGGCGTCCCCTGCCTGGCCCGCTCGATCTGTACGCCGACGCGCTTGACGCCGCGTGCGATGCCGACCTTGGCGATCGATACCTTGACCCAGGGTGCGCGGAACTCGTCAAGCAGCAGGCCGATGATGTACTCGCCCAGTGTTTCGAGCAGGTTGAATTGGCGCGCTGCGAGTTCGGCGCGCACGCGTGCGATCACCACCGCGTAGTCGATTGTCTTGGCGATATCGTCGTCCTGCGCCGCTTCGTCCGGCACGCCGAAGGTCAGCGACAGATCCAGCGTCTGCGGTGCAGCCCGCTCGCGATCGTAAATGCCGACATGCGCTTCGACGCGCATGTCCTCGATGAAGATGAAGTCCATATGACTACCTCGTTTAGAATCTCGTCCATTCTATGGAAACCCCCGTCACTCTGCTCGCCTGCCTCGCGTTTGGCTACCTGGTCGGCTCGCTGCCCTTCGCGGTGATCGTGTCGAAGCTGTTCGGCCTGGCCGACCCGCGCAGCTTCGGTTCCGGCAATCCCGGCGCAACCAACGTGCTGCGTTCCGGCAACAAGGCAGCGGCGGTACTGACCCTGCTGGGCGATGCGTCGAAAGGCTGGTTGGCAATGGCTCTCGTGACAAAACTCGGCGCTGGCGGGACGGCGTTAGCTGGATCCGCCGCCAACATGGAGACGGCAGTCGCATTGACCGGACTGGCCGCGTTTCTCGGCCACGTATTCCCGATTTTCCTGCGTTTCAAAGGCGGCAAGGGAGTGGCGACGGCGCTGGGCGTGATGCTTGGCATTCACTGGATATTGGCCCTGGCTGCCGCTGCGACCTGGCTGCTCGTAGCGCTGGCAACGCGTTACTCGTCGCTGGCGGCACTGGTAGCCGCAACGGAAGCGCCCTTCGTCGTGTGGATGCTGACGGGACGTCCCGACCTCACGGCGACGGTTGCGGCCATGTCACTGCTGCTGATCTGGCGACACAAGGCGAACATCCAGCGCCTCATGGCCGGCACCGAAAGCCGGATCGGTAGCAAGAAGAAGGTTTAGGCGTTGGCCAGAGGCCAGCGCGGCCTAACGGCGAACGCGCCGTTTCCTGTCGTAGCCACACCCGCCAGCAGTCGCTGGGCGCCGGCGAAGGCGATCATCGCGCCGTTGTCGGTGCAGAGCTCCATTTCCGGGTAGCAAACACGCACGCCCTGTTTGACTGCTGCCAGGTCGAGTCGCTGGCGCAGTCGGCGGTTGGCTCCGACGCCACCGGCAACGACCAGCGTGGAAAGTTGGCGCTGGCGACACGCCGCCAGCGCTTTCGTCACCAATACTTCGGTAGCGGCTTCCTGAAACTCCGCAGCCAGATCGGCCTTGTCCTGCGCCGTGAGTGGGCGCTCGCGAACGACGGTCAGAACAGCCGTCTTGAGGCCGGAAAAACTGAAGCTGAAGTCGCCGCTGTTGAGCATCGGACGCGGCAGCTTGAAACGCCCTGGCGTTCCCTGTTCCGCCAGTTTTGCCAGTGCCGGACCGCCGGGGTAGCCGAGGCCGAGCAGTTGCGCGGTCTTGTCGAAGGCCTCGCCGGCCGCATCGTCGAGCGATTCGCCCATCAGCTCGTAAGTACCCACGCGAGTGACGCACATGATTTGCGTGTGCCCGCCGGAAACCAGCAGGGCGATGAAGGGGAAAGCCGCCGGCCCATTTTGAAACAGCGGCGACAGGAGCGGGGAAAGGAGATGGCCTTCGAGGTGGTGCACCGGCAGGGCGGGCACGCCGAGCGCCAAGGCCAACCCTGCGGCGAAACTCGCACCGGTCAGCAGCGCGCCGGCCAGTCCGGGACCGGCGGTGTAGGCAATGGCGTCGATGTCGGCCTTGGCAACACGGGCTTCGACCAGCACCTGCCGCAACAGCGGGGTAAGTCGCCGGATATGGTCGCGCGAGGCCAGTTCGGGCACCACGCCGCCATAGTCCTCGTGCATTGCCACCTGCGAATGCACCGCATGGGCGAGCAGGCCACGCGCGCTATCGTAGAGAGCGAGGCCGGTTTCGTCGCAGGAAGATTCGATGCCCAGGACAATCATTGGCAAATTTTACTTTGACAAGCTCCCGGAAATGGCTAGAATTCGCGCCTTTCTGTCAACACAACCCAGTTAGGAAGCCCGCATGCCCGGTATTCGCGTCAAGGAAAATGAGCCTTTCGAGGTTGCCATCCGCCGTTTCAAGCGCACCATCGAAAAGGCCGGCACACTCACCGAACTTCGCGCCCGCGAGTTCTACGAGAAGCCCACCTCCGAGCGCAAACGCAAACTGTCTGCCGCCGTCAAGCGCCATCACAAGCGCATCCGCAGCCAGTTGTTGCCGCCCAAGATGTACTGATCCGTTTCGGTTCGTCATCAAAAACCGCCTCCGGGGCGGTTTTTGTGTTTGTGGAGAAAATGTAATGAACCTCAGAATTCGCATCACCGAAGACATGAAGCTCGCCATGAAGGCGCGGGAAACCGCGCGCCTTGGTGCGATTCGCCTGCTGCTGGCGGCGATCAAGCAAAGGGAGGTTGATGAACGCATCCAGCTCGACGACGCCGGCGTGATCGGCGTCATCGAAAAGATGCTCAAGCAGCGCAAGGATTCGATTACCCAGTACGAGGCTGCCAAACGCCAGGATCTTGCCGATGCGGAAAAGTTCGAGGTCGAGGTGCTGATGGCCTACATGCCGCAGGCAATGAGCGGAGACGAGGTGGCGGCGATTGTCGCTCAGGCGGTCGCGGATGCCGATGCCAGGGCGCCGTCCGACATGGGCAAGGTGATGGCGCTGGTCAAGCCGCAGATCGCCGGCCGTGCCGACATGGGCGAGGTTTCCAGGCTGGTGAAGGCGCAGCTGGCCGGCGCGTAATGACGCGCATAATGTCCGTGTGATCCCCGAGTCCTTCGTCCAGGAGTTGTTGTCCCGCGTTGACATCGTCGACGTGGTCGAGCACTACATCACCCTCAAGAAGGCTGGCGCCAATTATCAGGCGTGCTGTCCCTTCCACTCGGAAAAATCCCCTTCCTTTACTGTCAGCCCTTCCAAGCAGTTCTATCACTGCTTCGGCTGCGGTGCGCATGGCAGCGCCATCGGCTTCGTCATGCAGTATGCCGGCCTTGGCTTTGTCGAGGCGGTGGAGGATCTGGCCAACAGCCTTGGCCTGCCGGTGCCGCGCGAAATCGGCGTCCATGCCCAGCAAAAGGCGCAGCAACTCCCCCTGACCGAACGCATGGCGCACGCCGCGCGTTTCTACCGGGATCAGTTGAAAGCCAGCCCAACGGCCATCGACTACCTCAAGGGCCGCGGCCTGACCGGTGCAATCGCCGCACGCTACGGCCTGGGTTACGCGCCGGACGAGTGGCAAGGTCTGGAGCGGGTGTTCGACGATTACAGCAGTCCGGCGCTGGTGGAGTGCGGGCTGGTCATCGAAAACGAACAGGGCCGGCGCTATGACCGCTTCCGCGACCGCATCATGTTTCCCATCCTCGACCAGCGCGGCAACGTCATTGGCTTTGGCGGTCGTGTGCTCGGTGCTGGCGAGCCCAAATACCTGAATTCGCCGGAAACGCCGCTGTTCCACAAAGGCGAGGAGCTTTACGGCCTGACGCAGGCGCGCCAGGCGATCCGCGCCGAGGATCGGGTGATCGTCGTCGAGGGTTACATGGACGTCGTCGCACTGGCCCAGTTCGGCATTGGCAACGCAGTCGCTACGCTTGGCACGGCGACGACGCCGGTGCATGTGCGCAAGCTGCTGCGTCAGGCCGACCGGGTCGTGTTCTGCTTCGATGGTGATGCCGCCGGCCGCAAGGCGGCCTGGCGTGCGCTCGAAGCCAGCCTCGAAGGGTTGTCCGACGACAAACTGGTCGGTTTTTTGTTCCTGCCTGCCGAACACGACCCTGACAGCTTTGTCCGAGCCGAGGGCGCGGAAGCCTTCCGGCGGCTGGCCACACAGCCGACGACGCTCACGGAATTCCTCCTGCGCGAACTCAAGGCCGGCGTCGACCTGGCCACCGCCGAGGGCCGTGCCCGACTCGTGCATGAAGCCAGGCCCTATCTGACGAAACTCGCCGCACCCGTACTGCGCCTGCAACTCACGCGTGCGCTCGCCGAGGCAGCCGCCTTGTCACCGACCGAGGTCGAGGCGCAATGCGGGCTCAAGCCCCAGCCGCGCGGTCGTCCTGCCCCGCCCCGCAACCGTCAGCGTCCTGCGCCCAACGCCCTGGAGCATAGCTTGTTGCTGACGATTCTGCGCCGACCGGAGCGCGCGGCGCGCTTGCCGATCGACCTGGTTGCGACGGACATCAGGGAGGGCGCAGCACTGGCCGCCGTGGTCGACGCCATCGAGCATGCCACCTTGCCAGCCGGCAATCTGGGCCTGTTGATCGAACATTTCCGCGGCACGGCGCACGAGGAGGTTATCGCCGTCCTGGCTGGGCAGGTTGAGGCGGATGCCGGCGACGAAGGAGAGCAGGAGGAAGTCTTCACCGATGCCATCGAGCGTTTGCGCACCAGGCGCCTGAGCCGGCAGATCGATGAGCTGAATGTCAAGGCGCGTGCCGGCATGCTTTCCGCCGAGGAGCTGCGCACCCTCGCCGCGCTGCTTGCATCTAAGAGTGCTTGAACTATAAAGCGTATAATCGCGCGTTTTGCTGCGAGCCGAGTCGAGCCCATGCCCAAGCCCACCGTCAAGCCCCTTCCCCGCAAACCTGCTGCAAAGCCGACGGCCAAACCTGCGTCCAAGGTTATCAGCAAATCGGTTAAACCCGTCGTCAAGGCTGCCAACAAGGCAACAGCAAAGCCCATAGTCAAACCGGCTGCCAAACCGACGGCCAAACCGGTTGCAGCGGCGAAGCCTGCCCCGAAGAGGTCCGTAGCCCAGCCAACTGCCAAATCGCCAGTGAAGGCCGCCCCAGCCGGAAAAGCCAGTCATAAGCCGGAAGCTGCCAAGGTAAAAGCCGCCCCTGTTCCGCCGGCCCTTCCGGTGGTGCCCGATCCGCAGCCTGCCGCGAATTTGCCGCCTGTCAAGCTGACCGGGAAGGCCAAGAAGCTCAGGGACAAGCAGATGCTGGCCGCACTCGTGCTGTCTCAGCCGACCACCATCGATCTTGAGTCACGCCGTACGCGCCTGAAGACACTGATCACGCTGGGCAAGGAGCGCGGCTACCTGACCTACGCCGAGATCAACGATCACCTGCCCGACGATATCGTCGATGCCGAGCAGATCGAATCGATCATCAGCACCTTCAGCGACATGGGCATCCAGGTCTATGACCAGGCACCTGCCCCCGAGGAAATCCTGCTGGCCGAGCAGAGCAGCGCGGCGGTGGATGTCGAGGCAGCCGAGGAGGAGGCGGAGCAGGCGTTGTCCGCTGTTGACTCCGAATTCGGACGTACCACCGATCCGGTCCGCATGTATATGCGCGAGATGGGCACGGTGGAACTGCTGACGCGCGAAGGCGAGATCGAGATCGCCAAACGCATCGAGGATGGCCTGAAGCACATGGTGCTGGCAATTTCCGCCTGTCCGACGACGATCACCGAGATTCTCGAAATGGCCAACAAGGTGGCTACGGAGGAGATGCGCATCGACGAGTTGGTGGATGGGCTGATCGACCCCAACGCACCGAACGAGGACGTCGAAGCCAAGGCAAACGAGGATGCCGATGAGGAAGAGCTGGAAGAGGAAATTGACGACGACGACGAGGACGCTGCGGAAGCTCGCGTGACTGCCTCGCTGATGTTGCTCAAGCAGAATGCACTCGACCGTTTCACGGTCATTCACCAGCTGTACGGCAAGCTGATGCCCGCGCTGACCAAGAAGGGCTCTCAGGACAAAAACTACCTGCGCATCCAGAAGCTGATTTCCGCCGAACTGATGAACATCCGCTTCACCGCGCGGTCCATCGAGCGGCTGTGCGATTCGGTGCGTGGCATGGTCGAGGCGGTCCGCAACCACGAACGCAAGATCCTGCACCTCTGCGTGGATAAGGCCCGCATGCCGCGCCAGCACTTCATCAAGATTTTCCCGGGCAATGAAACCGACATGGAATGGCTCAAGCACGAAGTCCAGTCGGGCAAGCTCTATGCTTCCGCGCTGATGCGCGCCGCACCGGCCGTCCTCGAAGAGCAACAGAAACTGATCGACCTGCAGACCCGCATCGGCATTCCGCTCAAGGAGCTCAAGGACATCAACAAAAAGATGTCCACCGGCGAGGCCAAGGCACGTCGCGCCAAACGCGAGATGACCGAGGCGAACCTGCGCCTGGTGATCTCCATCGCCAAAAAGTACACCAACCGCGGCCTGCAGTTCCTCGACCTCATTCAGGAAGGCAACATCGGCCTGATGAAAGCCGTGGACAAATTTGAGTACCGCCGCGGCTACAAGTTCTCGACCTACGCGACCTGGTGGATCCGCCAGGCCATCACGCGTTCGATCGCCGACCAGGCACGCACCATCCGCATCCCGGTGCACATGATCGAGACCATCAACAAGATGAACCGTATCAGCCGCCAGATCCTGCAGGAAACCGGACTGGAACCCGATCCGGCGACCTTGTCGATCAAGATGGAAATGCCCGAAGACAAGATCCGCAAGATCCTCAAGATCAGCAAGGAACCGATCTCGATGGAAACGCCGATCGGCGACGACGACGACTCTCATCTTGGCGATTTCATCGAAGATCAAGTCACATTGGCGCCGGCCGATGCCGCCTTGTTTGCCAGCCTGCGCGATATCACCAAAGATGTGCTCGACAGCCTGACGCCGCGCGAGGCCAAGGTGTTGCGCATGCGTTTCGGCATCGAGATGAACACCGACCACACCCTGGAAGAAGTCGGCAAGCAGTTCGACGTCACGCGCGAGCGTATCCGCCAGATCGAAGCCAAGGCGTTGCGCAAGCTGCGTCACCCGTCACGCTCGGAAAAGTTGCGCAGCTTCCTGGACGGTAGCGAATAAGTTTCAACCGGGCCGTGCAGGGCACGAAGACAAGCCGAAGGCGGTGTGCATAGCACGACGAGGTGCAGTCCAAAGTCATGCGCGGTTCCGCGGGCCTGTAGCTCAGTTGGTCAGAGCAGAGGACTCATAATCCTTTGGTCCAGGGTTCAAGTCCCTGCGGGCCCACCAAATTCCCCTGCGCCAATTGCAGCCGCATTGTGAATACAATGTGACGATGATTCCTCCCGGCGCTCAAGACGGTTCTTCTCTGGCAGGCAGTACGGAAGGCGAACTGCGGCGCATGCGTGCGCGGCTGGAAGCGGAGATTGCCACGCGCCAGGGTGTGGAGCAACGACTGACCCAGTTGCAGGCGGCGTATGCGCGGTTTGTGCCGCCCCAGTTGCTGGAGTTGCTGGGCAAGGAAAGTATTCTCGATGTCGATTGGGGCAATCAGGCCGAGAAGAAGATGACGATTCTGTTTTCCGACATCCGCGGTTTTGCGTCGATGTCGGAAAGGATGTCGCCGCAGCAGTGTTTCGATTTCATCAACGATTACCTCAGCTTCATGGAGCCGGTGGTGCTGGCCCATGGCGGATTCATCGACAAATATATCGGCGATTCGGTGATGGCGCTGTTTCCGGCGCGCGGCGACGACGCGCTGCACGGCGCCCTGGGGATGCTCGCGGAACTGGGGCAATTCAATGCCCAGCGCTCCATCCATCTGGCCGAACTGCCTGCTGACCATGCGATACGCGGCGGCGGCGGCGATGTCCAGATCGGCATCGGCATGAATTCCGGCCTGCTCATGCTCGGCGTCATCGGCGGCAGCAATCGCATGGAGGTCACGGTGATCAGCGATGCGGTGAATCTTGCCTCGCGCGTGGAAACGCTGACCAAAACGTATCAGACGCCGATACTGATTACCCAGCACACACTGAACAGCATCCGCCAGCCGGCCGATTTTTCGATCCGCTTTGTCGACCGCGTGCGCGTGCGCGGCAAGCATCTGGCGCAGTCGATCTACGAGGTGTTCGATGCCGATCCCGCGCCGCTCAAGGCGGCGAAGCTGGCAAGCCTGGATACCTTCGAGGACGCGCTTGCCCACTATCATTTTTACCGCATGGAAGAAGCGCTGACCTTGTTCGGTGACTGTCTCGAGCGCAATCCGGGAGATACGCCGGCGGCGGTGTATTGGCAGCGTTGCCGCCAGGCTTATCGTATCCATACCAGTGAAGCGGGTGAGACCGACAGCCTGGCGCATTGGCGCGAGGAATATCTGCTGGGTTTTGCTGGACTGGACGAGATTCATCAGGTGATTTTCAGCCACATCGTTGCGCTGTCTGAAGCCTTGCAGAAGGATGCCTCAGGTACCGCTGGCCACCTGATGGGCAAGCTGGTCGAATTGACGAGCGAGCATTTCGAGACCGAGGAGCGCCTGATGCAGGCGCATGGCTACCCGTCCTCAGCCTATACCGAGCATTGCCAGCAGCACACGAAGTTCAGCGAGTTTCTCGCTGTGCTGGCACAAGAGATTCACGACGGCAATACTTCCGCGTTGCGGCTGGCATTCCGCTGCCAGTTCCTGCTGCTGGACTGGTTTATCAGTCATATCAACATCACTGACCGGCACATGGAGCGTTATCTGTCGGTGCGCATCACGACCGACGGCAAGCCCTGAGCTTGTTCAGAGCAACGGCAGGCCGGCGCCCAGTTGCTTGAGCGACGCGCGTGCGCCGCGCCAGTCCGGGTAGATTTGTTCGACCAGTTTCCAGAAACGCGGGCCATGGTTCATCTCGACGAGATGCGCCACTTCGTGGGCGATGACATAGTCGATCAGTGCCGGCGGCAAGTGGATGAGCCGCCAGTTGAGACGGATGCCGCTCTTGGCGCTGCAACTGCCCCAGCGCGTACGTGCCGAGCTCAGGGACAGCGGCGGGAGCGGCCGGGCGATCAACGCAGTCATTGCCGCCAGGCGCGGGCGAAAATGTTCCAGTGCGCGTCGTTGCAGGGCGCGCCGGGCCAACAGCGTCAGATCTGCGGTGGGTCGCGCCGCCAGCCAGAGTTCGTCGGCTTCCCCGTCGGCCTTCCATAGGCCGCGATTGCCGCCTGCGGTCACGCGTACCCGGATTTCTTCGCCCAGCACCGGCAGTCGGGCACCGTCGTGGATCGGCAGATGACGCTGGGCCGTCCGACTGGTGAGTTCGTCGAGTTTGTCGAGTACCCAGACACCGTGGCCAAGGATGAATGCCTCGATCTCGGCAAGCGGCACATGGCGCGGTGCCCCGACGCGCAGACCCTGTTCGTCGATGCGCATCGCCAGGCGCCGACGGTCGCGGCGCAAGGCATAAGCAACGATGCGACCGGCGATGATGAGGTGGTGCGCTTGCGTGGCCCGGGCGTCGGGCGGGGGCGGGAGTCGAAAAAGTTCGAGCTGTCCGGTCATCCGGCCCTCAAACCCGGGCGAACAGGTCGTCGCAGGCCGGTGCCGGCAGCATTTCCGCCAGTGCGCGGCCCAGAACCTGTTCGATGATCGCCTGCGGTTGCTCGATCAGCCGCCAGTGACAGCGCAACACACCGCCATCGTTGCGTACCCAGTCATTGCAGCGGCCGAGCATCAGCGCGATATGTGGCACATGGATCGGCTGCCGTCCCGCCAGCGCCGAGTTTTGCCGCGCGATGTGTTCGAACAATGCCAGGGCGGCGTCGCGCAACCAGCTTTCCGCCGCATCGCGAATCTGGCGCGCCGACACGCCTGGCGGCAGTGGCAGATGCAACTCACCGGCGACGCGCTCGGTCGCGCGGCAGGCGGTGTCGAGCACCAGCGTCAGGGGCGCACCAAGATAGACGATGCGGCCACCCGCACACCATGACGCGGCGCTGTCAGGGGGCGCGGCATCAAGCCGCAGCGCCAGTTGCGGCCTGTGCTGTTTCATGGCGATAGCGGTGCGGGCTGAGGTGGCGCATTTCAGCTTCGATCCATTGCTCGGCGGCAGTATTGATTTCCTCGGCCGTCTTGCCGGCAGGATCGATGACCGGGCCGATACTGACAGTGACCGTGCCGGGCGACTTGAGAAAAGCCTGGCGACGCCAGCATTCGCCCGAGTTGAGCGCGACCGGCACCACCGGCGCGCCGGTTTTCACGGCGAGCCAGGCGCCGCCGATCTTGTAGCGCCGCTGCTGCCCCGGCGCAACCCGGGTGCCCTCGGGAAACACGATCACGCTGTAGCCTTCGTCCAGGCGCCGCTTGCCGCGTTCGGCCACCTGGTTCAGCGCTGCCTTGCCGGCCGCACGGTCGATGCCGACGAAAGGCATCAGCTTGAGACCCCAGCCGAAGAAGGGCAGCCAGTGCAGCTCCTTCTTGTAGACGAAGGAGGTCAGCGTGAAGATGGTTTGCAGCGCGAAGGTTTCCCAGGCCGACTGATGTTTGCTGAGGATGACGCAGGGCACGGCCGGGATGTTTGCCGCGCCTTCGACGCGGGTCTGGATGCCGAGCAGATGCCGGATCAGCCACATGACGAAATGAATCCAGGGCATGACGAAAAGTCGGCGCTGGCGGGTCGGCAACCAGAACACCAGCAGCAGTGCGGTCACGATCAGTACCGTGGTAACGGACATCACCAGCATGAAAAGGAGCGAGCGCAGGAAGCTCATAGGGTGAGCTTCTGCACGGCGGCGGCGAGGTCGGCGAAGACGAACGTATGGCTGGGCAGCCGGGGATCGACTTGCGTCTTTTTGCCCTTGCCGGTCAGGACGAGGATGGGCTGGCCGCCAACCGCGACCGCCGATTCCAGATCGCGCAACGAGTCGCCGACGACCGGCACGCCCGCCAGGTTGACGTTGTAGCGCGCGGCGATTTCCTTGAGCATGCCCGGTTTCGGTTTGCGGCATGCGCAGTTGTCGGCATCGGTGTGCGGGCAGAAAAAGATCGCGTCGATGCTGCCGCCCGCGAGGGACGCCGCCTTGATCATCTTGTCGTGGATCGAGTTCAGCATGTCCATGCCGTACAGGCCGCGGCCGATGCCCGACTGGTTGGTGCACACGACGACGCGATAGCCCCACTGGTTGAGGCGAGCGATCGCCTCCAGGCTGCCGGGCAGTGGCATCCATTCCTCCGGCGACTTGATGTAGAGGTCGGAGTCCTGGTTGATGACGCCGTCGCGGTCGAGGATGATCAGTTTCATGAGCTGAGTTTGGAGATATCTGCGACCTGATTCATCGCCTGGTGCAGGATGGCGAGCAAGCCAAGACGGTTTGCTCGCAACGCCGGGTCTTCGGCATTTACCATGACTTTGTCGAAGAAGTCATCGACCGGCGCTTTCAATGCCGCCAGTGATTGCAGCGAACCCGTGTAGTCGCCGGCGGTGAAAGCCACATCGGCCTGCTGCTTGACGACATCGAGCGCCGCGTGGAGCGCGACTTCGGCGGGTTCGCCGAGCAGGGCAGTGTCGATCTGCGCCGCGACCTTGCCTTCCGCCTTCTTCAGAATATTGCCGACGCGCTTGTTGGCGGCGGCGAGGCTCCCCGCTTCGGGCAGGGCGGCGAAGGTGCGCACGGCGGCTAGACGCTTCGGGATGTCGCCGAGCCGCTGCGGCCGCAGGCTGACCACGGCGTCGATCTCCAGCGCCGAATAGCCCTGCTCGCGCAGGCTGCCGGCGAGGCGCTCGTAGATGAATTCGGTCAGTTGTCCTGCCGTCTTTTCGTCGGCGATTTGCGCTGCCCGCAGCAACCAGTTCAGGTCAAGCGGCAGATCGCGTTCGCTGAGCATGCGGATCACGCCGAGCGCATGGCGGCGCAGTGCGAAGGGGTCCTTGTCGCCGGTCGGCAGCTGGCCGATGCCGAACATGCCGGACAGCGTCTCAAGTTTGTCGGCCAGCGCGACACAAAGACCGACCGGATTGCGCGGCAGCTCGTCGCCGGCGAAGCGCGGCTTGTAGTGATCCTCGATGGCGTCGGCGATCTCGCTGGGCAGACCGTCGTGCAGCGCGTAGTAGCGGCCCATGATGCCTTGCAGTTCGGGGAACTCGCCGACCATGTCGGTGAGCAGGTCGGCCTTGGCGAGCAGCGCTGCCTGATCGGCCTGCTGCGCCAGGGTTTCGCCGCCGAGATGCTGGCCGATGGCGCTGGCGATGGCTGCGACGCGCTGGGCGCGTTCACCCTGCGTGCCAAGCTTGTTGTGATAAACAACTTTGGCGAGAGCGGGGATGCGGTCGGCCAGCGACTTCTTGCGATCCTGGTCGAAGAAGAACTTGGCGTCGGCCAGCCGCGGACGTACGACGCGTTCGTTGCCGCCGATGACCGCCGACGCGTCGGCGGGATTGATGTTGCTGACGACGAGGAACTTGTTGGTCAGTGTTCCGGTGGCATTCAACAGCGGGAAGTACTTCTGGTTGGCCTTCATCGTCAGGATCAGGCATTCCTGCGGTACGTCGAGGAATTCCTTTTCGAACTGGCAGGTCAGCACATTCGGGCGCTCGACCAGTGCCGTGACTTCGTCGAGCAGCGCCTCATCCTCAATCGGCTTCAAGCCTTCCTTGGCCGCCGCAGCATTCAACTGGCGCACGATCTCGGCGCGGCGCGCTGCAAAACTGGCGATCACCGCGCCTTCGCTTTCCATCTGCTGTGCGTAGCTGTCGGCATCACGAATGGAAACGATCGGTTGGCTTGCCTCGAAGCGGTGACCCTGCGTCTCGCGGCCGGCGGTGAGGCCGAGCACGCCGATCGGCACGATGTCAGTGCCGTGGAGTGCGACGAGCTTGTGGGCGGGCCGCACGAAATTCACGCTACTCCAGCCGTCGGCGAGTTGGTAAGTCATCACCTTGGGAATGGGCAGGCCAATCAAGGCCGCCTCCAGTGCGGCCTGCAAACCTTCGGCAAGGGTTGCCCCCGTCACGATGCTGTCGAGGAACAGCGCCTCGGCCTTGCCATCCATCTGCCGCTTCAGCGTCGGCACGACGGAGGCATCGGCCCCCAGCGCGGCGAGCTTCTTTAGCAGCGCAGGTGTCGGCTGACCGGCAGCGTCAAGCGCCACGGCCACCGGCATCAGTTTTTGCTGCACTGGCTTGTCGGCGGCTTTCGCGGCGACGTCCGTGACATGCGCGGCCAGGCGGCGCGGCGAAGCGAAGGGAGTGATTACCGCTGCATCGTCAATCAAGCCCCTGGATTTCAGGTTGGCCGCGAGTGTGGCGGCGAAGGATTCGCCGAGTTTCTTCAGTGCCTTGGGCGGGAGTTCCTCGACGAACAATTCGACCAGCAGATTCTTCGCGCCCATCACGCAGCCTTCCTGGCAAGTTGCGCCAGAACTTCGTCGGCCCACGGCCTGGGCGCCATCGGGAAGCCGAGGCGCGCGCGGCTGTCGAGGTAACTCTGGGCGACGCTGCGGGCAAGGTTGCGAATTCTCCCGATGTAGGCAGCGCGTTCGGTGACAGAGATCGCACCGCGCGCATCGAGCAGGTTGAAGGTGTGTGCGGCCTTCAGGATCTGTTCGTAGGCCGGCAGGGCGAGTTGCTGTTCCATCAGGTGCTTCGCCTGCTTCTCATGCGCGCCAAAGGCGTGCAGCAGGAACTCGACATCGCTATGCTCGAAGTTGTAGGCGCTTTGCTCCACCTCGTTCTGGTGGAAAACGTCGCCGTACTTGAGGCCGGGGGCATAGGTCAGGTCGAAGACGTTCTCGACCCCTTGCAGGTACATCGCCAATCGCTCCAGCCCATAAGTGATCTCGCCGGTGAGCGGCTTGCAGTCGATGCCGCCGACCTGCTGAAAGTAGGTGAACTGCGTTACTTCCATGCCATTCAGCCAGACTTCCCAACCCAGGCCCCAGGCGCCGAGCGTCGGGTTTTCCCAGTCGTCCTCGACGAAGCGCACGTCGTTCTGTTTGAGATCGAAACCGAGCGCTTCGAGCGAGTCGAGATAGAGTTCAAGAATGTTCGCCGGGGCAGGCTTGAGCACCACCTGATACTGGTAGTAGTGCTGCATGCGGTTGGGATTTTCGCCGTAGCGTCCGTCCTTGGGGCGGCGCGAGGGTTGTACGTAGGCGGCCTTCCAGGGTTCGGGGCCGAGCGCACGCAGGAAGGTCGCGGTGTGCGAAGTGCCGGCGCCGACTTCCATGTCGTAGGGTTGCAGCAGTGCGCAGCCCTGCTTGTTCCAGAATTCCTGGAGCCGCAGGATGATTTCCTGAAAGGTTGGTTTCATCGCGAAGCGTGGTGAATTTGCCAAACCCGGATTCTACCGGCTCCAACGTTGGCGATAAGCCGCCAAGAACGCCGGCAAACAAGCGCAGATCGCCAGCAACAGGGCGAAACTGTTGCCCCAGCGCGCAAAAGGCGTGAGGCCGGTGAAACCCTGTGCCTCGACGCGCAATGCGCCGGTGGTGAAAGCGGGCAATTGGCCGAGCACGCGGCCGTCCGGCGCGATGGCCGCCGTGATCCCCGTATTCGTCGCGCGCAACATGGTGCGACCGGTTTCGAGTGCGCGCATCCGGGCGATTTGCAAATGCTGCGGCTGGGCGAGCGAATCGCCGAACCAGGCGGTATTCGACAGGTTGATCAGCAACGTCGCCTGCGGCAGGGCGCGGATGATTTCTTCGCCGAACAGGTCTTCGTAGCAGATGTTGGGCGCGATCTTCTGACCGGCAATTTCCAGCGGCGCCTGCACACGCGGGCCGGCGGAAAAGTCCGACATCGGGATATTCACCAGCCTGAAAAACCAGTCGAAGCCCGGTGGTATGTACTCACCGAAGGGCACGAGATGGCGCTTTGCGTAACTCTGCAAACTCGGCGCTGGCGAGACGGCGTTTTTCACGATGGCCACCGCGCCATTCACATAACCACCGTCGCGATGGCGCACGGCGATGCCGACGAGCGCGTCGCCATGCTGCGTCAACGCGCGCAGGGTTTCGCGCGGCACCTGATCGAAGAAGAGCGGAATCGAGGTTTCCGGCAACACCGTCAGCGTTGCGGGATTGTCGAGTGCCAGGCGCGTGTAGGTATCGATGGAAAGCGGCAGGCGTTCGGGTACCCATTTGAGGCTCTGCGGGATGTTGCCCTGCAGGAGGCTGACAGAAACGGGCTGGCCGGCCGGCTGCGTCCAGTCCATTCCCCGCAGCAGCGCACCCGCACCGAGCAGGGCGGCAATGGCCAGCCAGGCGGTGTGCCGGCGCAGGCCGAAGCCCAGCAAAGCTGCGATCAACGCCGCCAGAAAGCCGATGCCGTAGCTGCCGAGCACGGCGGCATAGCCGGCCAGCGGGCTGGGCGGCGTTTGCGAATAACCGAGCGCCAGCCAGGGAAACCCGGTGAACAGCCAGCCGCGCAGCCATTCGGTTAGCGTCCATAAGCCTGCGAATAGCAAGATGTTGCGCCAGAAAAAGTCGGCGCTGGCGAGACGGCGAAATATGTAGCCAGTCAGTGCCGGAAACAGCGCGAGATAGGCGCAGAACAGAACAGTCGCTGTAACGGCAATTGGCGCGGCCATGCCACCGACGTCGTGCAGGCTGACATACACCCACGACACACCGGCAAGGAAGAAGCCCAGCCCATAACAGTAGCCCAGCCAGGCCGCCGCGCGTGGCGATTCACTGCGCTGCCAGAGCCTGATCAGCAGCGCCAGCGCGAGGATGGGCAGGGGAAAGAGCGCGACAGGCGCGAAGCCGAATACGCTGACGCCACCGAAGGCCGCCGCCAGCAATGACGGCGGCAGATTCATGTCATGCCTCCGCAGGGCCGCCCCAAGGGGGCATGCGTCCCCTGGTGGGGGGCAGCGAGTCGACTTTCCGAGCGTGGGGGGCCATCATGGCTGCGTTTCGAGCGCCAACCGCTTCTGCGGATCGACCAGCAGGGTATGCACGCGCCGGCTGTCGGCGCGCAGCACCTGCAGGCGCAGGCCATCGACGACGACGACCTCGTTGCGTTTGG
The DNA here is from genome assembly GCA_963816095.1 of uncultured beta proteobacterium. GTDB lineage: Bacteria > Pseudomonadota > Gammaproteobacteria > Burkholderiales > Rhodocyclaceae > Sulfuricystis. Next base: position 148,634 of record CAWFIW010000002.1, read on the forward strand.
GCAGCCGGCCGAGCTGGTAGATCACCAGCCCGCCGACGGTGTCGAAATTTTCGTCCGAGAAATTCGTGCCAAAGGCCGCGTTGAAATCCTCGATCTCGGTGGCGGCCTTGACGCGGTAGCGGCCGGCGTTGTCGAGCACGATATTGCCGGCGGCCTCGTCGAAATCGTATTCGTCTTCGATGTCGCCGACGATCTGTTCGAGTACGTCCTCGATGGTGACGACGCCGGCGACGCCGCCGTACTCGTCGACGACGATGGCCATGTGGTTGCGCGAGGCGCGAAACTCGCGCAGCAGCACGTTCAGGCGCTTCGATTCGGGGATGAACACCGCCGGACGCAGACTGTCGCGCAGGTCGAATTCCCGACCGGCAAAGTGGCGCAGCAGATCCTTCGCGAGCAGGATGCCGATCACATCGTCCTTGCTTTCGCCGATCGCCGGGAAGCGCGAGTGCGCTGTATCGAGGGCGAAGTTGACGATCTTCTCGAGGGGATCGTGGATCGAGACGACATCCATCTGCGCGCGCGGCACCATGATGTCGCGCACCTGCATTTCGGAGACGGACAGTGCGCCTTCGATGATCGAAAGCGCGTCGCCATCCATCAGATTGCGGTCGTGCGCGCCGCGCAGGAGTTGCAACAGTTGTTCGCGGTCTTCGGGAGCGCCCAGCAGGAGGAGCGAGAGCCGTTCAAGCAGTGACGGTTTGGGGTTTGATGAGGGGGGGGCGTCCATGAATTAGAGGTATGGGTCGGGAATGCCGAAACGGGCAAGAATTTCGCGCTCGCGCGCTTCCATCCGCGCGGCGTCGCGCTTGCCGGCTTCGTGATCGTATCCCTGTAGGTGAAGCATACCATGCACCACCATGTGCGCCATGTGTGCCATGAGCGGCTTGCGCTGTTCCTGCGCTTCGCGCAGCACGACAGGCAGGCAGATCACCAGATCGCCAATCGTGACAGGGGCCGCCGGCGCACTTTCATAGATGAAGGACAGCACGTTCGTGGCGTAGTCCTTGCGGCGATAGCCGTGGTTGAGCGCGCGCCCTTCTTCCGCATCGACGAAGCGTACGGTTGCTTGCAGGGGCTTTTCCTGCGCGGCCTTTGTCCAGCGGCGCACCTGTGGCCGGGAAGGCAGGCGGTCATCGCTACAACCATATTGCACAGTGAGCGCTAGTTCAGGTCGGGATGGTTCTGGCATGTTTCTCGTAGGCGGCCACGATGCGTGCCACCAGTGGGTGGCGCACCACGTCGCCCGCATCGAAATCGGTGAAGGCCAGCCCGCGAACCTTGGCGAGGATGCGCCGCGCCTCGACGAGGCCGGACTTCTGTCCCTTCGGCAGATCCGTCTGCGTGACGTCACCGGTGATGACGGCCTTGGCGCCAATGCCGATACGCGTGAGGAACATCTTCATCTGCTCGGGCGTGGTGTTCTGTGCCTCATCGAGAATGATGAAGGCGTGGTTGAGCGTGCGGCCGCGCATGTAGGCGAGCGGGGCGATCTCGATGCACTGCTTCTCGAACAGCCGCGCCACCTTTTCGAAACCCATCAGGTCGTAAAGCGCGTCGTAGAGCGGGCGCAGATACGGGTCGATCTTCTGTGTCAGGTCGCCCGGCAGGAAGCCGAGGCGCTCACCGGCCTCGACCGCCGGCCGCGTCAGCACGATACGCTGCACGTGGTCGCGTTCGTAGGCATCGACGGCGCTGGCGACGGCGAGGTAGGTCTTGCCGGTGCCGGCCGGGCCGATGCCAAAGGTGATGTCGTGTTCCTGGATCTGCCGCAAATAGTCCACCTGATGCGGCGTGCGGCCGTGCAGATCGCCCTTCTTCGTCAGCAGGCCGGTGGCGCCGGCTTTCAACGGTAACCCGTGACCGCGATTTCTCAGCTCGATGAGACCCAGCTGGATGTCATCGACGGACAAGGGTGCGGCGGATTGTTCGTAAAAATGGCGCAAGGCTGCCGCTGCGTGGCGTGCCTGCGCGGGTTCGCCGTCGATGCGACAATGTTCGCCCCGGCGAGAGACCGTGACGTCGTAGGCCATCTCAACCTGGCGCAGGTTTTCGTCGAGCGCGCCACACAGATTCGCCAGTCGCCCATTGTCGAGCGGCTGAAATTCGACCGCCAGGCTCTTGGATTTCAAGCGAACTCCTTGGATTCAGCGGGAATATTGAAAATGGGCCTCGGCGCCGGAAAGAATCCAGACCCGGTCAACCGTTCCGGCCTGGTCGAACGTGTAGCGCACTTTCACGGGCGATTGCACCATCATGGGCGGGATGATCATGTTGAGATCGTTACGAAACACGACCGCCGGCGCCAGCGTGTATGTCTGGCCATCGATCTGAACCTGGCCTTGCCAAGGCGGTGCCATCACGCCTTGCCTCGACTCGACAGGCAACATGCGGAAGATGCCGGTAGCCGGTTCCATCGGCGGCGGCGCCATGATTCCCTGGACGGCAGAGCCGATGACCGTGCTGACGATGGCAGAAGTGAGCGGATCCAAAGGCATGAGTCGTATGATAATCCTGTTTTAGCTCCGACCGCTGCGCTTCAGCTTCTCTGTCCCCAGGTTAGGCTGCGCATTGACATGAATCCGTAAAACACGGAAAATCCGCGGCCTTCGGCGCGTCTGTTTCTGGCGCGACGAGTTTGGGGAGTCGCCAAGCTGGTTAAGGCACTGGATTTTGATTCCAGCATGCGAAGGTTCGAATCCTTCCTCCCCAGCCAGATACCCGGGCAGGCGCCTACACAAGCGGCGCATGTCTGTTTCGCCCCAAAGACGCTATAGACGCCAAACGACGCGCATGGCCTACGACAGCTTGATGGTCTTCACCGGCAACGCCAACCCCAAATTGGCGTCCGATGTCGCAAAACGCCTGAGCATCTCTCTGGGACGCTGCTCCGTGGGCCGGTTTTCGGACGGCGAAAGCAATGTCGAGTTGCTCGAAAACGTGCGCGGCAAGGATGTTTTCATCCTCCAGCCGACCTGCGCGCCGGCCAACGACAATTTGATGGAGCTGTCGATCCTCGCCGATGCCCTGAAGCGTGCCTCGGCGGGCCGCATTACCGCTGCCGTGCCCTATTTCGGCTATGCCCGCCAGGATCGCCGCCCACGTTCGGCGCGCGTGCCGATCGCCGCCAAGGTGGTGGCCAACATGCTGCAGGCGGTCGGGGTGCAGCGCCTGCTGACCGTCGATTTGCACGCCGACCAGATTCAGGGCTTTTTCGACATCCCGGTCGACAACATCTATGCCACGCCGATTCTGCTCGGCGACATCTGGCGCCAGCGTCATGACGACCTGATGGTGGTGTCGCCCGACGTCGGCGGCGTGCTGCGCGCACGTGCCGCCGCCAAGCGCCTCGAAACCGATCTTGCGATCATTGACAAGCGCCGTCCGCGCGCCAACGTGTCCGAGGTGATGCACATCATCGGCGATGTCGAGGGCCGTAGTTGCGTGATCATGGACGACATCGTCGATACTGCCGGCACGCTGGTCAAGGCCGCGCGCGCACTCAAGGAGCACGGCGCGAAAATGGTGATGGCCTACTGCACCCACCCGGTGTTGTCTGGCAGTGCCATCGCACGCATCGCCGAATCGGATCTCGACGAACTGGTAGTCACCGACACCATCCCGCTGCGCGAGGACGCGCTGGCCTGCGAGCGGATCCGCGTCGTTTCGATCGCTGGCCTGCTGGCCGAAACCATCATTCGCATCAGTAACGAAGAATCCGTATCTTCGTTATTCATGGAATAACTGCTTTTTTAACCGCTCTGCCTGGTCGCGGGCAGGGCACTTTATTGGAGTAAACCACATGCAATTTGAAATCAAGGCAACCAAGCGCGAACTGCAGGGATCGAGTGCGAGCCGCCGCCTGCGTCGTGCCGGCCGGGTTCCCGGCATTCTCTACGGTGGCACCGCCGCGCCGCTGATGATCGAGTTCGACCACAACGAGCTCTTCCAGGCGCTGCGCAAGGAGACCTTCCGCTCCTCCGTGCTGAACATGAACGTCGATGGCACCCAAGCAATGTGCCTGCTGCGCGACGTGCAGATGCACGCCTACAAGCTGCAGATCAAGCACGTCGACTTCCTGCGCATCGATGCCGCCCATGAAATCCACCAGAAGGTGCCGCTGCACTTCATCAATGAAGAGATCGCGCCGGGCGTCAAGGTCGAAGGCGGCATGGCGCAGCACGTCATGACCGAGCTCGACGTCAAGTGTCTGCCGAAGGATCTGCCCACCTTCATCGAGGTTGATATCAAGGATCTCGCCGCCGGCCAGTCGCTGCACATGTCCCAGGTCAAGCTGCCGGCAGGCGTCGAAGTCGTGCAGCATGGCGAAGGCGACCCGGTTGTCGTGACTATCGTCCTGCGCGGTGCAGGTGCTCCCGCCGACGAGGAAGTTGTCGAAACCCAGGCCGAAACCGCGGTTACCACCGAGAAGAAGCCGGCCGCTGCACCCGCCGAGAGGAAGACCGAGAAGAAGGGCGACAAGAGGTAATCATCTTGCTCCTCCCACGCTCGCAACCCCGGCGCGCTGCCCCCCACAGGGGGCGCATGCCGCCTTGGGGCGGCCCTGCGGAGGCATGATTGCCTAGCGTGCCTCTCCGGCTCATTGTCGGTCTCGGTAATCCCGGGCCCGACTATTCCGAAACCCGGCACAACGCCGGGTTTTGGTTTTGTGAGCGTCTCGCGCGCGAACTGGGCGTGCCGCTTTCCCGCGAGTCCCGTTATCAGGGGCTGGTTGCCAATGTGCGCGACCGGAATCTGTGGCTATTGATGCCGCAGACCTTCATGAACCGCTCCGGCCAGTCGGTGCAGGCGCTCATGCATTTCTATCGTATCGAGCCGGCCGAGATGCTCGTCGTGCATGACGAACTCGACATTCCACCCGGCCAGTCGCGCCTCAAGTTCGGTGGCGGTCTCGGCGGCCACAATGGCCTGAAGGATATCACCGCGCATCTCGGTACGCAGGACTACTGGCGACTGCGCATCGGCATTGGCCATCCGGGCGATAAAAATGACGTGGTTAACTACGTGCTGAAGCCGCCGCGCAAGGAAGAAGCGACCGAGATCGACGCCACCATCGACCGTGCACTGCTGGCCTGGCCACTGCTGGCCAAGAGCGACTTCAACGCCGCGACGCAACGCATCAACGCCAGGCCACCCCCCCCCGCACCACCCAAGACAGAAGAATCGAAGGAAACACCATGAGCCTCAAATGCGGCATCGTCGGCCTGCCCAACGTCGGCAAGTCCACCCTCTTCAACGCGCTGACCAAGTCGGGCATCGCTGCTGAAAATTACCCCTTCTGTACCATCGAGCCGAACGTCGGTATCGTCGAGGTGCCCGACCCGCGCCTCGCGGCGCTCTCCGCCATCGTCAAGCCGCAGAAGATCCAGCCGGCCATCGTCGAGTTCGTCGATATTGCCGGTCTGGTCGCCGGCGCGAGCAAGGGCGAGGGACTCGGCAACCAGTTCCTCGCCAACATCCGCGAGACGGATGCCATCGTCCATGTCGTGCGCTGTTTCGCCGACGAAAATGTCATTCACGTCGCCGGCAAGGTCGATCCGCTTTCCGACATCGAGGTGATCGACACCGAACTCGCACTGGCCGATCTTGCCACCGTCGAAAAGGCCCTCAACCGCTACACCAAGCAGGCCAAGTCCGGCGGTGACAAAGAGGCCAAGCTGCTCGTCAACGTACTGGAAAAGTGCATGGCGCAACTGAACCAGGCCAAGCCGGTGCGTGCGCTCAACCTCTCGAAGGAAGAGTGGGCCAACCTGCGCCCCTTCTTTCTGCTCACCGCGAAGCCGGTGCTGTATGCGGCCAACGTCAAGGAAGGCGGTTTCGAGAACAACCCGCATCTCGATGCGGTGCGCGCTCACGCGGCCAAGGAAAATGCCGATGTCGTGGCAATCTGCGCCGCCATCGAGTCGGAAATTGCCGAACTTGCTGACGAGGACAAACAGGTTTTCCTCGCCGACATGGGCATGGACGAGCCGGGGCTCAACCGCCTGATCCACGCTGCCTATCACCTGCTCGGTCTGCAAACCTATTTCACCGCCGGCGTGAAGGAAGTGCGCGCCTGGACCATCCATCAGGGTGACACCGCGCCGCAGGCGGCAGGCGTGATCCACACCGATTTCGAACGCGGCTTCATCCGCGCCCAGACCATCGCCTACGATGATTTCATCGCCTGCAAAGGCGAGCATGGTGCGAAGGAAGCCGGCAAGATGCGCGCCGAAGGCAAGGAATACGTCGTCAAGGATGGTGACGTTCTCAATTTCCTGTTCAACGTCTAAACGGAAAGTCGGCGCTGACGGGACGGCGCGGTACGGATTCCCCGGCGTGCGACAATGCTCGCCATGAGTGATCGACCGCAAAGCCTCGGTGAGGAAATAGCCAACAGCGTCAGCCATGGCGTGGCGCTGCTGGCAGCCATCGTCGGGGCACCCTTCCTGATCGTAACGGCCCGGGATTATGGTGCCGCCAACGTCGTTGGCGCCAGCGTCTTCGCGACGACGATGATCGTGCTGTACCTCACCTCGACGCTCTACCATGCCCTGCGGCCGGGCCGCCTGAAGCAGGTTTTCCGCAAGCTCGACCACAGCGCGATCTACTTCTTCATCGCCGGCAGTTACACGCCCTTCGCGCTCGGCGCGCTGGGCGGTCCGTGGGGCTGGACACTGTTCGGCATTGTCTGGTCGCTGGCCATCGCCGGCACCGTGCTGAAGACCTTCAACCGCCTTTCCCATCCATGGCTCTCGACGGGACTTTATCTCGTCATGGGCTGGCTTGTGCTGATCGCCGCCGTCCCGCTCGCCGAGCGCGTCCCGGGGCCGGGCATCGCCCTGCTGGTGGCTGGCGGTGTTGCCTATACCGCCGGAGTCGCGTTCTACATGCTCGATTCGCGCATCCGCTACGCCCACGCGGTCTGGCACGGTTTCGTGGCCACCGGCACCGGTTTCCACTTCTTCGCGGTGCTGAACTACGCGGCGTGACGCGCCGGCACTGCCGGCAGTCTGAATGTCACAGATTGGCCAACTCCGGTCGTTGAGGTTGACCTGATTCAAAAGACACTCACGACCGGTTACTCATCAACTACACAGAAACCGACAGCGAAGACAGTGGGCTGCCGTTTGGGCTGGGGCCATTGCCGATGTTATAGGCCTGCATCAGCTTCATTATTTGCATCATGACCTTCGACTCTGACGTGCTGCTCGATGACGAGGCAGCGCTAGCAGTTGAGTTAGCGAGCACTGTAGAGGCCGAGTTGCTCGAGCTGCTGCTCGACTGCTGATAAGCCATCGCTTCCTGGAAGCTGACCTTGCCGTCGCTGTTGGTATCCGCCGCGTCGAAGTTATTGAGAACATTTGACATCATGTTGCTGCGACTGTCGGACGTACCGATCTGATTGAGTGTGCTGGCCAGCTCGTCCTTGCTCAGACTCGGTCCTTCGCCCTGGGGTGGGGGTGGCGGCATGCCGCCCATCCCATTCATACTCCCCATGCCACCGGCCTGCATGGCCACCTGCATACGATTGTCCTGAAACTGTTGCTCAAGGTCGTTTTGAAGTTTGGTCAGGGTATCGGTGAATTCCTGCTTGGAAACCTTGCCGTCGCTGTTCGTGTCAAGTCTTGAAAAGAGATCATCAACAGTCGATGAAGTACTGCTCGTGCTGGACGACGAACTTGAGGTGGAAGAAATCTTGTCAAAGGCTGCCTGAAGATCAGACTTCTGGATGTAACCCTGGCCCGAGGTATCCAACTTTGAAAACAGGTTTTCGGCCATCTTTGTGGCATCCGGCCGTTGCCTCATGCCCTGCATCATCAAACTGCTGTTACTGCTGCCAATACTGCCAATGCTGCTCATGATCATTCCTTTCTGGTCTGAGAAGAGAGACGACGTGCTTGCGCAGCGCACGCAATTACTTCTATGCAAGACATCGGCCAGAAATCGTTGGAATTCATGCCGTTTCGTGTAAAACGATGTAAAAGGCTGTTAAGAAAATTGCCATATCTGGTCGTGGGCATGGTTTGAGATGCAAGCGTTGGGCGCACAGCGGCATTGATTGCCGCTTGCCACCGTTCTTGATGCATGTAAAGAAGCGTTAATGGTCTGTTGATACAAGTGGTTGATAGGTAGCCCGCGGCATGGATAGCAATGCTCCGGCAATCCTTGCCGCTATCCCACGAAACCCTGCGCCGCTGACTACAATCAGGCTGGCCAGCTTCGTTGGTGATTCCCGTTGAGGAAAGCTGCACTATCTGCAAATCACACTGACTCCGGCCAGCGATCGAATGGCTGTTTCTCCAGTTGCATGTTGCCGTCACTGTCCTTGTAAATATTGATCCAGGCCTGCCAGTTCTCGTTATCCATTTCCGGATAGTCGAGCCGGTAATGGCTGCAACGGCTTTCTTTGCGCATGAGCGATGCCTTGAGTTTCATTTCTGCCGTCACAATCATGTTGCGGGTTTCATGGGCGAGCCTCAACTGATGACGGTCTTCCGCCAGCAGCATGGGCACATGGTGCTCGTTCAGTTCCTCCACATAAGCCAGTGCGCCGTTCAACATGCGTTCTTTCTTGATGTACAGAACGAAGTTGGGGATCATCACGGCTTGCAGCACCTGGGTCACCCAGGCCGGGCTGTAGCCTTTCTCTCTTTTCAGCGGGGCGAGGATCTCTTCCTGGATTTGATTCAGTCTTGTTTCTGCAACGGGGATACGTGTTACGTCGGCACTCGCACGGGCAGCTGCTTCGCCGGCCATGGCGCCTTGCACGGCCGAGCCTGCCAGTGAACCGCCGATCTGGGTATAAATGCCGCCGGACATATGGGAACCCAGTGCATCCCCTGCCGCATACAACCCTGGAACCGTGCTCAATCCGGTCTCGTCAACAGGCACCAAGCCCTCGGATTTGTGGATGGCCATACCCGCGGACGATCCACCGACCGACTCGCCCCCCATCCCCGGCGGCCCGTCGTGCCTGTTTTGCCTGAACAGGGAAAACAGGCCCTGTTCCTGTTGTGGCGGTGGGGGTCCGCCGGTTTCGCGAAATGCCGCAGGCACATACGGCCCCCCCGAGAGCTGGGCGGATGCGTCGTCAGGCGTGACCCCCGGTCTCGGCGGCCCCATCGCTACCGGACCACCCTGCATGTAGGCCCGATAGTTGAGATCAACACCGAGATGGTGATTCACCTGAGCCGTGGTGGTGGTCGGCTTCTCCTCAACCTGGCCATGCCAGTTGTCGTAACTGGACCCCGAATTTTTTGCGGAACCCGGATGACCGTCGTTCCATTCCTTGCCGGTAATCTTTGCGCCGATGTCATACGCCATGATGGAGCCGTCGTGGGTCAGGTCGCAGACCGGGAAACCACTGGGCTTGAATCCACCTGAACCGGTACAGAGAACGACGGTTTTGGCCGCGAAATGAATGACCTTGTTTTCATCCAGACTGAACCCAGACGCACCCACGACACGCCCGTTTTCTTTCAGCAGATGCGTGATCATCACGCGTTCGATCAGCGGAATATTGCGCGCTTCGACAGGGCGCAGAAAGCTGTTGGCATATAGCGCAGAATCAAAGAACCCCCACGCTTTGAGCTCCTGTACACGGTCATACGAGTGCTCGGCAAGCTGGCGCGTAAATACCGGATTGTTGGTGCCGATGGCAGACGCCGAGACCTGGGCGACAAAATCGTCGATGCTCATCGAAGCATTCGACTTGTCGTAACTGAAAATGCCTTTGGCAAAGGGTGTCAGGCCCGAACTGCCCAGGCGGCCCTTGGAAACCATCGTGACTTTGGCGCCGGCATCATGTGCCTTGACTGCTGCAAACAGCGCAGCCATGCCGCCGCCGATAACAAGCACATCGGTTTCCCGTACCTCTTGCTTGAAATCCTTCGCGTTGATTTTGGGTCTGTTAACGACGGGCGCTGTGTCAAATGCCTGTGAAGCAAAGGCAGCCGAACCCACAACGCTGGCAGCCACGCCCATGAACTGACGTCGTGACATCGTGGTATCTGAACTCATGTTCGTTACCTCCAGGAAACCATGACCGGAATGCTTTTTTCCGGTGTGATGGTGATCGCATTGACGGGACAATAGAGACGGCACAGGTGGCATATCTGGCAGTCTTCGGGATACGCAATCACGGCTTTTTTCCGCTTCGCGTCAAACTGGATCACGTCGGTCGGGCAGGTGGAAATGCAGGTTTTGCACCCGATACAGCCGGAAATCTGATGGATGGGCATGGCGTTACCTCGCTGGCCTGTGTTTAGAACGTAAGCTGTTCATAGTGAACGTTGGCCTCAGGGATGCTGAGTGATCCGAGGCTCGCTTTGACCGACGCAATCATGGCTTGCGGACCACACAGATAGACGGCCCAGCTGTTGGCAAGCCCGGGGGCAATCGTCGCTGCGATGCGTTCCTGACCAATGACGCCCTGGTGGACCTCGGGATGGTCGGTCGGATTCACGCACACCAGCTGCTGCGCAAAGTCCGGCATGGTTTTTTCAAGCGATCTGATCTCATCCTGCAGCACCATCTGCTCATGATCCTTGTTGCCATAGAGCAGGCGAATCGGGCGCGGGTCATGGTTGGCAGCCAGTTCCCTGAGCAGGCTCAACATGGGGCCAATCCCGGCACCACCGGCAATCAGCGTGATGCCTTTGGCTTTTTCACTATCACGCAGACTCATGCTGCCATAGGGGCCGTCAACATAGACATGCTGACCGATGGTCAGGGTATCGAGTTGCGAGGTGTAATCGCCCAACTCGCGAATGATCATCGATATTTCAGGTAAATCCTTCTTGCACGACGCGATGGAAAACGGATGTTCATTCATGCTGTAGGCCGCACCACTGGTGTTGATCCAGATGAACTGCCCGGCCTCGAAACTGAAGTCGTCTGCCGCGCTGGTTTTCAGCTTGACCTGCCAGTCCCGGCTGCTCAGCCTGGAGACACTGGTCAGGGTGAAGGGCTTATTTTTCAGGACTGTCTTTTTGACAAGCTGGTTGTAAACCACCAGCCAGACTGCCCCCGCACACAGACCCCACCAGAGCACATTGAACTGCGCCGCAAACTGCCCATGCCGCCCGACGCTGGTCACGTGCAGCGTTGCCAGCACACAGACGATGACAAACCCCAGCAGATGCGTCAGTCGCCACGTTTCATAGTTGAGCTTGTCCTTGTAGATGGCGAGCAGGACCCATACGATCATGACCCCCCAGGCGATGATGCCGGTGAGCAATTGCGGGGAAGTGATCGCCTCCACCACGCTCGTCATGCCGTCGTCAATCGAGACCAGGAAGCGCGGCGCGAGGATCAAGGCGGGATGCAGAAAAAAGTAGAACTCCCAGCCACCTTCCAACCGCCTTGTGTTTCGACATGCTCCAGACGATATTGGAAAACATGGGCAGATGCTTGAGACGTCCCGCCAGCGGAAACTGGATGAAGAACGCCATCATGGCAACCGCATTCAGAAACCCAAGTACTGTCGAATACAGCCCCTTGTCATCGATATTCAGCGACAGGGTGGCAAGAAACGGAATCAGCAACAGGGCGAGATAAGCCATGGCCACATGGGGTGCCGTGACGGCAACGACGGCGCTAGCGAGGTGTCTTGTCCAGCGGGGTTTGATGGCCGTGAAAATCATTTTCTTCTTTGGGGTCGTGAGTCATTGTCCGGGGCATCCTGGGGCTTGCACGCCAATGGTTTCCCTTCGGGCGCCCAGCAGGATGCCTTTGACGGCTCCGTGGGGGGCGGTAAAGCTGCACGCCTGACCCAGCGCTCAAGGACTTGCAGGCGTCGAGCGCTTCCTGCGGCGGCTTACGCGGACCACCTTGACCCTCAGCAGGCTGTGCCAAAAGCAGGCCGGACGAACACGTCAGCGCGGCGAACAGGCCGAGTTGAATCAATGACTTGTTTGCGGATTTCATGAGATCACTCCCTTTGTCAGCGGCCTCCGGAATGGCGGGACAACGCGATGGAACGCTATTCTTGGCGTTAGGCGACGTTAAACGCGGTTAAGGCGCGGTAAAAGCGGGTAAAGACGGCACCTGGCGTGCTGCTCCTGGCCTAAGATTGCCACCAGATCATTGCCGGGAGAGGCGGAGAGCATGTCAGATACGGGTACTGCTGGTGGACGATGACGTCGAGCTGATCGAACTGTTGCGGGATTACCTCGAACGAGAGGGTTTCGCAGTGGATGCCGCGCACGATGGTACGGCCGGCGTGGCTGCGGCGTTAAGCGCGCGACACGACATTGTCGTGCTGGACGTCATGATGCCGGGCATCAGTGGAATCGAGGCGCTGGCCCGGATTCGCGCCGAGAGCAGCGATTCCGGTCATCATGCTCACGGCGCGCGGCGACGACGCCGACCGCATCGCAGGTCTTGAACTGGGGGCGGACGACTATGTTCCGAAGCCCTGTACGCCACGGGAACTGGCGGCGCGTATTCGTGCGATCCTGAAGCGCACCAGCGCGGTGGAAGGCACGCCAGCATCACCGATTGTGGTGGGTACGCTTGACCGTATTCCCTGCGCAGCGCCGCGTCGAGCGAGTCAGGGATGCCCGTCGACCTCACCAGCACCGAATTCAATCTCCTCGAAATGTTGGCGCGCCATGCCGGCCAGCCGGTGAGCAAGGCCGATCTTTCGCAGGGAGCGCTGGGCAGGCCGCTGACGCGCTTCGACCGGAGCGTCGACGTGCATATGAGCAGCATCCGCCACAAGCTTGGAACCCTGGCGGATGGCCGATCCTGTATCCAGACGGTGATCCGCAAGGGTTATCAGTTGATCGTTGAGTAGGAAGAGACCATGGGCCGATTGTTCTGGAAATTCTTTTTCTTTTTTTGGGTGGCGCAAGTGCTGACCTCGGCGGGGGTCGGCGTAGCGGTTTGGCTGGATCAGTCTTGAGCGTAACCCCGAGGCTAGATTTTTCGATCACGGACCGCCACCGCCTCCCCCTGAACATCTCTGGGCTGGAGCGACCGCCGCACCCCTCGGGATGATCGATTACCGCCGCCACCCTCATCACTCCGGTGCCACTCGTGCCAATACTCTCCGGTAGCGTGGTGAGCTTGCTGTTCGCCGCGCTGCTGGCCTGGTATTTCGCCAAGCCGATACGTGCGCCTGCGCACAGCTTTCGAGTCGGTCGCCAGCGGCAGGCTGCAGACACGCATCGGTTCGTCCATGGGGAATCGCAACGATGAGCTTGCCGATCTCGGCAGTGACTTCGACCGCATGGCCGAATCGACTCGAAAGCCTGCTCGAGGCCCAGCGTCGCCTGCTCCACGATGTGTCCCATGAACTGCGCTCGCCGCTGGCTCGCCTGCAGGCCGCCGCCGATCTGGTCCGGCAGCAACCGGAGCGCGCAGCCGAGTTCATCGAACGTATCGAACGTGATACGGGACGCATGGACAAACTCGTTGGGGAATTGCTGACGCTGGCACGTCTCGATTCCGGCATGACCGGAAATGCTGACGAGACGCTGGATCTGAGTGACATGCTTGCCGAGATTACCGATGACTCCCGATTCGAGGCAGAGCGCAAGCATTGTTCGATCGACCTCGAAATAAGCGGTGCGTTGGTTGCGCATGGCAGTCACGAGTTGCTCTACCGGGCAATCGAGAATGTCGTGAGGAATGCGGTACTGCATTCACCCGAGGGGGGGCGCATTTCGATTTCCGCCCAGGCAAAGGCTGGCCGCCTGCACATGGCCATCGCCGACAATGGAACGGGTGTTCCCGAAAGCGATCTTGCCGCGATCTTTGATCCTTTCGTGCGCAGCGGGTCAGGCCGGTCGCCGGCGGGCTACGGTCTTGGATTGGCGATCACGCGTCGGGTTATCGACGCGCACGGCGGCTCTGTTTCTGCTGCCAATAGGGCCGAGGGTGGGTTGGTCGTGGTATTGGAGTTGCCAGAGCACTTGAAAACGTTATCAGTCGGTCCAGGGCACACAACAGCCAATGATGGTCGTGGCTATTGAAACTCGGCGCTGGCATGACGGCGTCGCCCGATAGATTATTGCCAGCCCGTCGGGCTGGCTGACCGCCCGCAGGGCATCTGGTACACGCGGCGGTCTTCGAGTCGCACCGCCGTCAGGCTGCCGCCCCACAGGCAGCCCGAATCCAGCGCCAGCAGTTTGTCCGTCTGACGAAATCCCAAGGCTGACCAATGCCCGCAGACAATGGCGTGATCGGCGCTTTTGCGGTCGGGTGCCGCGAACCACGGCAGGCAGTCTGCCGGGCCGCGTTCGGGCGGCCCCTTGGCGCCGGGCGCGCGGAACTCCATGCGTCCGTCAGGGGTGACGAAGCGCATCCGTGTCATCGCATTCACCACCACGCGCAGACGATCCCAACCGGCGAGATCGTCGTGCCAGGCGTCCGGTTCCGAGCCCCACATGTTGGCGAGGAAGTCGACGTAGTTCGGTGCGGTGAGCGCGGCGGTCACCTCGTCGGACAAGGCTTGCGCCTTGGCTACGTCCCACGCCGGCAACAGGCCGGCATGCACCATGGCCCATGCACCCTCGACGTGAAATAGCGGCAGCGACCGCAGCCAGGCGAGCAGTTCATCACGGTCGGGTGCCGTCAGTATGGGTGCCAGGGTGTCTTCCTTGCTGGCCTTGCCGAAGCCTGCCGCCTGCATGATCAGATGCAGGTCGTGGTTGCCGAGCACGGTGACTGCCGCGTAGCCGAGCTCTTTGATGAAGCGCAGCACCTCCAGCGACTGCGGGCCGCGATTCACCAGGTCGCCAACGCACCAGAGCCGATCCCGGTCGGGCGAAAAGTCGATGTAGTCGAGCAGTCGCGCCAGCGGGCTGTAGCAACCTTGCAGGTCGCCAACCGCGTAGGTGGCCATTACCCGTGCAAGGCGGCGCGCGCCGCTTCCGGTGCGACGCCGGTGACGCGCACCCGCTTCGCGCGTGATGTCTGCCCGCCGACGATTTCGAGCGCCGTCCTGCCAGTGCCGAGTTTTGTGGCGATGAAGGCAAGCAGTGCCGCGTTGGCCTTGCCATCGACCGGCGGCGCGGCCAGGCGGATCTTCAGGGCGGCACCGTGCAGACCAACGATTTCGGTCTTCTTTGCCCCCGGCTGGATATGCAGATTGAGAATCACGCCGTCGCCGTCCGCCTTGAGCCAAAGGCCCATTTCGTCATTTGCCATGCGTTCATAGCAACAGCAGGGGGGCGGGTTGCAGGCGTGCCAGCACGGTCAGCGCCGCCTGGAGCAGGAGCACCACGACCAGCGGCGAGAGGTCGAGGCCGCCGAATACAGGCAGGAAGCGGCGCACCGGCGCGAGCAGCGGCCGGGCGAGCGCATCGAACAGGGGCGCCAGCGGCGAGTGGGGGCTCAGCCACGAGAGAAGCGCGGCGATGATCACCACACCCATCAGCAGGTAGATGAACATTTTCAGCACGGCGATGCAGGCGGCCCAGGCCACGGCGAGGAGCGCATTCAACTCGAGTATGCCGAAGCCGATCAAGGCGGCCATGATGGCGAGATAGGCGAACTGTGTCAGCCAGGCGGCGAGCACGCTGGCGAGGTCGATGCCGAACAGTCCGGGAACGATGCGGCGCAGGGGCAGCACCGCCCAGTTGGTGAATGCGACGGCGAACTGGCCAATGGGGTTGTGGAACGAAACCCGCGCCCACTGCATCCAGACCCGTGCGAGGAAAGCGATGGCGAGCAGGTCGGCGGCGGTGCCGAGCAGCAGGGAAACGATTTGTGCGAGCATTAGCCTTGGCCCAGAATTTCGCAGAGTTCGCGGCCGCGCGCGGCGGCGGCTTCCACGCCGGCCGCGATCGACGCGTCAACGCCCGCGGTGTTGAAAACTTCGAGTGCGGCGGCCGTTGTGCCGCCTTTCGACGTGACGCGTGCGCGCAGCTCGGCGATCGTATCGTCGCTGGACTCGGCCAGTCGCGCCGCGCCGAGAAAAGTTTCGATCGCCAGCAGACGCGCGGTTTCGCCCGGCAGGCCGAGACCCGCACCGGCATTTTGCATGGCCTCGATGAAATAGAACACATAGGCGGGGCCGCTGCCCGAGACGGCGGTGACCACATCCATCAGCGCTTCGTCCGCCACCCAGAGCACGCGACCGACGGCGCGCAGGATTTTTTCGGCGGTTTCATGTCCCTCGTGATCGACCGCCGGATCGGCAAACAGTCCCGTGATGCCGGCGCCGATCAGCGCGGGGGTGTTGGGCATGGCGCGCACCAGATTGTGGTAGCTGTCATCGCCGCCCAGCCAGCGTCCGATATCCTTGAGTTGCAGGCCGGCGGCAATGCTGATGACCAGCTGGCCGTGCAATTTGCCGGCGGCCGGTGCCAGCGCCGCTTTCATCAGTTGTGGCTTGACTGCCAGCACCAGCACTTCGCAGTTGAGCGCCGCCGCGTCGATGGCCGGGGTGCAACGCACACCGAAGCTGTCGGTCAGGCGCTCCCGCAACTCTTCGACGGGTTCGACCACCTGCATGCCGGCGGCGGAAAAGCCCTGCTTCCTGAGCCCGCCGATGAGGGCGGTGGCCATGTTGCCGCCGCCGATGAACGTAATTTTCATGCGTAGTGCCTTTCTCCGAATATCGCCGTGCCGACGCGCACTATCGTTGCGCCTTCCAGTATCGCATCCTCGAGGTCGTGCGACATGCCCATCGAGAGCGTGTCAAGCGCCAGTCCTTCCGCATTCAGGGCGTCGCACAGCGTGCGCAAGCTGGCGTAGCGCCGTCTCGCCAGCGCCGAGTTTTCCTCATTTTCAATACTTGGCTCCGGAATCGCCATCAAGCCGCGCAGGTGCAGCCGCGGCAACGCCGCCACTGCCCGGCACAGCGCGGGCGCCTCCTGCGGTGCGCAACCGCTTTTGCTGGCTTCGCCGCTGATATTCACCTGCACGCAGACATTCAATGGCGGCAGGTGCGCGGGCCGCTGCTCTGCCAGGCGTGCGGCGATCTTCAGGCGCTCGATGGTGTGCACCCAGTCGAAATGTTCGGCTACCGGCCGCGTCTTGTTGCTTTGCAGGGGGCCGATGAAATGCCATTCCAGGCCGAGATCGGCGAGTGCTTTCTGCTTGGCCAGCGCCTCCTGGACATAGTTTTCGCCGAAGCTGCGCTGGCCTGCCGCATGGGCTTCCCGAAGCGCGACGGCCGGGAAGGTTTTGGATACGGCCAGTAATCCGACAGCTTCCGGATCGCGCCCAGAGGCGGAACAGGCGCCGATAATGCGTCTTTTCACGGCTTGCAGGTTGGTGGAAATTGTTGTCATATAGCGGTTGATAGCTGCCAATCAGTATACCGAAGCGGCCCTTGAGTCCCGTATTGGCTCGCGCAGACCCGCCCTGGAGTAATTTTCAACATGGATATCACCGAACTGCTGGCTTTCGTCGTCAAAAACAAGGCATCCGACCTGCACTTGTCCTCGGGCTTGCCCCCGATGATTCGCGTGCATGGCGACATCCGGCGCATCAACCTGCCGCCGATGGAGCACAAGGACGTGCATGCAATGGTCTACGACATCATGAACGACGGGCAGCGCAAGCATTACGAGGAAACCCTCGAGTGCGACTTTTCGTTCGCCGTGCCGAATCTGGCGCGCTTCCGGGTCAATGCCTTCGTGCAGCAGCGTGGCGCTGCAGCCGTGCTGCGCACCATTCCCTCGAAGGTGCTGACGCTCGAACAACTGAATGCCCCGAAGATTTTTGCCGACATCGCCAACCAGCCGCGCGGCATCGTGCTGGTTACCGGGCCGACCGGTTCGGGCAAGTCGACAACGCTGGCGGCGATGGTCGACCACGTCAATGAAAAAGAGTTCGGCCACATCCTCACCGTCGAGGATCCGATCGAATTCGTCCATGAATCGAAGAAGTGCCTGATCAACCAGCGCGAGGTCGGCCCGCATACCCTGACGTTCGCCAACGCGCTACGCTCGGCACTGCGCGAAGACCCGGACGTCATCCTCGTCGGCGAAATGCGTGACCTCGAAACCATCCGTCTCGCGCTGACCGGCGCCGAAACCGGCCACCTGGTGTTCGGTACGCTGCACACCTCGTCGGCGGCCAAGACCATCGACCGGATCGTGGACGTCTTCCCGGCGGCCGAGAAGGAAATGGTGCGCGCCATGCTGTCCGAATCGCTGCGCGCCGTCATCTCGCAGACACTGCTGAAGACCAAGGACGGCAGTGGTCGTGTCGCGGCGCACGAGATCATGATCGGCACGCCGGCGATCCGCAACCTGATCCGCGAGAACAAGGTCGCGCAGATGTACTCGGCGATCCAGACCGGCCAGCAATTCGGCATGCAGACGCTCGACCAGAACCTGCAGGAAATGGTCAAACGCAACATCGTGTCGGCGGCCGAGGCGCGCAGCAAGGCGGC
Source organism: uncultured beta proteobacterium (assembly GCA_963816095.1). GTDB lineage: Bacteria > Pseudomonadota > Gammaproteobacteria > Burkholderiales > Rhodocyclaceae > Sulfuricystis. The sequence goes on from CAWFIW010000002.1 coordinate 166,992, forward strand.
CAACAAGGACAATTTCCCCGGCTAAGGCATTCTGGATGAACGGATAAACGTATGGAACGCGACGAGGCACTAAAATTTTTGTACCAGCTGCTGGCCATGATGGTGCAAAAGAAGGGTTCCGACCTGTTCATCACCGCCGGCTTTCCGCCGGCGATCAAGGTCGATGGCAAGGTAATGCCGGTCACGGCGCAGGCCTTGACCCCACAACACACGCTCGAGCTGGCCCATGCGGTGATGAACGACAAGCAGGGGGCGGCGTTCGAGGAAACCAAGGAATGCAACTTCGCGATCAGCCCGGCCGGCATCGGTCGCTTCCGCGTCAATGCTTTCATGCAGCAGGGCCGCACCGGCCTCGTCATGCGCACCATCAACACCTCGATCCCGAAATTCGAGGACCTCGGCCTGCCGGGCGTGCTGAAGGATGTCGGGATGACCAAGCGCGGCCTCGTGCTGTTCGTCGGCGGTACGGGATCGGGCAAGTCGACCTCGCTGGCCGCGATGATCGGCTACCGCAACGAAAACAGCTATGGCCACATCGTCACCATCGAGGACCCGGTCGAATACGTCCATGACCACAAGAACTGCATCATCACGCAGCGCGAAGTCGGTGTCGATACCGATTCGTGGGCAGCGGCACTGAAGAACACCCTGCGCCAGGCGCCGGACGTGATTCTGATCGGCGAGATCCGCGACCGCGAGACGATGGAGCACGCCATCGCCTTCTCCGAAACCGGCCACCTGTGCATGGGCACGCTGCACGCCAACAACTCAAACCAGGCGATGGACCGCATCATCAACTTCTTCCCTGAGGAGCGCCGGCCGCAGCTGCTGATGGATCTGTCGCTAAACCTGAAGGCGGTGGTTTCCCAGCGCTTGATTCCGGCCCGGGAGGGCAAGGGGCGCGTCGCCGCCGTCGAGATCCTGCTCAACTCGCCGCTGATTTCCGACCTGATCGGCAAGGGCGAGGTGCATGAAATCAAGGAGATCATGAAGAAGTCGCGCGAGATGGGCATGCAGACCTTCGACCAGGCGTTGTTCGATCTTTACGAAGCCGGCAAGATCAATTACGAGGATGCCCTGCGCTTTGCCGATTCCATGAACGAGGTGCGCTTGCAGATCAAGCTGCATGGCAAGGAAATGGCCGATAAGGACCTCCAGGGCGGCATCAAGCACCTGGATATTGTGTAATCGAGTACCCCGCAATCATTCATCCAGCCTTCGGGAAATGAACATGAACAATCCAAGCGCTATTTCCGATTCCTGCGCAATCGAAAGACTGTCTCACGTGCAGAAGAGGGTCTGCATGGCGTGGGGTACGCAAGAACTCGATGCCTATATCAACAAGCTGCTGACGGATTCGCGCGATGGCCAGCGCAATGGCTTTCCGATCGAGGTGACTACCGAGCTGTTGTTCCTGGTGGAACTCAACAAGCTGGTACGCGCCATCGACCTCGCGCGCCGGATCAAGATCCCCCTCAAAGAGGCCTATCAGAAGGTGGATCAGCAGGATCGGGGCAGCCAGCTCGGCGATACGGATATGGTTGACCCAGGCATGGGGCGCGATCAATATGCGCGAGAAGAGCAGGAACTGGGGGTTCGCGCACGGCCGGGCAGGCGGGAGAAAAAGGAAAGCGACGGGCTGGCGACCATGCTTGGCCGTGGCGTGTTTGCGCTATTCACGAGCAAGGCGGTGATCTTCATCATCATGCTCTTTCTTGCCTATCAATACCTGCTGCCGATGTTCTTCAAGAAATAGGCTTTATTTTCGGGCGCTGCCCGCGACCACCGGAAAATCGTAAAACCGACATTCGAGCGCCCCGTTGAAGATCGGGATCTTGCGCGCCGGCTTGAGGCCGATCAGTTTCGGCAGCCGCGTATCCGCGGAAAGAAACCAGCAATGCCAGCCGGCGAAGCGCTGCTTCATTGCATCGCCCAGTCGCGGATAAAAAGCGGCGAGTTCATCCGCTTCGCCCAGTCTTTCGCCATAGGGCGGATTGGTGACGAGAATGCCGCTTTCCGCCGGTGGTGCAACGTCCAGAAGATCGGCGCGGTGCACCTCGATCAGGTCGTCGAGTCCCGCGTGCGCGAGGTTTTGCTGCGTGCGGGCGACGGCATCGTCGTCACTGTCGCTGCCCCAGATCGACAGGCGCTGCGGTGCGGCCGTGCGCCGCTCGGCCGCTGCAATGCACAGACGTTTCCAGAGCGCCGGCTCGTAGTCGAGCAGCCGCGTGAACCCAAAATCCTTCATGTCGCGCGCCAGTCCCGGCGCATCGCCAAGCGCCATGCCGGCTGCTTCGAGCAGCAGCGTGCCCGAGCCGCACATCGGATCGAGCAGCGGGGTCTCGGGCGTCCAGCCAGCCAGGCGCAGGATGCCGGCGGCAAGATTTTCCTTGAGCGGCGCGGCGACCTTGGCAATCTTCTGGCCCCGTAGCCAGAGCGGTTCGCCCGAGGTGTCGACATACAGGGTGGCGGTCTTGTCGGTGACGAACAGATGGATGCGGATGTCGGGCGCGGCGGTATTCACGTCCGGCCGCTTGCCGACATCGGCGCGGAAACGGTCGCAAACGGCATCCTTGACCTTCAGCGTGATGAACTCGATGCTTTTGAATGGCGCGCGAATCGCGGTGACATAAATGCGGATGCTGCGGCCGACATCGAACAGGCTTGGCCAGGCAATATCGTGGGCCAGCCGGTAGATGTCCGCCTCGTTGCGAAAGTCGGCGCTGGCGAGACGGCGCAACACGCGCGTGGCGATGCGCGATTCCAGATTCAGCCGGTAACAGGTTTCCTTGTTGCCCGCGAAGCCGGCGCCGCCATGCGTTACAGCCACCGCAGTGCCGCCCGCGGCGGTGATGTCTTCGGCCAGCAGTTCCTCCAGGCCGCGCGGACAGGTGGCGAAATAATGCCCGGACTGTGGCCCGGACATTCTGCGCACGATGCGACGTGGATTGTTCAAAACGGCTTCACCACGACGAGGATGCACACGGCGATGAGCACCAGTACCGGCACTTCGTTGAAGAAGCGGAACCAGACATGCGAGCGGCGGCTCTCGCCTGCCGCAAAGGTTTTCAGCAGATTGCCACAGTACAGGTGATAAGCGACCAGGCCGGCCACCAGCGTGGTCTTCACGTGCAGCCAGCCGCCGGCGAATCCGTAGCCGAGCCAGAGCCACAGGCCGGTGATTACCGCCAGCGCGCCGATCGGCGTGACAAACTTGTAGAGCTTGCGTGCCATGACGAGCAGCCGCGCGCGTTCGGCGGCGCTGTCGGCCGGCACCAGCGCCAGATTGACGAAGATGCGTGGCAGGTAGAACAGGCCGGCGAACCAGCTGACGACGAAGAAGATATGGAAGGCTTTCAGCCAGAGCATGATCAGGACCCTTGTTGCAAGGCGGCGGCGATGCCGACATCGACGGTCGGGTAACGCAACCGCAGTTTCAGTTCGCGTTTCATGCGCGTGTTGGTCAGTCGCCGCGATTCGTTCATGAACGAGAGCAGCATCGGCGACAGCCGTGTTTTCACTTCCGCGCGGGAAGCGCGCGGCGGGCGCGGCAGGCCGAAAGCATCGGCCAGTTTGTCGAACCAGTCGCCCATCGGCAGGGCGGAGTCGTCGCAGATATTGTAGGTACGGTTGGCGCCGCCGCGCTCCAGCGCCGCCACGCACGCAGCGGCAAGATCGTCGGCATGAATGTGGTTGGTGTAGCTGTCTTCCGCCGCGACCAGCACGGGATCGCCCCGGCGGACACGGTCGAGCGGCAGGCGATCGGTGGCGTAGATGCCGGGGGCGCGCAGGAGGCTGACACGCGTGCCACGTCGGCCGAAGCCGCGCAGGGTGTGTTCGGCCGCCACACGCCGCCGTGCGCGAGCGGACTGCGCGGCCAGCGGACGCGTTTCCGGCACGACTGCGCCGCCGCAATCGCCATACACCCCGCTGGTGCTGATGTAGACAAGGTGGCGTGGTAGACTCCGCCGCCTTGTCAGCGCTGCTCGCAGCCGTCGTGTGCGCGGATCGCCGTTTCCTTCGCCGGGTGGCGGCGCACTGTGCAATACGGCGTGTGCCAGCCCCGCCAGACGACGCAGGGTGGCCGGCTGGTCAAGATCGCCGCGCACCTGCCTTACTCCCAGCGCGCGCAGGGCCGGATCGAGTTCGCGCACCAGTGCGAGCACCTGCCAGCGGCGCGTCAGAACCGGTAGCGCACGACGCACGACGTCGCCGCAACCCACGATCAGCAATCTTCTTTTTTTCACTGGACGATTATCGCATGGCGTATCAAGTCACTCTTCAGCCCAGCGGCCACAACTTCAGCGTTGCGGGCGATACCACCATCCTCGAAGCCGCGCTCGATGCCGGCATCAATCTGCCCTACGGTTGCAAGGACGGCGCCTGTGGCACCTGCAAGGGCCGCGTGCTGGCCGGTCAGGTTGACCTCGGCGCAGCACAGGACGGAGCGCTGTCCGCGGAAGAGCGCGCCACCGGCATGGCCTTGTTTTGCTGTGCCAAACCATTGTCCGACCTGACGCTCGAAGTGCGCGAAGTGAATGCCGCACGCGATATCCCGGTGAAGATTCTGCCCTGCCGTATCCAGAAGCTGGAGCGCCTGGCCGACGACGTGATGGCGATTCGCCTCAAGCTGCCGACCAACGAGCGCCTGCAGTTCCTCGCCGGACAGTACATCGAATTCCTGCTGCCCGACGGCAAGCGCCGCGCCTTCTCGCTGGCCAGTCCCCCGCATGCCGATGACCTGCTCGAAATCCATGTGCGCCGCGTGGCTGGCGGCAACTTCACCGAGCATGTCTTCACGAAGATGAAAGAGAAGGACATCATGCGTATCGAGGGGCCGCTCGGCAGCTTCTTCCTGCGCGAGGAATCGGACCGGCCGATCATCCTGCTCGCCGGCGGTACCGGCTTCGCGCCGATCAAGGGCCTCGTCGAACATGCGCTGCACATCGGCATCCAGCGGCCCATCGAACTGTACTGGGGCGCGCAGGATCGCGCCGGGCTTTACCTGAATGCGCTGGCCGAGCGCTGGGCTGCCGAGAACGCGAATTTCAGCTATATCCCGGTGCTGTCGGCGCCGGGTCCCGGCGATGCCTGGTCGGGGCGCACCGGCTTTGTGCATGAAGCCGTGCTGGCCGAGCATGCAGACCTCGCGGCCTGGCAGGTCTATGCCTGTGGTGCACCGGTGATGTGTGAGGCGGCGCTGAAGGATTTCACCGCCAGGGGCCTGCCGAAAGACGAATTCTTTGCCGACGTGTTTTCCTACGCACCCAAATGACTGACGCGTGCCGTCCTGCCAGCGCCGACTTTTATTCGCCTAAATAGGCGGCCTGCACGCGCGGGTCGGCAAGCAGGTTCTGCGCAGTGTCGGCCAGCGTGATCTTGCCGCTTTCCATCACGTAGCCGCGCGAGCAGGTATGCAGCGCGAGGCGGGCATTTTGCTCCACGAGGAAAATTGTCACGCCTTCGGCGGCAACGGCGCGGATCACTTCGAAGACTTTTTCCACCATCAGCGGCGCGAGGCCCATCGAAGGCTCGTCGAGCAGCAACAGTTGTGGCTTGCCCATCAGCGCGCGGCCGATGGCGAGCATCTGCTGCTCGCCGCCGGAGAGTGTGCCGGCGACCTGCGCGGCGCGTTCCTTGAGGCGTGGCAGCAGCATGTAGACATGGGCCAGGTCGGCCGCGATGCCCGCCTTGTCAGCGCGGTGATAAGCGCCCATCGCCAGATTCTCGGCGACCGTCAGGCGCGAGAAGATGCCGCGCCCCTCGGGTACCAGCGCCAGTCCCTTGCTGATCAGCGTATGGCTCGGCTGGCGATCGATGCGTTCCTTGCGGTAATGGATTTCGCCCTGCGACGGGATCATGCGCGCGAGCGCCTTGAGCGCGGAGGTCTTGCCCGCTCCGTTGGCGCCGATCAGGCAGACCAGCTCGCCCTCCTCGACGGCAAATGAAGCCCCCCTCACGGCGGCGATGCCGCCGTAATGCACTTCCAGGTTGATCGCCTCTAGCAACGCATATCCCCTCTGCGGCTGGTTACTCGCCAACGCTGCCCCCGAGATAGGCTTCGATGACTTTTGGATCCTTCTGCACCTTGCCGGGGACATCCTCGGCGATTTTTTCGCCGTAGTCGAGCACGGCAACGCGGTCGCACAGGCCCATCACGAGTTTGACGTCATGTTCGATCAACAGCACCGTCAATCCGTCGGTGCGCAGCCCTTCGATCAGTTGGCGCAGCGCAGTGGTTTCGGTGGCATTCATGCCGGCGGCCGGTTCATCGAGCGCCAGCAGCTTGGGGTCGGTGGCCAGCGCGCGGGCAATCTCGAGGCGGCGCTGGTCGCCATAGGAAAGATGGCGCGCCAGGTCGCCGGCGCGATGTGCGATGCCGACATAGTGCAGCAGTTCTTCGGCGCGGCGGTGGATCGCTGCCTCCTCTGCCCGCTGGCCGGGCGTGCGCAGAATCGCGCCGAACACCCCGGCTTTTGTGCGCACATGGCGGCCGACCATGACGTTCTCCATGGCCGTCATGTTGCCGAACAGGCGGATGTTCTGAAAGGTGCGGGCGATGCCGACCTGTGCCACATGGTGGGGGCTGCCGAGTTTGAGCACTTGCCCATCGAACAGCACATCCCCGCCATCGCGTTGATACAGCCCCGTCAGCACGTTGAAGAAAGTGGTCTTGCCGGCGCCGTTCGGGCCGATCAGGCCGTAGATCTCCCTGGGCCGGATCGTCAGCGAAACGTCCTTGAGCGCCTGCACGCCACCAAAACGCTTGCCGATGCCACGCGCTTCGAGCAACACTTCACTCATGCGTTTTCTTCTTTCGCTTCACCCATTTCGCGGCGGTGACGCGATTCGGGCCACAGGCCGGCAGGACGGAAGCGCATGGTCAGCACCAGCGCGATGCCGAAAATCAGCATGCGCAATACTTCGGGCTCGACGAGCAGGCGGCCGAACAAGGCCTGTTGCGCGGGCTCGACGGTGTAGCGCAGGAATTCCGGCACGAAGGAGAGCAGCAGTGCGCCGGCGATCACGCCCCAGACGTTACCCATGCCCCCGAGCACGATCATCGCCAGGATCATGATCGATTCCTGCAGGATGAAGCTTTCGGGACTGACAAAGCCCTGCATCGCCGCGAACATGCCGCCGGCGACGCCGCCGAAGCTGGCGCCCATCGCGAAGGCAAGCAACTTGACGTTGCGCGTGTTGATGCCCGCCGCCTTGGCGGCAACTTCATCTTCGCGGATGGCTACCCAGGCGCGACCGATACGCGAGTTCTGCAAGCGCAGATTGACGATGATGACGAACAGCAGCAGGATCAGCAGGACGTAGTAATACTTGGCCGGGCCGGTGAAGTCGATGCCGAACAGCGTATCGGTGCGGATAAAGTTGAGATCGCCCACTTGAATGCCATCGATGCGCGTGACGCCCTTCGGCCCGTTGGTGATGTTGAAGGGCGCCGAGAGGTTATTCATGAAGATGCGCACGATCTCGCCGAAGCCGAGCGTGACGATGGCGAGATAGTCGCCGCGCAGCCGCAAAGTCGGCGCTCCCAGGATGGCACCGGCGATGCCGGCGAGCAGCGCACCGATCGGCAGGATTGCCCAGAAGGGCAGGTGCAGATCAAAATGCGGCGAGGCGAGCAGCGCCCAGGTATAGGCCCCGACGGCGTAGAACGCGACGTAGCCGAGGTCGAGCAGGCCGGCCATGCCGACAACGATATTGAGGCCCAGCGAAAGAAAGACGAAGAGGATCGCCAGGTTGGTGATGCGCACCCAGGCCGTGCCGACCTGGGTCAGCGCCAGCGGCAGCACGAGTAGTGCGACGACGATCAGGGCAATGCCAAAATATTTCTTGCTCATGCTCTTTCCGAAACACGTTCGCCCAGTAGTCCGGAGGGCCGGAAGACGAGGACGAGGATCAGCACGAGGAAGGCAAACACATCCTGGTAGTTGCTGCCGAAGACGATGACATGACCGTCCATGGCGCAGCGTTCCGTCAGCATGTCGCCGACGACGGGCCAGCGGCAGAGATCGGTGATTTCGCTGATGTAGCCAGTACCGAGCGCCTCGACCAGGCCAAGGACGAGGCCGCCGAGCATGGCGCCGGCCAGGTTGCCGATACCACCCAGTACTGCTGCCGAGAAGGCCTTGAGGCCGAGTGAGAAGCCCATCGTGTAGTGGGCGATGCCGTAGTAGGTGCCGACCATCACGCCGGCCACCGCGCCCAGTCCGGCACCGATGATGAAGGTCGCCGAGATGACGCGGTTGGCGTCGATGCCCATCAGCGCCGCGACGCGCACATCCTCGGCGGTGGCGCGAATGGCGATGCCGAAGCGGGTGCGAAAGACGAACCAGGTGAGCCCGCCCATGATCACCAGCGACAACAGGATGATGGCGATCTGCACCGTGCTGATCGCCGCGCCGCCAATGGCGAAGCTGGCGTTATCCATGATCTGCGGGAAGGCGCGCGGATCGCGGCCCCAGACCAGCAGGGCAAGGTGCTGCAGAATGATCGACATGCCGATTGCGGTGATCAGCGGCGCGAGGCGCGGCGCGTGGCGCAAGGGCCGGTAGGCAAGGCGCTCGAGCAGGAAACCGATCGTCATGCAGACGGGGATTGCGGCGAGCACGCCGACGAGGACGACGACAGCCGGTGGCAGCGGCAGGCCGGCACCGACGATGCCCATGATGACGGTAAAGGCGACCATGGCGCCGATCATGACGACTTCGCCGTGGGCGAAGTTGATCAACTGGATCACGCCATAGACCATCGTGTAGCCGAGCGCAACGAGGGCGTAGACGCTGCCCGTGGTCAGGCCGTTGATGATTTGTTGAAGAAAAATATCCACTGGGGCGGATGATACTGAAGAGACTTCAACGGCGCCTGCAGGCGCCGTTGAAGTGGTGAGACATGAAATGGATTACTTGGCTTGTGCGCCCAGTGCGGCGTACTCGTCCAGCGTCAGCGACTTGCCGCCCTTGATGATGGCCAGCGGCGCGACCTTGCCGTCCTTCATGCTGAAGATGGTCATCTCGGCATCTTTGCGGTCGCCCTTTTCGTCGAACTGGATGTTGCCGGAAGCGCCGTTATAGTCGCTCGCCGCCAGCGCCGGCAGATACTTCGCCGGATCGGCCGAGTCGGCCTTCTTCATCGCTTCGATCAGCAGCATTGCCGCATCATAGGTGAAGGGCGAGTAGAGGATCGGATCGATGCCAAACTTGGCCTTGTAGCTGTCGAGGAATTTCTTGCCCGACGCTTGCACGGGGATGCCGGCCTGCGAGCAGACCATGCCTTCCGCAGCGGTGCCGGCGAGTTCGGCCATCTTGTCGGTACAGGCGCCATCACCGAAGGAGAACACGGCAGCGATTTTCAGTTCGCGTGCCTGTTTGAGCAGCGGGCCGCCGGTGGCGTCCATGCCGCCGTAGAAGACGACATCGGGTTTCTTGCCCTTGATCTTGGTCAGCACGGCCTTCCAGTTGACCGTCTTGTCAGTACCCTTCTCGCGCGGCAGTACCTTGACGCCGGCAGCCTTGAGTGCTTTCTCGACCTCGTTGGCGAGGCCTTCGCCGTAGGCAGTGGCGTCGTCGATCACTGCGGCGGTCTTCGGCTTGGCGCTGGCGACCAGGAAGTTCGCCACGGCGGGGCCCTGCTGATCGTCGCGACCGACGACGCGGAACACGCCCTTGAAGCCCTGCTCGGTGAGCGCGGGGTTGGTGGCGGAGCCGGAGATCATCGGCAGGCCGGCCTGGTTGTAGATGGCGGAAGCGGGAATCGTCGTGCCGGAGTTCAGGTGGCCAACTACGCCGACAACCTTTGCATCAACAAGCTTTTGTGCAACCGTATTGCCGATTTTCGGGTCCGCCTGGTCGTCTTCGGCGACCAGTTCGAACTTGATGGTTGCGCCACCAATCTTGATGCCGGCTGCGTTGGCGTCGTCGACCGCGAGGCGGGCACCATTCTCGTTGTCCTTGCCGAGGTGGGCGATGCCACCGGTGAGCGGGCCGACATGGCCAATCTTGACGATGGTGGCAGCGGGTGCGACGGCCACCGGTGCGGCTGCCTGGGGCTTGGGTGCTTCTTCCTTCTTGCCACAACCGATCAACATGACGGCAGCGGCAACAGACAGGGACATGACTTTGACGGACATATTCATCGGGAGGAACTCCATTCAGGTTAGTTTGGCGAGGGCAATTCTTGCTGCTAGCAGGAGGCTTGTCAATGCGGGTACAAACAAAAGGGTCAGCCTATGAAACGGTAAACGATCAGGATAGCGATAAATAGCAACAGCGCCAACACTTCCATTCCGACGATCAGCAGCGAGATGCGGCGCGACATGGGGCTCATGCGCAGCCAGACGTGATCGAGCAGCCAAAGCGCCAGGCGGGCGCGATAGTCGGCGCGCGCCGCGAACGCCAGATAGCCGGCGGCTGCGTCGATCCAGAGATTGAGCTCGGCGATGCGCTCGATTTCGGGCGGGGCAGGGAAAACCTCGCGCCAGTCGAGACGCGTCTGCCGGTCGCCGGCCGGCGTCAGCGTCAGTTCGATCGCACGAGCCGGTGCACCGGTAAAAACGATCGTGACGCCCAGTATTTCTCCATTCGCGCAAAAGTCGGCGCTGGCAGGACGGCAGTATTCGGCCTCCTGCTCGTTGCGCTCGTAACGCACCTTGAGCCGCTGTTCGCCTGCTTCCTTGTCGAGCGCCAGCACTTCCCATTCGGGGTTGAGGCGAAACCAGGCTTCGCCATCGGCAAAGAAACGCGCGACCATATCCGCTGGCGCGGCCAGCATGATGCTGCGCCCGTAAATATTTTCAGACACGAACAAGCAGCACGGGTGCTGTCAGCTTGCCGTCGAGGCGTGCCGGCAGGTCGCGCGAAGTCCAGCGTTCGTAGCGGCTGGCGAAGCGCTTGCCGCCGAGAACGACGAGGTCGTAGCCGCCGGCGGCAACCAGTTGCGGAATGACTTCTTCAGGTTCGCCATAGTGCAGCAGGCGGCCGACCGTCATGCCGGCGGCCTGCGCGCGCGCGCAGAATCCGTCCAGCGCAACCCCCCCTTCGGCAGCCAGGCTTCGGTCGAGATGATCGCGGCATTCGTTGCGATTCACCGCATAAATCTCGTTGGTGAATTTCTTGAGATAGGGGTTGACGACATACAGTGCGTCGATGATCGCGGCATGCGTGCGCATCAGGTCGAGTGTCAGCACGATGGCCGCCTCGGTATGCGGCTCGCCGTCGAGGCAAAGCAGGATGCGGGAAAAGCTCACGATCGGTTCAAGGAAAAAGGGGCATCCGCAGATGCCCCTTTGCCTGGCAGTTAGCGATCAACCCTTGACCCGGAAAGCGTCGCCGCCAATCGCCATGACGGCGAGTGCCGCCAGGACGGCCTTGAGCGTTGCCGCCACGACACCGATGAAGAAGGCTGTACCGCCGGCTTTTTTCAGGTCGTCGAAGGCGATGTTGAGGCCGACGCCGGCGAAGCCGATGGCGAAGAAGAGCTTCAACAGTTCGTGCGCAAGGATGCTGCGGTGCTCGGGAGCGAAGAAGCCAAATTCGTTCATGGTCACCATGATGAAGAAACCAAACACGAAGATCGGAAACTTGCTCGTGACAACTTCCATGACATTGATTTTCTGGCCGGTGTGGCCAGCTTCGACGGCGGGCTTGACGACGTAGAAGTAAATTGTCCAAAGAACGATCAGTGGAATGAAGCCGACGCGAACGATGTTGATGACGTTGGCCGTCAGGAGCGATTCGTGGCTATACCAGGAAGCCGCCGCCACCAGTTGCGCGGTGTTGAGGATCGCGGTGCCAACCCAGGCGCCGAATACCGGATCGCTCATGTTGAGCGCCTTGCCGATATAGGGGAAGGTGAACAGACCGATCGTGCCGAACAGCAGGATGGTGCCGATGGCGTAGAAGAAGTCGCGCGGCTTGGCATTTACCACCGGCGCCACCGCGACGGCGGCCGAAACGCCACAGACGCCGACACCCGCGGCCATCACGCCGGCCAGGCCTGCGTCGACCTTGGCGCGCCGCCCCCAGAACGAGATAAGGATCTGCGTGCCCATGACGAAGGCCACCACCAGCGCCAGGCCGATCACGCCGACCTTGAGCACATCGCTCCACATGTAGTAGGCGCCCAGAATGATGATGCCCGGCTTGATCAGCGGCCGTGCCGCCGCGGTGCCGGCCTTGAACACATCGGGCAGGCCGACGGTGTTGCGGATCAGCATGCCGACCAGCAGCAATACGGCGACGTAAGTCAGCTGGAAGGAAATCATCAGGTTGCCGAACGACAGGTTGCCGGGGATCGCCTTGGCCTGGGTTACCTGATTGAAATCGGGTTCAGCGAGTACCGTAGGTTTCGAAGGTTTCTTCGGCGCCTTGACAGATTTGTCGCCGGCGGCCGTCGCTGCCTTGAAGGCTTCTTCGGCTGCCTTGAACTCCTCGGTCTTCTTGGCGAGACTGTCCGCGTGCTTCTGCTTGTATGCGGCAAAGTCCGTCGGCGCTTTTCCTTCGTTTACCGCCTTCAATACCTTCTCGGCTTCCTTGAAGTTGGTATTCCATTTGCCCATCGTGGCGTCCCACTGGAGTGCCGCCCAGCCAAAGATCGCACAAAGGATCAACCCAGGCAGCATGTTGGGCAGGTTTTTCAGACTGAACTCGACACCGATTCCACCACCGCTCATTTTTTATCTCCCGAATCAGAAGAACAGGGACTTCACGAAATTGGGTCCGATGACCCCCGTCAGCACCAGCGCCACCGTGATGGCGGCAACGATGAGCACGAAGTAATCCTCCTTGCGCTCGGCCGAGAAGGTTTCTTTTGCCTTGGATTCGTAGGCATCATGCGTTGACTGTTCGCTCATATTCCCACTCCCTTATTTGACAACCGTAACTGTGCAGGGCGCCCACTCGACCACCCGCCTGGAAATGCTGCCCATGGCAACGCGCGCCAGGCCATGGCGACCATGCGAGGCGACAAAGATTTCTGCGGCGCCTTCGCGCTTGGCGACTGCGATGATGGCTTCGGCGGGCGGGCCGATCTCACGCACCGTGCTGGCACTGACGCCGGACGTTTTGGTCCGGGCAAGCGCGGCGTCAAGAATTGCCGTGGATTCCTTTTTCATGGCATCGTTGAAGATGTTGACATCGAATTCCGTTACTCCAATGGGACAGAAAGGTTCGGATGCGTTGACGATGACGAGGCGGGCTTGTTCAAGCTTTGCCCGATTCGCTGCGAAGTCGATTGCCCTTTCGGCTGCGACTGAACCATCGGATGCCACTAAAAACGTTTTCATGGCTACCTCCTTTTCGTTTAGTCTTGCGGCTTGGTAAATCAAGACAGCTTTTCTTTCCATTAACTCAAGCAATGGTAGGCCTTAATCGCCCACATTGCTATTGGCGGTTTGGTTGCCCGATTACACGAAATATCCAATTTACGAAAGCGCGGGAGTGTGCTAAGTGCTGCCCCGCCATTTCTTGATCCCCCTGAATTCGATGCCCCGAATATTTCTATTGTTAGTGTGGTTTGCCGTGATGGCGGGTCCGGCGCAGGCACAAGCCAAGGAAGAGGTTCGTGTGGCGGTTCTGGCGGACAAGGGCCCCGAAACAGCCAGGCGGGAGTGGGCGCATGTCTTCGACTGGCTCAACCGCACCATGCCCGACCGAGCCTTCGTGTTCGTTGCTCTCGATCATCCGGGTCTGCGGCAAGCCGTTCAGGAACAGAGTGTTGACTTCGTCATCACAAACGCAGGGAATTACGGCGAGTTGGAATACAGCAATGGTATTACCCGTATCGCGACCCTCGATTCCCCGCTGGCGCTGTCCCCAACGCTGGCCGTGGGTTCGGCGATTGTGGCGAGAGCAGATTCCGGACTGACCCAACTGGCAGAGCTTAAGGGAAAGCACCTATTGGCTGCTAGTTCGGAGGCCTTTTGCTGCTACCAGATCGCCGCCCGCGAGCTGGTACTGGCCGGTATCGAACCGGAGCGTGACCTGGGCCGCCTGGAATTCACGGGTTTTCCCATTCAGTCAATTGCCCTTGCAGTGCAAGACGGGAAAGCCGATGCCGGCATCATCAGAACCTGCCTGCTCGAACAGATGATCGAGCAAGGTGAAATCCTCCCGCAAACCTTGCGCGTGCTGTCTCCCAAGGAGATTCCGGGATTCTCCTGCCAAACTACTTCGCGGCTTTACCCGGATTGGCCATTTGCTGCCCTAAATCACACGTCCCCCGAGCTTTCCAGAAGTGTGACAGTTGCCCTGCTGGAAATGCCACGTACCCCGGACGGCTACCGCTGGACGATTCCCGCGCATTACGCCATCGTTGACGAGCTGTTTCGCGATCTCAAGCTGGGTCATTACGCCAACTTGCAGCAAGAAACCATCGAAGCCCTGGTGCGGCGTCATCGCATAGAGCTCCTGGTGGCTGCGATCCTGATCATCCTCTGGATCATCCATACGGTCCGTGTCGATTATCTTGTTGCCCGTCGGACCCGCGAGTTGAAGCACATGCTTGCAGAAAAGCAACGCATGACCGAAGCGATGCGGGATCGCCAGCAGGCCCTCGACCATGCTGGCCGCCTGGCGGTTCTGGGGGGCATGGCCAGCGCGATTGCCCATGAGCTCAAACAGCCCCTGGCCGCGATTGCCAATTTTGCCCGTGGCATGGATCGGCGCATCGATGCGGGCCGCTTGGACCCTGCTTCGTTACAAGAAGGCTGCCATGAAATCGTGCAGCAGAGCGCGCGCGCTGACGCCACCATAGAAAGAGTCCGCAACTTCGCAAAAAAAGGTGTCAGCGAAATGCAGTCCGTGAATCTGGCCAGCTTCGTCAAGGAAGCGGCTGATCTGTTCGGCGTTGCCCATCCTGAGGCGTGCATCAACTGGAACGACCTGGACAATCTTGGCGATGCCCGAGTCAAGGCCGACTCGATCCAGATCCAGCAAGTCACCTTCAACCTGTTGAAGAATGCATTTGACGCACAATACGCACAGGGAAATCAGCGGTCGCCGATCGAAGTCACGTTTTCATGCACTCATCATGGCTACCAGGTCTCGGTACGCGACAAAGGGGGCAGTTTGAAGGATGAACACATTGCCCACCTCTTCTTGCCATTCTTTACCACCAAGGCCGACGGACTCGGTCTCGGGTTGGCGCTCAGTAAAGGGATTATCGAGTCACATGGCGGTACGCTTACATTGACCAAGGAAACGGGCGGTGTCTGCGCCAGTTTCTGGCTACCGGAGGAAAGCGCACATGAATGAGCAGGATGCCATCATCTATGTCGTTGACGATGACGACGCGATGCGCCGTTCGCTCATCTACCTCCTTGACTCCGCTGGTTGGCGGACCCTGTCGTTCTCATCCGGGCGGGATTTTCTCGATCAGTACGATGGCCATGTACCGGGTTGCCTGCTGCTGGATGTCCTGATGCCGCTGATGGGCGGCATGGAGGTGCAGCAAATTCTGGATACACGGGAATTCTGCCTGCCCATCATCTTTCTCTCCGCACATGGCGACCTGCCGATGGCTGTTCAAGCGATGAAACGCGGCGCTTTCGACTTCCTGGAAAAGCCTTGCAAGGATCACGTATTGCTTGACGTCGTTGGTCGCTCGGTCAGGCACAGCATCAAGCAATCCCTTGGTCAGCAGCAGGTATCCGCTGCCCTTACCCGCCTTAACTCACTGACTGCGCGCGAGCGCGAAGTTGCCCAGTGTTTGGCTGCCGGCGAATGCAACAAGACAATCGCCCGAAAACTGTCCATCAGCGACAAGACCGTGCAAGTGCATCGGCATAACGCCATGGAAAAGTTGGGCGTTCATTCCACGGCAGAAATTGCCCGACTGATCCTGATGGCCGATCCGGTACAGAAACCGTTGCCGGGCTGACAAACAATTACGGGGAGCCTGGCTCCCCGTAATGAACAACACGAACCGCTGATTGATTACTTGGCGCCGGCCAGAATCCATTTCACCAGTGTTTCGATGTCGGCATCCTTGACGGCGGCGTTCGGCGGCATCGGAATTTCGCCCCAGACGCCCTTGCCGCCTGCCTTCACCTTGGCGCTCAAATCCTTGACGGCGGTTTTGTTGCCGGCGTACTTGGCGGCGACATCCTTATAGGCCGGGCCGACGAGCTTTTTGTTAACGGTATGGCAGGCCATGCAGTTGCTCTTCTTGGCGAGGTCCAGATTGGCCATGGCGGGAGCGGAGACCATCACGCTGGCGGCGATCAGGGCGGTAGCGATGATTTTCATGTTCATCCTCGTATCGGTTAAGGGGGTGGAAAAAAGTCGTCCGGCAGTCTAACGGAAATTGGCTGACTTGAGAATCCGTCCGGTTTCAGCGGAATCCGTTGTCGGTACGGTACACATAACGCCATTACATGCCGGGGCGTTGACATGCACCACCGCATCGAGCGCCAGCAGCAGCGTTGCGCAGCCACTTGGCTGGAGGTCGAGTTGCGGGCGAAAAGCTTCCAGCGTGCGTCGTGCCGCTTCGAGGTAGCGCACCTCTCCCAACATCTGCCCGAGCCGTTGCAGTGCGAGCGCCGCCACGCCATTCCCGGCGGGGAGTGCGTTGTCATGGCATGATTTGGGGCGATGGATCAGGGTTTCGTGGTCGTGGGCGGTGAAGTAGAAGCCACCGTTTTCCTTGTCCTCGAAATGTGCCAGCAGTGCATCGGCCAATTGCCGGGCAAACGCCAGGTCTGCCACCGAGGAGTTGTCCTGCATGAGTTCGAGCAGGGCGGCGAGCAGGAAGGCGTAGTCGTCGAGATAGGCGGGCAGGTGCACGCGTCCCGCACGAGAAGTTGCGAGCAGGCGGCCGCCGGTTTCGTCCTGGCGCCAGTGGTGCGCCCGCAGGAAATCCAGCGCACGGCGCGCCGCAGCCTGCCAGTCGTCGCGACCGCAGATGCGTGCAGCATGCGCCAGACCTTCGATCATCAGGGCGTTCCAGCTGGTCAGGATCTTGTCGTCGCAGCCCGGACGCACACGCTGGGCGCGCGCGGCGAAGAGTTTGGCGCGGGCGGATTCGATTAAAGCGGTTTCATCTTCCGCCAGCGGTGCGTCGATCTTGAGATTCCAGTGCCGCCCTTCGAAGTTCGGCGGGTTATTCAGTCCCCAGTGCCGTCCCGCCAGCGCCGACTCTTGCGGAGTCAGAAATTGTGCGATTTCGGCACGCTCCCAAACGTAGAACCGGCCTTCCTCGCCTTCGGAGTCGGCATCGAGCGAGGAGTAGAAGCCGCCTTCCGGCGCCGTCATCTCGCGCAACAGCCAGCCGGCGATGCCTTCCGCCACTTGACGGAAACGCTGCGTCGCCGGTCAGCGCGAAGGCGTCGGCATACAGGCCGAGCAGCGGGCCGTTGTCGTAGAGCATCTTTTCGAAGTGCGGAATCTCCCAGCGCTCGTCGACGCTGTAGCGGCAGAAGCCGCCACCCAGTTGGTCGTGGATGCCGCCGGCCGCCATGCAGCGCAGGGTGAACAGCGCCGCTTCGTGCGCCTGTGCATCGTCCGGACGCTGCAACAGAAAGGCCAGGTCGGTCGGATGGGGAAATTTCGGTGCGCCGCCGAAGCCGCCAAAGTCGCGGTCGAAACTGCCGAGCAGAATTGCGCGTAGTTCTTCGATCGGCGCTTCGCCCAGCTCGGTTGTGCCACCGCCGGGCGGCGCCTGGCGGAGCGCACCCAGCAATTCCTTGTTCTGTGCTTCGATGTCGTGGCGGCGCGTGCGCCAGATTTCACCGACCTGTTCGCATAGCCCGGTGAAGCCGGGCAGACCGTAGCGCGCCTCCTTCGGAAAATAGGTGCCGCCGTAGAACGGCGTGCCCTCTGCGGTGAGGAACAGCGTCAGCGGCCAGCCCCCGTGCCGGCCGGTAAGCATCTGGTGCGCGGCCTGGTAGATCTGGTCGAGGTCGGGGCGCTCTTCGCGGTCGACCTTGATATTGACGAACAGCCGGTTCATCACTGCTGCCGTCGCGTCGTCTTCGAAGGATTCGTGCGCCATGACGTGGCACCAGTGGCAGGCGGAATAGCCGATCGACAGGAGGATCGGCTTGTTTTCGTCGCGCGCCTGCGCCAGCGCCGCCTCTCCCCAGGGCTGCCAGGCGACGGGATTGGCTGCGTGCTGCAACAGGTAAGGAGATGTCTCGGCGGCTAACTGGTTGTATGGGTTTTGTTCTGTGGTGCTCATGGCGGGTCTCCGGAACGGATACCCGACTATACCTGATTAATTTGATCGGGTATTGTGGTCCGGGTTCAGGCTTGCAGACTTTGCACTAGCCAAACAGCGTACGCCACCAGCGCTTGCGCCCCTCGGGCAAGGGTGCTGAAGGTTTCAGATCTTCCGGCGGCACGCGGCAGAGTATCCAGCCGGGTAGTGGTGGGTTGTCCGAAAAACCGCACGATACGCCGAGGTTGTTCGGGTCGAAAATCTTCACGAAGCCGGGTGCTTCCAGGTTGTCGGCATAGACGATGCCGCAGTAGTCGTGGTGATGCTCCTTGTGCAGCAGCGCGTCGATCTGGGCGATGAAGGCGCTCACCGCTTCCGCCGTCGCAGGCGTAGCAGGTACGGGTTCGCCCACGGCATAGACATACCAGTCGGCTGCCGGGTCGATGCGCTGCCAGAAAGCGTCGAGTTGCTCCCAGGACATCACCGACCAGAGGCGACCGGTGAAGAGCGTGTGGAAGTTGCTCACCGCTGGTTACCCCAGCTTTGACAGGTCGCGCACGGCACCCATGTCCGCGGAAGTCGCCATCGCGGCATAGACCTTGAGCGCGGCGGACACTTCACGCTGGCGACCGACGGGCTTCCATGCATTCGCACCTTTTGCCTCCATCGCCGCGCGCCGTCTTGCCAGCGCCGACTTTTCCACGGCCAGATTGATCGTGCGGTTCGGGATGTCGATCTCGATGATGTCGCCTTCCTCGACAAGCCCGATGGCGCCGCCCGCCGCCGCTTCGGGTGAGGCATGCCCAATGCTCAGGCCCGAGGTGCCGCCGGAGAAACGGCCGTCGGTGAGCAGCGCGCACTCCTTGCCCAGCCCAATCGACTTGAGGTAAGAGGTTGGGTAGAGCATCTCCTGCATGCCCGGTCCGCCTTTCGGGCCTTCGTAACGGATCACGACGACATCGCCGGGCTTGATCTGTCCGCCGAGAATCTTTTCGACCGCCTCCTCCTGCGATTCGCACACCCGTGCGCGACCGGTAAATTTCCAGATGCTTTCATCGACGCCGGCCGTCTTGACGATACAGCCCTTCTCGGCGATGTTGCCGTGGAGCACGGCCAGTCCGCCTTCCTGCGTATACGCATTGGCTTGATCGCGGATGCAGCCGTGCGTCCGGTCGAGGTCGAGTGTGCGATAGCGGCGGTCCTGCGAGAAAGCTACCTGCGTTGGCACGCCGCCTGGCGCGGCACGGTAGTAGTCATGCACCTGCTTGCTCGTATTGCGCTTTACGTCGCAGCAATCAAGCGCCTCACCCAGTGTCGGGTAAAGCACCGTGGGGCAGTCGCGGTTAATCAGGCCGGCGCGGTCGAGTTCGCCGAGGATGGCCATGATGCCACCGGCGCGATGCACGTCTTCCATATGGTACTTTTGTGTCGCCGGCGCGACCTTGGCCAGACAGGGCACGCGACGCGACATGCGATCGATGTCGGCCATGGTGAAACCCACGCCGGCTTCCTGTGCGGCGGCCAGCAGGTGCAGAACGGTGTTGGTTGAACCGCCCATCGCGATGTCGAGCGTGATTGCATTCTCGAAGGCCGCGAAGCTGGCAATGCTGCGTGGCAAGGCACTGACATCGTCCTGCTCGTACCAGCGCTTGCACAGCTCGACGGCCACTTGGCCAGCCTTGACGAACAGCATCCGGCGGTCGGCGTGCGTCGCCAGCAGTGAGCCGTTGCCCGGCAGAGAGAGTCCCAGTGCCTCGGTCAGGCAGTTCATCGAGTTGGCGGTGAACATGCCCGAGCACGAGCCGCAGGTTGGGCAGGCCGAGCGCTCCAGCGCGTTCACTTCTGCATCGCTGTTCTTGCTGTCGGCCGCTTCCACCATCGCATCCACAAGGTCGACCATGCGATATTCGCCATGCCACTTCACCTTGCCGGCTTCCATCGGCCCACCGGAGACGAACACGGCGGGAATGTTGAGCCGCAGCGCGGCCATCAGCATGCCGGGGGTGATCTTGTCGCAGTTGGAGATGCAGACCATCGCGTCGGCCGTATGTGCGTTGCACATGTATTCGACCGAGTCGGCGATCAGGTCGCGCGAGGGCAGCGAATAGAGCATGCCGCCGTGACCCATGGCGATGCCGTCATCAATGGCGATGGTGTTGAATTCCTTGGCCACGCCGCCAGCCGCCTCGATTTCGCGCGCGACGAGCTGGCCCATGTCCTTGAGATGTACATGGCCGGGCACGAACTGGGTGAAGGAATTGACAACGGCGATGATGGGCTTGCCGAAGTCGCCGTCCTTCATGCCGGTGGCGCGCCACAGCGAGCGGGCACCAGCCATGTTGCGGCCGTGGGTCGAGGTACGGGAACGGTAGGCGGGCATTTCAGTCTCCTGCGGACGGGTGCGCTTGGGTGCGCGACGTAGAATCAGGATTCTAGCTTAGCCATATTTGTCGCCGCATGCTCATCCATCCCCAATTCGATCCCGTCGCCATCGCGCTCGGCCCCATCGCCGTGCGCTGGTACGGGCTGATGTATCTCGCCGCCTTCCTCGCCTTCCTCTGGCTTGGCAAGCGGCGTGCCGCTACGCAAGCCTGGCACGGCATGAGCACGCAGCATGTCGATGATCTGTTGTTCTACGGCGTGCTCGGCGTGGTGCTCGGCGGCCGGCTCGGGCAGGTGCTGTTCTACGAGCCCGGTTACTACCTTGCCCATCCGCTGGAAATATTCGCGGTCTGGAAGGGCGGCATGAGCTTCCACGGCGGCTTTCTCGGCGTGCTGGCCGCAATGGCGCTGTTCGGCCGCAAACACAATTTGAGCTTCTGGCAGCTCACCGACTTTATCGCGCCACTGGTGCCGATCGGCCTCGGTTTTGGTCGCATCGGCAACTTCATCAACGGCGAGCTGTGGGGCCGAGTTGTGGCAAACCCGGCCAGCGCCGACATTCCATGGGCAATGGTGTTCCCGCAGGTCGATAGCCTGCCGCGCCATCCCTCGCAGTTGTATCAGGCCTGTGGCGAAGGACTGCTGTTATGGCTGCTGCTGTGGTGGTTCTCGGCGAAGGAGCGACCACGCGGACAAGTATCGGCGCTGTTCCTCATCGGCTACGGCGTTGCCCGCTGGGTTGGCGAATATTTCCGCGAGCCGGACCATGGTGTCTTCGGCCTGTCCTACGTTGTGAGCATGGGGCAATGGCTTTCGCTGCCGATGATTGTCATTGGCGTTTATCTGTTCGTGAAGTGGAGAAAACCGTGATGCGTCCATTCAAGGTGCTGGGCATCCAGCAGATCGCCATCGGCGGCTTGTCGAAGGACAAGCTGCGCACGCTGTGGGTCGACAAGCTGGGTCTTGAGGTAACCGGTCATTTCGTCTCCGAGCGCGAGAATGTCGACGAGGACATCTGCGCGATGGGCAAGGGTGCGTTCAAGGTCGAGGTTGACCTGATGCAGCCCATCGACCCCGAGAAGAAGCCCGCGGTGCACACCACGCCGCTCAACCATGTTGGTCTGTGGATTGACGATTTACCAAAAGCGGTCGAGTGGCTGACAGCACAGGGCGTGCGCTTTGCCCCCGGCGGCATCCGCAAAGGCGCGGCCGGCCACGACATCTGCTTCCTGCACCCCAAGGCGAGCGACGAATTCCCCATTGGCGGCGAGGGCGTACTGATCGAACTGGTACAAGCGCCGCCGGAGGTGATCGCGGCGCTCGGCAAGTGAACGAAACGCTGACCATTCATTGGGTGGAGAATGGCCATGATTGTTCCGCCCAATGGCGCTCGGAAGCGGGTTTGCCGCCGCCCAGGCGTGTGCAGGTGGCGGACGATACGCTGAGCGCGGATGCTGCCTACCGCCTGACCTGCGAAGGCACGGCCCTGTTGTGGCGGGGCGATTTCCAGAACGCGCGCCAGATGCTGCAGGCCATGACCCGGCGCTTCGATCGCAAGCCGCGCCGGTCGGCCACCACCACCAATGCGTTCCACCAGCGGCGCATGGCGCAGGCGCAACGTGCCCGCACCCTTGGGATGTTGTTGATCCCGTTCGCGGCGGATCATCTCATTCCGTTGCGGCGCGCGCCCGATGTGCGCCAGGCCTGCGCGGAGGTCCATGGCCGGGACGCGGCGCCCTATGTGCTTGCGTTACGGGAGTTGCTCGGCCTGATCGGGGCGCATGAATGGCGCAAGAAAGGCATCGAGATTCCCGTGCTTGCCGGACGCATCCACCCGCACTACGGCGTATTCGCGCCAGTGCGCAGCGAGTATGTGGGTTTGCTGGCCAAAGCGCCGTTGCCAGCAGCACTGGCCGCGCACAGCCTGGCCTTCGATATCGGCACGGGCACCGGTGTGCTTGCCGCCGTGCTGGCGAAACGCGGCGTGGCGCGTGTCGTGGCCACCGACCAGGATGAGCGGGCGCTGGCCTGCGCCCGCGAGAACATTGCCCGGCTGGGGCTGGACGGGCAGGTCGAGGTGCTGCGGGCCGACTTGTTTCCGCCCGGACGCGCCGCACTCATTGTTTGCAACCCGCCCTGGTTACCGGCGCGCCCGAGTTCTCCGCTCGAACATGCGGTGTATGACCCGGACAGCCGGATGCTGCGCGGCTTCCTTGATGGTCTGGCAGGTCATCTGGAACCGGGCGGCGAAGGCTGGCTGATTCTCTCCGACCTGGCCGAACATCTGGATCTGCGCCCGCGCAGTGCGTTGCTGGGGCTTATCGATAGCGCCGGCTTGGTCGTACTGGGGCGACAGGATGTGAAGCCAGCCCATCCGCGTACGGCTGACCCGTCCGATCCTCTGCACGCGGCGCGCGCGGCGGAGGTGACTTCGCTCTGGCGGCTCGGCGTGAAGTAGAAAGTCGGCGCTGGCAGGACGGCGCAGTCGTCTCGCCGCCAACATGGAGACAGCACTTCAGAAAATCCGTTCGGCCAGTTCCAGCGGCCAGCGTACCGCGGCGGCCACCACCAATGCCGCCGCGACCGAGAGGCCGACCGAGAAGGCCGCCTCGCGCTTGCCAAGCAGCTTGAGCATCATCGCGAAGGTGGAAACGCAGGGTACGTAAAAGGTGAGGAAGGCCAGGAAGGTGGCGATCTGCGTGGCATCGAGAACGCCCGCCAGTTCCTGCGTGCCAAGCGCCTGAAAGACCATCAGTAGCGACAGCTCCTTGCGCAATACGCCGAACAGGATCGGCACGCCGAGTACCGCAGGCAAGCCGAGCCACCAGCTGGTGATCGGCGTCAGCGCGAGGTTGATCCAGGCATCGGCGCCGAAGTGGGCGAGCAGGGCGAGGACGATGCTGCCGGCGACCAGCAGCGGCAGCACGATGGTGACGATGTCGCGGCTGCGCTCCCAGGTATTGGCCAACAGCCGGCGCAGGGTGGGCAGCGCGTAGGGTGGGATTTCCTGGATCATGCCCGGCGTGGTTTCGGGATAACGACGCTTGAGCAGCTTGCCGATCAGGCTGACGACGATCGGTGCGAGCATGAACAGGGCGAATACCCCGAAGCCGCCGAGATACTTGCCGCCCAGCGCGAGCAGGATCGCCGAGCGCGCCGAGCAGGGCAGAAAGGTGATGAGCAGCGCGGCGACGGTGCGGTCGCGGCCGTGGGTGACGGCGGCCGTGGCGGCGAGCGCCGGCACGTTGCAGCCAAGCCCCATCAGGAAAGGCAGGGCGACGCCGCCGTGCAGGCCGAGTTGGTGGAAGCCGCGGTCGACGACGAAGGCGACGCGATGCATGATGCCCGACTCCTCGAGAAAGACGAGCAGCAGCACCAGCGGGATCATGTAGGGAATGACGATGCCGGCCAGCCCGATAAAGCCATCGAGGATCGCGCGGCCAATCACGCCGACGAGGTCGGTGGGCTGCCAGGGCTCAGCCCATACGAGGATGCGCGCGACGGTGAGGCCGTCAAGGAAGGCGCTGACCTCGAAGACGAAGAACAGCACCAGCGCGAAGATCGCCAGGGTGCCGACGAAGCCCCAGCGCGGATGCAGGAACAACTCGTCGGCCCAGCGCTGCCAGCGCGGTCCGGCCAGTGCGCCGCCGGGGCGCGTGACCGTCTCGTAGAGCAGCGCGGCGCGATGGTGGCGGTCGGCGTGGATCTCGTCGGCGAGTGGACGCGGCAGTTCGTTGTCCGCGGTATCGCGCGCGGCGAGCAGCGCCGCATGCCGGAAAGGGAAGTGGCAACGCAGTTCGTCGAAGAAGTAGTCGTCGTTTTCCGCCAGTTGCAGGGCCAGGAAGGTGGTCGGTGTGACGAAGGCCGTGGCAACATCGGCCTGGGCGGCGATCGCGGCGATGGGCGCGAGGTATGCGGCGATGTGGGGACCGGGGGGCTGTGGTGTCGGTGCGCGCTTCTCGCGCGCGGCGCGGACCACGGCAGTGAATAAGTCGGCCAGGCCAATGCCCATATGGGCGACGGTCGGGATGACCGGCACGCCGAGTTTGTCGGACAGCGCGCGTACGTTGATGAAGAGCCGCTTCGTGCGCGCCTCGTCCATGCGGTTGAGCGCGATGACCAGCGGTTTGCCGATCTGCGCGAGTTCCAGTGCGAGTTCGAGGTCACGCTCCAGCGCAGTGGCATCCATCACCAGCAGCAGCACGTCGGGGGCGGCGAACGCGGATTCCGGCTGATGTGCCTCGTGGTGTGCAATGGCCGGCCAGCGGTCGCCCCACAGCAGGTACTTGAGGATGACCGGCACGTCGCCTGTCAGTGCATGAAAGCTGTTCGACGGCAGGCAGGTCGACCAGGGATATCTGGTCAAGGCCGACCTCGACCTGACATTCCTCGTAGGCGGGGCCGACGCCGGCGAGGCGTTCGTGATGCACGACGGTGCTCGATGCGGCGCGGAAGATGCGGCTCTTGCCGGAACGGGCCTGGCCGATCAGCGCGACGCGCGGGCAGCGCGTGCCGCGCAACAAGGGGCCGGTGAGGGGAAAGGTATGCGGGGGAAAGGACAAGTTGGCGAACTGCTTATATGAGAACTGTTCTCATTATGTAAGCAGTTCGCCAAAACTGTCAATGGCTGCGTAACAGCCGGTGTCCTTGGAAGGCTGACGGGTGTCTGGGGTGCGCACGGCAAGCAGATGCCGGATACCGAAAGCGCGCGC
Source organism: uncultured beta proteobacterium (assembly GCA_963816095.1). Lineage (GTDB taxonomy): Bacteria > Pseudomonadota > Gammaproteobacteria > Burkholderiales > Rhodocyclaceae > Sulfuricystis. The sequence goes on from CAWFIW010000002.1 coordinate 192,254, forward strand.
GGCATCGAGTACCGGCAGGCTGTCGTCGACCAGCAGGGTACGTTCGGGATCGAAGGGCTCGATGGACGCAAGCTTTTCCCAGAAGCCGCGCTGTTCCTTGGCGACACCAAGCGTGTGCGAGCTGACGAGGGCGTCAAAGTGCGGTTTGAGGCCGGTCTTCGCCATCTTGAGGGTCAGGCTTTTGTGATGGGCGTTGGTGGCAAGCACGATGCGCTTGCCGGCGGCGCGCATGGCGATGAGGAAGTCGACGACACTTGGATGCACGGCGATCAGGTGGGCGATCTCCTCCTTCAACTGCATGATGTCGAGTTCGAGTTCGGTTTCCCAGTAGTCGACCGAATACCACTCGAGCGTGCCGGCGCGTGCGTGGTAGCGTGCCATCAGTTCATCGCGGGCAATGTCGTGCGGCAGGCCGCGTGCTGCGGCATAGCGCAGCGGCACATGGGTCTGCCAGAAATGGTTATCGAAATGGAGGTCGAGCAGGGTGCCGTCCATGTCGAGCAGAACAGTGTCGACCTCCGCGAGTTTTGGCAGATCAGGGTTTGAGATAGGCATAGCCCTCGTAGGTTTGTAGCTTGGCGACCTCGGCGACACCCGAAGGTACGATCTTTGCCTCGGCAATCACCAGTTTCGGGTCGATCTTGCGGCTGGTGAGCGTGAAGTTGCAGACGCGAAAGTCTACGCCCTTGCTGACCATATCCTCGACGATGATCTGATAGGGATTGCCATTCTTGTCCTTGGCGCCGTCGAGCAGGAAATCGATGCCGAGGGCATGAGTGACGACGGTGATCTTCGCGGATGGATCGGCAGAAAGGTGGTTGCGGATGTTGCGCAGGCCGTTGCTGGCCTGGTCTAGGCCCTGGTTGATGTGATACACGGTCTTCGCCTGCTTTTGCTCGGGTGTGCTGGCACAGCCGGTCAGGCCGACCGTACCGGCAATCAACAGCAGGGAAAAGGTGCGTTGCAGTGTGTTCATGGTGATCTCCTCCAGTGGGGTGTGTATGGCGCTTGGTGCCGCGTCTTGCGCGCGGTTGATCGCAGCTTAACAGCACATAACCCGGGAAAAAACCATGCTCAGATCATGGACGCAAATAGGCCCAGCCCTGCTGCTGGCGCTTCATCAGTTCCACATAACCCGCGACGCTCGTTGTCACGCCATCGACAAGATCCTCTTTCGTGATCTTCTGCGCCTTCATCGAATTGCCGCAGGCGACGAATTCGACACCCGCCGTCAAGGCATCCTGCACGCCGTTGGCCACGAGCGATTCGGCGGTGAGCATGCCCAGCCCCGGACCGATGGCGACGACGGCGAGTGCGACGTTCTTCGGCCCCAGCTCGGCCTGGATGTTGTGGATATTGGCGAGCACGTCATTCCATTTCCTCACGCCGTCCTCATTGACCTGGAAGACGATGCGGTTCTTCATGGCGGGCGCCGTCCTGCCAGCGCCGACTTTTGCGTCGGCGGCAAGTGTTGGCAGGGTAGCGCAGCCGATCAACGCGGCAACCAGAACCGCAATCGTCTTGTGAATCATGAATTTTCCTTCGGCTATTTATGCAGACGATTGACACCAATCAGCTTGAGCACGTACTTCTCATAGACCGGCTCGGTGTTGCCTTTCTTCATCTTGCGGATGAAGTATTTTTCGTAGCCGACCTTGGCGTAATGCACCCACTTGCCCTTTTTGAACCAGCTGACATTGCGCGGCGGAATCTGGGGAATCGCCACGAAGGCGGCGCCGTTGTCGCCAAAATCGGCGAGGCAGACCGCATTCCAGGTAGCCTTCTGGTCCGGTTCCTTGCCATCCATGGCGAGGCGGATGTTATGTACCGTGGCAGTGACCATCGACTCGATCATGTAGCCGGTCTTGGGTGTGCCGACCGGGATCGGCGTCGCCTCGACGGGCGGAATGGCGACGCAGACGCCGACCGAGTAGATGTTCTTGAACTTCGGGTTGCGCTGGAATTCATCGATGAGGATGAAACCGCGCACCTGGGACAGCCCCTCGATGCCGAACACGGCATCGACGCCCTTGAAGGCGGGCAGCATCATCGAGAACTTGAAGGGCAGTTCGTGTTCCTTTTTGGGCTGGCCCGCATCATCGTGCTCGGTGACGAACATCTTGCCCGCTTCGACCTTGGTGACCTTGGCGTTGCAGATCCATTTGATGTGCTTGTCGCGCATGATCGACTCGATCATGCCCTTGGAATCGCCGACACCGCCGAGGCCCAGGTGGCCGACATAAGGTTCGGCGGTAACGAAGGTCATCGGCACCTTGCTGCGGATCTTGCGGCGACGCAGGTCGGTATCCATGATCATGGCGAACTCGTAGGCCGGGCCGTAGCAGGAAGCGCCCTGGAAGGCGCCGACGACGATCTGGCCGGGATCCTTGACGAACTTGTCCCAGGCCTTCGACGCCTTTTCGGCGTGGTTCACTGTGCAGATCGACTGGGTGTGGTGCTCGGGGCCGGCACCCGCCACTTCCTCGAACGCGAGTTTCGGACCGGTGGCGATGATCAGGAAGTCGTAATTCACCGACGCGCCATCGACCAGTTCAATGCGGTTTTCTTCCGGGTGCAGCCGCTTGGCACCCTTGGCGATGCAACCGATGCCTTTGCGCTCGAGATAGGGCGCCAGGTCGAAGGTAATGTCCTCACGGGTGCGCCAATTGACCGCGAGCCACGGGTTCGAGGGGGTGAACTGGAAATAGGGGTTGTCGCTGACGACGGTGACCTTGTCGTTGGGCCCCACCTGTTCTTTCATGTCGTAAGCGGCTGTCATGCCGCCGATGCCGCCACCCAGAATAACGATGTGTGCCATGAGATGATTTCCTTTGATTATTCTTCAGCAAAGACTTTGTCGATTGCGGCGACGCCTTCATCGACCACGCGCTGCAAATCATCGGGACAGTCCTCCCGATCGATTACAAGAGCTGCGTAAAGTGACAAGGACTTGAGCGCGAGGGCGATCTTGGCAACATCTTCAGCGGTCGCATCGTTGATCTTGATGCCCGGCTGGAGTCGCCAGCTTTTTGTTTTTGTCATTGCTTCCTCCTCTTGATTTATAGGAATAATCATTTTGACAGGAGGTGAATAAATCCGCTAGTCCCCGGATAATTAAAATTGTTAGGTCAGCGTTGGCGATTGGCCCGGGCGGTGCGGCCTGCCGTGAATAGTCGGTGCTGGCGAGACGGCGCGTTGCTATCATTCGGTTCTCTAATGCCAATATCAGCCGATCAGCGGCGGGAGTGGAGGTCATGAAAAAGTACCCCGAAGTGACGGTTCCCGGACTCGATACCTGGAACAAGGCCGCTGCCAAGTCGGCGCCTGGCAATGATCCCGTCAGGCTGAATTGGCTGACGCCCGAAGGACTGACCGTCAAGCCGCTCTATACCAAGGCGGATACCGTCGACCTGCCCTACGCCGATACGCTGCCCGGCTTCGCACCTTTCCTGCGTGGCCCGCAGGCGACGATGTATACCGCGCGGCCCTGGACGATCCGCCAGTACGCCGGGTTCTCCACTGCCGAAGCTTCCAACGACTTTTATCGCAAGGCGCTCGCCGCCGGGGCGCAGGGCGTCTCCGTCGCTTTCGACCTGGCCACGCATCGTGGCTACGATTCCGATCACCCGCGCGTTGTTGGTGACGTCGGCAAGGCCGGCGTGGCGATTGATTCCGTGGCAGACATGAAGATCCTCTTCGACGGGATTCCGCTCGACAAGGTATCGGTGTCGATGACCATGAACGGTGCCGTGCTGCCGGTGCTGGCCGGCTACGTGGTGGCTGCCGAAGAGCAGGGAGTCAGTCAGGAAAAGCTCTCGGGAACGATCCAGAACGACATCCTCAAGGAGTTCATGGTTCGCAACACCTACATTTATCCGCCCGAACCCTCGATGCGCATCATCAGCGACATCATCGGCTACACGGCCTCGCACATGCCGAAGTTCAACTCGATCTCGATATCCGGCTATCACATCCAGGAAGCCGGCGCGACGCAGGCACTGGAGCTGGCCTTCACGCTGGCCGACGGCATGGAATATGTGCGCACGGCAATGAAGAGCGGGCTGGATGTGGATGCCTTCGCCGGTCGCTTGAGCTTCTTCTTCGGCATCGGCATGAATTTCTATCTCGAGATCGCCAAGCTGCGCGCGGCGCGTCTGCTGTGGTGGCGCATCATGAAGGAATTCGGCGCGCAGAACCCGAAGTCGCTGATGCTGCGCACCCACTGCCAGACCTCCGGATGGTCGCTCACCGAGCAGGACCCCTACAACAACGTGGTACGCACCACCATCGAGGCGCTGGCCGCGGTGTTCGGTGGCACGCAGTCGCTGCACACCAACGCCCTCGATGAAGCCATCGCGCTACCCACCGAGTTCTCGGCGCGTATCGCGCGCAACACGCAGATCCTCATCCAGGAAGAGACGCACATCACCAGCGTTGTCGACCCCTGGGCCGGCAGCTACATGATGGAAAAACTCACGCAGGACATGGCCGACATGGCGTGGAACACCATTCAGGAAGTGGAGCAGATGGGTGGCATGACGCATGCCGTCGAGACCGGCTGGGCCAAACTGCAAATCGAGAAGTGCGCCGCCGAGAAGCAGGCGCGCATCGACTCCGGGCAGGATGTCATCGTTGGTGTGAACAAGTACAGGCTGGCGAAGGAAGACCCGATCGAGTTTCTCAACGTCGACAACCATGCGGTACGCGAATCGCAGATAACCCGCTTGAAAGAAGTCCGTGCGGCGCGCGATGCGATTGCCGTACGGGCCGCGCTTGAAGCCCTCACCCTAGCCGCAAAGGACGGGACAGGCAACCTGCTCGATCTCGCCATCAAGGCCACCCGGCTGAGAGCAACCGGCGGAGAAATTTCCGATGCGCTCGAAAACGTCTGGGGCCGCCACCGCGCCAGCAATCAGGTGGTCTCCGGCGTCTATTCCGCAGCATTCGGCGACAGCCCGGGCATCGACGAACTGCGCGAACGGATCGAGGAATTCGCTGCTGTCGAGGGCCGCCGGCCGCGCATCATGATCGCCAAGCTGGGCCAGGATGGCCACGACCGCGGCGCGAAGGTTGTCGCCACCGCCTTTGCCGATCTCGGTTTCGACGTCGACATAGGCCCCTTGTTCCAGACGCCGGAGGAGGCTGCGCGTCAGGCAATCGAGAACGACGTGCATGCGCTTGGCGTTTCCACGCTTGCCGCCGGCCACCAGACGCTGGTGCCGCAACTGGTGCAGGCACTCAAGGCGCAAGGTGCGGACGACATCGTCGTCTTCGTCGGCGGCGTGATTCCGGCACAGGACTACGCGGCCCTGTTTGCAGCCGGTGCCAAAGGCATCTTCGGGCCCGGCACGCCGATTCCGCAGTGCGCCCATGAAGTGCTGGGTGCGATCCGGGCGGCCCATCAACCAGCCGCGACCTGATGAACTGATGCCGATGGCCGAATCCGGCTTGTCCCCCACAGACCACGCGCTTGTCGCAGGCGTGACCGCCGGACAGCGCCGCGCGCTGGCCAAGGCCATTACGCTGATCGAATCAAGCCGCGCCGACCATCAGGAGCGCGCCGCCGCAGTGCTCGATGCCCTGCTGCCGCACACGGGTCGTGCGTTACGCATTGGCTTGACGGGTGTCCCCGGCGTGGGTAAGTCAACCTTCATCGAGGCCTTCGGTTTGCATCTGATCGAGCAGGGCCTCAAGGTGGCGGTGCTGGCCATCGATCCATCGTCCAGTCGCAGCGGGGGTTCCATCCTTGGCGACAAGACGCGCATGGAACGACTCAGCCAGCACGAGGCTGCCTATATCCGCCCCTCACCCGCCGCCGGTACGCTTGGCGGTGTTGCCGAAAAGACCCGCGAGGCGATGTTGGCCTGCGAAGCGGCCGGCTTCGATGTGGTGATCGTCGAAACCGTCGGTGTTGGCCAGTCCGAGACCGTGGTGGCTGGCATGACCGACGTTTTCGTGCTGCTGCAGCTGCCGAATGCCGGCGATGACTTGCAGGCGATCAAGAAGGGCATCATGGAACTGGCCGACGTGGTGATCTACAATAAGGCCGATCTCGACGCCACTGCGGTCGAGCGCGCCTGCCTGCAGATGCGTTCGGCACTGGCGCTGCTACACCCGCAAAGTATCCACTGGAAGCCGCCGGTGTTGCATACCAGTGCGCTCTACGCGCGCGGCATCGACAAGGTATGGGCCACGCTGCAGCAATACCGCAAGACGCTGGATGCCAGCGGCGAACTGGCTGAGAAACGCCACCGCCAGTCACTCGACTGGATGTGGGCTTTGATCGACGCCGGCCTGCGCCATCGCTTCCGCGAGCATCCTGCAGTGAAGGCGGCCCTGCCCGAGATTGCCCAGGCCGTTGCCGGCGGAGAAGTGACCCCCACCGCAGCGGCCCAGCGATTATTGAATCTGATGAACCGGTATTTCTAGAGCGACATTTCAGGAGAAGTCCATGCATGAAATCATCCAACAACTGGACGAGAAGCGCGAGCAGGCGCGATTGGGCGGTGGCCAGCGGCGTATCGATGCCCAGCATGCCAAGGGCAAATTGACGGCGCGCGAGCGCATCGAATTGTTGCTCGACGACGGCACCTTCGAAGAGTGGGACATGTTCAAGGAGCATCGCTGCACCGATTTTGGCATGGCCGACAACAAGGTGCCGTCGGACGGTGTGGTGACTGGCTACGGTACGATCAACGGCCGCATGGTCTTCATCTTCTCGCAGGACTTTACTGTCTTCGGCGGTGCGCTGTCCGAGGCGCACGCCGAGAAGATCTGCAAGATCATGGACAAGGCGATGCAAGTCGGCGCGCCGGTGATCGGCCTCAACGACTCGGGCGGCGCGCGCATCCAGGAGGGTGTGGCAGCGCTCGGTGGCTATGCCGATGTCTTTCAGCGTAACGTCATGGCCAGCGGGGTGATTCCGCAGATCTCGCTGATCATGGGGCCCTGTGCCGGCGGCGCGGTGTACTCTCCGGCGATGACCGATTTCATCTTCATGGTGAAAGACAGTTCCTACATGTTCGTCACCGGCCCCGAGGTGGTGAAGACGGTGACGCACGAAGAAGTCACGGCCGAGGAACTCGGCGGTGCCATGACGCATACCAGCAAGTCGGGCGTGGCCGATCTGGCTTTCGAAGACGATGTCGAGGCGATTGTCATGCTGCGGCGGTTTTTTAACTACCTGCCACTTAGCAACAAGGAAAAGGCGCCGATCCGGCCGACCAATGACCCCGCCGAGCGCCTCGACTATTCGCTCGACACCCTGGTGCCGGATAATGCCAACAAGCCCTACGACATCAAGGAACTCATTCTCAAGACGGTGGACGATGCCGACTTCTTCGAACTGCAACCCGACCACGCGAAAAACATCGTGATCGGCCTGGCCCGCATGGAAGGCCAGACCGTCGGCATCGTCGCCAACCAGCCGATGGTGCTGGCGGGCTGCCTCGATATCAAGTCCTCGATCAAGGCCGGTCGCTTTGTCCGGTTCTGCGATGCCTTCAACATCCCCATCATTACCTTCGTCGATGTGCCGGGCTTCATGCCGGGTACGGCGCAGGAGTACGGCGGCATCATCAAGCACGGCGCCAAGCTGCTCTATGCCTATGCCGAGTGCACCGTGCCCAAGGTGACGCTGATCACCCGCAAGGCCTATGGCGGAGCCTATGACGTGATGGCCTCCAAACACCTGCGCGGCGACGTTAACTTCGCCTGGCCTTCCGCCGAGATCGCGGTGATGGGGCCGAAGGGCGCGGTCGAGATCATCTTTCGCGAAGAGAAAGGCGATCCGGCCAAGGTCGCTGCGCGCGAGGCCGAGTACAAGGCCAAGTTCGCCAATCCCTTCGTCGCCGGCGCACGCGGCTTCATCGACGACGTGATCCAGCCGCACGAGACGCGCAAGCGCATCTGCCGCTCGCTCGTCATGCTGCGCAATAAAGCCATAACCAATCCGTGGCGCAAGCACGGCAACATTCCGCTTTAAGGACAGGTGAGGAAAATGAGCATGTTCAAGAAAATCCTGATCGCGAATCGCGGAGAAATTGCCTGCCGTGTCATCAAGACCGCCCGCCTGATGGGGATTGCCACCGTTGCCGTCTATTCAGAAGCCGACAAGGATGCGCTCCATGTGGAACTGGCCGACGAGGCTGTCTGCATTGGCCCGGCGCCCTCGAAGGAAAGTTATCTGCTGATGGACAAGATCATCGCCGCCTGCAAGCAGACCGGTGCCGAGGCGGTGCATCCTGGCTATGGTTTTCTTTCCGAGAACGAGGCCTTTTCACGGCGGCTGGAGGAGGAGGGCATAGTATTCATCGGCCCGAAGCACTACTCCGTGGCAGCGATGGGCGACAAGATCGCCTCCAAGAAACTGGCAACGGCAGCCAAGGTCAATGTCATTCCAGGCTACAACGATGCCATCGATACCCCCGAGCAGGCGGTGAAGATTGCGCAGGGCATCGGTTATCCGGTGATGATCAAGGCCTCGGCCGGTGGCGGCGGCAAGGGCCTGCGCGTGGCATACAACGACACGGAAGCCCATGAAGGCTTCGCTTCGTGCAAGACCGAGGCCAAAAATGCCTTCGGCGATGATCGTATCTTCATCGAGAAGTTCGTCGAGGAGCCGCGCCATATCGAGATTCAGTTGATCGGCGATGCGCACGGCAACTGCGTATATCTGCACGAGCGCGAATGCTCGATCCAGCGTCGTCACCAGAAGGTGATCGAGGAAGCGCCCTCGCCCTTCCTCGATCCGGCGACGCGCCAGGCCATGGGCGAACAGGCCGTGGCACTGGCCAGGGCAGTGAACTACCAAAGTGCGGGCACCGTCGAATTCGTTGTCGGCAAGGACAAGTCGTTCTTTTTCCTCGAAATGAATACGCGCTTGCAGGTCGAACACCCGGTGACCGAGTTCATTACCGGTCTCGACCTCGTCGAATTGATGATCCGCGTTGCCGCCGGCGAGAAGCTGCCGTTCACCCAGTCCGACATCAAGCTGGATGGCTGGGCAATGGAATGCCGCATCAACGCGGAAGATCCTTTCCGCGGTTTCCTGCCGTCCACCGGACGGCTGGTCAAGTTCGCGCCGCCTGAAGAGCAGGCGGGGCACGTGCGCGTTGACACTGGCGTCTATGAAGGTGGCGAAATTTCGATGTACTACGATTCGATGATTGCCAAGCTGGTCGTGCATGGTCCGACGCGCGATGCGGCAATCGCCCACATGCGCGACGCGCTGAATGCCTTCGTGATCCGCGGCGTGGCGTCGAATATTTCCTTCCAGGCAGCGCTGATGCAGAACCCGCGCTTCATCTCGGGAAATTTCAATACCGGCCTGATCGCCGAGGAGTATCCGCACGGCTTTAACGCGGCAGACGTGCCGCACGACGATCCGGCCATGTTGATTGTCGTTGCCGCCGCCATGCACCGCCAACATCTGGCACGCAGCGCGACAATCTCCGGACAGATGCCCGGCCACGAGTACAAGCCGGCATCCGCTTTCGTCGTCCGCCTCGAAGATGGTATGGATCACCCTGTGACGGTGATGGCTGCGCCCGACGGCACGAGCGGCTGGGACGTACTTCTCGCCGGTGAACGCTACGCAATCCGCACGAATTGGCATTTCGGCCAGGTGCTTTACCAAGGCACCTTGAATGGCGCTGCGTTTTGTATGCAGGTAGAGCGCCGCGGCCTTAAATACCGCTTGTTCCACTGGGGAACGTGCGCCGATATCCTGGTCATGTCGGCCCGCGCCGCCCGTCTCCAGACGCTGATGCCGAAAAAGGCACCGCCTGACATGTCGAAGTTCCTGCTTTCGCCGATGCCCGGCTTGCTGACGCAGATTGCTGTCGTACCCGGCCAGGAGGTCAAGGCCGGCGAGGTACTGGCGAAGATCGAAGCGATGAAGATGGAAAACGTCCTGAAGGCGGAGCGCGACTGTGTTGTCGATGCCTGGCTGGCGAAACCGGGCGAAAGCCTGTGCGTCGATCAGCCGATCATCGGCTTCAAGTAAAACTCGGCGCTGGCGGGATGGCGTCCCGCCAGCGCCGAGTTTCGCGGGCCGCCACCCCTGCCTACCCCGCTACATCTGGCCGCCTTTTATCCCTCTTTTTGGCCATTTCCGCCCAGGAGTGATCGTTAGACTCCGGGGACACGGTAAATCAGGTCCGGCAATGGCGTATTGGGGGAAAGCAGCGACTGGCGACGCATGGACATCGGTGATCTTCGGCACCGATCGCGTTACCGTGGCCGAAATATCGCGGCCGGACGGGGCGAAGCCGCAGGTGCGTACCTGCGAAAGCTTTGCGCGTGAAGGCAGCGACCTCGATGCGCTCAAACGCCTCAAAAAATCGGGCCGGCTGGCGCAAACCCGCTGCACCGTACTGCTGCAGGAAGGGCAATACCAACTGCTGCAGATCGATGCGCCCGGCAATGCGCAGGACATCCCGCGCGCGGAGTTGCGCGAGTCCCTGCGCTGGCGGGTCAAGGAGATGGTCGATTTTCCCGTCGAGCGTGCCGGGATCGACCTGCTCGATATTCCGACCACGGGCAACCGCAAGCCGCAACTGTGGGTTGTTGCCGCCAGCCATGACGTGTTGCAACCGCGTATCCGCCAGTTTCAGGATGCCAGGGTGAGGCTCGATGCAATCGATATTCCCGAACTGGCGCAACGCAATCTCGCCGGGCTGTTCGAGGAGCCGAACCGCGGTCTGGCGCTCGTGGCCTTTGATGACGAGGGTGGACGACTCACCGTCACCTATCAGGGTGAGCTTCACATGGCCCGTCATCTCGATGCCGGGCGGACGGAACTGACCGGCGCCAATGCCCAGGCGCAGCGTGAGCGCGTGCTGCTCGACATACAGCGCTCGCTCGACAACTTCGATCGCAACTACAGCACGATTAACCTGAACCGTTTGCTGGTTGGCCCCTTACCCAACGGGGAAGGTTTCATCGACTATCTGCGCGGCAATCTGTCCTTGCCCGTCGCGTCCGCGAATCTGGCCGACATGCTGGACTTCGCGGCGACGCCGCAACTGGCCAATGCCGCTGCGCAGGCCGACGCCTGGTTTGCCCTGGGCGCAGCCCTGCGGGAATGAACATGGCCCAGCAGATCAACCTTTACGACCCGGCACTGCTGAAGCGGCGTGACTGGTTCGCGCTCGCTCATGTTGTTCTGGCCGCTGCCGTACTGGCGACGAGCGTGATCGTGGCGGGTGTGCTGGCGCAACGTGACCTGCCCACGCTGAAAGACCAGGCGGCGACCAACGATACACAGCTCAAGGCGCTGCGCGATCAGGTGCTGGTGCTCGGACAACGCGTCGCGGAGCGCAAGCCGGATCCCCGTGTCGAGCACGAATTGGCGGCCGTCCGACTGCTGGCTGGCGTACGCGGCGAAGTGCTGCTGACCCTGCGGCAGCGCATCGAATCACAAGCTGACCCCTTCGCGGACTACCTGCGCGGATTTGCCCGCCAGTCGGTCACTGGCCTGTGGCTGACCGCCTTTACTTATGACGCGGCTAGCGGCAGCATGGAAATTCATGGCCGGACCGTCGATCCCGCGCTGTTGCCGGAATACATCCGTCGGCTGAACAAGGAGCCGGCCTTTCGCGGCCGCGCCTTTGCCGCCCTGAAGCTTGCCGAAGGCAAGCTGGAGCCGGTTGCGGGAGTGCCGGCCAAGACGGGCGCAGCGGCCGAGGGGGTGAAGCCGGCACCGTTTCATGAGTTCACGCTGATACCCGTCAAGGACGGCGAGGCAACTGGCGCAGACGGAGTCACACAAGGGCCGGGTACGCGGACGTTGGAGAAACGGGGATGAGCGGCGGCATGGGCAAGTTGAAGTCAGTTTGGCAAGGGTGGTCGAACCGGTTTGCTGCCCTGCAGATGCGTGAAAAATATCTGATATCCGCCGCGCTGGCCGTGGCCATCCTGTTCGGCGGCCATACCCTATGGGTCGAACCGGGGCAGCAGCAGGCCGACCGCCTGAAAAAGACGCTGGAACAGCAACAGACGGACCTGGCACAACTTCAGGTGCAGGTTGGCGCGCTGACCGCGAAAGACAGCGATCCGGATGCAGCCAATCGCTCTGCGCTGCAACTGGTACGCAACGATCTGGCTGCGATGGAGCGGGAAATCAGGGCTTTCGATGGCACTCTGGTCGCACCGAAGCAGGCGCCGGCCTTGCTGCAAACACTGCTGGCACGGCATCGCGGCCTGGCGCTGGTCAGTTTGTCCACCCTGCCGCCCCAGCCGTTGATTGAATTGCCGGCTGCCAAGCCGGTGCAAGGTGGCGCCAAGCCAGTCGGTGAGGTGCCGTCAATGTCAGGCGGCAACATTTATAAACATGGCATCGAAATCAAGCTGGCGGGCAGCTATGCCGACTTGGTGGCCTACGTGGCCGAGCTTCAGGCCAGTTCGCAAAAAATGCTCTGGGGCGGCATGCAACTCACCGTAAAACAATATCCGGTCAGCGAGCTGAAACTGACGATTTACACACTCAGTCTGGATTCGACATGGCTCGTCGTCTGACCCGGGTGTTTCTGCTGACTATCGTGGCCGGCATGGCGCAGGCCCAGATGGCCGATCCGACCCGGCCGGCGATCGATACCGGCGTCCCATCCGCAACTTCCGGCACGGCAATGCAGCCGGTTGCTGCCGGCTTGCAGTCGATCATCCAGCGCAAGAACGGCAAGCCGGCGGCACTGATCGGCGGTGCCGTGGTCGAACTGGGTGGCAAGGTGGGTGAAGCCCGGCTGGTCAGAATCGGCGAAGACCATGTGGTGTTGCGCGGCCCGCTGGGCAACGAAACCATGCGCCTGACGCCAGGCATCGAGAAGCAGGCCGTGAAGGCTGAAAAGACCGCCGGGAAAGCCGTGAAGAAAGCAAAGAAAAGAGGGGTGGAACCATGAGAACACTAGTGTTGTTGGCATTGCCGGTCTGGCTGATCGGTTGTGCCGCGCCCCAGTCGCGTCCCGATGTCGTGAGGGAAAACATCGGCAACGAGCTTGCCCAGGCAACGGCCAACCGGAAGTCCGCGGAAGCCGCGGAGAAATCCCTGCTGGCACCGCTGATGATTGAATTGCCGAAGCAGGACAACGTGGAGCCGCGCTTCGATCTGTCGTTGGTCAATGCGCCGGCGGCACAGGTCTTCATGGCCGTTGTTACCGGCACGCGCTACAACATGCTGGTCGGCCCGGAAGTGACCGGCAACATTACCCTCAATCTCAAGGACGTGACAGTTCGGGAAGCGCTGGAATCGATCCGCGAACTCTACGGTTACGAATTCAACATCAAGGGCAGCCGCATCGCCATTCAGCCGAACACCCTGCAGACCCGGGTGTTCCAGGTGAACTACCTGGCCAGCCGACGCCAGGGGGCGACCGAACTGCGTGTTACTTCCAGTTCGATTACCGGCAGTAGCGGTGCTGCGGGCTCGGCCGCGATACCCGGCACGGCAGCTGCCCCGCTGCCCGCAGGCACGGGAAGCGGCACGCAGTCGAGTGGCAACCTGACCAGCCGTGTCCAGACCAACTCGGACACCGATTTCTGGCGCGACATGCTGAGCGCCCTATCCACGATAGTCACAGGCGAAGGCCGCAGCGTGGTGGTCAACAGCATATCCGGCGTGGTGGTCGTACGTGCATTCCCGAACGAACTACGCTCCGTCGAGCAGTATCTCAGGGCGACCCAGGTGATGGTCGAACGGCAGGTGATGCTTGAAGCGAAGATTATCGAAGTTCAGCTGTCCGAAAAATATCAAAGCGGCATCAACTGGTCGACATTCAATGGCGTCAACAATCGGCTGAGCGTTGGCGTAATGCAACCCGGCGCCAGGCTGGGCGCCGCGGGAACGGGCGCCATCTACAACAACGATGTTGCCGCGCTGCCGGGAGTTGCCGGCGCGGTTGCGGCTTCGGCGCTGGGCGGCGGCTTCGTCGGCCTGGCTTTTCAGACCGCCAACTTTGCCGCACTGCTCAATTTCCTCGAGACACAGGGTGCAATATCGGTGCTGTCGAGTCCGCGCATCGCCACGCTCAACAACCAGAAAGCCTTGCTCAAGGTAGGCACCGACGAGCTGTTCGTCACCAACATCACCACCACCACGACCAGTACCACGGCCGGTACGACCTCCACGCCCAGCCTGACACTGCAGCCCTACTTCTCGGGTATCTCGCTCGACGTCACGCCACAGATCGACGAAGACGGCAATATCATCCTGCATGTCCATCCGGCCATCAGCACGGTGGCGGAAAAGGAAAAGGTGGTCGATCTGGGTACGATGGGACAGTACAAACTGCCGCTGGCCACTTCGAGCGTGAATGAAACCGACAGCATCGTGCGCGTGCAGGATGGCAACATCGTGGCCATCGGCGGCTTGATGACGCAGAGCCAGTCGAGCAACCGGAACGGCCTTCCCGGCACGGTCAACTCGATGGCTGGCGCACTGTTCGGCCAGCGCGGCAACGCGCTGGAAAAGCGCGAACTGGTCATCCTGCTCAAGCCCACCATCATCCACGACGATCGCGCCTGGGTGAACGACCTGCAGCAAAGCAGCGAGCGACTGCGCGCTCTCGACCTGCCACCGCTTGCCGTGCCCCCAAATTAAGCCTGATGTACCTTGCCCATTTCGGCCTGAATCAATTCCCTTTCGGCATTACGCCCGATACGGAGTTCATTTACCCGAGCAACAGCCACCGCGAGGGAATCAATCTGCTGCACTTTGCCCTGGCCAGTGGCGAAGGATTCATCAAGGTGGTCGGCGAGATCGGTACGGGCAAGACGCTGCTGTGCCGCAGCTTTCTTGCCGAGCTGGAAGATGGCTGGAGGGCCGCCTACATTCCCAACCCGCAAATGGATCCACGCGAGTTGCTGTTCGAAGTGGCAGACGAACTCGGCACACCGAGCGGCGAGCTGGACATCTCGTGTATCACCAAGCGCATTAATTGCCGTCTGCTCGAGATTGCGGGCGAAGGCACGAAGGTCGTGTTGTGCATCGACGAGGCGCAGACCATGCCGCGCCTGACGCTGGAAAGCTTGCGCCTGTTGTCGAACCTGGAAACGGAAAAACGCAAATTGCTGCACATCGTCCTGTTCGGCCAGCCGGAACTGGACGACATGCTGGCGACGCATTCGGCCCGCCAGATCCGCCAGCGCATCGCCTTCCATCATCGCCTGCGGCGGCTCGAAGCCAACGAGGTGGGCAGCTATGTCGAGCAGCGCCTGAGAAAGGCGGGCCACGCCGGGGCTCCGCTCTTCTCGCCTGCTGCGATGAAAGCCCTGTATCACAGCTCGGCGGGGGCCCCGCGCGTGATCAACATCCTCGCCAACAAGTCGTTGCTGGCGGCGTATGGCGAGGGTCTGCAGCGGATCGAGCCACGCCATGTCAGGGCGGCAGCCCGGGATACCGACGGTGCCGTGAATCATTTCTGGTGGCCCTGGTAAAAAGGCAAGCACGATGAGCATCATCAACCAGATGCTGCGCGACCTCGATGCGCGCCAGGCCAGCCAACAGGAGCGCGCCGGTCTGCCACCACAGTTGCGCACCTTGCCGCCGGCACATACCCGGCGTTCCAGCGCATGGGGACTGCTGCTATTCGGTGGTCTGGCGGCGGGTACCGCGATTGCCTGGTTGCTTGCCGGCCAATCGCCAGTGCCTGCGTCCGCTTCGACAGCTGCACCGGTGGTAGCGCCGGCAGCGGTGGCCATGACGCCACCCGTTGCCCCGGCTACCATCCTGCCAGCGCCGACTTCTGTGCAGCCGCAGGATGTTTTGAACGCGGATGTGAGCGAGTTGAAGTTATCGACGATGCTGTCGCCGGTGGATACCCCGCCTGACGAGACGCCCCCTGCGGTAACACCTACCCAGGAAAAGGTGGCACCGAGACAGCCCGAGCCGGTTGTGAAGCCGGCCAAAAAGCCCGCCGAAAAGCCCATGCGTGCAACCGTGACGCCGCCACCTGCCCAACCGGTTGCCGCTGCGGCCGGCGCCAGCCATATCGAGAAGCAGCCGAAAGGCGGGCAAATCCGCGAGCAGGCCGAGACCGAATATCGCAAGGGCGTGCAGGCGGCCAGCCAGGGCGACAATGTTGCTGCGCTTCCCGCGCTGCGGCGTGCGCTTGAACTCGAGCCCGCGCACGCCAAGGCGCGCCAGGCGCTGCTTTCGGTACTGGCCAGCAGCCGTCAGTGGAACGAGCTCCGCCAGGTTGCCCAGAGTGGTTTGGTGCTCGATCCGACCAAGAGCGGTTGGGCGAGCATCCTCGCGCGCCTGCAACACGAACAGGGCGATACCGCTGCTGCGGTGGAAACGCTGGAACGCCATGCCGCCCAGGCCGCAGGAGATGCCGACTATCAGGGATTGTTCGCCTTTCTGCTGCAAAAACGCCAGCATCCTGCGGAAGCCGCGCAGCGTTACCAGGCCGCGCTGGCGTTGCGTCCCGGCGAGGGACGCTGGTGGGTCGGCCTCGGTCTGGCACTCGAGGCGGCAGGCCGTGGCGAAGAGGCCAGGACGGCATTTGCCAGGGCCAGGGAGACCGGCAACTTGTCCAAGGACATGCTGGGCGTCGTCGAACAGAAGCTCAGGTAGCCAGTTTTACCGCGCGCGCCGCGACCCAATTGACGACGCGAGTTGCCCCATGGTCCTTGAGTGTGCGCGCCACCGCGTCGAGCGTGGCGCCGGTGGTCATCACGTCATCGACGACAATCACCGACAAACCGGAAAAGTCGCGGCTGCACGCAAAGGCATGGCGCACATTGCCCTGCCGGGCGCGCCAGGGCAGACGGCTTTGTGGGAGGGTTTCACGCGTGCGCACCAGACTCGTCGCATCGAGCGGCAGGCTGAGCGCCCGCGCCAGCGGCCGGGCAATTTCCAGCGCCTGGTTGAAGCCGCGTTCGCGCAAACGCAATCCGGACAGTGGCACCGGCACGATGACCGCACCGGTGGGGTGTGGATCGGCCAGCAGGACGCGGGCAAAAAAGTCGGCGCTGGCGAGACGGCGAGAATATTTCAGGCTTTGCACCAGTCGGTTGACGGGAAAGCGGTAGTGCAAAGGCGTCAGCGTGGCGTCGAAGGCGGGCGGCGATTTGAGGCAACTGCCGCAGGCCGGGGCGGGCGCAGCGAGTGGCGCCGCGCAGATCGGACAGGCGTGGCCAAGCGCGCGCGGCAGGTCGGCCGCGCAGGCAGCGCACAGCGGCTCCTTTGTTGTCTCGCCGCAGAGCAGGCAAGCGCGTGGCAGCAGTGCGTCGAGGAAGGACGAAATTGTCAGGCGCAGGGCCATTATTGATGGCGGATAATTGAAGGATGAATCGACAGGAAGATTTTGCGGCCGCTGCCGCATCTTATGACAGTGCAGCGGTGCTGGCACGTGAGGTGGGTGTCCGCATGGCCGAGCGGCTCGATTGCGTGAAGCTGGCGCCGCATCGTTTGGCGGACATGGGCTGTGCCACCGGCGACGGCGTGCGCGAACTGATGCGGCGTTTTCCGGACGCCCTGCCGCTGGCGCTGGATTTCGCGCCGCCGATGCTGGCTGCCGTGCAAGCGCGTGCGGGCTGGTGGGAACGCCTGCGTGGCCGCGCGCCACGCTGCGTGGCGGCCGACGTGCGGGCACTGCCGCTGGCGGCGAACAGCCTCGATCTCGTATGGTCGAATTTGATGCTGCACTGGCTGCCTGATCTCCGCCCGGCGTTTACGGAACTGCACCGTGTGCTGGTCGCGGGGGGCCTGCTGCACTTCGCCATGTTCGGCCCGGATACGCTGAAGGAGTTGCGTGCTGCGGCTGCGCAAGCGGACGCCGTCCTGCCAGCGCCGATTATTGATGGTGCAGGCGGGACGGTGCCTGCGTTTCTCGACATGCACGACGTCGGCGACATGCTGATGGCTGCCGGCTTCGGCGATCCGGTGATGGAAATGGAAATGCTGACGCTGACCTACCGGACACCGCGCACCTTTCTCGCCGACCAGCGCCGGCTCGGTGTACGCAATGGGCTGCTTGGCCAATTGCCGTGGCGGCAATGGCGCAGGGTGTTTGCGGCCTGGGAGCGGGTTGGCGGCGTGCTGCCGGTGCGCTTCGAGATTATCTACGGTCATGCCTGGAAGCTGGCGCCGCGCACCGTACCCGATGGCCGTGCCATCGTGCATTTCGACAGGATGAAAATGAGACCGTGAAGCGCGCCGTCCGCGCCCGCCAGCTGGCAGCCCTACGGAAAACGTTCAGCGCTGCGGAAGGATCGGAATGATGCGGTTCTTGACCTTGACCTGATATTTGTCGGCGAGCTGCTCCTTGCGTTCCCGTTCGCGCCAGAACGCCCGGATGCCGAGCAGCAGCGCGAGGATGCCGCCGTAAAGCAGGGGCTGTGACTGGTCAACTTTCACCAGCCAGCTGTAATGCAACACGGCAAGAATGCCGATGGCGTAAACCGTGCGATGCAGGGACTGCCAGCGCCGGCCGCCAAGCTTGCGGATGGCGAAATTGCTCGAGGTGGCCGCCAGCGGCACGAGCAGGATGAAGGTGGCCATGCCGACGGTGATGAAGGGACGCTTGAGGATGTCCTGGGCGATCTCGTTCCAGTCGAAGAACTGGTCGAACCAGAGGTAGCTTGTCAGGTGCAGCGTGGCGTAGAAGAACACGAACAATCCGAGCATGCGCCGCAGGCGCAGTGCCGCATGCCAGCCGGTGAGCTTGCGCAGCGGTGTGACGGCAAGCGTGATCAGCAGGAAATTGAGTGTCCAGGTGCCGAGGCCGCGCGTCACCGCCTCGACGGGATTCGCACCCAGCGTGTCGTGCCACGCACCCCAGCCGTAATACGCCAGCGGCAGCAGGGATAGCGCGAAGACGAGAAATTTCAGCAAGCCAATCGGCATCAGAAGTGTTTCCGCAAGTCCATGCTGCTGTAGAGGCTGGCGACTTCGTCGGCGTAGCCGTTGAACAGTAGCGTATCGCGCTTGAAGAATTCGCCGATGCGGCGTTCGCTGGCCTGGCTCCAGCGCGGATGGCGCACCTCGGGATTGACGTTGGCGTAGAAGCCATATTCGCGCGGCGCGGTGCGCATCCACAGGGTGCGCGGTTCCTCTTCCACGAAGCGGATCGTGACGATGGATTTCGCACTCTTGAAGCCGTATTTCCAGGGTACGACCAGCCGCAGCGGCGCGCCGTTCTGGTTGGGCAGCACATCGCCGTAAAGCCCGAGCGGCGAGGAGCGTCAGCGGATGACGGGCTTCGTCCAGGCGCAGGCCTTCGACATAGGGCCAGTCGAGCGGGTAACTTTTCAAGCCGGGCATGTTTGCGGGCTGCATGGCCGAGACAAATTCGACATACTTGGCACTGCCGAGCGGCTCGACGCGCTTGAGCAGCGTGTCGAGTGAAAAGCCCAGCCAGGGAACCACCATGCTCCAGCCCTCGACGCAGCGCAGCCGGTAGATGCGTTCTTCGAGCGGGGCAAGCTTGAGGATGTCATCGATGCCGAGGGTCAGCGGCTGCTTCACCAGGCCTTCGATTTTCAGCTGCCACGGGCGGGTGGCCATGCGGTGGGCCAGTTCGGCGGGATCGTCCTTGTCGGGACCGAATTCGACGAAGTTGTTGTAACCGGTAATGTGCTTGAAGGGCGTGAGCTTCTCGTCGGTGGAATAGACGCTTTGCTTCGCGCCGTCGCCCAATTTGGCCGAAGTCGCGAAACTCGGCGCTGACGGGACGGCGAGTGCGGCGAGTCCGAGGCCGATCGAGGTTTTGATGAACTCGCGGCGCCGGGCGTAGATTTCCGGCGGGGTGATTTCAGAGGGGAGGGGAGGGTTTCTCATACGGGTTAGTCGGTGCAGGCCGCCAAAGCTTACGACTGAATTGTGGGTGCCGGGTTCAATCCACCGTTTCGGCAGGCTCGATCAGCCGGTTGAGCAAGGCCCGCAGGCGTGCCGGCCGGAAGGGCCGCGACAGCAGCAGTCGCGGCGCGGAACCGGGCGACGCGGCCAGCGCGGGCGCCGGGCCGTTACAGATGAACAGCGCGGGCAAGGCAAGCCCCGTGGCAGCCTCGATGCGGTCGAGCCAGCCCTGCCATTGAGCGATGCCCGTCGCACCATCCGGCACTTCCAGCAGCAGCGCCCGGGGGGAACCCTGGCGGGTGAGCCAGTCTTGCGCCGCCGCCGCATCGGCAACGTGTTCGACCGTGAATTGCCAGTCTTCGAGTTGGGCGGCCAATGCGTCTTGTACGTTGGTCGGTGCGCCGACCAGAAGTATTGGCGGATGTGCCAACGCAGATGCGCCGGCAGCGGATTCAGCGACTGATGGCGGCGGTGAAATCGGTACGGTGAGGGCAAAGCGCGAGCCGTGACCGACGCGCGAGCAAAGCGACAGCGGATGGTGCAACAGGCCGGCCGAGCGTCGCACGATGGCCAGCCCCAGCCCCAGCCCCTTGTCGGCATCACGTTCGGGATTGTCGAGCTGGATGAGTTCATCGAAAATGCTTTCGTGGAATTCGGGCGGGATACCCGGGCCGGTATCCCATACCTCGATGCGCGCGTGACGTTCGCCGCGCCGGCAGGCGACCAGAATCCCGCCGCTCTTTGTATGGCGCACGGCGTTGCCGATCAGGTTGATGAGGATGCGATGCAGCAACGCCGGGTCGGTCATCAGCCAGCAGTCCGCAATGCGGGTGCGCACCACCAGATGCTTTGCGGCGGCGGCTTCGGCAAAACTCTCGACTACCTGGTTCAGTGCCTGCCGGGCTTGCCACGGGCGGGGCTCGAGACGGAATGCCCGGCCATCCAGCCGCGAGTAATCGAGCAGGGTATCGAGCAGTTCCTGCAGGTTATGCACGCCTTGTGCCAACTTGTGCAACTGCGGATGCAGCTTGCTGTTCCGCGCGTCGCGCTCCAGACGCGCAACGAACAGGCCAAGCGCCTGCGCTGGCTGGCGCAGGTCGTGGCTGGCCGCGGCAAAGAAGCGGCTGCGTGCCTGCGCCGCATGTTCGGCGGTGTCACGCTCCTGGCGCAGCTCGGCTGTCGCAGCGGCGATGCGCGTAGCCAGTTGTTCGTGGGTCTGGCCGGTCGCCTCGGCCATCTGGTTGATGCCTGCCGCGAGCTGGGCCAGTTCGTTGCTGCTGGTGGGTACGACACGCAAGCTGTGCTGGCCTTGGCCGATGCCTTCGACCACGCGGCGGATCTCGGTCAGCGTGCGGATCAGACCGCGCGAGAGCGCCAGGGCCAACAGCGCGCCGCAGATCAGGATGAGCGACGAAATGGCCGCTGCATTGATCGCGTGGTTGCGTATTTCGGCGCGTAGCGATGCCATGGAAACCTTGACGAGCAACTGCCCCAACAGCGGCGGCGCCAGCTTGGCCGGATCCGCAAACAGATCAGCTTCGCCATGGCCGGTTGGCTGGATGGGCTGGACGTGCCAGTGTTCGTCGAATTTGTGGTCGAGTGGCGGCGCGAATCCGGCATACACATCTTCAGGCGCCGGCAGTTCGCTGACGGGCAAGGTGCTGGCCAGCACCTTGCCGTCCGGATCGAGAAATGCAGCGGCAACGACATCCGGTTCGGTCAACGCCGATTCAAGCAGTTTGTGCAGCCCCTCGGTATTGCCGGAAAAAATGTTGAATTCTGCCGCGGTGGCAAGCTGGCGGGCCACCGCGTAAAGGCGGCGATGCTGGTCGGTTCGCGTCTGGTCTACCTGTCGGGCGACCAGCGCGCCGGATACCAGCAGCGCAACCAGGGCGGCGGGCGCGAATGCCGCAAGCAGGATGCGGCCGCGGATGCCGAGTGATTTCATGTCAAACGCGGCGCTGGCGGGACGGCATCAGCCGGATCGCCGCCAACCTGGGGATGGCGCCAGCCAAAACAAAAAGGGGCGGCATCGAGCCACCCCTTCGCTTGCAAGCCACGATGCTATGAACGTTCAATGCAGTCCGGCGATGTAGTCCGCGACGGCACGCACTTCGGCGTCGGTCATCTTGACGGCGACCATTTGCATCATCCTGTTCGGATCATTGACGCGCTCGCTGTTGCGGAAAGCCTTGAGTTGCGCTTCGGTGTATTCGGCGAATTGGCCGGCGATGCGCGGGAACTGCGCGGGCAGGCCGGTGCCGGTCGGGCCATGGCAGGCCGCGCAGGCCGGCAGGCCCTTGCTGGCGTCGCCGGCGCGGAAGAGCTTTTTGCCGAGATCGAGGGTCTCGCGGTTCTTCGCTTCGCCGCCACTCTGGTTCTGGGAGGAAAAATGGGCGGCGAGGTCCCGCATCTGCTCTTCGGTATAGGGAGCGATCATGCCGTTCATGATGGCATTGACGCGTTCGGCTTTGCCATCGGCTTTCGCCTTGAAGTTCTTCATCTGCTTGAAGAGGTAGGGGGCATGCTGGCCGGCGAGCTTCGGGTTGGCCGAGGTCGGGCTGTTGCCATCGGCACCGTGACAGGCGATGCAGACGGTGGCAGCGATTTCCTTGCCTTTGGCGGCATCACCCTGATAAACGGCAGGTTTGGCCGGTTCGTTGGCACAAACCGCCGAGGCCAGCGCAAATGCGGCCACGGAAAACATCGACTTGAGCGAAACACGGGTCATTGTGAGACTCCTCGGCGAACTGCCCAATTAACAAACGCGCTATTCTATACCAGCCCGTATTTCTGTAGACCCCCCGGTTTGTCGCCTCAATTATGCCTCCGTCTTTATTTCGCCACGCCCAGTTCGAGATTTCCGTCGCCGATCCAAAAACCCTGCCCCAGGCCGGCGGCGCTGAAATTGCCTTCGCCGGACGTTCCAATGCCGGCAAGTCATCGGCCATCAATACGCTGGCCAGTCATACACGCCTGGCCTATGTTTCAAAAACCCCGGGACGCACGCAGCTGATCAACCTGTTTCGCCTGAGAAACGGCGCTGCGCTGGTCGATCTGCCCGGTTATGGCTACGCCGATGTGCCGGATGCCGTACGCCACACCTGGCAGCGGCTGCTCGAACATTACCTGACGCAGCGCACGGCGCTGCTCGGGCTGGTGCTGATCATGGACGCGCGTCGGCCGCTGACCGAACTCGACCGCCAGATGATCGGCTGGTTCGGCACGACCGGCAAACCGATTCATTGCCTGCTGACCAAGGCCGACAAGCTGACACGTCAGGAGCAGACGAAGACGTTGGCAGCTACGCGCCGTCTCGCCAGCGCCGACTTTCCGCAAGTGCCGATTACCGTGCAATTGTTTTCGAGCCTGAAAAAAACCGGCATCGAAGCAGCCGAGCAGGTGATCGGCGGATGGCTGGACCAGAAAGAGAAAGAGTCCTCGGCCAAAGGGGATAAAGCCGAGGACTCAAATACCTCGACAAGCGCCGAGGTACCCGCTCAGGGAGGTGAAGCGGGGGACGATTCGTCACCGTCCGCATACTATGATAGATAATCGACAAAATAGTTCCAGTATTTTTTGAAAGACAAGACCATGATTATTAAGGGTGTATTTCCGGGTACGCGGATGCGTCGCATGCGCCGCGACGATTTCTCCCGCCGCTTGATGCGGGAGTCGGTACTGACGTCTGCCGACTTCATCTATCCGGTGTTCGTGCTGGAAGGGAAGAAAAAGGTCGAAACTGTGGCTTCGATGCCCGGCGTGCAGCGCATGACGCTTGACCGTCTGCTGCCGGTTGCGGAGAAGGCGCTGAAACTGGGCATTCCGGCGCTCGCGCTGTTTCCCGTGATCGATGTGGCGAAAAAGAGCGAGGGCGCCGAGGAGGCCTGGAACCCGAAGGGTCTCGTGCCGACCGTGGTGGCGAAGCTGAAGAAGGCGTTCCCCGAACTCGGCGTGATCACCGACGTGGCGCTTGATCCGTATACCAGTCACGGACAAGATGGCCTGATCGACCCGGCCGACCCGACGGGTTACGTGATGAACGACGAAACACTGGCTGCGCTGGCGCAACAGGCGCTGTGCCACGCCCGCGCCGGCGCCGATGTGGTGGCGCCCTCGGACATGATGGACGGGCGCATCGGCGCGATCCGCGCCACGCTGGATGACGAAAAGCTCATCCACACGCGCATCCTCGCCTATTCGGCCAAGTATGCGTCGAGCTTCTATGGCCCCTTCCGCGACGCGGTCGGCTCGTCGGGCAACCTCGGCAAGGGCAACAAATACACCTACCAGATGGATCCGGGCAACACCGACGAAGCCCTGCGCGAAGTCGCGCTCGACCTCGACGAGGGCGCCGACATGGTGATGGTCAAGCCCGGCATGCCCTATCTCGACATCGTGCGGCGCGTGAAGGACACCTTCGGCGTGCCGACCTACGCCTATCAGGTGAGTGGCGAATACGCGATGCTGAAAGCTGCCGCGCAGAACGGCTGGCTCGACCACGATGCGGTGATGATGGAGGCGCTGCTGTCCTTCAAGCGCGCCGGTGCCGACGGCATCCTGACCTACTTCGCGCTGGAAGCGGCCGAACTGCTGCAGAAATAAAAACTCGGCGCTGGCAGGACGGCGCCTAGCGCGCGATCAGCGGCCACTGGGCGGCCCAGTGGCCCAGCGGGTCGTCCTTGAAGCCGCTCTTGACGAAGCGCTGCAGACGCCCGAGCAGGTGGCAGACCAGTACGTCGGCATGGGCGGCACAATCATGTTCTTGTGGGAGCGCGCCCTGCGCCACGGCGATTTTCATTGCCTGCTTCAGTGACGCTTCGAGCCGCTCAAACAGCTGGTTGATGCGTGACTGCAGGCGTGGATTCTCATGCACGAGCGCATCGCCGATCATCACGCGGGCAAGGCCACGGTTCTTCCCGGCGAAGCGCAGCGCGGCGGCGAGCATCAGCTCGGCCTGCTTCAGGCCGGTTTGCTCGTCGGCGACGATTTGTCCGACCACGGAAAAAATTGCACTTTCGACAAACTCGATCAGGCCCTCGAACATGCGTGCCTTGCTCGGAAAATGGCGGTAGAGCGCGGCTTCGGAAACATCCAGCCGTGCCGCCAGTGCGGCGGTGGTGATCTTTTCGCCGGCCGGATTTTCCAGCATCGTGGCGATGGCCTGCAGGATCTGGAGCTTGCGTTCGCCGGCTTGTGTCATCGGGTGAGTCCCAGTCGAGGAAGATCGAGTGCCGATTTTATCCGCGCATCGACGTAAGTGGGTACTCGCGCAGCCGCGCTGACGAGCACCGTTTTCATGCCCAGCCGCTTGGCCGCGCGCAGGTTGGCGGCGGTATCCTCGACGAGGATGCAGCGGCGCGGGTCGAGTCGCTCCCGGTGCAGCAAGCGGTGAAAGGCGCCCAGATGCGGCTTGGGCGTGAAGCGCAGCCGTTCGATGGTCCAGACGCTGTCGATCAGACGCCGGATGCCGATCAGCCCCAGCACGGCTTCGACGTAGCGTTGCGGCGCGTTGGAAAAAACGATCTTGCGTCCGGGCAGACGTTTCAGCATATGGCGCAGGGCCAGATCATGCACGACCATGCGCGGCAGGTCGGGGAAGTTGTGTGTTTCCGCAAGGAAATGGTGCGGGTCGACGCCGTGATGGCGCATCAATCCGGTCAGGGTCGCCCCGTAGCGCAGCCAGTAATGATCGCGCAGCTGGCGCGCCGCCGTCTCGTCAAGACCGACTTTGCACGCCACGTATTCGCCCATGGCGCGGCTGATGAAGGGGAATATGTGCGGGCCGGCGTTATGCAGCGTGTTGTCGAGGTCGAACAGCCAGACCCGCGGTGTATTCACTTTGATTTGATCAGCGTACCGACGCCTTCGTCGGTCAGAATTTCCAGCAGCAACGCATGCTCGACGCGGCCGTCGATGATGTGCACGCTCTTTACGCCACTGCGGGCCGCGTCAAGCGCGGAGCCGATCTTGGGCAACATGCCGCCGGAGAGGGTGCCGTCCGCCACCATCGCATCGATTTCCTTGGGCGTGACGCCGGTCAGCAGTTCGCCGGCCTTGTTCAGCACGCCGGGCGTGTTGGTCAGCAGCACCAGCTTTTCGGCGCCCAGTACTTCGGCGATCTTGCCGGCGACGACGTCGGCGTTGATGTTGTAGGTCTCGCCCTGCGGGCCGACACCGATCGGCGCGATGACCGGGATGAAGTCGCCCTTGTCGAGGAAGGCGATCAGCGAAGGGTCGATCGCGGTGATCTCGCCGACCGAGCCGATGTCGATCAACTCTTCGGGCTTGTCCTTGTTGGGCAGCAGCAACTTCTTGGCGCGGATGAAGTTGCCATCCTGGCCGGTCAGGCCGACGGCCTTGCCACCATGCTGGTTGATGAGGGCGACGATTTCCTTGTTCACCTGGCCGCCCAGCACCATCTCGACGATGTCCATGGTTTCCTCGTCGGTGACGCGCATGCCCTGGATGAAAGTGCCCTGCTTGCCGACGCGCTTGAGCAGTTCCTCGATCTGCGGGCCGCCGCCATGCACGACTACCGGGTTCATGCCGACGAGCTTGAGCAACACCACGTCGCGCGCGAAGCCGTCTTTCAGCTGCGGGTCGGTCATGGCGTTGCCGCCGTACTTGATGACGATCGTCTTGTCGAAGAAGCGCTTGATATAGGGCAGCGCTTCGCCGAGTATCTTGGCCTTGGTGGCGGCGGGCAGGGCGTCGGTGGTCATGGTGTTCGCGGAGAATGAAAAAGGACGGCGGAATTCTACTGCCAGCCGTCCGGTTCGTCGGGGGCAGATCGGTAAGCGCCGTCCTGCCAGCGCCGAGTTTTAGGCGACGCTGGCTTTCGCGGGCGGCTATCATGACGAAAAATCTGAGGGGGGCCCGATGAAATCCGAAGATGTTCATGCCGCGCTGGCCGCGCTGCGTCCGCAACTACTACGCTTCGCGCGGCTGCAACTGCGTTCGGACGCTCAGGCGGAAGACGCAGTACAAGATACGCTGCTCGCCGCGCTGGCCGGTGCAGACAAATTCACCGGCGCGGCGGCGGCGAAAACCTGGGTGTTTTCCATCCTGAAGAACAAGATCATCGATGAGTTGCGGCGGCGCATCCGTGAGGGCAATGTGGCGGAACTGACACCCGGCGCAGAGGAAGGCGAGGATTTCGACGAGCTGTTCGACCAGCGCGGCCATTGGGCGGCGCCGCCGGCCCCTTGGGCAGACCCGGAAAAGTCTATGGAGAACAGTCAGTTCTGGACGGTTTTCGAGGCCTGCCTCGACGGTGTCCCGGCAAAACCGGGGCGAGTATTCATGATGCGGGAAATGTTGGGACTGGAAACCGGCGAAATTTGTAAGGAACTGGGCATTTCGTCGTCCAATTGTTGGGTGCTATTACACCGTGCGCGTTTGGGTTTGCGTGAATGCCTGTCCCGGCGCTGGTTTGGAGAAAAGCAATGATGATGAACTGCAAGGAAGCCACGCAACTGATGTCGCACGACCTGGACCGCAAGCTGTCGCGGGCCGAGCGGCTGGAGTTATGGTTGCATCTCCTCGTTTGCAAGGGTTGCCGGGCGACCGAGCGGCACTTTGCATTTCTCCACGCCGCCGCACGGCGTATCAGTACGCCCGAAGCCTAGTTGGACTTGCAACCCCCGCAATGCCAGCAGGCAGCCCAGCTTGGAAGAATGAGGTTCCCTTACCCGCGCCGCCGGCGGTCAGGTCTTCATGAGTGTGTCGGCGAGCAAACCGGCTTCGACCCAGGCCCGCAGGTAGCCAGCGACCTCTGCCGCAGCTCGCGCGTTCAACGGCGTCCGCAGCCAGTGCGCACAGGTCGGCAAACGGTCGCCCGGCAATGCAAGCGGCGAGCAACTGCGCCTCGATGTCCGCAACGGAGCGCCAGTGCGTCTGTGTGCCGCCGCGCCAGACCAGCAGATGATGGGCGAGCGGTTCGGGCGGTTCCGTTGCCGCATTTTCATCCGCGCTCAACGCCGACCACAGCGGCTCAACCGCCCATGAAAGCGGCACCAGTTGCAGGCTGGGATGGGCCGTAAAGCGGAGCGTCGGCCAGTCTGCGGGAGATATCGCAAGCAGGTTCGACACTTCCAGGCGAGCAGCATCCGCGGCGTCGAAGGCAGTACTCAGCGCCCACTCCATGCGCGACAGATCGCCCAGGGCCGGGTGAGGCGCCAGATCGGGATGCTGCGCGAGAAAGTCGGGCAGTTCGGCACCGAACCAGCGGATCGACGGTTCCCGCGATGGGCGCGCAGCGATGAATATTTCCGCAAGTTCACGGAAGGCGTCGTCGCCCAATACGCGATGCAGGACGGGAAAATTTTCCTTCAGCGCAGCGGCGAGACGGGCGCGATAGGCATTGCGGTAAATGTCGATTCGCGCTGCGTCGCCCTGCGGCGTCTTGCACAGCAGGCCGCCAAATTCGGGTATGCCATCGGCGCCGACAATCGCGGCGGCAAGCCATTGCTGCTGTTCGCGCAGCGCGGTGTTCATGCCGCCTCCCGCGCAGGCAGCGCCGCTGCTGCCACTGCCTTGACCTGCTCCAGTTCGCTGAGTAGTTCGGCCAGCGGCGGGATGTTGTCGTCGCGTTCGATCATGGTCGGAATCCACCCCAGACGTTTGATGGCATAGCCATACAAGTCATAGACAGCGGGGCAGATCGGATGGTCATGCGTGTCGATCAGATAGTCGTCGTGGTTCTCGTGTCCGGCCAGATGGATCTGCCGGATGCGCTCGGCGGGCAGGGCATCGATGTAGCGCCGACCATCAAAGCCATGATTCACGGCGCTGACATAAATGTTGTTCACATCAAGCAACAGCCAGCAGTCGGCACGCCGGGCGAGTTCGGCGACGAACTCCCATTCCTGCATGGCGTCGTTGTTAAAGGCGACGTAGGTCGAGGCGTTCTCCAGCGCGATGCGCTGGCCGAGGAAATCCTGCACCTGTCGGACCCTAGCCACCATGTGGTCGAGCGCTTCCTCGGTGCATGGCATGGGCAGCAGGTCGTGCAGGTTGGTGTGGTCGACGCCGGTCCAGCAAATATGGTCGGAAACCCAGCCGGGCTGGACGCGCGCGATCAGCGCCTTCAGGTCAGCCAGGTAGTTCGTGTTCAGGGGATCGGTACTGCCGATGGAAAGCGAAACGCCATGCATCACCATCGGGTAGTCGCGGCGGATCGCGTCGAGGTGTTCGAGCGGCTTGCCGCCGGGTACCAGGTAATTCTCGGAGATGATCTCCAGCCAGTCGACTTTTGGTCTGCCGGTACGGAAGTCGCTGTAGTGGTCGGGCCGCAGGCCCAGGCCGAAGCCGTCGATGGAAGTCATGGATGTCCAGTACGAAAAACCCGAAGGGGGCCTTTTTGCCCCGCTTCGGTGGTCAGTGGACGGCGCTTATTTGGTGACTTTGCCACCCGCATCCGTGCATTCCTTGGCTGTGGCCTTGCTGACCCAGCCCTGGCCTTTGCAGCTATTCATGCCCTTGCAGTCATTCTTGGCCGTCTTGCACTCCGCCTGGCCCTTGCAGCTGTTGATGCCTGCACAGTGGACCATGGGGGCGTCGGCGGCCTGAGCTACGGTCGCGGTGGCGCCCAGGGAAAAAAGGGCAGCGGCTACTGAGGCGATGGCGATTCCGGAATTAGTGCTTTTCATAATGTTCTCCTTGGGGTTTGCGGGGTTACCGAAGCGTGCCGTTTGTAGCCAATACGCAAATAAACAGTACGCCGGCACACATTGGTCGGGCTCGGCCCACATTCCTTACACCCGGGACAAAAATTTCACCCGCGCCCTGCCAAGTGCTACCGGCTCATCCAGGGGCCAGTTCAGGCATACTCACGCGATGCTCTGCAACGGAGTGGATAGGTAGTTGCGAAGTTCTGGACTGAAAGCCGACGAAAGCTGTAAGGAACTGGATATTTCGCCGACCAATCAATCGGGTTCGCTTCCCGGCACCGTGTACGCGCTGCCGGGAAGCGAACCCGACAGGGATTGTGCAGCAACCGGATCACCTGACAAAGGAGACTGACAATGAAAAAATATTTTCTGGCCATACTGATGTCGTTGGGACTGACCGCGACAGCTTTGGCGACCGACAATGGTCTGGTTTCCAAACCGAGCAAGTATTCCGTTCCCGAAACCCTGAATCGCCTGGAGTCGGTCGTCAAGGCCAAGGGGATTACCGTGTTCTTGCGCGTCGACCACAGTGGTGATGCCGAACGGGCTGGCTTGAAATTGCGTCCCACACAGTTGCTGATCTTCGGCGCTGCGAAAGCCGGAACGCCGCTGATGAATTCCGCTCAATCGGTAGCCATCGATTTGCCGCTCAAGGCACTGGCATGGGAAGACGAGAACGGCAAGGTCTGGCTGAGTTACAACGCCCCGGCCTATTTGCAGCAGCGCCATGGATTTAATCCCGAACTGGTCAAGAATGTCGCAGCGATCGGCAATCTGGTCGATCAGGCGCTGGAGTGAACCTTGGCCTTGCGCTGATCCGGTGGCGGGCGCTGGGCACATGAGCGCAAACCCGTCACAAAACTCGGCGCTGGCAGGACGGCGCTGCGGGGAACGCAAGTGCCCGAAATGCGGCGTGAGTTTCACTTGCGGCATGGCGGCCGGCCAGGAGAGCTGCTGGTGCGCCGAGCTGCCCGCCATCACACCGCCAGATCCAGAGCAGCCAGACTGCCTGTGTCCGGCATGCCTGCGCGCCATCGTCTTGCCGCCTTGCTGAAAGACTTTCGCCCGCTGCTCTTCGTGCTGTTGTTCGCCCTTGCCTTATTGGCCGGCGTTGAATGGCTGGGCCTGCGGGAGAGTCTCAAGCCAGAAGCGGTGCGCGCCATTCTGCAGGAACACCCGCTGGGCGGTTTGCTTTCCTTTGTCCTGCTCTTCGCGCTGGGCAACCTGGCCCAGATTCCGGGCTGGATCTTCCTCGCGGCGGCAGTGTTGGCGCTCGGGCGGACCTGGGGCGGTGCAGCGACTTACGTGGCCGCCACGATTTCCTGTGTATTCAGTTTCGTGACGATCCGGCTGATCGGTGGCGACGCGCTGCGGCGACTCGACAGCGCGCTGGCCAGAAGGATATTCGCACGGCTGGATGCACGGCCGGTACGCAGCGTCCTGCTATTGCGGCTGATGTTTCAGACCGTGCCGGCGCTTAACTACGCGCTCGCACTGTCGGGCGTCCGCTTCCGTCACCATCTGCTGGGTACGCTGCTGGGCCTGCCGCTGCCGATCGCCATGTATTGCCTGTTTTTCGATTTCCTTGCCAGGCTGCTGGGTGTTTCGCCGGCTTGAGCCGCCGGCGGCTATTCACCACCCAGACCGAGCATGAGGATTGCGTCGCGGTTGGTCCAGGAAAAGCAGGCGGCCGCGGCTGCGCGCCAAGGCAGCCAGCGGCAGGCACGATGTTCGTCCGGTGCGGGCATGACAACCGTGCCGGCCGGCACGCAGAGGCTGAAGACATGCTCGGTGTTGTGGGTGATGCCTGCCGGGTAGCGGTCGCGCCACAGGGCGAAAATCTCGAAACGGTTCGACAGATGCCAGTCGCGCAGGTCTTCCGGCGGGCAGACCATGCCGGTTTCCTCGGCGACTTCACGCAAGGCTGTGGCGGCCAGGGTTTCGCCGCCTTCCTGCGAGCCCGTGACCGACTGCCAGTAGCCCGGATGCGCCGCGCGCTCGAGCAGCAGCACGTTCCCCGCCGGATCATGAATCACGACGAGGACGGAAACTGGTCGCTTCGTGCCTGGCACGATTTCAGTGGTACCCGGTACGGTCAGGCGATGTCGGTCAGCCAGCTGATGCCGTCGGCCTGCATATCGACAAAGCACCAGAAAGCGACGTCCTGTTCGCGCCATTCGTTGGCCGCATTCTCGAAGACCTGTAGGGTCTGGACGAAATCGGCCTCGGCGTGCCCGTGAATGCCGTCGCAGTGTTCGAGGATGACGACGTAGCCTTCGGCAGGCCGCCAGCCGAGGTCGGCGAGGCTGTCCAGCAGCGCATCCCAGTTGTAGCCGAACCATTCGGGGAAAGCCATCGCGGCGCCGATGGCTTTGAGCATTGTTTCCTTGTCGCGCACCTTGGCCAGATCGACGCGGAACACGAAAAAGCCATTTTTTTCGGCAGCGGCGATCAGGGCATTTTCGCCGTCCAGCGGCATGTGAAAGACCCCCGCATGTTCGACCCGTGTGAGTAGGCTGGCGTAGTTCATTCGGTGATCTTTCTGAAACTGCGGTAATGGTCGGCGGTGTAGTAGCAGGCGTCTGGGTTACGGGCTTCCCGGCCGCCGCAGACGATGCGCCGCGCGCCGCGATGCCGCACACCGGGGGTCGGCACGGTGTATTCGCGATAATAGCCGCGCGCCCGCATTGGCAACTGCTTTTCAAAATTGCCGAAGGTGATGCCGTCGCGCCGCTGGGGGAATGGGCCGCCCGCACTGATCAGCTGCATGACTTCGCGCCCTTCGGCCGGAAGATCGCGTGGAGCGATATCCTGCGCCTGTGCCAGCCCAAGCCAGCTGGTGAGCAGCAGGAACAGGAAGGCGCGCAGCATGCCGCCGCTCAACCCGTGCCGACTTCGACCTGTGTGTCGACCTTCTGCCGCAGGCGGATGTGCAGTTCGCGCAGCTGCTTCTCGTCAACAGGTGAGGGCGCATCGGTGAGCAGACACTGCGCACGCTGGGTCTTCGGGAAGGCGATGACGTCGCGGATCGATTCGGCGCCGGTCATCATGGTGACGATGCGGTCGAGGCCGAAGGCCAGTCCGCCATGGGGCGGCGCGCCGTAGCGGAGGGCATCGAGCAGGAAACCGAATTTGGCGCGCTGCTCTTCCTCGCCGATACCGAGTGCCTCGAAGACCTTGGACTGCACGTCTGCCTTGTGGATACGCACCGAGCCGCCGCCAATCTCCCAGCCGTTCAGGGCCAGGTCGTAAGCCTTGGCCAGGCACTCGCCAGGATTCGTTGCCATCAGTTCTTCGTGGCCGTCCTTGGGCGAGGTGAAGGGATGATGGCAGGCCGTCCAGCGCTTGTCTTCTTCACTGTACTCGAACATCGGGAAGTCGACGATCCAGACCGGCTCCCAGGCCTTGCCGTTGAGGTAGCCTTTTCTCGTGGCCGATCTTGCTGCGCAGTGCACCCAGCGCATCATTGACGACCTTGGTCTTGTCGGCGCCGAAGAAGATCAGGTCGCCGGACTGCGCGCCGGTACGCTCGATGATGGTCTTGAGCGCCTGCGCGTGGATGTTCTTGACGATGGGCGACTGCAGGCCTTCCTCGTTGAGTTTCGAGACATCATTGACCTTGATGTAGGCGAGTCCCCTGGCGCCATATATCTTCACGAACTCGGTATAGCCGTCGATCTCGCCGCGGGTCAGGCTGGCGCCGCCGGGAATACACAGGGCGGCGACACGGCCGCCGGAGGTGGCCGGACCGCTGAATACCTTGAAGGCGACATCGGCGACGGCATCGGTGACTTCGGTGAGTTCGAGCGTCACGCGCAGGTCCGGCTTGTCCGAGCCGAAACGGCGCATCGCTTCCGCGTAGTTCATGCGCGGGAAGGGATCGGGCAGGTCGACGTCGATGGCGTCCTTGAAGACGTAGCGAATCAGGTTTTCGATGATGCCGGTGATCTGCGTCTCGTCCATGAACGAGGTCTCGATATCGACCTGGGTGAATTCCGGCTGGCGGTCGGCGCGCAGGTCCTCGTCGCGGAAGCATTTGACGATCTGGTAGTAGCGGTCGAAGCCGGCCACCATCAGCAACTGCTTGAACAGCTGCGGCGATCTGCGGCAGGGCGAAGAACTGGCCCGGATGGACGCGCGAGGGCACGAGGTAGTCGCGGGCACCTTCGGGCGTCGACTTGGTCAGCATCGGCGTCTCGATGTCGATGAAGCCGTGGTCGTCGAGGAAGCGACGGAAGGCGCGCGCCGTCTTGTAGCGCAGCATCATGTTCTTCTGCATCTGCGGCCGGCGCAGGTCGATGACGCGATTGACCAGGCGCACGTTCTCGGAGAGGTTGTCGTCGTCGAGCTGGAACGGCGGCGTGACGGCGGCGTTGAGAATCTCCATCTCGTGGCAGAGGATCTCGATTTCGCCCGAGGGCATGTTGGGATTCTCGGTGCCGGCGGGACGGCGACGTACCTTGCCGGTGATCTTCAGCACGAACTCGTTGCGCACGGCCTCGGCGAGCGCGAACATCTCCGGCCGGTCGGGGTCGCAGACCACCTGGGCGATACCCTCACGGTCGCGCAGGTCGATGAAG
Organism: uncultured beta proteobacterium; assembly: GCA_963816095.1. GTDB lineage: Bacteria > Pseudomonadota > Gammaproteobacteria > Burkholderiales > Rhodocyclaceae > Sulfuricystis. Next base: position 226,306 of record CAWFIW010000002.1, read on the forward strand.
ATCACGCCGCCATGGTCGCGGCGGCGGTGGTTCCAGCCGCAGAGGGTGACGATCTGATCGACGTGGCCGGCATTCAGCTGGCCGCAGTAATGAGTACGCATGGTGGTTCCGATTTGAAAAGTCGGCGCTGGTGAGACGGCGCCAGGATTGGATTATTCGTTTTGCGCGCGGCCGACGAGGTTGGGACGCCGCTGGTAGGGCGGGACGACGCCCATCGATACGATGTATTTCAAGGCATCATCGATGCTGATGTCGAGTTCGATGGTCTCGCCTTTCTTTACGAAAAAGAAAAAACCGTTGACCGGGCTGGGCGCCGTGGGAATGAAGACGCTGACATGTTCGTCCGGCAGCTGACTGCTCACCTGGGTTGCGGGCGTGCCGGTCTGAAAGGCAACTGACCAGGCGTCGCCGTGCGGGTAGCGCACCAGCAGCACCTTGCGGAAGGCGTTGCCATTGCCGGAAAACAGGGTATCCGACACCTGCTTGACGCTGTAGTAGATCGATTTGACGATCGGGATGCGTGCCAGCAGACTTTCCCAGAAGCGTACCAGCTTCTGGCCGATGATGTTGGCGGTCACCAGGCCGGTCAGCAAGATCACCAGCAGGGTGAGCACAGTGCCGACGCCGGGGATATGGATACCCAGCAGCTTGTCCGGATGGATGGCCTGGGGCAGCAGATAAAGCGACTGATCCATGGCGCCGATGATCGCCGACACCACCCAGACAGTGATCACCAGCGGGATCCAGATCAGGAGCCCGGTGATGAAGTATTTCTTGAAAGCTTTCACGCGGGGCGATCAGTTGCCGGGGCACGAACCCGTCCCACCCTGGCAGGGTGGCGGGTTATCGGCCTTGGCTGCCGGTTGGGTGCCGCCCTTGAAATCGGTCTGGTACCAGCCGCTGCCTTTCAGCTGGAATCCGGCGGCGGTCAGTTGCTTGCTGAAGTTTTCGGTATTGCATTCCGGGCAGATCGTCAGCGTGGCGTCGGACATTTTCTGCAGGACGTCCTTCTCGAAACCGCACTGACCACAACGATAGGCATAAATTGGCATGAATTTCTCCGGGAGTTCTGCGAATTATAGCGAAAGGACGTTCGCCACCCGGTTAAATAGGTGCGCTTCGTGGCTAGATCAAGCCCAGATAGGTCTGGTTGAGCGACTTGCCCCAAAACAGTGCGATAACGCCCGCGGCGGCAAGATAGGGCCCGAAGGGAATGGGAACGTTGCGCCCGCGCCGCGCCAGCACAATCAGGGCGATGCCGACCACCGCGCCGACCAGCGAGGACAGCAGGATGACCAGGGGCAGCATCTGCCAGCCGAACCAGGCGCCGATGGCTGCCAATAGCTTGAAATCGCCGTAGCCCATGCCTTCCTTGCCGGTCGCCAGCTTGAAGAGCCAGTACACCAGCCACAAGATCAGGTAGCCGGCGGCAGCGCCGATCACGGCATTGCTCAATGTCGTGAAGGTGCCGCCGACGTTGAGCAGCAGACCGACCCAGAGCAGGGGCAGGGTGATGTCGTCGGGCAGCAGCTGCGTGTCGAAATCGATGCAGGTCAGCGCGACCATGGCGGCGATGAACAGCAGCACCCCCGCCCCGGCCAGGGTCGGGCCATAGCGCCAGGCGGCATAGCCGAACAGTAGTCCGGTAACGGCTTCGACGAGTGGATAGCGTGGGCTGATGGCCTTGCCGCAGCCCTTGCAGCGACCCTTCTGAAGCAGATAGCTGAGGATTGGAATGTTTTCGAGTGCGTCGATCTGATGGCCGCAATGCGGACAGCGTGAGCGCGGTGCGACCAGTGACAGTGGCGCGACTGCTGAAGTCGGTGCTGGCGGGACGGCGCCAGTCGCCGCCGCCGACTGGGCAGCGAGTTCGGCGCACTGGGCCTGCCAATCGCGCTCCATGATGATCGGCAGGCGATGGATGACGACGTTCAGGAAGCTGCCGATCAGCAGCCCGAAGACCACGCCTGCGACGGCCAGCGTCGTCGGATCGTTCGGCAACATGCGCTCCGCCTAGACCACTGCGCCCAGCTTGAAGATCGGCAGGTACATCGCGATGATGATGCCGCCGATCAGGACGCCGAGTACCACCATGATCATCGGCTCCATCAGGCTGGACAGCCGATTGACGGCTTCATCGACCTCCGCCTCGTAAAAGTCGGCGACCTTGCTGCTCATCGAATCGATCTGACCGGACTCCTCGCCGATCGAGATCATCTGGATCGCCATGTTCGGGAAAATGTTGGTGTTTTGCATGGAGACCGTCAGGCTCGAGCCGGTGCTGATTTCTGCCTTGATCTGCTTCGTGGCTTCCCGATAGATGTAGTTTCCGGAGGCGCCGCCCACGGAATCCAGCGCCTCGACCAGGGGAACCCCGGCGGCGAACATGGTGGAGAGCGTGCGCGTCCAGCGCGCGATGGTCGCCTTGCGGATCACTTCACCGAAGATCGGCAGGCGCAAAGCGAGCCGGTCCATGAATATCTGCATTTTTTCGGAGCGCTTCCAGAAATAGAAGAAGGCATAGACACCCCCGAAAATCACGCCGAAGACGATGTACCAGTATTCGACGAAATAGTCCGAGATCGCCATGACGACGAGTGTCGGCCCTGGCAGGTCGGCACCAAAGCTGGTGAATACCTTCTTGAACTGGGGGACGACGAAAATCATGATCACCGCAGTGACGATGAAGGCGACCACCAGTACCGAGATCGGGTAGAACAGCGCGCTCTTGATCTTTGAGATGATCGCCTGGGTTTTTTCTTTGTACGTAGCCAGGCGATCCAGCAACTGGTCGAGAATACCCGCCTGCTCGCCGGCCTCGACGAGGTTGCAGTACAGGGTGTCGAAATGGAGCGGATATTTGCGAAAGGCCTGATTGAGTGCGGATCCCGTTTCCACGTCCGTCTTGATGTCCGACAAGAGCTTGCTGACGGCGGCGTTGCTCGCCCCCTTGCTGACGATATCGAAGGCCTGCAGGAGGGGTACACCAGACTTCAGCATGGTCGCCATCTGGCGTGTGAACATGGTGACATCCTTGTCGGTCACCTTTCCCCTGCCGTGAAGTGACTGCTTGGAGACCTTGCTGACCAGAATCCCTTGGCGACGCAAGCTGGTACGTACCAACCCGGCGGCGGCTGCACGCATCTCCCCCCGAACCATCTTGCCGCTTTTATCTTTGCCTTCCCAGCTAAATGTCGGTTGTGATACGGCTTTCTTGGGGGTGGTTGCCATGCCTGCTCCTCGCATCATTTATGCAGAGTGATAATGCCTTGCCTAGGAGGCCTTGTAAAGGCGAAATAGCCCGAGTTTTGTCCCCGATAGCGTGTCCGGCCGGTCAAGGGCGGTAAATCTTTACCATCTTGACCCGCCGATCCTCGGTCTGGATGACTTCCATGGCGACACCGTTGATGCGCAAGCCGACGCCAATTTCCGGAATATCGCGCAGATGCTCGAGGATCAGGCCGTTGAGTGTTTTCGGGCCATCTACAGGCAAAGCCGTGCCGAGCAGGCGGTTGATTTTGCGCAAACTGCTGCTCCCGTCGACCAGCACGGCACCTTCGTTGTCCCAGCAGTAAGAGGTTTCGCTGCCTGGCATGCTGGTGGTGAATTTGCCGACGACTTCCTCGACGATATCCTCGATCGTGACGAGTCCGAGCAATTCGCCATACTCATCAACGACCAACCCGAGTCGTTGGCGATTCTCGCGGAAAAAGCGCAACTGGTCGTAGGCTGGCGTCTCGGCAGGGATGAAATAGGGGCCTGCCATGTCCTGCCGCAGCGCCGCCTGATCCAGTATGCCACCAAGCGCCATGCCTACCATGCGCCGCATGTGGAGGACGCCGATGATATTGCCCGGATCGCCTTCGTATACCGGCAGGCGCGTATGGAAGCTGGTGGCCAGTTTTTCGGCAATTTCATCGAGGGGGGCGGCAATGTTGATACTTTCGATCTCCCCTCGCGGCGTCATGATGTCTTCGACGGTAATGTGCTCGAGGTCGAGGAGATTGACCAGAAATTCACGGTGCGCACCGGGGAGGAAATGGCTCGATTCCAGCACGATTGATCGTAGCTCTTCGGTGGAAAGAATGTGCGCTTCATTGCCTGGCTTGGGTTGCAGGTGTAGCAGCCGGAGCAGGGGTGTGACGAGGAGATTGACAGTCCAGACGACCGGGTAGGCAATCCGCAACAGGGGCGTGAGAATGAAGCTGATGCGGGGTGTCAGCCAGTCGGGATAGGTTGCGCCGGCGACCTTGGGTGTGATTTCAGAGAACACCAGCAAGCAGAAGGTCACGAACAGTGCGCCCGCCTCCAGCGCCCATTTTTCTTCACCGAATACCCGAAGCGCGATATTGCCCGTCAGCATGGCAGCCGCTGCATTGATCAGGGTGTTGCCAAGCAGTATGACGCCCAGCAGCTGGTCGGTCTTGCCCAGCAAGGTAAGCGCCAGTGTGGCGCCGGCATTGCCCTGGTTGGCGGCATGGCGCAGGCGATGGCGATTGCACGCCATCATGGCTGTTTCCGACATGGAGAAGAAGCCGGAGAGAATCAGCAGCACGCCGAGTACTGCGAATTGTCCCGACAGTGAAATTTCATCCATCAGGCAGGACGGCCGAGGATGACCTCAAGCACGAAACGGCTGCCGACATAGGCCAGCAGCAACACCCCAAAGCCGGTCAGTGTCCAGCGCAGGGCGACACGACCGCGCCAGCCATAACGATAGCGGCCGAACAACAATGCGGCAAAAATCAGCCATGAAAGCACGGCAAAAACTGTCTTGTGATTGAGCGGCAGGGGTTTGCCGAAGATTTGTTCCGAAAAAATGATCCCTGACGCCAGTGTGAACGTCAGCAGCACGAAGGCGATGTGAATCAACCGGAACAGCAATGCCTCCATCGTCAGGAGCGGCGGCAGGCCGGCAAACAGCGGCGTCATTCGGCCGCGGTGCAGCCGCTTTTCGGCAACGGCCATCAGGATGGCGTGCAGTGCGGCCAGGGTGAACAGGCTGTACGCCAGCATGGCCATGAGGAAATGCAGACGGAAAGTCGGCGAAGCCGTATTGGCAATCAGGTGTTCGCCCGGCAGCATCCACGGCAATAGCCCGCAAATTGCCGCCAACGGCAGGCCAAGCATCTGCAGCCCTTCCATGCGGGCGTAGAAACTTTCGATCCAGTACAGGGTGACCGCCAGCCAGGTCATCATCGACAAGGCCACTGCAAAACCGAAGCGCATGCCTTCGCCAGCTGCCGGAAAAATCTCCTGCGCCAGCGTGGCGCCATGAACGACCAGCGCAACCGCCAGCCAGCTGCGCTCCCATCCCACCAGCCCGCGTACGGGTTGGTCGAGCACCGCGCCACGCCAGCGCGTACGCCAGAAATGTACAGCCAATCCAACATAGAGAGCGGCGGCCAGCAAATGCGGGAAGGGGGGATGCAGTAAAATCGACGGCATATTTGGAGTTTACACTAAGCCCATGCTCGACAATCTGACCCAACGACTTGCCAAGGTCGTCAAGACGCTACGCGGCCAGGCGCGCCTGACCGAGGAAAACATTTCCGAGATGCTGCGCGAAGTGCGCATGGCTTTGCTCGAGGCAGACGTAGCCCTGCCGGTAGTCAAGGACTTCATCGCGAACGTCAAGGAAAAGGCCGTCGGCCAGGAGGTGATTGGTTCGCTGACACCGGGGCAGGCACTGATTGGCGTTGTACATCGCGAGCTCACGGAGTTGATGGGCGGCGCGAAGTCCGAGTTGAATCTGGCCACCCAGCCGCCGGCGATCATCCTGATGGCGGGCTTGCAGGGTGCCGGCAAGACGACGACGACTGCCAAACTCGGCAAGTGGCTCAAGGAACGGCAGAAGAAGAAGGTGCTGGCGGTCAGTTGCGACGTCTATCGACCGGCAGCCATCGAGCAGTTGAAGGCGGTGTCGGCCCAGGCCGGCATCGATTTCTTCCCATCATCCGTCGGCCAGAAGCCGGCCGAAATCGCCGCCGCGGCACTTGATTACGCCAAGCGCCATTTCCACGACGTGTTGTTCGTCGATACCGCCGGGCGCCTTGCCATCGATGAAGCGATGATGGCCGAGATCCGGGAACTGCATGCGCAACTCAAGCCGATCGAAACGTTGTTTGTCGTCGATGCCATGCTCGGCCAGGATGCGGTAAATACCGCCAAGGCCTTCAACGAGGCGTTGCCACTTACAGGGGTGATCCTCACCAAGCTCGACGGCGATTCACGTGGCGGCGCGGCGCTGTCGGTGCGCCATGTAACGGGTAAGCCGCTCAAGTTTGCTGGCGTTGGCGAGAAGCTGACCGGCATCGAGGAGTTCCACCCCGAGCGCATGGCCAGCCGCATCCTCGGCATGGGCGACATCCTCGGCCTGGTCGAAGAGGCGCATCGCAACGTCGATCAGGAAAAGGCGCAGGAATTTGTCAAGAAGATGAAGTCCGGCAAGGGCTTCGACCTCAACGACTTCAAGGCACAGATCGGCCAGATGCGCAGCATGGGCGGCATCGGCGCCTTGCTCGACAAGTTGCCGGCCCAGTTGGGTGCGATGGCGCAGCAGGCGGGCGGCCAGATGGAAGACAAGGCAACCCGGCGCATCGAGGGCATCATCAACGCAATGACCCCGACTGAACGCAGCAAGCCCGAGATCATCAAGGCCAGCCGCAAGCGCCGCATCGCCGCCGGCGCCGGTGTGCAGGTGCAGGAAGTCAATCGGCTGCTCAACCAGTTCGAGCAGTCGCAGAAAATGATGAAGCAGTTCTCCAAGGGCGGCATGGCAAAGATGATGCGTGGCATGAAAGGCATGATGGGCAAGGGAATGCCCGGCCTACCGCGATAAGCTTGCCGACACGCCATCCCGCCAGCACCGACTTTTTTGGGCCCGCCCATCCCCAGCCCCACCCTCGCAGGCGAGGAGACTTTGTGCTCGCGACGCTCGTTGTGACTAGTTATTGCCGGGCCTGAATGACGCGCGGCCCCCAGCCCCAGTGTTTCTCCCACGCTGCGCGCACCATGTTCGGATATTCCGGCCGACCGAGGCTGCCGTTGTAGCGACCCAGCGCGCGAAACAGGTCGCCGTTCTCGATGTCGAGGTAGTGGCGCAGGATGGTGCAGCCGAAGCGCAGGTTGGTCCGCAAGTGGAACAGGTTGCTGTCCTGGTTGCCGATCAGTTTGACCCAGAACGGCATCACCTGCATGTAGCTGCGTGCCCCCGCGCTGGAAACGGCATGCTTGCGGAAGCCGCTTTCCACCTGGATTAATCCCAGGACGAGTTGCGGGTCAAGACCGGCGCGCTGGGCTTCGTAACGTACCGCCTTGAGAAATTCGAGACGCCCTTCCCGGTCGGGCATGCGCCGCTCCAGTCGCCGCGACATCTCGGTCAGCCAGTCGATTTTCTCCTCGATGCTGGCGAACTGCGGTTCCGGTGCGGCCCGGTCTGAAACGGTGGCATGCAGGGCTGCCTGGACGCTGGCGGCGAGCGGTTCATACTTCTGCGCGCCCGCCCAGGCTTGGGCCGCCCCGGCGAGCAGCAGGGCACAAGCAACGACCCGCCGTGTCAGCTGCATGCCTTCTGGCGCACCCACGCCGCAATGTCGGCCAGCGGTATCTTGGCGGCTTCCTTGTCCCGACGATGCTGGTATTCGGCGATGCCTTCCTTGAGTCCCCGATCGCCGATGGTGACGCGGTGTGGCACGCCGATCAGTTCCCAGTCGGCGAACATCACACCGGGACGTTCGTCGCGGTCGTCGAGGATGACATCGATGCCAGAGACGATGAGTTTTTCATAAAGGTCGAGCGCCGCCTGGCGCACGGCCTCGGACTTTCCCCAGCCGACCGGGCAGATCACCACCGTGAAAGGTGCGATCGAATCCGGCCAGATGATGCCGCGTTCGTCATGATTCTGTTCGATGGCGGCGCCGACCAGCCGCGTGACACCGATGCCGTAGCAGCCCATGACCATCAGTTGCGGCTTGCCGGTTTCGTCGAGATACGTACAGTTCATCGCCGCCGAATACTTGGTGCCAAGGAAGAAAACGTGGCCGACCTCGATGCCGCGCTGGATGGCGAGGCTCCCCTTGCCATCGGGCGACGGATCGCCTGCGACGACATTGCGGATGTCGGCGACAATTTCCGGTTCTGGCAGGTCGCGGCCCCAGTTGATGCCCTGAATGTGAAAGCCGATTTCGTTGGCACCTGAAACGAAGTCGCTCATGTTGGCGACTGTCCGGTCAGCGACGACCTTTACCGGTTTCTTTGTGTTGAGCGGGCCCAGATAGCCTGGCGGACAGCCGAAGCTTTCGACGATCTCCTGCTCGGTGGCAAAACGGAAGCCGTTGTCGAGCCCCGTCACTTTGCCGGCCTTGACTTCGTTGAGTTCATGATCGCCGCGTACCAACAACAACCAGACCTCGGCCCCCAGCGGAGTATCAGCGGCCAGCACGATGGACTTCACTGTGCGTTCGATGGGCAGATTAAGTAGCTTGGCGACATCCTCGCACCGCACGGTGTCGGGCGTGGCAACCTTGGCCATGGCAGAAGTCGGCGCTGGCCGGACGGCGCTCAGCGGCATTGCTTCGGCCAGTTCGATATTGGCTGCGTAGTCGGAATCCGGGCAATACACCAGCAGATCCTCGCCGGTGTCGGCGATGACCTGGAATTCATGCGACAGCGAGCCGCCGATGGCGCCGGTATCGGCGCGCACGGCGCGGAAGCTCAGGCCGAGGCGCTCGAAGGTCTTCACGTAGGCGGCGTACATCGACTGGTAGCTTTTTTCAGCACCGGCTTCGTCGCGATCGAATGAATAGGCGTCCTTCATGGTGAATTCACGGCCGCGCATTACGCCGAAACGCGGACGCCGCTCGTCGCGGAATTTTGTCTGGATGTGATAGAAGTTTTTCGGCAACTGGCGGTAGCTGTGAATCTCGCCGCGGGCGATGTCGGTAACGACTTCCTCTGAGGTCGGCTGGATGATGAAGTCCCGGTCATGGCGATCCTTCACGCGCAGCAATTCAGGCCCCATCTTGTCCCAGCGCCCGGTTTCCTGCCACAGTTCGGCGGGCTGGATCAACGGCATAAGCAGCTCGATGGCGCCGGCACGGTTCATTTCCTCGCGAATGATCGCCTCGATCTTGCGGATTACCCGTAACCCCATCGGCAGGTAGCTATAGATACCGCCAGCCAGCTTGCGGATCATGCCGGCACGGGTCATCAACTTGTGAGAAACGACCTCGGCGTCGGTGGGCGCTTCCTTGAGCGTGGAAATGAAAAACTGGCTGGCGCGCATATCAAATCTTCTTGTTGGACACTGAATAAAGCATTTTACCTGTCTGACAGGCTTTCCTCGGACGGGCGAATGTGGAACAATTTGCACCAGACAAACAAATTGGGGTAACACCATGCTCGATCGGGAAGGTTATCGCCCGAACGTCGGCATCATTCTCACCAATCAGCGCTATGAGGTCTTCTGGGGCAAGCGGATTCGCGAACATTCCTGGCAATTCCCGCAAGGCGGGATCAAGAAAGGGGAATCGCCTGAAGAGGCGATGTTTCGCGAACTGTACGAGGAAGTCGGGCTGAAGCCCGAGCATGTGCGCATTCTCGGACGCACACGGGATTGGTTGCGATACGACGTTCCCAGGCATTGGGTTCGCCGCGAATGGCGCGGTACGTACAAGGGACAGAAGCAGATCTGGTTTCTGTTGCGGCTGACCGGCCGCGATAACGATATCAGTCTGCGTGCTACGCCCAAGCCGGAGTTCGATGCCTGGCGGTGGAGCAGTTATTGGGTGCCCCTTGAGTCGGTGATCGAATTCAAGCGCATGGTTTATGGGCAGGCGCTGACCGAACTGTCGCGGCTGTTGTTCCACATGCCCGGATGCATTCCGGGCTGGCCGCCGTATGCCGGGCAACAGACGGAAGACGAGAAGCGGATCGGCGAATGATGAAACGACTTGTCGCTGTTTTGATGGGCCTGGTCGTTTCTGGTGCCGTGAGTGCCGGATTGGGTTTGCGTGACAACGACGACCCGGATGCCCCCAAATGGGAAGAAGATTCGGTGCAACCCCCCGCTTTCCCGCTGGAAGCCAATCTGCGCGAGTTCTATGTCAGCGCAACGACAGCGCACAAGTTCTACATCGATGCTTCGACCTTAAGTGTCGGTAAGGATGGCGTGGTGCGCTATGTACTGGTGGTGCGTACCAGCGGAGGGGCGACGAACACGACCTACGAAGGCATGCGTTGTGAAAGTGGCGAGTACAAGCTTTATGCGACCGGGCATCGCGATGGCACGTGGGCGATGGCGCGCAGGGGCGAATGGAGTCGCATCGTGAATAAGCCGACCAATCGGCATCATGCCGCCCTTGCCCGCGATTATTTTTGCCCAAGCGGTACAGCCATCCATACGCCGGCCGAGGGCCAGGAGGCGTTGCGTCTGGGCAAGCATCCCAACGCGATTTGATCCCCCTGTCGGTGAAGAAGAGCCTCGGGCGGCCCGGCATTTTCTTGAGAGGTACCACCATGAGCATCCTTGACCCCTTCATTCTGCAAGTTGACCTGGCGTTGCGTACCGTTTTCACCAAGGCGCCTACAGTCCGGCCGATGCCCGGCGAAGCGTTTCCCGAAGCCGAATTGACCGATGGGGAGCGGCGCCATGCCGCGGCGTTGATGCGCATTAACCACGTGGGCGAGGTCTGCGCCCAGGCACTGTATTCCGGCCAGGCCTTTACCGCGCAAGACGGGACGGTACGCGAGGCGCTCCAGCAGGCAGCCTGGGAGGAAACCGAGCATCTGAACTGGACCGAGCGGCGTATTGAAGAACTGGGTGGCCGCAAGAGCCTGCTCAATCCTTTGTGGTATGCCGGTGCCTGGATGATGGGGGCAGTGGCCGGCCGGTTGGGTGATCCCGTCAGCCTGGGGTTTGTCGCCGAAACCGAACGTCAGGTGGAGGCACATCTGGACGGGCACATGAGCCAGTTGCCGGCGGCAGATTGTCGTTCTCAGGCAATTATCGACCAGATGAAGACGGATGAGATTGCGCATGCCCAGACGGCGCTCAGCCTGGGGGCCTCGGAGTTGCCGGGTGCCGCCAAAGGCGTCATGAAACTGGCAGCCAAGGCAATGACGACGACTGCCTATTGGATATAGCAAGCCCACCCCGCAAACTCGCTGCGCTCTGCTCACCCCTCAAGGGGCCAAGAAACCCTTGGGGCGGTCCTGCGAGTTCCTTGCTCAGACCTCGATAATTTCCCAGGAGTGGCTCATCCGGGCGGTTTTGCCGAGCATGATCGATGCCGAGCAATATTTTTCCGCGGAAAGCTTGATCGCCCGCTCGACGGCATCGGGCTTCAATCCGCGCCCTTTGACAACAAAGTGCATGTCGATGTGCGTGAATACCTTGGGGTCTTCCTTCGCGCGTTCCGCTGTGAGCCTGACCGCGCAATCAACGATGTCCTGCCGTGCCTTTTTCAGGATCATGATGACATCGAAGGATGTGCAGCCCCCCGTCCCCGCCAGCAGCATTTCCAGCGGCCTGGGCGCCCAGTTGTGACCACCCGCTTCGGGCGCACCATCCATCGCGACCAGATGACCACTGCCGGTCTCGGCGATAAAACTCATACCCTCGTGCCAGCGTATCGTGCATTCCAGCATTGACCTAACCTCCATGTTATTAGTGCGAAAGATTGTATTCGCAACGTGGCGACACAAAAGTCGGCGCCGGCAAGACGGCGTTCATTCCTGCCGACAAGGTGCAAAGAGTTTGACTTCACCTCGGGGTATGGGATAACATGCCCGGCTTTCCGCGTGGCGGACTGGTATTTATTGGTTCGTACGCCAACCAAGTTGTGTGAATTAAGGTAGCAAGGATCCCTCCATGAAGACTTTTTCCGCCAAACCGCATGAAGTGAAGCGCGATTGGTTCGTCGTTGACGCGTCGGACAAGGTGCTCGGCCGCCTGGCCGCCGAAGTCGCCCGTCGCCTGCGTGGCAAGCACAAGCCGGAGTACACGCCCCACGTCGATACGGGCGATTACATCGTCGTTGTCAACGTCGAAAAACTGCGCGTGACCGGTAACAAGGCGCAAGACAAGAAGTATTTCCGCCACTCCGGTTTCCCCGGCGGTATTTACGAGACCAATTTCATCAAGTTGCAGCAACGTTTTCCTTCGCGCGTGCTCGAAAAAGCCGTCAAGGGCATGTTGCCCAAGGGCCCGCTCGGCTATGCAATGCTGAAGAAAATGAAGTGCTATGTCGGCGGGGCCCACCCCCACACGGCGCAGCAGCCCCAAACCCTGGAAATCTGACGGGACGAATAGATTATGTCTGCCAACTACTACTATGGTACCGGTCGTCGCAAGACAGCTGTGGCTCGTGTTTTCATGAAAAGCGGCAATGGCAAGATCGTTGTTAACGACAAGCCGGTGGATGAGTTCTTTTCACGGGAAACCGGCCGCATGGTTGTGCGCCAGCCCCTCGAATTGACGCAGCATATGGCCACCTTCGACATTCTTGTGAATGTGACGGGTGGCGGCGAATCCGGTCAGGCCGGCGCGGTGCGGCACGGCATCACGCGCGCGCTGATCGAGTACGACGCCACGCTCAAGCCGGCTCTGTCGAGTGCAGGATTCGTCACACGCGATGCACGCGAGGTAGAGCGCAAGAAGGTTGGTTTCCACAAGGCGCGTCGCCGTAAGCAGTTCTCGAAACGCTAACGGCGTTTCACACGAAAAGCCGCCTGCGGGCGGCTTTTTTCATCCTGGAGCGGAGCGTCGGTTATGATCGGCACTCGCGCAATTAAGGAGCAGGCAGCCATGATCAAGGTGGGCATCGTCGGCGGTACGGGTTATACGGGCGTCGAACTGTTGCGCTTGCTGGCGCAACATCCTGAAGTCGAATTGGCTGTGATCACCTCGCGCGCCGAGGCGGGCAGTGCGGTTGCCGACATGTTTCCCAGTCTGCGCGGCCGGGTGGCGTTGCGTTTCGCCGACCCCGCGACTGCCCCGCTCAAGGAATGCCAAGTGGTATTTTTTGCCACGCCCAACGGCGTGGCCATGCAGCAAGCAAAAAGCCTGCTCGATGCGGGCGTGCGCATCGTTGACCTGGCGGCGGATTTTCGCTTCAAGGATATTGCGCTTTGGGAGAAATGGTACGGCATGACCCACGCCGCACCGGAGCTGGTCGCCGAAGCGGTCTATGGCCTTCCGGAGCTTAACCGCCAGCAAATCAAGGGCGCACGCCTGGTCGCCAACCCTGGGTGCTATCCAACAGCGGTACAGCTGGGTTTTCTGCCCCTGATCGAGGCGGGGTGTGTCGATACGAACTATTTGATTGCCGATGCGAAATCGGGCGTGTCCGGTGCGGGCCGCAAGGCGGAAACGCACATTCTGTTCGCAGAGGCATCCGACAACTTCAAGGCTTATGGCGTGGCGGGGCATCGTCACCTTCCCGAAATTCGTCAGGGTTTATCGGGGATTTCGGGTTCTCAGGTAGGCCTGACCTTCGTGCCCCACTTGACCCCGATTATCCGCGGCATACATGCCACGCTGTATGCGCGCATCACACGCGAAGAAGACTTCCAGTCCTTGTACGAAAGGCGCTATGCTTCAGAACCGTTCGTAGATGTACTGCCGGCGAAGTCTCATCCGGAAACCCGATCGGTCAGGGCGGCCAATATATGCCGCATGGCGGTTCACCGGCCTCAGGGTGGGGATACGCTCGTGGTGCTGTCGGTGATTGATAATCTGGTCAAGGGCGCCGCCGGCCAGGCTGTGCAGAACATGAACCTGATGTTTGGTTTAGACGAATGCCTAGGTCTTTCGCAGGTTCCCGTCTTGCCTTGATACTGCGCCGGCTGCGCGGACGGTTTGGCATTGCTGCGCCGCAGGTTGCGGTGCGTACCCATGTACCTTTGTATATACGGGCTCTCAGCATAGTGGTGGCTGTCGCATTATTGCTGGGACTGGCTGTCTGGGTCTTTGATGCCGGTCGCCGGATAGCCGGCTTCGATCACAACGAACTCAGCACACTGCAGTTGACGAATGCTGTGCTCAAGGAAGAGGTTGTACGTTTACGCAGTTTATTGGCCGCAAGCGAAAACAACCTGCAAATAGAGCAGGCGGCCCAAAAGCAACTCGCGGAAAAACACAGCGCGCTGATCGAGGAAAGTACCCGATTGAAAGAGGAATTGGCCGTCCTGGAGAGCCTGTCCAAGCAAAGAAGTAGAATAATCAAGTAACAATATTCTGTTACAGAGGAGAGTCAGTATGTTCGGAAAAACCACCAAGCCCAACAGCCGGATAGATAGCCTCATCGGAGCAGGTACGACGATTGAAGGGAATGTGACCTTTACGGGTGGGTTACGCATTGATGGCGAGATTCGGGGCAATGTGTACTCCTTGACAGATCAGCCTGGAACGCTGGTCGTCAGTGAGCATGCGCGAATCGACGGGGAGGTGCATGTGCCCCATTTGGTAATTAATGGAACCGTGAATGGCCCCGTTTACTCCAGTGTGTCTCTGGAACTGCAGCCGCGCGCGCGCGTAACTGGTGATGTGGACTACAACTCAATTGAACTTCATCTTGGTGCGGTTGTCTGACGGCAGACTGGTGCATCAGGGAGCAACAAGCGCCAAGGCAGTTGAATTGAAGCTTGCATCGAGTCATTGAAAATACATAGGGCACCACAAGCTAAGGCATTTGACCAGTGACAGATTGCCCCGGATAATTGACCGTACGAGACCAACCCCAAGGAGAGTCATCATGAATGCCCCCACTGAAATGCCATCCCCGCTGTTGTTTACCGACAGTGCAGCCAATAAAGTCAAGGAACTGATTATTGAAGAAGGCAATCCCGAGCTTAAGCTGCGGGTCTTCGTCACCGGTGGTGGGTGCTCCGGATTTCAATATGGCTTCACCTTTGACGAGGTGACTAACGAAGACGATACGATCCTGGAGAAGAGCGGCGTGACTTTGCTGATCGATCCGATGAGCTTTCAGTATCTTGTCGGCGCTGAGATCGACTATAGCGAAGGGTTACAGGGCTCTCAGTTCGTCATCAAGAACCCCAACGCCACCAGCACCTGCGGTTGCGGGTCGTCCTTCTCTACCTGAGGTTGGACACCATGAATAAAAACAGGGCGCCACGGCGCCCTGTTTTTATTGCAATGGCCTGATGCACTTTGCTAGTCCAGCATGACCAGTTGCATGCTGCTGACAGAGGCAATTTGGGATAGAAGATTATTTGTATGTGACTTGAATGAAGTCAGCTGAGCCGGTGAAATTGGGGCAGCTTCGGGTAAGGCCACAGTCAGGGGATTGCGGTGCACTCCGGCAACCCTGAATTCATAATGCAAGTGTGGACCTGTGGCGATCCCCGTGGCACCGACAAACCCTATAACGTCACCTTGGGCGACACGCATGCCGTTCTTGATACCAGAAGCAAACCCAGAGAGGTGACCATATACCGTAGTACGGTTACCAGAGTGGCGAACCATGACAACTTTGCCATATCCTCCTTGATTTCCCGCAAACTCGATGGTTCCATCGCCGGTTGTTCTGACACGTGTCCCGATAGACGCGCCGTAGTCAATGCCTCGGTGTGCCCGGGTCTCGCGCAACACCGGATGGTAACGCGCATTTGAAAAGCCTGAGGTGATCCGTGAGAATTCCAGGGGGGATCGCAAAAACGCCTTTTTTACATTGCGCCCGTCTTCTGTGTAATAACCGCCCGTGCCGTCCTTGTGCTGATACCAGAAAGCACGAAATACCTTACCGTCATTGATGAACTCGGCGGCGAGAATGCGCTGGGTGCGGAACAGTTTTCCTAGATGACTTGCCGTTTCATAAATCACCGAAAATCTGTCGCCACTACGGATGTCTCGGTGAAAATCGATATCACCGCCAAAAATATCGGCTAACTGGGTGGCAACGCTATCCGGTATCCCGGCATCGTCTGCGGCGCCGAATAGGGAGTGCTGAATTGTGGCGCTTTGCAGTGATATCTTTGCTTCCAGTTGTAGCTGTTGTACGTCTGCAGCAAAGCCATCCGCGGTGTGCTGTACGATCAGTGCAGTATCTTTCCCGCCGTTGAGCGGAAAAGTGAGGGAGTGCAAATCTCCAGCGGATGTGACTTGAGCGGTTATTGTTTTCCCGGGAGCCAACTGGCGAGAGAGTACTTCGGCGTTACGGTCGTCACGCAAAAATGTCGCGGCTTCCTCATCCTGAATCCCCATATTGGAAAGCAGGCGAGTCAGAGTATCGCCGCGCCGGATGCGTACTTCGCGGGTATAGATATCAGCCTCGGCCCCAACCCGATTTGGAGCCGATGCGCCGAGCTGCTCGATTACCTCGTTGATCTGACCATCGAAAACAACAGTATTTTGCGCTGTACCGAATGCCGCTGCCATGCCCAGCGACAGGCTGAGAATTGTTATTCCCGCGACCAAGGTACGCCGACTACGGCGGCCGAATGAGGAGTGCGTTGCTTGGTTTAGAATCGGAATCATCAATTATTTGATTGAAAGCAGTTAAGTTGCGCGACAGTGTTGCTGAAGTCTAACAGACAATAAACTCACAGAAAACCCGGGAATAAGCATGACTGATGTGGAATCGCAGCTTGCGCTGATCAAGCGCGGCGCAGACGAGTTACTTGTCGAGGCGGAGCTCGTCGAAAAATTGGCGTCTGGGCGTTCGCTCAGGATAAAAGCTGGTTTTGATCCGACGGCTCCCGATTTGCACCTCGGGCATACGGTTCTTATCAACAAGCTTAAACATTTTCAGGATCTCGGCCATCACGTGATGTTTCTGATTGGCGATTTCACGGGAATGATCGGCGACCCTACGGGAAAGAACGCTACGCGTCCGCCCTTGTCGCGCGAACAAATTGTCCAGAATGCGCAAACCTATCAGGATCAGGTTTTCAAGATCCTCGACCCGGCAAAAACTGAAATCTGCTTTAACTCGACCTGGTTTGATTCGCTGGGTGCCGCGGGAATGATCAAGTTGGCTGCTCAGCATACTGTTGCCCGCATGCTGGAGCGTGACGACTTTGCCAAACGCTATGCCGGAAAGCAGCCGATAGCCATCCACGAATTTCTCTACCCGCTTTGTCAGGGCTATGATTCAGTAGCCATGCGCGCCGATGTGGAGTTGGGTGGCACTGACCAGAAATTCAACTTGCTGGTGGGGCGCGAATTACAAAAGCATTATGGCCAAGCACCTCAATGCATCTTGACAATGCCATTGCTGGAGGGATTGGACGGAAGTAACAAAATGTCCAAGTCACTAGGCAACTATATTGGCATCGCCGAATCCGCCCAAGAGGTGTTTGGTAAGTTGATGTCGGTGTCAGACGACTTGATGTGGCGATATTTTGAGTTGCTTTCATTTCGTTCGAGTCAGGAGATCGCAGCCTTGAAGCGCGATGCCGATAGCGGCTCAAATCCACGCGACATAAAGATAATGCTGGCGCAGGAGTTGGTTGCCAGGTTTCACGGCAAGCATGATGCTGACGGGGCGCTTGAAGATTTCCTGGCGCGATTCCAGCGGGGTGCAATTCCAGAAAATATGCCGGAGATGGTGATTGCTGCTGCCCCTATCGCGCAGGTTTTGAAACTGTCCGGCCTTGTGGCAAGTACATCGGAGGCGCTGCGACTGATCGACGGTGGTGGGGTGCGCCTCAACGGCGACAAGGTTAGTGATAAGGCCTTAATGTTGGCGGCAGGAGTCACCATAGTGCTACAGGTAGGAAAGCGGAAATTTGCCCGCATAACCATTTCTTGAAGTAATTAGTGGCCCACAGTAATAATTAACGAGAAAGCCGTTGACGGATTTAAACGGGCATATATAATGCGCCCCTCTTCGCTGCTGGTAGCAGCGTGATCTTTAAAAAATTAACAGCCGATAGGTGTAGGTGCTTGCTGAGTTGAGGCGAGTGCAGGCGGTGGTGCTGAGGAATCGAAGGCACTGCTGTGGATTGGTGAATAGCTGATTCGACGCATTAGGAATAATGGGTCATGCATGAGTTGAACGAAGAAAAATGTAGCAAGCGCTTACACAAAGAAACGTAAGGTTAAGGAATTGACCTTGTCAGGATTTGAGTAAGTGAGCGAAAAGATTGAACTGAAGAGTTTGATCCTGGCTCAGATTGAACGCTGGCGGAATGCTTTACACATGCAAGTCGAGCGGCAGCGCGGGGGCAACCCTGGCGGCGAGCGGCGAACGGGTGAGTAACACATCGGAACGTACCCTGTCGTGGGGGATAACACATCGAAAGATGTGCTAATACCGCATACGACCTGAGGGTGAAAGCGGGGGATCGCAAGACCTCGCGCGACAGGAGCGGCCGATGGCGGATTAGCTAGTTGGTGAGGTAAAGGCTCACCAAGGCGACGATCCGTAGCTGGTCTGAGAGGACGACCAGCCACACTGGAACTGAGACACGGTCCAGACTCCTACGGGAGGCAGCAGTGGGGAATTTTGGACAATGGGGGCAACCCTGATCCAGCCATTCCGCGTGAGTGAAGAAGGCCTTCGGGTTGTAAAGCTCTTTCGGCAGGAACGAAACGGTGGAGGCTAATATCCTTCATCAATGACGGTACCTGAAGAAGAAGCACCGGCTAACTACGTGCCAGCAGCCGCGGTAATACGTAGGGTGCGAGCGTTAATCGGAATTACTGGGCGTAAAGCGTGCGCAGGTGGTTTTGTAAGACAGATGTGAAATCCCCGGGCTTAACCTGGGAACTGCGTTTGTGACTGCAAGACTCGAGTGCGGCAGAGGGGGGTGGAATTCCACGTGTAGCAGTGAAATGCGTAGAGATGTGGAGGAACACCGATGGCGAAGGCAGCCCCCTGGGTCGACACTGACGCTCATGCACGAAAGCGTGGGTAGCAAACAGGATTAGATACCCTGGTAGTCCACGCCCTAAACGATGCCAACTAGGTGTTGGGGAAGGAGACTTCCTTAGTACCGTAGCTAACGCGTGAAGTTGGCCGCCTGGGGAGTACGGTCGCAAGATTAAAACTCAAAGGAATTGACGGGGACCCGCACAAGCGGTGGATGATGTGGATTAATTCGATGCAACGCGAAAAACCTTACCTACCCTTGACATGCCAGGAATCCCGGAGAGATTTGGGAGTGCTCGAAAGAGAGCCTGGACACAGGTGCTGCATGGCTGTCGTCAGCTCGTGTCGTGAGATGTTGGGTTAAGTCCCGCAACGAGCGCAACCCTTGTCATTAGTTGCCATCATTTAGTTGGGCACTCTAATGAGACTGCCGGTGACAAACCGGAGGAAGGTGGGGATGACGTCAAGTCCTCATGGCCCTTATGGGTAGGGCTTCACACGTCATACAATGGTCGGTACAGAGGGTTGCCAAGCCGCGAGGTGGAGCCAATCCCAGAAAGCCGATCGTAGTCCGGATCGTAGTCTGCAACTCGACTGCGTGAAGTCGGAATCGCTAGTAATCGTGGATCAGCATGCCACGGTGAATACGTTCCCGGGTCTTGTACACACCGCCCGTCACACCATGGGAGTGGGTTTCACCAGAAGTAGGTAGCCTAACCGCAAGGGGGGCGCTTACCACGGTGGGATTCATGACTGGGGTGAAGTCGTAACAAGGTAGCCGTAGGGGAACCTGCGGCTGGATCACCTCCTTTCTAGAGAAAAGCTTGGTGAGCACCTACAACCTATCGGTTGTTCGAAAGCGGCAGCGGGTCTGTAGCTCAGCTGGTTAGAGCACCGTCTTGATAAGGCGGGGGTCGTTGGTTCGAACCCAACCAGACCCACCATTTATCGAGGGGGTGTAGCTCAGTTGGGAGAGCGCCTGCTTTGCAAGCAGGAGGTCATCGGTTCGATCCCGTTCACCTCCACCAGTACATAGAGAGTCGATAGCCAAGTGGATATTTGGCTATCGGTTTTTACCGCTAAGGCTGTTTGATCTTTAAAAATCAGGAAGAAGTAAAGTGTTCGATTCAGGGAACTGAATCAGACATGGGTAGTGATTGCAAATTCTCGATTTCATCCTTTGAACCAGCGATGGAGTCGAAACAAGCGCGAGTTGTGCCTAGAGCGTGACCTGGGGGAACCCAGGGCTCAACGTTATAGGGTCAAGCGACTAAGTGCATGTGGTGGATGCCTTGGCGATCACAGGCGATGAAGGACGTTGTAGCGTGCGAAAAGCCACGGGGAGCTCGCAAACAAGCATTGAGCCGTGGATGTCCGAATGGGGAAACCCACTCCGCAAGGAGTATCCCTGACTGAATACATAGGTCAGAGGAAGCGAACCGGGAGAACTGAAACATCTAAGTACCCCGAGGAACAGAAATCAACCGAGATTCCCTAAGTAGTGGCGAGCGAACGGGGAAGAGCCTGCAAGATTTAACTGACGCGTTAGTGGAACAGTCTGGAAAGGCTGGCCGTAGTGGGTGATAGCCCCGTACGCGAAAACCCGTCAGCGGAACTGAGCTTGCGACAAGTAGGGCGGGACACGAGAAATCCTGTCTGAAGATGGGGGGACCATCCTCCAAGGCTAAATACTCGTGATCGACCGATAGTGAACTAGTACCGTGAGGGAAAGGCGAAAAGAACCCCGGGAGGGGAGTGAAATAGATCCTGAAACCGCATGCATACAAACAGTGGGAGCGGACTTGTTCCGTGACTGCGTACCTTTTGTATAATGGGTCAGCGACTTACGTTCAGTAGCGAGCTTAACCGAATAGGGGAGGCGTAGGGAAACCGAGTCTGATAAGGGCGACATAGTTGCTGGGCGTAAACCCGAAACCAAGTGATCTATCCATGGCCAGGATGAAGGTGGGGTAACACCCACTGGAGGTCCGCACCCACTAACGTTGAAAAGTTAGGGGATGAGCTGTGGATAGGGGTGAAAGGCTAAACAAACTTGGAGATAGCTGGTTCTCCCCGAAAGCTATTTAGGTAGCGCCTCGTATGGACACTTCTGGGGGTAGAGCACTGTAATGGTTGGAGGGGTCATTAAGATCTACTCCGCCATAGCAAACTCCGAATACCGGAAAGTGATATACGGGAGACAGACATCGGGTGCTAACGTTCGGTGTCAAGAGGGAAACAACCCAGACCGCCAGCTAAGGTCCCAAATCATTGGCTAAGTGGTAAACGAGGTGGGAAGGCATAGACAGCCAGGAGGTTGGCTTAGAAGCAGCCATCCTTTAAAGAAAGCGTAATAGCTCACTGGTCGAGTCGTCCTGCGCGGAAGATGTAACGGGGCTCAAGCCAATAACCGAAGCTGCGGATGCACAGTAATGTGCGTGGTAGGGGAGCGTTCTGTAGGTCTGTGAAGGCGTCTTGAGAAGGATGCTGGAGATATCAGAAGTGCGAATGCTGACATGAGTAGCGATAAAGCGTGTGAAAAGCACGCTCGCCGAAAGCCCAAGGTTTCCTGCGCAACGTTCATCGGCGCAGGGTGAGTCGGCTCCTAAGGCGAGGCCGAAAGGCGTAGTCGATGGGAAACGGGTCAATATTCCCGTACCGATCTGTAATGCGATGGGGGGACGGAGAAGGTTAGCTCAGCCATCTGTTGGAATAGGTGGTTTAAGCGTGTAGGCGTGCTGCATAGGCAAATCCGTGCGGCTTAGCTGAGGCGTGATGACGAGGATCTTCGGATCTGAAGTGAGTGATACCCTGCTTCCAGGAAAAGCCTCTAAGCTTCAGTTACAGATTGACCGTACCGCAAACCGACACAGGTGGGCAGGATGAAAATTCTAAGGCGCTTGAGAGAACCCAGGAGAAGGAACTCGGCAAATTAACACCGTAACTTCGGGAGAAGGTGTGCCCCGGTAGCGTGTAGTGGCTTGCCCACGAAGCGCGATGGGGTCGCAGAGAATAGGTGGCTGCGACTGTTTAACAAAAACACAGCACTCTGCAAAGTCGAAAGACGACGTATAGGGTGTGACGCCTGCCCGGTGCCGGAAGGTTAAGTGATGGGGTGCAAGCTCTTGATCGAAGCCCCGGTAAACGGCGGCCGTAACTATAACGGTCCTAAGGTAGCGAAATTCCTTGTCGGGTAAGTTCCGACCTGCACGAATGGCGTAACGATGGCCACACTGTCTCCTCTTGGGACTCAGCGAAGTTGAAGTGTTTGTGAAGATGCAATCTACCCGCGGCTAGACGGAAAGACCCCATGAACCTTTACTGTAGCTTTGCATTGGACTTTGACGGGATTTGTGTAGGATAGGTGGGAGGCATTGAGACCGGGTCGCTAGATTCGGTGGAGCCAACCTTGAAATACCACCCTGGTGTCGTTGAGGTTCTAACCTGGGCCCCTGAATCGGGGTCGGGGACCGTGCATGGCAGGCAGTTTGACTGGGGCGGTCTCCTCCTAAAGCGTAACGGAGGAGTACGAAGGTCTTCTAGGTACGGTCGGACATCGTACTGATAGTGCAATGGCAAAAGAAGGCTTGACTGCGAGACCCACAAGTCGAGCAGGTGCGAAAGCAGGTCATAGTGATCCGGTGGTTCTGTATGGAAGGGCCATCGCTCAACGGATAAAAGGTACTCTGGGGATAACAGGCTGATTCCGCCCAAGAGTTCACATCGACGGCGGAGTTTGGCACCTCGATGTCGGCTCATCACATCCTGGGGCTGTAGCCGGTCCCAAGGGTATGGCTGTTCGCCATTTAAAGTGGTACGTGAGCTGGGTTCAAAACGTCGTGAGACAGTTTGGTCCCTATCTGCCGTGGGCGTTGGAGATTTGAGAGGGCCTGCTCCTAGTACGAGAGGACCGGAGTGGACGCACCCCTGGTGGACCGGTTGTGACGCCAGTCGCATCGCCGGGTAGCTAAGTGCGGAAGAGATAAACGCTGAAAGCATCTAAGCGTGAAACTCGCCTCAAGATAAGATCTCCCGGGGGTTTAACCCCCCTGAAGGGTCGTCGTAGACCACGACGTTGATAGGCTGGGTGTGGAAGCGCAGCAATGCGTTAAGCTAACCAGTACTAATTGCCCGTGCGGCTTGACCCTATAACCTTGAGTAACGACGCCCGTCTGCGTCGTTTCAATCAGCATTCAAGGTGCAACAAAGCGCCAATCACTCCCCTCTTTACTTCTTCCAATTCCGTGGCTTGAATCCGTTCAAGCCTCACCCAGTTTCAGTCTGGTGCCCATAGCGTCTTGGCCCCACCCCTTCCCATCCCGAACAGGACCGTGAAACAAGACCGCGCCAATGATAGTCGGCATCTCGCCCGCGAAAGTAGGTCAGCACCAGACTCCCCAAAAACAAAGCCCGCTGGCGTTAGCCAGCGGGCTTTGTCGTTTGTAAAAGGGTGTGCGGCGGCGTTAAATCAATACAAGATTGTCACGATGAATAAGTTCGGACTCGTCCATGTACCCAAGCAGATTTTCTATTTCCTGGCTTGAACGCCCGGCAATCTTTATTGCATCCCCGCTAGGATAGTTTGCCAGACCACGCGCAACTTCCGTCCCGTTGGCATCAATGCATGCGATGACCGAGCCGCGATCGAATTGCCCTTGAATCATCCGTACTCCAACCGGTAGCAAGCTTTTTCCGTGACGCAATGCCTCGATTGCCCCTGCGTCGAGAACTGCTGAACCAGTTATGCGTAAATGATCAGCTAACCATTGCTTGCGGGCGGCCAACGGTGTCTGTTGGGCTCTCAGACAGGTACCAATTACGTCACCATTGGCTGCGCGAATCAGGGCCCCTGCCTCCCTGCCGCCTATAATTAATGTATGTGCCCCACTTCGTGCTGCACGTTGTGCTGCGCGTATCTTGGTAATCATTCCGCCTTTGCTGATGGCGCTGCCGGATCCGCCGGCGATGGACTCGAAAAACTTGTTGTCTGCTTCGCCCTCTGAGATTAGCGTGGCGCCGGAGTCCTGACGCGGATCAGCTGAATAGAGCCCATTCTGATCGGTAAGGATAATCAGCACCTCGGCTTCGACCAAATTTGCAACCAAGGCGCCAAGGGTGTCGTTATCGCCAAAGCGGATTTCATCTGTTACTACAGTGTCATTTTCATTGATGATTGGTACAACGCCTAAATCGAGCAATGTGTTGAGTGTGGATCTGGCGTTGAGATAGCGCCGACGGTCTGCAAGATCGTCATGAGTCAGCAGCACTTGTGCGGATTTCAGGCCATGCTGGGCAAACACGCTTTCGTAGGCTTGGGTAAGCCCCATCTGGCCTACGGCTGCTGCGGCTTGTAATGCATGCATCGCATGCGGGCGTTTGGCCCATCCTAAACGTTGCATGCCGGCGGCGATGGCTCCGGATGAGACGAGCAGAACTTGCCGTCCGGACTGGTGCAGCATCGCAATCTGGCGCGCACACTCGGCAATGAAGTCGGCAGAAAGCCCGGCGCCATTGTTGGTGACAAGCGCACTTCCAACCTTGACAACAATTCGCCTGCAAGCAGAAATACCCTTACGCATTTTCGGAAAGCTTAGATAAGAACTGCATTATGTGGCGGGTCAGAATTTGGCAGCCCTCCCCAGTGACAGCAGAAACAACATAAACGGGGGCAGTCATGTTCAGCGCTTTGGAAAGGCGGGCAATCATTTCCGCCCTATCGTCCTCTGGAACGAGATCGATCTTGTTGAGTACTACCCAGCGCGGCATTTGATAGAGAGACTCATCGTAATTTCTAAGCTCATCAACGATTGCATGTGCATCAGCAACTGGGTCGGTTTCGGAGTCCAGGGGGGCAATATCAATGAGATGTAACAGCAGGCGTGTGCGCTGCAAATGCTTAAGAAATCGATGCCCTAGCCCGGCACCTTCCGAGGCTCCGCGAATCAAGCCAGGAATATCGGCAACGACGAAACTCTGATTTTCGCCAACCCTGACTACGCCAAGATTTGGCTGAAGGGTCGTAAACGGATAATCGGCAACCTTTGGGCGCGCTGCAGAAATCGCCCGGATAAAAGTCAACTTGCCAGCGTTTGGCATGCCCAGCAGACCTACGTCGGCCAATACTTTGAGTTCGAGTTTCAGTTCGCGTGCTTCACCCACTTCACCCGGCGTAAATTGGCGTGGCGCTCGATTGGTACTCGATTTGAAATGCAGATTACCCAAACCTCCGGCACCGCCGCAAGCAACGGTGGCACGAGCGCCATCAACGCTCAAATCCGCCAGCATTTCCCCTGAAACAGCGTTGGTGATCACGGTGCCAACAGGGACTCGCAGGGTAAGGTCGGCCCCGCCTTTGCCATAGCGGTCTGACCCCTGACCATTCCCACCAGGCTCGGCCCGATAAATTCGCGTGTAACGATAATCGATCAGGGTATTCAGATTGAGATCGGCAACAATATGTATGCTGCCTCCTCGTCCGCCATCACCCCCGTTTGGCCCGCCACGTGGAATGTATTTCTCACGGCGAAATGAAACAGCGCCGTTGCCACCATTGCCGGCAGTAACAGAAATGAGAGCTTCGTCGAAAAATTTCATGGTGTAAATGAAAAAGCCCTATCCGCAAGGACAGGGCTTTTTCCATCCAGTCCCGTAGATGTCAGACAGCCGGAACGATACTTACATACTTCCGTTGGGAAGGCCCCTTGACCAGAAATTGCACGGTACCAGTGGTTTTTGCGAACAGCGTGTGGTCCTTGCCGATACCTACGTTCTGCCCGGCATGAAACTGTGTGCCACGCTGCCGCACAATAATGCTGCCAGCAGAAATGAGTTGTCCGCCATAACGCTTGACGCCCAGTCGCTTGGATTCTGAATCGCGGCCGTTACGTGAACTGCCGCCTGCTTTTTTATGTGCCATAGTGTTCTCCTAATCTGGAATCAGGCGTTGATCACGCCGATTTCAAGTTCGGTATAGTTCTGCCGGTGTCCCTGATGCTTCTGATAATGCTTGCGACGCCGCATTTTGAAAATCTTAACCTTCGGATGGCGGCCTTGTGAAACTACCTTGGCAGTAACCGTAACGCCGGACAAAGTCGGGGTACCGATCTTGACGGTATCCCCCTCGCCGACCATTAGTACCTGATCCAGGGAAATTTCAGCGCCCACATCTGCCGGTATCTGTTCTACTTTAATTTTTTCGCCGGCGGCAACCCGATACTGCTTGCCACCAGTTTTTATGACCGCATACATGTTGGACTCCAAAAAGTGTTCTAGAGAACCCGGTATGATAATGGCCAAGGTTCCTCAGGTCAAGAAGCTCGACACTTGATTGACGGTATCCGTGCAAGCGCCTACTATCTCGCCCCCAGAAAACTGAAAGCTGGCATTGAACATCCCATCAATATTCACCTTAGTCTCAAATGATATGCAGGCCGTTGACTTGGTCATCCGCGCGCGCTTGCATTCCGACGTTCCACTGGTGCGGCAGGTTGCCGAATACATCATTGGAGGCGGTGGAAAGCGCCTGCGCCCGGCGTTGTTGTTGCTGTCTTCCGGCGCGGTCTCCTATCATGGTACCCAGCAGCACGAGCTGGCAGCCGTGGTCGAGTTCATTCATACGGCGACGCTGTTGCATGATGATGTAGTCAACGAATCCGCATTGCGTCGCGGCAGGGAAACCGCCAATTCCCAGTTTGGCAATGCCGCCAGCGTGCTGGTGGGTGATTTTCTCTATTCA
Organism: uncultured beta proteobacterium; assembly: GCA_963816095.1. Classification (GTDB taxonomy): domain Bacteria; phylum Pseudomonadota; class Gammaproteobacteria; order Burkholderiales; family Rhodocyclaceae; genus Sulfuricystis. The sequence goes on from CAWFIW010000002.1 coordinate 252,880, forward strand.
CGCGCCTTCCAGATGATGGTCGGGGTCGGAAACATGCGGGTGATGCAGATTCTGGCAGATGCCACCAATGTCATTGCGGAAGGTGAAGTATTGCAGTTGATGAATTGTCACAACCCCGATATCACAGTCGAAGATTATTTGCGGGTCGTTCGATTTAAAACCGCTAAGTTGTTTGAGGCTTCTGCGCGCCTTGGTGCGATTCTGGGTGGCGCAAGCCCGGAAATCGAGACTGGCCTTGCGAATTACGGGATGCATTTGGGTACCGCGTTCCAGATAATCGATGACGTGCTGGATTATTCAGGCAAAGAGGGTGAGATTGGCAAGCAACTGGGGGATGACCTTGCCGAGGGCAAACCAACCCTACCGTTAATTCATGTGATGAAGGAAGGCACACCAGCCCAGTCCCTAGTAGTGAAGACTGCGCTCGAGCAAGGAGGGAGAGAAGCCTTCCAGGATGTTATGGCAGCAGTGAACGCTACGGGCGCGCTTACAGCTGCAACAAAGGTGGCAGAGGAGGAGGCAAGCCAGGCCATGCAGGCTTTGAATCTGCTGCCCGATAGCCAATACTTGGACGCTTTGCTACAATTGTCGCGTTTTGCTGTTACCAGACACTATTAGTTGGAGTGGCAAAGCAAGTCGGGGTGTAGCTCAGCCTGGTAGAGTACTGCGTTCGGGACGCAGGAGTCGGAGGTTCGAATCCTCTCACCCCGACCATTTTTTCTGGCAATGTTTTGTGGGCACGAAGTCCGCCCAATCAGGGCAGGCCCGCGATGCAGCGAAAGCAAGCGCGAGGAAGTCCGACCGACATGGCAAAAATATTCCTGCTGATCCTTGCCTTATTTTTGGTCTATTGGATTTTTTCCAGCCGCCGAAAGTGGCAGCAACCACCAAATGACGAAAAGCCCGCCAGGGCAGCCGAGAAGATCGTTGTTTGTGCTCACTGCCACCTACGCGTACCTGAGAGCGAAGCGGTTGCATTCGAAGGGCTTCAGTATTGCTGCGAAGACCATCGACGGCTTGCGCATCCTGACTAAGCGTCATGGTCGACGAGCGACATGGTGTGCCGGCATCGCGAAACCAGTCACTGTGGCGACCACTTAGGTATTTTGCATATTACCGCCTGATTGTTGCCGGGGTATTTCTCGGCGCAATCGTTTTCGCGGAAGGTCCGCTGAACATCGGGGCACAGGATCCGCGGCTCTTTCTCTGGACTTGCGTAGCCTACCTGCTCGCGGCAATTGTCATCCTGATCGTTCTGGTGCGCTGGGAGCGTGCGTTCAGCCTGCAGCTCACAGTGCAGGTAATCATAGACATTTTCTGCCTGACGCTGTTGTTGTTTGCCAGCGGCGGGGCAAAAAGCGGCATGGCGATGATGTTGCTGGTCGTTCTGGTCGGCGCCGGGCTGGTTGGGCAAGGACGCATGGTTCTGTTCTACGCTGCCTTGGCAACGCTGTTCCTGTTGATGGAGCAGTCCTACCAGGTGCTGCAACTGCATGGTGAGGTGGGCGATTTCTTGCGCACCGGGTTGACGAGCATTGGATTTTTCGGTTCGGCTATCGCTGCCCGGTTGCTTGCCAATCGCATGATCGCCAACGAGGAACTTGCGCGAAAGCGCGGCGTCGAACTGGCCGATCAGATGCTCATCAGCGAGAGAGTCATCCACGACATGCAGGACGGAGTCCTCGTCATCGATGCGGCGGGCCGAGTGAGCCAATGCAACCCCCGTGCCAGAGCACTGTTGGGATGGCTCGATGCATCAGCAACGTCTTTGGCGGATTACTCTCCTACTTTGGCTGAGGAGTACAAGGCGCGCCGAACTCTTGGCGTCGAATCCGAGTTGGTCATGCAGGTTCCCTGGAACGGCCGCGTTTTGCGCGCACGATTCTTACCGCCGGGCAAGGGTGGTAATGCGCTGATCTTTGTTGAGGATGTCGGTCGACAGCAGCAGGAAGCCCGGCAAGTCAAACTGGCGGCCTTGGGCCGCCTGACGGCCAATATGGCACACGAAATTCGCAACCCCCTATCGGCCATCAGCCATGCTGCGGAATTACTGGCCGAGGAAACGCCAGGGAAGGGCGATGCACGACTCACGCGCATCATCAGCGACAACACCCGGCGGCTGAATCACTTGGTGTCGGAAGTGGTCGAGCTCGGGCGGCGCGATCGTGTCAATCCAGAAAGCATCGATTTGCAGGAGTTTTTCCATTGCCTGATTGATGAGTATTCGCTAAGGGACAAAGGCAGCGAGAATCGAATCGCTGCAAACATTCCCAGCGGTGTGTCGATTCGTTTCGACCGTGGTCATTTGCATCGCGTCATGGCGAACTTACTGGACAATGCGTTGCGCTATGCCAGTTTGACGCCAGGCGCAGTACGTATCGATGTTGAAGAGAATGAACTGCAAAACCGTCTCAGCTTGCATGTGATAGACGACGGAAAAGGCATCGACGAAGCAGAGTACAACCAGATCTTCGAGCCGTTCTTCACCACCCGCGCTGCCGGTACCGGGCTCGGGCTGTATATTGCCCGCGAACTGTGTGAAGCAAATGGTGCCCGCCTGTTCCTGCTCGAAAATTCACCAGGGGCGCATTTCTGCCTATCATGCACGCTGATATTCGAGGAACAGAGCCAGGATGAAATTCGGAGATGATCGGTAACATGCGAGTGCTCATCGTCAACGACGAAGCGGATATCCGCGAACTGCTCGACATGACGCTGGCGCGCATGGGGCTGGAGTGCGACAGCGCGGGCAGCGTTGCCGAGGCAAGCCGACTGCTGCGCGAAAAGGAGTACCGACTTTGCCTGACCGACATGCGCATGCCGGATGGCGATGGACTGGAGCTGGTGCGACATATCGAGGCCCAGTATCCGACCTTGCCGGTCGCGGTCATCACTGCGCATGGCAGCACCGAGAATGCTGTTGCGGCACTCAAGGCCGGCGCCTTCGACTATCTGTCGAAACCCGTATCGCTCGCACAACTGCGTACGCTGGTGAAATCAGCCTTGAATTTGCCAGAGGGCAAGGCCGCCGCCGGGCAGCGAACCCAGGCGTTGTTTGGCAATTCGGCGCCCATGGCGCAAGTGCGTGCGCTGATTGCCAAGGTCGCCCGTAGCGAGGCACCAGTCTATATTTCCGGCGAGTCCGGCAGCGGCAAGGAGCTCGCTGCGCGCCTGATCCATCACGAAAGTGTCCGGCACGACAAGCCGTTTGTCGCGGTGAACTGTGGCGCGCTCCCAGAAAATCTGATGGAAAGTGAATTCTTCGGCTACCGCAAGGGCGCATTCACTGGCGCGGAAACCGAACGCGAGGGTTTTTTCCAGGCCGCCGACGGCGGCACGCTCTTCCTCGACGAAGTCGCTGACCTGCCTTTGACGATGCAGGTGAAATTGTTGCGCGCCATTCAGGAAAAGCACGTGCGCCGGGTAGGTGCAACTACTGAAGAGCCGGTCAATGTACGCATCATTTGTGCGACGCACCGGGATCTGCGGCAGCTGACGGAAGCGGGAAGCTTCCGTCAGGATCTGTACTTTCGCATTAACGTGATCGAGATTCGCATGCCGGCACTGCGCGAATGTCGTGATGACGTGACCGACCTGGCCTACCGCATCCTGGACAAGCAAGCGGCATCCGGTGGCGTGCCCGTGCCCGCCATTACTCCGGAAGCACTGGCGGTCTTGCAGGATTACGCATTCCCGGGAAACGTACGCGAGCTGGAAAACATCCTGGAACGGGCCATTGCCTTGCATGGCAACGGCGTCATCGATCTCGACGACCTGCAATTGCAGCCGGTGAAAGTCGGCGCTGGCGAGACGGCATTTCCGGGCGGCAAGCCCCTACAGGAGTTCCTCGACGAGCAGGAGCGCCAGGTTATCCTCGAAGCACTGCACAAGACGCGCTTCAATCGAACCGCCGCGGCACGCCTTCTCGGCGTTACTTTCCGCTCCCTGCGCTATCGCATGGAGCGGCTGGGATTGAATGACCCCGAGAATTGATGTCGGCCAGCATGTCGATAGCGACGGCTGGCTGACCGGAGCTGATCGGAAGCCCAGCCCGAATCACGACGCGCGTCCTGCGGGCCAGCCCATCAGCCTGGTCGTCATCCATGCCATCAGCCTGCCGCCTGGCGAATTTGGTGGCACTGCGGTGACTGACTTTTTCACCAATCAGCTTGATCCGGCAGCGCACCCGTACTTTGCCACTATTACGGGACGCCGCGTGTCGTCGCACTTTTACATTCGGCGCGATGGCCAACTGGTGCAGCTCGTCTCCTGCCTCCAGCGCGCCTGGCATGCAGGTGTTTCCTGCTGGCGTGGGAAGCAGCGCTGCAACGATTGCTCTCTCGGCATCGAACTTGAAGGCGACGACCGTACCGACTTCACCGCTGCGCAATATTGCGTACTGGGGAGCTTGATTGATGCGCTGTACAAGCGTTTCCCGATCGATGCGATTGTCGGCCATGCCGACATCGCGCCGGGCAGGAAGACGGATCCCGGCCCGCATTTCGATTGGTCACGATTTGTCGCGCGTTGCGTGGCACGCTGACTTGCCACGCGTGGTTTCACTGCAACGTTACCCCACAGGTTTGAGATCACTGCATCATTTACCTTGCATTGAAAATTTTGAACCACTACCATTAGTAGCTAGAGGTCGTTGTCCTACTACATCTAGTAGGTCGGCACCAGCAAGTGAACGCTGTGGCAATACTCAGGGGGAGGCATGCAGGAAGACGCAAGGCGCGCAAAAGCTGATCAAGCCAAATCCGAATTCGGGTTGGACGTCGCCCCTTCCCCTGCTTTCTCCCCCGTGCATAGTGACCTCACTCCCATAAGCACATTGCTTCACGCCGTTATTCCGGCCAGCCATATTTTCTCGATTTCGCGTTTCCGCCGTTATTCCCAAATCAGGGGATGGGGTGTGAAAGCGCTTGAATTCATCAATTCCGGTCCGCCGGCGTTGTTGAATAATCCGCGCTGTAGTAGGCGGGTTGTTTATTCTCCTTTCCTTAAACATGCGATGGAGGTTCACTATGGCTGAAGCCAAGAAGCCGGCGGCTGTGAAGAAGGCAACTGCTGCCAAACCGGCAGCGAAGAAAGTTGCACCGAAGAAAGCTGCTGCGAAACCGGCAGCGAAGAAAGTTGCACCGAAGAAAGCTGCTGCGAAACCGGCAGTGAAGAAGGCTGCACCGAAGAAGGCTGCTGCAAAGCCGGCAGTGAAGAAGGCTGCACCGAAGAAGGCTGCTGCGAAACCGGCAGTGAAGAAGGCTGCACCGAAGAAGGCTGCTGCAAAGCCGGCCGCGAAGAAGGCTGCACCGAAGAAGGCTGCTGCAAAACCGGCAGTGAAGAAGGCTGCACCGAAGAAGGCTGCTGCAAAACCGGCAGTGAAGAAGGCTGCACCGAAGAAGGCTGCTGCAAAGCCGGCCGCGAAGAAGGCTGCACCGAAGAAGGCTGCTGCAAAGCCAGCTGCGAAAAAGGCTGCACCGAAGAAAGCTGCTGCAAAGCCTGCCGCGAAAAAAGCTGCCGCAAAGCCAGCCGCGAAAAAGGCTGCGCCGAAGAAGGCTGCTGCAAAGCCTGCCCCGGCATCCGCCCCCTCGACTGCTGCCGCTCCAGGTCTCAAGTCCTCGCTGAATCCGGCGGCGGCTTGGCCATTCCCGACGGGTTCGCGTCCGTCCTGATTGGTTTTCCGGTCCGGCATGAGGGAGGCTGTTTCCAGCCTCCCTTTTTTTATCTGCCAAAAAAGCGCGTCATGCGCTCCAGGCCGGTCGTCAGTTTTTCCGCAGCGACCGTGTAGGCAAAACGCATGTGGCGTCCCGGTTTGTTGTTGCCGAAATCCAGTCCCGGCGTTGCGGCTACTCCCGCCTGTTCGATAAGCTTGCCCGCCAGCCCGAAGCTATCCTTGTCCAGATTGCCGATCCCGGCATAGATGTAGAAAGCTCCTTGTGGTTCGACCGCGATGTCGAAACCGATCTTGCGCAGGCCAGGCAGCAGCAGATCGCGCCGCGCCTTGAATTCGGCCCGCCGCGCCTCGCAGATGGCCAGCGTTTCCGGCGTAAAGGCGGCCAGCGCTGCTTGTTGCGCCGGCGCCGAAGGCGAGATGAACAGATTCTGCGCGAGCTTTTCAATATCGCGCACCCTATGCGGTGGCACGACCATCCAGCCGAGTCGCCAGCCGGTCATGCCAAAGTATTTCGAGAAGCTGTTGATGACGATGAGATCGTCGGAGAGCTCCAGGGCAGTGCGCGCGTCGAGGTGATAAGTCAGGCCGTGGTAGATCTCGTCGAACGATCAGCGTACCGCCGCGCTCACGGACCGCTTGCCAGATCGCGGCCAGTTGCGCCGGCTCGATCAGCGTGCCGGTCGGATTCGCGGGGGAGGCGACGAGCAGGCCCTTCGTTCGGGGCGTCCAGCCGGCGCCGACGATTGCTGCGGTAGGCTGGAAATTCGTCACGGCATCGACAGCTAACGCCCGCGGCACGCCTTCGCAAAAGCGCACGAAGTGGCGGTTGCAGGGGTAGCCCGGGTCGGTGAGCAGCCATTCATCACCCGGACTGATCAAGGCGCCCAGCGCCAGCAGCAACGCCCCCGAGGCACCGGCAGTGACAACGATGCGTGACGGATCGACCGCGACGCCATAGCGCGTCGCATAGAAGCCGGCGATCGCCTCGCGCAATGGCGGAATGCCGAGCGCGTGGGTATAGAACACCTGGCCGCTTGCGATGAAGCGCTGCGCCGCCTCGATGACAGGCTGCGGCGTTGGAAAGTCGGGTTCGCCGACTTCCATATGAACGATGTCACGCCCTTGCGCTTCGAGGGCCTTTGCCCTGGCCATCAATTCCATGACATGGAAGGGCTCGATCCCCGCCATGCGTGCTGCAATGTTCATCGGGAGCCTTTTTGAAAAAGTCGGCGCGGGCAAGACGGCGCTACTGAGCGGTGTTTCTTTGCCGGCGAACGGCGATTCTGCCATAGCCGATTGGCCGGGGCGGGAAACGCACCTAAAATGTCGCCACCAGAAAAGGAGCCACCATGGATGACACCCTGCGCCGCGCCGCGCTTGACTACCACCGCCTGCCGCATCCCGGCAAGATCGCCGTCATGCCGACCAAGGCGCTGACCAACCAGGCCGATCTGTCGCTCGCCTATTCTCCTGGCGTTGCCGCTGCCTGCGAAGAAATCGAGCGCGATCCGACGACAGCCGCCCTTTACACCGCGCGCGGCAACCTTGTCGCCGTGATCACCAATGGCACGGCGGTGCTCGGTCTGGGTGACATTGGGCCGCTGGCCGGCAAACCGGTGATGGAGGGCAAAGGGGTGCTGTTCAAGAAGTTCGCCGGCATCGACGTCTTTGACATCGAGATCAACGAGCAGGATCCTGACAAACTGGTCGATATCATTGCTTCTCTCGAACCGACCTTTGGCGGAATCAACCTCGAAGACATCAAGGCGCCCGAATGTTTCACGGTGGAAAGAAAATTGCGCGAGCGCTTGCGCATCCCCGTCTTCCACGATGACCAGCACGGCACGGCGATCATTTCTGCCGCCGCCATTCTCAACGGTCTGCGCGTGGTCGGCAAGGACATCGAAAAGGTCAAGCTGGTCTGCTCGGGCGCGGGTGCCGCAGCGATTGCCTGCCTCGACCTGATCGTAAGCCTGGGGGTCAACCGCAAGAATGTGATCGTCTGTGACAGCAAGGGGGTCATCCATACCGGCCGGGAAAATCTCGACGCGTCGAAGGTGCGCTACGCACAGGCGACCGATGCGCGTACCCTGGCTGACGTGATGCCGGGCGCCGACATCTTCCTCGGCTTGTCAACCGGCGGTGTTCTCAAGCCCGAGATGGTGGCAGGCATGGCGCCCGACCCCATCATCCTGGCGATGGCAAACCCCAACCCCGAGATCCTGCCCGAGCACGCCAAAGCGGCGCGGCCCGACTGCATCATCGGCACCGGCCGTTCGGACTACCCGAACCAGGTGAACAACGTGCTGTGTTTTCCTTACATGTTCCGCGGCGCACTCGATGTCGGTGCGACGACGATCAACGAGCCGATGAAAATCGCCGCCGTCCGGGCGATTGCCGAGCTGGCACATGCCGAGCAGTCCGAGGAGGTGGCAGCGGCCTATGGTGATGCCCAGCTGAACTTCGGTCGCGATTATCTGATTCCCAAGCCCTTCGATCCGCGCCTGATCCTCAAGGTGGCGCCGGCCGTGGCGCAGGCCGCGATGGACTCCGGCATAGCCTGCCGCCCGATCACCGACATGGGCGCCTACTGCCAGCAACTCAACGATTTCGTCTATCACTCGGGCTTTGTCATGCGGCCGGTGTTTACCGCCGCCAAGCTGAAACCTGCGCGTATCGTCTTTTGTGAAGGCGAAGACGAACGCATTTTGCGCGCGACGCAAACCGTAGTTGACGAGGGACTGGCCAGACCAATTCTTATCGGCCGGCCGGAAGTGGTCGACAAACAGTTGGAGCGTCATGGGTTGCGCATCCGGGCCGGCGAGCATTTCGAACTGGTCAATCCGGATTCCGACCCGCGCTACAAGGATCTCTGGCAGGATTACTATCAACTCATGTGCCGCAAAGGCACCGGTGTCGAATACGCCAAGCGGGAAATGCGCCGCCGCACCACCCTGATCGGCGCCATGCTGGTACGCCACCATCACGCCGACGGCATGCTCTGTGGCACCTTCGGCAAGCATTCGCTACACCTGCGCTACATCGCCGAAGTGATTGGCCGCAAACCGGGCATCGAACATTTCTATGCGATGAATATGCTGATCCTGCCCAAGCGTACCGTGTTCATCGGCGATACCTATGTCAATTACGATCCCTCGGCCGCCCAGCTCGCCGAAATGACGCAACTGGCGGCCGAGGAAGTGCGGCGTTTCGGCATGACCCCGAAGGTGGCCTTGCTCTCGCATTCGAGTTTCGGCACCGAGGAAACCCCGACCGCGCAGAAGATGCGCAGCGCGCTGGCCCTGTTGCGCGAGCAGGCGCCGGGACTTGAGGTGGATGGTGAAATGCACGGCGATGCTGCCCTCGACCCGGAAATCCGCCAGCAGGTTTTCCCCAACGCGAACCTGACTGGCCCGGCCAACCTGCTGATCATGCCGACACTCGATGCTGCCAACATTTCTTTCAATCTGTTGAAAACGGCTGCCGGCGACGGCGTGACCGTCGGCCCGCTACTGTTGGGTGCGGCGCGACCGGCGCATATCCTCACGCCGACGGCGACGGTAAGGCGCATCATCAACATGACCGCGTTGCTGTCCGTTGAGGCAGCGCAGGCGCAGGTACGTTAATCAATACCTTAGAAATTGGAATAGAATTTTGACACAGCGCCTTAATTTTTAATGACTAAGTCCGTTAATCTGTATATCCTTGGCGTCTGCCCCTGATCGAAATTAGTCGTGCGCCCATGAGATCGACACTAAAAAACTTTCTGACCTTGTTGATTGTCGCGAGTGTTGCTGCAACCACGGCGTATCCCGCCGCCGCCGCCGTTACCAAGAAGAAAGCAACGATCAACAAGCAGGTGAAAAAACCGGTTGCTCGTGTCGTCAAGAAAAAGGCAAATATCTCGGTGGCCGGCAAACGTGGCCCGGTTGCGCCCGCCATGGCCGCTGAAAATGGCTCGGGCTCGCTTGACGAGCTCCGGTCGGCGTCTGTCGCCGTGATCGATCAGAACACCGGCAATGTCCTGTATGAGAAGAACGCCAGCGCCGTCGTGCCGATCGCCTCGATCACCAAGCTGATGACGGCGATGGTGGCGCTCGATGCCCAGCCCAGCCTGGCTGAGACGCTGACTATCGGCGAAGCGGATGTCGATACCGTCAAGGGAACGCACTCGCGCCTTTCAGTCGGTACCCAGCTCAACCGCGAGGAAATGCTGCGTCTGGCGCTGATGTCCTCGGAAAACCGTGCCGCCGCGGCGCTGTCGCGTCACTATCCTGGCGGTCGCGCTGCCTTTGTTACCGCGATGAACCAGAAGGCGCGGGCACTCGGCCTCACCGAAACACGCTTTTCCGACCCGACCGGCCTGACGCCGGACAACGTTTCCAGCGCGCATGACCTGGTCAAGCTGGTGGACGCCGCCCATCAGTACCCCTTGATCCGCGAGTTTTCAACTTCAGAGGAATACCAGGTGGCCGTCAAGGGCCGGTCACAGACCTTCCGCAACACCAATGCCCTGGTCCGCAACGACGGCTGGAATATTGGCCTCTCGAAGACCGGCTACATCAGCGAGGCTGGCAAGTGCCTCGTCATGCAGGTCTGGCTCGACAACAAGCCGACCATCATCGTGCTGCTCGATTCCTGGGGCAAGCTGACGCGAATCGGTGATGCGCAACGCATCAAGCGCTGGATCGAGTCACTCGCCAGCAGCCGTACCTCTATTCGAGGCTGACCGTCTTCGCGCTGCCGTCCAGCCAGCGCCGACTTTTACTTTTCCACGTGTCCCAGCGCCGCCGAGATCGCTGCGGCGGTCTGCCTGACCAGTTCCGGCCACGCCGTGCCGTGCCGTTCCACCGGCGCCGAGACAGATAATCCAGCCACCAGCGTGCCGGTATCGTCATGCACCGGGGCGGCAATGCAGCGCAAGCCGGGCTCGATTTCCTCGTTGTCGAAAGCGATACCCGTACGACGCACTTTGCACAGTTCGCGTTCCAGCGCAGCCTCGGTGGTCAGAGACTTGGGCGTGAGTCCCGGCAGACCAGTGTGTCGGGCGTAGTCGGCCACCGCTGCTGGGCTGTCTGCGGCGAGAAAAAGCTTGCCCGCGGCAGTCACGTGTAGGGGCGCACGGGCGCCGACCAGATGCACCGCCCGTACTGTCGAGCGTCCGCTCGAGGTGCGCTCGACATAGACGATTTCGTCACCCTGCCTGACCCCCAGATTCACACTCTCGCCGATCTGGCGATGCAGCAGTTCCATGTGCGGCAGGGCGGCGGCACGGATGTCCAGGCGCGACTTCACGAGGTTGCCGAGTTCGAGCAGGCGGATTCCCAGACGATAAGCGCCGGTTGCCGAGCGTTCGACCCATCCGGCACCGGTCATCGCAGCAAGAATGCGGTGGGCCGTCGAGGGATGCAGGCCGCTTTCCAGCGCGAGCTGCTTGAGCCCAAGCGGGGTTTCGCTGTGCGACAGGGCATCGAGCAGCAGCCTCATCCGTTCGACGACCTGGATGCCGCCCTTGGCATCGGTGGCGGGAGCGGGAGAGTGTGACTTGGGCATGGGGCGGCGAGTATGCCACAATGTGAAACGCGCACCGCACTGCGCAAAAACTAACAATCTTGAGCGGAGAAGACATGCGCGTTGCGCTATTCGTAACTTGCCTGGTGGACTTGATGCGCCCGCGCATCGGTTTTGCTGCCATTGAATTACTCGAAGCCGCCAGTTGCGAGGTGGTCGTGCCGACTACGCAGACTTGTTGCGGGCAGCCGGCCTGGAACAGCGGCGATCGTGCCGCCGCGGCTACGCTGGCGAAAAAGGTCATCACCGAATTCGAGGGCTTTGAATACGTCGTCGCGCCTTCCGGCTCCTGCGCCGATCACATCCGAACCGAATACCCCGTCATTCTGGCCGACGAGCCGGACTGGCACGGCCGCGCTGTCGCGCTCGCCAGCCGGGTCCACGAGCTCACCGACTTTCTCGTCAATGTCGCAAAGCTCGACAAAGTCCCGGGCAGCTTTACCGGCAGCGTCACTTACCACGACTCCTGTACCGGCCTGCGCAGCCTCGGCATCAAGCAGCAACCAAGAACGTTGCTTGCCAAACTGTCCGGTGTCGAACTGAAGGAGATGAACGGAGCCGAGGAGTGCTGCGGTTTCGGTGGCACTTTTTCCGTCAAGTTCGGCGCAGTCTCTGCGGCTATCGCCGAACGCAAATGCGCGAACGCCAGTTCCACGGGTGCTGCGACCATTGTCGGCGGCGACCTTGGCTGCCTGCTCAACATTGAAGGCAAGCTGCGGCGCATGGGCGACGAAACGACCAAGGTCATGCATGTTGCCGAAGTGCTGACCGCGAAGGAATGAGTATGGAAATGAACTTCCGCGCCCGTCGTTTCAAGGCCAATGCCGCTGCCGCGCTGGCCAATCCGGTGCTGCAGGCCAACATGAAGACGGCCAAGGGCAAGTTCGTCGACAAGCGCGCCATTGCGATCAAGGAGCTTGGTGACCATGGCGATTTCGAGGCTACGCGCGATGCAGCGGCGGCAGTGCGCAACCGGGTAATCGAAAACCTCGATCTCTGGCTGGAAAAGTTCGAGGAAACCGCCACGGCGCGCGGTGCCACCGTGCTTTGGGCCAGGAATGGTGCGGAGATTTGCCGTCACGTCGTCGATATCGGCCGCCGCCACGGGGTGACGAAAGCCGTCAAGTCGAAGTCAATGCTTTCCGAAGAGGCCGGCCTGAATCTGGCGCTGGAGGCTGCCGGTATCCAGCCAGTCGAGACCGACCTCGGCGAATACATCCTGCAGATCAACAACAACGAGCCGCCCAGCCACATCATCGCGCCGGTGATCCACAAGAGCCTTGACGAAGTTGCCGACCTGTTCCATGCCACGCACAAGACGCTGCGCAAGACCGAGATCCCGGCGCTGACGCGTGAGGCGCGCGAGGTGCTGCGCCCGCACTTCCTGACGGCCGAAATGGGGATTTCCGGCGGCAACTTCCTCGTTGCCGAAACCGGTTCGGTGGCGCTGGTCACCAACGAGGGCAACGGCCGCATGGTGACGACCCTGCCCAGGGTGCATGTCGTTGTCACCGGCATCGAGAAGGTCATTCCGACGCTGGAAGACCTGGCCTTGTTGATGCGCCTGTTGCCGCGTTCGGCCACCGGACAGTCGATTTCCAACTACGTGTCGGTGCTGACCGGCACCAAGGCAGCAGGAGAGCACGACGGCCCGGAGCACCTCTATTTCATCCTCGTCGACAACGGTCGCGCCGATGTTGTCGGTTCGGAATTCCAGGACATGCTGCGCTGCATCCGCTGCGGCGCCTGCATGAACCACTGCCCGGTCTACCAGACGATCGGCGGCCATGCCTACGGCTGGGTCTACCCCGGCCCGATGGGCGCGGTGCTCACGCCGCTTTACACCGGACTGGAAAACGCCATCGACCTGCCGCATGCGGCCACGCTGTGCAACCAGTGCGGTGTAGTCTGCCCGGTCAAGATTCCGCTGCCCGACCTGCTGCGTAAATTGCGTGAGAAACAAGTTGATCGACACCTGCGACCATGGTTCGAGCGGATTGCGCTAAAGGCATGGGCCTGGGTGGCGGGTTGTCCGACGCTTTACGGGCTGGGAACCTGGTTCGCCGTGCGCTATCTCAAGTGGCTGGCCGGTGGTAAGCCGAGCATTCCGGTACTTGGCGCGGCGTCCGAATGGACGCTGGGACGCAACTTCCCTGCCCCGGAGGGCAAGACTTTCCGCGAGCTGTATGCCCAGCGGAGGAGAAAGCCATGAGCAGCAGAGCAGACATCCTCGGCCGCATTCGTATGCGCCTGAATCGCAATGAAATCAATGCAGTGGCCGGCCGTGCCGCCATAGAAGCCACGTTGGCGGCGCGCGAACAGGGACCGCGTCCGGCGGTTGCCGGAGAAAAGTCGGCGCTGGCGGGACGGCTCGTCGAGAAGTCACTGGTGCAATCGAGCACGGTCGATACCGTTGCGTCTCTGGCCGAGGCGCCCGCTGCCATTGCCCGCTATCTGGCTGACCTGAATCTGCCGGCGAAAGCGGTCATCTGGCCAGAGCTTGCTCGACTGGATTGGTCAGGTTCTGGCATCGCGGCAGAAGCACGCGGTGCACAGGATGCCGATCTGGTCGGCATCACCGGTTGCTTTTGCGCGGTCGCCGAAACCGGCACGCTGATGCTGTGCGGTGGCCCCGAATCGCCGGCAACCGTCAGCCTGCTGCCCGAGACCCATATCGCCATCGTGCCCGCCAGCCGCATCGTGCCGGGCATGGAGGAAGGCTGGGCGCTCGTCCGCGCCGAGCTGGGACAACTGCCGCGCGCCATCAACTTCATCTCCGGCCCGTCACGCACCGGCGACATCGAACAGACCATCGTGCTGGGTGCCCACGGGCCTTACCGAGTGCACCTGATTCTGCTGACGGCCGAATGATGGTCGGTTTTGGCGGGACGGCGCCAATTTGTTGTTGCAACCTGACCCAAAGGGCAGACGTTATTGTCTCCAGAACTACACACAGGAGGCATCGAACATGTACGCCCGAATCCACTTCGTCAGTCCCGGATCTCCAGAAAAGTACTCCTGGGTGATCGACACCGACTGCGAAACAATCGACCAGTGGCAGCATTCCCACCCCGAAGCGGAGGATCTGGACATCACCCCGCTGAGCGAAAATGAGGGTCTGGAAGCGCTGTATTGGCAGAAGTGCTTGTATCACGACGTGTTTTTCGAGCGTTCGCCCAGTCCGGAAGTGCGTGCGCGCGGCGAAATCGAACTTATGGGAATCCTCGAACTTGCCGGCCACCTGGTCAAGGGCCGTGCCAGCGCGCTATGGAATCGCTGCATGGAATTCCGTTTCGGCGGCGATCCGGTCGCCAAAATCGAATATACCCATCGTCAACCTGCCTAAAGCCTGCATGCATCCGGACCGCCGACAGCCTCGCCTGTTCGTGGCGGCAATCTGGATCACAGCAGTTGTTTTATCGTTCTTCTGGCCTGCCGCATCCTTCGCGGCAGGCGAAGCTTTCGCCGACGGCTATGTGCCGTCGCTTACACCTGAATTGAAGACCCGTCTTGCCGAGGCCGACGTGGCTGCCGGTGCGCGTTTTTTCGAGCGCAAGTGTTCGCAATGCCACGACGGGGAAAAGAATGGTGGCCACGGCAAGGGACCCCACCTGTGGAACGTCATGGGTCGGCAGGCGGCGAGCGTCCCCGGTTTTATCTTTTCCGCAGCGATGAAGAAGGTTGGGCGTGCATGGGACTACGCTGCGCTCGACTACTACCTCGCCGACACGGATCGCGCCGTGCCCGGCCGGGCGATGGAGTTCACCGGCATTCCCGACGCGCGACTGCGGGCCGCCGTCATCTCTTACCTGCGTACCCTTGGCGACGCGCCGGCGCCCTTGCCATAGTTTATTTGGCCTGTCGCTGCCGCAGCCGCAGCGCTTTTTCTGCTTCCATGACCAGCATCGCCAGTAATGCAACGCCGACGATTTCGCCCCAGCTGGCCAGCCCGATGGCCGTCGTGCCAAACAGCCGCTGAAAAATCGGTAGGTAGGTAAAGGCCAGTTGCAACAGCAGCATCGAACCGGCGCCGGCCCAGACCCAGAGGTTGGAAAACGGTGCGACGGTCCATAGCGACCGATCCAGAGACCGACAATTGAAAAGATAAACGATCTCGATCATCACGAAGACGTTCACGGCGATGCTGCGCGCCTCGGCCAGTGACTGGCCGCGCTCCAGCGCCAGCAGGAATAGCCCGAACGATCCAGCCAGCATCAGGATGCCGACCAGCACGATGCGCCCGATCAGAACGCGGTCGAGAATCGGCGCGGACGGGGGACGCGGCGGGCGGCGCATGATTTTGCCTTCGACCGGCTCGAAGGCGAGCGGCAACCCGAGCAGTACGGCGGTGGTCATGTTGATCCAGAGTATCTGCAATGGCGTGATCGGCAGCGTCACGCCGGCGACGATGGCGGTGAGGATCACCAGCCCCTCGCCAAAATTGGTCGGTAGCGTCCAGGTGATGAACTTCACCAGATTATCGAAGATGCCGCGCCCTTCCTCGATGGCCGCCTCGATGGTGGCGAAATTGTCGTCGGTGAGCACCATCGCCGCCGCCTCCTTGGCGACTTCGGTGCCGCCCAGGCCCATCGCGATGCCGATGTCGGCAGCCTTCAGCGCCGGCGCGTCGTTCACGCCGTCGCCGGTCATTGCGACGATTTCGCCATTGCTTTGTAATGCGCGTACCAGCCGGAGTTTTTGCTCTGGCTCGACGCGGGCGAAGACATCCACGGCGCGCACGGCAGCGGCGAGCGCCGCGTCGTCGAGGGCCGCCAACTGGCGTCCAGTCAAGGCGGATCCGCCATCCTGCAGAATATTGAGTTGGCGCGCGATCGCCAGCGCAGTGTCGGCGTGGTCGCCGGTGATCATCTTCACCTTGATGCCGGCCGCGTGACAGGTCTTTACGGCGGCGATGGCGCGCGCGCGCGGCGGATCGATCATGCCGACCAGACCGAGAAAAGTCAGGCCTGAGGCGATAGCATCAGCCTGTAGCAACTCGGTCTTGGCAGGGCGGCGGCCCAGCGCCAACACCCGCATGCCCTGACGCGCCAGATCGATCGCCGCTGCTTCGATGGCGGCGCGGATAGCCGCGTCGAGATCGGAGCAGGCGGGCAACAGTTTTTCCACCGCGCCCTTGCAGTAGATGATGCGCTCACCCTCGACCGCATGCAGCGTCGCCATCGACTGGCGTGTCGCATCGAAGGGCAGTTCGTCGAGACGGGGAAACAGGGCGATGACGGTGGCTTCATCCAGCCCGGCTTTCTTCGCCGCGACGATCAGCGCCGCCTCGGTCGGGTCGCCGGTGATCTGCCATTGCCCCTTTTCGTGATGCAGCCCGGCGTCGTTGCAGAGCAGGCCGGCCAGTAATGCTTCTTTCGCCGTCTCGCCAGCGCCGACTTTCATGCCA
Organism: uncultured beta proteobacterium; assembly: GCA_963816095.1. Lineage (GTDB taxonomy): Bacteria > Pseudomonadota > Gammaproteobacteria > Burkholderiales > Rhodocyclaceae > Sulfuricystis. The sequence continues at coordinate 269,532 of CAWFIW010000002.1, forward strand.
TCCAGCCGCAGTTCGCCCTCGGGCGCGTAGCCGTGGCCGGTAATCTCGTAGAGCTGACCATCGGCCCAAAGTGCGCGCACGGTCATTGCGTTTTCGGTGAGCGTGCCGGTCTTGTCCGAGCAGATCACCGTGGTGCTGCCCAGCGCCTCGACCGCCGGCAGGCGGCGCACGATGGCGCGGCGCTTCGCCATGCGCGCGACACCGACCGCCAGTGTGATGGTAATCGCCGCCGGAAGGCCCTCGGGGATCGCACCGACCGCGAGTGCAACGGCGGCCATGAACATGTCGAAGGGCTGCTCGCCGCGCGCGATGCCGATCGCAAAGGTCAGTGCGGCCAGACAGAGGATGGTCCACAGCAGCAATTGGGCGAAGGCCGCGATCTTGCGCGTTAACGGTGTGGCGAGGTCGGGTGCGCTGGCGATCAGGCCCGCAATGCGGCCGGCTTCGGTTATCGCGCCGGTGGCAATGACGAGGCCCGCGCCCTGGCCGCTGACCACGGTCGTGCCGGCATAGGCCATGTTGCGGCGGTCAGCCAGCGGCGTGTCGGCGGGGAGCGGCAAATGATGCTTGTCGAACCGGTAGTGATTCACCGGTGAGCGCGGCTTCGCTGGTGCGCAGTTCGCGGCCTGCCAGCACGCGCAGGTCGGCCGGCACCTTGTCGCCGGCAGCCAGCTGCACGATGTCGCCGGGCACGAGGTGCACAGCATCCATGCGGCGGCGCTGGCCGCCACGCAGCACGGTGACTTCGGTCGCCACGCTTCTGGCTAACGCCGCGAGCGCTGCGGCGGCTTTGCCTTCCTGCAGGTAGCCGACTGCGGCATTGACGATGACGACGCCGAGTATCACGCCGGCATCCACCCACTCACCAAGGAAGGCGGTGACGGTACCGGCGGCGATCAGTACCAGTACCAGTGGCGCGGCGAACTGGTCAAACAGGCGCGCCCAAGCGCTCCTGCCGGGGTGCTCGGGCGGCCTGTTCGGCCCGTGTTGCGCCAGACGCGCAGCAGCCTCGTCTTCGGAAAGCCCGCGATGCGCTTCTACTGTGTGCTGGGCGAGGGCCTCTTGGTGATGCAGGACATGCCAGTCAGGGGAGTGCATCTTTCACATCGGGCGCGTCGACGGGGAGCGGTTGTTGCGGCAGGCTCATTTCATACAGCACCACGGCTACACAAAAGAAAAATATCGTGGTGGCGGTGAGGCTGCCGGTATGAACCGGGTTGCCGTTAGTCATCCACGACCAGATCGACAGGCCGAGGGTGAGTACGGCGCAGGTGAAGCTGCCACCGGCGCAGACAAGAACGAATTGTTTCACGGCGCTGCGTTGAGTCATGGATTTTCCTTGTTGAATTTGACTTGGCCAGAGGCATCATAATACTTGCGCAGCGAGGCATAGCGATTGGCACGCACCGCGCGCACCTGACCGATGGCGTGTTCCATGGTAAAGCCGATCTGGGTCAAGGTTTCCGCTGCGATCATCAGGCTGCCTTCGAGCACCTCGGGGATCACCTCCGTGGCGCCGGCTTCCTTCAGCCGGGCGACCGACGATTCATCGGGAGCGCGAACTACCACCGGGATGTCGGGGCGGCTTTCGCGTACCTTGCGCACCACATGTTCGGCCGAATGGGTGTCCGGATAGGCGACAACAAGCGCGCGCGCGCGCGCGAGGCCAGCGGCTTGCAGCACTTCGGCGCGATCGGCGCTGCCGAATACCAGCTTGCCGCCCGGCGGCACAGTGCGACTGAGTTGCTGCGGGTCGACATCGAGCGCAAGGAAGGGAACGTTTTCCACGGCAAGAAACTCGGCGATGCGCCCGCCGGTGCGACCATAGCCGCAGATGATCACATGCTTCTCCATGCCGAAACCGGCCACGGCGATGTCGTGGATGGCTTTTGCCTGGTGCGCCCAGTCACCGTGCACCATCTTGCCGGTAAACCGCACCGCGCGGTTGATCAGCAGTGGGGCGAGGAACATCGAAATCAGCATGGCGGACAGTGTGACCTGAAACACTTCGGTGCCGATCAACTTGAGCTCGTGGGCCAGACCGATCAGCACCAGGCCGAATTCGCCGCCCTGCGCGAGTTGCGCTGAAGTACGCACAGCAATGTTCAACGGGCTTTTCGTCGCGAGGGCAATGAGTAGTACCACAATACCCTTGCCGCCGATCAGCAACAGCACGGCGAGCAATAGACGATGAATGTTTTCCAGAACGAAGCCGAGGTCGAGCAGCATGCCGACGGTGACGAAGAACAGGCCGAGCAGGATGTCACGGAAGGGGCGGATGTCAGACTCGACCTGGTGGCGGTAAATGGTTTCAGAAATCAGCATGCCACCGACGAAGGCGCCCAGCGCGAGCGAAAGTCCGGCCAGATCGGTCGCATAGGCCAGGCCGATCACCAGCCATAGCGTTGCCAGCACGAAGAGTTCCTCGGAACGCTGGCGAGCCACCGCGTCGTAGAGACGGCGGATCCAGCGCTGACCCACCCAGACCATGATCGCCAGCACAATGATGGCTTCCGACAGCGCGATCGCCAGCGAGCGCGGCAATTCGTCGGTCGACTGCGCGAGCGCGGGGAAGAGAATCAGGCAGGGCACCACGGCGATATCCTGAAACAGCAGCACGCCCATCGTCTGGCGGCCCGAGCGCGAGTGCAACTCGAAGCGTTCCGAGAGCATCTTGGCGACAATGGCGGTGGAGGACATCGCTACCGCCAGGCCGACGACGAGGCCGGCACGCCAGTCCTGTCCGTAGCCAAACCAGGTAATCAGCGCGGTCGCTGCTGCGGTGACGACCATCTGTGTTGCGCCGAAGCCGAATACCAGTTCGCGCATTGCATTCAGCCGTTGCAAGCTGAACTCGAGGCCGATGGAAAACATCAGGAAGACCACGCCGAACTCGGCGATGGCTTCGACTTCATGACTTTCCTTGAGGATGGCGAAACCGTGCGGCCCGAGCAGCAGGCCCACCGCGAGATAAGCCAGCATCGCCGGCCCCTTCATGCGTCGTGTCAGCGCCAGTGCGACGACGGCGGTGGTGAGCAAAAGCAGGAGGATGAAGAGGTTGCTGTACACGGTGGCTAATCATACCCGCCGCCATCTTGGGCGTGCCGCTTGCCATTCGAATAGAATCAATAGCAGTTTCAATCATCCGAGGAGCTTGATATGCGCTTGCGACTTGCCGTTCTGCTGGTCACCCTGGCCAGCCTGCTGTCAGGCTGCGGCTACAACCAGATCCAGATCAACGACGAGGCGGTGAATGCCGCGTGGTCCGAGGTGCTCAACCAGTACAAACGCCGTGCCGACCTGATTCCCAATCTGGTGTCCGTCGTGCAGGGCTATGCGGCGCATGAAAAGGAAGTCCTGACGAAAGTCACCGAGGCGCGCGCCAGCGTCGGCGGCATCAAGGCCACGCCGGAACTGGTGAATGATCCGGCGGCTTTCGCCAAATTCCAGCAGGCGCAGGGCGAACTCGGCTCGGCGATCGCACGACTGCTGGTCGTGGCGGAAAACTATCCGCAACTCAAGGCGGACGCGAATTTCCGCGACCTGCAGGCACAGGTGGAAGGTACCGAGAACCGCATCACCGTCGCCCGCAAACGTTATATCGAGACGGTGCAGGCCTTCAACGTCGGCGTGCGCACTTTTCCCAACAATCTCACGGCGATGGTGTTCGGCTACAAGACCAAAGTCAATTTTGCGGTGGAAGACGAGAAGGCGGTATCGACACCGCCGACCATTCGTTTCGACGCGGCGCCCGCCCAAAAATAAATGTTCCGCTGGCTTGCGCTCTTTTGGCTCGTCCTGGGGGCGTGCAGCGGCTGGGCCGCAGCCGGGCCGGTTCCCATTCCGCACCTGGAGGCGCGCGTCACCGACCTGACTGGCACGCTGGCACTCGAACAGCAGGCGCAGCTTGAAGCCGCGCTCGCGGCCATCGAACAAGAGAAGGGTACCCAGGTCGTCATCCTGCTGTTGTCGAGCACGCTGCCGGAAACCATCGAGCAGTACGGCATCCGTCTCGCCGAAGCCTGGCAGATCGGTCGCAAGGGTACGGACGATGGCGTCATCGTCATCGTCGCCAAGGCCGATCGCGCCGTGCGGATCGAGGTCGGTTACGGGCTCGAGGGCGCGATTCCCGACGCGGTGGCGAAGCGCATCATTGCGGAGATTGTCACTCCGCGCTTCAAGGAGGGAGATTTCTTCGGCGGCCTGCAAGGTGCCACAGCCGCGCTAGGCAAGATCATCGGTGGCGAAGCCTTGCCGGCACCCGTGGCAGCGACAAACAACGCGGCTTCGGCGAGCGATCTGCAAATATTTATCCTCTTCGCCCTGACTGTGGCTGCGCGGTGGGCGCGTACCTTGTTCGGCTTGATGGGTTCGTTGCTTGCGGCCGGCGTGGCGGGCGGGTTGGCCTTCATGATCTTTGGCACCTGGCTGGCGGCCGGCGTCGCCGCGCTGGCTGTGTTTGTCATGTCGTTTGCGCGCGCCGGCGGCGGGGGTTCCGGATGGCATACTGGCGGTGGCGGCTTCTCCGGCGGTGGCGGCAGCGGGGGTTTCTCGGGTGGCGGCGGCGGCTTCGGCGGCGGCGGCGCTTCGGGAAGGTGGTGACCATGAACGCCGCACGTTTGCTCAAGCATCTGATCGCATTCCCCTGGCGAGTGCGGCGGATTTTTCCTGCAGCTACGCGTCGGGAAATCGCCGCCGCGGTGGCAGCCTCAGAGCGCCGGCATCGCGGCGAATTGCGTTTTGCCGTCGAAGGAACGTTGCCCTTGTCCGCACTGCTGCACGACCTGTCACCACGGGCTCGGGCGATTGAACTGTTTTCACGGCTGCGGGTATGGGATACCGCCGAGAACAGCGGTATCCTGATCTATCTGCAACTGACCGATCACGACGTGGAAATTCTCGCCGACCGGGGCATCGCGGCGAAAGTTCCGCAGGCGGCATGGGATGCGCTCAGCCGCGACCTCGAAACCGCAATGCGCGCGGGTCGCTGCCGCGCAGGGGTGCTGGCGGCGATCGGGGCGGCTACCTGCCTGCTGGTGGAACATTTTCCCGCCGCTCACGATAACCCGAACGAGCTGCCAGACGCACCGCTGTTACTCTGAGTGTCGTTCCTGTTGGTGGCGAGGCGGCGGGTCGCCGTGCTGCCAACGCCGACTTTCGCGTCGGACTGTGGCTTACTTGACCAGCGTGACGGGCAGTCGGGTCAGGTGCAGCAGTTCGGTCGTCACCGATCCCAGAAGTACGCCGGACATGGCACCGAGGCCGCGCGTGCCCATGACGATCCTGTCACAGGCCTGGTCGGTGGCGAATTGCGCGATCGTTTCGGCAACAGGACCAATCAGTACGCTGGGGATGTAGTTAACGCCTGCCTTGTCCAGCAGTGCGCGTGCCGAGACGAGCGCATCACCCCCGCGGGTTTCCTGCATTGCCTCGATTTCGCTGGCCGGCATGTGGCCGCGGATCTCCGGGGCGTCGATGGGTTCTTGCACGTTGATGAGCAGTACCTGACGGCCGTCGCAACCTTGCAGCGTAGCGATGGCATGCTGCGTGGCGCGGTCGGAATGGGGGGAACCATCGACGGGGAGCAAAATTTTCATGACAGTTCCTTCTATTGATTTCCTGGATGAAAGTGTAGCCCAGTTTTTTGTTCGCCGTGGCAGCCGAGAGATAGAATCTCGCGCACATTTATGCGGAGAGACTCATGGACTTGTTTGGCATTCCCGTCGACTTCATCCTCTTTGCAGCCACCCTGCTGGGCGTTGCGCTGTTTCATCACTATGTCTTGCAGGTGGCGCTGACCGGCCTGGCAGTCATCACCAGCTACAAGATCTTGTTTACCGGCTTCAAAACCGGTGCAGGCCTGGCCGGCTTCGGCCTGCACATGGCACATGAATGGGTCTTGCTCGCCAACCTGCTCGGCCTGCTGGTTGGCTTCGCACTGCTGGCGCGCCATTTTGAGGACAGTGGTGTGCCTGAAGTGCTGCCGAAGCTGCTGCCCGAAGGCTGGCGCGGCCCCTTCGTGCTGCTGGTCATCATCTTCGTGCTCTCGGGGTTTCTCGACAACATCGCGGCGGCGCTGATCGGCGCTACGGTGGCGGCCAGCGTATTCAAGCGGAAAGTCCATATCGGCTACCTCGCCGCCATTGTCGCCGCGTCCAATGGCGGCGGTGCCGGCTCGGTGGTCGGCGACACGACGACGACCATGATGTGGCTGGATGGCGTCAGCCCGCTCGACGTGGTCGCGGCCTATGTCGCTGCCGGCGTGGCGCTGGTGGTGTTCGGCATACCGGCGGCGCTGTTGCAGCACAAGCACATGGCGATCAGCCGGGATTTCCAGGCCGCGCACCACATCGACTACGCCCGCGTTGGCATCGTCGGCTTCATTCTCGTCGCCGCCATCGTCACCAACGTCACGGTCAACCTCAAATTCGCAGCGGCGGCCGAACACTTCCCCTTCCTCGGTGCGGCCATCTGGGGCGCCCTGCTGCTGGCTGTCCCCTTACGCAAGCCGGAATGGAGCCTGATCCCGGGGGCCTTCAAGGGCGCTGTATTCCTCCTGTCCCTGGTGACCTGCGCCTCGATGATGCCGGTGGAAAAACTGCCTGCCGCCTCTTGGCCGACCGCGCTTTCGCTGGGCTTTATCTCCGCCGTATTCGACAACATTCCGCTGACCGCGCTGGCGCTCAAACAGGGTGGCTACGACTGGGGCTTCCTCGCCTACGCCGTTGGCTTCGGCGGCTCGATGCTGTGGTTCGGGTCCTCGGCCGGGGTAGCGGTGGCCAGCTTGTTCCCCGAGGCCAAGTCGGTCGGCCAGTGGCTGCGCCACGGCTGGTTCATCATCGTCGCCTACGTCGTCGGCTTCTTCGTGATGCTGCTGATCCTCGGCTGGCATCCGCACGCGAAGCACAAGGAAGGCAAGGACATGGTGGAGACGCCGGCTGTCATCCAACAACCCGCCGTCTTGCCAGCCTCGACTATGCATTGACGGTATTCGCCTGACCCTGCTGGGCATCGCGGAAAAGCGCGATGTTAGAATCGGCTGCAGAGATATTGCAGGGGAAGCCGCCGATGTACTTATTGTTGAAAGCACGCGCATTGCGCCTGCCCTTCGTTCTGGGCGCCATGCTATGTGCGCCACTTGCCCTTGCCGCCGGCGGCCAAAGTGTCGAGGGGCCGACCGTGGCCGGCATCCCGATCGACTTCATCCTCTTCGCTGCCACCCTGCTGGGCGTTGCGCTGTTCCATCACTATGTCTTGCAGGTGGCGCTGACCGGCCTGGCAGTCATCACCAGCTACAAGATATTGTTTACCGGTTTCAAAACCGGTGCAGGCCTGGCCGGCTTCGGCCTGCACATGGCGCACGAGTGGGTGCTGCTGGTGAACCTGCTTTGCCTGCTGGTTGGCTTCGCACTGCTGGCGCGCCATTTTGAGGACAGTGGGGTGCCTGAAGTGCTGCCGAAGCTGCTGCCCGAAGGCTGGCACGGCCCCTTCGTGCTGCTGGTCATCATCTTCGTGCTCTCGGGGTTTCTCGACAACATCGCCGCGGCCTTGATCGGCGCCACGGTGGCGGCCAGCGTATTCAAGCGGAAAGTCCATATCGGCTACCTCGCCGCCATTGTCGCGGCCTCGAACGCCGGCGGTGCCGGCTCGGTGGTTGGCGACACGACGACGACGATGATGTGGATCGACGGCGTGAACCCCCTCGAGGTGATCGAAGCCTATCTGCCTGCCGCCGTGGCGACGGTCGTGTTCGGCATTCCCGCCGCGCTGCTGCAGCACAAGCATATGGCAATCAGCCGTGACTTCCACGCCCAGCATCACATCGACTATCTACGCGTCGGCATCGTCGGTTTCATTCTGGTTTCCGCCATCGCCACCAACGTGACAGTCAACCTCAAGTTCACTTCGATCGCCGACCACTTTCCGTTCCTCGGTGTCGCGGTCTGGGTAGCGCTACTGCTGGCGGTTCCCCTGCGCAAGCCCGAGTGGAGTTTGATGCCAGACGCCATCAAGGGTTCGATTTTCCTGCTGGCGCTGGTGACCTGCGCCTCGATGATGCCCGTGGAAAAACTGCCGCCGGCCTCCTGGGTGTTGACGCTGGCGCTGGGGTTCATCTCCGCCGTGTTCGACAACATTCCGCTGACCGCGCTGGCGCTCAAACAGGGTGGCTACGACTGGGGCTTCCTCGCCTACGCCGTCGGTTTCGGCGGCTCGATGCTGTGGTTCGGCTCTTCGGCGGGCGTTGCTGTGTCGAACCTGTTTCCTGAAGCCAAGTCGGTCGGCCAATGGCTGCGCCATGGCTGGATGATCCCCGTCGGCTACGTTGCCGGCTTCTTCGTCCTGCTGGTCGTGTTTGGCTGGCATCCGCACGAGAAAGTCAAGGAAGGCAACAATCAAGTGGTCGTCCAGCAACCCGCCGCCGCTGTCGCCATCCCGCCAGCGCCGACTTCCGTCGGCGCGTCCGGGTATTAATAAGCACAGGATGAAGTTTGCCATCCTCGCGCTGGCGCTGCTGCCGCTGCCGGCCCGGGCTGCCGGAAGCGCAGTGGTTGGCGAGAACCTGCTCTGGCTCGCCCTCATTTTGATGAGCGCGCGATTGTTCGCGCCGCTTGCCCAGCGCATCGGCTTTCCCGCAGTGCTTGGCGAACTGCTGCTCGGCGTGTTGCTCGGCAACTTGTCGCTGGTCGGCATCGGCTTGTTCGATACCATTCCCCAGGATCCGATCATCGCCTTCATCGCCGAACTGGGCGTGATCGTGCTGCTGCTGCAAATCGGCCTGGAAACGCGCCTGGCCGATCTGGTGAAAGTCGGTGGGCGTGCCACCGCCGTGGGCAGTGTCGGCATTGTGGTGCCCTTCGTGCTGGGCGCTTTCGCCGTCGGGCCGTTGTTGCTGCCGGGGCAGTCGCAGAACACCTATTTCTTCCTCGGCGCGACGCTGGCGGCCACCTCGGTTGGCATCACCGGCCGTGTCTTCCGCGACCTGGGCAAGCTTGGCACGCCCGCCGCACGCATCGTGCTCGGCGCAGCGGTGATCGACGATGTGTTGGGCCTCGTCATTCTCGCCGTGGTATCCAGCCTGGTTAAGGCCGGTTCGGTCAGTGTCGGCGAGGTCACCTGGATCATTGCCGAGGCGGTGCTCTTTCTGGCAGGCAGCATCTGGATTGGCCGCAAGATTGCGCCACATTCCTCGCGTTGGCTGGCGCGACTCGATGCCGGGCCGTCGATGCTGTTCGCCCAGGTGCTCGCCACCGCTCTCGCGCTGGCCTGGCTGGCGCATGCGATCGGCCTGGCGCCGATTATCGGCGCCTTTGCCGCCGGCCTGCTGTTCGAGCCACTGTTCCTCAAGGATTTCGAGACGCCGCGCATCGTGCAGGAGATCGAGCCGCTCTTGCGCGATTCGCGGAGCGCTGGACTGCAGGACCGACTGATGACGATCCTGTTGAAGCATACCGGCCATCAGCACGAGCACATGATCGAGCCGATTGGCTACTTCTTCGTGCCGGTGTTCTTCGTGCTCACCGGCATGCAGGTCGATCTCGGCACACTGGCCGATCCGGTCGTCGTTGCCGTGGCGCTGGGGGTGACCGCTGCCGCGGTGGCCGGCAAGCTGGTCGCCGGCTTCTTCGCCGGCCAGGCGGACAAGTGGGTTGTCGGCTGGGGCATGGTGCCGCGTGGCGAGGTCGGCCTGATTTTCGCCATGGTCGGCAAGCAGCTCGGCGTGATGGACGAAACGATGTTCTCGGTGATCGTCATCATGGTCATCCTGACCACGCTGATCACGCCACCGGTACTCACCTGGCTGCTGCGCCGCGCACCGGAAGCTTGATATTGCGCAAGGCAGGGCAACGGCACTTCGCTAGACTGTGCCGAACTTTCCGGAACCGACCATCATGAAAATGCGCATCCCCGCCCTTGTGTTCGCCTGTCTGCTCGCACTCAATGCCCATGCCGCTGGCCCGGGCGATCCCGCAATGAGCGTGTCGCAGCGGCTGGTCGAAGCCAGCCTGAATCAAGCGGTGCCCGACAACGATCCGCGCGTCGCAAAGACCCGCGAACAACTGGCGAGCGCCATGAAGGCAACCGGCGAATCCGAGGAATCCGTGGCGCAGGTGAGCATGCGCAATGCGCGCTATATCTTCGATTTTTCGCGCCAGCGCGTCAGTCCGCTCGAAGTGCTGGAAGCGCTGGCCAAATACGCGCCGGCCGGCAAGCCGATCAATGACACGACGCAGCGCTATTTCGATCTGCGCGTGAAGCAGAAGCTGGGCCACGCCGAGGCCATGACGAAATTGGCCACGGGCAAATAAGCCAGTACCAAAAACTCGGCGCTGGCGGGACGGCGACCCTGGGCCAGGCTGCACCCGGGCGTGACGTTACAATCCGGCCATGAAGAACTTGCTTGGCTTGCTCCTCGCCTGCACAGTTTGGCTGGCCCAAGCCGCTGACGCCCCGCCCATCGCCGCTGCGGCCGACCTCAAGTTTGCATTGGCCGAGGTTGCCGTGAGGTTCAAGCAGGATACGGGCAAGGAGGTCAGGCTCTCATTCGGCTCGTCGGGAAATTACACACAGCAGATCGAGCAGGGCGCGCCTTTCCAGATGTTCCTGTCGGCCGATGAGGCCTACATCTTCCGGCTGGCCGACAAGGGCCTTGCACAGGATCGGGGCGAACTCTATGCCATCGGCCGCCTTGTGCTGTTTGTGCCCCACGGCTCGGCGCTCAAGCCCGATGAGCGCATGCAGGACCTTCGGGCAGCTCTGGCCGACGGGCGACTCAAGCGCTTTGCCGTCGCCAATCCCGATCACGCGCCCTACGGCCGCGCCGCACGCGCAGCGCTTGGGCACGCAGGCCTGTGGGAAGCGATCCAACCGAAACTTGTTTTGGGCGAAAACGCTGCCCAGGCGATGCAGTTTGCCGCCGCCGGTTCGAGCCAGGGCGGCATCGTGCCGCTGTCCCTCTCAAAAGCACCGGAGCTTGCCAGGCTGGGCAGCTTCGCCCCGCTTCCCGCCGACTGGCATGCCAGCGAGCCATTGCGCCAGCGCATGGCGCTGCTGAAGCCTGCCGGCGCGACGGCGCGTGCCTTTTACGACTACCTGCGCCAGCCGGCGGCGCGGGAAGTTTTCAACCGCTACGGTTTCGTCCTGCCCGAGGCAGCACATTGAGAATTCGACAGTGATGGACTGGCCGGCCATTGCGCTCTCGGCGCGCCTCGCACTCGTCACCTTGCTGGTGCTGTTGCCGCTGGCGCTGGTTGCGGCGCGCTGGTTGGCCATCACGCCGTTCGCCGGCAAGCCCTGGATCGAGGGCTTGCTTGCCCTGCCGCTGGTATTGCCGCCCACGGTGCTGGGTTTTTACCTGCTCGTGGCGATGGGCGGACATTCGCCACTCGGGCAGTCTTTCACGGCGCTGTTCGGCCAGCCGCTCGCCTTCAGCTTTACCGGGCTGGTCGTCGCCTCGGTCATTTTCAACATTCCCTTCGCCGTGCAACCGGTGCAGCGCGCTTTCGAGGCGATTCCGCCAGACGTGCGCGAAGCGGCGCAATGCTGCGGCATGACGCGCTGGCAGGCCTTTCTGCGCGTCGAGTTGCCGCTGGCCTGGCCGGGCATCCTCTCGGCCGGCGTGATGACCTTTGCCCACACCCTTGGCGAGTTCGGCGTGGTGCTGATGGTCGGCGGCAACATTCCCGGCGAAACGCAGACGGTCGCCATCGCCATCTACGACCGTGCGCAGTCATTCGATCACAGCTCGGCCGGCGCGATGTCGCTCCTGCTGCTGATCATTTCGCTCGTCACCATCGCGGTGAGCTACGGCTGCGTCGAACGCCTGATGCGCAAGCGGCGCCTGGCATGACGCTGGCCATCGACCTCACGCACGCAACGCCGGTGCTCGACTTCCGCGCTGCGATTCCGCTGGGACAGATCACGGCACTGGTCGGCCCCTCCGGTAGTGGCAAGACCTCGATCCTGCGCGCCATCGCCGGCCTGCTGCGCACGCAGCAGGCAGCGATCTCGCTCGTCGGTGCGGTCTGGGACGATGCCGCGACGCATCTGCCGACACGGGATCGCTCGATCGGTTTCGTGTCGCAGCACTATGGACTGTTTCCCCACCTGACGGCGCAAGGCAATGTGGCCGCAGCACTACTCCACCTGCCGGCTGCCGCACGGCGCGCCCGGGCGGCAGAATGCCTGCGCCTCGCCCATATGGACGGACTGGAAACGCGCTACCCGAGCGAGCTTTCCGGTGGCCAGAAGCAGCGCGTGGCGCTGGCCCGTGCCCTTGCCCGCTCACCCCGCCTGCTGCTGCTGGATGAACCCTTTTCCGCCGTCGATTACGCCACGCGCAAGCATCTTTACCTTGAGTTGCACCGCCTGCATGCGCAACTGGGCTGCACCGTGCTGCTGGTGACCCATGACCTCGACGAGGCGGCGCGGCTGGCATCCCACCTGGTGTTGATCCGTCACGGTCGTGTTGTTCAGGCCGGGCCGGTGAGCGACGTGCTGACGCGACCGGCCAGCATCGAGGCCGCACGGCTGCTCGATATTCCCAACGTCTTCACGGCGCGCGCCGCGGGCGATGTGCTGCACTGGGGTCCGCATGCGTTGCGGCTGCCGATGCGGCTGGATGGCGAAACGCATTTTGCCGTGCTACCCGAGAACGTACTGTTGATCCGGCCCGACAAGCCCCTTGGCCCGCATCTGGAAAACCGGCTGACGGCAACGGTGGAAGAGACCATGGTCCTGGGCGCCGAGGCACTGGTCTGGCTGCGCCCCGAGGGATTGCCGGACGTGCGTGTGCAGATGCGCCTGCCGGTGCGCGCCCTGGCGCGCTACGCCGTAGCGCAGGCCGCGATGGTCACAATCTGCCTGCGGCCGCAGGACATCGTGCCCCTCGATTGAAAAGTCGGCGTTGGGCCGTCCCGCCACCAGTATTGGCGCGCCACCGCGCCGCGCCCAGCGGCCATGGTTACAATCGGGCCATGACCGCCCACTTCACCGCCGAGCAGAAACGCCGCCGCCTGATTATCCTCATGGTGGTCGTGGCGGCCTATGTGCTGTCCTTCTTCCAGCGTTTCGCGCCGGCAGGCATCGCGCAGGATCTGGCCGCGAGCTTCCAGACTTCGGCCGCCTCGCTGGGCGTGCTGGCGGCGACCTACTTCTACGTGTATACGCTCATGCAGGTGCCAACCGGCATCCTTGTCGATACGTTGGGGCCGCGCCGCATCCTGTTCCTCGGCGGCATGATCGCCGGGGGCGGCAGCCTGTTATTCGGGCTGGCCGGCAGTCTCGACGCCGCACTGGCGGGCCGTACCCTGATCGGGTTAGGCGTGTCGGTTGTCTTTATCTCGATGCTCAAGCTTATCGCCGTATGGTTCGAGGAGCAGCGCTTCGCCAGCGTGGTCGGGATGTCGATGCTGCTTGGCAATTTCGGCTCGGTACTGGCCGGCGCGCCACTCTCCTGGCTGGCGCAAACAGCCGGCTGGCGCGGCGTGTTCGTCGGCGTCGGCATCGTTTCCCTCGTGCTGGGAAGCCTGTGCTGGCTGCTGGTGCGCGACCGTCCCGACACGGCTGGCGGCGCTTCCGCACCCGCTCCTGGGTTCGACCGCACGGTGGTCCTCACCGGCCTGTTGCGTGTGGTCAAAAACCGCGCCACCTGGCCGACAGCCTTCGTGAATGCGGGACTGTCGGGCAGCTTCTTCGCCTTCGGTGGATTGTGGGCCATGCCCTTCCTCACGCAGGGGATGGGCATGACGCGCGACTCCGCCAGCGCCCATCTGTCGCTTTACTTCGCGGGTTTCGCGATCGGCTGCCTGTTGATCGGCACGCTGTCCGACCGCTTGCGCCGGCGCAAGCCGGTGATCGTCGCCAGTGCGCTGATCTATAGTGCGATCTGGCCGGTGTGGCTGTCGGGGCTTGCCTTGCCGCCGGTCGCGACCTATCTGTTGTTTGGGTTGATGGGCCTGATGACGGCGAGTTTTACCCTCAGTTGGGCCTGTGCCAAGGAAGTGAATCCGCCGGCGCTGTCGGGCATGTTCACGTCAGTCGCCAACATGGGCGGTTTTTTGATGGGGGCACTGCTGCAGCCGGCGGTTGGCTGGATCATGGATCAGCGCTGGAGCGGTGCAATGGCGAATGGCGTACGGCTCTATGCGCCCGAAGACTACCGCTGGGGGCTACTGCTGATTGCCGTCGCTGCCTGGCTCGGCGCCATTGCCGCATGGTTCATCCGCGAAACGCATTGTCGCAATATCTGGAAGGAGATCGAACAATGAAAGGCATCATCCTGTTTGGCCACGGCGCCCGTAATCCGGAGTACATTGGTCCTTTCAAGCGCATCCGCTCCATGGTGGAAACCCTGCAACCTGATGTGCCGGTCGAGATCGGTTTTCTCGAGTTGACGGAGCCACCACTGGAGGCGGGTATTTCGATGCTGGCCTCGCTGGGTGTGACGCAGATCCGCGTGGTGCCCATCTTTTTCGCGCCGGGACGGCATGTGCTCAAGGATCTGCCGGAACTCCTCGGCGAGGCGATGGGACGGCATCCGGGCATCGAATTCGAGGTGGTGGATTGCGTCGGCGAGGTTGAAGGCGTGATCGAGGCAATGGCTGCCCACGCCATAGCCAAAGCTTGAATATATAGCATTAGGATATACTTATATTCATAATGAAAACGATATCCATACCCCAACTTAGAATCCGGCTGGCTGTTTGCGCTATAGCGACCGCCGTGACTGTAGCGCCGGCGGTTGCGCAGACAGCCACGCGTACTGTCGAATTACGCGAGGTGGCAACCACCCTGCCCGCCGAGGCGGTGATCGAGGCGACGAGGCAGGCGACGGTGTTGACGCAGGTGTCCGGCCGCATCATTGCGGTGAATGCCGAGGCCGGCCAGCGCGTGCAGGCCGGGCAGGTGTTGATGCGCATCGATGCGCGCGAGGCGACCGAAAACGCGGCTGCCGCACGGGCGCAACTCGTGCAGGCCGAGGCGAACTACACGCGCACGCAAAATCTCTTCAAACAGAAATTCGTCAGTCATGCCGCGCTCGATCAGGCCGAGGCAACGCTCAGGTCGGCGCGGGCGCAGTCCGCCGGCGCCGGCGCCGGCGCCTCGCATGCCACAGTGACGTCGCCGCTCGCCGGCATCGTCGCGGTACGCCACGCCGAACTGGGCGATCTGGCCATGCCGGGCAAGCCACTCATTACCGTTTTCGACCCGCAGGGACTGCGTGCAGTCGCCAGCATTCCCCAATACAAGTTGAAGGACGCACAGAAGGCGACGGCGGTGAAGGTCGAGTTTCCCGAAAGTCGGCGCTGGCTGGACGGCGTGCGCTTCGAGGTGTTGCCCACCGTCGATGCGCAAAGTCATACGGCCACGGCCCGCATCTACCTGCCGGTCACGGGACTGGACGGTCTGGTGCCGGGCATGGCGGCGCGCGCACATTTCGTCGTCGGCAGGGCGCAGAAGCTCACCGTGCCGGCGGCGACCGTCATCCGCCGTGGCGAAATCAGTGCCGTGTATGTCCTCGGCGCAGACAAGCCGATGCTGCGCCTGGTGCGCCTGGGTGAGCCGGTTGCGGATGGCGAGCTCGAAGTTCTGTCGGGTCTTGCGGCCGGCGACACGGTGAGCCTCGACCCGGTCAAGACCGGCATCGAACTCAAGCAAGCCGCCCCGGCTAAATAAATCATGGGTATTTCGGGACGCATCGCGGCGTATTTTCTCCGCAACGCACTGACGCCGCTGGTCGCGCTGGTCGCGCTGCTGCTGGGCATCTTCGCCACGCTGATCACGCCGCGCGAGGAAGAGCCGCAGATCAACGTGACGATGGCCAATGTCTTCATTCCCTTTCCCGGCGCGACGGTGAAGGATGTGGAGAACCTTGTCGCCCGGCCGGCCGAACAGGTATTGGCACGCATCGCCGGCATCGAGCACGTCTACTCGGTGTCGCGGCCCGGCATGGCGGTCATCACGGTGCAGTACCAGGTAGGCGAAGAGCCGATCCAGGCGCTGGTGCGCCTCTACGACACGATCAACGCCCACAGCGACTGGGTGTCGCCCAACCTGGGCGTCGGTACGCCGATCGTCAAGCCGAAAGGCATCGACGATGTGCCGATCGTTTCGCTGACCTTCTGGAGTGCCGATGCCGACAAGTCGGGCTTCGAGATGCAGCAGGTGTCGCGTGCGGTCGAGATCGAGTTGAAGCGCATTCCTGGCACGCGCGACGTCGCCACCCTCGGCGGCCCCGGCCATGTCGTGCGCGTGATGCTGGACGCCGATCGCCTCTCCGCCTACGGCATCACCGCGCAGGATCTGAAAGCGGCCTTGCAGGTCTCCAACGCCTCGCAGCCCTCCGGTAGCCTCGTCAGCGGCAACAAGGAAATCCTCGTCCAGACCGGCACCTACATCGAATCCGCCGCCGACGTGCGCAAGCTGGTTGTCGGCGTGTTCAACAAGAAGCCGGTATTCATGTCGGATGTCGCGCAGGTGATCGATGGCCCCGACCAGCCGAGCCGCTATGTCTGGCACGGCGCTCAAGGCAATGAGTACCCTGCGGTGACGCTGGCGGTATCGAAGAAGCCGGGCGTGAATGCCGCCGATGTGGCGGCGGGCGTGATCGCGCGCATGGAGTCGCTCAAAGGCACGGTGATTCCCGATGGCGTCGAATTCACCGTGACGCGCAATTATGGTGAAACGGCGACCGACAAGGCGCAGAAGCTGATCGGCAAGCTGGTGTTCGCTACCGCGTTCGTGGTCTTGCTGGTGCTCTTCGCACTCGGCCGGCGCGAAGCCGTGATCGTCGGTACAGCCGTGGCGCTGACGCTGGCCGCGACATTGTTCGCTTCGTGGGCCTGGGGCTTCACGCTCAACCGCGTCTCGCTCTTTGCCCTCATTTT
The DNA here is from genome assembly GCA_963816095.1 of uncultured beta proteobacterium. Taxonomy (GTDB): domain Bacteria; phylum Pseudomonadota; class Gammaproteobacteria; order Burkholderiales; family Rhodocyclaceae; genus Sulfuricystis. The sequence goes on from CAWFIW010000002.1 coordinate 286,418, forward strand.
CAGCATCGGCATCCTCGTCGACGACGCCATCGTCGTGGTCGAAAATATCCACCGCTGGCATGCGCTCTACCCGGCGAAAAAGCTCTGGGAAATCATCCCCGGTGCGGTGGATGAAGTGGGCGGCCCGACCATTCTCGCTACCTTCACCGTGATCGCGGCACTGTTGCCGATGGCCTTCGTCAGCGGATTGATGGGCCCCTACATGAGTCCGATCCCGATCAATGCTTCGATGGGCATGTTCATCTCGCTGGCCATCGCCTTCATCGTCACACCCTGGCTCGCACTCAAGTTGATGAAGCCACAAGCGCACAGTGCGCATGGCCATGGCGAAGCTGTGGCCGAGACGAAACTCGAACGCTTCTTCCGCCGCTCCCTGTCGCCCTTCCTCGATCCGCATGGGGGCAGCCGGGCGCGCACCAAGCTATGGATCGGCATCGTGCTGGCCATCCTGGCCGCGAACTCGCTGGGGGTTTTCAAACTCGTCGTGCTGAAGATGCTGCCCTTCGACAACAAGAGCGAATTCCAGGTGGTGCTCGACATGCCGGTCGGCACGCCGGTCGAAGAAACTGTGCGCGTGCTGCGCGAGATGGCCGCCGAACTGGCGCAGGTGCCCGAGATCAAGGACTATCAGGCCTACGCCGGCACGGCCGCGCCGATCAACTTCAATGGATTGGTGCGCCAGTATTACCTGCGCGCCAATTCCGAGATGGGCGATATTCAGGTGAATCTGGTCAACAAGCACCACCGCGACCGCCAGAGCCACGAGATCGCCGTAGCGGTGCGCGACCGCCTCATCGCGGTTGCGCTGAAGAGCGGTGGCAACGCCAAGATTGTCGAGGTGCCGCCCGGCCCGCCGGTGCTCTCGCCGATTGTCGCCGAGGTCTATGGCCCGGACTACGCCGGCCAGATCGAAGTCGCGAAAACAGTGCGCGCTGCCTTCGAGAGCACGGCCGACATCCTCGGCGTCGATGACAGCATCGACGAAGATGCCGGCAAGGTGGTGCTGCGTGTCAATCAGGCCAAGGCCGCATTGCTCGGCGTCGCGCAAAAGGACATCGTCGAGACGGTGCGCATGGGCCTCACCGGCGAGGATGTAACACCCATGCACGACGGCGAGGCGAAGTACGAGATTCCCGTACGCATCACCCTGCCGGCCGAGCGGCAGTCCACGCTCGATGCACTGCTCAAGCTCAAGGTGCGCGCGCTGCCGGCCTATGGCGGCCAGCTCGTGCCGATCTCGGAGCTTGTGGAGGCGAAGCCGGCTCCCCGCGAGCGGGTCGTCTATCACAAGGATTTGCTGCCGGTGGTGTATGTCACCGGCGACATGGGCGGAAAACTGGACTCCCCGCTCTACGGCATGTTCGATATTCGTTCGAAGCTGAAGGATTTGAAACTTGAGCAGGGCGGCACACTCGGCGAATACTTCATCAAGCAGCCGAAGGATCCCTACGCCGGCTACGCCATCAAGTGGGATGGCGAGTGGCAGGTCACCTACGAAACCTTCCGCGACATGGGCGCGGCCTACGCGATCGGCCTGATCCTCATTTACCTGCTGGTCGTCGCGCAGTTCAAGAGCTACCTCGTGCCGCTCATCATCATGGCGCCGATCCCGCTCACCATCATCGGCGTGATGCCCGGCCATGCGCTGTTCGGCGCGCAATTCACGGCAACCTCGATGATCGGCATGATCGCGCTGGCCGGTATCATCGTGCGTAACTCGATCCTGCTCGTTGACTTCATCAACCAGCAGGTGGGCGAGGGCATGGACTTCGCCGAGGCCGTCATCCAGTCCGCCGCGATTCGCGCCAAGCCGATCGCCCTGACCGGGCTGGCGGCGATGCTCGGTGCGCTGTTCATCCTCGATGATCCAATCTTCTCGGGCCTCGCACTGTCGTTGATCTTTGGCATCTTCGTTTCCACCGTGCTGACATTGGTGGTGATTCCGGTGCTTTACTACGCGGCCATGAAGAGCCGCATTTCTTCCCTCTCTGCAGGAGCAACACCATGACTGTCAATCGCATCGTCCGCATCATCGCCGGCTTCTTCATCATGCTGTCTCTCGGCCTCGCCCACATAGCGGGCCAGGCCAACCTGGCGCAGATGAGCTGGCTGTGGTTCACCCTCTTCGTCGGCGCCAACCTGTTCCAGAGCGGTTTCACCACCTTCTGTCCGCTCGACACTATCCTCAAGAAGCTCGGCGTACCCACCGCCCCCCCGGCCAGCTGCAAGACCGGCGGTTGTTCCTGAATGCCATCGCAGTACACTGAGCAACTTCAAATCAGGAGCCAAGAATGACCACTTCCCTGTTCGACCGTGCCGTTGCGCTGATCGATGCCGCCAATGCCGAAGATCCGCGCCAGGATGCCGATGCCGCCGGCAAGCAAGTCCCGCGCGAACTGCTCTACGGACAGCGCATGAGCGAGATGATCGGCCGTTACGCCCCCGAGGCTGACGACGCGCAGAAGATCGCCGTGCGTGCCCAGCACATCCAGCGCTGGAAAACGCCGCGTGAGAGCTACCCGATGACGCGTGAAGGCTACCTGCAGTGGCGCACCGGCCTCTACAAATTCCACGCTGAGACCGTCGGCGGACTGATGCAGCAAGCCGGCTACGATGCTGCGACTATCGAGCGCGTCAAGCAGGCTGTCGGCAAGCGCGGCCTCAAGGTCAATCCCGACACGCAAATGCTCGAGGACGTCGCCGACCTGGTCTTCATCGAGCATTACATGCTCGGCTTCGCCGGCCAGCATGTCGATTACACCGAAGAGAAGTGGCTCGAAATCATCCGCAAGACCTGGAAGAAAATGTCCGAGCGCGCCCATGCCTTCGTCCTGTCCGGCCAGCTCAAGCTGCCCGCGCCGCTGGCGCCGCTGATCACCAAGGCAGTGACAGGCGCCTGAAGTGCGCCTCGGTTTCATCGGGTTCGGCGGCATGGGCCGGCCGATGGCCGAGCACCTGATTGCCGCCGGCCATGAACTCACCGTCTGGAGTCGCCGTCCCGCCAGCGCCGACTTTCTTCTGGCGCGTGGTGCGCGATGGGCCGATAGTCCTGCCGAGCTGGCGCGGCAATGCGCAATTGTTTGTACCAACGTTACCGGCAGCGCCGACGTGGAAGGCCTCGCCGCACAGCTCATCGCGGGTTTTGCGCCGGACAGCATCCACCTCGATTTCTCCACCATTGCACCGTCGTCGGCGCGCGGCATCGCGGCGCGTTATGCGGAGCGTTCCATCCATTTCGTCGATGCGCCTGTGTCCGGTGGTACGGCAGGTGCGCGTGCAGCGACGCTCGCCATCATGTGGGGTGGAAACTTGGCGCTGGCAGGACGGCTGGCCCCGCTGTTTTCCTGTCTTGGCAAGACGGTCGTGCGGGTGGGTGAGGTGGGCGCCGGACAGGTGGCGAAGGCCTGCAACCAGTTGGTGATGGTTGCCGCCATCGAGGCGACGGCGGAGGCCGCGCGGCTGGCCAATGCGGCAGGGGTTGATTTCGGCAGGGTGCGCGAGGCGATGCTCGGTGGCTCGGCGGGATCGCGCGTGCTGGATGTTTTTGGTGGCAAGATGGCGGCACGCGACTTCGCGGCCGGCGTCGAAGCGCGTCTGCATCACAAGGATTTCGTCATGACAATGGCCGAGGCGACGCGTCAGAATGTGCCTCTGCCGGTGGCCGGTACTGTGATGCAACAGCTCGATGGCCTGATGGCGGCAGGCTGGGGCAAGGATGACACTTCGCGGTTGTTGAGCGTTCTCGAACGCAGTACCCCGGCGACATGAGCGACGTGAGCGGCGAGAGCGGCGAGCGCCGCGGTACGGATCGGCGCTCGGCGGGGCGGCGGGGCGAAGAAGCGGCTTTCGGTGGCCAGTCCTTGTCGCAAGCGCTGCTCGACCTGCGGGCGATTCTCGAAAATGCGACGGTCGGCATCCTGTTCACACGCAACCGTCTGCTGGTGCGCGGCAACCTCATGTTCGCGCAGATGTTTGGCTATGCCGCACAAAGTTTCGTCGGGCTGCCGGGCCGCGCACTGTATCCATCGGAGCAGGCTTACGAGACGGTTGGCGCCGAGGCGGGCCCCATCCTGGCGGCCGGCCTGCCCTTTCGTACCGAAACAGAAATGTGCCGGCAGGACGGCAGCCTGTTCTGGTGCCGCCTTTCGGCCAAGGCCATCGACCCGCATCGCCCGCAGGATGGCACGATCTGGATTACCGAGGACATTACCGAGGAACGCGCCGTACGCGAGGCTTTGCAGGATGCGCACGACGAACTCGAACAGCGCGTGATCGAGCGCACGGCCGAGTTGTCGGCCGCGAATGCCAAGTTGCAGGACGAGGTCTTCGAGCGCCTGCAGGCGGAGCAGCGCATCTGGCATATTGCGCACCATGATGCCCTGACCGGGCTGCCCAACCGTGCGCTGTTGCATGATCGCCTGCAACACGCCCTGACGCAGGCAGCCCGCAAGCGGGGGCGCGTGGGCGTCATGTTCCTCGACCTGGATCGCTTCAAGACGATCAACGACAGCCTCGGCCACGAAATCGGCGACGAATTGCTGAAGGAAGTGGCGCGGCGTTTGCGTATGACGGTACGCGCCGTGGATACCGTGGCGCGCCTGGGTGGCGACGAATTCATCATCGTCCTGCAGGACCTCGCCGACGTCGATGACGCCGCGCGCGTTGCCGAAAAGATCATCGCCGGATTCGTCCCGCCGGCCCAGATTGCCGGGCACGAACTGCGCATCTCCACTTCGATCGGCATCAGCCTTTACCCCGAGGATGGCGACGAGGCCTACGCGCTGATGAAACGCGCCGACACGGCGATGTATAACGCCAAGCGCAGCGGCCGCAACCAGTTCCATTTCTTTTCGGCACGGCTATCGGAAGCCGCCCAGCGTTTGTTCCTCATTGAACACCGTCTGGTGACTGCGCTCGAGAAGGGGCAGTTTTCACTGGTCTATCAGCCGCTGGTCGATTATGGCCGGCATGCCGTTTCCGGCGTCGAGGCCCTGCTGCGCTGGCATGATCCGGTCGCGGGCGATATTTCGCCCGCCGAATTCATCCCCGTGGCCGAAGAAGCCGACCTGATCCAGCCCATCGGCGCCTGGGTACTGCACACCGCGCTGCGGCAGAACCGCCTGTGGCAGGAAGCCGGGCGGCCGTTGCTGCCCGTCTCGATCAATCTTTCGCCGCGCCAGTTCAGACACAAGAACCTGATTGCGGACATTCACGCCATCCTCGCCGAGACCGGCCAGCCCGCCCGCCTGCTCGAACTGGAAATCACCGAGGCCGCGCTTTCCCACGACGTTGAAGCGGCACAGGCCCGGCTCGAAGAGCTTGCCGCGCTCGGCGTGCTGCTCTCCATAGACGATTTCGGCACCGGTTATTCGAACCTCGTCGCGCTCAAACGCTTCCCTTTCTCCCGGCTGAAGATCGATTGCAGCTTTGTGCGCGAACTGGGCAGCGACGCGGAAGATGCGGCGATTGTTGCGGCTATCGTCGGCCTGGGGCGCGGCTTGGGGCTGGACATTCTTGCCGAAGGCGTCGAGACGGTTGCGCAGCGCGATGCGCTGCTGGCACTGGGTTGCCGGCAGTTTCAGGGCAACCTGTTCGCCCAGCCCTTACCCGCGACGGAAGAGGCAACACTCTTTCAACCCGCTAACCTGGAGTAGGCCGCGATGCACCCAGTTCTTCCCTCCCGCCTGCCGCATGTCGGCACCACGATATTTACCGTCATGTCGCGACTGGCCGCCGAATCCGGGGCCATCAACCTGTCGCAGGGTTTTCCCGATTTCTCGCCGCCCGCCTTGCTGCTGGAGCGTGTGACGCATTACATGCAGGCCGGTGCGAACCAGTATCCGCCGATGGCCGGCGTGGCGCCGCTGCGCGAGGCGATCGCGGAAAAGGCGGCAGCGTTGTACGGTGCGCACTACGATGTCGAGAGCGAGATCACCGTCACGGCGGGCGCGACGCAGGCCTTGTTCACTGCCATCACCGCCTGCGTGCGGCCGGGCGACGAGGTGATCGTCTTCGCGCCGGTGTATGACAGCTATCTTCCCGCGATCACGCTGCAAGGGGGTACGGCGCGCGTCATCAAGCTGCGGCCGCCGGCTTTCCGTCCCGACTGGGCCGAAGTTGCCGCCGCCATCGGACCGCGCACGCGCATGATCATCCTCAACACGCCGCACAATCCGACGGGCACGGTATGGACAGCGGACGACATGGCGGCACTTGCAAAGCTCGTGCGCAACACCGACATCGTGCTGCTGGGTGACGAGGTATACGAGCACATCGTCTTCGCCGACAGCCCGACCGGCGGTCGGCACGAAAGCCTCGCGCGCACCCCGGAACTGCGCGAACGCAGTTTCGTCGTCTCGAGCTTCGGCAAGACCTATCACATCACCGGCTGGAAAGTCGCGTATTGCCTTGCGCCTGCCGCGCTGACGGCCGAGTTCCGCAAGGTGCATCAGTTCAACGTGTTTACCGTGCATCACCCGTCGCAGTGGGCGCTCGCCGACTTCATGCGCGCCGAGCCGGGCTTCGCCACCGGGCTGGCGGCGTTCTATCAGGCCAAACGCGATTTCTTCAGGAAGCAGCTGGAAGGTTCGCGCTTCGACCTGTTGCCGAGCGACGGCACCTACTTCCAGTTGGCGCGTTACGACAAAATCAGCGCCATGCCGGACACGGAATTCGCGCGCTGGCTGACCATCGAGAAGGGCGTCGCAGTGATCCCCGTCTCGGCCTTCATGCCCGATGGCAGCGACAATAGCTACCCGGGCCTGATCCGCTTCTGCTTCGCCAAGGGCGAGGCAACGCTGGCAGCGGCTGGCGAGAAGCTCCGCGCCGTATAAACCGCCGTCTCGCCAGCACCGACTTTTTAACGAGAGATCGGCTTGTAGCGCAGCCGGTGCGGCTTCGCACCTTCCTCGCCGAGGCGCTTGCGCTTGTCTTCCTCGTATTCCTGGTAGTTGCCGGCGAAGAAATTCCACTGTGATTCGCCCTCGGCAGCGAGGATGTGGGTGCAGATGCGGTCGAGGAACCAGCGGTCGTGCGAGATCACCAGCACACAGCCGGCGAATTCGAGCAAGGCGTCTTCGAGCGCGCGCAAGGTTTCGACGTCGAGATCGTTCGACGGCTCGTCGAGCAGCAGCACGTTGCCGCCGGCGATGAGCGTCTTGGCCAGGTGCAGGCGGCCACGTTCGCCCCCGGAAAGGGTGCCGACCTGCTTGCCCTGGTCGCCGCCCTTGAAGTTGAAGCGGCCGATGTAAGCGCGGCTGGGCGTCTCGAACCTGCCGACGGTGAGGATATCGGCGCCGCCGGAGATTTCCTCGAAAACGGTCTTGGTGCCGTCCAGCGCATCGCGTGACTGGTCGACGTAGGCCAGCTTCACCGTGCTGCCAACGCCAACTTTTCCGCTATCGGGCTGCTCCTGGCCGGTGATCATGCGGAACAGCGTGGACTTGCCGGCGCCGTTGGGGCCGATGATGCCGACGATGGCGCCGGGCGGTACGGCAAATGACAGATTGTCGATCAGCAAGCGGTCGCCGTAGGCCTTGCTGACGCCCTCGAAGGTGATGACCTCGTTGCCAAGGCGCTCGCCGGGCGGGATGAAGATTTCCTGGGTTTCGTTGCGCTTCTGGTGCTCCTGGCTCGACAGCTCTTCAAAGCGGGCGATGCGCGACTTTGATTTGGCCTGGCGCGCCTTCGGGTTGCTGCGCACCCATGCCAGCTCCTCTTTCATCGCCTTCATGTGAGCGTCGATCTGTTTCTGCTCGGTTTCCAGCCGCGCTTCCTTCTGTTCCAGCCATGAGGAGTAGTTACCCTTCCACGGAATGCCGTGGCCGCGGTCGAGTTCGAGGATCCACTCGGCCGCGTTGTCGAGGAAGTAGCGATCGTGCGTGACGGCGACCACGGTGCCGGGAAAGCGCACCAGAAATTGCTCGAGCCACTCGACCGATTCGGCGTCGAGGTGGTTGGTCGGTTCGTCGAGCAGCAGCATGTCGGGGCGCGACAGCAGCAGGCGGCAGAGCGCGACGCGGCGCTTCTCGCCGCCGGAGAGCGGGCCGATCCTGGCGTCCCAGGGTGGCAGGCGCAGTGCGTCGGCGGCGATTTCCAGCTGGGTTTCGCTGTCGGCGCCAGAGACGGAGATGATGGCCTCGTACTTGGCCTGCTCTTCGGCGAGCTTGTCGAAATCGGCGTCCGGTTCGGCGTAGGCCGCGTAGATTTCTTCCAGCTTCTGCTGGGCCTCCAGGACGGCGCCGAGTCCGGCCTCCACCTCCTCGCGCACGGTCTTGTCCGGATCGAGCTGCGGTTCCTGCGGCAGGTAGCCGATCGAGATGCCCGGCAGGTGTTGCACTTCGCCGTCGTATTCCTTGTCCTCACCGGCCATGATGCGCAGTACGGTGGACTTGCCCGAGCCGTTGAGACCGAGCAGGCCGATCTTGGCGCCGGGGAAGAAGGACAGCGAGATGTCCTTGATGATCTGACGCTTCGGGGGAACGATCTTGCTCACGCGGAGCATCGACATTACGTATTGGGCCATGGCTTGGTGCGGATGATTGAAAAGTGAGGTTTCCAGGTTAGAGGATTGGTACGCCTTGCGCCTCGCCTTGCTCGTACACCACGTTGGCGCGGCCGACGATCAGCGGGTCGAGCGCCCCGATGCGGTCCGCATCCTTGTTCTGGTAGGGCAGGCGATGCAGGATGTAGCGCATCGCATTCAGCCGTGCGCGCTTCTTGCAGTCCGACTTGACGACCGTCCAGGGCGCATCCGCCGTGTCGGTGTAGAAGAACATCGCTTCCTTGGCCTTGGTGTAGTCGCCCCACTTGTCGAGCGAAGCGAGGTCGATGGGCGACAGTTTCCATTGCTTGAGCGGATGCACGCGGCGCTCCTTGAAACGGCGGCGCTGCTCTTCGCGCGACACCGAAAACCAGAACTTGATGAGGTGCGTGCCATTGCGCACCATCATGCGCTCGAACTCCGGCACCTGGCGCATGAATTCCTGGTATTCGGCGTCGTTGCAAAAACCCATGACGCGCTCGACTCCGGCGCGGTTGTACCAGGAGCGGTCGAACATCACGATCTCGCCGGCGGTCGGCAGGTGTCGCACATAGCGCTGAAAATACCACTGGCCACGTTCGGTCTCCGAGGGCTTTTCCAGCGCCACCACGCGCGCGCCACGAGGGTTCAGGTGATCCATGAAGCGCTTGATCGTGCCGCCCTTGCCGGCGGCGTCGCGCCCCTCGAACAGGACCACGACGCGCTGGCCGGTTTCCTTGACCCACGCCTGCAATTTCAGCAACTCGACCTGCAGGCGGTACTTCTGCCGCTCGTAATTGCGGCGCGTCATCAGGTTCTTGTACGGATAGCCGCCTCTCCGCCAGTCGGGCGCAAGCTCCTGATCCGGGTTGGCGCTGGCCGTATCGAGTACCAGGCGCTGCTCCTTGATCAGGCCGCGCAAGAGGCCGCGGGCCTCTTCCGGCGTGGTGCCGGAAACGATGTCGCGCATCGCTGCCAGGCGGGCCTGCTGGGCGGCATCGACGGCCTGCCCGATGGCAAAGTTTTCGATGTGTTCCGGCGAGCTGGTCGGCCCGATGTCGCCCGCGCCGGCGGCCCGGGGCTCGGCCCGCAGGCGGGGCTTGGCGACCGGCTTGGTCACGGCTTTGGTAACCGGCTTGGCGGCGGTAGTCCGCGAAGTGCGGGGTTTTGCGGCGGGTTTGGCCACTGGCTTGGCAGCGGGTTTGCGGGTGGGCGTGCGCATGATCATGCCCTTGCCGGGCAGTCCCAAGAGGGCATGCGCCCCCCTGTGGGGGGCAGCGAACGAGTGTGAGCGTGGGGGGCCATACTATTATTTCTCCTTGGTCCAGGAATCCTTGAGTGTCACCGTGCGATTGAACACCGGTGCGCCCGGTAGCGCGTCGATGCGGTCGGTGACGAAGTAGCCATGGCGCTCGAACTGGAAGCGTTCTTCAGGCAGGGCATCCCTGAGCGCCGGCTCGAGCTGCACGGCAATGACGCGCTTGGCATCCGGGTTGATGTCGGCGAGGAAGTCCCGCCCGCCGGCACCCGGATCGGGTACCTTGAACAGTCGGTCGTAGAGCCGCACTTCGGCAGCGTAGGCGTGCTTTGCCGACACCCAGTGGATGTTGCCCTTCACCTTGTAGGTGTCCGCACCCGCTGTGCCGGATTTTGAATCAGCGAAATAATTGCAATGCACGGCAGTGACATTCCCGGCCGCATCCTTGTCGCAGCCGGTGCATTCGACGACGAAGCCATAGCGCAGCCGTACCTTGTTGCCGGGGAACAGGCGGAAGTAACCCTTCGGCGGCGTCTCGACGAAGTCCTCGCGTTCGATCCAGAGTTCGCTGGAGAACGGCACGGGACGCTTGCCCCACTCGGGTTTCTGCGGATGGTTGGGGGCGAAGCATTCCTCGGATTGCCCGTCCGGATAGTTGTCGATGATGAGCCTGAGCGGGTCGAGTACGGCGATGCGGCGCGGTGCTGTTTCGTTGAGTACGGTGCGCTGGCATTCTTCGAAGACGCTGTAGTCGATCAGCGAATCCGACTTGGTCACGCCGATCATCTCGGCAAATGAGCGAAACCCTTGGGACGTATAGCCGCGCCGGCGTGCGCCGACCAGCGTCGGCAGGCGCGGATCGTCCCAGCCTGCGACATACTTTTCGTCGAACCAACTGGATCAGCTTGCGCTTCGACAGTACGACGTAGGTGAGGTTGAGCCGGGCGAATTCGAGCTGCTGCGGCAGCGGCGTGTTCACGCAGCCGAGTGCGGCGAGATGCTGCAACAGCCAATCGTAGAACGGCCGCTGGTCCTCGAACTCCAGCGTACAAAGCGAGTGCGTGATGTTCTCCAGCGCGTCCTCGATCGGGTGCGCGTAGGTGTACATCGGATAGACGCACCAGGTGTTGCCGGTATTGTGGTGTTCGGCGTGGCGGATGCGGTAGATCGCCGGGTCGCGCAGGTTGATGTTGCCGGACGCCATGTCGATCTTCGCGCGCAGTACGTGGGTGCCGTCGGCGAACTCCCCGGCCTTCATGCGGCGAAACAGGTCGAGGTTCTCCGCGGGCGTGCGGTTGCGATAGGGCGAAGGTTTGCCTGCTTCCGTCAGTGTGCCGCGGCTGGCACGCATTTCCTCGGCGGTCTGCGAATCGACGTAGGCGTGGCCGGCCTCGATCAGTTTCTCGGCAAAGTCGTACATCGACTGAAAATAGTTCGAGGCGAAGAACTGGTTTTCGCCCCAGTCAAAGCCAAGCCAATGCACCGCGTCGATGATGGCATCGACGTATTCCTGCTCCTCTTTCTCGGGGTTGGTGTCGTCGAAACGCAGGTGGCAGGCGCCGCCGTAATCCTGCGCGAGGCCGAAGTTGAGGCAGATCGACTTGGCATGGCCGAAGTGCAGATAGCCGTTCGGCTCCGGCGGGAAGCGCGTCCTTACGCTAGCGTACTTGCCGGTGGCAAGGTCGGCTTCGACGATGTTGCGAATGAAGTTAGAGACTTTGGTTTCCGGTTCGGCCATGATCGGCAGGGGCTTGGTGCAAAGCGGCAATTCTACCGTCGCGACGTAGAATGGGAACCCATGAATGCAACTGCCTTTCTTGCCATCGGCATCGGCGCCGTGTTCGGCGCCTGGCTGCGCTATGGCTTGGGACTGTGGCTCAATCCGCTGTTTTCCGTCATCCCGCTCGGCACGCTGGCGGCCAACCTGGTCGGCGGCTATCTGATCGGCGCGGCGGTCGCGGTGTTCCACATCAACGTCGAGCTGTCGCCCGAGTTGAAATTGTTCTTCGTCACCGGCTTTCTTGGTGCGCTTACCACTTTCTCGACTTTTTCCGCCGAGGTCGTGCATCTGATCCAGAACGCACGCTACGGCTGGGCAGTGGGCGCGGCGAGCCTGCACCTGTTCGGCTCGCTGCTGATGACTGGTTTGGGCATCTTCACCATTCACAAGCTCGCCCAGTAGGTCATATTGCCGTCGATCCACGCGTTTGCCTCCGTGAGGTTTTTGCCCTTGTACGGGCGCCGCCTTTGGTTGTGGCAAATTGACGTACAATTTGTCGCGTAGCCAAACAGGAGTCAAGCCATGACCACCGCGACCATAGAAGACCGTTCTGCCCGTTCTGCAGAAAGTGCCCGCATCAATCTCCGTACCAGCCCCGAGGCCAAGGCGCTGATCGAGCGCGCCGCCGCGCTGATGGGTACCACCGTGTCCAGCTTCATGTTGCAGAACGCCTACGATGCCGCGCGCCGGGTGGTGGAGGACAACGACACGCTGGTACTTTCGCAAGAGGCATTCGAGGCTTTCATTGCCGCCTGTGAAAATCCTTCGGAACCGAATGAAGCGTTGCGGGCGTTGATGGCGCGCCGCTGAATGGCAGCACATATCGAGTTGCTGGACGGCCGGCATTGCCGCGTTGGATTCGATTGCGGCGTCGCCGCACTCAACGATTTTCTGCGACGATTGGCCGGACAGCAGCAACGACGCGGCTTCGGCAAAACCTATGTGGCGCTCGCCGGGAATGGCGCCGATGTGGTCGGCTTTATCACCGTTGCCGTCGGGCAGGTTGAGGCGCGAGCACTGCCGGCGCAACTGAAGTTGCCACGCCAGCCAGTACCGATGTTGCGCATCGGTCGTCTTGCGGTGGATAAAAAAGCGCAGGGGCAGGGGGTCGGTCTCGATCTGCTGGCGTTTGCCCTGCAACTGGCGATCGAGTTCTCCGCGCGCATTGGCTTGTATGCCGTGGTGGTGGATGCCAAGGATGCCCAAGTCGCCGAGTTCTATCGGCGCTTGCATTTCGAGTCGACGCTGGATGACGAGTTGTGCCTGTTCCTCCCCTTGTCGAGACTGGCAAAGACAAAGACGCGCGCGGGTCGATGAAGTTCGATCCGGAAGCCCGCCGGGCGGCGCGTCCGGCCATCGCGTATGACGAGGCTCTGCCGGTCAACGTGCGCCGCGCCGAGATCGCGGCGGCGATCCAGAAGCATCAGGTGGTCGTCATCTGCGGCGAGACCGGTTCGGGCAAGACCACGCAACTGCCGAAGATCTGCCTCGAACTCGGCCGCGGCCTCAAGGGCCTGATCGGCCACACCCAGCCGCGCCGCATCGCCGCGCGCGCCACCGCCAGCCGCATCGCGCAGGAACTGAAATCCGAGCTGGGCCGCTACGTCGGCTACAAGATCCGCTTCACCGACAAGACCACGCCCGAGAGCTACATCAAGCTGATGACCGACGGCATCCTGCTGGCCGAGACGCAGACCGATCCGCTGCTGCGCCAATACGACACGATCCTGATCGACGAGGCGCACGAGCGCTCGCTCAACATCGACTTTCTGCTCGGCTATCTAAAGTCGGTGCTGGCGAGACGGCGCGATCTGAAGCTGATCGTGACCTCGGCGACGCTGGATGCCGAGCGATTCAGCAAGCACTTCGACGGCGCGCCGATCATCGAGGTCTCGGGCCGGCTCTATCCGATCGAGACGCGCTACCGGCCCTTCGACGAGCGCAAGGATGCCGACCTGAACGATGCCATCGTCGATGCGGTGAGCGAGGCGCATCGCGAGGGGCCGGGCGACGTGCTGGTCTTCCTGCCCGGCGAGCGCGAGATTCGCGAGGCGGCGGAGGCGTTAAGAAAACACCATCCGCCGGGGCTGGAAGTGCTGCCGCTGTTCGCCCGCCAGACCGCGCAGGAGCAAAGCGCGCGTGTTTGCGCCGCACCAGGGCCGGCGCGTGGTGCTGGCGACCAACGTTGCCGAGACTTCGCTGACGGTGCCGGGCATCCGCTACGTCGTCGATTCCGGGCTGGCGCGCGTCAAGCGTTACTCGCATCGCAACAAGGTCGAGCAGTTGCAGGTGGAGGCCATCGCGCGCGCGGCGGCCAACCAGCGAGCCGGGCGTTGCGGGCGCGTCTCGTCGGGCATCTGTTTCCGCCTCTACGCCGAGGACGACTTCAACAAACGCGCGCCCTACACCGATCCGGAAATCCTGCGCTCCTCGCTCGCCGGTGTGATCCTGCGCATGAAGTCGCTGCACCTTGGCGACGTCGAGGATTTTCCCTTCCTCGAAGCGCCGCTGCCGCGCATGATCGCCGATGGCTACACCCTGCTCGCCGAACTCGGCGCCATCGACGAGACGAGCAAGGCGCTTACCGCCGTCGGTCGCGAACTGGCAAAACTGCCGCTCGACCCGAAGATCGGCCGCATGATCCTCGCCGCGCGCGAGCACGGCTGCCTGAAGGAGATGCTGGTCATCGCCGCCGCGCTCGGCACGCAGGACCCGCGCGACCGGCCGCAGGAACGCGCGGCGGCGGCCGACCAGGCGCATGCGAAGTGGAAGGACGAGAAGTCCGAATTTCTCTCCTATCTCAAGCTGTGGCATGCCGCCGACGAGGTGTGGAAGCACGAGTCGTCGAACAAGCAGCGCCAGTGGTGCCGGGAGAACTTCATCAACTGGCTGCGGCTGCGCGAATGGCGCGACGTGCATGGGCAGTTGATGACGCTCTGCCACGAGCACGGCTGGAAGGAAAACCAGCTGCCCGCGAGTTACGACAGCCATCCACAAGGCGCTGCTGACCGGCCTGCTCGGCCACCTCGGCCTGATCAACGAAGAAGACAAGAATTACTTCGGTGCGCGCGGCATCAAGTATTTCATCCACCCCGGCTCGGCGCTGGCCAAGAAGGCGGGGCGCTGGATCGTCGCCGCCGAACTGGTCGAGACCTCGCGCCTGTTCGCGCGCTGCATCGCGAAGATCGAGCCGGAGTGGCTGGAGCAGGTCGGCGCACACCTGATTCGCCGCCACGTCTTCGAGCCGCACTGGGAGAAAGGTCCGGGGCAGGTCGTGGCGTGGGAGCGCGTGACGCTGCACGGCCTGACGCTGCATGCCAAACGCCGGGTCAATTACGGCCCGATGGATCCCGGGCTGGCACGCGAGCTGTTCATCCGTGGCGCGCTGGTCGAGGGCGAAGTCGGCGAGGACTGGCTGAAGAAGTGGCGCTTCCTCCAGCATTACCAAAAACTGAAGACCGAGATCGAACGCCTCGAACACAAGTCGCGCCGCCCCGATGTGCTGGTGGATGACGCGCTGGTCTACGCTTTCTTCGATGCGCTGGTGCCGGAGGGCATCACAACACTCGCCGCCTTCGACAAGTGGCGGCGCGAGATTGAACAAGAAAGCCCCAGGCTGCTGTTCCTCGAAAAGGACCAGTTGATGCGCCATGAGGCGGCGGGCATCACCACCGACGCCTTCCCTTCGTCCCTGGAGCATCGCGGCCAGAAATTCAAGCTGGTCTACCAGCACGATCCCGGCGCAGCCCTTGACGGGGTGACACTCTCCCTGCCACTGACGGCGCTCAACCAGGTGCCGGCGACGCGACTCGAATGGCTGGTGCCCGGTCTGCTCAAGGAAAAGATCGTTGCGCTGCTGAAAACGCTGCCGCAGAAATACCGCCATCGCGTGCAGCCGCTCGATGCTTTTGCGGAGGGGTTCGTCGATGCCGAGCATGACCACGATGAACCCTTGGCGCGGGCACTGACGCGCGCCATCGAGGAAAAGATCGCATTGAAGCTGCCACTCGATAGCTTGCGCCCCGGCGAGTTGCGGCCGCATCTGTTCATGAATTTTCGCCTGCTCGACGCGCATGGCGGGACGCTGGCGCTGTCGCGCAATCTGGCCGAGCTGCGGGCCGAGTACGGCGACTTCGCCGCACCCTCCGAGGAGAAAGCCGCGGTCCTGCGCGTCGCCAGCCTGAGAGATCAATTCGCCCTGGCGCTGAGCCTACAGGTCAAGGCCATCGAAAAACTGCCCGAGTTGCGCAAGCTCGCCTTGCAGAACATGCAACTGGGCACTGAAAAGGACTTTTACGAGCAGATCGTCGCCACGACACTGGAGCGTACCTGCCTGATGGATCCGCTGCCGACAGAAGAGTCGGGGTTCGTGGCACGGCGTGATGCCGCGAAAGGACGAATTCTGCTGGTGGCACAGGAGATATTGCGGCTGCTTGCCAGCATTCTTGCCGAGCATGCGGTCGTGCAGAAGAAGCTGGCTGCCGCGCAGAAGTCCTTCCCGCAGGCTTGCGCGGATATCGCCGCGCAACTGGCCGGGCTGATGCCGCCGCGTTTCATCGTCGTTACGCCCTTCGAACGCTTGCAGAACTTTCCGCGCTATTTGAAGGCGATCGCGCTGCGTTTTGACAAGGCGCGCGGCGATCCGGCACGCGATGCGCGGCTGATGGCCGACTGGCAATCCCTCGCCAAACCCTGGGAGCGCGAACGTCTTGCCCAGCTGAAATCGGGTGTGACCGATGAATTTCTGGAAGAATTCCGCTGGTTGCTCGAAGAGTTGCGCGTCGCGCTGTTTGCCCAGGAACTGCGGACGCCGAGTCCGGTCTCGGTGAAGCGCTTGCAGAAGATGTGGGAGGGAAGGCCAAGATGACATTGCGTGTTGAGCAGTTGATGCAGACGGTGCTGCGCGCCGCACGCGACCTGGTGCGGCCCGGCCTGTTCGTTCATGCGCTGTGGCCGCCGCTTGCTGCCTTTGTGTTGTGGTCGGGCGTCGCCTGGTTCGCCTGGCAGCCGACGGCGGTATGGATCGCCGGAGAAATGCCGGACTGGTCATGGCTGAACTGGCTCGGGCCTTGGCTGGCGCATGTCGCGGTATTTTTTCTGTTCGCTCCGCTGGTGTATGTCACCGCGCTGTTGCTGGTGGCCGTGTTTGCCTTGCCGCGCATGATGGCCATCGTCGCGGCACGCGACTATCCCGACGTTACTCGTCAGGGTTCGGTACAGGCGGCTTTCTGGGGCAGCCTCGCCAATACGCTGGCGGCCAGCGCGATATTTATTGTCGGCTGGCTGCTGACCCTGCCGTTGCTGCTGATCCCCGGTGCGCTGTTTGTCTTGCCGCTGCTCTGGTCGGCCTGGCTCAACCAGCGGGCCTTTCGTTTCGACGCACTGGCCGAGCATGCGCTGCCGCACGAGCGCATTGCGTTGATTCGCCACGAACGCGGCAATCTTTACCTGGCCGGCGGGGTCAGTGCGTTCGTTGCGCATGTGCCCCTGCTCAACCTGCTGGCGCCGGCCTTCACCGCGCTGCTGTTCATCCACCTCTGCCTGTCTGCCTTGCGCGACCTGCGGCAGGAGAAGGGAATTACATTTTGAGAACTTACGGTGCCATCATCATCGGCGACGAGATCATGCGCGGCAAGCGCCAGGACAAGCATTTCGCGAAGTTCGTCGAGATTCTAGGCGCTCGCGGACTGCATTTGTCCTGGGTGCAGTATCTCGGCGACGAACGGCCGCGACTGGTGGAGGCTCTGAAACGTACGCTGGCTACGGATGACGTGGTGTTCAGTTGCGGTGGTATCGGCGTCACACCGGACGACCATACCCGTCAGGCGGCCGCCGCCGCAGCCAATGTTCCGCTGGAACTGAATGTCGACGCCGAACGCGAAATCCGCGCGCGCATGGCCGAGATGGGGCAGGAAGTAACGCCGGCGCGGCTGGAACTCGGCACCGTGCCGCAGGGCAGTCGCATCATTCCGAATCCCTTCAACCGGATTCCCGGTTTTTCATATGCCGACCACCACTTCCTGCCCGGCTTCCCGCAGATGGCCTGGCCGATGGCCGAGTGGGTGCTTGATACCTATTACGCCGACGATTTTCGTCAGGGCGCGGAAACCGAGGCGGCGATCCTCGTCTGGGACGGCCTCGAAGGCAACATGCTCGACCTGATGCGGCAGACAGAGGCCGATTTTCCCGGCATCACGGTATTCAGTCTGCCGACTTTTGGTAACGAGACGGTGCGGCGGCATGTCGAACTGGGCGTGCGCGGGGCGCCCGGGGCTGTGGCGCAGGCCATCGAGGTGCTCAAGACGGGTGTGGCCGCGCTCGGCTACGGTTTCGACGCCAAATAGACCCACCATCCCCCAGCCCCTTCCTCGCGGAAGGGGAGACTTCGTGTGCGCTACGCGCATAAGTCGGCGCTGGCGAGACGGCAAAAAAAAGCCCAGACCGAAGGTCTGGGCTTAAACGGTTCCTTTGCGGAACCGGAGGAGGAGACGTAATGCTGTTACGGTAAATCAGGGGGCCGAATTAAGCCGCCTTCTTCACTTTCGGTGCGGTGGCGCCGACGGCCTTGACGGTTGCGGCGGTTGCGGCGGCAACATTCGCTTCGGCCATCTCGGCAACCTGCTTGGCGGCCTTGTTCATGGTTTCGTAGGCGGAGTTGGCGGCAGCGATCGCTGACTTCACGGCGGAGACGGCGACATCGGAACCGGCCGGCGCGCTCTTGACGGCCTTGTCCAGGGCGATGGTGACGTTCTTGTTCATCTCGACATACTGGCCGTCGAGAATCTTGGAGAACTCTTCTTGCGTCTGGCTGGTGATTTCATACACGCTGCGCGAGTAGGCGGTGGCCTTTTCGAAAGCGGGTTGGGCCAGGGCGGCTTGCATGCTCATCAGTTCCTGCACGTCCTTGACGCCGAGCAGAGCCTTGGCGTTGTTGACGCTGTCTTCCAGCAGGATGCGGGCAGTGTTCAGGTTGAGGGCGGCAAGGCGCTCGGCGCTGGCAAACGCGGTGTTGGCGATGGTCATCAGGGTTTCGACGTTGGCCTTGTTGGCGCCGGCGAGTTGTTCGGGGGTCGTGTACATGGCGATCTCCTAAAAAAGTTCAAAAATGAAGGTTCGTAAGCGGGGTGCAATCAGATGAAAACGTTATGTTGCAGTGCGGCATGAACTGAATTATAGGGGTGGACATTCCGAAGTCAAGCTTTTTTTGTGCAGTGCAACAAAAAGAGCTTGTGCCGCGCCATGAATATATATTAATCATGTAGTTGCAAGTGTCTTTCGGAGTTGAGCAAGGGTGCTGGCGGCAACGTGGCCGCTAGGGCAACATAAAATGTTGCTCCGCACACCGCACTGCGCCTTGGCAGTGCGGGACACGGCTCAGCGCGCGGGTGTGGACGGCGCGGCGGCGGGCGCCGGCTTTGCGTTCTTGGGCTGAATGATGGCGGTGACGCGCCCTTCCTTGCTGCCCGGGCCAGCCCCCGGTGTGGCGGTTACAAGGTATTGCTCGGTCTTGCCATCGTAGGAGATGAAGTGGCCGCGTACCTCGTCAATGCCGCTTTTCACGAACGCGCGGTTGAAAAACTCGGCCTTCTCGCCGCGCGAGTCGTATTCGATACGCTCGGCCTCGCCATCCACGTACTCTTCCTTGCCTTCGCGCTTTTGACGAAAGCGTGCCAAACCGCCGTCGCCGCCGGTGGCCACGCCTTTCTGGAAACCTTCGGCATCCTGGGTGACGACCAGTTTCGCGGTACGGATCGACAGCGAGCCCTGGCTCAACACGACATTGCCTTCAAAGATATGCACGCGCTTGACGTCATCGACGGTAACGCGCGCCGCTTCGAGATGGACGGGCTTGTCGCGGTCGGCACGCTCGGCGAGTGCGTTGCCGGTAGCCAGGACGGCGAGGAAAGGGACGAGCAGCAAGGGATGAATGTTCATGTCAGCGACTGGATTTGGGTTTTGACTTGGGTTTTGGCTTGGGTTTTGGTTTGGACTGCGTTTTGGCTTTTGGTGTTGCTTTTGGTGTTGTCTTGGGTATTGCAGTTGGCTTGGGCGTCGGCTGCGGCGCGGCCACCTCGGGTGATTTGGCAGGACTGCCGCCGTCGCGAAAGAATACGCCACGAACCGGCCCTTCGAGCACATAGATCGAGGACTTGTTGTTGACATTCATGCCACTGCCATTGACGTTGCTCTGCCCCAGGGTAATGGTGACAGGCTCGTTCGTCTTCGCGATTTCATCATCGGGATAAGCGTCGAGCCGGGTTGTGGTCAGCACGGTATCCGACTTGCCTGCAGCGCCGGTCCGGATGAGGCGCACATCGTCGATCAGCTCGACATGCTTGCCCTTGCTGTCGAGGCGGGCTTCGCGTGCGCTGACGAAGGTTGGCAGCTTCTGGTGATAAGTGATCCTTGGCGCGAGGATGACCGTGCTGTCGTCGTCCGGATAGTGCCGCATCAGGTCGGCCACCAGCGTGTGCTGCAGGGCACCCTCCGGGTCGAAGCGGCGCACCTCGAACTTCTCGACGATGTAGTCGGGATCATGGCGCGACCTGCCGTCGCTGCCGGCGGTTTGCGGACGGGTCGCCAGTTCGAGCCAATAGCTCATGCCGGCCAGCAAACCGGCCAGCAGCAGCGGAAACAGCGTAGCAGCGGGATTGGCCCGGGTTGGCATTTATGACTCCGCCGGGTCGCCCCAAGGAGACATACGTCCCCCAGTGGGGGGCAGCGCGTCGGGTTTGCGAGCGTGGAGGAGCATTGTCAGGCGAGGTAGGGTGCCATCACGCGTTCCCAGGTGCCCTGCGCACGCAGGATGAGTTCGCAAACCTCGCGCACGGCGCCGGCACCCGCGTTGGCACGGGTGACGTAGCAGACATTGCGGCGCACCTGTTCATGGCCGTCGGGGACGGTAGCGGAAAACCCGCAGACACGCAGCAGGGGCAGGTCGATCATGTCGTCACCCATGTAGCCGCACTGGTCGAGGTCGAGGTTCTCGCGCGCCAGCAGCGCTGCCATCGCCGCGCGCTTGTCTTCGATACCCTGCATCACGAGCTCGATGCCCAGGTTGGCAGCGCGCCGCGTGACGATGGGCGAGTCGCGGCCGGTAATGATGGCGAGCTTGACGCCGGATTTCGCCAGCAGCTTGAGGCCAAGCCCGTCGCGGCTGAAGAAGGCCTTGCAGAAATCTCCTTCGGGGCCGAAGTAAAGCCGGCCGTCGGTCATTACGCCGTCGATGTCGAAACCCATCAGACGGACTTTGGCAGCATGCGATGCACAGTCCATTAGACAACCTTTGCGCGGAAGAGATCGTGCATGTTGAGGGCGCCGACGAGCTGGCCGGCGGTATCGATGACGAGTAACTGATTTACCTTGTGGCGCTCCATTATTTCGACGGCTTCGACAGCCAGTCGATCCGGGCCGATGGTGCGCGGATTGCGTGACATGATGTTGACGACAGCCACCTGACGCAGGTCGCCGAATCTTTCCAGCGCGCGGCGCAGATCGCCATCGGTGAAGATGCCGATCAGTTTGCCGGCGGGGTCGAGCACCGCTGCCATGCCCATGCCGCAGCGTGAAATCGCCGTGAGTACCTCAGGGATTGTCGCAGTGGGGATCGTGATGGCGACGCGCGCGGCGGGCTGCATCACGTCGCGTACATGGGTGAGCAGTTTGCGGCCCAATGTGCCGCCGGGATGGGAGCGCGCGAAATCCTCTGCGCCGAAACCGCGTGCGTCGAGCAATGCGACGGCAAGGGCATCGCCCAGCGCCAGCGCCGCCGTGGTGCTGGCGGTGGGGGCCAGGTTGAGCGGACAGGCCTCTTCCGCGACGCTCGCGTCGAGATGGATGTCGGCCTCCTGCGCCAGCGATGAATCCGCTTTGCCGGTAATGGCGATCAACTTGCCGCCCTGCCGCTTCACCAGCGGCACGATGGTCAGCAGCTCGTCATTCTCGCCCGAGTTCGAAAGGGCGATCAGTACGTCGTCGCGCGCGATCATGCCGAGGTCGCCATGCACCGCCTCGGCGGCATGGACAAAATAGGCCGGCGTCCCGGTGCTGGCCATGGTGGCGGCAATCTTGCGCCCGATGTGTCCCGATTTGCCGATGCCGCTGACGATGACGCGCCCGTGGCAGGCAAGGATCAGCCCGACGGCCTGCGCGAATGCACCATCCAGCCGTGCGGAGATTTTCAGCACGGCGTCGGCCTCGATGGCGAGAACGCGGCGGGCCAGAGCAAGGAGGTGTTCCGCTGGGGGAATGGGTGGCATGGATGGGCGCCGGGCGGAATGTCCGGGAAGGCGGTTATGATTGAGGCAAATTATAACGACCCCCGCGAAATAGCGAGATAGCGAGAGACTGTGGAGCGCACTTCGTGACCTTGCACCTGATTCTGCTGCTGCTGGCCGCCGCCGTGCTGGCCGTGGTCGCCTGCCGCAGCCTTGGTTTGCCGCCCATCCTCGGCTACCTGCTGGTCGGTGCGCTGGCGGGGCCGCATGCCCTCGGCGTACTGCCGGATACCGGGAGCGCCCACCGGCTGGCGGAGTTCGGCGTGGTCTTCCTGATGTTCACCATCGGCCTCGAATTTTCGCTGCCGCGCCTGTTCGCCATGAAGCGCATCGTTTTCGGCCTGGGCCTGGCGCAGGTCATGGTGACGCTATTGGTGGTGGCGGTCGGCGCCATGTTCTGGGGGGTCTCGTGGCAGGTGAGCGTGGCGCTGGGCGGTGCGCTGGCGATGTCATCGACGGCGATCCTGTCGAAGCTGCTGGCGGACCGGCGCGAACTCGATGCCGCCCACGGGCGCGAGGTCATGGGCGTACTCCTGTTTCAGGATCTCGCCGTGGTGCCGCTGCTGGTGCTGATTCCTGCCTTGTCGCAACCGGTGGAAGCGCTCGCCGGCGAGGTGGGTTGGGCGCTGGCGAAGGCGGCCGCCCTGCTGGCGCTGATCCTGTTCATCGGCCAGCGCCTGATGCATGCCTGGTTTGGCCTCGTGGCGCGGCGCAAGTCGAGCGAGCTGTTCATGCTCAACGTGCTGCTGGTAACGCTCGGTTTCGCCACCATCACCGAGCTGGCTGGCTTGTCGCCGGCGCTGGGCGCTTTCGTCGCCGGCATGCTCATCTCGGAAACCGAATACCGCTATCAGGTCGAGGAGGACATCAAACCCTTCCGCGACGTGCTGCTCGGGCTGTTCTTCGTTTCCACGGGCATGTTGCTCGATCCGGCGGCCATCTGGAATGACGCCTGGCGGTTGCTGTCGATGCTCGTTTTGCTGCTGGCGACAAAGCTCATCGTCGCCGGTGTCCTTTCACGCCTGCTGGGCGGCAATCCGGGAACCGCGCTGCGTTCTGCCTTGTGGCTCTGCGCGGCGGGCGAGTTCGGCTTCGTGCTGGTGGTGCGCGCGACCGATACCGGGCTGATCGATCCCGTCCTGGTCCAGCCGGTACTCGCGGCGATGGTGCTGTCAATGATCATCGCCCCGCTGATCGTGCACTTTGCCGACCGGATTGTGCTGCGCTTTGTCGCTTCGGAATGGCTGATGCGCTCGATGCAGCTCACCCAGATCGCCGTGCGCACCGTCGCGACCGAGAAGCACGCCATCCTCTGCGGTTATGGCAAGACCGGCCAGCACCTGGCGCGCTTTCTGGAGACGGAGAAGGTTGGCTTCATGGCGCTCGACCTTGACCCCGAGCGCGTGCGCGAGGCTTCTGCCGCCGGCGAGCCGGTCGCCTGGGGCGACTGCACCCGGCGCGAGAATCTGCTGGCCGCGGGCATTGCGCGGGCCAGCGTGCTGGTCGTGACCTTCGCGGACATCGAGACGATCTTGCGACTGGTGCAGCGTGTGCGCGAATTACGCCCCGACCTGCCCATCGTGGCGCGCTCGCGCGAGGAAGAGGATGCGGAAAAACTCTTCGAGGCCGGGGTGGCCGAGGTCGTGCCCGAGGCGCTGGAATCCTCGGTGATGCTCGCCACGCATGCGCTGGCGCTGGTTGGCGTGCCGATGCACCGTGTCATCCGCCGCCTGCGAAAATTGCGCGAACAGCACTACGCCCTGCTGCGCGGCTTTTTTCATGGCGCGACGGATGCCGGCGAAAACCTGTCGGACCCGGATCAGTCGCGCCTGCATGCCGTTACGCTCGATGCCGGCGCCTGGGCAGTGGGACGCAGCATAGCGGCACTGGAGCTGGAAAAAATCGGCGCTGACGTGACGGCGATCCGGCGTAGAACCCACCTGTTAGTCGCCTTCTCCAGCGAAACCGTGTTGCAGGCGGACGACGTCGTGGTAGTTCGCGGCGGCGCGGCAGCGGTGGCGGAGGGCGAGGAGCGGTTGCTGCAGGGTTTCTAGAAGGCAGCGCAGACCGTGTAACGGGTCGTGTCGTCGGCGGATGTCAGTTTCTGGAGCGCCACTGGCGATCCGCCGATGACACGGATGGCGCCGGTATCCGTTGCCCCGTCGTCGATACGCGCATCGATTTCCCTGGCATGGCGCCCCTGAATGCCGGACGAGCATACGAAGAAGCTCCCGGACCACCCTGCGGCCGGCGGCGTGCTGGCGATGCCGATGATTCCTCCTTCCGAATTCATCGGCTGATAGTTGGCATCGAATCTGGACATACCCACGACGAGATTCGCCAGGCGGACATGCAGCCAAACATTACAGGCTTCGGAAGCGCAGGCCCCACCGGCGGGCGCGTCGTTCCAGTTGCCGTCGATTTGACCGTTGCCGTTGCCGTTGCTGCCCGCCGCTGCGCCGACATGCTGATGCGCATCCGGGTCGTCGCCCGGCAATCGCCGGTACTTGTCCTGATAGACATGGACGAGTGCGGGCATTCTCGTCAAGTCGGCGATCAGGGTCTTCACCTTCGTGTTGTTGATCAGTTCCTGACCCTTCAGCACGCCGCCGAACAGGAGGCCAATCAAGATCAGCACGATAGCGATCTCGACGAGGCTAAAACCGGTCTGCTTGCCCGCTTGGCGCATTACTCTGGAAAATACCTGTGCATGGCAGTTGTCGCGAAGAGAAACTGGAAAAGTCGGCGCTGGCGAGACGGCACCAGAAAAAACAAAGCCCGCCGCAGCGGGCTTTGTGACAGAAATGGCGGCGCATCAGTTGGCGATGCACACGGTATAGAGGGTGGCGTCGTCAGCCGGCGTTACGGTGTAGAAGGTGGCTGAGCTTGCCAGTGTTCCGCCCGCCTGGGTTCCCAGGACGCGAACGGTGCCTGTGGCGGTGTTGCCATCATCGATGGTCGTGTCGATCTGTCGCGCGAAGCGGCCTTGAACACCGGCGGTGCAAACATAGAAGTTGGCCGGCCAGGGGTTGGGCGCTACGGTTGACACCGGATCGCCCGTAATGCCAAGCGGTCCGCCATCGGCATTGCGCGGGAGGTATTCGCCACTGGTGATATCCGGCGTGCCACTGGCCAGGTTAGACATGCGGACATGCTGCCAGAACAGGAAACTCTCGGTCGTCGCGTTGGAGTTCCATGCGCCGTTGATGCGGGCATCGCCGGCGCAGGGGCTCGGGTTGGGGGCGCTACACAAAGTGGTATTAGCCGTCGCGCCGACGCCGACGTGATTGACCACTAAAGGATCGTCACCCGGCAGCGCCTTGAATTTGTCCTGGTAGGCATAGATGAAAGTGGAAACCGCCCGCAGATCGTTTGCGATGTTTTTGACCTTCGCGCTGTTGATCAGCTCCTGACCCTTCAGCACGCCGCCGAGCAGCAGGCCGATGATGACCAGCACGATGGCAATTTCGACTAACGTGAAACCGGATTGTCTTTTCATTTTTTTACTCCACCAAAGTTATACTCGAATTAAATTAAGCATTTTTTGTGCCAGAGCCTGTTTGGCCGAATTCGTGAAATTAATAGCCCGATTGAGGCCTATTCCGGGTCGAATGGGGCTTTGCCGGGATAGTGGAAGGGATGAGGTTGTCGAAAAATCGACAACCTGTTGAGGAAAGGTCATCGATCGGGCAATCGGCAGGGAAGCCGGCAAGCTAGAATCCGGTAGGCATTAACGGTACCCGGCATGTCCTTTGCTCCTTCCCCAATCCGTCGTCGCTGGATTTTCCTCGCGCTTCTGATGGCCTTGCATCTGGTCTTTTTCCTCGGGCCGGGAAATCCGCTGGCGCGCTGGCTGTTTCTTTCGCATATCGGCATCGGGCTGCTCTGGCAGCCGTTCGTGCAGCCCAAGAGGCGCATCGGGCCTGGCGGGACGGTGCTGGTGGTGCTTTCCGCCGCGCTGCTTGCCTATTTTCTGAGCTGGAACGTGTTGTTGCTCTGGACGATCTTGCTGACTGGCGTGGTCGGCGGCAAGGTGTTCATGTTTCCCGACCGCGGGGAGCGCCTGTTTCACCTGATGGCACTGGGTTACCTGGTGCTGGCCGTGCTGGCGCTGATTCTCCCGTCCTCCTTGCAGTCATTCAACCTGGCCGAACCGGTGCTATCCCGTCTGGTGATTTATGTGGCGCCGCTGCTGTTTGTTTTCATGGCGGTGGTACCCGTAAAGCCCGGCATGGTCGAAGAACGGGCCGAGATCGTCGATTTCGTCTATGGCGTTTTCGTGGTTCTGCTGCTGGCGGTGATCGTGCTGGGCAGTTTGAGTTTTGCCCTGCTGTTCAAGGCCAGCTATCTCGAGGCACAACTGATGACGTTGGCCATGGTGGCCGGCATACTGATGCTGCTCGGCTTCATCTGGGACCCGCGTGCCGGCTTTGCCGGCCTGGGTGCTGCCGTGGCTCAGCATGTGATGTCGCTGGGGCTGCCGGTCGAGGAGTGGCTGAATTCGCTGGCGGAACTGGCGATACACGAAGAAGACCCGGAGCGCTTTCTGGCGCTGGCCTGCGCCGAACTTCCACAACGCCTGCCTGGCGTGATGGGCGGAAGCTGGAAAGGGATTGGCGCACCGCATCGGTTCGGTCGGCAGCAGGGGCACCTGACTGGTTTTGCGCATGGCCACCTGAAGCTTGAACTGGTGACCCGCGCGGAACCGAGTCCTGCCCTGCGCTGGCACTACGATCTGGTCGTGCGGCTGCTGGCCGAGTTCTATCTGGGCAAGTGGCGTGCGCAGGAGGTGAAGCGGCTCTCCTATATCGAGGCGATTCACGAAACCGGGGCGCGCCTGACGCACGACGTGAAAAACCTGCTGCAATCGCTGGATACCCTGTGCGTGGCTGCGGAACAGGAAGCTGCGGCGCCATCGGCACGTTTCAATGAATTGCTGCGGCGCCAGCTACCCGAAATATCAGCTCGCCTGCGGCAGACCCTGGACAAACTGGCGGCACCCGAGCAGCCAGCGCTGGCACAGCCAATCCCGGCCGAGAAGTGGCTGGCGTCGTTGAATAACCGTTATTCCGATGAGCAAACCACTTTTGTTACCTTGGGGGATGCTGAGGCATGCCTCGTGCCGGATGCCGCGCTGTTTTCGAGCGTCATCGAAAACTTGCTGCAGAACATCGCCGACAAGCGGCGCAGCGCCCGGGATATTCGGGCGGAGGTGCGCCTGATCTGCGGTGCGCATGGGGCCCTGCTTGAAGTGAGCGATGATGGTCATGCGATTCCCGGCGCGCAGGCGAGCAAATTGCTGCACCAGCGCGTGTCGTCGGAGAATGGCCTGGGAATCGGGCTCTATCAATGTGCCCGGCAGGCCGAACAGGCAGGCTACCGGCTCGATCTGGCTGAAAACCGCGAAGGTTGCGTGCGCTTCCGGCTTGCGCCGGCCAGTTAGCCTCTCACCGGGCCGCCCCAAGAGAGGCGACCCCCCCGTGGGGGGCAGCGAAATAAATTTATGAGCGTGGGGGGGCCATTCTCAGGCTGCCCGGCGTCCGTTGATCCGATAGACCGCCATCTCGCCCTTGCCCTTGAGATTGATGGTCTGCGGCCCCTGAAAGTCGAAGCGACCGGCCAGCCGGTGGTATGTAGCGGCATCGCAATGGATGGCGCCCGGCTTGCCTTCGCTGGTGATGCGGCTGGCCAGATTGACCGTGTCGCCCCACAGGTCGTAAATGAACTTTTTCTTGCCGACGACGCCGGCCACCACCGGGCCGGTACCGATACCGATGCGGATTTCCATGTGTGAGGCGTTAACGGCGAAATCGTTGTGCAGCGTTGCCTGCATCGCCAGCGCGAGGTCGGCGATAGCGGCCGAATAGTCCGAATTGACGGTGTTGATGCCTCCCGCCACCATGTAGGCATCGCCGATGGTCTTGATTTTTTCGAGGCCGTATTGCTCGGCCAGATCGTCGAAGGCGGAGAAGATGCTGTTGAGCATGCGGAACACCTGTGCGGGCGTCATGTCGGCCGCGACCCGGGTGAAATTGACGAGGTCGGCAAACATCACGGTGGCGTCGGCGAAGCCGTCCGCAATGGTTTTCTCGGCATTCTTGAGCCGCAAGGCAACGGGCGCGGGCAGGATATTCAGCAACAGGCTTTCCGAACGGTCCTGCTCAACAAGCAACTGCCGGTGGGCTTCTGCCAGGCGCTCCTGAATCTTGTGCTTTTCCTGGATCGAGTAGCGCAGCAGCACATAAATGATTGTGGCTACGGCAGTGAAGTTGAGCGCGAAAAACACCATGCTGGTACGCAGGGAAATTGCCAGTTTTTGCGATGTGTACGTGTCGGCCAGAAGAAAGTCGAATACCCCGGTCAGTGCGGTGAAGAATACCCAGGCGAAAAACCAGGCGACCGATTCGCGCACCCCGAAAAACAGGATGGCACCGAACGGCGCCAGCAGACCCCAGAGAATGATGCCGCTGCCGGTGATGAAGTTGCCGAGGCTCCACTGCATGACAAAGGGCGCGAACAGGAAAAGCGCCAGTTGGGACAGACGGAAGAAATCGAAGTTGCGCAGCCGGATGTAGAGCGCCACATTGCCGGCCAGCAACAACTGGAAAACATAGGGCAGCGTGACGGAGAACTGTGGGCCGATGGCCCAGTAAATCAGCAGCCAAAGCATCGAGGCCGCGCTGACCAGTCCGGTGGCGAATACCAGCAATTGTTTGTTGAGCGCCAGTTCCTCGCTGTCGCCAGGTTCGACGCCCGCATTGCGCAGACGGTCGAGGAAGCCGGGGCCGGAGGCGGGATCCAAGTTCATATGACGTGAGTATCGCAGGGACGGCGAAGCGGGGTCAAGTCGCATCGCCATGGTTGAAAGGTAGAATTATCGCCATGATCGAAATCGTACTGAATGGCACGCAGCGCCAGTTCCCCGGTTCCCTGACCCTTGCCGCCCTGCTGGAAAGCGAGGGATTGCTCGGCAAGCGGGTGGCGGTGGAAAAAAACGGCGAGATCGTGCCGAAAAGCCAGCATGCGGTCACACCGGTCGCAGGCGGCGACCGCCTTGAAATCGTCGTCGCCGTGGGCGGCGGCTAACTTACCCCGAAAGCACTCCATGCAAGACACACTCAGCATTGCCGGCAAGGAATATTCATCGCGCTTGCTCGTCGGCACCGGCAAGTACAAGGATTTCGACGAAACCCGCCGCGCCGTCGAGGCGAGTGGCGCCGCGATCGTCACCGTCGCCATTCGCCGCACCAACATCGGCCAGGAGCCGGGACAGCCTTCACTGCTCGACGCCTTGCCGCCGAGCCGTTTCACTTATCTGCCGAATACCGCCGGCTGCTATTCCGCCGAGGATGCCGTGCGTACCCTGCGTCTCGCGCGCGAACTGCTGGATGGACACAGCCTCGTCAAGCTGGAGGTGCTGGGCGATCCGCAGACCCTGTTCCCGAACATGCCGGAAACCCTGAAGGCGGCTGAAACGCTGGTCAAGGACGGGTTCCAGGTCATGGTGTATTGCTCGGACGACCCGATCCAGGCGAAACTGCTCGAAGGCATTGGTTGCGTCGCGGTAATGCCACTGGCCTCGCTGATCGGTTCGGGCATGGGCATCCTCAACCCGTGGAACCTCAAGCTGATCATCGACGCCGCCCAAGTGCCGGTGTTTGTCGATGCCGGCGTCGGCACGGCGTCGGACGCCGCGATCGCCATGGAACTCGGTTGTGACGGCGTGCTGATGAACACGGCAATCGCCGGTGCGCGCGACCCTATCCTGATGGCCGGCGCGATGAAGAAGGCAGTCGAAGCCGGCCGCGAAGCCTTCCTGGCCGGCCGCATGCCGAAGAAGTTTTATACCGCCAGTCCAAGTTCGCCAACCACGGGCCTGATCGGCAGCAAGTGATTCGCGGCTGCGTTGGGTGGCTGCCTGCCGTGCTGGCGCTGGCGTGCGTCGGCGCAGGGGCCGAAGAAAGCGTGCCGGTCTCCGTTGAGCGGCTGGTGCCACTGCACGTGGGCTACAGCTTCGAGCAGCCCGGGGTTCTGCTGCGCCAGCGCATTTTCGGTCTGGCCCATGGCGTTCACCTGCTGGTTTCCTCCTGCCTCGACCAGAGCGAACACGCCGTTGCGACGCAGGCTGCCTACGATACCTGGCACGCGCAGCAGGATGCAGCGATCGCGACCGTGCGCAACGCGCTGGCCGAGTATCACTTCGGGGCGACCGCCGCGCGTGCCCAGTGGCAGGACATTGCCCAGGCGCTCGGCCTGAAGGAAACCGTCTATCCGTCGCTCGGCACCATTTCCCTGCAGGACGCCTGCGCGACGCTGCCGCAGGCGCTCCTGCAGGCACGCTACGACTTCACTGCGCAACTCGACACCGATGACACAGCCACCAGATAACTCAGCGCCGCGGCGCGACCATATCCGTAGCTTCGTGCTGCGCCAGGGACGCGTGTCGAATGCGCAGCAACGCCATTTCGACGAAGGCATGCCACGCTTCGGCATTCACTACGCCGCCACGCCGCTCGATCTAAACGCCGCCTTCGGGCGCTCATTCGGCAACAATCCCCCGAAGATCCTTGAAATCGGCTGCGGCATGGGCGAGACGACAGCGGCCATCGCGGCCGCGCATCCGGAAAACGATTACCTCGGCATCGAGGTGCATGCGCCGGGCGTCGGCAGCTTGCTGAAGGAAATCGCCACGCGCGAGCTGGCCAACCTGCGCGTGATCCGGCACGATGCCGTCGAGGTGCTGCGCGACATGATTTCGCCCGCGTCGCTGGCCGGCATCCACATCTACTTTCCCGATCCCTGGCCGAAGAAGCGGCAGCAGAAGCGCCGCCTGATCCAGTCGCCCTTTGTTGCGCTACTGGCTTCGCGCCTCGCCCCGGGAGGCTATCTGCATTGCGCGACCGACTGGGAGGAATACGCCCAGCAGATGCTCGACGTGTTGCGTGCCGAACCACTGCTGACGAACACCGCGCAAGACTTTGCCCCGCGTCCGGCCTGGCGGCCGCAGACCAAATTCGAGGCGCGTGGCCTCAGACTTGGCCATGGCGTCTGGGACGTGCTGTTTACGCGAGGCTCAGGCGAGAAACAGGGTAATCAGCCGGTTTAGGAAGCGGCGGCCCTGCGGGGTCGGTCGCAGCCGGCCATCGATCACTTCGAGCAGTCCTGCTTGCCGTCCCGCCAGCGCCGACTTTTCAATGACTGGCAGGGCCAGGCCGGTACG
This sequence comes from uncultured beta proteobacterium, assembly GCA_963816095.1. Classification (GTDB taxonomy): domain Bacteria; phylum Pseudomonadota; class Gammaproteobacteria; order Burkholderiales; family Rhodocyclaceae; genus Sulfuricystis. Next base: position 317,474 of record CAWFIW010000002.1, read on the forward strand.
TTCGGCAAACAGGTCCAGTGGCACACCTTCAGTCAGTCGCAGCGCATTCATCATGAACTCGCCCGGCAGGTCTTCGCGCGCGACGGGCTGCCAGTTGCGCGTTGCCGGATCGGCAAGATAGTCCTTTGGGTGACGCGGCCGCGCTTCGCGCCGGATGCCCGTGTGGTCGGAAAGCTTCGAGTGCGCCCCGGCGCCAATGCCAAGATAGTCGCCGAAGGCCCAATAATTGAGGTTGTGGCGGCACCGATTGTCACCATTGGGCCCCCGCTTGGCGAAGGCGGCGGTTTCGTAGTGTTCGAACCCGGCAGTCGCCAGCGCTGCCTCGACCATGTCCTGCATGTCGGCGGCGCAGTCGTCGTCGGGCAGTGACGGCGGTGCGCAATGGAAGGCGGTGTTCGGCTCCAGCGTCAGGTGGTAGGCCGAGAGATGCGTCACTCCCGTGGCGATGGCCTGTTTGATGTCTCCGCGCGCATCTTCCAGCGACTGTGCCGGCAGCGCGTACATCAGGTCGAGATTCACTCGCTCGAAATGCTTCTGTGCCATGTCGATGGCGCGGTGCGCCTCGGCACCCGAGTGGATGCGTCCGAGCGCCCGGAGTTTGCCATCGTCGAAACTCTGGATGCCCAATGAAAGCCGATTCACGCCCGCCGCCCGGTAGGCGGCAAAGCGTTTCGACTCGGCCGTGCCGGGGTTGGCTTCGAGTGTGATTTCGGCGCCCGGCAGCAACGGCAGGCGCATGCGCAAGGCGGCCAGCAGGGCGTCAACCGTTTCACCCGACATCAGGCTCGGCGTGCCGCCGCCGATGAACACCGAGACGATGGGGCGCCCCCAGATTGCCGGCAGCGCGGCTTCGAGGTCGGCGATCAGCGCCGCGAGATAGGCAGCCTCCTGGGGCGGGCTTTCATGCGAATTGAAATCGCAATAAGGGCATTTCTTCGCGCACCACGGCCAATGGACATAGAGCGCCAGGGGTACCGACTGCAAAGTCGGCGCTGGCGAGACGGCGTGAATTGGAATCAAGCGCCGAGTTTCAGTCGTTTGATGAGTTGCGCCAGCGCCTTGCCGCGATGCGAGCGCTGGTTCTTCTCGTCGGCAGAAACTTCGGCGGCGGTCTGATTCAGGTCGGGCACGAGGAAGTAGGGATCGTAGCCGAAGCCGTTTGCACCGCGCGGCGTGTCGATGATCTCGCCGTGCCATTCGCCTTCGGCGACGATGGGCTGAGGGTCGTCGGCGTGGTGTACAAAGACCAGTACCGCGACGTAGTGGGCGCGGCGATCCGCTTTGCCCTGCAGTGCGGCGATCATCTTTTCATTGTTGCGCTGGTCGGAGCGGGGCTCACCGGCATAGTGTGCCGAGTAGACGCCGGGCGCACCGCCCAGCGCGTCGACACAGATGCCCGAATCGTCGGCCAGCGCCGGCAGGCCGGTGAGCCTGGCCGCGTGGCGTGCCTTGGCGAGCGCGTTCTCGACGAACGTGTGATGTGGCTCTGCGGCTTCGGGGACGTTGAACTGGGACTGTGGCACAACCTCGAAATCGACGGTGGCGAGCATTGCGGCGAATTCGCGCAGCTTGCCGGCGTTGTTCGAGGCGAGGACAATTTTTTTCATGGTGTGAGGGCCGTGGTGAGATAGAGGTATTTTTGAAATTCAGCAAATATGCGACCGATTTCTTCCGGCCTGCCGAGGTCGTCAACTGCATCCGCAAGCGAGTCGCGATATTTCAGGCGCAGCAACGGTGTCAACTTCACCGGGTCGAGTTCTTCCACACCGACTGCCACGTAGTGCGATAGTACGAAATCGAGGAACACCTGCTGTTTGTCGTTGAAGTGGGTGCTGATGAGCGCCATCGCCTTGGCCGCGCGCTCTTCGCGCGTGAGCGGTTCCAGGGCATAGGCGACATGGGCCAGCACGTCGAACAGATCGCTTCTTTCCGCTGCGATGATCTTCTGCATCTCCGCGAGCTGATCCCTGCCGAAACCTTTTTCTCCCAGCCTTTCGAGGAGCTTCTTGCGCGTATCGGGCACGCTCCAGAGGGCGCGCAGATCGTCCTCGTCCTTGAAAAAATCCGGCAGCTTGCCGAACAGTGCCTCCATGAACTGCGCGGCCGACATCGGCGTGCCGTCCGGGTGCCAGAAGCTCGTGGCCATCATGTGCTGAATGCTGCGCGCCTTGCCGTCGGCGAGCTTCACCTTGATCTTGCGCGGCGGCAGGTAGTCGTCGGGGCGCGGCTCGCGGACCCCTGGCGGTTCCTGCGGCCCTGCCGGGGGGCGCGGCACTTCTTCATCCGGTACGGGTTCGCCATCCCACTCGGGATCGCTGAAATGATGGTGCGCCCGCACGAAATCATAAATCGTGAAATAGTCTTTGCCGTCGTAAAGCCGCGTGCCGCGCCCGATGATCTGCTTGAATTCGATCATCGAATTGATCGGCCGCAGCAGCACGATATTGCGCACGTTGCGGGCATCCACCCCAGTCGAGAGTTTTTGCGAAGTCGTCAGGATCGTCGGGATGGTTTTCTCGTTGTCCTGAAAGTCGCGCAGGTGTTGCTCGCCCAGCGCGCCGTCGTTGGCAGTCACGCGCTGACAGTAGTTGGGATCGGCGCTGTTCTTGGCCTGGTTGATCAGATCGCGAATCGCCAGCGCATGGGCCTGATTGGCGCAAAAGACCAGGGTCTTCTCGCGCTGGTCAATTTGCGCCATGAAGATTTCGACGCGCTTTTTCTCGCGTTCCCGAATCTCGATGATGCGGTTGAAGTCGGCCTCCTCGTAACGCTTACCGGCCTCGATCTCGCCTTCGATCAGCGTGTCGTCGGGCGTATAGACGTAATCGTCCAGCGTTGTGGCGATCTGCTTGACGCGGAACGGCGTCAAATAGCCGTCGTTGATGCCCTCCTTGAGCGAATAGACGAACACTGGCTCGCCGAAATAGGCGTAGGTATCCACGTTGTCCTGGCGCTTCGGCGTGGCGGTCAGACCGAGCTGCACGGCCGGCGCGAAATAGTCGAGGATGCCGCGCCAGTTGCTCTCGTCGTTGGCGCCGCCCCGATGACACTCGTCGATGACGATGAAGTCGAAGAAGTCCGGCGGGTAGTCGCCAAAGTAGGGCACGCCATCAGGCCCGCTCATGAAGGTCTGGAAGATGGTGAAGAAGACGCTGCCGTTCTTCGGCACCTTGCCCTTCTTGCGGATGTCGTCCGGCGCGATGCGCACCAGCGCATCCTCGGGGAAAGCCGAAAATGCGTTGAAAGCCTGGTCGGCGAGGATGTTGCGGTCGGCCAGAAACAGGATGCGCGGGCGTCGCGTCGGCTCTCCCGCGCCTTTCCAGTCCGTCAGGTTCCAGCGGCTGTGAAACAGCTTCCACGCGATCTGGAAGGCGATGAAGGTCTTGCCGGTGCCGGTCGCCAGCGTCAGCAGGATGCGCTGCCTGCCCGCGGTCAGCGCCGCCAGCACCCGCTCGACGGCGATGTCCTGATAGTAGCGTCCCTGAAAGTAACCGCCGCGATCCTCGAAGGGTACGGCGGCGAAGCGGTTGCGCCAGGCATTTTGCGTGGCGAAAGTACGGTTCCACAGCTCGTCCGGCGTCGGATACCGCGCCAGCTCGCCCTCGGCCCCGCTCTGCATGTCGATGCCGTAGAGGCCCTGCCCGTTGGTCGCGTAGGTGAAACGCAGCGCCAGCTTGCCCGCGTAGTCCTTGGCCTGGCCGACGCCCTCGGTCAGCGGCTTGTCCCACGCCTTGGCCTCCACCACCGCCAGCTTGGTGTTGCGGTACTCCAGCACGTAATCCGCTGTCAGCGGCTTGCCGCGCTTGCCATGGCCCTCGATTCGCCCGAGGGTGATCGGGTATTCGCGCCGGATACGGCTGCCATCGACCACGCCCCAGCCGGCGGCGGCGAGGGCCGGGTCGATGTGCTCGGCGCGGGTTTCGGCTTCATTCATCGTTCAGGGTGATTTGCGTCAACAGATTGAACAGCGGGCGGTTGATGTAGAAATTGGTGCGCCCGATTTTCTTCTTTTCCACAAAACCGTGCTGGGTCAGCGTATCCAGATGCTTGGCGGCAGTGATGCGCGAGACGCCCAGATCATTCTCGACGAACTCGATCTTGGTATAGGGGTGGCGGAACAGGTTGTTCAGCAATTCCTGGTTGTACAGCTTGGGCAGCTCGCCGCGCAGCCGCTGCTTGGTGGCCTGCATCAGTTCACGCAATTGCTTGATCAGCCGGATCTCGCTGTGGGCGGTGAGGGCCACGCCCTTGAGCAGGTAGGTGCACCAGGCAACCCAGTCACGAGTTTCCCGCGTTGTTTGCAGCAAGCGGTAATACTCGCGCTTGGTCGAGGTGATGTAGCGGCTCAGGTACAGCACGGGCAAGTCCAGCAGTCCCTCGCGTTGCAGCACCAGCAGATTCAATATGCGCCCGGTGCGACCGTTGCCATCGTAAAAGGGGTGGATGCTCTCGAACTGGTGATGTGCGACTGCCATGCGCAGCAGGGGGTCGAGACTATCATCGGCATGGATGAGCGCCACCAGATCCGTCATCAGCTTTTCGATCACGGCCGGGTCTTGCGGCGGTTCGTAAACCACTTCGCCACTCGTCTGGTTTTTCAGCACCGTGCCCGGCAGTTTCCTGAAGCCGGCGTTGTTCTGCTCGACCTGCTCCTGCACGCGCAGGATCGTATTCAGGCGGATCAGGCCCGACTGCGCGACCTCCTCGGAGCCGACACGCAGGGCGGCGATGTAGTTCTGCACTTCCTTGGCGGCCGGCGAGGAGGGGCCGCTCTTGTCGTAGGCATACAGTTCGTCGTGCGTGGTGATGATATTCTCGATTTCCGAGCTGTCCTTCGCTTCCTGAATCGACAGCGTATCGAGCAGGATGGCACGGTTGGGCAGGGCTTCGCACAGGCCCTTCAACTCTGCCAGATAGCGGTGCGCCTCGGCCAGCGCCTGCCAGACCGTCTTGACTTCGAGACTGGCTGGGCTGGGAATATCCAGCTCGGTCATGCTCATACCTGAGTTGTCACATGATAAGAAAATGCAGATATCTTATCTTGAATGCGATGATACGCATAGAAATTACGATATTCTTTTCATGTTTTTGCGGATATGTCGACGGTGAAGACATATCGCTTCGCAAAACTCGGCACTGGCGGGACGGCAGTCAGACACCGGATTCCAACTCATCCAGCGCGGCGCGCGGTGTCAGAATGCGCAATTCACCCAACGGATCGAGGCAGAGCAGGTCGGCATCGCCCGTGATGAGGCGTGTTGCCTGGGCAGCAAGGGCCAGGGCGATGAATTTGTCGTCGTCGGGGTCGCGGCACCAGCTACCCACCTCTGGGTTGTCTTCACACCAACGGGCGCTCGATGCAATGGCATGCAGGAACTCTTGCCGTTCCTCCAGGGTGAAGTGGGGATCGAACTTGGGCCGCCACAGGCGCGTTTTCAACTCGGCGAACGTGGCAGCGGAAAACACCAATTGCCCCTCGCGGAACAAGCGTTTGAGCAACAGCGCCGGTGCGCCACGCGGAGAAAGTACCGCGCTGATGATGACATTGGTGTCAACGACAACTTGCCGGTAGCACGGCGGCAGCCAGCCTTCAGCTTTCATCGGCGAGCAGTTCGGCGAGTTTTTCCTCGGTCAAGCCGTTGGCTTCGGCACGGGCGCCAATTTCATCCATCGATTTGATCAGTCGGTCGGCGTAAAACTGACGCATAGCCTCGTAATCGTCAGCGCCGATCATGACGCCAACCACGCGGTCGTGACGCGTCACCTGTACAGGCTGGCGCTGCGCCTTGTCGAGCAGTTGGCCAAAGTGGGTCTTGGCTTCGTTGGCGGTCATGGTAAGCATGGAAAACTCCTCGGCGGGATGAAACGGTAACCGCACTATAGAAAAATCACACGATTCGGTCAAATCGAACGATTCAGTCGGTGACGATCTGTAACCGACTGGCCGGCAAAAGTCGGCGCTGGCAGGACGGCGCCTTCAGGATTTCTTCGCCACCTTGCGTGGTGTCGCCTTGCCCGGCGGCAGAAAATTGGCACCCGTCACCACCGGTTTGCCGGTCTTCGCTTCCAGCGCCTTGCGCGCCTGCTTGGCAATGGCGCCGCCCTTGGTCGCGGCCTCGGCGTTTTCCGCCATGCCGGTTGCCGTCATCCGTCTCGGCAATCTGACGCGTCGAGAGTTCCGCCAGCGCGGTGAAGATCAACTCCGCCTCGCTCATGTGGTCGCGCAGGTTGTGATCTTGCAAGCCCTTGATCTGCTTGTGCGCCTTGACGCTGACGCCCGACCATTCCTGATGGATGATGTTGGTGAGGATGGCGAATTCCTCACCCTGCTTGATGTCGTGGTTGGCCCAGTAGTCGGTCAGCTTGTTGCGCGTCTCCTGCCCGGTCATGCGCTGCTGAATCCACTTCTCGCTGCGCCCGTGTTTCTGCCAGGTCTCGCGGGCGCGGTCGAGCGCAGCGGCCGGGATCGGCCATTTCCTGCATGCGCTCGTAGCCCACCTTCGCCAGCCAGAGCTTGATCGGCTCGGCCTTGGGGCTGGGAATGCTCTGGACGATGCGCAGTAACGTGGCGGCCTTGGCGCAATCGGTCTCGCGCAACTTGCCGTCGCTGGCAAGCATTTTCAACCTTACGATTTCCTCGTAAGGTTGACCGGAGCCGGCCTCTTGGGCGAGTTTGCGCTTTAGGTCGGACCAATAGCGATTGGCATTGCTGCTGCTGGTCAGGACTTCCACCACGTCGATGACGGAAAACCACCAGGTTTCCGATTCCTCGTCATAGACGCGGCGAATGTTGTGTCCGTCGAATTGTGCGGGTTGAACTGCCATGGTCGGGTTCCTTACAGTTGGCCGCTGAACGCCCGATGCAGCAGCGATTTCTTCAACTCGTCCAGCGCCGCGAGCTTTTGCCGGTAGAGGGATTCGAGGCGTTGGGTTTCTTCTGCCAAACTTTCAAGTTTCGCTGCACTGTCTCCTGTTCTGCATGGGTGGGCTGGGAATGAAATCCTTGAGTGGCGCAATGTCGTAGTTATTTGATCTGGCGGTATCCTGATTGACGCCACTGCCGATTAACCGCATATCGACATTCGAGAAAGTAGAAATCGACGTCAGCTTCGGGCAGCGAAGTTACTGGGCGGGAACAGCCGATAATGTTCAAAAGTCTGCGCAGATGGGTAAGGTGGTCAGCCGTCTTCTTGTTTGTGAGAATTGCCTCGCCCCGCTTGGGGACAATGGTTGCTCCAGTCGGGAAATCGGAATCTTTCCAACGCTGCGATGTCCAGTTACCGAGACGAATCGACGATTTCCGTTTCGTTGTCCGGCTACGTCATGGCAGATATTGTCCGACGTAAGGAAGGTCACCCTTCGTCTTTTCGAGCGGTACGCTGACTGACGTCCCACGGTAATTTCAGTACGCAGAAGTCCCCAAGCGTTTTCTCACTCCACCCCTCCCCCCGCTCAGTGAAAACCGCTTGCAAATGGCTTTCAAACAAGGCGCGGGCGTTTTGGAGGTTCTGTTCGGCGTTGGCCTTGGCGGTGGCGATGCCGTCGAAGGCTTCGTCGAGGATGGCGACGATGCGGTGTTGTTCGGGGAGCGGGGGGACGGGAATCGGGTAGGACTCGATGAACTCTTTAGCTACACGCTTGTGGCCGACCGCTCCGCTCATGCGCTCCGCGCCCTCGGTCGTTGAACGACTTTTGGGAAGGAGGTAGTAGAGCCACTCCTTGTCGATTGCCGGGGTTGGGCGAAAAACGATGTACTCGCTTGAGCCGAATCCGATGCCGTTCGTGAGGTTGTCGGCAATACCGAGTTTGCCGTTCTCGAAGCAAGGCGTGATCTTCGCAAGCAGCACGTCACCGTTAGCGAAATAGGTATAGCTGTTGGAGACTTCGGCTAAGGTTCTTGCTTGTTGCGGGACGGGATTCTGGTCCATGCCCATTTCCGCACGGCGCAACCGACACCATCTCTCGTTGAAATACCGATCCCGTGCTTCTACTTTCGGCGGCTTTATCTGGCACACATCGGCAGAGGCGTCACGAGGCCACCCTGCCTTCACAGCAACGCCCTGATCTTCGCCAGCACTTCCGCACTCTCCCTATCCAGCGCGGCGATCTCGTCCATGATGGCTTGCGGG
>CAWFIW010000003.1:0-184728 GCA_963816095.1 uncultured beta proteobacterium
GCTCGACCACGTCGAGGCTTGTTTGCTTCGTGCCGCACCCGGAGAATACTCCGAGCACCAGCGTCACGACACAGAGTACCGCCAGTACCGAATGGCATATTCTCCTGCTCATTGGAACCCCCTTTATGACCCCAACGCTTTTCCCTGCATAGATATTTTACCATGCTTCCGGTATCTGATTATGCTATGCTCCCAGGATAATTTAGCACTTCGACGGCCTTTTTTACTCTTTAGTGTAGATAAATATCGAACCCTGGCGTTTATATAGGTGAAAGACGAAACAAACGAGCGAAGGGTGACGATCATGAAGAAAAAGTTCGAGATGAAGAAGAAATAGACCCAACGACCCAACGCCGGGTGCCCTCTTCCAGGGAACGCTCGGGAGCCGGGGTGTGGATGGTTCCCCGCCGTCCGCACCCCTTTACTTTGAGAAGCGTAGGAGGTAAGATGTAATACGTAAGACGTCTTACGGAGGAGGGGGATGATGAAGAAGCAGAGCACGTTCGTAGCGTTGCGGCCCAAGCGCCAGTTGACCCTGCCCCGCGAGGTATGTGAAGCTCTCGACATCGAACCGGGAGCGCGGCTCGAGCTTACCCTGGAAGGGAAGACCCTCAAGATCAAGCCTGCATATACCATAGCACTGGAAGCACTAGGCGAGATCAGGGAGGCTTTCCAGGCATCGGGGATGACCGAAGAGGAGTTACAGGAGGCGGGAAAGCGCGCCCGCAAAACGGTCTACGAGGAACCCGGTGGAAGAAAATAAAGTGATGCGTGTCTTCCTGGACGGCAACGTCGTCTTCTCGGGCCTTTATTCGAGCCAGGGGCCTTCCGGGCTTATCGTTCAACGGCAAGTAGAGGGCAGTTTGGCGGCGATCATTTCCAGGCAGGTGTTACACGAAGTGGTGCGCACGGTCACGGAGCGGCTTCCCCGGGCGCTGCCCGCCCTGAAGACGTTCCTGGAAAGCGCCCCTCCCGAGATATGTGCCGACGCCCGTCCAGCGGAGGCGGCGAGATGGATAGAGTTCCTGCACGCCGAGGAGGCCGCCATCTTGGCCGCGGCGGTGGGGGCCAGGCCGGACTACTTCGATAACCGGCGATCGTCACTTTCTCGACAACCCTGCAATCGCCAGGAAGGCCAGGCTCTTCATCGTCTCCCCGGCCCGCTTCATCGATACCTCAGGGTGACCCGACACCGTAATCCCGAACTTGGTTGTTATCTCCTCCAACCGACAACAATTTGCTGCGCTTTTTAGTTTTTGCGATAAGGTTCCAGAGTTATGACTACATTTCCCCTTTTTGTGCCCTTTTTCGACATACCTGTGAGCTTCGACAATTTGTTCCAGAGGATACGTTCTATCAATGACCGGTCTTATTTTTCCTGACTCAATAAGCTCTTTGAGGTTTTGAGAAGGAAGATCACATCTTTAGTCTTTATGCGGTCTGTAGAAGCATGAACGTTAAGATAGATTCCTGTCTTCTTCAGATATTTTTCAGTCTGTTTAAGCGGAAGCTTACCTACAGCATCAAAAACAACATCATATTCTTCATTATCCAGGGTAAAATCCTCTTGGGTATAATCTATTACCTTATCGGCTCCAAGGGATTTTACTAATTCCAGATTAGTGGTACTGCACACCCCGGTAACTTCCGCGCCATAGTATTTGGCAAGCTGTACTGCGAATGTCCCAACACTGCCTGAAGCACCATAAATAAGAACTTTCTGTCCTCTCTGAATATTTGCCATTTTAATAATGCCCAATGTTGTAATGCCCCCAGAAAGGAATAACCGCAGCTTCCGCAAAAGTCAGGTTGATTGGCTTTATTGCCAGCACTCCGTCTTCAGCCATGCATTTATACTCGGCATATCCTCCAAAACCAGACCACATGGTCGATGCAAAAACTTCGTCTCCTTCTTTGAACAGCGTCACATTTTTGCCTACGGCTTCAATTTTCCCGGATAGCTCCATACTGAATATTGCTTTCCTTGGTTTTCTGATCCCTAAGATTATTCGCGCGAGAAGTAGTTCAGCGAGGGCCGGAGTACTTGAGCGACGAATTCTTGTATCCCCTCTGTGCACTGTAGTCGCACATACTTTTATGAGTATTTCATTGCCTTGGGCGTAGGCCTTCCACCTCTTTTAGTTCAGAACCTCCGAGTGGCCCGTATTTAGTGCAGACAATTCGCTTCATAAGCATGCCTCCACGGGAGCGATCGCGGTTGGGTCAGAATCTTTTGACGATCAGCCAAATCCCCAGAAATATTTCAATTTACTTGTATGCCGACTCTATCTCGCCGCGGAACTTGTCGACCACGGCCCGGCGCTTCAGCTTCAGGGTCTGGGTGAGCATCCCGTTCTCGAGGGTGAAGTCCTCGGTCAGGAAGACGAACTTCTTCGGTATCTCGTAGCCGCCGTAGCTGCCCTTGAGCGCCTCGACGACGCGGTCCTCTATCATCTTGGTGACGGCCTGGTCCGCGATGAGCGCGGCGGGGTCGCCGCTCTTACCGGTCTGTTTGGCGACCACCTCGAAGTCGGGGACGATCAGGCAGACGTTGAAGTCCCTGCCCTCGCCGTAGATCATCGCGTTCGCCACCAGCGGGATCAGCCTGATATCTTCCTCCAGGGACGCCGGGAAGACGTACTTGCCGTTGAGCAGCTTGTACTGCTCCTTGATCCTGCCGGTGATCTTGAGGAAGCCATCCTCGTCCAGCCTGCCGCAGTCACCGGTGCGGAAGCCGCCGTCCGGGGTCATGACCTCCGCCGTCGCATCGGGCTTGTTGTGGTACCCCTTCATGACCATGGGACCGTAGACGATTATCTCGCCGTCGTCTGCTTCCGAATCCCCCAGCGAGGAGTCGATCTCTACCCTGCAGTTGGGCAGCACGGCACCCACGGTGCCGATCTTGTTCTTCCCGGGGCGGTTCATGGTCACCGCCGGCGACGTCTCGGTGAGCCCGTAGCAGTCGTAGGTGGGAATGCCCAGGTCGGAGAAGAACTGGGCGATATCGGGGTTCATCATGGCGCTGCCGGTGATGGCCCCCTTGAGCCTGCCTCCGAACAGCCCGCGGATCTTCTTGAAGACGATGGCGTCGGCTATCTTGTACTTGAGGTCGACGCTCAAGCTCTTCTGGCCTTGCTCGGCCAGTTCGCGCTTCTTCTTGGCGGACTCGACGCCCATGACGAACAACTTGCGGGGCAGGCCGCCCTCCTCGTCCATCTTGGCCCAGAGGCCGTCGTAGACCTTGTTGAAGATGCGGGGCACCGCGACGAGGGCCGTCGGCCGCGCCTTGCTCAAGTCCTCCACTATCGTTTCGATGCTCCCCACCAAGGCTATCGAGCCCCCGATATTGATGAAGTTGTTGAGGTCGGCCGTCAGCCCGTAGGAGTGCGCCCACGGCAGGATGGCCAGGCTGCGGTCCTCGTCGTTGTAGTCCGAAAAGCACTTGCCGGCGTCGACCACGTTGGAGGTGAGGTTGCCGTGCGACAGCAGCACGCCCTTGGGCTCCCCGGTGGTGCCGGACGTGTAGATGAGGACGGCTATCTCGTCCGGGCTGGCGGGCCTGATGCTGGGGACCGGGTTCTCCCTGCCCTTCGCCTCCAGCGCCGCCATGGTATCGGCGCCCTCGCCGTCGATGAGGAAGATCTTCTCCAGCCCGGGTACGCTGTCGCGGAAGCCGTTGACCTTCTCCAGGATATCCGGCTTGGATACGAACAGCGCCACGATGCCGCTGTCGTTGATGATGTACTGCCAGGTGCTGGTGAGCTCCGCCTCGTACATGGGCACGAACCGGCACCCCAGGCCGTAGGTGGCGAACGCCGCGACGGCCCACTCGATGCGGTTGTTCGCGATCAGCCCTACGGCGCCGCCTGGCTTGATGCCCTCGCCGGCCAGGCCGGCGCGCAGGTCGTCAACCCGCTTCGCCACCTGGTTGTAGGTGACCCATTCGTACTCACCCGCGGCGTTCTTGGTGCCGAACAGCTTGTTTGAGCCGTACTTCGCCACGCTGTTCTCGAACATCTCTACGAGGTTCTCCGGGGTTTCCATACTCATGTTACATGCCTCCCGCTTCTCAAGGGTCGGATACCGTTTCGAGTACCCGATATCTTATCACAGCTGCGGCATGTCTTTAGACCGGCAGGCCTTCTTTCCCGTACCAGTCGGCGAAGGCGGGGAAGGCCGGCGGTGCGAACTCCTCAGCCTTAAGGTCGGGCGCGATGGGATAACGCCCGAACTGCTTCACCGCCGCCACCAGGGCCTGGGCATGCGCCTCGGGTGTGCCCGGGGGGATCATGTTGGCCAGCAGGGTGAACCTTCCCTTGCCCGCGCCTTGCGCGATGAGTTCCCTGCACGGTGGAGACGATGCGCTCGACCGGCCCGGCCTCGATGAGATCGGGGCGCACGTTCAGCAGCAGGCACACCTTTTTCTCCTCCGCGTAGGCGCGGATGGGCGCTATGCCCACTTCCTCGTAGTCCTCGTTCCAGACCAGCAGGTAGAAGGGGCGCAGGGTCGGGAAGGGATTGCCCCGGGTCATCATCTCCATCTTGATGTCCAGCACCTCGCGCGGATCGGCCACCGCGCGCTCGCCCCACGACCCGGTGTTCATCACCGTGCGCATGGGGGAGTTGGTGGCGCGGATGACCTTCTCCGTGTAGGGAAGGCAGAACTCCCGCACCATCTGCGTGGTCACGTTGGGCTGGGAGGCCCAGGCATCCGACATCACCACGATGGCGGCCCCGGTTGCCTGCACCATCTTGTCTATCCAGGGACCACGACCTCCAAGGAGAGGAAGTCCATCAGGCGGTGGGCGAAGGCGGGGTTGCGCCGCATGTCCCGCAGGAAGTTGACGTAGCCGCGCACCAGCACCGCCATGGTGAAGGGGGAGCAGGCGTAGGCCATCGGCGGCAGCTGCATGATCTCCATGTAACGCTTGTACGACTCCAGTACGAAGGGCATGCGCCCGTCCCGCCCGGCACCGGCGGACGCAGGCGGCGCAGGTCGTCCTCGGTCCTTGATCAGGGGGTTGCGGGTGTCGACGTCGGGTTCGCTCTGCTCGCGCCAGATCAGCGGCTGGCCCAGCGCCTCCAGCTCGATGTTGTAGAAGTCGAAGACGGGGGACCAGAAGTCGATGCCCAGCCACTGCGCCATGTTGGCGGAGGCGTGGACGAAGGCGCGCGGCTCGGAGAAGAAACGGCGGGCCGGCAGGCGGTGCAGCCACATGGCGTAGACGTAAGGCTGGGCGAGGACCGGCACGCGATCGGGGGTGCCGTAGATGGCGGCGATGAGCCGCTCGTAACCGTCCAGCTCGCCCAGCTTGAGGCCGCGCGAATAGAGCATACCCCGGGTCAGCTTCTCAGGGTGTTGAGCTTGACGTTCACCTAGCTCACCCCCATCCACTCATCGGCGAGGCGTACGGCGCCCATGGCATCACCGGCGTATCCATCCGCCCCTATTTGCTCGGCAAAATCGGCGGTGACCGCGGCCCCGCCCACCATCACCTTGACCACGTCGCGCAGGCCTGCTGCCTCAAGGCTTCGATGACCTCGCCCATGCGCCGCATGGTGGTGGTCATGTAGGCACCGAGGCCGAGGATGGCCGGCTGCAGTTTCTCGACCCGCTCGACGAATTCCCCGGCCTTGACGTCGACGCCGAGGTCCTCTACCCGGTAGGCGGCGCAGTGGAGCATGGCGATGACGATCTTCTTGCCGATCTCGTGGGCGTCACCCTCCACCGAACCGATAACCACGGTGCCCTTGAGGGGACTGGAGCATCCGGCGAGCATCGGTTCCAAAGTGGTGGAGACGATGTTGTATGCTTCGGTGGCAAGGATCATGTCCGGCAGGAAGAAGGTGCCCTCCTGCCAGAGGCGGCCGGCTTCGTAAATCCCTGCCACTGCTCCTTTTTCGAGAATGGTCAGGGGGATCTCGCCCTCCTTCAGAAGGTTCATGGTGATCTCTTCCGCCCGGATCTCATCCCCCTCCAGCACCGCCTGCTTGAGTTCGTCTTCCCAGCCCATGTTCACGCTCCTTTCCCGTCGCGATCTTCAATATAGATTGTAACCTCAATGACGGCTTCTCAATCTTCAAACGAGGTTGACGGAGGCCAAGGCCAGGGTTGGAAAAGGATGGTTATGATCACGATAATAGAGGATAGAGATGGAGGACGGACGGGATGAAGATGTGGATCGAGCGGCGACTGTCCCGCTTCAATCACAGGACGCTGTACGGTGTTGACCGGCGGCGGCCTCTTCGTCAGCCTGGCCTGCCTGGCCTGGCTGCTCCTGCGCAGCGGGCGCAGACCCGATCGTCTGCGTTATCCCTGCCAGCAATTCGCGGCGGCCCAATCCGGCTGGCTTTTCGCCGGCGGCGTCGCGCCCCTGGCCCTGCCCGCGCCCCTGGCCTGGAGCAGGAAGAGCCGGCAGGCCACGGTCCGTAATCGACGGGGAACTGGTGCGCACGACCCTGGCCTGCGGCCTCTGCCTGGCCCTGCTCCTGGGCTTCGCGGCGTTCGGCGGCGGGGGAGGGAAGCTCCCTGCCCTCCGAGCCACGATGACCGCATGGCGCGCGGCCGCCGCCACTTGAGCATTCAGCCGCGCAGGGCCGCGGCGGCGGACGCCTCCGATATCTTCGTGGCCCAGGGTATGAGCGAAGACCAGGCCGACCAGGCCGCGGCATCCCTGGTCGCCATCATGGCCGGGGCGGGCACCCACTTCTACCGCTCTTCCCAGGCGCGTTCCGACTGCGGGCCCGACGGCCTCATCGCCCCCGACGACGTGGTGGTGATCAAGGTCAACGCGGAATGGCGGGAACGCGGCATGACCAACACCGACGTGATCAAGGGCTTGATAGGAGCCGTCGTCAACCATCCGGACGGCTTCATCGGCGAGATCGTCATCTGCGAGAACGGGCAGTGGCAGGACCCCGCCTTCATGGACCACCCCGACCGCAACAACGCCTACGATCGCACCCAGTCCTACGCCGACGTGGCCGCCATGTACGCGGGCGCCCATCGCGTCTCCACTTATGACTGGACCCTGGTGCGCGAGAGCGCGGTGGGCGAGTTCGACGCGGGCGATTATACCGACGGCTACGTGCCGGTGAGTGCCGTGGCCATCAACTACCCCAAGTTCACCAGCACCTACGGCACCGCCATCTCCATGCGCAACGGCATCTGGAACGGCTCCGCCTACGACAACGCCCGGCTCAAGCTGCTCAACGTGCCGGTGCTCAAATCCCATCACTACACCGGGGTGACCGCGGCCTGCAAGCTCTTCATGGGCTTCTGGTCCACCGCCCTGCTCGGTTACGATCCCCACGCCAAGATGGTCTTCAACGGCTACATGGGCCGCATCATGGCCTACGGGCGCTTACCCGGACCTGAGCATCATCGACGCGGTGTGGTGCACTCCCGACTACCTGCAGGGGCCCAACGCGCCCTACGGTTCGGCGGCCCAGTCGGCGGTGGTGCTGGCCTCGCGCGATCCCATCGCCCTCGATTACTATGCGGGCAAGCACGTCCTCTACCAGGTCAGCGGTTACGGGCGCCACGACCCCGACAACCCCGATTCTGCAAACCCCGGCAACGGCAAGACCTATGCGGACGGTACCCCCTGTTACGGCGGACCCTACAACGCCTTCAACCAGATGCTCACCAACACCGCGGCGGTCTTGAGCGACGCTGGCTACGCTGGTCACCCGGGACGAGGCGAAGATGAACGTCTACACGCAGGAGGCGCTGGTCCTGGATTCCGTCTCGCCCGGCCTCGGGCCGGTGGGGACTTCCATAGGGTTGAGCCTCGCGGGGACCGGCTTCCAGGCGGGCGCGGCGGTGCGGCTGGAGCGTTCCGGCCAGGCGCCGATTCCGGCCGCGGCGGTGAGCGCGGAAGGTTCGCAGCGGCTGCGCGGCGAGGTCGACCTCAGCGGCGCCGCCCCCGGAGCCTGGGACGTGGTGGTCGAGAACCCCGACCACGCCACGGTCAGGCTGGCTGCCGCTTTCACCGTCTACGTCGCCACGACGGACGCTTACTTCGCCGAGGGTTACAGCGGTCCCGGGTTCCAGGAATACATCTGCCTGGCCAACCCCGATGCGTCTCCGGCGCTGGTCAACATCACCTACATGTTCCCGGACGGCGGGAAGCTGGACAGCAGCCTGATAGTGCCGGCCCGGTCCCGCTCCACCGTGGACGTGAATTCGGCGGTCGGGGCGGACCGGGAGGTGGCGGCCAGGATAATGTCGGACCGCGCGGTGATCTGCGAGCGCCCCATGTACTTCCGCTACCAGGACCGCTTGACGGGCGGAAGCGACGTCATGGCGGCGGACGAGCCGGCCGCTGCCTGGTATTTCGCGGAAGGCTATACCGGCCCGGGCTTCGATACCTGGGTCTGCGTGCTCAATCCCGGCGACCAGCCCGCCCGCCTCACCTTCCGTTTCCAGACCCAGGAGGCGGGGGAGGTGGTGAGGGACGGCCTGGAGGTGGGGGCCCGTTCCCGCCGCACCTTCAAGGCCAACGAACTGCTGGGGCCGGATTACCAGTTCTCCCTGGCGCTCACCTCCGACCGGCCGGTGGTGGCGGAGCGCCCCGTCTACTTCGACTACTCCGGCATGGCCGCTCGCGATTGGGACGGGGGTCATTGCGTGATGGGAGCCAACGCCCCGGGTAAGGAGTTCTATTTCGCCGAGGGGACCACCCGTTCCGAGTTCGAGGAATGGCTGACCCTGCAGAATCCCAACCCCACTCCCATCGAGGTAACGGCCGAGTACCATTTCGCGCCGGGCCAGGGGGCTGACGATAACCCGCACCTATCGCGTCGCGGCGGGCAGCCGCGCCACTCTCTTCGTGCCGGCGGAAGCAGGGCCGGATAAGGACGTCTCCGTCAAGCTCACCTCGGCCGACATTCCTCGAGCCACCTCGATCATGCTGGACGAAATATCCACTCCTATACTTTCACGACAATAGGGGGCTACAGTCAGCAAAATTCGTCCCGTGCCGCAGGCGAAGTCGAGATGTCGCCCCTCCTTCTCAGGAAACAAACAGGGCAGAATTTCCTGCAGGTGACGCGCCTCCCAATCAGCCATGTAGGCATCAACGGTGTCAGGGCAATGAATTGATCATAGTCCTTGCCCTTTTCAGCGTGACTTTGTTGGTAATCCTCGGTCCCCTGCTCCACTTCAATCACTCTCCATATCAATGAACTGACGATATCCAAGTTGTCCATACAGGACAGAAGCTTATTGATAACATGCTATCTTTTGAATCACCAAAATGAACAGGTGTTATCCGTTGCTGGCATTGGCAATTTTCGCCGGAATGCAGTTTACGTTATTTGTATGATAAAAGATTGCCAATCGGTCATCGTCTTCCAACCGGCACCAATCGGGACGCACGCTTGAATTCACACAACGAGAACCATCCCGGCACCCTTTTTCAGCGGCAATATGACTGATCAGCAACTTGGCTCCCGTGCTGTACGAGGCATAGCCTGGACCGGCGGCGGTCAGGTATTGCGACAAATAGTGGCATTGGGCACCTCAGTGCTTCTCGCACGCTTGCTCTCCCCTGAAGATTTCGGCGTATTCGCGTTGACCTTTTTTGCCGCCCAAGTAGCACAGATGTTTTCTGACTTTGGAGTCGGCTCTGCTATTGTGCAGAAACGAGATACTTCCGAACCTGTTCTATCTACTTGTTTCTGGTTGAATATCTTCGGTGCAGTTACATGCGCAATCGTTCTTATTTCTCTAGGCCCGTTTCTCGCCGACTACTTCCGGCAACCAGCAATTGCACCGCTGACAATGGCCATCGCCTTGAATCTCTTGATCAATGGAGCGATGGTGATTCCCCAATCCATCCTTATGCTGAAGATGGATTTCCCATCACTGGCCAAAGCACAGGTGATCGGCAGCGTCATTGCATCGGCAACGGCAATCAGTGTCGCTGCTGCCGGCGCTGGCGTCTGGGCCTTGGCTGCCCAGCCGATTGCCGGTTCACTAACTACTCTAATTTTGTGCACCAAGTGGAGCGGCTGGCAAGTACGCGCAGTATTCCGCTATGAATCTATCCGACACATGGTCGGATTCAGCATGCACTTGCTGGGCTTTACCATCATCGGCTTCCTCGCTCGCCAGGTTCATGTCGTAGTCATTGGGCGAATGCTGGGCAGTGCACCTCTTGGCATATTCAACATGGTCAGTAGTGTCACTTACCTGCCAATTTTCCAGGTCAGCGCGGTCGTCGTCCGTGTGCTTTTTCCGACCCTGGCCAATCTGCAGGACGATCCGCAACGACTTCGTACTGTGTACCTCAAAGCAGTCAGTGCTATTGCCGCCCTTACCTTCCCGATGATGGTCGGTGTAGCTGCCGTTGCTGATGACCTGGTAGCTGTCGTATTTGGCTCCGCCTGGAGCAACATGACACCCATCTTACGCATTGTTTGCTGGGCGACACTTGTACAAAGCGTCGCCACAACCGCAGGAACAGTATTAATGAGCACAGGCAATACCCGGGCTGCGTTCCACAATACAGTCGGATTCCTTGTAGCGATGATCATTGCCCAACTGATTGGCGTTCAGTGGGGCCTCATTGGCGCAGCAATCGCTTTCGCCATCGTCAGCATCGCATCCTATTTCGCTTTGATCATCAGCGCGCTGGCACGGATTTCCATGCCAATCAAGTATTTTCTCCGCGCCATCTTTGGCCCGCTTGCAGCGTCACTAGTCATGTTCGCATCGCTACTCCCAATTCAAGCGATGCTGGCAGATGTCTCCCCCCCAGCAAGATTGGTTTTAACTATTATCTGCGGCGCCGCGATATATATGCTGGGCATTCTTTTATTTGCCCGTCACCTCCCTACCGAGCTAATACGGACTATTCGCAGCAATACCTAACATTACTGACAACTTTGTGATTTGCCACAATACCAGCCTCGCTTCAGTTTAGACAATGCAAAAATATCAAAAAGACAGTTCAGAACAAATAGCACAAACATCTCCACGTAACTTTGTTTTCTGCTCTGCCGGCAAGCGAATCCGGGAATTATCATGGCTAAATGAGCTTTCCGGGTTCGATGTTGGTCTTGTTTATTATGGCAACGAATCGATATCTCCACTTGACGTAACTTTTTATATTTCAAACAAAGACTTCAAAATTCCCAATTTCATTCAACTTATTCGAGAGTTTCCGGAAATACTGGCTTACGATTATTATTTCTTTATCGATGATGACCTAATATTTTCACCTGAGACTTTGCATAAATGGCTGAAACTTGTCATACACAATCAATTAGACGTTTCGCAGCCTTCACTTACAGCTGATAGTAAAGCAGACTGGCCTCATCTTGTACAACAAAAGGGTTTGGGAATAGATTTTGACCAATTTGTTGAAGTGCAGTGTTATTGTCTTTCAGCAAGAGCACTAAGGCATGCATTGCCTTTCTTCTTTATGGCAAAAACAGGCACTGGGCTCGACATGGCCATTTTTCTACTTTCCCAAAGGCATCACTTACGTACCGGAGTTATTCATGAGTTCAGTATTTATCATCCGTACAGGGAAAACACGCAAACAGTACGCAAGCAATATTCTGAATTTTCAACATTTAATAAACAACTTAATATATTTATTAGCTTCTGTTTCAACGAGAAAGAGACATTGGCGAATTTGGCTCAGGCGTCGAGAAGCTTTGGTGATACCAATTACATTATTATTCGATTATTAGCTACTTTGAGGTTTGTTACATCTAGAATCAGACGGAAACTTGTCAGGATTTTTAGGAGAAAGTGAATCGTCACCATCCCACTATTGTTTAGTAGTTGCGATCTGTGGTTTCCAGAGTTGGACATCGATAGTACTGGGAGCATTGTTACCCCAACGATAAGGCGAACGAATATATATTGTTGCTGCAAGTTCATGCGAATGCATCCCTAGACGTTCATTAAGATGTTGTTGCCAATTCTGTATGGCGCGTGGATTGTCATTCGAACTGAGCAACCATGCACTGCTGAGTTGTTGCGCCGATAGTTGTGTAATCAAACGCACACCGGCTGCATTACTACCTGGGTAACCCCCTGGCAGCCAAGCCACTCCGAGTGGTCGCCCTCCAAGGACATAGACCAAACCCGGACCATCACCAGTGAAATCTAATATCGTCTGACCGGGAACGAAACCAGTGGTACTCAATAGTCCATCTAAAGATTGTAGTGTTTCTCGCGTTATGGCATCGACAAACATGGTGTCTTTGGCCACTCCAACTGAAAATGGTATTGTTTGTTCGCCGAGAGCACTTAGCTGACGATACGTGTAACGAACGTCCAATGCAGCCTTGAGTTGAATTACCAGTGTTGGTATGCAAAGCATTGTCAAACAAGCTGCAATAGCCGGGATAGTCAGAAAACCAAGGCGAAAAAGGCGATGCAGTCTTAAGATAATTGCTGTAATGGCAAAGACGCCTGCTTTCTGGCTATGCTCGAGGACTGCCATATTGGTTCCATACGAGAATGCAATGGGCAGCCCAAAAAGAATACACATCAATCCGAGGTCTATTGCATCATCACGTGTCAAACGAATTGGATCTCGCCTCAGACTTTCAATGCTCCAAAGCATTAGCACTACAAGGGCGATCGAAGGTAGCCACCGCCGAGCTTGACTTTCCCACATCAAACCAATCGTGCAGCAACCGATTAACACGACCACCAAAGTTGACAGGATATTTTTCCGCGCCGGGCCAACCCATCTAACCAGCCCGATAAACACCCCAAGGGCGCCAATAAACAACAGTAGCAACACGGGTGCGAGAGCCTGACTATCCCACCCCAATAAGCCAACTAGACTACGTCCATCAGTCGTGCGGCCTATCGAAACTCCCTCGCGTAGCACGGTCATCCATTCTGGATGCACCCACTGCAGCACAAGGAAATTCAGGCTTACACCCACCAAAGATAGAATTACGAGTTCCAACAGGTGGTTCACTCTCCAGTCGCGATTGGCCAAGGTAAAAAAAAGAATATGACCTACCACTGTCAATGCACCGGACGATGCCTTTGCCAAGCCACAAACACCTAAAGCCAGACCATAGGCCAACATGGCCAGACGCCTGTTACCAACATTCCTGGATGGCTCCAGCAAGCGTAACAATAGTCCTGTAGCTACCAGCATGGAGCACAAGGCAAGGAGATTATAAGATGGGGCTCTAAGGGTGCTCAGGTATCCGAAGTAAAGCAAAGCTGTGGCCATATTTGTAGCCACAAACACTAAAGGAGCGTCGTTTGCGAACCCATCGCGTCGGGATATAAAGCGCAGCGCTTCGCGTGAGAAGAAAGCACTTGTAACCAAGAGGAGCAACAAACCAAATATCCGAATCGCTGCAACGCTCTGACCAAGTATCCGAAACGGCCATTCAAAATAGGCCCCAAAGAACGTTACCGTTCCAATCAGGTCCCGCCAGTAAAGGTAGTTGAGGAAATAGTAGGACTCGTCGGTAAAATCAAAGCCGCGCGGTGCCATCCAGACGAAAAGCCCGACTTGCGCCAGCAACAGCAGTAAAACTGGAAGCGTCGCACGCCAGCCCAACTTATTCAGTAGTACTGCGCCTCCATCCTCCCGCAAAGCAGACGTAGGTGTCATCGACCTATCTCGTTGATCATTTCGATGACCTTCTCGATCACCCCGGTTTGCTGCTCATCCAGGCCCAACCACAGTGGCAAACGCACCAACCGCTCGCTGACGTTATTCGTGTTCATCATCTCACCCATCGCCCGCCCTATTGATTGCCCACGAGGCGACGAATGGAGTGGAATGTAATGGAACACCGTATGAATACCCTTGCTCTTTGAGTCGCTCGATAAAGGTTGTGCGGCTGGTCCAGGCTTGGCAACAGTAAGTAATACATGTGAGCGTTATGCACGCATTCGCGAGGAATTATCGGGCGGCGGACTTTCCCAGCCATTTCTACATTGGCGAACCACTGGTGGTAATTTGCCCATATATCCAGACGCCGCTTGGTTATGACATCGGCCTCCTCCATCTGTGCCCAAAGAAATGCAGCGACGATTTCACCGGGCAAATAGGACGAGCCAATATCCACCCAAGTATATTTATCCACCTGCCCCCTGAAAAACTGGCTCCGGTTGGTTCCCTTTTCCCGGATAATTTCGCCGCGCTCGACAAAGTGTGGGTCATTGATCAAGAGCGCGCCACCCTCTCCAGAAATGATGTTCTTGGTTTCGTGGAACGAAAGGGCTGCCATGTGCCCAATACTGCCGAGGGGTCGCCCCTTGTAGGTGGACATGATGCCTTGTGCCGCATCCTCGATCACCAGGAGGTTATGCCGCCTTGCGATATCCATGATGGTGTCCATCTCGCAACTGACACCCGCGTAATGCACCGGCACGATCGCCTTGGTGCGCTGCGTGATCGCCGCTTCGATTTTTGTCTCGTCGATGTTGAGCGTATCGGGTCGAATATCAACGAATACGGGAGTTGCACCGCGTAGCACGAAGGCATTGGCGGTGGAAACAAAGGTATAGGACGGCATAATGACTTCGTCACCCGGCCCAACGCCGGCCAGGATTGCTGCCATCTCCAATGCGGCCGTACAAGAGTGCGTAAGCAGCGCTTTTTGGCTTCCCGTGCGCTGCTCCAGCCAGGCATTGCATTTCTTGGTGAACTGGCCATCCCCTGCCAAATGCCCGCTCGCGTGAGCTTGCGAGATGTACCAGAGCTCTTTCCCCGTCATGTAGGGTTTATTAAAGGGATGGTCATGGTCAGTTTTCCTTTGTTGCTATTAGTAGTCGCGACCCGCCCAATTTGAATCGCACCCCACTTGTTATCAGCCAACGCTCTATATTCATGATGCTTTCGAATACCTGATTCAGTAATGCTGGCAGCTTCAACTCTGACAGAGGTTTTTCTGCTCATTTACTCTTTGTCTTGTCAGCCGCGAAGCCAACATGGCCGGCAGTAGCAGGCTGACAAAGGAGGTCTCAAACTGAAGCTTGAATCCAGCACGAAGCACCTTCTCGCGCAATTCACTAATTTTGTACGCCGCACATGGCAGGCATGCTCATCCGCCGCGCTCCAAAGCCAAGGATCTGGGGTACTGTGATAGCTATCCCCCCGCCGGGCCGTAGGGCTCGAAACATGGAATTGAGAACCAACTCGTCTTCGTCAATGTGCTCCAATACATCGAAGGCACCGATGACGTCAAATTCACTTACGTAAGGAATCTGTCGCGCATCCATCTGGAGAAGTTCGGCCGATCTTACCCGTGATGCGGCATACGGCAAGCCAACGCTAAAAACCTCGGTGCCCACCACAGTTGCAGCGGGATATGCCTGCGCCACCCCCGAAAGAACATAGCCGGTCCCGCAACCAATTTCCAGGTAGCGGCGCATTCAGGAAAGTGGCTTTTCAGTGCCCAGATAATCAGCCGATTACGCGCACGAAACCAGAAGCTTTGTGCTTCAAGTCGCAGCAAGTTGTTCAAATACTTCGGGCGGAAACCGGCACCTCCACACGAGATTTTCGACAAATGAATATGCACCAAACAGAATAAGCGCTACATACATACTCGATGCAGCAGGCAATTTAGTCTTGCTCAAGTCGGCCTCCTTTGCACTCAGCCGGCTGATGGAAAATCCAGAACTTTTGCAGCACAAAAAAGAAAATGGCCATGAAGATAATCAAGCATGCCATTATCCATTGATGCGGCAGCCCCATCTGATCAACAAACACCATAAGAACTAGGTAGTTGATAACGTAACCCAAGGCATAGACTGAAGCGTAGCGAACAAAAGCCGAATCCGCTTTCCCCGAAAAATGGAATGACCAATTCTTATTGAATAAAAATGTTTGTAAGACTCCAAGAATGTAAAGCCACGTCATTGCCATTTTTGGGCCGATGCCGAGCCAAGTAAGCACGAGGTAGAGCAAATAAATCACGCCATTGGAGGCCAGCCCAACTATTGCGTAGCGAACGAACTGTTTGGTGATACCCATACCGTCAGTCACATGCGTTGTCCGCATCCAATTCCAATAAGACCTAACCCCGCCATGCCTACGCCTTTGATCTAACCCAATGGAACGTCATCAATGGTGGCGTAAAGCGGAAACCAAAACTGGCATACAAATTGAGTACTCGATGATTTCGCGCGACGATACTGGTACGAACCCGGCGCGCACCTTTGTCGGACGCTAGAGTCAACATGCTCAGCCATGCGCGTCGCCCATAACCCTGCCCTTGCGCATCCGGGGCCACTGCATTGAGATGCCAGTAGCAAGTTCCGTCGTTTAGCATTTCTGTAACGAAGAAGGCAACTGGTCGAACATTATCTTTGATGACGTACAACTCCTGCGAATGATGATGTAGGCTGTTTGCGACCCAGTTCTGGTAACGCTGATCACTCACGCCGGCATCCAAACGGGGATCCATCTTGAAACGTTCGTTATGAAATGAATTCCGGGCAAAATCCATCAGTGCCGGCAAGTCATCTTCACTGGCACGGGAAACATCCAGTTGGGCGACATCTGCATCACTGCAATAATTCGACAAGTCGAGTTCAGGCTGGTACAGCATCTCGATAAACCGGAAGCCGTGGTCTTCCAGCAGCATCGACTCCGTCAGGCATTCATGCGAAAGCCTGCAACTTACCAGTCCGGCACTCAACCGGTCTCGCTCGCATTCAAATATCTGTATGTCTCTTCCCGCATCAGGCCCCCGGACTTGAATTGCCGTTATCTGCACGACAGGAAATCCGCATACGGTACTATCCCACGGCGCCTCTGACCACGCCATTTGCAATGATGGCGTATTCAGCTGTTCAATCATGGCCGATTTTTTCGCCTTCCGCAGTGGCAACGCCCATATCCGGCTGTAACTGCCCCCTATCAAGGTAACGAATCACATACTGTGGCTTTCGATTGACGTTCAGGTGTAAGCGCCCCAAATATTCTCCGATGACCCCCAGTGCCAGAAGTTGCGCGCCCCCCAACACGAGAACGGCAATGATGGTGGATGCAAATCCGGGAACGGCAATGCTTGAGGCAATGTATTGGAACAGGTAGTAGATTCCGACAAGGAAGCCAGTGGTGGCTGTGACAAGCCCCAGTCCGCTAACAATCTGCAGGGGAA
Organism: uncultured beta proteobacterium; assembly: GCA_963816095.1. GTDB lineage: Bacteria > Pseudomonadota > Gammaproteobacteria > Burkholderiales > Rhodocyclaceae > Sulfuricystis. The sequence goes on from CAWFIW010000003.1 coordinate 17,116, forward strand.
TCAGAGAAAAATTTGTATAGAGATTCAGCGCCAGTCCCACCAGTTTGCCCAAGGAGTAGCCAGACCTGCCCTGCTCACGTGCGTGGTGCTCAACTTCCACGCTACCGATGCGGTTGGAACACCATGCCAGCAGGCCATCCAGGTAAGTGAAATTGAGGTCGTAGAACATCACGCTTTTTGCCAATTGATGACGCATGATGCGAAAAGGCGTTGGTGTGACCGGATTGCGAAAAACAGTTCGATAGAAGTGCCACACAATGGACGATCCCAGATTACGCCACGCAGCATGGCTACGTCTGCTCGGGCAGCCATATACGAGGTCAAGACCTTGTTCCTTGATGTGTGCCAGCAACTTCGGAACCTCTTCCGGAGGATTCTGAAGATCGTCATCCATCGTGACCACATATTCACCACGCGCCAAACTCAACCCGCACATCAAGGCATTATGTTGCCCATAGTTGCGCATCAGTTGGACGGCAACTAGGTGGTCACGGTAACTCTCCCGCAAGGATTGAATCTCTTTCCATGAGTCGTCACGGCTGCCGTCGTTGACCAGGATGATTTCGTAATGTTGGGTTAGATCCGAGATCGTTTTGGCTAGCCGTTGAAGCAGATCGGCAAGTGTCGAAGCCGAGTTATAAACCGGCACGACAAGGGAAAGCTCCAGTTCAGGTACTCCGCCGGCAACCATTGGAATCCGTGATTCAATCTTGCAAGATGTCATAAAGATACTGTCCATAGTCGCTCTTGCCTAATGGTGCTGCCAAAGCTGCCAATCTTGCCGCGTCAATATAGCCAAGACGATACGCAATCTCTTCTGGGCAGGCGATTTTCAAACCCTGTCTTTTTTCAAGCGTTTCAACAAAGTTGGATGCCTGCAGCAAGGCTTCGTGTGTGCCGGTATCCAGCCATGCCACGCCGCGGCCGAAAACTTCCACGGCTAGTTCGTTGCGCTCTAGATACACCCGATTCACGTCAGTAATCTCAAGTTCGCCGCGTGCCGATGGTTTAATGAATCGGGCTATCTCGACAACCTGATTGTCGTAAAAGTACAAGCCGGTGACAGCGTATCTGGACTTCGGCTTGGCGGGTTTTTCCTCAATGCTTAGCGCTATGTTGTTGGCGCCCAACTCCACTACGCCAAAGCGTTCCGGATCTCTTACCTGATAGGCAAACACACTGGCACCCTGAGTTCTGGTGTTGGCACGTTGCATTTTTTGCGCCAGGTCGGAGCCATGGAATACGTTATCTCCAAGAATCAGCGCGCAGTTATCCGTTCCAATAAAGTCTGCACCGATCAGGAAGGCCTGAGCGAGACCGCCCGGCATGGGTTGAATAGCATATGAGATATTCAATCCCCAGTTGCTGCCGTCGCCCAGTAATTGCTCGAAGCGAGGGGTGTCTTGCGGGGTGGAAATTAGGAGGATGTCACGGATACCGGCCAGCATGAGTGTGCTGAGCGGATAGTAAATCATCGGTTTGTCGTAGATTGGCAGCAGTTGTTTGGATATTGCTGCTGTTGCCGGGTGAAGCCGGGTCCCAGCGCCACCAGCGAGGATGATTCCCTTCCGATATGTTTGGTTGTTCGTCATATCGGTTTCCATATTACATAGAGATTGATCATATGCCAGAAAGGTTTCTTACACAGCGCATAGCGAATTCGGCCGGTGTTCGATCCCAAGGTGTAAACCGGGGAATCTGATGGGGATCATCTCCTGTTTTGGAAAATCCCACTGCAGTGGATACTGCAGCACGGAACCCAAGGCGTTTTACCATGGCGACATGGCGAGCCGAATAGTCACGACTGAGCACGCCGTTAGGATAAGCAAAAATCGACACGGGGACTCCCAGCAGTGACTCCAGCCGAATCCGCCCTTCTTCAATCTCACGCTCGGCTTCTGAGTCAGGCAAACATTCGAGGATCGGATGACTGTGTGTGTGCCCACCGATCTCCATTTCATAATTGTGTAACTCGATCAGTTGTTCGTCAGTCATCATGAGGTTACTGCGATCCAATACACCCGCCCGGCGTGCAATCTCCCGCGCCACCTCCGAACGCTGCGCGTGCTGGAAGTATTTCAGCTTCCTTAACACGGCTCCATAGCAGCGAACCCGGGAGGAGCTATCCGACACTTCGTGCTGCCCCAGATCGAATTCACCCCAGTCGATCTCGCCAGGGGGCGAGATCCTGACCGCCTCGATTACGTCATCGTTCCACATGCGTCCTCCGTTCAGGAATCCCGTTGCAATGAAGAAGGTCGCGGCAACATCGTACTTGCGAAGAATAGGCAGTGCTACGGTCAAATTGTCGGCATAGCCATCATCGAAAGTAATCGATGCCGCAGCAGGTGGCAGCTTGCCCTGTGCCAAACGTTCTGTGGCTTCCCCCAACGGTATCACCGAAAAACATTCCGAGATCAGGCGGATCATCCATTCGAACTGCTCGGCGTCAGGCTCATTCGGCAATAGGGGATCATGAAACGGGAGCACCCGGTGGAATAGAAAGACCGAGAGCTTGCCTCGCCGTCCGCCGGGAGAAAGCAGACGCAATGCGGGCTTCGTCAGCAAGTGCAAGATCGGATTTCTCAAGCTTTGCTACCTCTGAGCGCAGCACATACTTCGCGCGCCACCGTGGCATAACGACTTGAAGCAAAGCGTACGTACCCAATGAAGTGTAGAAATACCGCTCCTTCACGCTCACGACCGGGATGACAGTATTTCGGGTGTGGCAACACAACGGCTTGCGGAACATTAGCCACCATCAGATTTGAGGCAAACTGCTCGGTACCCCACGCACTCCACCTATTTCCAAGTAACTCGCCCATACATGCACTCAAAACATGCAGATCCTGGCGCTTGAAACTGCCAGGAGCGAAACCGGAAAACCCTGCGCACCCGCGCACGTAACGTCGGTGTTCGGCATCTGGCAAGCGGTCTAACTCACATTCGGCCAGCAACTGAATATGGTCACTGCCCGACTGCTGTCCCCTCGCCCATACGGCAGCAACTGGACAGGAAACGAAGTCCTGACCATCCACCGTACCAAGGATAAAAGACCGCCGATTGCGAACGGCTGAACGAATCTCTGGGATATCGGCGAGGGTTACCGTATCTGCATCCAGTTGTACAACGTAGTCGCTGCCGACGCATTCGCAGATGGCAATCAGCCGCTCCCAGCATCCACCTTGAGGGAGGTTCGGGTCGCGATAGTCCTCAGTGCGTAGAAACACCACGTCGGGAACATGTGTTGTGATCAAGTGGCGATCATCGTCTGTCATGCTCGGATCGGCTACAACGATAATCCGATGCGGTGCCAAAAAATGGATGAAGGATTTGACTGCCAGCAAGTAACAGTCGATGTCACGGTGATGGACCATCGACAGCAGAGTGAACGGTTCGCTGCCCAACAATACTGGAGGGGTCAGTCGGATGGCCTGTAATTCGCGAAGAAACAGACGGCGAAAATAACTTTCCTTGAGTTTTCTGAAAACTTTGGAAACAAGATGAATCCTCACTTCATTTATGCCCTTTTTGAGACATGCTGGTTATGGAAACGTCCGCCCCAACTTCGCCAGGCGATCCTTGAGTCCCGGCAGTTGGTACCCAAGCTCATATGCTCTAGATGCATGGACTACCGCCGCATCCAGATCGCCAATCTGGATATATCCCCATGCCAGGTAGGATTGAACATTTCGATCTGACTTGCCGGAGTTGGCATCAGCAAGTGAAAATTGCTTCCGGGCCTCCTGCGGCTGATTTCGCCGCGCATGGTAGTAACCATATAGCGCCCGTACAATAATGTCATCCGGGGCAACCCGAATCGCACGTTGAAAATAACAATGCACTTTCAATTCTGAACCCTGTGGATTTTCAGTCTTGCCACGGTAGCCGAGGTCTTCCATTGCCGCGAGCGCTTGTGGATGATTCGGAAAAGCCCACAGTGTGTAATTGAATCCAGCTGAAGGTGTTTCGATAACACGATCAACTTGTTTCTGAAACTTGCTTTTCCCATTCCGGTACGCCATGTAGTGCTCGTTGAAATGATATTTTTCAACAAGCTCGCGTTGCCGCTGTGTGGCCTTCCGGTAATCGGATGGAGGTACCCGGCCTATGGCTTCCATGCTCCTGCACGTTGGATCATAGATATCCTGCAGAACCGGTAAGCTTTCGGCATCCTGCGCCCAAGCAAACGTCAACATCAATATAAGCATCGCGGCGAGCAACGACCCGCCAATTCCAGAATAACAATATATATGTGCTTTAAGCAGTCTCATGAATGTTTTTCTTTCAACCGTTCATTAGCAGTCTTAACCCAGAGCCCATCGATTGACATATTTATCTGTCGGCTGCCTATGTCATTATTATTAATAAGCCAGGATTTTGTGATTACCACCAGAGCAAGTATGTCATATGGAAGATCAAAATATGCCTGACTCAGGAAAGCCCCCCCAATCGCATAACCTACCAAGCTCACCTGAGACATACGACCGAGATCAGAACACCACTTGGTCTCGAGACGCTTGCTTCCTTCATTGATGAGCTGTTTTGTAGCTCTCCAAACTAACAACCAGACTGCCAACCAGATAATTAGACCGACGAACCCATGTTCGCCAAGAACTTGGAAATAGATGCTATGAGCGACACGAAAGTCACGTGGATTGGGTCCATAGATCGCAAAAACATCAGCCTTCCAAGTATCGAAGCCTCCACCAAAAAAACGATCGCATGCCAGATTCCAAGCCATACCCCAAGCATTGATCCGCCCCATAGCTGACTGGTCTTGCTCATATGTTCTCAGTGTAGCCATTCTTTCCCACCAATGCTCTGGCATAAATGTCACCAAAGCAACCCCTACAATCAGGATGATGCTTCCAAATACCAACTTCCTAGGGCCTTTTAGCCAAAAGAAAGCGCCCATAGCTCCAAGTGCAAGCATACCGCCACGCGAATGACTGCCAAGGATTGAGGCGGCACAAAGAAGCATCATTAAGCCCAACCCGCGTCGGATCCATTTATTCTCTTGTTGTAGTTGTAGGAACCTCATCAGCGGAATCGCCATAGTCAGCGCAAGTGCAAATGCGTTGTTCTCCAATATGAAACCGCCCGGCCCCCAAACGCGATAATCGCCTCCAGTAAGTATTGTAAATAGTCCTCCCTTGGCACCTAGCAACCCAAGAGAAAGTACAACCACCCAGCAAAATGATTCAATTTGTTTTCGTGAATGCAATAAAACAATAGTGATGATGACAAAAAGATCTATCTTGAGAGCGCGCAATAACAGGTCGGTACTGGTTTCCCGGTGAAATGAAAATGGATAGGTGACGCATATCCAAACCATAAACAATGCCAAGAACCCTACTGATGGATCAATAAATGGATTTCGGCGCTCCTTTTCAAATAGAAGGCCGACTAGTGTGGTACCCGCAACCAGGGCCGCTACCGGAAACTCTGTTGCCATGCCCCATGCTTGCTTGTGGGGGTTCATGATGCTCACCCAGGTCCACGTCATAACTCCGATCCACGGGTAACGGAGAGCTGCCAACGCACCAGCAAACACAAGCGACAGGACTATCAGATCACGCATGTAGTTTCGCCAATGGTTTGTATGAAAAATTACACAAACGCGAAAACAACTCTAGCTGACCTCGCGTTGTTGCATCCCAGCTAAATTGTTTAGCATAAAGACGAGTCGTATTACGGTCCGGTAATGCTTGTCGTAGCTGCTTAATAGCGTGAAATACTCCAACCGCACTTCGTCTATCCATAAGCACTCCGGCTTCAGGGGTAGCTACAACTTCTGGCGTTCCCCAGACATTCGACGCCACCACCGGTGTCCCGCAGGCCATGGCTTCGAGCAAAACATTGGCCCAGCCTTCCCGGCTTGAAGCCAGCACCAGGCAGTCGGCGGCATTGTAGAGGGTGCGCAACTTGTCTTGTGGCATGGCACCGAGAAAATGCACTCTGTCGCTTACGCCTAGCCTGTTGGCCAGCGCCCGCAGGTTTGAGTCTTCCTCACCAGCACCGGCGATGTAGAGCTCGGCATCCGGCAGTTGCGGCATGGCCTCGATGACCAGATGATGCCCCTTGCGCTCGATGAGATGGCCGACCGAGGCGATCGCAAATGCGGCGTTCATGCCGAAAGCTGCCTTGGCCTGTTGGCGGTCTTCAGGCCTAAACAGTTCCAGATCGACGCCATTGCGCAGCACGGTGATCTTTTCCGCCGACCCGCCAAGGCCGACTATTGCGTCTTTGAGCGCGGCGCAGACGGTGATCATGGCCGCGCAGTCGCGTGCCGCATCGAGAATCATCTGCTTCGGTTTCGGGTACTGCGGGATCAGATTGATATCGGTGCCGCGAGCGGTGATGACCACCGGCTTGTTAAGTGCCTTGCCGATCATCGTGGCGGCGACGCCGTCCGGATAGAAGTAGTGGGCGTCGATGAGGTCGAAGTCATAGCCTGCGGCGATCAGTCGCCGCGCCGCCGCGAGGCCGGTGCGGGCCAGCGCATAGGGCGCACTGTTCATGCCGATCTTGGGCAGCAGCAGGTAGCGGGGATGTTCGATACTGATGCCATTGCGTGTTTCGTGGCGCGGCACCACCGAATGTTTGGCGTATTCGCCGAAAATTTTGTGGCGAAAAGGGAACCACGGCACCGGCGCGACGACGCGCGTTTCGACTTCGCCGCTGGCCAGCAGATGGCGCAGACGCGTTTCTACGAAAATCCCGTGGCTGGGCCGCACGCTATTTGGATAGAGGGTGGAGAAGAGAAGCGTGCGGATCATGACTGTACGGCCAGAGCCGTTACCCGCCTGTGCGTTGCCCAGCCACGTGAGATCGAGACGGTCAATGGTGGCGGCGGCCGCTGCGGCGAGTCGGTCGCGCAGGGCTGCATCGGCGCACAGACGGGTGAGCATACGTTCGAAGGCACCCGGCTCGTTGGCATCAAACAGCAGGGCATTGTCGCCATCGGTGAGAATTTCTTCGATGTTCGGCTGGCGTGGGGCGATAACCGGTTTGCCAAGGGCCAGGTATTCAAAGAGTTTGAGCGGTGAGGCGTAGGACACCACGGCGGGTTGCAGCGCGATATCGAAGGCGGCGACATGTTCGGGCACACGATCACGGTCGATAACTCCTGTGAAGCGCACGCGGCCCTGCAGTGAAAGCTTGGCAGCCAGCCGTTCGAGATCAATGCGCACGGGTCCGTCGCCAACCACCATGAGCATGGCATTAACTGGTGCATCGCTCGTCGCCATCCAGCGGATGACGCGATCGACACCGTGCCAGTCGCGCACGAAGCCAGTGAAGCCGAGCACAAGCGCACCGGAAAGGCCAAGATTCCGCTTGGCGATCTCCGGCGTTGGTGCGGCGGCAAAGTGGGCACGGTTGATGCCGTTGGGGATGACGACGATGCGCTCGGTGGGTACGCCCACGGCAGCGACATGCCCTGCCAGCACTTGGGTTACGGGGAGAACAAAATCGGCGTCTCGCCAGGCCCGACTTTCGGCCCAGCGTGCGAGCCTGGGCAGGCCAAGCCCGCCGAAGCGACCCCGCTCTTCGGCTAGCGGCGCATTCACTTCGAGCAGCAGAGGAATACCCAGCTTGCGCCTGAGTAAAGCGCCGGCGAGCAGAAAAAGGTTGTAGCGCTCGTAGATGAAGTCGGGACGAAACTCACGCGCGGCAATTGAAAGGCGGTGGTACGCCAGCAACGTATAGGCCAAGCTCCATCAGTTCGTAAAGTGCTTTCGGCAAGGCAGCCTTGAGACTATGCACCCAATTGGCATCGTCGCCCATGCTGCCGCCACTTCCATTCGGCCCAACGACACGGACCTCATGGCCGAGTTCGCGCAATGCTCCAATCAGTTCCTCGATATGCACTGCCTGGCCATCTTTGGAGGCGGTACGGTGGTGGTAAAGGACTCTCATGCAGGACCAGACTCGTCTCTATCCGTGCCCCCTCCACGCAGCGCTTGAATCGCACGCTCCAGAATGACGCGATCTGCAATGTCCTTGTCACGCATGGTCTGCTTGGTCCGCAGCAAACCTTCGAGACTGATGGTGCGTACCGGAACTCCGTCAAGGTCGATCGTCTGCGCATAGCGGTTCAATGTCTCGTAAGTCTCGCCACAGGCGTTGAGCATGATATCGACAACAAAGGCATCGGCTACCCGGATGTTCTCACCGTCTTCAAACCAGGATGTGTCGATGTCTTTCGCTGCATGATCGGGCAGGAACATCAGCGCTGCTTTGACCTTTTCTCCAGCAACTCGACTGGCAGGTATTAGCACATCGATGTCGGTGGTTGCTCTATGGTAGCCATGCGCAAACAGTGCATAGCCGCCGATCAACAGATAATCGGCCTGCTGTTGGTTCAAGGCATGGATAAGTGCCTTCAGATCTTCCAAGGTAGCCGGACGGCTGAATTCACTCACTTCGCTCGCTCCCGCGCAAGCTGAACCATCCCCGCAATAACGCATTCTTCCTGCTGTCGATTGGCTTCCGCGTGGGTCTTGAACCGATAGACGCCCTTGGGACAGCACGTTATGTTTCCCCCGGGCATGCGGTGAATTTCGTCGTTGAAACGCGCACCCTCCTTCAGCAGGTCAACACGGGCCGAGAGGCTGATGGGGCGTTCAATGCGTAGGCCTACGATGCGCATAGCTGGTTTCTCAGAAACGCATCGAACATCAGCAACACCCAGATCGGGGTGCTGTGGTCGCGCATGCCGGACTCGTGCTGTTCGACGATCTGGCGGATCGCATCACGGTTGAACCAGCCGGTTTCGAGCATGGGGCCGCCGAGCAGTTCGTCGCGTACGCGCTGGCGCAGCGGACCGCGGAACCAGCGTGCCAGCGGCACGGCAAAGCCCATTTTCGGGCGATACATGATGTCGCGCGGCAGATGCGGTTCCATGGCTTTCTTCAGCAGGTACTTGCTTTCTGACCCGCGCATCTTTAGCGAGGTAGGCAATGTGGCCAGCCATTCGACCAGCGGATGGTCCATCAGCGGCTCGCGCACTTCGAGCGAGTGGGCCATGCTGGCCCGATCCACCTTGGTGTTGATGTCACCGATCAGGTAGGTGTGCAGGTCGATGTACTGGATCAGCGCCAGCGGGTCGTCGGTGCCGGCCTTCGCGGCATGACGCTCGAACACTTGCTGCGCGCTGTAGCCACCCAGTTCGGCCTTGAATGCGTCGCTGTAGATCTGCCCACGCTGGACATTGCGGATGACTGAAATGCTGTGGAAGTAGGCTTCGACGGAGGTCCGGGCCAGACCTTCGAAAGTGGTCTTGGCGCGAAAGACGCGCGGCGCCCAGTCAGCCTTGGGATAAAACCGGCCGAGGGTACCGAACAGCGGCCGGCGCAACCCGAGCGGCAAAGCGGCGCGCATCTTTTCTTCCATCAGGTGCAGCCAGTAGCGACGATAGCCGCCAAAGCTCTCGTCGCCGCCATCGCCCGAAAGCGCCACGGTGACATGCTTGCGCGCCAACTGGCAGACGCGGTAAGTGGGGATGGCCGAACTGTCGGCATAAGGTTCGTCGTAAAGCTTCGCGAGCGTGTCGATGAGGTCGAAGTCGTCGCTTTCAACCTGATCGACGAAGTGATGCGTCTGGTAGCGATCCGCCACCTTCTGCGCAAAAGCCGCTTCGTCGTAGGCCGGATCTGAAAACGAGATCGAGCAGGTGTTGACGGGTTCGCTGGACAGCCCGGCCATCATCGCCACCACGGCGCTGGAGTCGACGCCGCCGGAAAGGAATGCGCCGAGCGGCACTTCCGAGATCATGCGCAGGCGGATCGATTCGGTAAGCCGCTTTTCGAGTTCGTGACAGGCTTCATCGTCGCCTATCTTTGCGTCGAGCGAAAAGCGCACGTCCCAGTACTCGCGCGGCTCGGGCAGTGCCGTCCCGCCACGACCGACTTTCAGGGTGCAGGCCGGTGGCAGTTTCTTCGCCTGACGAAAGATGCAGCGCGGCTCGGCGACATAGCCAAGGGCGAAATATTCCTCGACGGCGCAGAGGATCGATGTCGCGCCGCAGAGCCGCCGTGGGCGAGGATGGATTTCAGCTCGGAACCGAACAGGAAGGTGCCGTCGTCGAGCAGCGCGTAGAACAGCGGCTTGACACCGAGCCGGTCGCGCGCGAGGAACAGCGTGTCGCGATTTCTGTCCCAGAGGGCGAAGGCGAACATGCCGCGAAAACGATCCACACAACGCTCGCCCCATGCCTCCCATGCGTGAACAATGACCTCGGTGTCGCTGCGGGTGTGAAAGACGTGGCCCAGCGCCTGCAGCTCGGGGATCAGTTCCTGGTAGTTGTAGATCTCGCCATTGAATACGACACAAACGCTGCTGTCCTCGTTGTAGAGCGGTTGCTGGCCGGTGGACAGGTCGATGATCGACAAGCGCCGATGGCCCAGCCCCACGCCCGGCTCGACATGCAGCCCGCCCTCGTCCGGGCCGCGATGGAACTGGGTTTCGTTCATCCGATGAAGAACGGCGCGATCGATGTCGCGTTTGCCTCGGGTATCGAATATTCCGGTGATGCCGCACATGGTCTGGGTTACTGGTTCTGGCGATGCGACCCGAATAGTAACCGATCGTATAGGCCCTGATATGCCCCCACCATCGCCTCCATACTGAAACGACGCTCGACCTCTGCCCTGCCCGTCCGACCGGTAGTGCGGGCAAGTTCCGGCCGGTTGGCATAGCCGACGATTGCCAGTGCCATTGCTTCCGGATCACTGGCCGGCACCAGGCAGCCGGTATGGCCTTCGTCAACGAGCTCCGGATTGCCGCCGACGCGTGTAGCGATCACCGGCAGGCCAGAGGCCATGGCTTCGAGGATGGTGTTGGAAATGCCCTCGCCCAGCGAGGGCAGAACGAAGCAGTCGAGGCTGCGCAGAATCTCCGGTACATCGTGACGCTCGCCCGGTAGCCAGGCCAACTCGGCGACGCCGGTGGCATTGAGAAGCCCTTCCACCTCGGCACGCAGGGGCCCGTCGCCGACCATGACCAGGCGCAGACGCGCCTCGAGCGAAGGATCGAGTTCAAGCGCCCGGATGAAGGCGCGCGCCAGCAGGGTCTGATCTTTGACTGTCTGCATGCGTCCGATTGTGCCGACCAGCCAGTGTTCCGGTCGCTGGAAGGGGCAGCCCGCGATGGATGTCAGCCCCTCGGCGGGACGGAAGCGGCAAGCGTCGACGCCGTTGTAGATTTGCGTCACCTTCCGCGCCGTGATGCCAACCCGCTCAATCAGCCAGCTTTCCAAGTCGCGCGACAGGGCGACGTAGTGACTCACGAACAGGTTGTAGAACCGTCGGGCCCACAGGTGTTTGCGATTGGAGCCGTCCAGATCGTCGGCATCGCGACCGTGTTCGCTCTGAATCCGCACCGGCACGCCGGCTGCCCAGGCGGGCACGGTCACTTCCAGCGCGGCGAGATTGCGGCTGTGGACGATGGCCGGCTTGAGTTCGCGAAAGATGCGATACAGACGCGGATAAAGCGAAAAAAGGTGTCCCGGCGGCTTGTTCAGGCCAATGAACTGAATGTCGTCACGCTGGATACGCTGACGGAAATCGGTGACCTCGGTCAGCGCGATGATCGCATGACGATAGGCATCGGCCGGCATGTGGTTGATGAGATTGACGACCCCGTTCTCCAGCCCACCAACATCGAAACGGAAGACGACGTGGACAACCAGCGGGCGAGAGTCGTCAGTCATGCAGCATGCCGGCTCAAATGTGTTCGATGTACCACGCCATCGATTCCTTGAGCCCCGCGTCTATCCTGTGGCTTGGAGAGTAGCCGAGCAGCGTGGCGGCCTTGCCGATATCGGCCAGCGAATGGCGCACGTCGCCTGCCCTGAAGTCGCGGTAGGTTGGCCGGTAATCCTTCAGGTGAGGATAACGCTCACCGAGGTGCTTGAGCAGAAACCCGCACAGCTCATTCAGCGTTGTTCGATCGCCGACGGCGACGTTGAAGACCTGATTGGTGGCGTCCGGCTTTTCGGTCGTGGCAGCCAGCAGATTCGCCTGGATCGTGTTGGCGATGTAGCAGAAGTCACGGCTGGTTTCGCCGTCGCCATTGATATACACGGGCTGGTTGGCAATCATCGCGGCGATCCATTTCGGGATGACAGCCGCGTAGGCACCGTTGGGGTCCTGCCGCTTGCCGAAGATATTGAAGTAGCGCAAGCCTATTGCTTTAAATCCATAAGTGCGCGCGAACACGTCTGCGTACAACTCATTCACCAGCTTGGTAACGGCATACGGCGAGAGCGGCTTGCCGATCTTGTCTTCGATCTTCGGCAGATCGGGATGGTCGCCGTAGGTGGAACTGCTCGCGGCATAGACGAAGCGGCTGACCTTGGCGTCGCGCGCGGCGACCAGCATATTGAGGAAGCCGTCGATGTTCGCCTGGTTGGTGGTGATCGGATCTTCGATGGACCGTGGCACGCTGCCGAGCGCCGCCTGGTGGAGCACGTAGTCGACCGGGAAACTCGCTTCGCCCTGCCGCCAGGTCATGGCTTGCCGGCAACTCTCCAGATTCCGGATATCGCCTTCAATGAACTGGAACAGGAGTTCCAGCTCGCTGCACGACCGACCGGTTGTCTGGCTGGCATCCGCCACGGCCGCAACCAGATTATGGCGGTGGCCAGTGGCGAAGTTGTCGAGGCCGACGACGCGCTGATTGAGTGTCAGCAAGGTCTCCAGCAGATTGCTGCCGATGAAACCAGCGACGCCGGTAATCAGCCACGTCTTCGGCGCCGCCCGAAGGCGCTGCTTCAGCGCCTCGTAATCAACAACTGACGACATGGCCGCTTACAGCCTCCACAAGCGGAATCCCGCCTTGGTGACAGCCTTGGGGTCGTAGGCGGACTTGACATCGACGAATACGCCCTTGGGCTTGAGCTTGGCCGTCAATTTCTTCAAGGACATGGCGAGGTACTGCTTGTGCGCGACAGCGGCGACAATGGCATCGGCCTTCTCTGGTAACGCGTTCCACTTCACCAGATCGATACCGTATTCGTGTGCCGCCTCTGCCGGTTCGCCCAATGGATCATGCACCGCGACTTCGCAGCCGAAGGATTGCAGTTCCTTGACCAGGTCGGCGACTTTCGAGTTGCGCAGGTCGGGACAGTTCTCCTTGAAGGTCAGGCCGAGCACGATGACCTTGGCGCCCTTCACCGAGACACCGTTGTTGATCATGTTCTTGACGGTCTGTTGCGCCACATAGGCGGCCATGCCGTCATTGATGCGGCGACCGGCGAGGATGACCTGCGGGTGGTAACCCAGCATTTCGGCCTTGTGCGTCAGGTAATAGGGATCGACGCCGATGCAGTGGCCGCCGACCAGACCCGGCCGGAACGGTATGAAATTCCACTTGGTGCCGGCAGCCTGCAGGACTTCCAGCGTATCGATGCCGATCCGGTCGAAGATCAGCGACAACTCATTCATCAGCGCAATATTGAGGTCGCGCTGGGTGTTCTCGATGACCTTGGCGGCCTCGGCGACCTTGATGCTGCTGGCCTTGTGCACGCCGGCGGTGATTACCGAGCCGTACATGTCATAAACGAATTTCGCGGTCGGCTCGTCATCGCCGGAAACGACCTTCACGATCCGGGTGATGGTGCGTTCCTTGTCGCCGGGATTGACACGCTCCGGCGAGTAGCCGACGTGAAAATCCTTTTTCCACTTCATGCCGGAATGCTGTTCCAGCAGCGGGATGCAAACATCTTCCGTGGCACCAGGGTAGACCGTCGATTCATAGACGACGACGGCACCTTTCTTCATGTACTTGCCCACCGTCGTGGATGAACCCACCAGTGGCGAGAAATCGGGGATATGACCCACATCGACCGGTGTCGGCACGGCGATGATGATGAGATCCGCGACAGCAATGGTGGACGGATCGGTGCTCATCGAAAGCTTCGTCGCCGCCTTCAGGGCCTCGGTGCTGACTTCGCCGGTGGGATCGAAAAACTTCTTGTAGCTGGCGACCTTGGCCTCGGACAGGTCGAAGCCAATGGTCTGGTATTTCTTGCCGAACTCGACTGCCAGCGGCAGGCCCACATAACCGAGGCCGACAACGGCGACAATGGTTTTACTGCTGGATGATTTGGATGCCATGATTTTCCCTTTTCATTTTGTAAAAGTCGGTGCTGGTGGGACGGCGCCAGAGTTTGACGCGGGCGGGACGGCGCCAGAGTTTGACGCGGGCGGGACGGCGCCCGCAAGCACGGCAGCAATGCCACCGCCGGCTCCGGCGAGGTAATCGGAAAGCGCAGCTTCGCCATCAGGTTCCTGCGCATAGATGAAGACGGCGGCGGAGTTGTCGCCACGACCGCTCAGCCGAGAAAATACGATCCAGAGCTTGCCGAGATAATCGTTGGTCACAATCCGGCCGTCGATCCAGTACCAGTGCCAGACCTTGAGCCGGAATGACTCGGCGCCCACGCTGGCGAGATTGCTGCGCAGGCTGCCACTGCGCACGGTGATGGGTTGCCCGCCAAGCGTGGCCTGTCGGATGTCACGACCAACCTGTGCCCAGGCCTTGTCACCGCTCGTCACCAGCGCGTTCCCGGAGCTGATGAGCTTGCGTTCGTAATTCTGTTGTTGGTAGTAAGCGATGAAGACGCCCACTCGTTGCTCGCCTTTGGCGAGGACGACATTCGCTGTTACGGAGGGGTTGGCGAAGGCCGGCGTCCAGTCGGTAATGGGCTCGTCGAACTATCTGCCAGCCGGCGCTGGCCAAGGGCTGCGAAGCCAGCATAGGTGGCGGCAGTAACGGTCCGGAGTCCATGGCCACCAAAGCGGCGCGGGGAGTGATTGCGATGCCCAACGCCAGCAAGGCAGCGAGCGCCAACCCGGCTGACTGCTTGCCGTTGACCAGGGGCTCAACATCCGTGGAAGGCGGTGGCAACTCGGCATCGGGCTCGCGCCAGCGCATGCCGATGGCGAACATGATCATGATGACGATGCCGAAAAACACCCAGCCGTAGATCAGGTGATCTACGCCTGTCGCGATTGTGTTGCCCGAAAGATGGCCAAGCATCACGATCATGTAGGCGCGCACCCAGTTGGCCACCAGCGGTACCAGGATGGAAACGCCGATGAAGATCAGGCGCCGCTTGAGCGACTGGTAGTTGATGTAGGCGTAAGAGCGTGCCGACGACGATGGAGGCGATCAGGTAGCGCACGCCGCTACAGGCTTCGACTACCGACCATCTCCCCGAAGGAATGACAAAGTGCAAGCCTTCCTGAAATACCGGGATGCCCGAGGCACGCAGGCCGATGACGGTGAACATCGCCGTCCACTCCATCAGCTTCGGCATGACGAATTCGCCGAAAGGCACGGCGAAGAACAGAAAGCACAGCGGGAATGCGATGCGCTTGGCCGCCGGCAACCCGATCACCAGCGGCACCGCCAGCACCAGCATGGCGACGAAAGCGAATTGGGTGATGGCATTGACTGCGGCGAGCTCGCCTAGCAACCAGGCAAAGGCCAATCCCACGAACGGCAAGGCGAGCCAGAGCGTCGGCCGGGGCATTGCGCGGGCAAGCGCATGACGCTTTTCCCAGATCAGCCAGAGGGTGATCGGCGGTACCAGGAAGGCATGATTGAAAGTCTCGGAACGGCTCCAGATGTTGACCATGGCCCGCGCCGTGTCGAAATACATGGCAATCAGCGCGAGCTCGACGAGGATGATCGCGATGCTCGCTTGCTTCCAGGAAAAACCCCGTACGGGCGGGACGACGCCCGTAGAAGTCGGCGCTGGCGAGACGGCGTTCATGCGGCGGTTTCTTCCAGATAGCGGTCGATCAGCCCGAGATGGGCATCCCAACTGAAACTTGCGAGCACCCGGCGGCGGGCGGCGCAACCCAACGGCGTCGGCCCTGGCGCGATCGGCGAGCAAGGTTTCGATGTGGTCGATGTAGTCTTCCGCACCTTCGGCAGTGAGCAATTCCTCGCCGGACGTTGCGGCGATCGGCCCGGCGCAGGCGGTAGAGGCCACGACAGGACGCGCCATGGCCATGGCTTCGAGCACCTTGTTCTGGATGCCGCGCGCGATGCGCAACGGCGCAACGACGACGGCCGCATGCGCAAGATAGGGCCGCACATCATCCACGGTGCCGGTGACCACGACGCCATGTCCACCATCGGCTGCCAGTGCCTGCACCGCCGGGGCCGGACTGCGCCCGACGATGTAGAAACGGACGGCAGGATGGCGTTCGCGCAGGCGCGGCAGGACTTCACCGGCAAACCAGACAGCGGCATCGACATTGGGCCAGTAGTCCATGGCGCCGGTAAAGACGACGGGGATCTCGCCTTCGCTGTAGGGAGACTTCAGCGCATGGTCGGGAGAAAAGAATTCGGCATCGACGCCATTGCTCATGGCCTCGATGCGTCCGGCGCATTCGGGAGCGGCGCTACGGAACAGTTCGCACTCGGCCTCGGTAACGAAGAAGGAGTGACTGGCGCGGACGGCAACGGCTCGCTCAAAGGCGAGCAGCCGCTCGCCTTCGCGGCGATAAAGCCAGGACAGCGGCCAGCGATGGGAGCTGGCGTATTGGCGCCACTTGGCGGAATCCATGTCGACGAAATCAACCAGCAGTAGGCAAACGCGTCATGTCGGAAATATAGTCGGCCATGACCGAGGAAAAAATGACAGCAGTGTCGATCGGCACATTAACACAGGTTCGTGCAACCCACGCGCGCAAGGCGGCATTGCGGTAATACGGCAGCGACAGCGCCTCGCCACGCAGCAACCCGCTCAGGCTGCGCAGTTTGGCCGCACGCGGTGACAGCCGGACAATGTGCATGTCGGCACAGTAGCCACGCACGTCGTCGAGATAGGCCTCATCGGCTGGATCGTCGATGAAACTGCCGAGATAAATGCGATGCCGCCTTGCCAGGTGCTTCAGCAGGTTGAATGAGCGCACCTTGTCGCCCTTGTTGGGCGGATACGGCAGGCGATGGACGAGATACAGCAGATTGGCCACGCGGCTCAGCCCAGGTTGCGCACGATCAGCGGACCGAGGCGGTTGGCGACCCAGAGGGGCAACCTGCGCCAGGCGGCGATCATCAGCTTGTACTTCGGGTTGTTGGGGTTGTTCTGCGGGATGGTGTCGCGTTTGAAAAGTCGGTATTCGTAGTTGAGCGGACGTGGCACAAAGCCCCAGTTCTTCTTGAAGGCGTACGAACCGGAACCGACCTTGCTGCGGCCGTAGTCGAAAACCTTGAGGCCACGCGCGCAGGAGCGGCGCAGCAGCTCCCAGTATTTGAAATCGTTGGCCGCGAGCTCGCGCGCACGCACGGCATCCCCGGCGTAATACGGCAGGATTGCGTCGCGGAAGTAAAAGCTCATCACGCTACTGACCGGCGTGCCCGTCGCGTCGACCACGGTCAGGATATCGCAGTCCTTGCCGAACTCGCTCAGTAATGCATCGAAGTAGCGCTTGGGCAATGCGGGTGTGCCGTGCCGACGAACGTTGTCGGCATAGAGAGCAAAAAAGCGGCGGGCATCCGGGTCGATCTCAGCACGCAGTCCGTTGCCAATGCTCTTTCTGACCATCGCGCGTTGCTTGCGCGGAATGGCCAGCATGTTGGCCTCTTCATCGGACAGGATTTCCTTGCGGAAGGTAACGTAGAGGTCCTGTCGTGGCCAGTCCGGATGATGTGCTTCGATATTGCGATATTCGAGGTGATCCACATCGAGTTGTCGCGCCAGCTTTTCGGCCTCGGCATCGAGAGCGGCGGCGGCTTCGTTGGTACTGGCAACGACACCCCCATAGACGGCGAAAGGCGAAGCCACCAAAGAGTTGCCGAACAGGCGACTCTTGACATGAGCAAGCGGGAGGATTCCCTCGAATATTCCATCGCGCTCTGCATAGAGGAAATAGGTGCGGTGGCGGAATACATCTCGCAGGATCGTCTGCCACGGCGCGCGATGAAAAAATGTCGCTGCCGGCGCTAAGGCAACAAATGCTTCCCAGCGAGCCACCGCCGCCGCGTCATCGCTATCAAGCTGAAGCACCCGCAGACCGGGTGCCGGAACGCTCCGGCCCAGATCGGTCATTTCGCGAGGAAGATGCTGTCCATCCGCCCCCAGCGAAAATCCCTGAGCAGGCGGGTGAGTCGCTGTTCCATGCGATGGATGTTCACATAATGACGAAAGCGGGTCTTGGCGCTGATTCCCGGAATGCGGGGCTGATCTACGTCGATTTCCCACGGGTGAAAATAAAACACGGCCGACTCGCCGTCATGATGATTGACATGTGCAATCAGTCGCCGCGACAAGGCG
Source organism: uncultured beta proteobacterium (assembly GCA_963816095.1). Classification (GTDB taxonomy): domain Bacteria; phylum Pseudomonadota; class Gammaproteobacteria; order Burkholderiales; family Rhodocyclaceae; genus Sulfuricystis. Next base: position 35,414 of record CAWFIW010000003.1, read on the forward strand.
TAGGGCATCAGGCGAAAATAGCCGCCGCCGCTGGCCGGCCAGTTACGGTTGAAGGCACGCACGGTGGTGGGCGGAATCTCCAGCAGCGTAGCGTGTGATACATGACTGAAACGCGGCGCATCAGGCATGCCGTAGTGATCGTGATGAACGGGATAGACGCTGGAACTATAGCGATAGCCGGCACGCACGAGCGCATCGAAAGCCCAGAGGCGATTGCCACCATCGATCGAGAAACTGGGCGCCCGGTAGCCTTTTACTTCCTCGCCGGAAAGTGCTTCGAGAATTTGCTTGGCGCGGGAGATATCCGCGAAGAATGCCTGCGGTGTCAGGCCATTTGCCCGCTCGTGCCCGTAACCGTGACTGGCCAGTTCATGGCCATTGGCCACAATGTCACGCACGATACCGGGATAACGCTCGGCAATCCAGCCCAGCGTGAAGAAGGTCGCCTTGACGTCGTGTTGGTCGAGCAAACCAAGAATGCGGGCAATATTGCGTTCGACCCGGCACTCGCGCTTGTCCCAGTCCGCCCGGTCGATGTAGGGTGCAAACGCCGAGACTTGAAAGTAATCCTCGACATCAATGGTCAAGGCATTGGTTTTCATGCCTTGTCGCTCTTGGATTGTCCTTTGTCCGCCTTCTTGTCCTGCTCTTTTTCGGGTTTGCTCGCACGGGCTGCATCGACCAGTTGTTGCATCACGCGCAACATCAGGGTATTGGCGTGCTCTAGTCTAACCAGGCTGCGCTCCAGCCGGAGCAGGCGATCGGCGATGCGCCGATTACTGAGGTTAAAAATGGTTTTGCCTGCCTCGGCGGCTGTTTCGGCATCGAAACTGAGCGGGCCGATAGTTTCATCCCTGAAATCATCACCCAGCGCCCGCGGTGCCAACAAGGCGGCATCGCGGGCGGGCACGCCAATACCCGTCGCGCTGCTGCTCATTTCGCTGACGACTTCATCCACTTCGTTCTTGCCAAAGGATTTCCTGTCGCTCAGGAAACCCAGCAGCAGCAGCCGATCGCACAGGGCATTGATACGCCTGGGAATGCCACCGCTCGCACGATAGATAGCCTCGAAGGCAGCATCATCGAATTGCGGCTCTCCCTTCGATCCAGCACACGTCAGAGCGGTGATTGATGTATTCACGGGTTTCGTCCGCATTGATGGGGCCGATATGGCAGGCGGCAATTACGCGCTGGCGCAGTTGCTCCATCTGCGGACTGAGCATGATGGCGCGGAATTCCGGCTGACCAACCAGGAAGCTCTGCAACAAGGCATGAGACTCAAACTGGAAGTTGGAAAGCATGCGCAGCTCTTCGACGGCACGCGGCGTCAGGTTCTGCGCTTCGTCGACGATCGAGCAGGCAACGCTTGCCCCGCCGCGCAACATCGACCAGAAAGGCCTCGAGCGAAAGGATGAGGTCGGCCTTGGCCATGTCCTTGAAACGCACGCCGAACGCCGCCGCAACCATGCGCAGGATGTCGTCGGCGTCGAGCTGGGTACTGACGAGCTGGGCAGCTACCACCTTATCCGTGTCGAGCGTATCCAGCAGCCCGCGCACGATGGTCGTCTTGCCGGCACCGATCTCGCCGGTAACGACAATGAAGCCCTCGTTCTGGTGCAGGCCGTATTCGAGGTAGGCCTTGGCGCGCCGATGCTGCTTGCTGTCGAAGTAGAACGAAGGATCGGGATTGAGCTGAAAAGGCTTGACCTTCAAGCCCATAGAAGGCTTCATACATGAGCGTCTCAGAAAGAGGCGGACAACGAACCGGTTATGGCATGCTCGTCGTAGTCGGAGCCACTGGAATTTTCAAAATTGTTCTGTCGCACGCCCAGCGACGCCGTCGTGCGAGGGCCGAGTTTTGTCGTAAATAACAACGACAGGGAACGCAGGCGGCTATCGAGGGTTGCGGTGTCACCCCGCTACGCGAGGTCAGCGCATTCAGGGTCAACGTGCTGTGAGGCGAGAGTTTGTGCGCCCAACTGCCGCTCAGTCCGGATTGCCGGATGTTCTGTCGAGAGCGCAAAGTCATCCAGCGTGCTGACGCCTGTGCCGATTCTTTCGTTGCTGCTGCGTTGTGCAGCCAGTGTCACCGTATTGTTCACTCCCATCAGCGCAACCGATGCCAGTTGCTGCCGCTGGATGAATGGTTGAGAACTCATGAATGTTGCCAAAGATCGGACTGTTCGCCGGAATGCCCGACGCAACTGAAGCAATGAAGCTACGGCTTGCGCGCGTGCGACCGGGTCTGAGTACAAAGGATCGGAAGCAAGCAGCAGAAAAAGCAGGTCGTATGCAGTCGAAACCTGGGCCACGGTCAATTGCTGGGCAGGCAACATTACACTACGACTATCGATGAACTTCCACGCCGTCAGTGCGGTACGGTGACTGAAATCGATGCTGTGGCCGGCGCCGAACCCACGCTGATCCTTCTTGATGGACAGCAAAGTGCGCTCGGTGGGCGCCCAGTCGACGCCATAACCGCTGGTGGTACGATTTTGCAAATCCAAACTGCTGTAGTTGTCCGACTCACTCCCGGCACTGAGGATAAAGCTTGACTTGCGGATCGATGCGGTAATCGAGCGTGCCATACAACCGGCTGGACTTGGTATCCCTGTTAGAACCAAACTGGACGAGCTGGTTTTCGGCATTCACCGACCAGCCGAGCAGGGAGAACGGCGTGGCACCGGACAAGCGTCCGCTCCAGGTCTGGGCATCGACCCCGGAGGCGGTGGAGTACACGCCGGTATCAGCGGTCGTTTGCGTGTTCCTGAAACGTAGCTCGTAGTCGACGCTGCTCGCAAAACGCCCCTGGATATAGGGTGACCACTGGAAAGACGTCGTAGCGCTACGATTGTCATTAACAAGTTCGTTGCCGACGCTCTGCGTGCTGAATACGGAGGTTGGCCGCTGCGCAATATTGGCGCCTGCATCAAGGAATAGCCATTGCTCGATCAGCTCGGCCTTGCCAGTGGCTGCCAGGGATGTTTGATCATTGTTATAGCGACTTTCGTTGGCATAAAGATTCTGCTGCCAACTGAATGCCAGATTGCCGCTGACGCGACCACCCTTCCCGTCGATACGGACGCCTGGCGTCAGGCTGGTGATGAAATCGCTTTGTTTTTGTCCTTGTCCGGGATGCGCATTGTCGGTCATGGTCACGCTGGCAGAAGCGGTCGGCGTAATCAGCCAGCTTGGTTTGCCGGAAATGGCAACCGGATCTTCCTGTGCATGTATCGCACCCGACCCCGTCAGGCCAAGCAATATGCCCAGCATGACGCGGAACCACCCATCAGAAAATGGAAACCTGCTGGATTCGCGTGGGATTGAATTTCTCCTGATCACGGGTTTGTCTTCCTGCCTGCGTTATTTTCTAGCGGAGCTACCATCCGCCGGCTTCTCGCGGTCGCCATAGCCATAGCCATAACCATAGCCGTAACCATGACCATCCATATGGCTGGATGCCTTGTTCAAGGTAACCATTTTGACGGGGCAGGCTTCGATAGCGGCAACAGCGCTCTTGACCTCTGCATGCGTAGTACTTTCCGCCTTCACGACCAGCACAACCTGTCCCATATGGCTGGCCAAAGCACGCGCTTCGGTCGTCACCAGCAGTGGCGGCGAATCGAAGATGATGATCCGGTCGGGGTAACGTCGCGCCATGTCCGCCAGCAAGTGAACCATGGCATCGCTGGCGAGCAGCTCGGTCGCACGTGGGTGTTGCGTACCGGCTGGCAATATGGAAAGTTTCTCGATATTGGTGCGGAGCAATACCTGGCTAAGATCGAGCGAACTGTCGAGCAGTACGTCGAGCAAGCCTTTCTCCTGTCCAAAGCCAAGCACGGTGGGCACGGATGGCCGTGCCACATCCGCATCGACCAGCAGCACCGTATGGTCGAGTTCCATGGCGATGCTGATGGCCAGATTCGTCGCCAGGTAGGTTTTGCCCTCTCCCGGCATGGCACTGGTAACCATGATCAGATTCGCGTCCTTGATCGGTGCTGCGCTTTTGCCGCTGGCATTTTGCAGGAGCGGACGCTTGAGGATGCGCAGTTCATCACCCAGTTGAGAGCGCGCGCTATCGGCAGTGACAATGCCATGAGCAGACAACACCGCCAAGTCGAGATTGATACAACGCGATACGACCGAACCGCTCGCAGGCATTGAGGGGGCCGGAGGAGGCGTTTCAACCCGCGCAGTCTCCTGTGATGCCGTCTTGCCAGCGCCGACTTTTGCGTCCGCTGTTGCTGCACCCGACATGGCTGAATGATCAGCGACATCGACACCAGCACGGCGCAGCTCTTCGAGTCGTTTGGCGGCTTGTTCAATAATGTCCATCGTATGCCTCAAACAGCCCGTGAAATCATGAAAGCCGCCGCCCCTATCGCCAAGAGGTAGGCCACAACGAACGACCCGAGCCCCACCGAGAAGCGCCACAAGCTCTTACGCTCACGCTGTTTGACTGCGGGTGTCACGATGCGCGAAACGGTACCCAACAGGGGCAAGCCGGCAACCTCACTCAAGGTGTGCGCATCAAAGAAGGTTGGGCGTAACTGGCTGGCCGCAAAGCTACCCGCCAAGCCACTCGCCAGCGATGCCAGCAAGGCAAGGGAGAGCAAGACGACACGATTCGGCCCCACGGGGGTTCGCGAAGCGCGGGGCGGGTCGATCAGACGAAAATCGGCAACGCTCGACACATCTGTCATGCCCTCTGAAATCGAAGCCGATTCACGCCGCTGAATAAGGCTATCGTAATTCTTCTTGTTAACATCGTAATCCCGATTGAGCTGCGCATACTCAGCTTCGACCTCGGGTAACAGCTTGATCTTGCCCACGGCCCGGGCATAACGCGATTCATATTCAGCCACGCGCACGCGCAGGCCGGCAACAGTCGCCTCGGCCTCCGTCAGGGAAACCTTCATCTGCTGATAAGCCGGATTGACATTGAGTCGATGCAGCCGCAGGATTGGCTGCCGCAGCCTTCTTGCGGACGGCAATTTCCTTGATCTTCTGCTCTTCGAGGTCCTTGATGACACGGCGCGCACCGAGCACATCGGGGTGACTGTCCGTGAACCGTTGCAACATGGCATCGAGATTGCGCTTCTGTGCATCGATACGGCCATCAATATCCGGAATCGAGACACTCGACTCGCTACCCGGTGTATCCGGCAGCAGGACAGGCTCTTCACCCACTATCTGCCGTTTGATGGCATCGCGGCTGTTTTCGGCTTCACGCAGCTCGAGTCGCGCCTGGCTGAGTTGGGTGCTCAAATCGGACAGGCGCCCGCCGGCTCCACCATCCTTGTCGAGCCCTATTTCAATATTTTGCAGCTTGAACTGCTTCAGCCGGTTTTCGGCCTCTTCCAGTTTTTTCTGATAAACGCCGATCTGCTCGTCAATGAACTTGCGCGCCGCGTCGGTATCGCTGCGCTTGTTTCCCAAGCTCGACTCGACGAAGATTGTCGTAAGGGATTGCACTACCTTGCGCGCCCTTTCCGGATCGGTATCCAGATATCCCAGCGTGTAGAGGTTGTCACGTCCGATGCTTTTGATGTTCAGCGACTTGGTGACCCGTTCGATAAGGGACTCTTTATCGCTTGGCGAGTTGATGCCAAGATCGAGATCGGCCATGCGTACCAGTTTTTCCACATTGGGACGGTTGATGAGCGTGCGGCTCAGCATGGCGATCTGCTGCTCGGTATTGGCCTGTATGGTCAAACCCGCCATCAAGGGTTTGAGTACCGAGTCGGTATCGACGAAAACCCGTGCCGAGGCTTCGTACTTGTCGGGCATGGTGATAACGACAATACCCGCGACAAGTCCCACACCCAAAGCCAGAAACAAGCCCAGCCAGTGATGCAGCCACATGCCACGCAACACCAGCCGGACTTGGCGAATCAGATCTTCCATCGATGTCGTTCCGCTTAGGCTAGATAATTGTCAGAACCAGCTGCGCGGAATGATCAGGACATCGCCCGGCTTCATTTCGACGTTCGCCGAGACTTCGCCCCGTTTGACGAGGTCCTTGATACGCACACCATACTGCTTGTTGCCATCCGCCGGACGCAGAATCGATGCTCCGTTGCCATCGGCAAAATCCGTCATGCCGCCGACCGCAATCATGACATCGAGCAGGGTCATGTTCTGCTTGTAGGGCAATACCTGGGGCTTGGCAGCTTCGCCGACCACCCTGATCTGCTCACTGTAAGGCCCGACAAACTGGGTCACGATGACCGTGACAACCGGGTCGCGAATGAATTTTGAAAGCGCCTGCTCGATATCGCGCGCCAAAGCCGTCGGATTCTTGCCAATGGCTGGGAGATCCTCGATCAAGGGCGAGGCCAGCTTGCCATCCGGTCGCACCGGAACGGACATCGACAGTTCCGGGTTGCGCCAGACAACAATATTGACGGTATCACCTGGCCCGATATGGTAGTTGTAATCGCTTGAAGCCGCGCTTGCCGGAGCAGGCGGATAGCTATTCGAAGCACATCCGGCCATGAGCGACCCCACCATGGCGATGAGAAACAGGCGCAACATGGCCGACCAGGACCGCCACACAATTTGATTATTTCCAAGCATCACCATTCTCCTCAAGCCCTCGACAAGAAATCACATCCACCCAGAACAGAATCCACTCAATTGCCCAATAACGGACAGACCTGAATATACTTTAAGAGCTTAGCATAATCATTTGAATTCTGGCATCCAATTCCGCTTTCCAGGGTGGGATTCGGACAACACTATCCCATTTCTGTCACAATGGCGCAGGCAACCGTCATGCAGGGATACGACAAGCAAGTGATGCTCAGGTCTCCACGATCCCCCTCTGATTCAACCATCCGTCCCAATAAGGCATCACGGCAGGCCTCGTTGTTGCAGGGAAAAATATACATAGTCAGAATCATCTTCACCATCATGGCACTGGTGCTGCTGGCAGTTAATGATGCCATCTGCAAAGGTCGTTCGGGAGACCATGTCTGGCTGCTACTGGCTGGCGTTATCTATCCTCACCTGGGGCAACTATTACTTGGTCGCTTCGATATCAGTCGCCGCCGGGGCCACGCATTATTCCTGGTCGACGGTTTTTTTGTCGGTGCCATCATCGGTGCGCTCGAATTTGCGATGCTGCCGAGCATAGTATTGGCAGCCATCAGCCTTTTCAACTGGATGGTCGTTGGCGGTCCCATTCTCATAGCGCTAGGCATCACAGTCATGTTCGCTGGCCTGATAACGACGGGCACAGTGAGTTCGGTCTTTCTGGCTGGCTCTGCCTGCAGTGCCGCTGACTGGTTGGCGAGTGCGATACTGCTTGGCTATTTTTTGATCGTTGCACGCATCATTCATCAACTTGTTGGCGAATTGCGACTGCAACAGGCGGATTTTCAGGCCCGCTCGGACTCGGCCAGCATGGCCAAAAACCTGGCCGAACGCGCCTTGCTGGCTGTCTTGCCCACCAGCGCCGCCCAAAAACTGGAGGAAAAAGGGGAATTGGTGCCGGAATCCGTTCAAGGAGCCACTTTGCTGCTCGTCGAATTCGACCCGAACGATAGACACAAACTTGCTCTCGATGGTCTGAAGGACATTTTTCATGTTTGCGACATGATCATGGCACGCCATGGCTTCGAACTGGTCAAAACCTTCGGTCGTCGAGTTATTGCGGTGAGTCGAAGAGAGAGCGGAGCCGATGATGCATTCAATACAATGGTGGAAATCGACAATTTCTTTGCAGATCATCGCACTCTGGCCAACCCTGCGAATGTTTGCTACTCACTACGTGGCGCCCTGCATTATGGCCCGGTAGAAATAGGGCTGGTTCAACCCGAACGATTGAACCTCGATCTACTGGGAGAAACCGTAGACGAACTTTCCAAACTTGCAGCATTGGCAGGGAACCAGACGATGGCAGCACTGATTGTCTCTCCCGTTGCCTACCGGAAATTCCGCAATCCCACCGGCTTCGTCCTGACCCGGGGTATCGGTTCGATACCCTCCTGCCACCAGTACACGCTGGGCCAGCACACATGAGTTTGACGCAAAATATCCCCGGAGATGAGTCCGGCAGCTATACAGACATCGTGTCGGAGGCTCTCGCGCGACTTTGCGGCAGCCTCGACTCTGACAGCATGGATACACTGCTGTCCCGGATTGCTCTGGTGCGCATCCGGGTTGGGGATACGCTTTATCGCCAAGGCGAGGTCGGCGAAAGTCTGCATGTCGTGCTTACTGGCCGCTTGCAGGTGCGAGTCGCAGCGGCGGACGGGAAGGAGCATATTGTCGCTTACCCGCAGCCGGGTGACGTCGTTGGCGAGATTTCCCTGTTTTCTGGCGCAGGGCGGGCGGCAACCATCGTCGCGGTACGCGACACGACACTCGGTGCAATCTCGCGCAAGGACATCGACGAACTTGTTGCCTGTCATCCGGACGTGTTTTCAAACATTGCGCGCATGATCATTGCGCGCCTGACTGGCAACAGCGGGCATATTGCCCGTCGCTCCGGCGCACGCACCGTGATGACGGTTCCGCTACACCGGAGTTCAAACATCCGGAGATTTAACCAATCGCTCGGGCAAAAATTGCTACGCTTCGGCTCCGTTCTGCATCTCGACTCGCACTCGGCTCGGCAACGCTTTGGTACGAGCGCCGACGAGGCGTATGGGCGTTTTCTCGATGCCTGCGAAAATACCTACGATTTCCTGCTACTTGAAGCTGACCCGACACCAAGCCCATGGACCCGCATCTGCCAGGGGTACGCCGACAGAATCGTCTTACTGGCCGACGCGGCCATGGATCCTGCCGCCACAGAACTGGAGCGCTGGCTGTTTACCGATGCCGGAGCGAAAGGCCACCATGCAGAAGTCGATCTGGTACTGACCCATCACAAAGGTGTCACTCCAAGCGGGACGCGTAACTGGCTGGCAGCTCGTCAAGCAGTGAGGCATCACCATGTACAGCAAGGCAGCGACGCAGATATTGCCCGGGTAGCACGCTGTTTATCCGGAAACGCGGTGGCGCTGGTTCTGGCTGGGGGCGGTGCGCGAGGATTTGCGCATCTTGGCGTGATTCGTGCCTTGCACGAAGCCGGGGTGGTCGTCGATGCTGTGGGTGGTGCCAGCTTTGGTGCGCTGGCCGCAACCGGTCTTGCACGCGGACTGAACGACGCAGAAAGTTTCAATGAGCAACGGCTGGCTTTTACCTGCGAAGATCCGCTCGGCGATTACACGATCCCGATCATGTCGCTGGTGCGCGGCGAACATCTCAATCAGGTATTACGCAGGCATCTGCCAATGGATATCGAAGATCTTTGGCTACCATTTTTCGCCGTCTCCAGCGATCTTTCCGCCAACAAGGTTCGCGTGCATGACCATGGCCCCTTGTGGCAGGCTATCCGCGCCAGCGTTTCGCTACCGGCAATTCTGCCCCCTACCCTGGAAAACGGACATCTGTTGATCGATGGCGGCGTATTGAACAATCTGCCCATCGACGTCATGCGCGAGCGGATGCACGGTCCCATCATCGCGGTCGATCTGGCAGTCGAGGCTCTGCACGGGATGGAACATACCTCGATTCCAAGCAGCCTGGAGTACCTCAAGAGCCGCCTTCTGCCCGGCAGGCAGTCGCTCGAAGCGCCCACACTGTCGCGGGTCATCCTGCAGGTCACGACCATGGCGAGCCGCAAGGAAGTACAAAGCGCCCGCAAGCTGGCAGATCTCTATTTGAATCCGCCCCTCGGCGACTTCGATTTTCTCGACTGGGGAAGCATGCGGGAAATCGCCGAAGCCGGCTACCGTCATGCCTTGCCGCGTATCAAGGAATGGCTGCACCAACACCCGCGACATATGAACCGCGCTGGTTTCATCCACAGTTGGCAAACCTGCAGGGCTGCCTGAGCGATGGAACCGAATTTCTCTACAGCCCCACTTTGGAGCTACGGTATCGCGGCAATCAGCTACCTGGCCTTCACGTTCCACTTGCTGCGCTGGCGCCACGGCAACCTGCGCGACCCGGTTGACCTGGCCCTGATCATTGCGATGGCGGCTACCAGTGTATGGGCCATTGGGGGGCTCCTGCAGGCACTCAAGATCGACCCCCGGTTTGGACTTGCGCACAATGTTTTTGACAGCCTCCGCTACGCTGCCTGGTATGCTTTTTCCATTGTGTTGATCCGTACCGCCGCGGTACACAACGGAACCATCAACCCCATCAAGTCGCTCTGGCCGGTTGCCGTCGGCAGTAGCATCGTCTGCATCGGACTGGCATTCCAGGCGCTGCTCGCCACGGATCTGGTTTCGTCTGAATCCATCATCCGTGGCAGCCAGTATGCCGCACTGGCACAAACCATATTTGGCCTGGTCCTGATCGAGCAACTGTTCCGCAATACCTCGGCGGATTCGCGCTGGAACATCAAGCCGCTGGGTATCGGACTCGCGGCGATATTCGGGTTCGATCTGTATTTCCATTCGACAACCCTGCTGTTCAACCATATCGACATCGACACCTTCACAGTACGCGGAGTCGCGTATACGCTCGTACTCCCGCTGATCATCCTGACCATTTACCGGACGCGCGCCCGCAAATTGCGCGTCTCGGTATCGCAAACTGCGGTATTCCAGACCACCTCACTGGCGGTCGCCGGCACCTATCTGCTGGTTGCCTCCGCCGCGGGTTACTACGTGCGTTATCTCGGTGGCAGCTGGGGTGGTGCCCTGCAGCTTACCGTGCTGTTTGCGGCACTGCTGCTGCTGCTGATTTTCATGTTTTCCGGCACCATGCGCGCACGCATCAAGGTACTGGTCGGCAAGCATTTCTTTCGCTATCGCTATGACTATCGCGAAGAGTGGCTGAAATTCACCCGCACCCTGTCCGCCGGAGAAAATGCGCAGCTGGTCGGCCAGCAGGTCATCCGCGGATTGGCCGACATGGTCGAAAGTCCAGCGGGTACGCTATGGATGCGCGATGCCGAGGGTCGTCATTTTTTCCAGAGCGCCCGATGGAACGTGCCCGCTGCAGAGATCAAGGAAAGTGCCGACAGCCCCTTGCTCAGTTTTCTGAATACCAGTGGCTGGGTAGTAAACCTCGAGGAATATCGCCACCGGCCAGGGCGATATCAGAACCTCACACTCCCTGACTGGCTCACTGACATCCCCAATGCCTGGCTGGTCGTGCCGCTCAGCTTGTCGAGTGGAATAGTCGGCTTCGCCGTCCTCACCACCTCGCGTGCCCCTCTAGATATCAACTGGGAAGTCAATGACCTCCTGCGCACTGCCGGCCGCCAAGCCGCCACTTTCCTGGCACAAATACAAGCAACCAACGCACTACTCGAGGCTCGCAAATTCGAGGCGTTCAATCGCATGTCCGCTTTTGTCGTACATGACCTGAAAAACATCGTCACGCAACTTTCGTTGATGGTGCGCAATGCCGAACGCCATGCAGATAATCCGGAGTTCCAGCGTGACATGCTGCTGACGGTGAGTCACTCAGTCGATCGCATGAAACAACTGATGTTGCAATTGCGCGAAGGGATCAGTCCGGCGGATGGCAGTTGTGGCGTTAGCCTGGATGTGGTGGCACAACGCGTACAGAAATCGAAGTTACCCCAGTCGCCTTCGGTTGACCTGATTGTTAACGATGCCGTCGTGGCCCGTGGGCATGAAGAACGCATCGAACGCGTCATCGGTCATCTGGTGCAAAACGCCCTCGATGCCACCCCACCCGAAGGCAGGGTCTGGATAAGCATTGGGCGGGAGGGCGGCATGGCCACAGTTGAAGTCGGTGATACCGGTCACGGCATGACGGCAGAATTCGTGCGGGAACGCCTGTTCAAGCCTTTCCAGACGACCAAGCAGTCCGGCATGGGGATCGGCGCCTATGAAAGCCGCCAGTACATTCAGGAACTCGGGGGTGACATTCGTGTGGAAAGCAACGAAAACTGCGGAACTCGTTTTCACATCAAGCTGCCGCTGATCGAGGTGTCCAAAATGTCTGACTTGAAACAATTGGAGATGACATGACGCCGGAAAAACCGCGCAACCTGTTAATCGTCGAGGACGACCCAGCTCTGCAGAAACAGCTCCGCTGGTCCTTCGACCAGTACGAAACCCTGGTCGCCGACGACCGCGAAGGCGCGCTGAATCAGGTGCGCCGCCATGTCCCGGCGGTAGTGACCATGGATCTCGGGTTGCCGCCCGATGCTGATTCGGTATCGGAAGGGTTTCGCTTGCTCGAGCAGATTCTTGCCTTGGCACCCGATACGAAAATTATCGTCCTGACCGGGCAAAACGATCAGGCCAATGCACTGCGCGCCATCGGGATGGGGGCATATGACTTTTTTGCCAAACCATTCGAGCCAGAAATCCTTAGCCTGACGATTGATCGGGCATTCCGCCTGCACGAGTTGCAACAGGAAAATCGCCGTTTGCAGGCGATGCGCCAGCCGGATGCGCTGGGCGGCCTGATCACTCGCGATCCGGAGATGCTACGCATCTGTCGCACCATCGAAAAAGTGGCATCGAGCAATGCCACCATCTTGCTTCTCGGGGAAAGCGGTACCGGCAAGGAGCTCTTGGCACGCGGACTGCATACGGCTTCGCCACGCTGCGACGAACGTTTCGTTGCGATCAATTGCGCAGCTATCCCCGACACCCTGCTCGAAAGCGAACTGTTCGGTTACGAAAAAGGGGCATTTACCGGTGCGGCCAAGACGACCCCCGGGAAAATCGAAACCGCAAATCGCGGCACCCTGATGCTGGACGAAATCGGCGACCTGCCTCTCTCCCTTCAGGCCAAGTTGCTGCGCTTTCTGCAGGAACGCGTGATCGAGCGCGTTGGTGGGCGTCAAGAGATCCCCGTCGATGTAAGGATCGTCTGCGCAACGCACCAGGATCTGAAAACCCTGATTCGCGAAGGTCAGTTCCGTGAAGATCTTTATTATCGTCTGGCCGAAATTGTCATCACCATTCCGCCGCTACGCAAACGCGTGGGGGATGCCGCCCTGCTGGCTCATGCCTTCGTCAGGCGCTTCGCCGAGGAACAAAACCGCACATTGGCGCTGGGCGAGGATGCCCTGAGCAGCATTTCGGCATACGCCTGGCCGGGCAATGTGCGCGAACTGGAAAACTGCGTCAAACGCGCTTCAATAATGGCCGACGACAATCACCTGACAGCGGCGGACATCGACCTGGAGCCGACGGACGGCATGGAACTGGCGTCGCTCGACCTGCGCACAGCGCGCGAAGACGCCGAGCGCAAAGCGATTGTCGCGGCCTTGAGCCGCAGCAACGGCAACGTGGTACGCGCCGCCGAAATACTTGGTGTCAGTCGGCCAACTCTGTATGATTTGATGCATAAATTCGGACTAAAAACATGACTCTTAAGTAAACCTGCACGTCTTCCTCCCTATCGCGACTTTGCTCGCCGCGTTGCTGGTCAGTGGATGCGGCAATTCACCTGACGAAATGCTGGTCTCGGCCAAGGATTATCTGGCCAAGAATGATCACGCGGCTGCGACCATTCAGCTGAAGAATGCGCTGGCAAAGAACCCCAGTTCGGGCGAGGCCCGTTTCCTGCTCGGCCAGGCACTACTCGACAGCGGCGACGCCGTGGCTGCCGAGGTGGAATTGCGCAAAGCCTCGAACTTCAAGTTTCCCGCCGAGCAGGTCACCCCGGTACTGGCGCGCGCCCTGCTGGCGCAAGGCCAGATCAAGAAAATCGACGAGCTGGCTAAAGTGCCAATAACTTCGCCCGAAGGACTAGCCGACCTGAAGACGACCGTCGCCCAAAGCCTTGCCATGCAGGGCAAGCTGGAAGCAGCGCGCAGCGCCCTGGATGAGGCAATTGCGGCAAAGAGCGATTTCGCACCTGCCCTGCTGAGTATGGCGCGCATCAAGGTAGCGGCACAAGATCTGGCGGGAGCGAACGCCATCATCGACGACATTCTGGCCAAATCTCCCAAGGATGCGAATGCCTGGCTCTTCAAGGCCGAGCTGTTGCGGGCGGAAGGCAAAACAGCGGAAGCCATTTCCGCTTATGAGAAAGGGCATCGAAATCAGGCCTCAGGCGCTCTCTGCCCATGCGGCCTTGATCATGATCCATCTGCGAGACCGAAAGCCGGACCTTGCCACAAAGCAACTCGATGCGATGCAAAAAGTCGCTGCCAAGCACCCCATGACCTATTACATGCAGGGGCTGGTGGCCTACGGTCGAAAGGATATTTCCGCAGCACGCTCCGCCGTTGAGAACCTCCTGAAGGTACAGCCGGATAACCCGCAAGGCCTACAGTTGGCCGGCCTGATCGCCTATGAGAACCGCACGGACATCCAGGCACAGGAATATCTCCGCAAAGCCGTGCAAAAGGCTCCCGGTCTAGACTTCGGACGTCGCACGCTGGTCATGTCCTACCTGCGCAGCGGCCAACCAAACAAGGCGATAGAGGCCTTGCAACCGGTACTCCACGGCAGCGAAACCCGGACTGCCTGGCTTACGCTTGCCGGCAGCGCCTACATGCAAAGCGGCGATGTCAGTACCGCTGAAGAGTACTTCAATCGTGCGACCAAAGCCGACCCGAACAACAAGCAAACTCAAACCGCCCTGGCCATTGCCCACATGAGGTCGGGACATGCGGATGAAGCACTTTCCGATCTCGAACAGATTGCGGCGGAAGACAGCGGGACTTCCGCCGACATGGCATTGATCGCCACCAGCATCCGGCAGAAACAATTCGACAAGGCCCTCAAAGCCATCGCCAATCTCGAAAAGAAACAAGCCGACAACCCGGTCGTGCATAACCTGCGCGGCGGTGCTCTGCTCGGCAAAGGTGACAGCGACGGCGCACGCAAGAGTTTCGAAAAAGCCCTTGCCATCAACCCCGCCTATCTTCCGGCGGCAACCGCCCTCGCCCAGATGGATCTGCTGGCCAAGCAACCGGACCAGGCGCGACAGCGTTTTGAAGCAGTCTTGGCGAAAGAGCCCAAGAACGTTCAGGCCATGCTGGCGATAGCTGAATTGCGTGCCCGCGCCGGCGCGGGAAATGATGAAGTTGCCGGACTGATTGGCAAGGCCATTCTCGCCGCACCTACCGAACCGACACCGCGCCTCGCACTGATTGGTCTGCATGTGCGCACCAAGGAGAACAAGAAAGCCCTGACGGCAGTTCAGGACGCGATGGCGGCAATTCCCGATCGGCCCGAGACTTCTTGACGCCGCCGGCCAGGTCTACCAGTTGAATGGCGACACCAACCAGGCACTGGCGATATACGGGAAACGTCAGCAGCCTGTTGCCGACTGCGCGCACACCCTATCTGCGCATGGCGGAGATCCAGGTTGGCGCCAAGAACAAGGACGGCGCACGCAACAGCCTGATCAAGGGACTGGCATTGCAGCCCGACTCGCTGCCCATGCAACGCGCGATGATCTTGCTCGATGTGGACGACAAAAAGCTCGACGCCGCCCTGGCCAAGGCACGCGACATCCAGAAGAAGCAACCGAAGATGAGTGCTGGCCATGTGCTCGAAGGCGACATTCATGTCATCGGGAAAGCCTGGAGCAAGGCCGCTGCCGCATACCGCGCCGGTCTTAAAGTCACGCCGACGACAGACCTGGCCGAGCGTCTGTATACGGTTTTGTTGCTTGACGGGAAAACCGGCGACGCCGCAAGTTTCGCCGACATCGTGGATCAAGGCACATTCCAAGGACAATGCTGTTCCGCCTGTTTCTTGCCGACTCTGCGAACAAACGCAAGGACTAGGCGGCAGCGGTGGCGCAATACCGCAACCTGCTTGCGTTGCAGCCGAATGACCCGGCACTGCTCAACAATCTCGCCTGGTCGCTCGGCCAGATGAAGGACCCAAAGCCGTCGCCTATGCCGAGCAGGCCAACAAGCTGGCACCGAACCAGCCCGCCATCATGGATACGCTCGGCATGCTGCTCGTCGAGCAGGGCAGTACCGAGCGCGGCCTGGAAATGCTGGCCAAGGCGGTTGCAACTGATGCCGCAGGCAGACGCCATTCGTCTCAACCACGCCAAGGCCTTGACTCAAAACCGGCAACAAAGCAGCGGCCAAACAGGAACTTGACGCACTCGCCAAACTCGGCGACAAGTTCCCTGCGCAGGCCGAGGTCGCAGCGCTACTGAAGGGCCTTTAACCATGCTCGCTGCCTCGCTCCTCCGCAAGTTGATCGCTGCGCTGACTTGTGCTGCGCCGTCCTGCCAGCGCCGACTTTTGCGACGGAGGAGCTGGGCCCCGAACAATTGCGTGCTCTTGCGCGAAGAGGCGCGCGCGTTCGAGCATGGCGAAGGTGTACCGAAAGATCCGGTGCAAGGCCGTCAAGCTGTACTGCGCCGGAGCAAACGCCGGCGACCCGGAAGCCCGCTACAGCATCGGCTGGATGTATGCCAATGGCCGCGGCATGCCACGCGACGATGGCCTGGCGGCCTACTTCTTCAATCTTGCCGCCGATCAGGGCCATGCGCCTTCGCGCAACATGCTCCGTTTCGTCGGCACCCCGGTGACAGAAACCACCTGAATGCATGCGCGAGAAAGTGGTCGCCGCGGACGACACGGACGACTTCACTACGTCAGCGAGAAACAGCGACAGTTGGCTGAACTGGTCCGCCGCCTGGCGCCGGAATACGGTATCGAGCCGCGACTTGCGCTCGCCGTCGCGCGCACCGA
This sequence comes from uncultured beta proteobacterium, assembly GCA_963816095.1. GTDB lineage: Bacteria > Pseudomonadota > Gammaproteobacteria > Burkholderiales > Rhodocyclaceae > Sulfuricystis. The sequence continues at coordinate 52,080 of CAWFIW010000003.1, forward strand.
ATCGAACCTCAACCCGAATGCCGTTTCCAGCAAGAATGCGCAGGGTTTGATGCAGTTGATTCCCGGACACCTCCGAACGTTTCAACGTGCGCAAGCCTTTCGATCCCGAACAGAACGTGCGCGGCGGACTTTCCTACCTGCGCTGGCTGCTGGCCTATTTCCGCGGCGACGTTGCGCTGGTCGCGGCTGGTTACAACGCTGGCGAAGGCGCCGTCAATCGTTATCTCGGCATCCCGCCCTACGCCGAGACCCGCGGCTATGTGCAGCGGATACTCGAAATATTCCGCCGCCACGAACATCCTTTCGACGCGGCGATCACCGAGCCCTCACCCGACCTGCCGAAAATCATGCAGCGCAAGGCCAGGATCAAGTCGTGAGCTTGCGGCACGGATGGCTTGGGTTAATCTGCCTGACCATCTGCCTGTTGCTGCCCTTCCCCGCGAAGGCGGAATTGGCAGACACAATTGCCCGCATCAAGCCCTCGCTCGTCGTCGTGGGCACCTTCAACAAGCTGAAAAGCCCCCCCTTCAACATGCGTGGCACAGGTTTCGTCGTCGGCGACGGCAATCTGATCGCCACCAACGCGCATGTCGTTCCGGAAATGACTGGTATGGAATCCGGGCAGGACATGCTGATGATTCTGTCACGGCATGGCACCGAAATTCGCCCCTACCCGGTTCAACTGCTGACCCGCGACCCGGAGCACGATCTGGCGATCCTGCGCCTCAATGGGCTACCCCTCCCCGCGCTGACCCTCAGCTCGTCCGACGCGGTGCGCGAGGGTCAGGCGGTCGCCTTCAGCGGCTTCCCGATCGGTGGCGCTCTGGGCTTTTCGCCTGTTTCCCATCGTGGCATCATCTCATCGATCACACCAATCTCCTTGCCGATTGGCAACGCCAGCCAACTCAAAAACAAGTCGATCCGCAGTTTGCGCAGTGGTACTTTTACGATCTTCCAGCTCGACGCCACAGCTTATCCGGGTAACAGTGGCGGCCCGCTTTTCGACGCGGAAAGCGGCGAAGTGATCGGCATCATCAATATGGTATTCGTCAAATCAACGAAAGAATCGATGCTCGAAAAACCCTCGGGCATCAGCTACGCCATACCAGTAAAGCATCTTGCCGATCTGCTTGCAAAAGTCAGGTAGCGTGTAGCCTATCCTGCAGGCTGGTTCGGCTGAGCGTTCTTATCCTTCTCCGTATCGCCCCGATCTTCCGGCATCAGCGCCTTGCGGCTCAGGTGGTAAACAAGCAGGTAGAACGGCATGCGAATCCAGTGTGATCGGATATAAAGCATCCACTTTGCCAAGGGTGTCCCACGGTTTGCGCAAGAGGCATGATCCGGCCGCAAGGCTCGCCGATAACAGAAGTCCATCACGCTGCGGATTGGCGCGACGGGGCCGCTGATACTGTCAATCACGAATTGGGGGATCGGCGTATCCAGAATGAGTTGGGTGTAGCGCAACGCGTAGTAGAGGGGCCGTTCCAGCCCAAGATGTCGTGCCCGGGGGGCGATTTCGTCCCAGAAGCCAGAGCTTTCCCCGAAATGGCGCAGCATGCTGTCCAAGTCGAATAAATCCCGCAAGCCGTTGTGCAGTTCCCCTTCGTGGAAGAGATGCGTGGCGCTATGTAGCACCATATCGATCGGTTGCAGGACGAAGAGGTTGTCGTAACCGGGAAGGGGCACGGGGGCATCCCAGAGTGCTGCCGTGTTGACCTTGATGCGGGCGGTTTCCGGCAGGATGGCGTGGTGGACGTCGATCACCGTACCACGCCGGACATGCACCATCGGCGGGATTTCGTGCATCCAGCGCCGGTAGTAACGCTGGTAGTAAACATCGTGATGGCCTCCGCTCCAACCATGCATCATCAGGGCGGATTCGACACGTGCAATGGCTGCCTTGGGAACGAGAATATCGACATCAGTAAATACCCTGCCGTGTGATGCCGGCAGATCGGCCATGACATACGCAGCCCCCTTCAACAGGATGACCGGCACACCCGTTGCAGCCAATGCCTCACTGATGCACCGGACTTCCCACCGAATGGCCCTTCCTTGCTGCCTTGCCACCGTCTCCATTGACTGCAAGTGAAAGCGTGCGGCATCAAGCATGTCTGGCATCATTCCCCGCTCATCAAGTTCGCAGGCGAGCTTGCCCAATATATTCGCTCTTCTGCCCTGGCGAATGAGTAGATCCCATTCCACCGGCGACAGGCCAGCAAGGGATTCAGGACGTAGAAATGCTTGAATTATCGAATCCGGCGCAGGCTTCATCGTGAAGTGATCGGCAATGACGAGAACTCGCGCGCGGCGTCTTCGAGACTGCCATAGGAAAACTCGTAGCAATCGCAGCTATTCACTATCCGGGTAACGGCATCGAAGCCTTCACGTCCGTGAATGTCGTAGTTGAAAGACTCCTGGGCAACCCTAAGGCATGTGTGCGCCTTACTGTAGGGGCTGAAGGTTGCGGGCGCGTTGGCTTCATATTTCGGAAATACGATCCAGGCCGGACATGCGGGTTCGGCGACACGGCGCACGCTTTCAGCGGGTGGGCGCAGCAAAGCGACGGTACCTTTCTTGGTGTCGTGTACCGGCTCGGTCATCACAGCATCCGGCTGGAAATTTCGAATCACTTCAATCGACCTGTTCTTGAGGTTGATCGGCCTGGCCATTGGTCGAACCAATCCGGTCTGCATGTCGATCAAGGTCAGTTCATCCGAGAGCAGGCGCCAACCGCGGCTGACCAGGCCCGCACACAGCGTGCTCTTCCCGGAGCCGGGTGGTGCCGGCATGATTGCGGCTCGACCGTTCCTTTCGATCACGGCAGCGTGGAGAATCAGGAACTGGTGGCTGTGGGAGGCAATGCACCAGTTGAGCCCCCACTCCAGCATCGGGTAGGCGTGATCCAGGGGCAACGGCTGAAATGAAGGTATGCCATCGAAACAAAAATTTGATTGGGGTCTTATCCAACGTCTGAGGCCAGCACCACGCGCCATTTCGATATGGAAATCCGTAAACATATCGTCTGCCCCAAGCGGGAACTCGCCATACATTAGCGACAAGGCGTCGCCGATTACTTGAATAGGCGAAGTGATGCGTACAACAAAGGGAGAAAGATGTGCGATCAACTTCCCTTGACGCAGTCGGTCGGCAAGTTCGATCCTGGGTAATTCAGAGAGTTTCAAGCGTAACCGTATGAATCAAACCGATGTGTTGCAGATTGGAAAGGGTTGCGTCGGTTAGTTCGTCGATATCATTTATTGGGACATCGAATTGGTCGCCGAGTTTACGCAGAAGGTCTTGACGTGACAACTGCAGAGTCGCGAGACGGGTAACAACCGCTACCGCAATAGGCTCAAGCACATGCGTATCGCCCGAGCATTTGTCGTAAACAACGGCCTCGCCAGCCCATTTTTGAATTATGAATCGCTCACTCGACTCGAGCGACCAGACAATACGCATCTTATCGAGAAGACTAAAACCCACACTCAGTAGGTAGAACTACCGAGTGGTGGTCGGTTAATCAGGCTATTGGCCGGCCCTGAATTGAACTACCCAGCAGGTAGTTCTGATCAAGCCAGTACTGAATGGCAGCCTGTCCGGTTAATACATAACCAGAAGGTGACATGTAAGCACCGTCGGACATGTCCTGCAGTTGGGTTATGGTCAAACAGTTTGATGAAACAACTACATTCACCTTGATATTCAGGAATGCGGCCACCAAGTCTTTCTTGAACTGATTCGTAAGGTCTTTTATTTTCGTTGTGTCTGTTGAGCTCGGGAATAAGCTGTTGAATTTTGAGTTTTTCGTGTAGCCGGCCGGCCAATAGCCGCTATCCCTGTCTTTCCATTGAGCGAAAGTATAGCTGTTGAAACTGAAGCCATCCACTGGCTCTGTCGATGGTCTATGACTCGCATGCGTCAAAGACCCCCCTGCTGACGGAGTCCTGCAATGGCAAGCAAGCACCGAGCGACTCGACAAGGTCAAGATAACCGGCGCTACTGCCACGCCGACTTTCAAAAGACGCCGACGATCAGCCTTCACCACGGACGGGCTATCGTCTTGCGGCAGTTTGGGTGATTCGGTCGGTGTTTTCATTGCGAAGTCCTTACTTAGTAAGCTAATTTCAGTTCTCGGTCTGGCGACGACGACGCAGACCAACAACACCCACCATCGCGGTACCCAAGAGCAACAGGGAAGCAGGCTCAGGAACCTGGCCAGGCGGCGGCGGAGTCGCCGTATTGCCAGCGACGGCAAAAAGTTTCACATAATCGTTATTATCGGTGCATGCGTTAGAGGCCGTTGAACTGCATGTACCACCAAATGTTGAATTATAAGCAGCAATCATCCAGTAGCTCGATGATAGTCGGTTTTCAGTCCCCAGCATTCAAATTCGTAGTCGTGCTTAAGTTCGCATATTGGCCCACGAGCGACCAGCCATTAGCAAGGAGATTACTGTAAGTGGAAGTACCCGACACCGGTGTGCCAGTACCTGTATATGCGAGCACCGACAAATCACTGTCGCCTGAGCTTATACCCGATGTCCAGCCACGACAAGGTCACCTTACTGGCGAAACTGAGGACGATCGACTCCTTGTAGCCATTATTATCCATGGCATGTCCCGGTACATCATTGCACAATTGGTCGAGGTCCCATCACCCGAACTGCAGATGCCATAGCCACCACCGTACCAGTTGAGATTAGGCATGCTCGTATTGGCATCTGTAGCAACCAGCGCTGCCGAGTTACTTGACGCAGAGTAACCCACTACCGACGTTGCCCCCGGAAGCGCCGAACCTGTTGGGGTACCGTCAAGCTGCCACGTCCAATCGATTGCAGCATGCGCACCCATGCTTGCAAATGCCAGTCCGGCAACCACCACCATGTTCGAAAGTCTGGATTTCATGATCATTCCTTTTCAAAGCACCATTTGCCAGTATCTATGCAATAAGTAGTCCACAATAACTTATTGTATAAAAACATTGTGTTAGAAATGGTGCCCTATCCTGGCTGTAAAGTATTTCGACAGATCATGACGATCCCCGGTCATCTGCCTAATTCCTTTTCCAGTTTCTTCGCATCCTCGATACCTTCAAACGCGACATGAGCCTTCAATGCTTCGGCAAGCTCTTCCTTTGCCTCCGTCTTGCGACCGCTCTTGTTGAGCGCGACCGCCAAGATGGTAGCGAATTTCGGGATTGGCTGGGTCGCGTAAGCGGGCATCGCGCAACAGTTGCAACGCCCGGTCGGTTTCGCCATTCTGAAACAGAATCCAGCCCAATGTATCAATGGCATAGGGGTTGCCCGGGATTTTGGCAACCGCCTGCTCGGCAATCTTGACCGCGCCGGGGTCTTTCAGGCGAAACAGCACGTTGGCCAGATTGTTCAAGGCCTGGCCGTCGTCGGGTACCAGTTTCAACAGGCTTTCATAGGACTTGCGGGCGGCTGCGTAGTTGTCGGCCCTGGCATAACCATCTGCAAGCACTTTCAGCACGGGCGCATCCTTGGGGTGGGTTTTCAGCCATTGCTCGGCCAGTCGCAGGGCCGCCTTGTCGCCCTCCTGGCCGGCAAGGCTACGGAACAACCTTAGCAGCGTATCGGTGGATGGCTCGGTTTGATGCGCGCGCCGGTAGGCTTCCAAAGCATCCGATTTTTGGCCACGCGCCTGCGCGATGTCACCCAGCAGGCTATGGCCGATGGCCCGCTTGGGATGCTTCGCCAGGATGTCGCGGGCGCGTTTTTCTGCCTTGGCCATGTCTCCCTGACGCAACTCGACTTCGGCCATCAGCGCCTGGGCGGGCAGAATAGTCAGGTTGGCCAGATAACGCCTTTTCGAGGCTGTAGGCTGCCCCGGCGGCATGGTTGGCGGCAAGCTGCATCAGGGCGATCTGTACCAGCATGGTCGGGTTGTATTCCGCCACCCGGGTGGCTGTCGTCAGGGTACTTCGCGCGCTCGCGCTGTCCTTATTCGCCAGTTGGACCCGGGCCAAGGTCATCAGCACCGACAAGTCTTCCGGTGCACGGGAAGAGGCGACCTTTACTGCTTCCAAAGCCGGGCCCGGCTGGCCATGACGCATGTGGAACTCAGACAAGGTCAGTGACCAGCGCACATCGCGCGACTCGGCACTATCGACAGCCTTTTCCAGCCAGCGCAGGGCTTCGGGAAGCTGGACGCGAAGCTCAGACAGAATCGCCATTTCGAACATGGCTTCGGCGTTCTTGTCGTCTGCCTTGAGAATGGCACCCAGTCGGGTTGCTGCCACGTCGTAGGCCTTGTCGGCAATCTCGATGCGCGCCAGATTGAGCTTGGGGGAAACCAGCTTGTTGTCCAGCTTGACCGCTTGCTCGAACGCCGTCTTGGCAGCGGGGTGATTGCCTGCCTGTCGCTTCGCCACGCCGAGCAGGTTGAAAAACTCCGCATTGGTCGGTTGTTGCTTGACCAGATTTTCGGCGAGCGTGACGGCCTTCGCGGCTTGTCCGGTTCGCAGGTACAGGGCGACGAGCGCCGTGGCGGCCTGCGTCTGACCCGGACTCTGCTTCAGCGCAGCTTCCAGCTCGGGAATGGCGCTGACCGCCTGGCCGCTGCGCATCAGGCTCAAACCAAGCACCGTGCGAAACTCGGGAGCATCACGCGTCTGCAAGGCTTGCTTCATGATGGACATCGCTCGTGCGTTTTGTCCCTTTGACATGAGCACGGAACCCAGCAGGATCATGGCCTGACCATCGGCGGGCTGTGCTTTCAGGTAGGTTTCGAGCACCTCGATGGCACGATCGGCACGCGATTCACCCAGATAGATCTGCGCCAGCAGCTTGGATGCTGGCGTATTGCCTTGCACCCGATGGAAGGCTTCCAGATATCCCTTGGCCTTTTCACGCTCGTCGAGCCCGAAGTGCGCCAAGCCATTGAGCATGAGCATCTGTGGCCGATAGCGGATGAAGTCGATAGGTACCGGGTCGATCAGCCCGGTGACCTCCCGGAGTGCATCGCGCGCCTCCTGGGGCTTGTTGTCGCGCTCGGCCAGCAAGCGCGCGCAGGTAAGCGGCACGTGGCTCCTGTCGGCGAACTCTTTTTGAGCATCTTCGATATCGCGGGCCGCATCAACAGGCGACCCATGTCGATCATACAGGCCCGCACGGGCAACACGCGCCTCAACGTGAGCGGCATCGAGCTTGAGGACGCGATCATAGGCGTGCGAGCGCCTGGTCAATTCGCCAGAGACATGGACCACTGCGCCCTTTTGATACCACCCCTCTGACAGAGTCGGGCGCCAATGCCAGTGCCTTGTCAGCGGCGCCTCTCGCTTCGCGGAACTGGCGGGCACGAATGCGGATCGGTATCTCGGCCAGCCAGGCCTCCGGGGAGCGCGCATCGATGGCGCGCGCTTCGGAGACGGCCTGCAGCGCCTCGCGCATATCGCCGAGATCGGCATGGCGGTGGACTGCAACAACAGCACCTGCATTCGCACCTCGGGCGGCAGACCGCCAGGCGGAACTGCGGTTGCTCGAAAGACAGCTTGTGCTTACCTTGCGCGAGATAGGCCTGACCCAGCAGCGGTCACGATCTCGGCTCGATTCACGCCCAGCCGCAAGGCCTCCAGCAAGGCCACCTCGGCCGCGGCCACTTCGCCATTTTGCAGGAGCGCCTTGCCCAGCAGCATCTGCACGGGCAGCATGCTGTCGTCGATCTGCAAGGCATTTTTCAGCTGGATGATCGCTCCGTCGAGATCCTTCTTCTCGTAGCGGATCAGGCATCTTCGTAATACTTGGATGCCTTCGGATCGGCTGCTCCAAGAAGAAGCGAGATCAGTGCAACGAGTACGCAAACAAATGCTACCTCGATCGCTTCATTACTGTGCTCCCTTGCCGCTTACCACCACGCCCACGGTTTCGAACAGCACGACCAGGTCGAGCAAGAGGGTGTGGTTCTTGACGTAGTACAGGTCGTATTGCAGCTTTTGCGCCGCATCATCCACCGTCGAACCGTAGTGGTAGCGGACCTGCGCCCAGCCCGTCACGCCCGGCTTGACGCTGTGACGCACGGCATAGAAAGGAATTTCCTTGGTCAACTGATCGACGAAGAAGGCCCGCTCGGGTCGCGGGCCGACCATGCTCATGTGCCCCGCCAGCACCGAGAACAGTTGCGGCAATTCGTCGATGCGCAGCTTGCGGATGATCCGACCGACGCGGGTGACCCGATCATCGTTCTTTGTCGGCCCAGCGCGGCTGGCCATCGCTCTCGGCATCGCGGCGCATGCTGCGGAACTTGATCACATTGAACAGGCGGCCATTGAGCCCGACGCGCTCCTGCCGATAGATGATGGGGAAACCATCTTCGAGCACGATCAACAGCGGCGGTGACCAGCATCAGCGGCGAAAACAGGATCAGCAATATCGAGGCGGCGATGATGTCGAAGATTCGCTTGATCAGTGTTCGCCCCGCTCCCTGACGGAAACCACCACCAAAAATCAGCCAGCCTGCCCGCAGGGCATCGAGCCGGATCTGGCCGAGCATGCGCTCGAAATGACTCGACATGTCCAGCACCAAAACGCCCGACAGGCGGCAGTCGAGCAGTTCGCGCAAGGGCAACCTTCCCCCGCGACGCTCGCCGATCGCAACGACGATCTCGTCGAACATTCGAGTTCACTGACCGTATCGACCAGGGTTCTGTCTCGCGAAATCACCATGTTCGCCGGAACGGCCAATTCCTCGGTCACCACACCGGGATAGAAACCGACGACACGCACGGTCTGGTCTTCCTTGCTGAGCGATGCGGCGACGGACGCAGCCTCTTTGCCAGCGCCAAAGATCAGGATGCCGCAGGGTCACCAAGGCTCGCGAGCGGCGATGCGACGCCATCACCCGGTAGCTCAGCATGCCGAATAACGCCGCCATGCCGGAAAGTTCGAGCATGGTACGGTTCCGTTCCGCCGACGGCAGGATCAGGAAGATGCACATAGGCGACGGGAATCGACAGATGCAGCGCCAGCACGGCACGGGCGCGGCTATCCTCCACCGTCCGGTCATGGATGCGCTGATAGAAAGCCGAGCCAGACATTGATGGCGAGCATGGTCAAGGTGAGGATCGCTGCGTATGCAGCCACCAGATTCGGATATCGATCGGCAGTTCGTTGCCGACCCACATCACGGCGATCAGGATGCCAACGAACACGAAACCGAAATCGAAAACCACCTGCAGAAAGGTGTCGGTGCGGAACGTATGTCCCATCGCCGATGTGATCATGCAATCCCCTTTTTCAATACGACCCAGACAGGCGATGGCGCTAGCTACCGCGCAATGCCAAATCGATTCTGGCTATGATACCTTGTACCGGGCAATCGATCCATCGATACCGGCTTACACGCCCTGCCGCAAGGCCTCGGCAACCTGCATTCGACTGACTTTGCGTGCCGGCAGCAGCGCGGCCAGAAAAGCCGCAACGATGCCCGTGAAAAACGACATGATGAGCACATCCGGCACAACCAGTACCTTGGAGACATAGCCTTGATCGGCATTCGGCGGTGGCGGCATGGGAATGCCAACCTCGGAAATCGTCAGTGCCAGAATCACCCCGATCACTACGCCAGCCAGACTGCCGATTACGCCCAGACAAACGCTCTCCGTAACGATCAGGCCGAATACCCTGGACGAGCGATTGCCGATGGCCATCATCGTGCCGAACTCGGCAACGCGCTCGAAGATGCCGATATTCACCGTGTTCGACACGCTGAGCAGCAACATCACCAGAATAATCACGGCGAGAAACCCGAACTGCTGCTGGTAAAGCGTCACGGTCTGGTTGTAGAACTCGTTCAGATCCACCCAGGTCTTGATCTCGAAATCCCGGGCACTCAGGCTGCCGCGCAAGGAATCAGCCACCGGCAGGGTATCGGCCGTATTCTTCAGCAGCATCACGCCGAGATGCGCGCCCGGTGTCGCCAGCAACTCTTGCGCTGCACCCAGCGAGATACGCACGGCCCGTGCGTCGTAATCCTTCGAAAATGTCTGGAACACACCGATGATCTCGAATTCCAGCAGGTTGGTGGCACCGCCCGCCGTGCTGACCAGCAAAGTCGCCGTCTCGCCAGCGCCGAGTTTTAAGGCTTTCGCCACGCCGGCACCGATCATCATGCCGAACGGGTCTTTATCGGTCATTTGCCGTCCGGCAACCACGGTAATGTAGCTGGCCAGCCTGGCTTCGCGTTCCGGTTCGATGCCCTCGCCCACAATCGCCCAGTCGGTGCGCCCATTGCCCAACAGCCCGGAAAAACCCATGCGAAACATCACATCCTCGACCCCGTTCGCCGCCTGCATTTTCTTGCGCAGGCCAGCCACGTCCTCGATCAAGTATTGCTCGGGCTTCTGGCTGCCGAATTCCCAGTAGCCCTTGCGCGCGATCTGCACATGGCCGGTGCTGGAGCGGATCATCGCCTCACCCGTCTCGACAATCGTATCTTCGATGAAACCACCCGCAAGAATCAGCGCCACTACGCCAAACAGGATCGACGCCAGCGTCATCGCAGTGCGTCCGCGGTGACGGAAGATATTGCGCAGCGCCAGTTTGAGCATCGCTGTCACTTATTTGTTTTGGCGAATTGCATCGACAATCTCCATGCGCGAAGCCTTCCACGCCGGATACAAACTCGCCAGCATGGTGGTAACGACCGCGATTACCATCGCCTCGGCAACGATTCCGGGCGTCAGCAACACTTTCGCGATATAGCCGCGCGTCAGGCTCGGCGGGGGGGGCATCTCGATATGCAATGCATCGATACCGAGTCCGATCAATAGCGCCAGCGCCAGTCCGCCCAATCCGCCCAGCAAGCCGATCAGCGCACCCTCGGTGAGAAACTGGCCAAGCACCGAGCGCCGCTTGATGCCCAGCGCCATCATGGTGCCAATTTCGCCGGTGCGCTCCATCACGCTCATCATCATGGTGTTGCCAATGCCTAACAGGATGATCGCAACGACGATAAAGCGCACGACATCGAGCTGTTGGCGGAACAAGTTTACAGCACGCGCATAGAACTCCGCCAGCTGGTCCCAGGTGCGCACCTCGAACTGTTTCGCGTTGAAGCGGCCGCGCAACTCGGCCGCGACGCTCGCGGTATTTTCCGTAGCATCCAGATACACCAGCCAGTTATGGGCTCCCGGCACCTTGAGCAGCTTGCGCGCCGCATCGATATGCACCAGCACCGCGCTGTCGTCGTAGGCCTTGCTCACCGACTCGAAAACGCCCGCCACCGTAGCGTCGATGGCATTCAACCCGCTGCTCGAGTTGTCGACCAGCACCACCACTGCATCGCCGGCTTTTGCCCCAAGCTGCGTCGCCAGCCCCTTGCCCAGCATGACCTTGCGCCGGTCGGTCGCACCCAGCTTGACACCCGCCACGATGCGCAACGAACGATCCCCCGTCAGGTCGGTGGCCGGATTGAAACCCTCGCCAACAAATGAAACCGTCGTGTCACCGCGACTCAGCAGGCCGATAAAACCTAGCCGCGGGCCCCAGGAACGCACATGCGAGACGCCGTCCAAGAGCGAGGCGGCGGCATCTTCCGGCAAAAGATAATGCATTGGATCGGCGCGACCATTCTCGTGGTAACTGGGTCGCGTCACCTGCACGTGGGCGTATTGCGATTCGATGGTCGCTTCGCGGAAATCGACAAACATCCACTCGATGAAACCGCTGGCCACCAGCAAGGCGGCAATGCCGAAACCAACCGAAAAGATCGCTATCAGCGAACGCCGCCGCTGGCGTAGCAAGTTACGTAGGATGATGTTGATCAGGACCAGGAAGCGCATTGCGGGGATATGGCCTTTTCATGGCAACCGGTTTGATGCCTGATTCTATGCTACCTAAAGCCCCTTGATCCACGGGTAAGCTCGGGTATCCGCATGGCGCTTCAGGAATTCCCGTGTTTCCTCGGTCAGCAGACCACGTCCGTGAAACTGAGCTATTTGAGTGCCACCAAGATCATTCAGTTCCAGAATCACGGGTCCACGGTCGGTCAAGGCAAAATCCCAATGATGGATTTTCATGAGTGGAAACACGGCTCCACCGAGTTGGCACGTTTCCAGCAGTTGGCTCCATCCCGGCAGCTTGAAACCAGTAAAGGATTGGCCAGTCTGTGGATGGTTCTGCAATATCTTCGTCTTTGGCCAAAAGCCATCAACCACTTTCCCGACCTCGCCGGTTGCAAGATTGATATCCGCAACAAGATTCCCATAGGAGCCCATGTGAAAGTTGTCCACGTAATTTGGTGACACCGCAACTTTCCAGGCTGCTCGTATTGGCCTGACACCGTCCGGGCCATTTAAACAAACAATCCGTACACCACAAATTGCCGGCCAACCAGTCAGAAACTTTATTTCCGGAGCAAGCCGGAGCGGCTCCTGAAACAGAAAACCGCATTCCGGTTTATGGTAGCGATAGTCAACTGGCACTTCCAAACGATTAAGAAAACTTTCGACCGAAATGGAGTTACCGTCAAGCAATCTGAGGCTATCCGAAACAGAGTCATAGCCAGCCAGAGTAAGCCGAGCCATAGCCCTGCTGAGAATATGCGGGTTTCGCAAATAGCGGAAAAATCGATGGGTCACGCAAAAATAATGCCGCATCTTGACGAGTTCTGAGATGACGGCCCAGAACTTCCGGAAGACATTTCGCCCTGTGAAAACAGGCACGCACAGGCGGCACAGGCAAACCGGCGGCGAAAGCTAGTTCAGTAAATACGACTTTGTCCCATGCCGGCAGGACTGCAAACCTCGGGTTGAGGGCACGATTAAATGGCTGCTCCAAGCGCCAGCCGAGAAAATCCGGCGCACCACGCCCCAGTTGATACTCATTGTCATACAACTTGAACCAATAGTAATCAGTAATACCGCACTGACCGCCGGCGTGTTTCAACGCCCGGATTTCACGCAATTGGGTGAGCAAGCCCTTGCCGGTCTGCGCTTGAGCGAGGGCGACCCATTCCCGGTATTCCCTGAATTGTTCGATCCTGCGGCGGATTCTGGTCCATGTGCGATCCAATGAAAGTGGCAGCAAAAACAGAAACGGCCCTTACGGGCCGTTTCTTTAACACTTACCGATCTAAATCAGGAGACTTTGCGACCGCGCACTCCAAAGCCCACTAACGCAAGACCCAGAAGCGCCAAGGTGGAAGGCTCGGGGATTTCGCGGATACGCATGAAGATGCTCAAGTCGCTCGTCACATTTTCGGCAGTCCACACGTTGCACTCAGGCCCGGCACAGGGATAATTCGTTACCGAATTGTTAAATTCATCGATTTTGAACTCTGCCAGATAGTTCTTTCCACCCTCGGTGAAATTAATGTTGGCCAAGCCACCTGCGGGGAAACCAAAGAGATCGTCGCACACACTACCGTTCGGGTTACCCAAAGGGCACAACCCGATGTTCATAGTCTCTGTAAAGCTAATCGGTATGGCATGCGGATCGAGATAGCTGGCAATGTTCAGTTCGGAATAAATCAGCGCATTGGCCAGAGTAGCGGCGAGGCTATTGATCGCACTGTTCTTGTGGAAAACCGTGGAAATTTTTTCCCAGCCACCGAACACCCACGAATCCATACCTGTCGATACGTTACCAGCAAAACCAGTAACTTTCAGCCCACTATAAACTTGATCGGAGGTACCCACAACCGCAAACGGATCGAATCCCACATTACCTAAACCTGCATTCAGTGAGGGATACGACCAAGCAATAGTATCGAACGTACCTGCGGGCGGGGTCTGGCCGGATGCATTTTCGTACCAGACAATGTCATTGTTCGGAGTGGTAGCGTCATTACTGACAAGCCAAGCATTGCTGACATCAAAGCCGCTGTGCTGCGCAAAGCTGAATGTTGCAGCTGACGCCTGCAGCGAGCTGATTGCGAAAGTGCCGAACAGAGCGGCTGCCAGTGTAGTGCGTAGGAATTTTGATTTCATTTTCGCTGCTCCTGTTTGTTTGGGGTCTGCCGAACTTCAAATGTAACTTGCCACGACAAGAATAAAGCAAGTCGCATACCATAGTACCTAACTCAATGTTTTAATATGATTAACCTGAATTACGCAGTCCAGCCAAAGCGGCGTGTGTAAAATTCTTCGACAAACACCGGTCTCCGGCTTCCGCATCCAGATAAACAAACTTGCGTTCGTAGTCGATGGTCTTGCCGAAAGCGAAGGAATCGTAGTCGTGCACAACGACATTCAGCGGAAGCTCCACCCAGACGTGAGGCGAGTGCGGCATGCAGCCTGCCGGCAAGTTCTGTGCGATCCCCCAGGAAATTGCGAACTGCCTGCACCTCCCAGCGAATAACTTCACCCTCCGGGATGATGCGATGCGCCCCGCTCAGGAGCCGAGCCACCTCCGGATCGCGATAGAGCGCCTCCTTGAACAGATCGACATGCCCTCCTCCGCCGGGCAGGCAGTCCCTGGCACGACCGTGCAGGGCAACCATCGGGACGTTTGGCAGCCGCAGGCCTCCTGGAAAGCCTCCTGGAGCCAGCTTTGCCATCTCTTCGAGCGGCGCCCGGGGCAGCAATTGCATGCGGTCGCCTGTTGCATAGCGCATGAGTGGAACCGGGGCAGCCTCATCCATGACAGTGACAACCAGGTCACCGACGCCATGGGCATCGGTGTTAATAATTTCGACAAAAGTGCGTAAGGGATTGAAAACCATGAAAGTCGGCGCTGGCGAGACGGCGAGATCGACCCCTGTAAGCTTTTTCAACAATACGGGATTGCCGATACAGCTTCGCCGCAGCGCCACCGTTTCTCGCGTTTCGTTGAACAGGTTGAGGCCCAGTTCGCCCACGCCCATCGAGCTGCCGATGAGGCCACTGCTGGAGTCGTCAGGGTCAATGCCAAACACGCCGGCCAGATAGTCGCGAAAGGTTTCCGGGAAGGTTTCTTCGCCGACGATGACATGGACACGATAGCGGCGCCAGTCCAGGCCGATGGATTGCGAGTAATCGCATAATTTCTTCAAGAACAGCGGGTCACCACACAGCACGATCTGATCGAAGAGGACTGCCGGCCTGATTGACGATGGCGCAGGCCATGTCTTCGCGCACACTGACGTTGGCGACACAAACAACATCGGAGCTGAAAGTTACACCCATCGGCAGGCAGTTAACCAGCAGCGTGCGACGGGTATCGATATCGAAGGCCATATCGAGGCCAAGATCGATGAGTTGACGAGCGCCTTTCAATTGTTTGCGGCTGCAGATTCCGAAAGCAAAGCCGCCACCCCCATGCCCGGAACTGGTGATGATCGAGGCCAGGTCACCTGGACGCATATCGTCGCAGATCAGTTGATCGGCAGCGAACCTCTTGAAGGTCTTGGACTTATCCAGTATCGGACAACGACCGACGAACGCTTCAGGCGACTTGATGCTGGAAGGATCAACGCCAGCTTCGGCCAGCAAGGTTCGATAGGCGGGTGAATGCTCAGCGGCACGGCGAAATGCGGGAAGCAGCCACTTCAGCCCGTTGCGTATCAAGGCCTCGGGATCGCTTCTTTTCAACTTGGACTTGATCAATCGACGCTCGATGCGGAGGAGCAGCTGCTTCATCTATTGTTCCCCATGTTCCACCGCTATTTCAGAAGGGCCTCGGTCAGCACCTTTATTTCGTTGGCGGAGGCTACCAGCACACCCTGCAGCGTCTTCTCCCCGACGGCAAAATCAAGTTCGGCAGTTGGAGCGACTGCTGTCGCCCCGATCAAGGGTGAGGGGCTTGTCGCAAGACCATTTGCCAACGCTAGAACATCGCCGACCGAAACCGGTGGTTTGATTGAAACGCCCGTATAGAGCGACGCAACGGCTACCGCTACCGGCACGGGAATTCTCAGGGCCTTGAGGATGCAGCCAGACAATTCTGCACGCACCTCCTGGTCAGCAGCATGCGCCCCATCTTCGAGCAGGGCGGGAAACTCTGCTGCGCGCGACAGCAGATAGAAGCCGTCGATCTCATGGACAATGCCGGCGAACAGGGCGGTTTCGGGATCGACCTCAGAAAATTCACCGGCCAGGACTTTTGCCAGTGCGGCAACACTGGCGCAGTGTTGCCAAAGGAGTTCAGCCTTGCGCCGCAATTTGGCATCGACAATCTGGCTGGCGAGTTGCCGCACGACGATGACCGCAACCAGCGACCGCAACGGCTTGAAGCCCAGCAGACTGACCGCCGAACGCACATTGCTCACATGTCCGCCAAAGCGGGTGAACGCCACCGAATTGGCAATGGCGACCAGCCGCGCGGCAATCAAAGGCTCGGCCAACACCATGTCGGCAGCCGTATCCAGATGGCAGTCGGGATCGCCGAGCGCGTGTTGCAGCCTCACGGAAGCCGCCATGTTGGTCGGAAACACCAACTCACCCTGGCAGGCCTGCCGGACAATACATTCCAGTGCTTGGTTTCTGTTCATGGTGGCAGCATTTCTACAGCTTGCCGAGATGCCCCAGCTTGTACTTCACCAAGGTAGTGATCAACAGCCAGTCGGAAATCGGCTTGTCCTGAAACCAGGCCAGCAAGAACTTGTTCGCATTTTTCAGCGAATCCTCGACCTGACGCAGGTCAGCCATGTAGGTCGTGACCGGTCCGTAATAGTCGGTTTCCGGACCGACGGGCACGAAGTGGAAACCCATCCGGTCGAGCAGCCGCGCCAGTCCCTTTTCCATGGCGGCATACCAGTAGCGAATGCCAATCTGCAGGCTGCAACGATACATTTCGCGATACATACCGAGCATGATCTCCGGGCTGCGGTTGCGGCGCTCCTTGTGGCTGATCGAGACTGTCTGCGTCTGTGGAGAAATATCTTCCAGACCACCTTTTTCCTGAAATTCCTTCGTCACGCCCTGCAAGGTATCGCCAGGGCGGCGCCGGAAGTCTTTCTTCACGATCAGGCGGGAAACCTCCGCACACAGCTCCTTCGGCGGAAAATTGAAATCCGGATAAACGACGCAGTGCTCTTCGAAGGGAAACACATCTGCCGACGAAGCCATCACCAGGCGCACTGTACCAACCAGCAGACCATCACGATTTTGCGCGGCCACATGGATCGAGCGGGCGTCGAAGTCATCCGTTTCCAGACCCGATGCGTATTGGGCTTCTTCGAGGTATTTGCACTCCGCGCAATAAACCTCGTAGCGCAGCTTGGCGATCTCCCGAAACATCTCTTCCTCCTGCTCCCTGGAAAGCAGACGACTGAAAGAGAAATGGGGAGCGAGAATGTCTCTCTTGCCCCCTTTCGTCAGGAGTTCAACCAACATTAAGCCATTTCACTTTAGCGAACATTTTCAATATGAATAACGCAATTCTGTATAGACACGGTCCTGCGCACTGTAGCGGCCGAAATATCCCAATACCGGACCATGAAACACATCGGCACCCATTACCAGACGCCAGTTTTTCTCGAATGCCCAGTTAAGTTTGGGCCGCAGCATCCAGTCGGTACGGTTCAGGCTCGCCACCCACAATACTTCAGCTTCGACGCGTGGAGTCAACTTGCCGTTTAACAATACACTATAGCCGTTCTCGTATTTGTCCTGGAGCAGATCCGGATCACGACTGCTGGTGATCATGCTCTGGAACAACTGCAGGTTGAGGCGTGTTTCGGCCGGTAGCGCGAAATCGAGCCCCAGCGCCCAATCGAACGTGTTCTGGCGCGCCAGCCCATCAGTATCTGTTAGATTCAATACGGTCAGGCCACGCCCCTTTGCATACACCGCTTCGGCCTTGAGCACCATCGAACCAAGATCCTTGGCGAGCGTTCCACCGAACTGGGAAATGCGGTCATGGCGCGCTTCATACGTCATGCTGCCAGGACCGACTTCGCGATAGAAGGTCGGTGCAGTATCCGTACTGCGGTAGTAGAAACCGGAAAGGTCCCAGCCGTTGCTCAGCCATCCGCCCCGCAGGCCGTAGTTGCCATTGGCGGGCCGCCTGGCGGGCTTGTTTTCGTTGCGATAAGCCACCGAGTAGCCGGGGTAAATCGGCTGATTCGGGAAGAACTCTGCGCCCGGTTTGCCTGTCTCGTCGTAAGTTGGCACGGGTATCCACAATAATTCGCCGTGAAAATCGCCCTTGAAATACTCGGCCCGCGCTGCCCACTGGGGAATTCTCAGGATGTTGAACTCGGGCAGGATGAACTCGCGCATGTCGCGCGCGGACACGACATCGGCGAAGAACAACCCGACCATCTCGCCCCACACCACATGCTGCCGGCCCAAGCGTATATCCCAATCGCCAGCTCCTACGTCGAGGTAGCTTTCGCGCAGCATGAAGTCGAAGCGCTGGTCGCGCGCCACCTCAGATGAATAATGATTCGTGACATCGAAAACGGCGTCATAGTCGGCGCGTGCGCTCAGCTTCCACTTGATGTTCGGTGCCAGCTTGCCGGTACCGCCAACCTCAAGACGTCCGAGCATTTTCGACCAGTGGTCCTGTTTGCCAACGGTACGCGCCATTTCTACCTGCGCGAAACCATGCAAGCCACCGCTCTTGTTTGGCGCCCCTGTCGGACTGGAGGAAACAGCCGCCGCATTGCGCGCATCGTCGGCGGCAGCTTCGCGCAGCAAGGCATCGATGTCCTCGGATGCGTCGGCGGCAGCAGCCGTAAGCGGGAGGCACACCGTCAGCAATAGCAATCCGTGTCGCAGGAAATACTTGAAAGTTGCGGATCGATCAGTGTTCATCCGGCTTCGCTCCTGTCATATCCAAAGTCGCCAGCCCGGTTTCTGCCGGACCGGCCATTTCGCTTCCGAGTCGATGCAGATTAACTGTACCCCAATGCTTTCCGCGCCTTACCCCCAGTTGCTGAAGCACCCCATCTTCAATCAGCACCATCCGATCGGCCATGTCGATCACCCGTTGATCGTGGGTGGAAAAGATGAAGGTGGTTTTCAATTTCTTGTTGATGCTACGCATTAGCCGCAAGATTTCGGTTCCCGTTGTTCGGTCGAGATTGGCTGTCGGTTCATCGGCTAGAACGATGTCAGGTTGAATTACCAGCGCACGCGCGATGGCAACGCGCTGACGCTGCCCGCCACTCAACTGGTTGGGCCGATGGTCGCCATACTTTGATAACCCTACCATGTCCAGAAAATAACTGACCCTACGCCGACGCTCTTCCTTCGAAACATCGGTCCGATAGAGCAGTGGATATTCGACATTTTCCGCCGCCGTCAGCACAGGAAGCAAATTGAATGTCTGAAAAATAAACCCAATGCTGCGCGCGCGCAGGTCTGCCAACTTGTCGCTCGACCAGTCCGTAACGTCCTGATCATTGATGTAGATCCAGCCTTCCGTCGGCCTGTCGATGCACCCAATCAGATTGAGCAGGGTCGTCTTGCCGCTTCCAGAAGGGCCTGAAATGGCGAGTAAAACGCCCCGTTCGATATGCAGTGTAATATCCGACAACGCCTGCACGATCTGGTCGCCCAGCAGATAATCTTTGAATACCCGCTCGATTCGAACAACATGCATCGGACACTCCAGATGACACCGGGCAATTCCGGACTCCTGTTTTCATTCTATATTTGAAACGAGGATTGCGTATGCATAAGGCAGGAAGAAGCGGGCAATTGCAATGCATCTCTTATGGCAGTTATGGCCTGATGTGGTGTTGCGTGGCGGCTTGCTTGTTGGCTACGCCAGTTGTCTTGGCACAAGTTCCAGCGGCAGCGGCGAGCGAAGAAGTCAAAGAAGAGATGGCCGATCCAGTTGCGCAGGGCATCCTGCGCATGGCCGATCAAATTCGTTTTCCGAACGAGGGGTTTCAGGTTGACATTTCCATCCTGTCGAAACGCGCCGACCAATCCGTCGAAGCACGAAAATACCAGGTACTGTCCAAGGGCAACGACAAAACGGTGGTTATCGTCACCGAACCGGCGGAGGAACGTGGCCAGACCATATTGATGAGCGGGCGCGATTTGTGGGTATTCCTGCCGAGCGTAGCGCAGCCTGTACGCCTTTCGCTGGCACAAAGACTCACGGGACAGGTGGCCAACGGCGACTTGGCTCGCGCCAATTTCTCTGGTGATTACAACCCGCGACTGCTACGCACCGAAACCATCGACGGCGAGAGTTACCATGTGCTCGAGCTCAAGGCTGTTGATCGTGGCGTTACCTACCAGCGCGTACTGTACTGGGTCAGGCAAAAGGGCTCATACCCGCACAAGGCGGAGTTCTATTCCCTGTCTAACCGGCTGTTGAAAACCTGCCGCTATGAAAATTTCCAGACGATGGCCGGCAAGGTGCGTCCGACACGTCTGGTGATGGATGATTCACTGCGCGCCGGAGAGCAGTCGATCCTTGAATATAACCAGATGAAACTGCGTGACCTACCCGACAAGCTCTTCACCAAGGAATACCTCAAGAAGCTCGATTGAAGCACTTCACTTGCAGGAGGTTAGCCGGGAAACCCTTTGGGATTCTGGCTTTGCCAGCGCCAAGCGTCGATGCACATGTCGGCGAGGTCTTTTTCCGCATGCCAGTCGAGCAGATCTCGCGCTAACTCAGGATTGGCATAGCACTGGGCAATGTCGCCGGCACGACGCGGTGCGATGCGATAGGCCACGGGGCGGCCGCTGGCAAGCTCGAACGCCTTGACCATCTCCAGCACGGAGTAACCCCGACCGGTACCAAGGTTGACCGTCAGCAAGCCCCCGTTTTTTTCAAGCGCTGCCAGTGCGGCAAGGTGCCCTTTGGCCAGGTCGACCACATGGATGTAGTCACGCACCCCGGTGCCATCGGGCGTCGGATAGTCATCGCCGAACACCGACAAGCATTCAAGTTTACCCACGGCCACCTGGGCGACGTAAGGCATCAGGTTGTTGGGAATTCCATTGGGATCTTCGCCGATCCTGCCCGACACGTGCGCCCCCACCGGGTTGAAGTAGCGCAGCAAGGCAATGCGCCATTCGGCATCTGCCGCTGCCACATCGCGCAGCATGTCCTCGATCATCAGCTTCGAACGACCGTAGGGATTGGTCGATGACAACGGCGCGCTTTCGCTGATCGGGACGGTCTGCGGGTCGCCATACACGGTTGCCGAGGAGGAAAACACGACCGTCTTCACACCAGTTTCTGCCATGGCTTCAAACAAGGCAATGCTACCCTCGACATTGTTGCTGTAGTACTTGAGCGGCATGGCGACCGATTCACCGACTGCCTTCAGGCCGGCGAAATGAATCACGGCGGTGCAGCCTTCCAGGGCTTTGGCCATGGCTTGTCGGTCGCGAACATCGGCGTGTACGAACGCTGGCCGCTGACCGCAAATCTCGGCGATGCGGTCGAGCACGGCAAGCTTGCTGTTGGAAAGATTATCGACGACCGTGACCCGGTGGCCGGCTTCCAGCAATTCGACGCAGGTATGGCTGCCGATGTAACCAAGACCGCCTGTTACAAGATAATGTGCCATGTATGCTGTCCAGCTAGCGGACTTTGCCTTGCTGAACGGCTCTCTGCTCCACGGCAAAGACCGCCGCCTCGACGCGCGAAGTGAGATTGAGCTTGGCGAGAATGTGGCGCACATGGAGCTTCACGGTGTCGTGGCTGATGTCGAGCGCACGCGCGATCGCCTTGTTCGACAGACCCTGCGCCAGATACGTGAGGATTTCCCTTTCCCGGGGCGTGAGTTGTTGTAGCGCGTCAACCTTGGGTGGTTGCGGCCCCCCTTGCAGCAGATGTACCAGCTTGAGGGTCATCGCAGGCGCCACCACGGTTTCACCACGCACAGCGCGCTGAACGGCATCGACGACATCGTCGGGCTCCATGTCCTTGAGCAGATACCCCTGCGCCCCGGCACCCATCGCACTGGCCAGATCGTCCTCGTCGTCGCTGACGGTCAGTACCAGCACCGGCCCGCGCCAGCCCGCGGCGCGTATTTCCCGCAGCAAGGCCAGACCACCATGAGGCGGCATGTTCAGGTCGGTGATGACGACGTCGGGCTGCGTCGTCGCCAGCAATTGCAGGGCTTCGTCGCCATTGCTGGCAATGCCGGCAACGTGAATCGCACCACGCTGCTCCAGCAGTTCGGCCAGGCCCTTGCGGAACAGGGTATGGTCGTCGACCAGCAAAACACGGATCTTGGCGGTGCTGCCCGTCATGCCATGGCCCTCGGGTTCGTCGGGCCGATGGCCGGCAGGGTCAGCCGAACACGAAAGCCGCCAGACGGCAGATTGGCCACCTCGACGCGACCACCGATCAGCCGCGCGCGCTCGCGCATGATCGACAGGCCGAAGTGGTCGCGCATGTGGGGATGCTCTGCAAAACCGCCAGTGGGATTGGCGATGGCGAAGTAGCCCTGACCGCCACGACCGTTGTCATCAACGGTAACGACATAATGATCGCCTGAACCTTCAAGTGTCAGCTGCGCCTGCGTCGCCCCGGAATGTCGGCCGACATTGGCCAGCGCTTCCTGGGCGATGAAGAATACCTGCGCTTCCTGGTCAACCGACAAACGCAGATCGGCAACGCGATTGCGGTACTCAAGGGCGATGCCGGTACGATCGAGAAAGTCGCGCGCCAGGTTGGCAAGTGCCTGTTGCAGACCCATGGGATCCATGCGATTGCGAAACTGTGACAACAACGAGCGCAGTTGCCGGTAGGCTTCATCGACTGCCTGGCCGACTTCGCCGGCATACTTGCTGACGCTTTCGCCGCTGACACCGGTCGGGTCGTGCAGGGCATCCTGCAGCAGCGCCATGCGCATCTTCATGTAGGCCAGCGTCTGGGCGAGCGAGTCATGCACCTCGGCTGCCATCATCTGCCTTTCCTTCATCAGCGTGATGCGCAGGTTTTCGCGCTTGAGGCGCGCGTTTTCAAGCGCCATGCCAAGATGCTCGCCGATCGAGCGGAACAGCAGTGCCATTTCTTCTGGCAACTCAAAGCGTTCGGGCAGAAACAAGTTATAGGTGCCTTGCAGCCGACCGCCATGTTGCAGGGGCACGACCACCATCGCCTGACATTCGGTGTCGAAATAGGCATGCCGCGTATGCACGGCACAGGCATGCAGGTCGATCTCGTAGTGGCAGTGGTTCTCCGCCAGCGCGTTACCGCAATGACCGCAGTCGATCGGCACCAGTCGTTCGCGTTCGACCACCGCATGCGGCAGTCCGCGCGCCGCCACCAGCCGCAAATGCTTGCCATCGGAGGTGGCCACACGCACCGCACCGGCACTGGCCTTGGCCAGTCGAATCATGGTGCCAAGGAAACGGCCGAGCAATTCTTCGACATCGTCCTCGTCGGCAAGATTGGCTGATACCTCGGAAAAGATGTTGAGCGACAGCAGGTGCAGGTGCTCGTCGGATTCCACTTCCGGAAATGCGGGCCGGAATGTGTCGGGGCCATTCATCAGGGGCGCTCTCCTCTGTCGTCGTCACCAGGAAAACCGTGGTGACCTGCCTTCATCAACTGCACATTCTACCGTCCCCACTTCCCGTTCAGAGGTTTACCGACGGTTGCTCAGCGTGGGAGCGGCCATTCACCTGACAAGGTTTTCTCTGCCCAGAGCAAGGCGGTGATGGTCTTGGCATCGGTAATCTCGCCATCGCGTACCGCCAGCAAAGCATCGGCCAGCGTCATCTCGCAAACTTCGAGTATCTCGCCATGATCGAGTTCCGCGCCGACGAAACTCAAGCCTTGCGCCCAGAATATTTCGATGCGCTCGTCGGCGTAACCGATGCACGGATGCATGGTACCCAGGTGGCGCCACAGCTTGGCCTTGTAGCCGGTTTCCTCGCGCAGTTCGCGCCGTGCCGTGTCCAGAACATGCTCACCCGGATCGATTTTCCCTGCCGGGATTTCCAGAAAGACACGCCGCAGCGGATAGCGATACTGCCGCTCGAACAACAGCTTGCCATTCTCGAGCACCGCAATGACAACCACGGCACCCGGATGCCGCACGTACTCGCGGACAGATTCGTGACCATCGGGCAGCCGCACCTGGTCGGAAAACACCTTGAGCAGGCAACCATCGAAAATTTGTTCGCTTGCGACGGTCTCCTCGATGAAGCCTGTTTCGTCCATATTTTCAGCGGGGAGTTGATTCATCTTGAACTTTGTCAAAGCAGCATTATCTTATAAATACATAAACAAAATTTCTCCAAAACACCAAGAGGAGGTTTGCCATGTCGTTCATCCCCAATTTCGAGAGCGACGGTATTGTCACCGTCAATCGTGTCATCCTCAAGCCGCAGTATTCCGTCGAAGATCTTGAAGAGCGGGTTGCCCTGCTGTGCGAAAACGTAAAAACCTATCACTCCGACACCGGGTTTGTCGGCGGCATTGTCGTCCTGAACAGCGGCATGGTTTCCAATGAGGGCAGCACCCGCGGTCAGGCGGTGGCAAGCCCGTTGAAGGACCGCGAGGCGCTGATCGTCACCTTCTGGCGCTCCTTTGAAGAACATGAAGCGTCCCATCGCAGCGACACTTTCCAGCCACTATTTCAGCAGGTGCTCGACCTCTGCGAAAATGGCAACGAGGAAATTGCTTACCGCATGCTTTGGTCGGGCAAGGCCTATTCTCCTGCCGAGGTAGCAGACGCCAAGGCTGCCAAAGCGCGTTATCCGGAAGCGGCCTGAAGTTATTGCAAAAGTCGGCGCTGGAAAGACGGCCAGGTTTCATTCAAAACGCAGGCCCGACCCAGCTTGCAACCGTCAGCAGCGCCAAGAGCAGCAGACACAGCACCAAGGCACGCCACACCAGTCCGATTGCGCTCTGCAGATGCTCGACGTCGGCGTCGTCGCCTAGGCCGAGTTCCGGTCTGGTTTCGATGCCGCCCATGTCGCCTGCGTCCGGCAGCGGCAAGCCCAGCTTGACGCCAAGGGCGCCAGCGCTGCTCGCCAACAAGATACCGGTAGCGGCATCGGCCCATAGGCTGGCCTGAGTGCGCCAGCAATACACCGCATCCTCAAAGTCGCCGACGATGGCGAAGGTAATCGCGGTCAGTCTTGCCGAAAGCCAGTCGATCGCCTGAAAAG
This sequence comes from uncultured beta proteobacterium, assembly GCA_963816095.1. Classification (GTDB taxonomy): domain Bacteria; phylum Pseudomonadota; class Gammaproteobacteria; order Burkholderiales; family Rhodocyclaceae; genus Sulfuricystis. Next base: position 77,068 of record CAWFIW010000003.1, read on the forward strand.
CCCGACGGGCAAATTCGCCGAATTGCCCCTGGTCATCCACTGGGCTGTCGGTCTTCAACCAGTGCTCTGCGACAGCGGAACTGAGCCGGTATAGCAATGCACCGGCCGGTCCAAGCACCATGAACCAGAATAGCGGCGCAAATACGTAGCGGTGGGAAGACACGATGCCCTGCTCTATCGCCAAACGAGCTATTTCGCTGGAGCCGAGACGTTCGGCACTTTGCCCACGCCACTCCCCCAGCAGGCGACGCGCCCGGTCGATCTCGCCCATGCGCAAAGCCAGCTGAATATCCGTGAAAAAGTGGCTGAACTGGCGGAAACCCAGCAGGAAATAGAGGACAGCCACATCGAAGACGAACGCCAGCACGGGATGGATGTAAGCCAGCACGAAATGCAGCACCAGCGTCAGCGCTGTGGGTGCAGCCACCCCGGCGATCCAGGCCGTCACGCCATGACGATATTCACCACCATTGAACTGTCGCTCAAGGAATTTCGCGTAAGCGGATTGGACGGCAGCAACGCGTGCTGCCGACAAAGCCTTGAACTGTTCGAGAACAAGGACGCAAAGGAGGCTGAAGAGGGTCATTGAATGTAATGGCTGACAGTCATGGCGAAGATATCACACTCGCCTAGCATGCTTCGTCACGCATCGACCTGCAGGCACTCGCGCAGGCTGACGAGCATGCCCGCCGTCGCCCCCCAGATGAAATACTCCTGCCAGGGTACCGCCCAGTAAGTGCGTTTGCTTCCCGCGTAGTCGAGACTCTCCTGCCGGTAGTTCGCCGCATCGAGCAAAAAATCCAGGGGCGTTTCAAAGGCTTCAGCAACCTCGAAATCGTCGAGCCGCAGGTTCAACGGCGGCGTCACTACGCCCACCACGGGCGTCACGCGAAAACCCGTGCCGGTGAAATAATCCGGCAAGGTACCCAGGACCTCGACTTGCGCGGCCTGGATGCCAACTTCCTCGTCGCTTTCACGCAACGCGGTGGCAACCGGCGAGGCATCTCCCGGTTCGCAACGCCCCCCCGGAAAGCTCACCTGCCCGGCATGATCGCGCAAGTGGGCAGTCCGCTGCGTGAGCAGCACGGTCAATCCACTGGGGCGGACCACGATCGGCACCAGCACGGCTGCGGCTATGGGATTAATATTCTGCAAAGGCGCTTCGTGTACAACGCTGCGCGCCGTCCCACAGGAAAATCGTTGGCGGAGCCAATCCACCGAAACCTGCATCTCCCGGGCCATCGTCAGTACCGCTGGATCAAGGTCAGCGACGTCCCGTCGCGACGCATTTCCATGCGGTTGAGGAAACTCATTCCCAGCAGTACGATCGGCATGTCATGCTCATGCACGGAAGCGTCGACATCGTGCAGGGTGATATTCCCCAATTTGACGTTCGCCACCCTGACCTTCCAGACGCGCACCATGCCATTGGCCGTCATGGTCATGCCCGGCGTACCTTTGGTCGGGTCGATGCGGGCGCGACGGGCATCGGCCGCCCCCATCGAAATGAAGGTCGCCCCCGTATCGACCAGAAAGCGCATCGACTCGCCGTTGATGCTGCCTGACGCGACGAAATGACCCCGCGCATCAGCCATCAGCGTCAATGCGGGTTTTTCTGCCTTGGCTGTGGAAACCACGCTCTGGCCGATCTGCATGCGCCTCCGTTTGCCGTCGATCTCGAACACGGCCGCACCCGGTTCGATGGCTATCAGCTTCACTCCTTCAGGCGTAGTGGTACCTAACGCAAGGGTTTGCCGCTTGCCACCATCGATCACGACCATCGCTTTGTCGGACATCAGACCGACAAGCGCAACATCCGCCGCGCCGGCACCCACGCCCCACGTACCCAGCAGCGCGGGAATACAATATCTGGCCAACATTTTCCAGCACTGATGTCTTTCGCTCATGAAACCTGTCGCCATATTTCGTCACCATCCCGGAGAGGGCCCTGGCTATTTTGCCACTTTCCTCGACGCCCACGGCATTCCCTGGCAACTGATCTGCATCGATGCCGGCGTCCTGCCACCACCGACTTGCGCCGATTTCTCCGGCCTGTGCTTCATGGGCGGTCCGATGAGCGTGAACGACGACCTTCCCTGGCTGCCGCCGACCTTCGAGCTGATTCGCAGCGCGGTCGCCGCTGGCGTGCCCGTGATCGGCCACTGCCTCGGTGGGCAGTTGATCAGCAAGGCGCTCGGCGGCGCGGTAACAAAGAATCCGGTCAAGGAACTCGGCTGGGGGGAAGTAGCAGCCACCGGACCGGCAGCACATGACTGGCTGGACGAGATTGACAGGTTCGAAGCTTTCCACTGGCATGGCGAAACCTTTTCGATCCCTGCCGGTGCCACGCGCATCCTGAAAAGTGCTTACTGCGAAAATCAGGCCTTCGTCATGGGCCCGCATCTCGGCCTGCAATGTCATGTCGAGATGACGGCGGCGATGATCAGTCTCTGGAGCCGTGCCTGGGCCGACGAGAACGCAGCTCCCGGCCCGTCGGTACAAACGCCGGCGCAAATGGATGTGCAAATGGATGAACGGCTTGCGGCAATGCGCGGCGGCGCCGACCGGCTCTATTCGCGCTGGATTGCCGGTCTGTGCAGGAACTGAAAGTCGGCGCTGGCAGGACGGCGACCTGCGTGGCGTTCAGCAGCGCAGCGTGCGCTCAATCCCTGAAGTTGCCGTATTCCAGCGGATAGTCGGTGATTGACTTCTTGACCAGTGCAATCGCCGCCTGCAAGTCGTCGCGTTTGGCACCGGTGACACGCACCGCGTCACCCTGAATACTTGCCTGCACCTTGGTCTTGCTGTCCTTGATCAGCTTGACGATTTTTTTTGCCAGCTCCTGCTCGATGCCGCTCTTGATCTTGAGTTCCTGCTTGGCCTTGTTGCCGGAAACGCTTTGCACCGTGCCGGCATCGAGGCGCTTGGTGCTTTCGCGCTCCTTCTTTTCCAACTCGGGGAACAGGATGTCCTTGACCTGACCGAGCTGAAACTCGGAGTCGCCATGTACGGTGATGACCTTGTCTTTCTCGTTCAACTCCGCCTTGGCTGAGGTGCCCTTGAAATCGTAACGGTTGCCGATGTGGCGGCCCGCCACATCGACGGCATTCTTCAGCGCGACGAGATCGGCTTCCGAGGTGATGTCAAATGAGGGCATGGCGTAATTATCCGAAATGGCAGACGTAATGATAAGGCGCTCCCGTCACTTCGATGTCGAATGACGAATTGCCCGGCACATTGAAGGACTCGCCCGCGCCGCAGGCTTGCCAGTCCCCGCCCTTGATGCGGTAACGGCAGGCACCGGCCACGGTTTCCATGATCTCCGGCACACCGGTGTTGAAGGTGAGCGTGGCCGGCAAGATCACGCCGACGCTCTTCCTGGTGCCGTCGGCGAACTGGACGGTATGGCTCACGCACTTGCCATCGAAGTAGACGTTGGCCTGCTTGACGACGGAAACGTTTTCATACTGCGACATATTCAGATTCCCCACATTTTCTGGATGATGCTCTTGGCGACAAAACCGACCATGCCGAAGGCCAGCACGAAGAACAACGCAAAGGTACCCACCTTGCCGGCTTTTGATCGATAGGCCAGTTCGCCGATGATGAACAGCATGTAGAGCATGAAGGCGCCGAGCCCGAAGGTCACGCCAAATTCGGCTACCTGCGCCTCCGTGAAACCGAAGATCGTGCCTTCCATGCCCGATGCTGCGTCAGCGCTTGGCGCTCTTGGCGCGACCGCCCCGCTTCACGCGCGCATTCTCCGCAATGCGCATACGCAGGGCGTTGAGCTTGATGAAGCCTTCAGCGTCCTTCTGGTTGTAGGCGCCGGCATCGTCCTCGAAGGTAGCGATGGTCGGGTCGAACAGCGAGTCGGTCTTCGAATCGCGGCTGACAACGCTGACGCTGCCCTTGTAGAGCTTGACGCGCACCCAGCCATTCACGCTCTGTTGGGTGTGGTCGATCAACACCTGCAGCGCCTTGCGCTCGGGGCTCCACCAATAGCCGCTGTACACCAGACTGGCGTAACGCGGCATCAGGTCGTCCTTCAGGTGCGCGACTTCGCGGTCGAGACAGACTGACTCGATGCCACGGTGCGCCTTGAGCAAAATGGTACCGCCGGGCGTTTCATAGCAGCCGCGCGACTTCATGCCGACATAGCGGTTCTCGACGAGATCGAGGCGACCCACGCCATGCTTGCCGCCAATCTTGTTCAATTCGGCCAGCAGTTCGTGCGCCTTCATTTTCTTGCCGTTGATGGCAACGAGGTCGCCGGCCTTGAATTCGAGATCGAGATACTCGGGTGTATTCGGCGCTTTTTCAGGCCTGACTGTCCAGCGCCACATTGATTCTTCGGCTTCGGCAGACGGATCTTCGAGGTGACGGCCCTCATAGGAGATATGCAGCAGGTTGGCATCCATCGAATAGGGTGAGCCACCCTTCTTGTGCTTCATCTCGACGGGAATACCGTTCGCTTCGGCGTAGGCCATCAGCTTCTCACGCGAGAGCAGGTCCCATTCGCGCCACGGCGCGATCACCTTCACATTAGGCATCAGCGCATAGGCTCCCAGTTCGAAACGCACCTGGTCGTTGCCCTTGCCGGTCGCGCCGTGGGAGATAGCATCGGCGCCGGTCTTGCGGGCAATTTCGACCAGACGTTTGGCGATCAGCGGTCGCGCGATCGAGGTGCCAAGCAGGTATTCGCCTTCGTAGAGCGCATTGCAGCGGAACATCGGGAAAACAAAGTCGCGCACGAACTCTTCGCGCAAGTCGTCGATGAAAATATTCTTGGGCTGAATGCCCATTTTCAGCGCCTTGACACGTGCCGGTTCGAGTTCCTCGCCCTGCCCCAGGTCGGCGGTGAAAGTCACCACTTCACAGCTGTAAGTATCCTGCAGCCACTTGAGGATCACCGAGGTATCGAGACCGCCCGAGTAGGCCAGCACGACTTTGTTTACGCCCGATTTGTTCTTCGCCTTTGCCATCACAACACTCCTTATGCTGATTCCTTGATCTTGCCCAGTATCAGAAACTCCAGCAGCGCCTTCTGGGTGTGCAGCCGGTTCTCGGCTTCATCCCAGACTACACTCTGCGGTCCGTCGATCACTTCTGCCGCCACTTCCTCGCCACGATGCGCGGGCAGGCAGTGCATGAATAAGGCATCCCGTTTTGCGACGTACATCATCTCGGCATCGACTTGCCAGTCGGCGAAGTCTTTCATGCGCGCTTCGTTCTCGGCCTCGAAGCCCATCGAGGTCCACACGTCGGTGGTGACGAGATCGGCACCCCGCGCCGCATCCAGCGGATCGGTGAACTGCTCGAAATGATCGGTGCCGTAAAGTCCTGCACGCTCCGGCTCGACTTCGTAGCCGGGCGGCGTTGATACATGCACGTTGAAGTCGAGCACTTCTGCCGCTTGCAGCCATGTATTGCACATATTGTTCGAGTCGCCGATCCACGCCACCGTCTTGCCTTGAATCGGACCGCGATGTTCAATATAGGTAAAAATATCCGCCATGATCTGGCAAGGGTGGTATTCGTTGGTCAGTCCGTTGATCACCGGGACGCGCGAATGACCGGCGAAGCGCTCGACGATGCTCTGCTCGAAGGTGCGGATCATGACGGCATCGCTCATGCGCGAAATGACTTCGGCCGCGTCCTCGACCGGTTCGCCGCGACCAAGCTGCGAGTCGCGCGTATTGAGGTAAATCGCCGAGCCACCCAACTGATGCATGCCGGCCTCGAAGGACAAACGCGTGCGCGTACTGGCCTTCTCGAAAATCATCACCAGCGTACGATCTTCCAGCGGCCAGTACTTCTGGTAGGCCTTGAATTGCTGCTTGATCCTGGCGGTACGTTCGAACAGGTAGTCAAACTCTGCGCGTCTGAAATCCTTGAACTGCAGAAAGTGCCGTGGGGCGCTATTCGAGTGATTCATTGGCCCTCCTCAGTTCGCCAAACCATCCGCCAGAAAACGCAGTACCAGAACCGCGATCTGATCGACCAGTTCGTCAGCTTCCGCATCCGTCATGACGAGTGGTGGCAGCAGGCGGATCACCTTGTCGGCGGTTACATTGATCAGGATGCCGGCCTCCAGGCCTGCCGCCACGAGTGCGGTACAGGGACGGTCGAGTTCGATGCCGATCATCAGTCCGCTGCCGCGAATGTCGACGACCCCAGCCTCGCCGGCAAGCCGCTCAGCCAGCCGTGCCCGCATCCGATCCCCCAGATGTACGGCACGCGTCAGCAGACTGTCTTCTTCCAGCACAGACAGCGTTGTCAACGCCGCAACACAGGCCAGCGGATTGCCACCGAAGGTTGAGCCGTGGTTGCCCGGTTTGAAGACGCCCGTCGCGGCGCCCGCCGTCAGACAAGCGCCTACGGGTACGCCGGAACCGAGGCCCTTCGCCAGGGTCATCACGTCGGGCTTGACGCCGGTATGCTGATGCGCGAACCACTTGCCAGTACGGCCAATGCCGCATTGAACTTCGTCAACCATGAAGAGCCAGTCGTGCGCGTCGCAAACCCGACGCAACCCACGCAGAAACTCGGCGTCTGCGATATGGATGCCGCCTTCACCTTGCACCGGCTCGAATAGCACGGCAACGACATTATGATTGTTCTCCGCCACCTGCTCGATAGCCGCCAGATCGGCGAAGGGCACGCGTACGAAGCCGGAAACCAGTGGCTCGAAACCCGCCTGTACCTTGCGGTTGCCGGTGGCAGAAAGCGTTGCCAGCGTGCGGCCATGAAAAGCCTGCTCCATGACAACAATGGCTGGCTGGTCGATGCTCTTCTGGTGGCCGAACAGACGCGCCAGCTTGATTGCTGCCTCGTTGGCTTCGCAACCGGAATTGCAGAAGAACACCTCGTCCATGCCCGACAAGAGCGCGAGACGATCCGCCAGCGCTTCCTGTTCCTTGACTTGATAAAGGTTCGAGACATGGATCAGGCGGCGCAGTTGTTTGTCGAGCGCCGCCGTCAGGCGGGGATGATTGTGGCCCAGGGTGTTGACCGCAATGCCGGCCAGACCATCCAGGTAGCGACGCCCACTCTCGTCGAACAGGTGGCAGCCTTCACCATGGGTAAACGCCACGGCTTGCCGGGTATAGTTATTCATCAGGTGCGACATGATCCGCTCCGCGCTTACATCGAAGATTCTTCATCCAAAAAGAATACGGCGGCCATCATCGATACGGCCGCCGTCCAAGTTTGATGCATGAAAAAGATCATAAGTGAAAATCTATGGGCTGTATAGATTTCGTTGCCATTTCGTTTCGATAGGCCCATAAAGAAAACGGCGCGGGCACCTTCCGGTAGCCGCGCCAGATTCCGGTAATTCAGGACGACTTAGAGCGCCTTGATGGCAGCCGACAGACGGCTCTTGTGACGCGCTGCGGCGTTCTTGTGAATGATCCTCTTATCGGCGATTGAATCGATGACACACTGCGATTCCTTGAAGACTGCCTGGGCGGAAGCCTTGTCGCCCGCGACAACCGCCTTGCGGACCTTCTTGATGGCGGTGCGAAGCTCTGAGCGCAGGCTCATGTTTTGGGCGCGACGCTTGACTGCTTGGTGAGCGCGCTTGCGCGCTTGGACGGTATTGGCCATGTAATGAAGCTCGACTGTTGATCGGAAAGGACGAGATTATAAGCAGAGTTGCACACCATTGCAAGGCGCTTTTCTCGCCTTGAAAAGGATGGCAACCCGTTAACATCCGCGCATGAATCTGCTCCGCATACCATGAACCTGCTCCGCACGTTGGCGACCGTCAGCAGTCTGACGCTACTTTCGCGCATTCTCGGCTTTGTCCGCGATTTCGTCATCGCCCGTGCCTTCGGCGCCGGCATGCTGACAGATGCATTCTTCGTCGCTTTCCGCCTGCCCAACCTGCTGCGGCGAATGTTCGCCGAAGGTGCCTTTTCGCAAGCCTTTGTGCCGCTATTGGCGGAGTATCGCAGCCAGCGTGGCGAGGTGGAGACCAAGCTGCTCATCGATCGCGTTGCTACCGCGCTGTTCCTCGTGGTGCTGCTGGTCGCCATTCTTGGGGTCATTGGCGCGCCCCTGCTGATCTATGTGTCCGCACCCGGTTTCGCGGCCGATGCCGACAAGTTCGCGCTGACGGTAATGCTCACGCGCATCACCTTTCCCTACATTCTGTTCATGGCGTTGGTCGCGCTCGCCGCCGGCATCTTCAACACCTGGAGCCGCTTCGCCCTGCCGGCCTTCACGCCCGTACTGCTCAATCTTTCATTCATCGGCATGGCGCTTCTGGCCGCGCCGTACTTCGATCCGCCGGTGCTGGCACTTGCCTGGGCGGTATTTCTGGGCGGCGTGCTCCAGTTGGCCATCCAGTTGCCCGCATTGCAGCGCATCGGCATGCTGCCGCGCTTCGATTTCAAACCGGGCGATCCCGGTGTGCGGCGTGTCCTGAAACTGATGGCTCCTGCGGTGCTAGGCGTGTCGGTTGCCCAGATCTCGTTGCTCATCAACACCATTTTCGCTTCGTTTCTGACTTCGGGCAGCGTCTCCTGGCTGTATTACGCCGACCGTCTCATGGAGTTTCCTGCCGGCCTGCTGGGCGCCGCACTGGGCACGATCCTGCTACCGAGCCTGTCCCGGGCCCATGCCGGCAGTCAGCCGGAAGAATTCTCCGCCCTGCTCGACTGGGGGCTGCGACTCACCTTCCTGCTGACCTTGCCGGCAGCCATAGGTTTAGCCATGTTGGGTGTCCCGCTGATCGCCACCCTGTTCCAGCATGGCGCCTTCACCGCCGCCGATGTGCTGCTGACCCGTCAGGCGCTCGTCGCCTACAGTATCGGCCTGATTGGCCTGATTCTCGTGAAAGTGCTTGCCCCCGGCTTCTATGCACAACAGAACATCAGGACTCCGGTAAAGATCGCTCTCTTCACCCTGCTGATGACACAGGCAATGAACCTCGCCTTCATCGTACCGTTCAAACATGCCGGTTTGGCATTGTCCATCGGCCTGGCCTCATGCCTCAATGCCGCCCTGCTCTTCCATGGTCTGCGTTTGCGCAAGATCTATATGCCAATAACGGGCTGGGGCGCATTCGGATTAAAGATTTCCATCGCACTGCTCGTTCTCGCCGCCACACTCTGGTTTGGCATGGGCAGGGAAACCGACTGGCTCGCCGCTTCATCCCTTAGCCGCGTGCTCCATCTCTCCGCGATAGTCGCGGCGGGTATCAGCGTCTATTTCTTCACGCTCTGGCTACTGGGCTTTCGCCTGCGCGATTTCCGCCGGCAAGGTACAAAGTAATTCATCTGCGACGGCCCGGTTATGCCGTCTTGCCAGCGCCGACTTTCACATAGTCAAACAAAAAGGGCAGTCCCGTTACCGGGACTGCCCTTCAGTCTGGTGCAGTTGCTTGCTTATGCCACGAGCGGCACGATCAGCAGTGCAACGATGTTGATGATCTTGATAAGGGGGTTAACCGCCGGACCCGCCGTATCCTTGTAGGGGTCGCCCACGGTGTCGCCGGTCACCGCCGCTTTGTGCGCGTCGGAACCCTTGCCGCCGAAGTTACCTTCCTCAATGTACTTCTTGGCGTTATCCCATGCGCCACCACCGGTGGTCATGGAGATCGCGACGAACAGACCGGTCACGATCGTGCCCATCAGCACACCACCCAGCGCACGCACACCGGCTCCGACGCCATCGACCGCTGGCATGAGGAAATTCATGCCGACGGCGACAATCACTGGCACCAGAACGGGCAGCAGCGAGGGGATCATCATTTCCTTGATCGCGGCCTTGGTCAGCATGTCGACGCAGGTGCCGTATTCCGGCTTGGCTGTGCCTTCCATGATGCCCTTGATCTCGCGGAACTGGCGACGCACTTCGACGACGATGGCACCGGCGGCGCGGCCGACGGCCTCCATGCCCATGGCGGCAAAGAGGTAGGGCACCATACCGCCGATGAACAGGCCGATGATGACTGCCGGGTCGGACAGGTCGAACAGGAATTTCACACCCGGCTTGATCGCTTCGAGACCGTGCGTGAAGTCGGCGAACAGTACCAGCGCGGCCAGACCGGCCGAACCGATGGCGTAGCCCTTGGTCACTGCCTTGGTCGTGTTGCCGACGGCGTCAAGCGGATCGGTCACACCGCGCACGGAATCGGGCAGTTCGGCCATTTCCGCAATACCACCCGCGTTGTCGGTGATCGGGCCGTAGGCGTCGAGCGCAACGATGATGCCGGCCATCGAGAGCATGGAAGTGGCAGCGATGGCGATGCCGTAGAGGCCGCCGAGGAGGTAGGCCGCCCAGATCGCGCCGCACACCGACAGTACCGGTAGCGCGGTGGCGCGCATCGAAACACCGATACCGGCGATGACGTTGGTGCCGTGACCCGTGGTCGAAGCCTGTGCGATGTGACGCACTGGAGCATATTCAGTCGCCGTGTAGTACTCGGTGATCACCACCATCAGGCCGGTCAGCACGAGACCAATGATCGACGCGGCATACAGACGCATTTGCGAGCCGCCACTGATGCCCATGACTGGTCGAGCAGATGGTCATCGACCACCCAGCCGGTCAGCGGATAGAAGGCAACCAGCGCCAGCAAGCCCGCGACGATCAGGCCTTTGTAGAGGGCCGTCATGATCTTCTGGCCGGGCGAATGCTTGACGAAGAACGCACCGATGATGGAGGCAATGATCGAGAAGCCACCCAGGGCGAGCGGGTAGATGCACGGCAGACTCTGCCAGACCGCCGGTCTTGAGCAACAACGAACCCAGCAACATGGTAGCGACGATGGTGACCGCATAGGTCTCGAACAGGTCAGCCGCCATGCCGGCGCAGTCGCCGACGTTGTCGCCGACGTTGTCGGCGATCACGGCAGGGTTGCGCGGGTCGTCTTCAGGAATACCGGCTTCCACCTTGCCCACGAGGTCGGCGCCAACGTCCGCACCCTTGGTGAAGATGCCGCCGCCAAGCCGCGCGAAGATCGAGATCAGCGAGGAGCCAAAGCCCAAGCCGACCAGCGGATGGAGGATGTGATCGAGGCTTGCATCGCCGGCCGTCGCCTTGAGGTAGGCATAGAAACCTGCCACGCCGAGCAGACCGAGACCAACCACCAGCATGCCGGTGATGGCACCGCCGCGGAAAGCGACATTCAGCGCTTCGTTAAGTCCGCTTGCTCGCCGCTTCGGCCGTACGCACGTTGGCACGTACCGAAACGTTCATGCCGATGAAACCGGCCAGGCCAGAGAGCACCGCACCGATCACAAAACCGACGGCCGTGATCATGTTGAGGAACACGGCAATCAGAACGGCAAGGACGACGCCGACCAGAGCAATCGTTGTGTATTGACGCTTGAGGTAGGCTTGCGCTCCCTCCTGCACCGCAGCCGAAATCTCGCGCATCCGGTCGTTGCCGGTCGGCTGCGCAAGAATCCACTGTGTCGAAATCCAGCCGTACGCAATCGCAATGACTGCGCAGACCAGCGCGAATATCAAAACTGAAGACATAACCCCCCCTTACCCGAAGAAGAAAACATTTGTAACCATGGAAAGAACCTCACCCGCCACCTGCAAATCGTTGGGGACTTCAAACAACTCAAAGCTTGAATTCCGGTAGTTTTTTTACCGCTGCGACATTCTTGAGCGTCACGTATTTTGGCAATCCATCCGGGCCGTACGGCGGATAATCCTCGCCCTTCATCAACGGCGCGAGATACTCGCGGCACTTTTCGGTAATACCGAAGCCATCGCTCGTAATGAAGTTCTTCGGCATCATCTTCTCGACGTTGGCCACCTTGGAAAGCGACGCCATGCCGACCTTCCACTTGTACGGCTTGCTGGATACGCGCTCGACGGTTGGCATCACCGAGTTGTGGCCTTTCAGCGCAAACTCGACCGCTGCCTTGCCCATCGCATAGGCCTGATCCACGTCGCTCTTGGAAGCGATGTGGCGCGCGGCGCGTTGCAGGTAGTCGGCGACACCCCAATGAAACTTGTGGCCCAGGGCATCCTTGATCATGTTGGCGACGACCGGTGCGGCGCCACCCAATTGTGCATGACCGAAGGCATCACGCGTGCCCTGCTCGGCGAGGAACTTGCCGTCTGGGTAATGGCAACCTTCAGAAACGACGACGGTGCAGTAACCGAACTTCTTGACCAAGCTAGCCACTTTGGCGAGAAACTTCTTCTGGTCGAATAACACTTCAGGGAAAAGCACGACGATCGGCAGTTCCTGATCTTTGGTCGAGGCCATGGCACCGGCTGCGGCAATCCATCCGGCATGGCGGCCCATCACTTCGAGTACGAAGACTTTCGTGGAAGTCGCGCACATTGAACGCACGTCGAAAGTTGCTTCGAGCGTTGACACCGCGATGTACTTGGCGACCGAACCAAAGCCCGGACAGTTGTCGGTAATCGGCAGATCGTTATCAACCGTTTTCGGCACATGGATGGCCTGCAACGAGTAGCCCATGGCCTTGCCCAGTTGCGAAACCTTCAGGCAGGTGTCCGCGGAGTCGCCGCCGCCGTTGTAGAAGAAGTAGCCGATGTTGTGCGCCTTGAACACCTCGATCAGGCGGTCATATTCGCGCTTGTTGGCTTCCAGGCTCTTCATCTTGTAGCGGCAGGAGCCAAAGCCGCCGGAAGGCGTGTGACGCAACGCGGCAATCGCGGCGGCCGACTCCTTGGTGGTGTCGATCAGGTCTTCGGTCAATGCGCCGATGATGCCGTTGCGACCGGCATAGACCTTGCCGATCTTGTCCTTGTGCTTACGTGCAGTCTCGATTACGCCGCAGGCGGACGCATTGATCACCGCAGTGACCCCGCCCGACTGAGCATAGAAGGCGTTCATTTTCTTGGCTGCCATGAATTCGCTCTCCCTTTGCTTATTTCAAGGCCGAGAAGGCGCTGTCGCGAATATCCTCGACTTTGCCCATGCCATTGATCTTGCGGTACTTGGGAGCACCAGTGGCACCGCTATCGGCCCACTTGGTGTAGTAACCCACGAGGGCTTCGGTCTGCTGGTGATAGACCTCAAGGCGCTTCAACACGGTTTCTTCCGCATCGTCAGCACGCTGAATCAACGCTTCACCAGTGATGTCATCCTTGCCTTCGACCTTGGGCGGGTTGAACTTGACATGATAGGTGCGACCGGAGGCCACATGCACACGACGACCACTCATGCGGCCAACGATCTCGGCATCCGGCACGTCGATTTCCAGCACGAAGTCGATGGCGACGCCCGCATCCTTCATGGCTTCGGCCTGCGGGATGGTACGGGGGAAACCGTCGAACATGTAGCCGTTCTTGCAGTCGGCTTCCTTGAGACGATCCTTGACGAGGCCGATGATAATGTCGTCGCGCACGAGGCCGCCCGCATCCATGATCTTCTTGGCTTCAATCCCAAGTGGGGTGCCAGCCTTGACGGCGGCACGCAGCATGTCGCCCGTCGAAATCTGCGGAACGCCAAATTTTTCCTTGATGTAATTGGCCTGCGTACCCTTACCAGCGCCAGGGGGCCCCAAAAGAATCAAACGCATTGTCTATCTCCTCATGTTGTATTTCGACATTTTCAAATGTTCGCACTATTGACTGCGCACAGGGCTAGATTTTATCTATCCCAAGATAGCCGTCGTGATTAGTGCGGTGCAGCAAACCGATTTCTAACTCTCTGCAAGTCTTCCGGCGTATCGACACCGGGCAGTGGAGGATAAGCGCAATCGATGACATGGATATGAAAACCGTGCCACAAGGCACGTAGCTGTTCCAGCGCCTCCCATTGCTCGATGGGCGCTGCCGCAAACTCGCCATAGCACCGCAGGAAGCCCACGCGATAGGCATACAAACCGATGTGGCGCCTGACAACAAGATCAGCTGGAAGCCGTTCGCGCTGCTGCGCCAATCCGTCACGGTGCCAGGGAATCGGCGCGCGGGAAAAATACAGCGCACGGCCACTTGCCGCAGTGACTACCTTGACGACATTCGGGTTCATGAACTCGTCCATGTCGCGAATGACATGCGCAGCGGTGGCAATACTTGCCTCGCGATCGTCATCCAGTGCTCGTGCCACTTCGGCAATCAAAGCGGATTCGATCAGTGGTTCGTCGCCCTGTACATTGACGACAATCTCGTCGTCCTGCCAACCTCGCAGCCGAGCGACTTCGGCAATCCGGTCGGTGCCACTCGCGTGGTCCGCACGCGTCATGATCGCCACATGGCCATGTGCGGTGACGGCCTCGGCAACGCGGATGTCGTCGGTCGCGACGAGAATTTCTGCAGCACCACTTTGTTGGGCCGCCTCGATGACACGCACGACCATCGGTTTGCCTTCGATATCGGCGAGTGGCTTGCCGGGCAGCCGCGTCGATGCATAGCGTGCCGGAATAACGACGCGAAAGGCCACTTATGCCATCGCCGGGCCGCCCCAAGAGGGCATACGCCCCCTCGTGGGGGGCAGCGAACGAATGTGAGCGTGGGGGGCCATTTACTCCTCTTCCGGCCCCAACTGGCGCGCTTCGTCTTCAAGCATGATCGGAATGTCATCCTTGACGGGGAAGGCTAGCCGGCAAGGTTTGCAGATCAGCTCGGCTGCATCTTTACGGTGATCGAGCGGGCCCTTGCACAGCGGGCAGACGAGAATTTCAAGCAGGCGCGGGTCCATCGGTTTTCTCCAAAGAGTCCAGAACAAAGCGAGCAAGATCGGGGTCAATGACGGCATCGACGGGCAGAACCCAGATCAGCATTTCAGAAAGGCCGGCGCATTTTAACGCGTCCTTCTCCGTCGTCAGGATTGCATCGCCGGCAAAATCGAGGTCGGCACCGACGTAACGATGATGATCGGGAAACGCATGGGGTTCGCAGCTGAGGCCCAGCGCCGCAAGGTGGTCAAAAAAGCGCTGCGGCTCGCCGATGCCCGCCACTGCATGCAGCTTGCGGCCGGCAAAGTCGCCTGCCACACAAGTCAAGTCGGGTTTGTCGAGACGGTAAAATCGCTCTCCGCTCAGCTGCATCCTGTATGCAGGTACGCCCGCAATCGGGGGCCACTCCGTATCATTAAGCACCAGCGCATCAACCCTGGCCAGACGAGCCGCCGGCTCGCGCAAGGGCCCGGCGGGCAGCGGCCAGCCATTCATCAGGCCGCGGCGGTCGATGACGGCAATCTCGAGATCGCGCCGCAGCCGGTAATGCTGCAGACCGTCGTCGCACAGGATCAGGTCGCATTCGGGATGCGCTTGCAGCAAGACATGCGCAGCCGCTACGCGATCCGTGCCGACAACCACCGGGCAAGTTGTACGCTGTGCCAGCAACAAGGGCTCGTCGCCCACAGCAGACGCCGTATCGCCAGCGCCGACTTTTCGCACTGCCCCACCATCGCGTCCGTAACCCCGGCTGACGATGCCAGGCTTGCGTCCCAAGTCGGACAGCCGCTGTGCCAGCCACAGTGTCAGCGGTGTCTTGCCCGCACCGCCAGCGACGATGTTGCCGATCACGACCACCGGTACCGGCAGCTGCTCGGCAGCCAGCCAGCCGAGCGCGAAAAAACACACGACGCAATGCAACGACAAGAAAAAACAGCAGACCGATTGGCAACAGCAAGTACGCAAGCGGGCCACGGTGCGCCCAGACGCGCGTCAAGCCGTCACTGCTGCTTTTGCTGGGTGGCAAAGGAAATATGCGAAAGGCCGGCGTTTCTGGCAGCCTGCATGACGTCAATGACGTTTTGATGCGCTGCCTTCGCGTCAGCATTGATGATGACCACCGGCTCTTGCGCACCTTGTGCAGCACTCCGCAGTGCGGCGCCAATCGCTTCTACACCGCCCGTCACCGGCGCCTTGTTCACCAGCACGTTGCCACTGGCCATGACAACCACATCGACCTCGTTCGGCTTGTCCTGCTGTGTCTGCGCATCCGCCGTCGGCAAGTTGATCTCAAGGCCGGCAAACTTGGAATAGGTCGTCGTCACCATGAGGAAGATCAGGATGACGAGCAGCACGTCAATCATCGGGATCAGGTTGATCTCCGGCTCCTCGCGATAACGACCGCGCTGAAAGTTCATTACATTCTTTCCCCGTGCAACTGCTCGACCAGCTTCAGTGCCTGTTGTTCCATTTCGATTACGAAACTATCAACCAAAGCGCGGAAATGGCGGTAGGCGATCATCGCCGGAATGGCGACGATAAGACCGAAGCCGGTGTTGTAGAGCGCCACGGAAATACCATGTGCGAGCTGTTGCGGATTATTGCCCGCGGCAGTGGCCGAGCCAAAGATCTCGATCATGCCGACGATGGTGCCGAACAGCCCCATCAGCGGGCTGATCGAGGCGATCGTGCCGAGGCTGGTGAGAAAGCGTTCGAGTTCGTGCGCCGCACCACGACCGGCTTCCTCGATGGCCTCCTTCATTACCTCGCGCGAACTCCGGTCGTTCCGCAGTCCGGCAGCGAACACTTTGCCGAGCAGCGAATGTACATCCAGACGTTTGAGCAAATCCTCGGTGACACCGCCGCGCCGATATTCTGCGACCACGCTTTGCAGCAAACCCGCCGGTACGATCCGGGCGCGCCGCAACGTGGTTCCGCGTTCGATGATCAGCGCGACGGCGATTACAGACGCCAACAACAGAAACCAGATCGGCCAGCCCGCAGCCTGAATGATCGAAAACACTATCTACCCTCCGGGGCAACACAAACGGAATGCACACTTTACTACGAACCAGAATAAGGCATTCGCGGCCTTGAGGCGGAATTAGCCACCTTTCACTGTCTTGTTAGCCGCCTAAAGGTTAATTTCCAGGCCTTCATGTGCCAGCTGCATCGCGCAACCGGCAGTCGAATGACGGCTCAGCGCTTCAGTGAAAACCTGTTCCAGAGCGTCATCGCTCCTCGTCGGCTCGTGATGGGTGCAGAGCAGCCGCTTGGCACCGATGCGTTGCGCCATGGCAATTGCAGTGTCATAGGTTCCGTGGCCCCAGCCGACCTTCTGCGGATATTCGGCCTGGGTGTAGGCGGTATCGACGATCAGCAGATCGACCGGGCCGATGGTGGCATCGAGTTCGGCCTGGCGCTGGTCGATCATCGCCTGATACTCGGCATGTCCATCGTCTTCCGGCGCATAAATGTTGATCCACGGTTCGTGGTCGCCGGTAAAGAACATCGACTTGCCGTTGCATTCGATACGATAGCCAAGGTCGGTGACGGGGTGGTTCATCAGCACCGGCGTCACCGTCGCATCGCCGATCGGGACAGGCTCTCCGACAGTCAATGTCGTATATTCAATGCCGGCCTTCAGCTCGGCTTCGCGAATCGGGAAGTAGCTGTATTGCAGCTGCACATCCATCACCTGCTGGATGCCCTGCATGGAGATGATGTCATAGGCACCGTGGATGCGCACCGTGTTGCCCGGAATGTAGAGCGGCACAAAAAAAGGTAGGCCCTGAATGTGATCCCAATGTGTGTGGGTGATGAAGATGTTCGCCTGAACCGGCAACCTGGCGAGCAGTGACTGCGCCAGGGGAAATATCCCGGTGCCAGCATCGATGATGATCAGGCTGTCATCGTCGCTGCGCACCTCGATGCAGGTCGTGTTGCCCCCGTAGCGCACGGTGTGCGGCCCCGGTGAAGGAATCGATCCGCGTACGCCCCACATTCTGACTTTCATCTTCTACCCTTCCGCACCGATCTGGGCAAAGGCTTGCGCATCTTCGACGATCTTGTGCAGATCGCCTAACGAGTTGACGACCGTTTCGATGTCGTCACCGAAACGCTGAGGGAGGTGCGCCAGTTCCTCTGTCCGCCAGGGATTGCCGGAATCGCCAAAGCCATGCTTGCGGCAGATCGCATCCGCCATTCGCAGGCAGTCGAGCATGGCGCTCGGTTCGGCCTGTTCGGCATGATGGTCGCGGATGCACTCGACGAGCGGTTCGGCAAATTGCCATTTCTTCGCCAGCAAGGCACCCACGAAGGCATGATCGGCGCCGATCACTTCGGCTTCGGCCACATGCAGGGGTTTGCCGAAATCGGCGGTAATGCTTAACGCGCGGATGAACTCCCCGGCCATGAACTGGGCGAACACCACCTTGCCAAAATCGTGCAGCAGACCGGCTATATAGCAATCGCTGGGATCGGCCTCGGCACGTGCGTGCTTTTCGCAGAGTAGGCGCGCCAGGGCAGCCACCGTCAGCGAATGCAGCAGATAGCGCTGGATATCGAAGCCCATCGTGTTGAAGCGTGGCAGGATGCCGACGGCGGCGATCGACAGCGCAAGATTCTTGATGGTATTGATACCCAGATAGACGACGGACTGGCCAACCGAGGTAATCTTGTTGGGCAGACCATAGTAGGCTGAGTTAATGACGCGCAGGATCTTGACGGTCATCACCGGGTCTTTTTCGACCACGCCCACCAGCGCCTTGGGGAGGCAATTGATGTTGCGCGTCATATCCAGAATCGTCTGCACGCTGCGGGGAAAAGCCGGCATGCGCTCGACGGCCAGCGTCAGCCTGCGTTCGAGTTCCGGAGATAATTGAGGCATAACCAGCGACCAGGAAAGATGAGCCTGGCTGGATTATAGGGGGCGTTGCGCCCGAAGACCGGCTTAGCTGGCGGCTACGCGCTCGTAATATCTCGCGCGGTACAACAAGCGGCGCTTTTCCGCCGTTTCGGTAAAACCACTGCGGTCGTGCAGCACGTTGTTGCAAGCCAGTCCCATACCCGGTTCGAGCCGGCCATGCAGCGTCCAGGGTGTCGGCGTCGCAAGAATGCGCTCGAGCGCCGTACGTGCGGCCACGGCCTCATCCTTCCAGGCAATGCTGACGGTGCGTGCCGTGTAGCGCATGTGCAACGTACCATCGAGATTCACTGAAAAAACAGGACCCGGCTGCGCCGCCCGCGCTACGCCCTGATCATCGGTGCGCGGCGGAATCGTCATCGCATCGGGAGACGACAAAGCGCGGATGAATTCGGGATTCTCGTCGCGCAACAGGAGGTAGGCGATCTCGTGGTCGAGCAACTGGTTCGTGCCACCCGTCGCACCACTTTGCACGCAATGCAGCAGCAGGCCGCGAATCGTGTGCTCGGGCGTGTTGTAGTAGCCGTCGGTGTGCCAGCGGATCGGCTTGTCGGTGTAAGGAATGAACTCCTTGCGCTCGCCGCGCTTTTCAGCACCCGTTACGGAGATCGGCGAAATGCCGTCACCGTCGGTAAGCCAGTGACCATCGAGCGTTCGCATACCCAACTGATTGCCGAGCAGACGGGGAATATCCTTGTCAGGATCGGTGCCGGTCTTGCTGACATAGATCGCCATGTTGCAGCGGTTGTTGAGTTCGACGAGACGCGCGCGCTCTGTTGGACTCAGGTGCCGCGGATCGTCCAGCGTAACAATGATGTCCTCGATGCGGCGTGGCGTGGTGTCGAGTTTCTTTTCGCGCCAGACGGCATACGCGCTTGCATCGTTCAGGTCAAACGGCCCAGAAGAGGGCTCGACTGCGGGCATGGGCATGTTTGTCATTCTTTACTATCGTCTCCGAGTAACTGGTGACGGCTTTCACTTTCTTCCGGATGAAACAGCCCGTTTAGGGTTTTCTCCAGCATCTTCAAAGCGTCGGGTGCTTCGATGTCCATGGCCTGGTCGACCACCCAGAGTTGATCCTTTTCCGGCAGGACCTCTCGCAAGCAGGCAGCAAAGAAGCGTTTGAAACCAAAATCCGGACCTTTCTCGTCGTAGTTGAACTCGGCATACTCCCCGCCACGGCGATTGAAGAGGTCAAGAAACTGCCGCCTCGATTCGCCCGGCACGGCTTCGCCGAGCAACATGTAATGGTTTTCCTCGAGCATCTCGGCGAGACGCTTGGCCAGCGCCGTAGTGAATTGGATGCGCTCCGTCTCGTCCAGTTCACGATAGGCGATACGATCGGCTGCGATGGCCAGAAACACCATGAACTCGGCAACGAAGTCAAAGTACGGCCGGCCGATATCGATGTCGTAGTCGGCCTTGCGCATACGTTTGATGGCCTCAACGGCGAGCTTCCAGGCGAGCATCGCCACCACCGAGGCCAACGCTCCTGCGGAACGCTGGCCCTGGGAGTGAAACTTGGATCTGACGCGAATTGCCATGGATAATTACCGCCGTCCTGCCAGCGCCGACTTCTGCTCACACCAAACTCGCCAGGCAGTCCCTAGAGTTTGTTGGCCCCTTAAGGGGAAGTGCGCGCGCAACGAGAGCTTCGGGGTGGAATTAATATCCACCCTTGCCCTTTGGCTGCGGCAGACCGGCCACGCGACAACCCTGCTTGGCCGCGCCGCCATCCGGAAACAGGTCGAACAACAGCTTGCTGTCGGCCTCGGGCATGTCACCCTCGTCCTGCAGGCCCTTGACCAGATTGCGCATGTTTGGGGTATGTCCTTCTTCCTGGAATTTCTGGCGTAAGTAGTTAATGACCTTCCGGTGCGCATCGGTCAATTCGATACTCTCGGCGGCAGCGAAGGCGCTGATTGCCTCTTCGCTGAAATCCGGTTCGAGCAGATAGCCATAATCGTCCACTTCCTTTTCGATACCGTTGATGACGATGCTCATGGTCTTCCTCCTTAGCTATGGGTTGAGATGAATTTTTTGTTCATTCTAGCGTTCCGACGGCTGCCATCGATTTGTGCTGAATGAAAACACCGCAGCCACGCATGCGCTCCCGGCCCAGTCCGTACT
Organism: uncultured beta proteobacterium; assembly: GCA_963816095.1. Lineage (GTDB taxonomy): Bacteria > Pseudomonadota > Gammaproteobacteria > Burkholderiales > Rhodocyclaceae > Sulfuricystis. The sequence goes on from CAWFIW010000003.1 coordinate 97,747, forward strand.
GCTGCAAGCGCAGGTTCCCCCCAGCTTCCAGTCCCGAAACCATCATGCTAAAGCCGTGCAGCACGCCCGACTCAGTCCGCGCAGACTGGCGTTTGCCACAGATGATAGAACGTGGGGTCATGTCCAGCGCTGCCAGTTGCTGCTGACAGGCAGCAAAAAAGTCCTTCTCATCGGGACCCCCGGTGCCACTCTCTGCCAGACCAAGCGTTACGAACTTGGCATACAGAACCGGAACCGCCGCCAGTTGCCGTACTGAGGCAGCGCCAAGCTCAATGGCCGAGCCGGACAGGCTCAGGCGCGCACCGCTCAGCGCCTGAGCTGCGGCTACCCGCTCGTGCGGCAGGCGCAAGTTCAGATGCGAACGACCCGAGAGATACCATTCACCATCGCCCGGACTCAATCCATATAGCGGATGAATTCCAGCCAATGCCTCGGTCTCCAGCCACGGGAGCGCGTCGCGCAGCGCCAGCCATAGTGCATCGGCATAATCATACGGGACGGCCCGTCCGCGCAACACGAACTTGATATCGACAATATCCGGCGGGACGATCACTCGCAAGACCTTTCAATTTTGGCATCCTGAGTGGCTTCGAGCTGGGCTCTCGCCCAGACGGCCATCACCTCCGCCCAGCGTCCGGCCGTCACGGCGTCGATGTCAAAAATGGTGAAACGCCGATGCTCACGAATGCGCATGCGCAGAAGAGGAACCCCGCCGGCCTCGAACTCGATCTGTTGCAATTCGATTTCCTGGTTGCCAACGGGTACACGAAACTTGTCAAGACTGGTAATATTATCCACAGGAGAGGGAGGCAAACCGATTAATGGAGTTACTTCAATTGGGGATGAACTATCGCATCGCAAGCGGGGATGCGCCATCACCGGATCGGGGGGAGCATGCTACTCCTTATGGGTAGGTTCCCCTAAGCCCTCGAATGCGGTTAATCTACCTGCCGGAAGTATGGTGCCCAAGATAAAGCCGCGCTGATAATACGCAATACTTTCGGAATGAACCGCGATGCAAGCGATCATCAATCCCCAACAGCCACTCAAGAGGAGATAACATGGCCAAACAGCCTCACGCTACCCCTTTACTTGATCAACTCGAGTCCGGCCCCTGGCCCAGCTTTGTTACCGGTCTCAAGCGTCTTGCAAAGGATAAGGATTCCGTCGTCGATCTGCTCGGCCACCTCGAGCATTCCTACAAGACCCGCAAGGGCTACTGGAAGGGTGGTACGGTCGGCGTATTCGGTTATGGAGGCGGCGTTATCCCCCGCTTCACCGAAATCAAGAACGACAAGGGCGAGGCCGTCTTCAAGGACGCCGCCGAATTCCACACCCTCCGCATCATGCCGCCTCCCGGCATGCACTACGATACCGACACCCTTCGCAAATTCTGTGACATCTGGGAAAAGTATGGCTCTGGCCTGATCGCCCTGCATGGACAGACTGGCGACATCATGTTGCAGGGCTGCACCACCGAAAACGTGCAACCTGCCTGGGACGAGATCAACCAGATGGGTTTCGACATGGGTGGTGCCGGCCCCTCCGTGCGCACCGGCATGTCCTGTGTTGGCGCTGCGCGCTGCGAACAGTCCTGCTACGACGAGGCAAAAGCTCATCAGATGGTTGTCAACCAGTTCCTTGATGACATCCACCGCCCCGCCCTGCCCTACAAGTTCAAGTTCAAGTTTTCCGGTTGCGGCAATGACTGCATGAACTCCATCCAGCGTTCCGACATGGCCATCATCGGCACCTGGCGCGACAACATGCGCACCGACGAAGCCATGGCCAAGAAGTGGTTCGCCAAGCACAGCATGAACGAACTGGTCAATGACGTAATCGGCATGTGTCCGACCCGCGCCATCCAGATCAAGGACAGCAAGGATGTCAGCAAGGATGCCCACATCTCCGCCGTCGCCGTGAACGCTACCCAGTCAATCGAGATCGACAACAAGAGTTGCGTGCGTTGCATGCATTGCATCAATGTCATGACCGGAGCCCTCGCTACCGGCAAGGACAAGGGTGCCAGCATCCTCGTTGGCGGCAAGAGCCATCTCAAGATCGGCGCACTGATGGGCACGATGGTGATCCCTTTCATGTCACTCAAAACCGACGAAGACTACGAAAAGATCGTCGAGCTGGGGCAGACCATCGTCGACTTCTTTGCTGAAAATGCGCTGGAGCACGAGCGTACGGGCGAAATGATCGAACGCATCGGTTTGGCCAATTTCCTTGAAGGCATCGGTCTCGAAGTTGATGCCAACATGGTGTCCAGTCCGCGCATGAATCCCTACGTCAATACCGGCGACTGGGATGAAGAAGTCGCCAGGATGAACGCCAAAAAGGCTGCCGCCTAATATATCTTCACCGTCTGACCGGCAACGGGTCCGCAGGATCCGTTGTTCGGCCAAGGTGATAACCCTATTCGAATAACGACCATTCTGGAGACGATTCATGGCTCAACCACAGATGCGCAAGCCAGTCGAACATTTTCTCGACAACAAGAAATTCCTCCACCCGAAGTTGGTAGCCAACTACGGCAACTGGAAATATCACGATCGTCCGCGTCCCGGCGTTCTGCATCACGTATCCAACACTGGCGATGAGGTCTGGTCAGTACGTGCCGGTACAGCGCGCCAGATGGACGTCTTTACCATCCGCAAACTCTGCGATATCGGCGACCAGTTTGCCGAAGGCCGCGTGCGTTTCACCATCCGTTCCAACATCGAATACATCGTCTCCGACGAGAAAAAGGTCGCCCCGCTGATAGCCGAACTCGAGAAGAACGGTTTCCCCGTCGGCGGCACGGGCAACTCAGTTTCGATGGTCGCCCATACCCAGGGCTGGCTGCACTGCGACATCCCGGGCACGGACGCATCCGGTGTGGTCAAGTCGATGATGGATTCACTCTTTGATGAGTTCAAGAACGAAGAGATGCCCAACCGCGTGCGCCTCTCGACTTCCTGCTGCGAGATCAACTGCGGCGGCCAGGCCGACATCGCCGTAATCATCCAGCACACCAAGCCGCCGAAGATCAACCACGACCTCGTTGCCAACGCTTGCGAACGGCCGACGGTCGTGGCGCGCTGCCCGGTCGCGGCGATCCGCCCCGCGCTAGTGAATGGCAAACCCACCCTCGAAGTCGATGAGAAGAAGTGCATCTGCTGCGGCGCCTGCTATCCGCCCTGCCCGCCGATGCAGATCAACGACCCCGAGCACTCCAAACTCGCAATTTGGGTAGGCGGCAAGAACTCCAATGCCCGCTCCAAACCGACCTTCCACAAGTTGGTCGCATCTGGCCTGCCCAACAACGCACCACGCTGGCCCGAGGTCAATGCAGTCGTCAAGAACATCCTGATGACCTACAAGGCCGATGCGCGTCCGTGGGAGCGCATGGCTGACTGGATCGACCGCATCGGCTGGCCGCGCTTCTTCGAAAAGACCGGCCTGCCCTTTACCAAGTACATGATCGATGACTGGCGCGGTGGCCGTTCAAACCTCAACGCCTCGGCCCACGTCCGCTTCTAAGGGTCAGCAGACCATGAAGTTTTCCATACTTATTAGCGAAGGCCCTTATACGCACCAGGCCTCCGACACCGCCTTCCATTTTGCGAAGGCGGTGCTGGCCAAGGGCCATGAAATTTATCGCGTCTTCTTTTATCACGATGGGGTTAACAACGCCACGCGCCTGACCACCCCGCCGCAAGACGATCGCAATATCGTCAGCCGGTGGTCGAAGCTGGCCGAAGAAAATAGCCTCGACATGGTCGTCTGTGTCGCTGCAGCCCAGCGCCGCGGCGTCGTTGATGAGGGCGAGATGAAACGTAACGGTAAAGACGCCACCAACCTGGCGCCCGGATTCCGTATCTCTGGCCTCGGCCAGTTGATCGAAGCGGGCATCCAGGCTGACCGTCTGGTTGTTTTCGGCGATTGAGGGATATACGATGACTACCAAGAAATTCATGATGGTCAATCGCAAGGCACCCTATGGCACCATCTACGCCTGGGAAGCTCTTGAAGTGGTTTTGATCGCCGCCGCCTTCGAGCAGGACGTTTCGCTGGCTTTTCTGGACGATGGCGTTTACCAACTCAAGAAGGGGCACCAGACCAAGGGTATCGAAGTCAAGGCCTTTGAAAAAACCTGGGGCGCGCTTGAGGATTACGACGTTACCAAACTTTACGTCGATCAGGAATCCCTGGCGAAGCGCGGCTTAACCGCCGACGACCTGGCCATACCCGTCGAAGTGCTCTCCCGTGCCGAGATTGGCAAGCGGATGGAAGAGCAAGACGTTCTCCTGTCGTTCTGAGGAATCCGAGATGCTGCATATCATCAACAAATCCCCCTACGACCGTCCTGCCCTAGACTCAGCGCTGGAGACGGGTGAAGGCACCATTCTCCTCATTGAAGATGGCGTTTATGCGGTTGCCAAGGGTGGCGTAGAAGAAGGCAAGATCAAGGGTGCCATGGGCAAGTTCAAGTTTTATGCCCTAACCGCTGATCTCGAAGCGCGCGGAATCTCCGATCGCCTCATGGACGGCATAACTACAGTCGACTATGCAGGCTTCGTTGATCTTGTCGCTGAAAACAAGACCTGCCAATCATGGCTGTAATGAATTGGCTGTAACTGAACCACAATCTATCAACTTAGGAGACAACTATGGCTACTATCGAAGTTAATGGCAAGAACTACGAGACCGACGAGGAAGGCTATCTGGTCAACCTCGGCGAATGGAACGAAGAGGTTGCGGCTTACCTTGCCCAACAAGAATCCGTCGCCCTGACCGAATCACATTGGGAAGTCATCAACTTCCTGCGTGACTACTACAATGAATTCCAGATCGCTCCGGCGGTGCGTGTGCTGACCAAAGCCATTGGCAAGAAGCTCGGCGCGGACAAGGGTAACAGCCAATACCTGTATGAACTGTTCCCCTACGGCCCGGCCAAGCAAGCGTGCAAAATCGCCGGCCTTCCCAAGCCGACCGGCTGCGTCTAAATAAGGCAATGCTTGGCAGGACGGCACGGGTTGCCGTCCCGTCAGCGCCGACTTCTGCAGCGTTTCCGGCAAGCTGTCCAGCTTGAGAGTGGCGTTGCGTATTTGATTGCTGTGTTCGCTGTGGTGCATCGTCCATGACTCTGTTCTTCGCGATCCTGTTCTACCTCGCCTTCGTTATCTTCGGCGTCGGTTTGGCTTACAAGATCTACGACTTCGCCCGCACACCGGCGCCATTGTCGATTCCTACGACGCCGGCACCGACCACCACGACAGGTGTCGCGTTTCGGATGGCCCGCGAAGTAGTGCTCTTTGAGAGCCTGTTCAAAGGAAATCTGTGGATCTGGCTGTTTGGCTGGCTGTTCCACATGGGACTATTCCTCGTCCTGGTACGCCACTTGCGCTATTTTGTCGAACCGGTCTGGGGCTGGCTCGCCTTTATCCAACCGTTTGGAATGTACGCCGGCTTCATGATGGCTGCAGGTCTTGGTGGTCTGTGGGCGCGCCGCTTCTTCGTTGAGCGCATCCGCTATATCTCGACCCCCTCCGACCACCTGATGCTCGCCCTGCTGCTGCTTATCGCGCTGACCGGGCTAAGCATGAAGTTCCTCATGCATACCGACATTGTCAGCGTCAAACTCTTTTTCCTCGGCCTGATGAGCTTCGATATCCAGCCGCTGCCGGCGCATCCTGGCTTGTTTGTTCACTTGCTCCTCGTCGCGCTGCTGATGATCATCTTCCCCTTCAGCAAGCTGCTGCATGCTCCGGGCGTGTTCTTCAGCCCAACCCGCAACCAGGCTGACAACCCGCGCGAATCACGCCATCTGGCATCGTGGGCCGCCCAGATCGAGAAGAACTGACATGGCCGCTCCCGAATTCGACATACCCAAATACCGTGAATATCCATCGGTGCCAGCGATGGTGCCAGGTTCTATGGCGCACTCCAGGCCGCACGTCGCCAACGAAAAGATCCAGGATGCCATCGGTTATCAAGGAAAGCTTGACGAAGACTGGCAGGTTACCCACGACAAGGCCATCGGCAAATTTGGTGATCTACTGGGCAAGTACCGCTCACTCAAGGTGTTCATGGATTCCTGCGTGCATTGCGGCGCCTGTACCGACAAGTGCCACTACTTCATTGGCACTGGCGATCCCAAGAACATGCCGGTCGCACGCCAGGAATTGATGCGCTCGGTCTATCGCCGCTACTTCACGCTCGCGGGCAAGGTTTTCCCTGGTCTGGTCGGTGCGCGCGACCTGACCAAGGACGTGCTTGACGAGTGGTACACCTACTTCTGGCAATGTTCCGAATGCCGTCGTTGCTCGGTATTCTGCCCGTATGGCATCGACACGGCCGAAGTGACGATGGCTGCCCGCAGCATTCTCGATACCGTCGGTTACGGTCAAAAATACACCAACGAGATTCTTGGCAAGGTCAATAAGATCGGCAACAATCTCGGCTTGCCCGGTCCGGCGCTGGAAAACACGCTGGAAGGTCTCGAAGAGGACATCAAAGACGATACCGGCGTCGACGTCAAGTATCCGCTCAACGTGCAGGGCGCAGAAGTCCTTCTGGTCACGCCATCGGCTGACTTCTTCGCCGAACCACATATCGAAAGCCTGATTGGTTACGGCAAGGTGTTCCACGCCGCCGGCATCAGCTGGACGCTCTCCTCCTACGCGTCGGAAGCCGGCAACTTCGGCCTGTTCGACGGCGACTACGAGATGATGCGCAAGGTTGCTCAGCGTGTCCGCAAGGCGGCACTCGAACTTGGCGTGAAACGCATCGTCGTCGGCGAATGCGGCCATGCCTGGCGCGTCGCCTACGCATTCTGGAACACGTTATCCGGTCTTGGCGCCGGTGCCAACGACCCATTTGCCATCGAACTGCAAAACCAACTTGACCCACGCTACAAGCAGCCTTCGCACATCTGCGAATTCACCTGGGATCTGATTCAGCAGGGTCGGCTCAAATTCGACAAGGAAGCGAACGACAACCGGATCATCACTTTCCATGATTCCTGCAACGTTGCGCGCGCCTCACGCATGGGCGACTATCCCGGCGGCCAGTTCGACATTCCGCGCAACATCATCAAGGCGGTTGCCAACAAGTATGTCGAGATGGCTCCCGACACCATCCGTGAAGTCACTTTCTGTTGCGGCGGCGGCGGCGGCATACTTTCCGACGAATTGACTGAAGCCCGTGTCAAGGGTGCCTTCCCGCGCATGGAAGCCCTGCAGCAAGTGGTCGATACGCACGGCGTCAACTTCATGGCTACTATTTGCGCCATTTGCAAAGCCCAATTTACAAAAGTCCTGCCCTATTACGGTTTCAACATGCGCCTGGTAGGCGGCGTTCATCAACTCGTAAGCACTGCCATTCGCCTTGGCGACGAGCACTGAATACGACTACAGCAAAACGATTACTACGGAGACGACTATGTCAGCGACCAACGAAACCCTTCCCGAAAAGTTGACCTTCCGCATGTACAAGGACGGCGAAAAGCCGGGATCCTTTAAGCGGAGACAGGATAATATTTTCCAGGCCAGCTGGTCATACAAGTGCCCGACCTACATCCAGTCCACCCCGCCGTGCCAGGGATCCTGCCCCTCCGGCGAAGACATTCGTGGCTACCTGAATATCGTACGTGGCATCGAAAAGCCGCCAGTCGGTCCCGATGGTAAACCGACCATGCCCTGGCAGGAGTATGCCTGGCGCCGTTTGACCGAGGCCAACCCGCTTCCCGCCGTCATGGGTCGCGTCTGCCCCGCCCCTTGCGAATCCGGCTGCAACCGTAATCAGGTCGAAGATCATGTCGGCATCAACTCCGTCGAGCATTATCTCGGCGAGTATGCCCTGACAAACAATCTGCAATTCAAGAAGCCCGAGAAGCTCATCGGCAAGAAGATCGCCATCCTCGGTGGCGGTCCCGCCGGTCTTTCTGTCGCCTATCAACTGTCGTTGAAGGGCTACTCCTGCACGATCTTCGACGATCATGAATTCCTCGGCGGCATGATGCGCTACGGCATTCCGGGCTACCGCACGCCTCGCGACGTCCTGGATGCAGAAATCCAGCGCATCCTTAATCTGGGCGTCGAAGTCAAGCTGAAATGCAAGGTCGGCGTTGACCTCAGCATGGAACAGATCCGCAAGGACTATGACGCAGTATTTCTCGGTCTTGGCGCTCAGGGTGGCCGTGCCCTGCCTGCCGAAGGTGCCGATAATGTTTCCAACGTCGTTACTGCTACCGCATTCCTCAAAGCCTTCAACGACGGTCGTCTGAAGTCGGTGGGCAAGAATGTCGTCGTCGTCGGTGGCGGCGATACCTCGATGGACGTAGCGACCGTTGCCCGCCGTCTCGGTCACATCGACCAGACCAATCCGACCGACTGGGAAGGCGCCATCGCCGGCCAGCTGGCCCAGGACGTTGCTGACATTTCTTCGCGCAAGGGTGCCGATGTCGTGCTGACCTCGATTTTCCCGGTCAACAAAATGATGGCAAGCCCGGGCGAACTCGAGCATGCTCAATCAGAAGGTATCGAGATCCTCGGTGGCTGGATGCCGGTCTCCGTTGTCAAGGGTGCCGATGGCCGTGCCACCGCATTGCGCGTCTGCCAGTGCGAAGCCAAGATGGTCGGCGGCAAGCTCGACATGAAGAAAATCGAAGGCACCGAGAAAGACCTGCCCGCCGACCTGATCGTTTCCGCGATTGGCCAGACAGTCGACTTCGCCGGCCTCGAAGAATTCAATAATGGCAAGGGCATCGTCAGCGCCGACAGGAACTACCAAGTACAAGGTAAGCCGGGCGTCTATGCTGGCGGTGACGTGTTGCGTCCGCACCTGCTGACCACAGCGATTGGCCATGGCGCCATTGCCGCCGACGGCATCGACCAGTATTTGTCCGGACTTGAAGTCGGTCGTCGTCCGAAGGTTGACGTGCATGTCTTCGACCTGATGCGCAAATATGTCGAAAAAGGTGTCGAGCTTGAAGACATCAAGGAACCGTTGTGCGGCACCGACAGTAAAAAGGGCGTTGTGCATAACTACGACAACCGCTCGGATCGCTACGTCATTCCGCATGACAAGCTATTCCTTGGTCATTTCCAATACACGCCACGCAACACGCGCCACATTACGCACCTCAACAAGGATTCCGCGCTGGGGAACTTCGAGGAGCGCCTTGACCCGCTCGACGACAAGCAAGTCGTCGCCGAGGCCAAGCGTTGCATGAGCTGCGGCCTGTGTTTCGAATGCGACAACTGTGTGATGTATTGCCCGCAAACGGCTGTGTATCGCGTCAAGAAGACAGAGGCCATGACAGGCCGTTACGTCGCAACCGATTACGACAAGTGTATCGGCTGCCACATCTGCTCGGATGTATGCCCGACCGGTTACATCCAGATGGGTCTTGGCGAGTAAACCGGAGGACGAGGGGGTGAGGAGACGTATGGCTTTCATTAAACGGACACTCGTCGGTCTAGCGACGGTCCTGCTGCTTGCCCCCGCCCTGGCTATTGCAGGTGCGCCCAAGCCGACGATCAAAATCGAAACATCCGGCCAATGCATCGCATCGACAGAAGAGATGCGGCGTGACCACATGGACATGCTGAAACATGTACGTGATCGCACCATGCGCCAGGGCATACGCGGCGAGAAGGCCAGCCTCAATGAGTGCATCAACTGCCATGCCAGCAAGACCACCGGCTCGGTGCTCGGCAAAGACGGGTTCTGCCAGGAGTGCCATAGCTACGCTGCTGTCAAACTGGACTGTTGGGACTGCCATCAACCCAAGGCTGGCTATAAGCACGCTGGGGCCGCGGGAGCAAAACCATGAATGAACCGCAAGACAAGTCACGCCGTAGTTTCATAGGCGCAACAGCTGCCGCCGGTGCGGGTCTGGGCGCCCTTGCCCTCGCCCCAGGGCTTCATCTGATTGAGGTTTCCCAGGCCAACGCACCCTCGCCGGGTGCTTCGAACACCGTGCGCTGGGGTATGCTGATCGACTCGAACAAATGTACAAGCGGCTGCGATGCCTGTGTCACGGCGTGCAACACCGAGAACGGCATTAATGAAACACTCAAGGATCCGCGCCAAGGGTCACAGTGGATCCGCAAGCTCGACCTCAAGGATCCGAAGACCGGTCGCGAACATTCACTGCCGATGCTGTGCCAGCATTGTGCCAATCCGCCCTGTGTCGATGTTTGCCCAACCGGTGCCTCGATGAAGCGCGCCGATGGTATCGTGCTGGTCGACCGGCACATCTGTATTGGCTGCCGTTACTGCATGTTGGCCTGCCCCTACAAGGCACGCTCTCTCGTGCATATGCCGCTCACGGAACAAAATCCTGAAGTACCGCGCGGCCAGGGCTGCGTCGAGTCCTGCACCTTCTGCGTGCAGCGCGTTAACAAGGGCATGAAGCCCGCCTGTGTCGAGGCTTGCCCGGAGGGCGCCATGCTGTTCGGCAACCTCAACGATCCTAACAGCGAAATCGCTCAGCGCATCGCACAAGAGAAGACCACCCAGGTGCGCGGCGACCTGAAACTGAATCTCGGCGTGCGTTATCAGGGAATCTGACCATCATGCAATCCGAACTCAACAACCGGCTGGAAGGCCAGAGCTTCTACAACATGGCGGGTTTTGGCATTCTCATCAGCCTACTCGGCCTTGCGGCTGCGCTTTACATGGAACACAACGGCCATCACGTCACCAGCATGAACAATCAGGTGTTCTGGGGCCTGCCGCACGTCTTCGCGATCTTTCTGATCGTCGCCGCCTCGGGTGTCCTGAACGTCGCCTCGATTGGTACGGTCTTCGGCAAGAAAGTCTATAAGCCGCGCGGCCCGCTCTCCGGCTTGCTGGCGATTACCATGCTCGCCGCCGGTCTGTTTGTCATCATGCTGGATCTCGGTCGAGCCGACCGCCTGGTCGTTGCCATGACCCATGTCAACTGGACCTCGGTCTTCGGGTGGAACATGATTCTCTATCCCGTGTTCTTCGGGCTCGTCGGCCTCTACATCTGGATGCTGATGGAACGGAAGATGTATTCCTACGCCAAACCGGTCGGTGTCGCCGCCTTCATCTGGCGTCTGGTCATGACGACAGGTACCGGTTCGATCTTCGGTTTAGTGGTCGCCCGCCAGGCCTATCATTCGGCCGTAATCGCGCCGATGTTCATCATCATGTCCTTTGCCTGGGGACTCGCCGTATTTCTCATCGTCCAGCGCGCCATGTTCGGCTGGAACAACCTTGAACTCCATCCGCAGATCCGCCAGCGGATGAACAACCTGCTTGGCACTTTTATCGCTGCAGTGTTCTATTTCGTCCTGGTCTATCACCTGACCAATATCTACTTTGCCAAGCAGACGGAGTTCGAGCAATTCATTCTGGTCAACGGCGGCATCTTCCCGAAGCTATTCTGGGGTGGTTTTCTCGTCTTGGGCACCATCGTTCCTCTGCTGCTGCTGTACGTGCCATCCTTCCAGCGCATTCAGGGTTCCGGGATCATTGCCTCCGTCCTGACGATCATCGGCGGCCTTTGCTTCCTCTATGTGTTCATCATCGGCGGGCAAGCCTATCCCCTCGACATGTTCCCGGGTATGGAAATCACGAGTTCGTTCTTCGACGGCCATATCGATAACTATGTGCCAAGCCTCCCCGAGATCCTGCTGAGCATTGGAGGCTTCGGCGTCGCCTTCACGCTGACCCTGATTGCCCTCCGCGTACTGAATTTCATGCCGCAGGACGATATTGCCAAGCTGCAGGCGGTTGATCACCTGCACGACTGACGCATCTTGCGCGGCGGAATCCCCGCGAGGGGATTCCCCGGGCAACATGCATCGCACCATGCATCGTTTCCTGATCTCCGCCGCCCACAAGTCCTCAGGCAAGACCACGCTGAGCATCGGCTTGGCCGCTGCTTTGACAGCCCGCGGCCTGACGGTACAGCCTTTCAAGAAGGGACCGGACTACATCGACCCGCTCTGGCTCGGTCGTGCTGCCGGACGTGGTTGCCGCAATCTCGATTTTTTCCTTTCGCCACACGACGAGATTCGCACGCAGTTCGCCCATGGCCATGCTGCCGATGTTTGCCTCGTCGAGGGCAACAAGGGGCTGTATGACGGTCTTGCACTGGATGGTTCGAACAGCAACGCAGCCCTCGCCCGCTTGCTGGACCTGCCCGTGATCCTCGTACTTGATGCGCGTGGCATAACGCGCGGCATCGCGCCATTGATCCTCGGCTATCAGGCCTTTGAGCCCGACATCCGCATCGCCGGGGTGATTCTCAACCGACTCGGTGGCAGCCGCCACGAAGCCAAGCTCCGCGCGATCGTCGAGCACTACACCAACGTACCAGTGCTCGGAGCCGTCCATGACGACCCTCAACTGGCGCTGGTCGAACGCCACCTCGGTTTGATGCCCGCCAACGAAACGGCAAAGGCTGACCAGGCCATCGCCGCAATTGCGGAACGGGTTGCCCGCCAGGTCGATCTCGATCGACTGTTGGCGATCACCACGACCAGTGCGCAACTGACCGCTCCGCCCATCCCGGCAGCGCCAGCCCAACCCAGGTTGCGTGTTGCCATCGCCCGTGACGCAGCCTTCGGCTTTTATTACACCGACGATCTCGAAGCGCTCGCCACTGCCGGCGCGGAGTTGATCCCGTTCGACACGCTCAAGGATGCGCAATTACCGCCTTGCGACGCACTGTTTATCGGTGGCGGCTTTCCCGAGGCCTTTATCGACGAACTCGCCGACAACGTCAGTCTGCGCAAGGGGATTCGTTCTGCCATCGAAAACGGCCTGCCGACCTACGCCGAATGCGGTGGCCTGATGTATCTGGCACGCAGCATGTCCTGGCACGGCAAGACCCGGCCGATGGTCGGTGCCATTGATGGCGACATCATCATGCACGAAAAGCCGGTCGGACGCGGCTACGTAATTATCGAGCCCAACGACGTGCATCCGTGGCGCCATCCTGTTCAGCTGCCAAAGGGGGGCGACTTTGCACAGCTTCTGCATGCCCACGAGTTTCACTATTCAGAAATCCTCGGCCTGCCGGCCGATACGCGCTACGCCTATACCGTGAAGCGTGGCCATGGTGTCGATGGAAAACACGATGGCATCATGCACCACAATCTGCTGGCTTCCTATACCCACCTGCGTGGCACCGCTGGTTGCGACTGGCCGGCGCGCTTCATCCAGTTTGCCAGAAACTGCCCCATCCATTCCCGGGAGATTGCTCCATGTTTGCCCTGACCCCTCTTGCCGCTGAACAAATTCTGCGTGCTGTCTCGGCACCGCAGGAAGACCCCGACGAGCCAGCCTGTCTGCGTATTGCCGCCAAGATCGAGGATGGTGAAATCGTTTACGGCATGGGATTCGATGCGGCGCGCGAACAAGACGTCGTCGTCGAATCCTACGGTGTGACCTTGCTGATCGCACCGCAAAGTCAAGACCTGCTGAAAGGTGCAACCCTTGATTTCGTCGAACTGCACCCCGGTGAGTTCCAGTTCGTCTTCATCAACCCCAATGACCCACCCCAGGCAGGCGGCTGCGGCACTCGCCAAGGGGGCAATGGGGGCTGCGGTTCCTGCGGCGGTGGGTTGACCGGAGGATGCGGCTAACATGATGGCGAATCAGCTACCAAAAGAGTATCCCACTCGCGGCCCGGCCAAGCCGGGCACGGTCTATCTGGTCGGCGCCGGACCTGGCGACCCTGAGCTGCTGACCCTGCGAGCCCTGCGCATCCTCGGCGAAGCAGATGTGCTGGTCCATGACCATCTCGTCTCGCAGCCGATTCTCGATCTGGTTAACCCGCAGGCCGAGCGTATCTATGCCGGCAAGCAGCGCGGCAATCATGCAGTGCCGCAAGACGACCTGAATCTGCTGCTGGTCAAGCTTGCCCAACAACACAAGCGCGTCGTCCGCCTCAAGGGCGGCGACCCTTACACCTTCGGTCGCGGCGGCGAGGAAGTCGAGACGCTCAAGGAAAACGGCATCCCGTTCGAAGTCGTGCCAGGCATCACCGCCGCCACCGGCGTGGCTGCCTTCGCCGGCATTCCGCTCACCCATCGCAATCACGCCCAGGCCTGTGTCTTCGTCACCGGCCATCTCAAAGATGGCAGCATGAATCTCGACTGGCCGGGGCTGGCGCGGCGCCGCCAGACCGTCGTCATCTACATGGGGTTGAACGGACTGCCCTACCTGTGCGAACAATTGATCGTGCATGGCCTGCCATCCGACTGGCCCGCCGCCATCGTGCAACAGGGCACCACGCCGAACCAGCGTACCGTCACCGGCACGCTCGCCACCCTGCCATCGCTTGCCGAAACGGCCGGGCTCAAGGCACCCACGTTGATCATCGTCGGTGAGGTCGTCTGCCTCAAGGACAAGCTTTCCTGGTTTCCCGAAGCCAGCGCCTGAACAGGCACCCCGACCGCCCTGCCCTGCTGAGATTCAAGGGCAAGTACCTGCAATAGCAGGGTTTTCTCCATGGTATTACCTCAAGATTACGGATCTAACTTCCGTAATATGTGGTGTGACCATGGCTGCTCCAGATACCGAAGCTCAATTTGTCGACATTGGCGACCTGCGAGTCGGCTTGTTCGTCTATCTTGATCTGGGCTGGATAAAGCATCCCTTTGCCCTCAACAGCTTCAAGATAAGCTCGCGCGACCAGATCGACACGCTGCTCAAACTTGGCGTCAATCGCCTGCGCTGGTCACCGGAAAAGAGCGACCCCGAACCTGCGTCCGCACCTGAGCAACTTGATAAAAAAGTCGGCGCTGGCCAGACGGCGGCAAGGAAGATAATCGCCGAGGCTGTTGCCACCGATGTAGCGGCATTGGCGGCAGAGCGGCGCCAGCGGCGCGAAATACTGAGTACCCAGCGCGAAAACCTCGAAGTGTGCGAACGCCAGTTCGACTCGGCCGCACGCTCCTATCGTCAGGTAATCGATAACGTACGCACCCAGCCGGAAGTTGTCCGCGTTCAGGTTGCGGAAGTGGTCGGCAGCATGGTCGGCGAGATGCTCGGACAGGAAGAAACGGCGATTCGCCTGCTTTCGGAGAACATCGGCGAACGCGCCTCCCAGCATTCGATCAACGTCACGGTCATCTCCCTGCTGCTCGGCAAGACCCTGGGGCTCGATGCAACCGCGCTTGATGCCCTCGGCGCCGGCGCGCTATTGCACGACATCGGCATGATCGCCCTACCGGAGCGGCTGCGCTGGCTGGACAGCCACTTCAGTTCGGCTGAACGCCGGCAGTATCAGGAGCATGTCAGGCATGGCGTCGCCATCGGCTTGCAAATGAAAGTGTCGCCCGACCAGTTGGCCATCATCGCCCAGCACCACGAGCTGGCTGACGGACGCGGCTACCCCAACCAGCTTGCCGGCGAACAGATTGCACCATTGGCGCGCATCGTCGCACTCGTCAATCTCTACGACAACCTCTGCAATCCGGGGAACCCGATCCAGGCCATCACGCCGCACGAGGCTCTGGCGCTGATCTTCGCCCAGATGAAGCACCAGTTCGACGCCAAGGTGTTGATGCCTTTTATTCGCATGATGGGGGTCTATCCGCCCGGATCGATAATCGAACTGTCCGACGGTCGTTTTGCCATGGTCATCTCGGTCAATGCAGCGCGCCCGCTCAAGCCGAGCATCATCATTTTCGAGCCACGCACACCACGCGAAGAAGCGCTGGTCGAAGCGCTTGAGCACATGCCCGGTCTCGACATCCGGCGCAGCGTGAAGCCCCTGCAATTGCCGAAGGCCGCCTTTGATTACCTGTCGCCCCGCCAGCGCATCTGCTACTTCTTCGAGCGCGCCCGCGGCACGCTGGAGAACGTCTGCACACCATGAAGAATCAGACCTGGCAACCCCTGATCGAGGGGATGATCGAGGCCGTCTGGATCATTGACGCCATCGAGCTGCGCATTCTCGCCGTCAATCGTGTCGCTGCCGAACTGCTCGGCCTACCGGCCAGCAGCCTGATTGGAAAACCTGTCGTCGAACTGGCGGCGACGCCGGAAGACCTGTATTTCTGGGAGGATGTCGCCGCCGGCCGGTCCGATCACATCCTGTCGGAAACGCTGCTGGTGCACGCCAACGGCAACACGATACCGGTCGAACGGCGTGTCAGCCGCATCACGCTGAACGATGCCGCTTCGATATTCGTCGTCGGCATCCGCGATCAGTCGGAAGAGCGGCGCATCGAGAGCGAGCTCGAGAAACTCGTCGCCGAATTGCGCGCCACGCTCGAATCGACCGCCGACGGCATCCTCGTCACCGATCTCGAAGAGGTGATTCGCGGTTACAACCAGCGTTTCGCCGAGCTCTGGTGTTTGCCGCAAGAGCTCCTGACACAACGCAATGATGCGGCGATCCATGCCTGGATGGCCCAAAATGTCGTCGATGCGGCAACCTATGCAGCACGCCTGGCTGCCATTTCACGCTCTCCGCTGCTCGAAGCGAGTGATGTGCTATTGCTGCGTTCCGGCAAGGTACTGGAGCGCGTTACCCTGCCGCAATACGCGCGCGGCCGGCCCATCGGGCGTGTCTATTCCTATCGCGACATCTCGCAACGGCTCGCCGACGAAGTGCGCCTGCAGCTTGCCGCCAAAGTCTTCGAGGCCAGCCTCGACGCGATCTTCGTCACTGACGCGGACTTCAGGCTGATCGCGGCAAACCCCGCCTGCGAGCGGCTCACCGGCCAGAGCACCGAGAAGCTGCTGGGCAAGACCGCACACGACATCCTTGCCAGCACTGCGTCGCGCGAACTGTTTGCCACACAAGTCGCAGCACAGCTGGAAACAAAGGGTTTCTGGGAAGGCGAAGCCTGGCATCGTAACCGCGCCGGGAACAGCCTGCCCTGTCAGGCCTCGCTGGTCCGCGTCGAGGACGATACCGGCAAGCTCTTGCATCACATTGGTTTCTTCAAGGATCTTTCGGAAACCGTCAATGCCAAGAAGCGTATCGAGGAGCTCGCCTACACCGACGCGCTGACCGGTCTGCCCAACCGCCTGCTGCTGGCCGAGCGCATCGAGTTTGCACTGGGGCTTGCGCACCGCGAGAAAAGCAGCTTTGCCCTGCTCTTCCTCGATCTCGATCGTTTCAAGCATATCAACGACTCGCTCGGCCACATGTTCGGCGACCGGGTATTGGTCGACGTTGCGGAGCGCATCAAGGATTGCCTGCGCCAAGTCAACACCGCCGCACGCCTCGGCGGCGACGAGTTTCTCATTCTGCTGCACAACACCGATGCCCATGGCGCAGAGATTACTTCCCGCCGGGTGATCGAGCGCCTGGCGCAGCCCTTCGTCATCGACGGCCTCTCCTTCAGTGTCACGTGCAGCATCGGCATCGCGTTGTTCCCCGATGATGGGCAAACGATGGACGATCTGATCAAAAACGCCGATGCCGCGATGTATCACGTCAAGGAGCGTGGCCGCGCAGGCTTCCGCTTCTATCAACGCCAGATGAACGTCGGACTACTGTCGCGCATGAAGCTCGAGCACGCGATGCGCCAGGCCCTGGCGCACCCGCAACCCGAGACCGGTTTCCGCCTGCACTACCAACCGCAGATTGACTTGCGCAATAATGCAATCTTCGGTACCGAGGCGCTCTTGCGCTGGCGCGACCCGGAACTCGGCGAAATTCCACCGGCCCAGTTCATCCCGATTGCCGAGGAATCGGGCGTCATCGTCAGCATCGGCAACTGGGTGCTCGACGCGGCAGTACGCCAATGTGCAGCCTGGCGTGCCAACGGACTATCGCTCGTGATGGCCATCAATGTTTCCGCCTTGCAGTTCCAGCAGAGCGACTTTGTCGAACGCATCGCCCAGACACTGCGCACGCACGATCTGCCACCCCAGCTGCTTGAGATCGAGCTCACCGAATCGATCCTGCTCCACGATGTCGACGAGACCATGCGACGTCTCCAGTCTCTCGCCGCGCTTGGCGTCAGCTTCGCCATCGACGACTTCGGCACCGGCTACTCGAGCCTCTCCTATCTCAAACGTTTCCCCATCCACAAGCTGAAGATCGACCGTTCCTTCATCAACGACCTGCCAGACGACGAAAGCGACGCGGCCATCGTCAACGCCATTATTCAACTGGCTGGCGCCCTGCATCTCAAGGTCATTGCCGAAGGTGTCGAGACCCTCCCGCAACGCGCTTTCCTTGTCTCGGCTGGCTGCACCGAGTATCAGGGCTTCATCTGTGCGCCCGCGCTCGACCCGGGCGCCCTGGAAGAGCTCTTGCGCGCGCAGGGTGGTAACAACCCGCCGGGCGAATTCAGGTTGGCCCCTTCAGGCTAGAAATAGCTACCCACGCCTGGCCTAGTGCCAGGCCACCATCGTTGGGCGGCAGCACTTGCGCCTCGACGAGACGCAGACCGCTACGCTGCAAGCCATCGCGTAGCGCACTGGAAAGCAGACGATTCAGCAGGCAGCCACCGGCTGCAACCACCGTGTCGATGCCCGTGCGCTGCGCAGCATGCACCAGCCAATCGACCAGCGCCGCTGTCAGCGTCGCATGGAAGTTCGCTGCCAAACACGCCTGTTCCCGTTTCGTGCCTTGAGGAGCATCGGCCAGATAGCGCAGCGAAGGCAAGAGGTCGAGCACATTGTCCGAGTCCAGACGCCAACCGTCCGAGAGTGGCTCGACTGGCCAATGCCGCGCCGCCAAACCTTCCAGCAGCATGGCCGCCTGACCTTCGAAGCTCGCGCGCCGGCGGACGCCGAGCAATCCTGCCGCTGCATCGAACAGCCGCCCGGCGCTCGATGTTGACGGGCAATGGATGCCCCGCGCCAGCATCGTTGCCACGGTTGCCGCAGCCGGTTCGGCGACGAAACGCGCGGCGATCTCGTCGCCCCGTCCGAGCGCATGCAGCGCGGCGGCGGCCATGCGCCAGGGCTCGCGCGCCGCCACATCGCCACCTGGCAGCATGAGTGGCCGCAAGTGGCCGAGCCGGGCAAACCGCGGCCCCTCGACCCGCAGCATTTCGCCACCCCAGGCCTGACCGTCCGACCCCAGTCCGACGCCATCGAGCGCCAGGCCGAGCACCGGCACTTCGATGCCATGCTCGGCGCAAACGGCGGCAAGATGCGCGTGATGGTGCTGCACGCCGAGCGCAGGAATATCGCGCTGCGCAGCGAAGGCAATGGCGAAGCGCGTTGAATGAAAATCGGGATGCAAGTCATGCGCGACGATCTCCGGCTCGACCTCGAGAATGTGCAGCAGATGGGCGACACTTTCCTCGAAAAACCCGCAGGCCGCCGCATTGTCCAGGTCACCGATGTGCTGCGACACGAAAGCTTCGGCGCCACGCGTGACACAGATCGTATTCTTGAACCAGCCGCCAACGGCCAGTACCGATGGACCAGCGCGCGGCAACTTGATCGCGCCGGGCACATAGCCGCGCGCCCGGCGCACAAAACCCGTGCCGCGCCGCACGCTGTCGTCGCAGCGCACGACGATGTCACGATCATGCAGAAGGAATGCGTCGGCAATGCCTGCTAGCCGCTGCAAGGCTTCGGCGTTGTCGATGACCAGTGGCTCGCCGTGCGGATTCGCGCTGGTCATTACCAGCGCCCTCTGCGGCGCACCGTGAAACAGCAGGTACTGGATCGGCGTCACCGGCAGCAGCAGCCCGATCTCGGCAAGCCCTGGCGCGACACCGGGCAGCAGCGCATCCGTGTCCGGCCGCTTGGGCACCAGCACGATGGGACGCTCCGGGCTCGCCAGCAACGCAGCATCGGCCTCCGACAATTCGGCAAAAGTCGGCGCTGGCAGGACGGCATCAGCCGGATCCCCCGCGCGCCTGGAGACGGCAGAAACCATCACGGCGAAGGGCTTTTCCTCGCGCTGTTTGCGCTCACGCAGCGTTGCGACGACAACTGCATTGCGCGCATCGCAGCAGAGATGAAAACCACCGAGACCCTTGATGGCGACAATCTTCCCCGCCGCCAGCAAAGCCCGTGTGGCGGCGATCGGATCGCCGGCGAGCGGGCCGCCTGCCGCATCGAGCAACTGCAAGCGTGGGCCACAGTTCGGGCAGCAGGTAGTTTCAGAATGGAAGCGGCGGTCGGCCGGATCGGTGTATTCGCGCTGGCAGTCCGGGCAGAACGGAAACGGCGCCAGGCTCGTCTGCGGCCGGTCGTAGGGCAACCGACGCGTCACGGTGTAACGCGGCCCGCAATGCGTGCAGGTGATGAAGCCGTGCCGCCAGCGCCGACTTTGCGGATCGAACAACTCAGCGAGGCACGCCGGACAAACCGCCGTGTCGTGACCGATGATCGTACTGACCTTGCCTGCTGTACTTTCGAGGATACGGAAGCCTGCCTGGCCGGCCGGCGCAGCCGGCTGCATGGTCACCGTATCGACACGCGCCAGCGGCGGCGGCCTCATCGCGCAGGCGCCGCGCAAGCTCGTCCAGCAGATGGGGGGCGCCCTCGGCGTGCACCTCGACACCGGCCGCATCATTCTTCACCCAGCCGGAGAGCTTCAACTCATGCGCGAGCCGCCAGACGAAGGGCCGAAAGCCGACGCCCTGGACGACTCCCGTTACCCGAATTCGAATGGCATCAGACACGAGCGACGGCGACGCCCTTTTAGTTACGGCATAACGTTCGCTGCGCGAACATTAGCCTGCTCTGAAACTTCGATTTCAATCCAGGCCAGCCAGTCGGCCAGGCCTTCACCGCTCGTCGCCGAGACGCGCAGCACCTCGATCTGCGGATTGACGCGACGTGCGTAAGCAATCGCCTGATCCACGTCGAATTGCAGATAGGGCAGCAGGTCGCATTTGTTGACAATCATCAATCGCGCCGCGCGGAACATGTCGGGGTACTTGAGCGGCTTGTCCTCGCCCTCGGTCACCGAGAGGATCACCACCTTGCCCGCCTCGCCGAGATCGAAAGCCGCCGGACAGACAAGGTTGCCGACGTTCTCGATCATCAGTACGGTGTTATTGGCCAGCGGCAGTTTTTCCAGCGCGTGGCCGACCATCCGGGCATCGAGATGACAGCCCTTGCCGGTGTTGATCTGGATCGCCGGTGCACCGGTCGCGCGAATGCGTTCGGCATCGTGGCTGGTCTGCTGGTCGCCTTCGATCACCGCGATGTCGAGCCGGCCCTGCAGCGCTTCGATAGTCTTCACCAGCAGCGTCGTCTTGCCGGAACCGGGACTGGAAACGAGGTTCAGCGCGAAGATGCCGTGCGCGGCCAGCCAGTTCCGGTTCTGCGCGGCATAGGCGTCGTTCTTCGCCAGGATGTCCTGTTCCAGCTTGATCAGCCTCCCCTGGCCATGATCGTGGCTATGGGGGCGATAGCCATGCTGCCGCGGGTGACTGTGCGTCGTGCCATCCGCATGCGTGTGTTCGCGAGCATGCAGGTCCTCGCCGTCCACCTTCGTTTCACCTTCGCCGCAGCCGCAAGTCGTACACATGTAATTCACTCCACTTCAAGGTCGATGACGCGCATTGCCGTACCGGCGATGACTTCGATCGGAAACGCGCCGCAATGTTCGCACGGGTCGTACACAACCGCCAGTGCGCCCTCCCGGCCGCATGTCAAACAACGTCCGCGTCCCGGCGTCGCAATAATGTCCAGCCGCGCCCCATCGCAAATCCCGTCGCGCATCGCCAGATCGAAACAGAATTCGAAAGCTTCGCGCTCGACGCCGCTCAATTGCCCGATTTCCACACGCACCTGCTGCACTCGCGTAAAGCCTTCACGCATTGCAGCGGCCTCGATCAGTTCGCGCACGCCCTCGACGAGCGACATTTCATGCATGGTTTGATTCTAACTTCCCAGGGACAGGAATTTCCTGCGCGAGGATGAAGCCGGTGCTGCTGCATCAGCCTCGCTCTGGCTCGGTGCCAGGTCGAGCGCAATCAGGCTGGCACGCGCCGTCAGCACGGCGGTTTCCTGATCGGCGAACTGCTTCATGTCGTGGATCAGCGGGCAGATCAGGTAATCGCCTAGCTCTTCTTCACGATTGCCGAGAAAGCCGAAGGTGCCCGCTAGGTACTCGCGGAACACGCGCTCGTGCGAGGCAGGAACCGGCCAGTCAGTCGTCGCCGGAAGCAGCAACAGGTTAATGCACCAGGGCGTGACAAGTGCGCCGCGCCACTCGTTTTCTTTGCGCTCGAAGCCGACGGCAGCAACATCCAGCGCCGGATTGAGCAAGGGCAAATCTGCCATGCGCTCGGCGTGGATGCGGCGGAAGGTCGCCTCGATGAGCGGTGCTGGATCTGAACTATGAATCTGCATGGTGCCGTCTCGCCAGCGCCGACTTTTACTTGCGGATCGGCGCAAGACCGCGCGCCGACAGTTCACCAACCACCTGCGCCACAAGTTCTGGCACGCGTGCGGCAATGGTCGGCGTCAATTCTGTGGACAGTTCCAGCGACACTGGCTGCACGCCGAGGATCACGGTTTCCTTCGGTTCGGCGCCAAGGAATTCGAGCGAAGCCAACACATCCGATAGACCGATGCCGTGCGGCGACAGGTTGCGGCGAAAGAAGACCGGCACTTCGTCGTCGCAAAGCCTCACCAGTTCGCCCGGCGCTTTCCCGGCAGCGATGGCATCGACAACCAGCAGAAAATCGAGGTCGGACAGGTCTTCGAGCATTTCCATGCCCGAGGTACCTGCGTCGATCGCAACGACGCCCTCGGGCAGCGTGTAGTCTCGTTCCAGTGCCTCGATGACACGCACACCCACCCCCTCGTCGGCAAGGATCGTATTGCCGACGCCCAGCACCACGGCTTTCATTGAACGCTCAAACGACCTTGATCGTGACGTTCTGATCGCTTTCCTTGTCGGTCAGATGCACCGCGCAAGCGATGCAGGGGTCGAACGAGTGGATCGTGCGCAGCACCTCGAGCGGCTTCTCGGGATCGGCGACCGGATTGTCGATCAGCGAAGCCTCGTACGGCCCCATCTCGTCCTTCTCGTTCTTCGGACAGGCATTCCATGTCGATGGCACGACGCACTGGTAATTCTTGATCTTGCCGTTGTCGATGACGACCCAGTGCGACAGCGCGCCACGCGGTGCCTCGTGGAATCCGACACCCATCACCTCACCCTTCGGGAATACCGGCTGGTTGAACGTCTTGGTGTCGCCCTGGGCGATATTGTTGATGAGCAGGCCCCACTGATCGGCGAGTTGATCGACCATCACGGCACAGCGCACCGCGCGTGCCGCATGGCGACCGATGGTGGAATGCAGCGCATCGATGCCGACCTTGGTCTTTGCAATTGCGGAAACGGTATCGAGCGCCAGCGTCGCGTACTTCTTGGTCGGTTCGTGGCCGGCAGCAAACATGCACAACACATGCGCGAGCGGTCCGACCTGCGCGGGTTTGCCATAGAAGGTCGGCGACTTGAGCCAGGAATATTTGCCGGCATCCTGAAAGTCGGTGTAATTCGGCTTGGTTTCGCCCTGATAGGGATGCAGTGGCTTGCCACCGCTGTAGTCGTACCAGGAGTGCTTGACCGATTCTTCGACGCCCTTGCCCCAGAAATCATCGTTGAAGCTCTGGATCGGCTTGAACTTCGAAATGTCGCCAGCGTCGATGTAGCCGCCGGGCAGCGCGAATTGCGTACCCTTGGTGTCGAGCGGCAGGTCGGGCACGGAAAGATAATTGGTGACGCCGGCGCCATACTTGGTCCAGTCTGCGTAGAAGGCACCGATAGCCGCCACGTCGATCAGGTAGACATTCTTGACGAAGTCGGCGAGTTCATCGATGTAGCCCTTGATGGCCAGCAGGCGCTCGACGGTCAGCACCGACTGTGAATCGGTGGAGATCGGGTTGGCCACGCCGCCAACGGCGAGGTTCTGGATGTGCGGTGTCTTGGAACCGAGGATGCTGACGATCTTGTTCGCCTTGCGCTGTACTTCAAGCGCCTGCAGGTAGTGCGAGACAGCGAGCAGGTTGACTTCCGGCGGCAGCTTCATCGCCGGGTGGCCCCAATAGCCATTGGTGAAGATGCCGAGCTGGCCGCCATTGACGAAGCCGGCGAGGCGATCCTTGACCGCGCGCATCTCATGCTTGCCGTTGCGGTTCCAGGACGAGAGACTTTCGGCGAGGCTCGCGGTCTTGTCCGGATCGGCCTTGAGCGCCGACGTGACATCCACCCAGTCAAGCGCCGAGAGATGATAAAAGTGCACGATGTGGTCATGCACGCAGTGCGCCAGGATGATCAGGTTGCGGATGTACTGTGCGTTGAGCGGAATCTCCATCTGCAGCGCGTTCTCGACGGAACGTACCGAGGCGATCGCATGCACTGTCGTGCAGACGCCGCAGATGCGCTGGGTGATCGTCCAGGCATCGCGCGGATCGCGGCCCTGCAGGATCAGTTCGACGCCACGCCACATCTGGCCGGAAGACCAGGCCTTTTTCACCCGGCCGCCGTTGACATCGACATCGATGCGCAGATGGCCTTCGATGCGGGTAATGGGATCGATCGTGATGCGCTTTGACATTTTCTGACTCCCTCAAGCGTGAGCTTCTTCCCGGGGCAGAACCGGGAAGCGGCGGGTAATGATGATGTAGCCAAGGACTTCGATGGCGAACATGCCAACGGTGACGAGCACTTCAGTCAATGACGGGAAGTACTGGTAGCCGCCACCGGTGTTGTAACCGACCAGGAAGCCGTTGAGGCGCAACAGCGAACCGCCCAGCAACAGCAGGATGCCGGCGGTGAAGAGACGGGCGGGATTGCGACGCTGCACTTCCGTGCCGATGATCAGGAAAGGCACGATGAAGCAGGCCATCTCAAGCCAGAACATCATGGATTCGAGCGTCAGCCCGAAGGCCAGTCCGAGCGCACCACGCCAGACCAGATCGCCCAGGCGCACCGCGAGATAGGCTGCAACCAGGCCGAGCATCACCTTGGCCATCGGGGTCAGCAGGTTCATCTCGATGCTGCGCCGATAGGCCGATGAAGCCACGCAGGACTCGAAGAGCACCACGGCATAGCCCATGATGATCGCGGTCAGCAGGAACAGCAGCGGCACCATTGGCGTCTGCCAGAGCGGATGCACCTGCGAACCCAAAACCACCCACAAGGTTCCGAGCGAAGACTGGTGCATCATCGGCAGCAGCGTGCCGAGCGCGATGATGATGAACATGATCTTGGAGAGCTTGCGCTTGGCAGCATCCATGCCGAACTTCTCGAAAAACGTCGGCGCGAACTCGATCCACATCACGATGATGTACAGCGTGATGCAGAGGGCCACCTCGAACATCACCGAGTTCGGATTCACCGACCCCGGCCAGTACATGTTCCAGACGTTCCACCAACGACCGAGGTTGACGATCACGGCAACACCGGCAAGCGTATAGCCGAACAGACTGGCCAGCAACGCCGGTCTGACCAGGGGGTGGTACTCGCCCTTGTTGAAGATATAAACCAGCATCGCCACCGAGAAGCCACCGCAGGCCAATGCCGAACCGATCATCACATCGACAACGATCCAGATGCCCCACGGATAGCCGTCGTTCAGTGCGGTGACGCTGCCGAGGCCGTAAAAGAGACGCACCAGCACAATCGCCGCCATGACGGCGATCAGTACCCCCGCAGTCAGGGTCACCACGTTTAACAGCGGTCCCCCGACGGGGGCTGGCTTGGCATGATGTTGTGCGCTCATGACTTGTCCCCTTCCTCGGTGTCAGGTTTGACATTACGTTTCGCGACCCAGGCCAGCGCGCCGAGCACGGCAACCGGCATGATCAGGCCGCCATACAGGGTGTGTTGAATCGTCTCGGACGTTGCCGCCGACGAGTAGGGTGGCAGCTTCGGCATGCCGACCTTCTCGAAAGGCACGCCGGAGAGCTTCAGTACCTGCGTGCCGCCGTACTCCTTCTCGCCATAGACGTGCTGCTGGTAATTACCAACCACGCCCTCGTAGCGCTGATCGGGTTCCTCGCGCCAACTCACCGGCTGCGCCCTTCACCTCGGCGGCTCCCAGCCGGCCGCGCGGATAGACCGTCGTTTCGCCGGGCTTGAGCGCCAGACGACGCTTGGCTTCGGCCAACAGATCGGAAGTTTTGCCGAACAAGGTCGCGCCGGTCGGGCAGACTTCGGCACACGCCGAATAATGTCCATCCTTGTGGCGGTGGTGGCACAACTCGCACTTGCCGATACGCCCCAGCGGGTCGTTGAATTGATACTTCGGAATGCCGAACGGACAGGCGGCCACGCAATAGCGGCAGCCGATGCACTTGTCGGGGTTGTACTCGACGATGCCATTCAAAGGATTCTTGGTCATCGCCGATACCGGACAGGCCGACACACAACTCGGGTCAGCGCAGTGCAGGCAGGAGGTCTTCATGAAGGAATAGCCGTTGATTTCGGCATCCTTCGTTTCCATCGTGCCGTTCCGGTACATCTTGATGATGTTGAAGGTGTCGCCGCTGGTGTCGAGTGGCGTATCCCACAGCTTGTCAACCGTGTTGAATTCCGGCGGGTTGCTGTTGGCCTCCTTGCACGCCGCCACACAGGCCTTGCAGCCGACGCACAATGTGGCATCGTAGAGCAGGCCGAGCGCATCGGGCGGTACCTTGTAGGTTTCGCGCGCCAAGGCCAAACTGGACGCCGTCCCGCCAGCACCGACTATCGTGCCGGCCAATGCACGTTTGAGAAAGTCACGTCGGGTGGTCATCTCACACCTCCGCTTTGGGTTTCTGGCTGTGCTTTTCCTGTTCTGCGGCCTGATGCGAAAGGCCAAGATTTTTCGCCAGCATCACCGCACCGCCAGCTGCTGCGCCGGCAATCGCTGCCAGCGCGGCCGCTGAAGCGAAGTTCGAACCCGTGCCGATCTGCTCGCTGATGCGCGGATACTGCATGGGTGGCACAACGTTGAGCATCTTCGCCATCGAGTGGATCGGCTTGGTAAAGCCCACCCCTTTTTCGGTACAGCCGATGCAGGGGTGGCCGCAACCAACCGGCCAGTTGCTCTCACCCACGTCGCCGAACCCCAGCGTCGGGCAGTTGGCATAGGTTTCCGGCCCCTTGCAGCCGAGCTTGTACAGACAGTAACCCTTGCGATGTCCCTCGTCGCCGAAGGCCATGGCAAAACGACCGGCGTCGAAGTGGGCGCGTCGTTCGCAGTTTTCGTGAATCAGCCGACCGTAGGCGAACAGCGGGCGGCCGAGCTTGTTGACCGCCGGCAGCTTGCCGAAAGTCAGGAAGTGCACCGCCGTCGCGAGGAAGTTGTAGGGGTTGGGCGGGCAGCCGGGAATGGTCACGACCGGCTTGCCGAGAATCTCCGCAACGCTCGATGCGCCCGTCGGATTCGGATCGGTGGCAGGCATGCCGCCCCACGAAGCGCAGGAGCCGATGGCGATGACCGCCGCGGCGTCCGCTGCGCACTCCTTGGTAATGTCGATGGCCGTATGGCCACCGACCTTGCAATAGATACCATTCTGCTTAGTGGGAATCGCACCCTCGATGACGAGGATGTACTTGCCCTTGTTGGCTTCCATCGAAGACTTGCGTGCCGCCTCGGCCTGATGACCGGCAGCCGCCATCAGCGTCTCGTGGTAGTCAAGCGAGATGACATCAAGGATCAGTTTTTCGAGAGTGGGATGCTCGGCGCGCAGCAAAGATTCAGAGCAACCGGTGCATTCCTGAAAATGGAGCCAGATCACCGAGGGGCGCTTGGCCGCCTCGATGGCCTTGGCCACCGCTGCCTCTGCGCCGGCGGGCAGACCCAGGGTCGCCGCCACGGTGGTACAGAACTGAAGGAATTCGCGTCGCGGCATTTGCAACCGATTTTCAACGGCAGCAAGGCTCTCACGGTCGATATCGAAGATGGATGAGTTCATGGACTTCCACTCCCTTGTGGTTATTCGCAACTTTATATCCACTTCAGGAGTGCCGGATTTTGACCAGCGTCAAAACCAGCGCTTTTTAACTCAACAATCTTTTTTATATTATTATATTCTAATATTCTTTGGATATATCGCGATAGCGGCCGTAGGTGTAATGCGCAGCACAGGCGCCTTCCGAAGACACCATGCAGGAACCGACCGGATTCTCGGGTGTACAGACATTGCCGAATAATTTGCACGCGCTCGGCTCTTTGACCCCGCGAAGTATCTCGCCACATTCACAGCCCTTATGATCGGCCACGACACGATAGACCAGATCGAAGCGTGCCTCGGCATCGAATGACGCGTAGGCATGCCGTATCGCCAGCGCCGACTTTTCGATGGTCCCCAGGCCGCGCCACTCAAAATTCGGCCGCAGTTCGAAGATCGCATCGACGATGGCCTGTGCCTTGCGATTGCCGTCGCGCGTTACCGCGCGCGTGAACTCGTTCTCCACTTCGCTGCGCCCGTCGTTGACCTGGCGGATCAGCATCAGGATCGCCTGCATCACGTCGAGCGGCTCGAAGCCGGCGATGACGACCGGCTTGCCGTGCCGGTCGGAAAAGACCTCGTAGGGTCGGCTGCCGATTACTGTCGAGACATGCGCGGGTCCGACGAAACCATCCAACTGAACTTCAGACGAAGCGAGAATGCAGTGCATCGCCGCCGGGGTCAGCACGTGGCAGCACAGCACACTGAAATTCTTCAGGCCTTCCTGCGCCGCCTGCCGAATCACCACTGCCGTCGGCGGCGTGGTCGTTTCGAAACCGATCGCGAAGAACACCACTTCCCGATCCGGATTCTCGCGGGCAATATTCAGCGCATCCGATGCGGAGTAAATCATGCGTACATCGCCGCCACGCGATTTGGCCTTCAGCAGAGACAAGCCGTCGGATGCCGGCACGCGCAAGCAGTCGCCATAGCTGCAGAGGATGACGCCACGCTGCAACGCCAGTTCGATGGCCATGTCGATACGACCGATCGGCAGCACGCAGACCGGGCAGCCCGGCCCATGCACCATACGCACGCTGGCCGGCAGCAAGTCGGTCACGCCGTAGCGTGAGATCGCGTGCGTGTGGCCGCCGCAGAACTCCATGAAGGCATACTGGCGATCGGGCTGCACCGCTGCCGCGATACCCGCCGCCAGGCCGTGCGCCAGTTCGCCGTCGCGAAACTCGTCGATGTATTTCAAGCCGCAGAGCCCTCCACGGCACCCGCTGTCAGTGCATCCTGCGCGGCCACTGCCGCACCCATCTCGGCGAAGATCGCCAGGGTTTTCTCCGCCTCTTCTGCATTCAGCTTGTTAAGCGCGAAGCCGACATGCACGATCACGTAATCGCCGATCGCGACATCCTCCACCAGCGCCAGCGAGATCGCCTTGCGCACGCCGCCAAGGTCGACGATGGCGGTGTCCTCATCCGATAGTTCGACAACGCGAGCGGGAATGGCAAGGCACATGGCGGTTCTCCATAATTAAGCGCGGCTACATTCTAGCTGTCTGACCGGTTTCAATCCGCGTTCCGGACATACGCTATTGAAAGATTCGATCCGAGCCCTGCCCGCGTGGATAGCCACTGGGCGAGAGCCCACAACCTGCCGGACTAATGCCGCATCGTGGCGGGCGCGCGGCATTCATCTCTCCGACGTTGCCGTCTCACCAGCGCCGGCTTTCTACATGGCGTTCATGACGCGCATAAGCTTCTCTCGCACGGTCTGGGCCAGCGCAACAATGCCGGGGTTATCGACCAGAGCAAGCACTGCCTGCGTATCCATGAACTCGACAAAGGTCTTCCCTGTCGCAATCTGCCTGACGACGACATTGCAGGGCAGCAGCAGTCCAATGGAAGGTTCGGCCGTCAGGGCCTGATGCGCCAGCGGTGGGTTGCAGGCGCCCAGGATGCAGTAGGGCGGCATATCTACATCCAGCTTCTTTTTCAGCGTTGCCGCTACATCAATTTCAGTCAGGATGCCGAAGCCTTCTTTCTGTAATTCTGCCGTCACCCTTTCGAGAGCTTGCTCGAAAGGGATGTCGATCTGCTTGCCAAAACCGTATTTCGTACTCATGTATATGCTCCATCGTCATATTTCAAAAGGTCTGCGCGGCGGGAGCGATATTCTTCCTGCTCGATCTCGCCACGCGCATAGCGCTCTTCCAGGATAACCAATGGCGTCTTCTGGCTGACACGCTGATGGCCACGCTTGATCCGCGCAAGCAACCAGACTACCAAGGTAAGCGGAATCAGCCAAGACAGCCGGCGCCCATGTCCTTCATCTGTGCCTGCATGTCCTGCATATGGGCCTGCATGATCGTCATGCGCGCCTGCGGGTCGCTGGTGCCCTGCAGCATGCCCATGCATGAGGGCGAGAATGAAAACAGCGACCTAACGCATGAAGGCGGAGATCATCATGACGACCATAAGCATTGAACAACGGGGTTAGTGTGAGGAATCCATTGATGATGGGTTTGCAGCGGAGCAACGGGTGACAGGGTAGATAGGCAGTCTCCTGATGGCTAGACGCACTCCCCGTTGCAGACCTGTATCTCGATGGTCGAATGCACGATTTCTTCATGAACCGAGAGTTGCTCACGAATTCTGGCCGGCGTCAAAGTTGCATCGTGGGTAACAACGCTGAGCGCGCAAGAATAGGCACCCTTGCCAACGCGCCAGACGTGCAGGTCTGCTATGCGCGTTTCTCCCGCCTCCGGACCCGTTTCGACAACCGCGCGAATCTCCGCAACCACCGGGTGATCCATTTCCCGGTCAAGCAGCACCTTGCCCGTTTCGGTCATCAGCCCCATCGCCCATTTTGCAACCAGGGCCGCACCGACAATGCCCATCACGGGGTCCAGCCAGGACCAGCCGTACATCCAGCCGCCGCTCAGCGCGATGATCGCCAATACCGACGTTGCAGCGTCGGCAATCACGTGGAGGTAGGCCGACTTCAGGTTCAGGTCATGGTGATGTCCGTGATCGTGGCCGTGCTCATGCCCATGGTCATGGTCGGCGATCATGCGCTTTGCCAAGGATGAGCGCACAGGCCAGATTGACCAGCAACCCGAGAACCGCGATGGCCACCGCTTCCTTGTAGTGGATCGGTTGCGGTGCAATGATCCGTTCCACGGAACCAAACACCATCAGGGCAGCGACACCCAGCAGGAAGATCGCGCTGGCAAAACCACCGAGCACCTCGATCTTCCAGGTGCCGAAGGCAAACCGCGGGTCGCGGGCGTATTTTCGTGCAGCCGAATAAGCAAAGGCACTCAGGCCGATGGCCACGGCGTGGGAACTCATGTGCCAGCCATCGGCCAGCAGCGCCATCGAGTTGTACCACCAGCCGGCGATGATCTCGATCACCATCATCACGGCGGTAATCCACATCACGATTCGCGTGCCGCGCTCGGCGGCCTGATTGCCGGTGTCGAAAACGTGGTCGTGTGACCAGTCGGAAAGATTGTGCGTATGCATGTTGGCCTGAGTACTTTCAAATACCGAATTGCCGGAATAGAGGCGATCATCATGCCCAAGATCATTCCAGCCACTACCGTGAAAAAAGGATGGTACTGCACCACGAGGGCAAGATTTTGCTACTCAAGGAACCAGGCCCTCGGAGTGCATTGACGATGTGGCGACAGCGAATTGCCGTGCAGGCCGATGAGGTGTCTTGATCCAGCACAACAAACAGTAATACGGGCAGGGTAATCTATGCCTAGAACGCGCATCGCAACACGAGGAACTTGTGAACGCACACGACGCAATCCAGGCTGTCCTGCGTCGTCATGGCAACGACGGCACACGGCTGATGCAGATTCTGCGCGAGACGCAGGAGGTACTGGGCTGGCTATCGCCAGAGACACTTTCTGACATCGCCGCCGGTATTGGCTGGCCGCGCGCACAGGTCGAAGGCACGGCCAGCTTCTATCGCTTCTTTCACACACAACCGCTGGGGCAGTACCGGGTGCTGTGGAGCAACAACATCACCGATCGCATGCTCGGCAGCCGCGACCTGATGCTGGCCATGTGCCGCCTGCTCTGGGTCGAACGCGGCCGGGTTTCCGAGGATGGCCTGGTCAGTGTCGACGCCACCTCCTGCACCGGCCTGAGCGACCAGGGTCCGGCCGTGCTGGTGAATTATCGGGCCGTGCGGTGGATGACGATGGACCGCGTGGAAGCGATGGTCGAACTGATCCGCAAGCGCACACCACTTGCCGACTGGCCAGCGGATTGGTTTCGCATCGAAGACAACATCCGCCGCCGCGACATCCTGCTCAACCATGGCCTGAAAGCGGGCACGGCACTCGCTGCCACGCAGGCGCGCGGGCCGGAAGCGACACTGTCCGAAATCAGGGCCTCGCTGCTGCGGGGTCGTGGCGGCGCGGGCTACGTCACCGCCGATAAATGGCAGGCCTGTCGCAATGCTCACGGGAAAACACGCATCATCATCTGCAATGCCGACGAGGGCGAGCCCGGAACCTTCAAGGATCGCGTACTGCTGAACACCTGCGCCGATCTGGTGTTCGAGGGCATGACGATTGCCGCGCTTGTC
The DNA here is from genome assembly GCA_963816095.1 of uncultured beta proteobacterium. Lineage (GTDB taxonomy): Bacteria > Pseudomonadota > Gammaproteobacteria > Burkholderiales > Rhodocyclaceae > Sulfuricystis. The sequence goes on from CAWFIW010000003.1 coordinate 130,168, forward strand.
GTCGGCGCAAGCCAGGGCTACGTCTATCTGCGCGGCGAATATCGTCATCTGCTCGAGCCGTTAAACTCGGCGCTGGCGAGACGGCGCCAGGCCGGACTGCTCGGCGACAACATCCTTCGGCACGGGTTGTTCTTTCGACATCGAAATCCATCTGGGCGCCGGCGCCTACATCTGCGGCGAGGAATCGGCGCTCATCGAATCGCTCGAAGGCAAGCGCGGCATTCCGCGCAACCGACCACCCTACCCCGTAACGCAGGGCTTTCGCGGCCTGCCAACGGTGGTGGACAACGTCGAAACCCTCGCCGCCGCCGCGCTCGTCGCAACACATGGCGGCGAATGGTTTCGCAGCCGCGGCACGCCTCAATCGACCGGCACCAAGCTGCTGTCAGTCGCCGGCGACTGCGCGCGACCGGGTATCTACGAATACCCTTACGGTGTTAGCGTGCGCCAGGTGCTTGAAGATTGTGGTGCCAGCAACACGCAGGCGGTGCAGATCTCCGGCCCAGCGGGCATCTGCATCGGCACGGAGGGATTCGACCGGCACATCGCCTTCGAGGATCTGCCAACCGCCGGCGCTTTCACGGTCTTCGATGCGCGTCGCGACATGTTCGAAGTCGCGCGCAATTACAACCATTTTTTCGCACACGAATCCTGCGGGTTCTGCACGCCCTGCCGTGTCGGTACCGCATTGCAGCGGCAGCTGATGGACAAGATCGCCAGAGGCAATGGCACGCGCTACGACATTGACGAGATCGAACGGCTGATCCACGTGATGCAGACCGCGGCGCATTGCGGGCTGGGCCGGACGGCCGGCAATCCGTTGGCCGACACCCTGAAACAGTTCCGACCCGCCTGGGAGCGGCACCTCAAATCACTCGACTTCGAGCCCGCCTTCAATCTCGATGCCGCGCTCGCGCAAGCACGCCAGATGACCGGCCGCGACGACGCTGACGCGCATCTCGTACCATGAACAAAACTTTCATTCTCGACGGTCAGGAGATTCCTTTCGCGCCCGGCCAGACAGTGTTGCAGGCCGCGCTGGCTGCCGGCGTATACATTCCCCACCTCTGCTACCACCCCGAGTTTCGCCCCCATGGCAGTTGCAAGCTGTGCACCGTCAGGGTCGATGGCCGGCCGGCCAGTGCCTGCACCCTGCCCGCATCCACCGGCATGGATGTGCGGAGCGAAACGCCTGAGATTCTCGACTTGCGCCGCAGCCTGCTGCAAATGCTGCTGGTCGAGGGTAACCACTTCTGTCCTTCCTGCGAGAAGAGCGGCGCCTGCCTGCTGCAAGCGCTGAGCTACGAACTCGGCGTGATGACGCCGCACTTCAGACACTTCTATCCCGATCGGCCGGTGGATTTTTCCCATCCGGACGTGCTGCTCGATTTCAACCGCTGCATCCTCTGCGAACTCTGCGTCCACGCCAGCGCCGCAGTCGATGGCAAGCATGTCTTCGCGCTTGCCGGGCGTGGCATCGACAAGCACCTGATCGTCAATGCCGAATCGGGCAAGCTCGGCGATACGAATTTCGCGCTCACCGACAAGGCGGCCCAAGTCTGCCCGGTGGGCGTCATCCTGCCAAAGAAGGCGGGGTTCAGCGTGCCGATCGGCCAGCGCCGCTTCGATGCCGCGCCACTCTCGGCGCATGTCGGCGAATTCAAGCCGCAGCGCGAGGATAACCCATGAACTCTGCGACCTCAGCGCGCAAGCTAAGGGTAGCGACCGCCAGCCTGGCGGGATGCTTCGGTTGCCATATGTCCCTGCTCGACATCGACGAGCGTCTCTTCGAGCTGCTCCAGCTGATCGAGTTCGACCGTTCGCCATTCACCGACATCAAGCGCTGCGGGCCGTGCGACATCGGCATCATCGAGGGCGGGGTCTGCAACGCAGAGAACGTACAAGTGCTGAGGGAGTTCAGGAAAAACTGCAAGATCCTTGTCGCCATCGGCGCCTGTGCGGTGAATGGCGGGTTGCCGGCGCAACGCAATCACCTCGACCTGCGCGATATCCTCGCAACGGTCTATGCCACCGAGGGCGGACTGACGGAAGGCACACGCATTCCAGACGATCCCGAACTGCCCTTGCCACTCGACCAGGTGCATCCGCTCCACGAGGTGGTGAAGATCGATTACTTTCTGCCGGGCTGCCCACCCTCGGCCGACGCCATCTGGCAATTTCTCACTGAACTGATCGCCGGCCGGACACCGCAACTCGGCCACGACTTGCTGCGCTATGACTAAGCTCGAAACCGCCCTTCACCCGGAAGGCCTCAGGCGCGTTGCCATCGACCCGCTCTCGCGCGTCGAAGGCCACGGCAAGGTGACGATCCTGCTCGATGACGCCAATCGCGTGCAGCAGGTGCGTCTGCACATCGTCGAGTTCCGCGGCTTCGAGAAATTCATCGAGGGCCGCCCCTACTGGGAAGTACCGGTAATGGTGCAGCGGCTGTGCGGCATTTGTCCGGTATCGCACCACCTCGCCGCCGCCAAGGCGATGGACATGATCATCGGCGCCAAGCCGACGCCGACGGCCGAAAAGATCCGCCGCCTGATGCACTACGGCCAGATTCTGCAATCGCATGCATTGCACTTCTTCCACCTCGCCTCGCCCGACCTGCTGTTCGGTTTTGGTGCCGATCTGGCAAAACGCAATATCGCCGGCATGCTCGCCGCCAACCCGGAAATCGTTCGTCAGGGCGTTCTGCTGCGCAAGTACGGGCAGGAAGTCATCCGCATGACAGCCGGCAAACGCGTACATGGCACCGGCGCGATCCCCGGCGGCGTCAACAAATCACTGACTGCGGAAGAGCGTGCCGCGTTGCAGCAGGACATCGGCCAGGTCATCGGCTGGAGCCGTGAGGCCGTGCAGCTGATCAAGGGGTTGTTCGAGAAAAATCTGGAGGCCTTCAACGCCTTCGGCCGCTTTGCTGCGCACAGCATGTGCCTGGTGCGTGCCGATGGGGCACTGGATCTCTACGAGGGTGGTCTGCGCGCGCGGCGCAATGATGGTTCGACCCTGTTCGACCACTTCGACTACCGCCGCTACTGGGATGTCATCGTCGAGGACGTCAAGCCGTGGAGCTACATGAAGTTTCCCTTCTTCCGCGAGATGGGATCGAGCGACAACGGCTGGTATCGTGTCGGCCCGCTGGCACGCGTGACGCAATGCGACTTCATCCCGACGCCGCTGGCCGACCAGGAGCGCCGCGAATTCCTGGCGTGCCCCGGCGCTTCCGGCGCCACGCCCGGCTACCACTGGGCGCGCATGATCGAGATGCTCCATGCTGCCGAAGCCATCGAAAACCTGTTGCACGACGCTGATCTTGTCGGTTACGAGCTGGTGGCAGGCGGCCAGCGACAGGAACGCGGCGTCGGCGTCATCGAGGCACCGCGCGGCACGCTGATCCACCACTACCGTGTTGACGAAAACGACCAGGTGATCCGCGCCAACCTGATCGTCGCAACTACCCACAACAACCAGGCGATGAATGAGGCGATCCGCGTGGTTGCGCAGCAACATCTCGACGGCCATGCGCTGACCGACGGCCTGCTCAACCACATCGAAGTGGCGATTCGCTGTTTCGATCCCTGTCTCTCCTGCGCCACGCACGCGCTCGGCCGCATGCCACTCGAGGTCGAAATAGTCGGCGCTGACGGGACGGCCCAGCGTGTTTCTTGAGGGCGCCATCTGCACCCGACCATGACAATACCGATCCTGATTTTCGGCTGGGGCAACCCGTCAAGGGGCGACGATGCACTCGGGCCACTGTTCGTCGAGCGCATCGAGGCGCTGGGACTATCGCATGTCGAGTGCCTGACTGACTTCCAGTTGCAGGTGGAGCATGCGCTCGATCTGGAAGGTCGGGAACTTGTCCTGTTCGTCGATACCAGCCTTGCTGTCGCGGCGCCGTTTGACATCAGCCGGCTGGCACCCGCCCGCGATGCGAGCTTCAGCACGCATGCCATCTCGCCCGAAGCGGTCATGCAGGTCTTCGTCGATCTGCATGACGATCCCCCGCCGCCCTGTTACCAGCTTGCGATACGCGGCGAGCGCTTCGAACTGGGCGAACAACTCTCAACTGCCGCACGACGGCATCTTGAAGCGGCGCTGGACAGGGTAATAAATTGGCTGGCGGGCGCAAAATCCGTGTCAACTATATTTCCCCGGCAGAGTTAATATAATGGCATTCAGTCAGCATTGACTGATGGTTTTTTTGTTGCCCCCTCACTTATAAGGAATACCTCATGAAAAACTCACTCCTCCTCGTTTCCCTGACCGCCCTCGCCCTGACCGCCTGCGGCAAGAAGGAAGCTCCCCCCGCACCCCCGGCCGCTCCGGCGCCTGCCGTCGCTCCGGCGCCTGCCGCTGCCCCGGCCACCGAACAGAAGGGCATGGAAGGCATGTCCGGTCAGCAAGGCATGAGCGGCATGTCCGGTCAGCAAGGCATGGCGGGCATGGCCGGCGAACAGAAGGGCATGGAAGGCATGGCCGGCGACAAGGCTGCTGTAAAGGACGAATCCAAAGACAAGATGATGGAAGTCGTTAAGGGCGCAGCCCAAGGTGGCGTTGAGGGCGCGAAGGAAGGTGGTGTCGCTGGCGCCGCTTCCGGTGCGCTGCAAGGCGGCAAGGACGCAATGAAGAAGTAAGTCGAGTATCTCGACAACAAAAAGGGCCAACGCAAGTTGGCCCTTTTTTATTGGCGCCGACGCAAAGAGTCGGCCAAGAGAGACCGCCTTACTTCTTCTTGGCGGCCTTCTTGCCAGACACCGCAGCCTTGAATCCGGCACCGGCGGAAAACTTCGGCACGGTGGTTGCGGCGATTTTCAGCGCTTCGCCCGTCTTGGGGTTCTTGCCGACTCGTGCGGCACGCTTGGACGATTTGAAGGTACCGAAGCCAACCAGCGTTACGGTGTCGCCCTTGGCAACCGTCTTGACGACCGCAGCCATCACGGCCGAAAGGGCACGCTCGGCAGCTGCCTTGGAGATGTCCGCAGCTTTTGCGGTAGCTTCAATCAGTTCAGACTTGTTCATGGATATTGCTCCTCGGATTTTGACGTGTTGGAACAGCTCAAGTGAAACGGCAGCTAATCATCATGCCGTCGTGTTGATAATAGTACCCGTCTTTTGCCCTTGTGTACCTGACTTTGATACAGTGTTTGAGCCAGGTCATGGAATTCCGCCATGGTGCGAGAGAGGGACTCGTAAATTACAACGAAAGCCTTTATTGCTACGGCATCATGATGTAGGTCTTGGCAGATACCCCCACAAATACCCCCGCCAGTCTGATGCTGGGCTGTTTAACGAGGTATCGACAAGCATGATAGCGGAAGGAAACTCATGCAGTTGATGTCCTGATTGTCCTGCTCTCCGCCGATCCACCAGCGCCGACTTTGGACAGGCCGGGGGGGGGGAGGGTCAAGCGCCGATGCGTGAATATTTGCCAATGCCCTTCCCTTGCCGAAGGATGCCGGGGGGTAGTTGTCGGCAGGCGGGCATGCGTGAAAGGGAACCCGACGACAAGCCGCGCATGGTGAAGCACCCCCTGGGGGGCTGCGGGTTGTTGCGCTTTTGCTGGGGTGTAGGTGCGCGAGAAATTATTTTTTGGAATAGGGGCCGGGAGGTACATGGGCATCATAGGGCGGAGTGTTTGCAGTTGATGAGGGCAGAGACGATTTTATTTTTTCTGGCGATTTGGCGCTGCCTTGGAGTCCAGTTTGAGCAACCACCAGTGCCACTTCGGAACTTGAAAGACCGAATCCGATGGGGATGAGTTCACTCGCCGAATATAAATTGGTAGCGTCCGTCAATCATTTGGGGTCTAGAACCCAAGAACTCCCCGTCACAAGCCCAATTTCTAACATCTCGCACGGCGCAATTTTCAAGACGGACAGGCGCGACATTGTCGGCCCAAACTAACACGATCTGTTGATCAGTCATTGGTTTGAAAGTTTTCTTGCCAATTGGCTCTTCCTTGCCTTTGCAGTCCCCGTCCTTTCGCTCACCGTGACAGATCGTCTCGTAGACCGTCACCTCATCCTGAAAAGGCAGAGAGTCACTAAAAGCCCATAGCGCAACAAAGGGCGTAACAACCAGGAAGAGCATCCCAAACCAGAATTGCATAGTGGGCCTACCGATACACCGGAACCCGACGAGTACGGCAGTCGAAATTCCCTTTGATGCGCGAGTTGTAGAACCGCCCCATCGACTCCGCGCCTCTCAACGCTGCCACCGTGCCGGCGTCAATCTCGCAGTAATGGTAGTAAGTACCTTGTAGGCAAATCACCATGTACTGCTCTTTCCGGTCATAGCAGACGCGAGTACTGACGAATGAAGCTGGACTACCGCTCACAAAACTGTGCGCCAAAGTGCGCTTTGTAGTGGCTCTAGGAGAGGATCGGTAAAGTCGAACGGCTTAGTCTGAATGGTCACTTGACGCCAGAATGCCCCGCCGACCTGCATAACTCGGACGTGTAGGCGCGTACCTGCGACATCCGGCATAGTACCCGTTGCCTCCCAATAGGCTCTTCCGCCTTGCTCGTAAAATTTTCCTCCGTCATTGAACGACATCTTCCCGGCATTACTCATTGAAAAGGCAGTCGCATAATCATGCAGCGCCACTGCGTTCAGGTACTCCACTCCGATAACCACCATGGCGTGGTCTGTACGCTCTGTGAAGGTATGAACCTTCTGCTCATCGGCATTATCCATGCTTGAGTATTTCCACTGAGGGGCAATCGTCGCGCTAACGTTGGTAACTGGATTTACCCAGTTATAGCTTTTGGCGACAGCAACTTGTGCTGCTTCTCTCTCTGCTTCCTTGCCATGGAAATTCAACACAGCCATGACTGCAAACAGGGAAAAAAAGGCAATCGCAAAACCGAGTTTTCTGCCCCATCCAATCGGCTTTGACCAAACACGCGAGCCGATTTTCTCGTCGTAGCTAGTTTGTTGCCCCTTACGCAACCGCTTCTCTTGTCGCCAGAGAGTAAAAAGGATTACGAGAGGAATCCCCAATCCAAGTTCACTCGACCACAAGGATAAATTGCGCCGCAAGTATTCGCTGAACTCAAGCGGCGTACCTCTCAGTGAAGCCACACGAATTCCCAACATGGCCTTTCCCGGTGTATTGCCAGCTAGCCTAAAAACAGCCGCGTCGAAAAGCAAAACAAATGGCAGAAGAATTATTCCAAAAAGATACTCGGAACCGGGCTGATTGACCCAACGCAGATACGCGCTTGAGTATTGCCCTAATACGAAACCGGCGGCGCCCCCGATCAAAATACTTTCCCACCAAATATCGAAAATCCGTGCAAACCCGCGGGGCCAGAGGTCGCCAACGGAAACGCGAGAATTTCTTGCTCCTCAGTTATTCGCAAGGGCGTTTGTGGCAGTGCTGCGCCTGAGCCAATTGGTTTGGAATCCGTTACCGCGTCAGGACTAGCGTGATTTGCCGCTACCTCAACCAGCGGGGCCGTCTCGTTCTTAGCAACCAATGGTGGCGGGGTGATACCTTCGTTCGGAGTCTTCTGCCGTCTATAGGCCGACCAAACCCACGCTATACCCCAGAGAGTCGCCAACGGGAGCATGCCCAACATGACGAATATCGCTAAGCCATCTCGTTCGCTGACGCCTATCGCCGCAAAGATTACTAACCATAGAAACGACAGCACAATTGCAAGCCGCTTCTTCCACCCGAATCTCGCTGTCAAATACATTCATCCCCATTGTCCAGCCTCCCCGCTGAATGCTGCCGCAATTATGCGCCTGACAAAGCAGTGATGATTATCTACAGAGCTACCGCAGCAAAAAGGAAAAAAGCCGCTACTCCGGCAAAGAAACCAAACTCTAACCCCTGCTGCGATTCCACCAATCAAGAGAAGTGCCATCTTAAATGTCAAATTATCTATTTGAGCGCCCATGCTTTACCCCAGAGATTATTCCGGACAACCGGCCAATACTGCTACACGCGGGATTCCTGCGAATTCTCCGCACCCCATGACACGCCCACGACGAATAGCTATTTTCGGAACTGTCGCAGGTTTGCCAGCGCACGTAGTTTGCCTGATTCTGTCTTGGCTCCGGTCGATGCACCTCCGTGGTTCGGACACCGACCTCGAATTCCAGCTTTGCGCTTGCAAGGTGCGCCAGTTCGCGTTTTTGCACCGCATAGCTCGCCCTTGGACGGCGCGAATCGCCACGTTTCATTGATGCCGCTAATCAGCCAACGTGCAACCCACGGCAAATGCCCCAAGTTGCAAAGCCTGCGGAACTCGTCGCGCCATGCTTGGCTACCCCACGGGAAAGGTACCGGGCGTAGGTTACGCTTCATATGACGCCGGGAATCTCAACATAGAAAGTCTGGTTTCGCAGGATGCTCGCCTTCGACAGGCAAGGTGCAATCAACAGGTGGCCAACATCATCGTCGGCGAAGTAATGTCGGCAGCCGCAGGGCTTGCATTCGAAAGCCACCCGGCGACCATCTGCAACCTCGACAGGAACGCGCCAAAGCCCAAGGCCGTCCAGCCTTGCCCCCGCTGGCGGTAGGTCAGTCCACGCTTGGCGGCGTTCGTTGAATCCAACGATCTGGGCGCCGTGATGGTAGGGCCAGCGTTCCTTGTCGCATGCTTGCCGCCATGACAGGCCGCGCGCCATGAGGTCTTGCATTGATGCTCGGCAGCGGACAAGTCCGAATGTTCGGATGTCGTGGATGATCTTTACGAGACGCAGGGGTTTTCTCATACATCACCCCACCCTTTTGGCAGGACAAAGCCCAGCGCCTGTAGCGTGCCGCCATACTCAAACCGAAGTCGATCCTTTGCGGAGAATTTCGGAAACCTTGAGCAGGCCATAGGCGACTTGTCCAAGCTGACGTTGAATCGCAGTTTTTCTGGTGCGATCCATAACCGGATGCCCTTACGCTCGAAATACTGACCATGCTGAAAGCCACGACGGAAACTCGATTCGCTGATGCGGCTCATCAGGGTTATCAGCTTGCGCACGGTGAATTCGTCGAGGTGGGATAACTCCCCTTCGCGGAAGCCTTTGCCGATGCCCCAGCCCAATCGAATGCGACGGGGCTTCATGCCGCCACCTGCTCGCCAACAGAAACTTGCGAAACCGATGTCCTGAACGTCCTGCATGTCCTGTTCGGCGCGTGCTCAATTACCCAGCGGATCACGCCGCCGGTTTTTGGCAGCGAGTGCACCTCAATACCCAGTTGCCGTAGAGCAGGAGCAGCGCGGCGCAGCAGGTCGGCAAAACCTTTCGGCGTCCTCGGCCATGCATCGCCAACGCCCAGCGGCCGGAGGTGCTCCATTGCGCGCATGATGCCCTCGGCGGTGTCGCGTATCCCTGATGGGTATTTCTCAATGTAGGCGATAACGGCTGTAGCCACCGGTGATGCATCGATAGTCCGACTGATGGCTTCATCGCGGCGGCGATTGAAATCGCCGAGAAACTCATTCACAGGCCTGCCCATTGCCTTGGCAGTCGCCATGCCCAGCCTGGCGAACTCAATTAGGCGCGGCCGTTCATCAGCGGGGATGTTGATGTTAGAAAGATGTTCTAGCGCCTTGACCATGATATCGAGCAGCGCGCCCAATATCTCGGCGTGATTCTGTTCAAAGTCGCGCGTTAATACAGTTGATTCCCGACGATCCCGGATCACCGGTGTTTCGATTGAGAGCGTGCGGTCGATCAAGTCTTGCGCGGTAATGGCGGCGGAGATGCCGTTCAGGATCACCGGACGCTTAACCTGAATGACCACCTCGTCGGCGTCGGAATACAACTTGCGCTTCGCAAATCCGCCGCCTGTCGCCAGTACGCAGAGCGCGTCCTGCATCGGGGCCGACAGGTGGCTTATGTTCTCGTAACTGACAATCCAGTTCGCGCCTCCGGCGACGAATGCGTCCTCTGGCGTTTTCGGCGCGGCGCGCAGGTCGCAGGCGTTTGGGTCAAAAATACGCCGGAGCATCGCTTGCGTTGAGCTTTTGGCGGAACCCTGCTCGCCGATGAATTCCAGCACTGGGAAGGGCGTATCAGGGCGCAGGCATTCGAGTAGCCACGCGATCACAAGCATGCGCGCATCGTCCGGAATGTTCACCAACGGCCATAGGCTGGAGATGTTGCCGCCGCGTTTCGGTTCCGGCAATGGCTGCATCGTCGCAAAGCGAACAAATGAAACTGGCGCGCGTTTCAGCACCCGCCAGCCGTTGCGTGATATTTCTATGCAGCGAGAACTCCCTGGTTCGCCCAGGTCGAGATAGTAGTGTGTCCTGCTCTGGCCAACGCGGATAAACACTTGTTGGCATTCACCACGGAAGCGGCCGAGTCCTTCTAACGTGGAGAGCGCCTCGCGGAGAGACTGGTCGCGCGGTGCATTCTTCATGGCCTTGTAGAACCCAGCCACCAGCCAGTCCCGGAAGGCGCGGCTTCCAAGTCGCCAGCATTCGCCGGTGTCCTTCAGGCGCGCGAAAACGTCCCGGTTCTTGTCGTGGAACAGGTCGGCGCGCTGCTCCACAAACTTGACGATGAGCGATGCCTGGCTTTGCTTGTCGTTATCCGGTGCGGTAGAATTGCCAGTGTCATTTGCAGTATTTACGAAAGCCGCTTGCCCGCCAGCAGCGGCTTTTTCTTCGTTGAGGATGTCCATGGCGCCCCCCCGATTAAGCAGCAGCCTTGCGGCTTTTCTCGATCTGGGCAGCCAGCCAGCCGTTGACCTCATGGGCCAGCCAACCGACGGACTTCTCGCCCAACTGAATCGGAGCGGGAAAAGTGCCTGGCTCGGATGCGAGAATAAATCGTGGAACGGGACAGGCCAGTACGGGCCTCTACTTGTTTGCGCCGGAGAATCGACAGCGCGGTTTGAAGTTGTGTGGTCATTTCGCTTTTCCTCTGCAGAAAAAGCTTCGTCCAGTCGTGAACCGGAAAAACGCCCCGACTAACGAAGCGAAATGCAAACGCTGTTCTGTTTGCGGCCTCGTTGTCACCCCATCTGTTCGGTGACTGGTCAGGACGTTATTGCAGGGCGCTATGGCCCACACCTTCGTGCACGCTTAACGCGATATGGGTCTCGGTTCGTATGGGCCTTGCGGCCGCGTTCTATGCCTCACCAACATGGCGCTGAGATTTTCATTCTATCAGCATTTCTCGTCCATTCAAGTCCGTGACAAGCCGGAACAGGCCGCGCCTTCCTGAGTTCGTGCCAACGAGCAGGACATGCAGGACATTCAGGACATTGACCCGGCGAATATCTCTCGCCGCCTATGCCGCTTGCTGTAACCAGATCACTTCCGCGCCGGCCTTGAGCTTGTCGAGATAGTCTGCCCATTCCTGCAACATCTTCCGGCGCTCCGGCAGGTATTCCGCGAAGTTGTAGCTTGCCGATACCTTGTTCCTCTCGCCATGGGCCAATTGGCGCTCGATCACGGCATGGGGGTATTGCAGCTCATGCAGCAGCGTTGACGCCATGCTGCGGAAGCCATGCCCGGTCATTTCATCCTTGGTGTAGCCCAGCCGCCGCAATGCGCCGTTGATGGTGTTCTCGCTCATCGGCCGGCTTCCGCCGCGCTCGCTGGGGAACACATAGTGGCCATGCTTGGTTAGCGGTTTGATCTCTTGCAGGATTGCGACAGCTGCGCCGACAGCGGGACGATATGCTGTTCCCTCATCTTCATTTTCGCGGCAGGAATGCGCCACTCGGCCTTATCGAAGTCGAATTCTGTCCACTCGGCATGGCGCAGTTCTCCGGGGCGCACAAAGACCAGCGGGGCCAGCCGCAGGGCGCAGCGGGTCACATAGGCGCCGGTGAATCCGTCAATCGCGCGCAGCAGTTCGCCTATGCCTTGGGGGTCTTTGACGCTGGAATGATGCTTCACGTCGGCCGGCGGAAGAATGTCCTTGATCTCCAGATCGCGGGACGGGTCGCGGGCGCATAGGCCATGCCCGACGGCATAGCGGAAAATCCGGCCGCAGGCATTGTGCATCCGTTTGGCGATGTCCAGCGCGCCCCGGCTCTCGATGCGCCGGATCACGGACAGCAGGTCAGGGGCGGCGAGTTCCGAAATGGGGCGGGAACCAATGACCGGGAATACATCCACTTCCAGCCGGCGCAGCAGCTTTCCTTCGTGCTTTCCGCCATGGTCGGCGCGGTCTTGGCATACCATTCGCGGCCGATGGCTTCGAAGGAATTGGCGGCGACTTCCCGCCGCTTGTTCTTGGCGGCCTGCTTCACCTCTCCGGGGTCGGCTCCATTCGCCAGTAGTTTCCGGGCTTCATCGCGGCGTTCCCTCGCCTTGGCCAGTCCCACCTCATCGAAAGCGCCCAGCGCCAGCAGTTTTTCTTTTCCGGCGAATCGGTATTTATAGCGCCACAGTTTCCCGCCCGCTGGCGTCACCAACAGGAACAGACCTTTCTCGTCGGCAAGCTTGTAGGGGCCATCGACTGATACAAAGCCGGGCTTCCCGTTCGCGTCCTTGATCGGTTTTTGGCCCGGCTTGGCCTTGCGAATTGCGGTATCGGTAAGCATGGCAGCGGCTCCTTTCGGGTAGGTGCTACATACCCCCAGCGATACCCCCGATCCAACCCAAGGAAAATACCCCCACGGATATGCGACATACCCCGAATATACCCCCACTCACCCCCGGATTGCAATAGACCGCCCCGGAACGTATTGGAAATAGAAAAGGCCGGAAACCTTGACTGTTGCTATAGGTTCCGGCCTTTGATGGAATGCCTTGGAATTATTCTTGGTGCCGAGAGAGGGACTCGAACCCTCACAGTGTTACCACCGGCGGATTTTGAGTCCGCTGCGTCTACCGATTCCGCCATCTCGGCCGAGGGGCTGGGCGCGCCAACGTAGAATGGTGCCGCGCCGGTAAAGAGCGCGCATTATCCGCAAAACACCCCCGCCCCGCAACCAATGAGTCATACCCTCGACGATTTCGATTATTTGCTGCCCCCCGAACGCATCGCCCAGGCACCGCTTGCCGAGCGCAGCGCGAGCCGTTTGCTGGTGCTCAATGGCAATGCCCTCGACGATCGCCGCTTTGTCGATTTGCCCGCGCTGCTGGCGCCGGGCGACCTGCTGGTGATGAACGACACGCGTGTACTGCATGCCCGCTTGATGGGGCAGAAAACCACCGGGGGCCAGATCGAGGTGCTGGTCGAGCGCGTGACCGGCGCCGACAGGGTGCTGGCGCAGGTGCGCGCGAGCAAGCCGCCCAAGCCGGGCGGACTGTTGCGCCTCGAAGAGGCCTTCGAGGCCGAGGTGATCGGTCGCGAGGGCGAGTTCTATCAATTGAAATTCCCCGGCGATGCGGTCGAGTTGATCGAGCGCCACGGCCGACTGCCGTTGCCGCCCTATATCGAACGGCTGGCGGCCAGCGCCGACGAAGAGCGCTACCAGACTGTCTTTGCCCGGGAGCGCGGCTCGGTCGCCGCACCGACCGCCGGCCTGCATTTCGATGCGCCCCTGCTCGAACGCCTGCGTGACAGGGGGATTGGCCTCGTCCATGTAACGCTGCATGTCGGCGCGGGCACCTTCCAGCCGGTACGCGTGCAGGATCTTGCGCAGCATCGCATGCACCGCGAGCGTTACCACATACCCCAGGCAACGGCCGACGCCATCGCCGCGACGAAAAAGCGCGGCGGTCGCATCGTCGCAGTCGGCACCACTACGCTGCGCACACTCGAATCGGCAGCCGCTGAAGATGGAACCATAAAAGTCGGCGCTGGCGAGACGGCGCTGTTCGTCACGCCGGGCTATCGCTTCCGCGTGGTCAATGTCCTGATCACCAATTTCCACCTGCCGAAATCGACGCTGCTGATGCTCGTCTCGGCTTTCGGCGGCATGGAGTCCATCCGCACCGCCTACCGGCATGCCATCGATGCCGGCTACCGTTTCTTCAGTTATGGCGACGCCATGCTCATTCATAAAGCCCACCCCGAAAACCTCGCTGCGCTCGGTTCTCCCCTCAAGGGGCAAGAAAACTCGGGGCGGCCCTTCGTTTTCTTACACGATGAAATTTGACCTCCTGACCACCGACGGCGCCGCACGGCGCGGCACACTCACCCTCGCGCATGGCACGGTTGAAACGCCGGTGTTCATGCCGGTTGGCACCTACGGAACCGTCAAGGCAATGGCGCCGAACGAGCTCGTCGACTGCGGCGCGCAGATCGTGCTCGGCAACACCTTCCACCTCTGGCTGCGGCCGGGTCTGGACGTCATCCGCGCGCACGGCGGCCTGCACCGTTTCATGGGCTGGGACAAACCCATCCTTACCGATTCGGGTGGCTTTCAGGTGTTTTCGCTCGGCGAACTGCGCAAGATCAGCGAGGAAGGCGTGAAGTTCGCCTCGCCGATCAACGGCGACCGGCTCTTTCTCACGCCCGAGGAGTCAATACGCATCCAGCAGGTCCTGAACTCCGACATCGTCATGATCTTCGATGAATGCACGCCCTACCCGGCGACACAGCAGGAGGCGGCCGAGTCGATGCGTCTCAGCTTGCGCTGGGCGCGGCGTTCGCGCGACGAGCATGACAAATTAGGCAACACCAACGCACTGTTCGGCATCGTGCAGGGCGGCATGTACGAGCCGCTGCGCGACGCGTCATTGGCGGGGCTGGCAGAAATCGGCTTTGATGGATTCGCCATCGGCGGCCTGTCGGTAGGCGAGCCGAAGGACGAGTTCGCACGCATTCTTGCCCACACCGCGCCGCGCCTGCCGACGCACAAGCCGCGTTACCTGATGGGTGTCGGCACGCCGGAAGACATCGTCTATGCCGTTGGCCAGGGCATCGACATGTTCGACTGCGTGATGCCGACGCGCAACGCCAGGAACGGCCACCTGTTCACCCGCTACGGCGATATCCGCATCAAGAACGCCCAGCACCGGCACGACACCCGGCCGCTCGACGAAACCTGCGACTGCTACTGCTGCCGCAATTTTTCACGCGCCTACCTGCACCACCTGTTCCGCTGCGGCGAGATTCTCGGTGCGCGGCTCAACACCATCCACAATTTGCATTATTACCAGACCCTGATGCGCGAGCTGCGCGAAACCATCGCATCCGGCACGCTGGACGCCTATACCGCACGCTTCCACAAAGACCGCCACAAAGACCAATGAGCGCTGCGGGTATAATGCCGGACTTTATTTTTCAGACGGAGTGACCGGAACATGCTGATTTCCAATGCTTACGCCCAGGCAGCCGCTGCCTCCTCGGATCCCACCGGTGGCCTGATGGGTCTGGCCCCCATCATCCTGATGTTCATCGTGCTGTGGTTCCTGATGATCCGCCCGCAAATGAAGAAGACCAAGGAGCACCAGAAGATGGTCGGCGAACTCGCCAAGGGCGATGAAGTCGTTACCCAGGGCGGCATAACGGGCAAGATTTCCAAGGTCGGCGAAAACTACATCACGCTCGAAATCGCCGAACGCAAGGACGGCCCCATCGAGGTCACGATCCAGAAACAAGCCATCGGCATGTTGCTGCCGAAGGGCACGCTGAAAAACCTGTAATCCGCCTGTAATGAACCGTTACCCTCTCTGGAAAAACGCCACGGTCATCATCGCCGTGGTGCTCGGACTGCTGTACACCCTGCCGAACTTTTTCGGCGAGGTGCCAGCCGTGCAGATCAGCAGCGTCAAGGCAACGATCAAGGTGGATACCCGCCTGCAGTCGCGCATCGAGGATGTGCTGGCCGGGGCCGCCATCAAGCCGACCGGCCTGTTCTTCGAACCCAACAGTATCCGCGTGCGTCTGGCCGACACCGACACGCAGCTGAAGGCCAAGGATGCCATCGAAAGTGTGCTGAATCCCGATCCGGTCAACGCGTCCTACAGCGTGGCGCTCAACCTGCTCTCGGCTTCGCCCGACTGGCTGACCGGCCTGCGCGCTTTGCCGATGTACCTCGGCCTCGACCTGCGCGGCGGGGTGCACTTCCTGTTGCAAGTGGACATGAAAGGCGCCCTGACCAAACGACTCGACTCCGTCGGCGCCGATCTGCGCACCCTGATGCGTGACAAGAGCATTCGCCATGGCGGCATCCAGCGCGAGGGCAACACACTCGCGATCCGCTTCCGCGATACGGAAACGCGCGAAAAGGCCCGCCAGGCGCTGCTCAGCAACCAGCCCGATCTCGACCTGGTTGAAGGTCAGGATGGTACTGATTTCAAACTGGTGGCCACCCTCAAGCCAACCGCGCAAAAGCGCATCCAGGAATTCGCCATCAAGCAGAACATCACCACGCTGCACAACCGCATCAACGAACTCGGCGTCGCCGAACCGGTGATCCAGCAGCAGGGCGCTGACCGCATTGTCGTGCAGTTGCCGGGCGTACAGGACACGGCCAAGGCCAAGGACATCCTCGGTCGTACGGCGACACTGGAAATCCGCATGGTCGATGACGAGGACAGCGCCAATGCAACGATCATGCAGGCGGCAGCCAACGGCCAGCCCCCTGCCGGCACCGAGTATTACATAGAACGCGGTGGCCGCGGCCTGCTGGTCAAGAAACAGGTCGTCCTGACCGGCGAGCGGCTCACCGACGCCCAGGCCGGCTTCGACAACCAGACGCAGGAACCGGCGGTACATCTGACGCTCGACTCGGCCGGCGCACGCATCTTCAAGGACGTGACGCGCGAGAACGTCAACAAGCGCATGGCCATCCTGCTGATCGAGAAGGGCAAGGGCGAGGTCGTCACCGCACCGGTGATCCGTAGCGAGATCGGTGGCGGCCGCGTGCAGATTTCCGGTCGCATGACGACGACGGAAGCCAGCGACGTTGCCCTGCTGCTGCGTGCCGGTTCGCTCGCCGCGCCGATGGAGATCATCGAGGAACGCACCATCGGCCCGAGCCTTGGTGCCGACAATATTGAAAAGGGCGTCAGCTCTACCCTGTGGGGCTTTGCTGCCATTGCCATTTTCATGTCTGCCTACTACCTGCTGTTCGGCTTCGTGTCAGTGGCTGCACTATCGGCCAACCTGCTCCTCCTCGTCGCGTTGCTGTCGCTGTTGCAGGCAACGCTGACACTACCCGGCATCGCCGCAGTGGCGCTGACACTGGGCATGGCCATCGACTCAAATGTGCTGATCAATGAGCGGATCCGCGAGGAACTACGTAACAATGCGACCCCGCAGGCCGCCATCACAGCCGGCTACGAGCGCGCCTGGGGCACGATTCTCGACTCCAACACCACTTCGCTGATCGCCGGCATCGCGCTGCTGATCTTCGGCTCCGGTCCGGTGCGCGGTTTTGCCGTGGTGCTTTGCCTGGGCATCCTCACCTCGATCTTCAGCTCGGTCGTGGTGTCGCGCGCGTTGGTGAACTGGATCTACGGCAGCCGCCGCAAGCTCGAAAGCGTGAGCATCGGCCAGGTCTGGAAACCGGGCGTGTAAGGGGAAAAAAATGGAATTCTTTCGCATCAAAAAAGACATCCCCTTCATGCGCCATGCGCTGGTGTTCAACATCATTTCGTTGGTCACCTTCGTTCTGGCGGTGTTTTTCCTCGCTACGCAGGGTCTGCACCTGTCGATCGAATTTACCGGCGGCACACTGCTGGAAGTCGGCTATGCCCAGCCGCCCGATCTCGACAAGATCCGCAAGCAGGTAGAGGACGACGGTTTCACCGACACACAGGTACTCAACTTCGGTTCCTCGCGTGACGTGCTGATCCGCGTGCCGCTTGGGAAAGACGGCGAAACCGCCAAGGTCAGCGAACGTGTCAACGCCAGTTTGCAAGCGGTCGGTGGCGACCCGCAGATCAAGCGCGTCGAGTTCGTCGGCCCGCAGGTCGGCAAGGAACTCGCCGAGGACGGCGCGCTGGCCTTGATGCTTGTCATCATCGGTATCGTCATCTACCTGGCCTTCCGCTTCGAGTGGCGCTTCTCCATTGCGGCGATCATCGCCAACCTGCACGACGTGGTGATCATCCTCGGCTTCTTCGCCTTCTTCCAGTGGGAGTTCTCGCTGCCCGTGCTCGCCGCGGTGCTGGCGGTGCTCGGTTATTCGGTCAATGAATCGGTGGTCGTCTTCGACCGCGTGCGCGAAACCTTCAAGAAGCAGCGTGGCCTGTCCACGCCCGAGGTCATCAACCACGCCATCACCAGCACCATCTCGCGCACCGTCATCACCCACGGCAGTACGCAAATGATGGTGACTTCGATGCTGATCTTCGGCGGCCCGGCGCTGCATTACTTCGCGCTGGCCCTGACCATCGGCATCCTGTTCGGCATCTACTCCTCGGTACTGGTCGCCAGCCCGCTGGTAATGTGGCTCGGCGTCACGCGTGAGCAGTTCGTCAAGCCCAAGAAAGAGAAGATCGAGGGAGCCACCGAGGACGGTGCGTGCGTCTGACCGCAGGAACATGAAGGCCTACGTCTGGGATCTGCCAACGCGGCTGTTCCACTGGACGCTGGTCGTCCTGGTCGTGGCCGCCTTCGTTACAGTCAAGATTGGTGGCAACGCCATGATCTGGCATGGCCGACTCGGCCTCGCCATCATCGGTCTGCTGGTATTCCGCATCGTCTGGGGCTTCGTCGGCTCGACCTATGCCCGATTCACGCAGTTCGTGCGGGGACCAGCGGCGCTCCGCGCCTACCTGCGCGGCACCTGGCAGGGCCTGGGCCACAATCCACTCGGCGCACTATCGGTACTGGCATTGCTCGGCATCCTGGTAGCACAGGCCAGCACCGGCCTCTTCGCCAACGACGACATCGCCTTCGAGGGCTATCTCGCCCCGCTCGTCAGCAACGCATCGAGCAACAAAATTACCGGCATCCACCATCTGCTTGAAAATGGGCTGTTGTTTCTCGTCGCCCTGCACATCGGCAGCATCATCTTCTATGCCCGCGTGAAAAAGCAGAACCTCATGCGGCCGATGTTCACCGGCTGGGCCGACGGCAAGCCCGGCCAGTCGGCTACGGGCGGCAGCACAGCGGCCTTCATCGTCGCCGTGCTGATCGCTGCCGGCACCGTCTGGGCAGCCTCGGGCGCACTGCTGCCAGCCCCGCCCGTCCCGCTGCCTGCGGCGACACCTGCCTGGTAGGCGCCGTCCTGCCAGCGCCGACTTTCAGAAATAAAAAAAGGCCACCCTCGGGTGGCCTTTTTGCATTCCGCGTTATTCAGTCCTCTTCGCGAAACTTGTCGTGGCAACCCTTGCAGGCTTCGCCGAGCTTGCCGAACTGGGCCTTGACGGCCGCGGCATCACCCGTGGCGGCGACTTTGGCCATTTCGTTGGCTTCCTTGTTGAAGGCCATCGCGACCTTGCCGACGCCTTCCTTGTCGGTGAAGAGTTCGGCCTTGACGCGAGTTTCCTTCCAGCCCTTGCCCTTGTTGGTGCCGGGCTGATACAGCGCGCCCATGCCTGAATTTGCGATGGCCTGGATCACATTGGCGGCCTGGATGACCTGATCCTTGTTGTAGGTGCCCTCGACGTTGGCCTTGATGCGGCCCATGCTCCACGCCTTGACATGGTAGGCGGACTGGCGCCAGCGAATCTGGTCTTCCGGCTTGCCGATGGTCTGGGCGAAAGCAGCACCGGCGATGGCGACCAGTGCCGAGCCGGCAACGAGGGTATTGAATATTTTTTTCATGGTTATTCTCCTGTGGGTTGGGTAAAGCAGTATTGATTCTATGTCAGGTCGCTAGCAGCGAACAGCTGCTTGACGCGCAGTTGCCCGCCTTCGGTAACCAAAGTCACCAGGCGGTCGATGTTCGGGTGCTTGCCCGGATGCGCCAGCGCATCGGCCGAGTGCTCGGCGTAGAGTTCCAGCCCTTTCTTCGCCGCATCGGCGGTAACGGAACCGTACAGCTGGGCGAGGTGGTTGTAGACCACCAGCGAACCCGTTTGGCCAGGCTTGTTCTCAATGACCGCGACGATGTTGCCGTCTGCGTCGACCAGTTGCAAAGCCGCGAGGTGAGAGACCTTGGGCAGTTGCTTGAGATTCTCCGCGAACGACATGTCAAATACCCTTGGCGAGTTCTGCCGCCTTGCCGATGTAGCTTGCCGGCGTCATTTCCAGCAGCCGTTGCTTGTCGGCATCGGGAATCGCCAGCTGGCCGATGAACGCGCGCAAAGCGGCGGGGTCGATGCCCTTGCCGCGCGTCAACTCCTTGAGCTGCTCGTAGGGGTTGGGCACACCATAGCGCCGCATCACCGTCTGCACCGGCTCGGCCAGCACCTCCCAGCAATGGTCGAGGTCCTCGGCAAGGCGGGCGGGGTTCGCTTCCAGTTTATTGAGGCCACGCATCGTCGAGTCGTGCGCCAGACTGACATAACCAAACGCGACACCCATGTTGCGCAGCACGGTCGAGTCGGTGAGGTCACGCTGCAGGCGCGAGATCGGCAACTTTTCGGAGAGATGGCGCAGGATGGAATTCGCAATGCCCAGGTTGCCCTCGGAGTTCTCGAAGTCGATGGGATTCACCTTGTGCGGCATGGTCGAGGAGCCGATCTCGCCGGCCTTGGTCTTCTGCTTGAAGTAACCCATCGAGATGTATTGCCAGATATCGCGGTCGGCGTCGATCAGGATGGTGTTGCAGCGAGCGATCGCATCGAACAGTTCGGCCATCGCGTCGTGCGGCTCGATCTGGATGGTATAGGGATTGAATGCCAGGCCCAGCGATTCGATGAAGCGGCGCGCGAAGCCTTCCCAGTCAAGCTCGGGGTAGGCAGAGAGATGGGCGTTGTAGTTGCCAACCGCGCCATTGAACTTCGCCATCATCTTCACGCTGGCGATGCGTTCGCGGGCACGGATCAGCCGCGCAGCGATATTGGCCATTTCCTTGCCCAACGTCGTCGGCGTCGCCGGCTGGCCGTGGGTGCGTGCGAGCAGCGGCAGTTCGGCCAGGTCGTGAGACAGCACGCGGAAACGCGCGATGACCTTGTCCAGCCCCGGCAGGAGTATCTGGGCACGGGCGTCGTTGAGCATCAACGCGTGCGAGGTGTTGTTGATGTCTTCCGAGGTGCAGCCGAAGTGGATGAACTCGGTGACGCGCATCACCTCGGCGTTGCTCTTGAAGCGTTCCTTGAGCCAGTACTCGACGGCCTTCACATCGTGATTGGTGACGGCCTCAATCTGCTTGACCGCGGCGGCATCTGAAACGGCAAAACCGGAAATCACCAGATCAAGTTCGGCGAGGGTGTCCGCAGAAAAGGCCGGCACTTCGGCAATTTCAGGCGCTGCTGCCAATGCCTTGAGCCATTCGACCTCGACGCGGATGCGGTTTTTGATCAGGCCAAACTCGGAAAAATGGGCGCGCAGCGGCTCGACCTTGGCGGCATAGCGGCCGTCGAGCGGTGAAAGCGCCGTCAGGGCAAAGAGAGTCGGCGCCATCAAAGCGTCAGGATTCGGTGTATTCATCGGGAGGGCAGGCAGGTTGATGTTGATTGTCGAATTTTATCAGCGCATTTCATCACGCTATGCGGCGGAATTGCCGGACGTGCGATGATAAAATCTTTCCCATTGCAATAGCGGGTTTGCCCCATGAAACTGCTCGGATCGCTTACCAGCCCGTATGTCCGCAAGACGCGCATCGTACTCGCGGAAAAGAAAATCGAATGCGAACTCGTCATCGACAACGGCGGCCCCGATGGCAGCGGTCTTGCCGAACACAATCCCCTGTGCCGGATTCCGGTGTTGCTGCTCGAAGACGGGGGCAGCCTCTTTGATTCACGCGTCATCGTCGAGTACCTCGACAATCTGGCGCCCAACAATCGCCTGATTCCGCCGACCGGCCGCGAGCGCACCCTGATCCGTCGCTGGGAAGCCCTGTGCGACGGGATCTGCGACGCGGCAGCCGCTACCGTCATGGAAAACCGCCGTCCTGACGGCGAAAGAAGCCAAAGCTGGATCGACCGTCAGCGCAAGGTCATCGATTTTTCGCTGGCCGCCTGCGCCAGCGATCTGGGCGAGCAAGCCTGGTGCCATGGCACGGCGATTACGCTGGCCGACATCGCGCTCGGCGTCACGCTGGGCTATCTGCTGTTCCGCTTCCCCGACATCGACTGGCGCACGCAGTACCCGAATCTGGCGAAGTTTTACGACAAGCTGATGCAGCGCGCGTCGTTCGCCGACACCGTACCGCAGGGCTAAAGAATTATTCCGCCGCCCAGGCACACGCGGGACTCATAAAGCACCACCGACTGCCCCGGCGTGACCGCCCATTGCGGCGTGGCAAAGGCGACTTCGCAGCGCGCTCCGTCCAGCATCTCGATATCGCACGCCGCATCCGGCATGCGATAGCGCGTCTTGGCCGCATACACCCAGTGCGTGCGCGGCGGATGTGGCGAAATCCAGGACAGCTGCGCAGCAGTCAGCCGTGCGCTCTGCAGCGCCGGATGCTCGTGGCCCTGCACGACGTAAAGTACGTTCTTTTCCATGTCCTTTGCCGCGACGAACCAGGGTTCTTCCGGCGCATCCTTTACACCCCCAATGCCGAGTCCTTCGCGCTGACCGAGCGTGTAATACGCCAGGCCTTCATGCTGTCCGATGACCCGCTCGTCGTCCAACCGACGGATTTCGCCCGGCTGTTTCGGCAGGTAACGCGCAAGAAACTCGCGGAAGCGCCGCTCGCCGATGAAGCAGATGCCGGTCGAATCTTTTTTCGCGTGGTTGGGCAGACCGGCCGCCGCCGCGATCTTGCGCACGTCGCGCTTATAGATCTCACCCAGAGGGAACAGGCTTTTCGCCAGCTGCTGCTGGTTCAGGCGATAAAGGAAATAGCTCTGGTCCTTGGTGCCGTCTTCGGCCTTCAGCAATTGATGTTCGCCGAGGAACTCACGCACCTGCGCGTAATGACCGGTAGCGATCCTGTCCGCACCCAGCTTCATCGCGTGATCGAGAAATGCCTTGAACTTGATCTCGGCGTTGCACAGCACGTCCGGATTCGGCGTGCGGCCGGCGCGATATTCGGCAAGGAAATCGGCGAATACCCGTTCCCGATATTCCGCCGCGAAATTCACCGCCTCCAGCTCGATGCCGATCACGTCGGCGGCGGCGGTTGCGTCGATCAGGTCCTGCCGGGAGGAACAGTAATCCTCGGTGTCATCATCTTCCCAGTTCTTCATGAACAGGCCGCTGACCTCATGGCCCTGGCGCTTCAGCAGCAGCGCGGCGACGGAGGAATCGACGCCGCCGGACATACCCACGATGATCTTAGCCATAGTGTCGAATCAGCTCCAGGGGAAAGCGCCTCCCGGCCAGGTAGTCGCGGATGCATTGCAGTACCAGCGGGCTGCGGAGGCGGTCGGTACAGGCCTCGATTTCGGCCGGCGTCAGCCACACCGCGCGCAGGATGCCGGTGTCGAGCGGACGCGCCGTCTCGCGAGCGCCGACTTTTCCGGCGAAGGCAAAGCGCAAATAGGTGATGTCGCCCTCATTTTCCCTCTTGGGCCGCGGCCACAGATAAATGCCGACCAGTTCGGTCGGGGTAAACATATGGGCGGTTTCTTCCAGCGCTTCACGCGTGCAGGCTTCGACCAGGGATTCACCCGCGTCAAGGTGGCCGGCCGGCTGGTTGAAACGCACCCCCTCGTCGGTTTCCTCTTCGACCAGGAGAAACTTGCCGTCGTGTTCCATCAACGCGGCGACGGTGACGTTGGGTTTCCAGATGCGATCCATCCCACGCATTTTACAGGCACGCTAGAATCGACGCTCGCATTCGCAACGCTGGAGAAAACAAGATGTCAATGTCCGACCGCGATGGCTTCATCTGGCACGATGGCCAACTCGTGCCCTGGCGCGAAGCCACCACCCATGTGCTGACCCATTCGCTGCACTACGGCCTCGCCGTCTTCGAAGGCGTGCGTGCGTACAAGACCGTGAATGGCACCGCCATCTTCCGCCTCAAGGAGCACACCGATCGCCTGTTCAACTCGGCGCACATCTACCGCATGTCCCTGCCCTTTGACCGGGAAACACTTATGGCAGCACAGCAGGAAGTCGTGCGCGCCAACCAGCTCGAATCGGCCTATATCCGCCCGATCGCCTTCTACGGCTCGGAGAAGATGGGCGTGTCGCCCAAGGGCGCCAAGGTGCACATCTCCATCGCTGCCTGGGAATGGGGCGCCTATCTCGGTGAGGAAGGTCTGGAAAAGGGTATCCGCGTCAAGACCTCCAGCTTCGCGCGCCATCATGTCAACGTCTCGATGTGCCGTGCCAAATACTCCGGAACCTATGCCAACTCGATCCTCGCCAACATGGAGGCGACCGAACACGGCTATGACGAAGCACTGCTCCTCGACGTTCAACGGTTTCGTCGCCGAAGGGGCCGGCGAAAACCTCTTCGTCATCAAGGACGGTCAGATCTATGAGCCGGAGATCGCCTCGGCGCTGACCGGCATCACACGCGCCACGGTGCATACACTGGCAAAGGAGCTCGGCTACACGGTCGTTTCCAAGCGCCTCACGCGCGACGACATCTACATTGCCGACGAAGCTTTCTTCACCGGTACCGCCGCCGAAGTGACGCCGATCCGCGAACTCGACGGTCGCCAGATCGGTGCCGGCCGCCGTGGACCAATTACCACCAAAATCCAGAGCCTGTTCTTCGACGTCGTCAACGGGAAGGTGCCCGCTCACGCCGACTGGCTTGCCCCTGTCTGAAAGGAAGCGAGATGAGTGAACTGAACGAACGCGCCCGTGAAATTGCCGTCACCGCTCACGACCTGCCGTTGCACTGCCCGCAGCCCGGCGCACCGCTGTGGGCGCGCCATCCGCGCGTCTATCTGGACGTGCTGAAGAACGACGAAACGATTTGCCCGTATTGCGGCACGAAGTATCGTTTCAGCGGCGAAAAGCCCAAGGGTCATCATTAAGCAGCAGAAGATCCTGGTCGTTGCGCCGTCCTGGATCGGCGACACGATCATGATGCAGCCGCTGTTGATGCGGCTGCGCGAGCGTCATCCCGATAGCGAGATCCATGTGTTCGCCCCGGCATGGAGCGCGCCATTGCTGGCGCGCATGCCCGAGGTTACGGCAAGCATCGAAAACCCCTTCGCCCACGGGGCGCTCGACTGGGCCGGCCGCAAGGCCCTGGGACGCCACCTCGCCGATGCCGACTTTACGCAGGCCTATGTGTTGCCGAACTCGTGGAAATCGGCGCTTGTTCCCTTCTTCGCCGGCATCCCGAAACGCACCGGCTATACGGGCGAATCGCGCTATTTCCTGCTGAACGATCGTCGCGCGCTCGATACCGCCACGTTGCCGCGTCTGGTCGACCGGTATGCCGCGCTGGCCGGCCCACGGGACGACGCCACGCCGCATCCGCGCCTTTCCTCCAGCGCCGCACAACAGCGCGCCGCACGCGCCGCACTTGGCCTGCCTGCGGACGGTAGCTCCTTTGTCTTCTGTCCCGGTGCCGAGTACGGCCCGGCGAAACGCTGGCCGGTCCACCACTATGCGGCACTCGCCAGAAAACTCGGCGCTGACGGGATGGCGATCTGGATCGTCGGTTCCGACAAGGACCGCGCAGTGGGCGACGCAATCGCCCGCCAGTCCGAGGGTAACGCGCTCAACCTCTGCGGCCGGACAAACCTCGAACAGGCCATCGACCTGCTTGCCGGCGCACGGGCCGTCGTCAGCAACGACTCGGGGCTGATGCACGTCGCCGCCGCGCTCGACCGGCCGCTCGTCGCGCTCTACGGTTCGTCGAGCCCGACCTACACGCCGCCGCTTTCGTCACGCGCAAAAATCCTCTCGCTCGGTCTCGCGTGCAGCCCCTGCTTCAAGCGCGAATGCCCGCTTGGCCCAGCGGACAATTTGCGCTGTCTCGAAGATCTGACTCCCGAACGCGTGCTTGCTGCGCTGTCCCCCTGATGCCCAAGAAACCGGTCTTCACCTCCCCGCAGGAAGCCGAAGTCGCCTTCTATGAGGCGCTCGAACGCGGCGACCTCGACGCGATGATGGCCGTCTGGTCGGAGGACGACGAGATCGTCTGCGTGCATCCGGGCGGGCCGCGGCTCGCCGGTTACGCGCTGGTGCGCGAAGGCTGGCGGCACATCTTCGAGGGCGGTACGCGCCTGAAGATCCAGTTGCTTGCGTTGTCTACAGTACATGGGCCGTTCACTGCCGTGCATAGCGTCATCGAACAAATCAGCATGGCCGGACAAAAACGCCTGGCGGCGCCGGTCGTCGCCACCAACGTTTACCTGCGCGGAGCGCTGGGCTGGCGCATGATTGTGCATCACTCATCGCCGGTGCCGCCCAGCAGCATCGGTGACGCACCCCAAGTACTACACTGACCGGAGAACGCATTGAACGCCATCGCCCCCGAAATCTTCAAGGCCTACGACATTCGCGGCATCATCGACAACTCGCTGACGGCCGAAGCGGCCCGGCTGATCGGCCAGGCGCTCGGCAGCGAAGCGCGCGTGGCGGGGCTGTCCACCATCGCCATCGGGCGCGACGGCCGGTTGTCCGGCCCGGCTCTGGCCGCCGCGCTCGCGGAAGGCATCGTCAGTACCGGCACCGACGCCGTCGATATCGGCTGCGTGCCGACACCCGTTACCTATTTCGCCGCCCACCACCTCGGCACGCAGAGTTGCGTCTCGGTCACCGGCAGCCACAATCCGCCCGACTACAACGGCTTCAAGATGGTGCTCGGCGGTGAAACCCTCCACGGCGAGCGTATCCAGCGTCTGCGGCACCGTATCGCCAGCGCCGACTTTTCAGTGGGTACGGGGGTGTTCTGCCGTACCGACGTGCGCCGTGCCTACCTCGATCGCATCGTCAGCGATGTCAAGCTCGCGCGGCCGATGAAAATCGTCATCGACTGCGGCAACGGCGTGGCCGGCGAGTTGGCACCCGAACTGTTCCGCCGCATGGGCTGCGAAGTCATCGAACTCTTCTGTGAAATCGACGGCCGCTTTCCCAATCACCATCCCGATCCGTCAAAGCCGGAAAACCTGCGTGATGTGCAGCGCGTGCTGCGCGAAACCGACGCAGAACTGGGCCTCGCCTTCGACGGCGACGGCGACCGGCTCGGCGTCGTCACCAAGGACGGCGAGATCATCTACCCCGATCGTCAGTTGATGCTCTTCGCCGCCGACGTACTGATGCGCAATCCCGGTGCGCAGATCATCTACGACGTGAAGTGCTCGCGCTGGGTCGCCGAAGCGGTGCGGTTTCAGGGTGGCCGGCCGCTGATGTGGAACACCGGCCATGCGCTGATCAAGGCCAAGCTCAAGGAAACCGGCGCGCCGCTGGCCGGCGAGATGAGCGGCCACATGTTCTTCCAGGAGCGCTGGTACGGCTTTGACGACGGCCTCTACGCCGGCGCGCGCCTGCTCGAAATCATCTCGCGCTGGGCCGATGCCAACTGGCCACTCAAGCATCTGCCGAATGCGCTTGCCACGCCCGAACTCAACCTCAAGATGCAGGAAGGCGAGCCGCACAAGCTGATCGCGAAGTTGCAGAAGGACGCTCAATGGCCGCTTTCCCGGTGCCCGTGAACTGATCACCATCGACGGCGTACGCGCCGAATATGCCGATGGCTTTGGCCTGGCGCGCGCCTCGAACACCACGCCGGTGATCGTGCTGCGCTTCGAGGCCGACACCGCGCCGGCGCTGGCACGCATCCAGGCCGAATTCAAGACCGCGCTGGAAAGCGTCTGGCCGGGACTCGTCGTCAAGTACGAAGCTGGCCACTGAATGCCCGGAGAGGCGCTCTCCAGGAGCGACAGGAAGAACGCCTGAGCCCCGGCGCCGTCCCGCCAGCGCCGAGTTATTGCATGCCAACAAAAAGGCCGCTGAATTCAGCGGCCTTTTTGTTAACGCATGACGCGCCGTAAAGTGATGCTTCCTACCCGCTAAAGAACCCTATGGCCACCATCACCAGCAGGCTGAGGCCAATGGCGATGAGGACGAGGCCGAGGATCTTCGAACCCAGCGTCAGCGGTGCCGACGGTGCATCGACCAGGTGCTTGCTCCAGTTCGCCGGAATCCACCAGCCGCTGATACTGGGCCGGATGCTCGCGGCGGAACTCTTCCAGCGACTGCGTGCCGGTGAACATCACGATGTCCGGCGGCGGCAGCTTTTCGGGGCGGAAGTGGTTGTTGAAAAAGTGCACCGTGAAGAGGAACACGGCCGCCAGGAAGGCTTCCTCGCCATGGATCACGGTGGCGACGTTGAACACCCAGCCCGGCAGGTACTGTGCGACGACATGGGGGATGGCCAGCATCAGGCCGCTGCCACCGATGATGGAAACACCCCAGAACACCGCCCAGTAGTCGAACTTCTCGAAGTAGGTCCAGCGGTCGAAGCGCGGTTTCGGGCCCTTGCCGAGGAACCACTTGAACATGCCGATCATGTCGTCGAGGTCCTTCCAGTTCGGCACCAGCGAATCCGGTCCGAACCAGCGGAAAGTCTTGCTGCGCAGCAACTTCTGCATCACATAGATGAAGTGGATGAAGAAAATGGCGGCGAACAGTGCAGCTGCGATCCGGTGGATCAGGCCGAGCGCCAGGGCGCCGCCCAGTGCCTTGGCAACCAGCGGGGCCCAACTGGTATGGGAGAACAGCGCAGCCATGCCGGTCAGCACCAGCGTCATGGTGCTCAGGGCGAAGACCAGGTGGGCGATGCGCCAACCGATCGGGAAGCGCTCGAAGAACCGCTTCTCATCCTGCCCCAGTCCTTCGGTGCGGATGTGCGGCACGCTCTTGTGTGCCTTCCGCTCCTGCAATTCGCGGTAATACCACTAGCCCGGAATGCAGCCAGAAGAAGGCGAACACGCCGATAAGCAGGGCAATCATGGATTTCGTGGCGAGCCACACCTGCGGATACTTGGCGAAATCGTGGCTGTTGGCGTGGGGACCGAAGGAGATGAATCCGGCGGTGGCGAGCGGCCGCTTCTTGCCGTCGTGGCACTGCTTGCAGGTCTTCAGGCGGTTGTCCGGATGCACCTTGGACTCGGGATCCTTTGGCCCCAGGATGCCGTGGCTGCCGTGACAGTCGTAACACTTGGCCGTTTCGGCGTAGCCGAGCGTGGTGACCTGGCCGTGATAGGTGTCGCGGTAGGACTTGAGGTTTTCCTTGTGGCAATTGCCGCATACCTCATTGTTGAGCAGCTTGAACGACACCAGCGAAGTATTGGTGATCTCGTGGTTGGTATGGCAACTGGTGCACACGGGTGCCTTGGCGTTGCCCTTCTCTTCGACTTCCTTGCCGTGGATGGATTCCGCGTAGGTTTCGAGCTGCTCGTCGTGGCACGTTCCGCAGAGCTTGGGAACATCCTTGCGCCAGGCGGCGTATTCCGGGCTTTTCTTGTCGGCCGGCACGGCGAAGGCGTGCGTGTCGTGGCACTGGGTGCAGGTCGCCTTGGGCCGATCCGGATGATCCTTATCCGGGCGGGCATGGAAGGACTGCTTGTAGGCCGCGATATTCTTGGCCACGGTTTCCAGCCGCGGCTGCTTTGCCGTCGTGCCGTCCTGCCTGGCCTTGTCCCATAGCGCATCGTGGCACTGGGCGCAGTCGGGCGCCTTGGTCGCCGCGCTCTTCTGGTGCGGGCTGACGTTATCAGTGATATCCGTGTGACAGGCCACGCACTCCATCTTGGCGTGCACGCTCTTGCCATACTTGTCGCTGTGGACTTCGCGCAGCGGGCGCATCTCGCCGTCTGCGCCAGCCACTTCCAGCTTGCCCTTCTTGCCATCATGGCAGGTCTGGCAGGTTGCGTTGTCGAGTTTGCCGCCACTGCTGGCGGCTGGCATTGCGGAGGAACTGCTGATCAGCCCAAACCCCAGGGTGATCAAGGCAAAAAACTGTGCGGGTTTCATGATGCCATCCAGTCGAATTCAAAAAAAACCGGGGCATGAAAAATCCATGCCCCGGAAATACATCATGCAAAAGCAGTGATTACTTGAAGTTGTAGATGTAACTAGCCGCAAGCATATTCACAGAATAGCTACCCGTCTGCTGATTGGACGGCAAAACGCTTGTAGCCGTATAGCCCGTCAGATAGGCGTCATAGAAATAGTCGGTGCTTGACAGTTTCTGGTAGAGATAACCCAACATGACCTTGCTCTGCTTGTCCACCTTATAAGTGCCAGTCAGCTTGAACTGAGTCAGCTTGGTGGTGATATCCGGTGCAGAACCGCAGGTTAATGTCGTAGCGGCAGAACAGTTATAGGTACCGCCAGTGAATAGGGAAAGAACCTGGGATGAGTAATTTGACTTCGCATCCGAGAACATCAGGTCACCCTTGAGGTCAAGCTTGCCGCCCAGCAAACCGCCTTGCTTGAATCCCAAACCGTAGGTG
The DNA here is from genome assembly GCA_963816095.1 of uncultured beta proteobacterium. Taxonomy (GTDB): domain Bacteria; phylum Pseudomonadota; class Gammaproteobacteria; order Burkholderiales; family Rhodocyclaceae; genus Sulfuricystis. Next base: position 160,431 of record CAWFIW010000003.1, read on the forward strand.
ATGCCCTGATCTTTCAGTTGGTCGCCCCAGATGTAGGCATTTGTCGTAGCGTTGGACCGATTGACGTGCTTGAGATAGCGATCCCGGTAATCCTGGGAAATATAGCCAAATACCGAACCGTCCTCGCTATAGTTGAATGAGGCATCAAGATTCAGATTCCATGAATTGCCGTTCTGTGCCCCAAAGGTGGCATTGGTATAGTTGTCATCGGCGTAGCGGCCATTGACGCCAAGCGACAATTTGTCAGTTACATCCCAACTTACGCCTGCCTTTAACAATTGCTGCGTGCGGGAGGCATCGAAAATCGGGTGGAAGCCCTGATAGTCGCCACCATTCAGCCCAGCGATAGTTCCATTCACTAGTGGGTCGAGTACGGTGCCGCCCCTTATTGAGTCCAGGGCAACCCGGGCATTGGTATCGTAATCGGTCTTGCGATCACTGTAGACATAACCGAGACTCAGGTCGACCGCGTCAATCGCCTTCAGTTTGTAGCCAAGGCTGAGTTTGTCTTCCTTCGTTGCCGTGTCGACCAGGCAATTCGTTCCGGCAGGATAGGCAGCATCTACGCCATAGCTGTTGCACCAGCGCTTCATCTCGTCACGGTTGTACGCGATGCGGATTTTGTTGTTTTTGCCCAGTCGATAATCGCCTGCCAACTCGTATTGCGTCTTGTCGTAACTATAGGGCGTGTTGGGAATGTCATACAGGCCGTTGCCCGTATGCAGGTAGCTGTAAATCTTCGAATCTGTTTGGTTGTCACGCTTGTTATAGGTTATGCCCGCAGCGAGCTTCAGGTCCTTCGTGGTCTGGTTCGTCAGCTTCAGGTCAGCGTGCGAGGTGATGACCTTGCCATTCAGGGTGCTTTGCGGGATGGATACCAGGCTTGCGAGAGACGCAACATAGGTGTCGTCTTGGGTGTTTCTGCCATAGGAAAGCCCGCCAGTCAGTTTTGTGGTTGGGGAGAGCTTGTAACCACCCGACAGGTTCAGTTGATGGAGTTGGTTACTGGGAGCAGTGCTAATGGTATCGGTTGCATTTGCACTCATAAACGTCGTCCATGTGACGCGGTCATAATGGTCCTTGAAGAAGGAACCAAAGTACGCACCTGTAAGATGTCCGCTCTCACCGGTCCAGTCGAGCGCAATGTTGATCGTATCCGTCGTGTAGTTTGTCGGATTCGGCAGGATGGCTGGTTTTTCTGCCCCAACACCGCCACCGAGACTACCGTCGGACGAAAACGCCATCAATTTCGCGCCGGATTGCTCCAGGTTGTTGTAGTCGAAGGTGATTCGCCATTGCTGACTGAAATCATAGCCGGCGTTGAAGTAGTGTTCGTTCTGCGTGTTGCTGACATCGACGGTATGGAAAGTTGCAAGTCTGAGCAGCAGTTAAAGTGGTGGTCGGCGTTGTTTGGTACTGCACCAAAACCAGCTAGGAAGGGTAAAGTTGTTCCCCCCCATGCTGCCGATATAAGGTGTTTGATAGCCGGTGGTCGTGTTGTGGCGCAGCTCATCGTAACCAACTCCGACATTCCATTGACCCTGTTTGCTGACGCTGGCGTTCAACTCGCGCGAATCCAGCCCAAGGTTGCTGCCGGACACTGACCAGCGTGTCGGGTCATTGCCATCGCCATAGCCGTCACCTCCCTTGACGCTGAAGTTGCCGATCAGGCTGGCGCCATTATCGTTGAGGCCGGTGTACTCACCAAACTTGGGGGATGACTTGTCAACACCGGCCACCCCGACCTCGACATAATTGTCCGGTGTGGTCAGTGCTGCGACATCGGGATCCGCTGCATGAACAGGCATGGCGCACATGGCAAACAGGGCACCCTGTACGGCTGTCGCCAGCACACCAATCTTCATTTTTCCGTGAGGAGCATTCATCTCAATCTCCAATTCTGAATTCGATTTAGCGGAGGAACTGGCCGCCAGCGGGGCTGTTCGAACCATGAACTTGTACGTGGCAGTTCATGCAACCGCGTCCACCTGAACCGCTACCGGTGGCAATAGCCGGGTAAGCCCGCTTGCCTGCCAAATTCGGACCAAACACTGAAGCGCTCTGGTGCGGACCATCATGGCACTCGTCACAGAGGGCCGGCGCACGCGACTTGAGCAGCGGCGAGATATTCGAGCCATGCGGCGTGTGGCAGGTCATGCAGTCCTCTGTTACGGGCTGATGCTCCCAGAGGAACGGGCCGCGCTTTTCGGCATGGCAGGTGTGGCAGGTTTCATTGACCGTGTTTTTCTTCACCAGCTTGGGGCCGGTCGAGCCGTGCGGATTGTGGCAGCTGGAACAGGCGATCTTGCCGGCATCAAGTCGGATGCGCCGATATCTTGTGGCTTTGCGCGCGCTCGGCCTTGTGGCAGGTATAGCAAACCTCAGGCTGGGTGATCTTGCTCATGACCTTGTCGTTCTTGGTGTGAACCTTGTGGCAGGAGTTACAGGCAACATCCTGTGTGTCGTGCTGGCTGCCGGTCCAGTGGGTGCGATTACGATCCTTCTCGTGGCAGGTCAGACAGGCACCGCTACGGTCGGCAGCCGATGTTGCGGAATGTTTGCGGTAGCTGCGATCGGGGGCCGGCGGCTTGTCCTTGCCCTTGTGATCAATATGCTTCTGGCTCTCGCCGTGGCAATCCGTACAGGTCGGCGTACGTGAATCGCCCCTGACACCGTGCTTGGTGGTAGCGATGGACAGCACGCTCGGGTTCAGCTCAAGCATGGTAGGGATGGCATCATCCGTCTCGTCGTGACAGCCGGTACATTTCGCATCGCCCTTGAGGATCAGATCCTTCTTCGGGGCTTCCGGCTTTGCCGCAGCCAGTTTCAGCGGCTCTGCTGCCATTGAGGGAGCAGCAATCCCCATGGCGCAGACGAAGGCACATAAGGCCAACACGCGGGCCCACACTCGACTCTCAGCTTTCATCATTTCCCCTCCCCCATTACGTTCAATCCGTTTGCGGCATGCCAGCCGGCTGGCCGCCAATTTCAAAGCCATTTCAGAGCGCCAGAATCCACTTGATCAGCGCCTTGATCTGGGCGTCGTCCTTGGCTTCGATGATCTTGTGCTCTTCTTCGGTGCCGTCTTCAAGCTTGACCTTCGGCCCGGTAGTGACGTTCTTGTACATCTTGGCCTCGCCCTCGGCGGTCTTGCCTTTGTACTTGGCGGCAACCTTCTTGTAGGAGGGGCCCTTCTTTTCCTTGTCGATGGCGTGGCACTTGGTGCAATCGTTCTTCTTGAGAAGGGCCTTGAATTCGTCGCCGTCGTCGGCCATGACCGGCGCAGAAACAGAAACGGCCAGCATGGCCGCGGCAATCACTGACATGCACTTCGCACTGCTGAATCGCATTTGTAGTCCCCTTGCTGTTCTTGTGCGGCAACCACCGCGGAAAACCGATTTTTGGCTCCGCGGAATTATTGTCCTTAAGTGCTACAGGGGAAATCAGCGCCGGATTCTTTCGTTTGTAGGATTCGTCCTACAGCGCGTGCGGCAGATCAGTCCTCTGCCTGATCCAGTCCATGACCGATGGCATAGCGGACCAGTTCGATGTCGCTCGCCATGTGCATTTTCTGGAGGATGCGCGACTTGTGGGTGCTGACGGTCTTGACGCTCAGGTTGAGTTCGTCGGCGATGTCGGACACCCGGGTGCCGGAAACGATTTTCTTGAAGATTTCGAATTCGCGGTCGGACAGGCGCGTGTGGGGCAATTCTTCGGCCTGCGGCATGTGCTCTCGCGCCAGCAATTGGGATACATTTTCGCTGAAATAGATGCCGCCCCGCGCCACCTTGCGCATTGCGGCGACCAGCACATCACTGTCGCGTTCCTTGGTGATGTAGCCAGAAGCACCCGCATGCAAGGCACGCAAGGCGTATTGCTCCTCGTTATGCATGCTCAGGACCAGTATCGGCAAAGCGGGCTTGTCCCTCTTGATCACCTTGATCATTTCCAGGCCGCTCTTGCCCGGCATGGAAATGTCCAGCACCAGCAGATCGAAATCCTGTTCGGCAAGCAGTTTCATGATCTGGATGCCGTTGGCGGCTTCGCCTGTCACGAGCAGATCTTCGGTGTCGGCCAGGATTTGCTTGAGACCATCGCGGATGATCGCATGGTCGTCGGCCAGCAGGATGCGGATCAACTCTTGTCTCCCAAAGGTTCAGGCGCGGTGAGGGGAATGTGCACGCTGAGGGTAAATCCGGCACCCGGAGAACTGACGACCTCCAACTGCCCGCCGAGCATCAGGACGCGCTCACGGATGCCAATGAGACCGTGACTTCCCGCCGTCCTGTCAGCGCCGACTTCCGTGCCACAGCCGTTATCGCGCACCTCCAGTCGCAGGCTTGCACCAGTTTGCACGAGCATGACCTCCACCTGCGTCGCCTCGGCATGCCGGGCGACATTGGTGAGCGATTCCTGCAGGATGCGAAACAGGTGCGTGGCCAGCTTTTGATCCAGCGCCGCGCTATCGATGTCGATAGACAACACCACGGCAATGCCGGAGCTCTTTTCAAACTCGGTGAGTTGCCAGCGCGTCGCCTCGGCCAAGCCAAGATCGTCCAGTACGGGCGGGCGCAGGCGGGTTGTCACGCGGCGCACGGTATCGACAGTCCCCTCGACGAACTGCTTCATGCCCTCCACTTTTTCATGGAGTGGCGGAGACAACTCCTTGAGCCGGCCGCCCAGCCACGACAGATCCATGCGCAACCGCAACAGGTGCTGGCCGAGCTCGTCATGCAGTTCGCGGGCGATCGCGGTGCGCTCTTCCTCACGGATAGTCTGTAGCGAAGCGGCCAGTGCGCGCAATTGTTGATGCGAGACCTGCAACCGCTGCTCGGCGCGACGCTGCTCGCGCAAGAGAGGAACCGTCGCCAGCAGCACAAGAATGACGGCCAGAATGGCATCGGCAACAATGATCCGGGCGGATTCACGCCAGTCGGTGAGCGCTTCCCGGTCGCGATTGCCAACGGCCAGAACCAGCGGGAACTCGCTGATGTGGCGGAAGGTAGTATTGCCGGGTTCTTCGCCATCGCTCCTGATGGTGATCGGATCGACGTGCGGCGCGCCATGGAGATGCACCTCGGGCAAGGGCAACTTCTTGCCCATCAGTGATTCGTCATGCGGCTGACGCGCCACCAGGGTGCCGTCATCCAACTGGAGAGATATCGGGCTGACGTAATCGAGTTTTATCGAGCCATAGAGCGTCTCGAAGTACCCCAGATCCAGCGCAGCGGCGACGACACCACCAAATTCGCCGTTCAGTTTCTGGATACGCCGCGAAATATGCAGCGTCCAGACATGGGTGGTTCGTCCCATGACCGGTGCGCCGACATGCATGTCAACGCCATTCCCCTCTTTCTGCCTCTTGAAATACTCCCGGTCGATCACCTGGGTACGCGGAGTGGGAAAGCTGCGCGAAGAATTCACCGCATTACCCTCTGCATCGACAATGAACAGGGCGATGAGATGCGGCATGCTGGCGGCACGTGATTGCAGCATGGCGTGGATAGCGGCATCGTCAAGCGGAATGCCCTGCCTCTCCGCCTCGTCCAACCGGGCCAGCGCAATGCGGAGCGCCATGTCAACGCTTTGCAGCGAGCGTGTTGTCTGTTCGGCAATGATCCCGCTCAGGCTGATCGTTTCGCCTACCGCATGTTCCAGTTCGCGGGCTCGCAACTGTGTGATCACGAGCAGGGCAGACAATATGATTGTCAACACCGCAATGGCTGCGAGGATGGTCATCCGACCGAAATTCAGGAACTTGGGCATGCTTGGATTGTGCCAGTACCAGAAAGCTCTGCGCCACTTCCCACCAATAAAAAAGCCGCTGGCATCCAGCGGCTTCATGTATCCTCGCGCGTGTTTTATTTTATGATGGTGCCCAGGAGAGGACTCGAACCTCCACGGTGTTACCCGCTAGTACCTGAAACTAGTGCGTCTACCAATTCCGCCACCTGGGCAAGCGTGCGAGGCGCGCATTCTAATGAAAAACCAGTCAATGTCAAACCAATCCAGACCGCAAATCAAACCCGGAAAGCTTTCCAAAATCCGTCGTGCCGACCCCGAGTTCGCGCGCGAAGTAAAGAAGTATGAGCACCCGCTGCCCAGCCGCGAATACATCCTGCAAACAATTGCCGAACAGGGCGTACCCGCCTCGTTCGAGCGGCTATGTGAATTGCTCGACGTCGCCGCTTTCGAGCATGAGCCGTTCCGCCGTCGCCTCGGCGCGATGGCGCGCGATGCGCAGCTCTTGCAGAACCGCCGCGACGACTGGCTGATCCCCGACAAGGCCGATCTGCTGAAGGGCCGCGTGCAGGGGCATGCGGACGGCTTCGGCTTCCTCGTGCGCGAGGACAAGGGTCCCGACCTGTTCCTCTCCGAGAAGGAGATGGCCAAGGCGCTGCATGGCGATCATGTGATCGCGCGCATCGTCGGCATGGATCGCAAGGGTCGGCCGGAAGGCAAGATCGTCGAAGTGACGGAACGCGCCAATCAGCAAGTCGTTGGCCGCGTCTTCGAGGAGCACGGCGTGTATTACGTCGTCGCCGAAAACAAGCGCATCAGCCAGGACATTCTGATCGCCCCGCCGGAAAAGGGCGACCGGAAAGCGCTCAGGCCGAAAGCCGGACAGGTGGTGATGATCGAGATCATCGAGCAGCCATCGAAGCAATCGCAGCCGATCGGCCGTGTCATTGAAATTCTCGGCAACTACGCCGACCCCGGCATGGAAATCGAGATCGCCCTGCGCAAGCATGAGCTGCCTTTCGAGTTTTCGAAGGACGCGCTGGCAGAAACGAAGAAGATCCCCGATGCCGTGCGCAAATCCGACTGGAAGGGCCGCGAGGATCTGACGCAACTGCCGCTCGTCACCATCGACGGCGAGACCGCGAAGGATTTCGACGACGCCGTGTATTGCGAGCGTCAGGGCAAGGGCTACCGGCTGATCGTGGCGATTGCCGATGTCTCGCACTATGTTGCCGACGGCAGTGCGCTCGACAAGGAATCACAGGAGCGCGGCAACTCGGTGTATTTCCCGCGGCGCGTGATTCCGATGCTGCCGGAGAAGCTCTCGAATGGCCTCTGCTCGCTGAACCCGCAGGTCGAACGCCTGTGCATGGTCTGCGACATGGCAATCTCCGCGACTGGCGTGATCAAGCAATATCGTTTTTATGCGGCGGTGATGTGGTCACACGCGCGCCTTACCTACACCGAAGTCGCCGCCGCGCTCTACGACAAGGACAAGGCTGCACTCGCAAAGATCGGCGCCCTGCTGCCCTGGCTCGAAAACCTCGACGCGCTCTACCGCGTGCTGGCGAAGGCGCGCTCGAAGCGCGGCGCCATCGACTTCGAGACGGTCGAGACGCGCATGGTCTTCGACGATCACGGCAAGATCGAGCGCATCGAGCCCTACGAGCGCAACGATGCGCATCGCATCATCGAGGAATGCATGCTCGCCGCCAACGTCTGCGCCTCGGACTTTCTCAAGGAACGCGAGCACCCGGCGCTCTATCGCGTCCACGAAGGGCCGACGCCCGAGCGGCTGGTCAAGTTGCGCGATTTCCTCGGCACCTTCGGCCTGCAACTCGGCGGCGGCGACGAGCCGCACGCCAAGGACTATGCGGCACTGCATCGACAAGATCGCCAACCGGCCGGACAAGCAGCTGCTGCAGACCGTGATGCTGCGCTCGCTGCGGCAGGCGATCTACAGCCCGGACAACGTCGGCCATTTCGGGCTGGCTTACGAGAGCTACACGCACTTCACCTCGCCGATCCGCCGCTATCCCGACCTCTTGATCCACCGCGCCATAAAGTCGGCGCTGGCGGGACGGCGCTACGACACACTGAATTGGGAACAAGTGGGATTGGCATGTTCGGCTACCGAACGCCGCGCCGACGATGCGACACGCGACGTCGAAGCCTGGCTCAAATGCTGGTACATGCAGGATCGCGTCGGCGAAGTCTTCACCGGCAGCATCTCGTCGGTGGTGCCCTTCGGCATCTTCGTCGCGCTCGACACAGTGTTCGTCGAAGGCCTCGTGCATGTTTCCGATCTCGGCCGCGACTACTTCCACTTCGACGAAAAAGCCCATGCGATGGTCGGCGAACGCACCGGCGTGCGCTACCGCCTGTCGGACCGCGTGCGCGTGCAACTGGTGCGCGTTGACCTCGACCAGAACAAAATCGACTTCAGGCTCGCCGACGCAGGACGCGAGAAGTGAATTTCGGCTATCTGACCGCAACGGCAGCGGCCCGCGAGGAACTGCGGCTGGGCATGCGCGATCGCGCCGAGCAGTTCCAGATCTGGCTGCTGGAAGGACAGTTGAAATCCGTCATCGCGGTGGTCGAGCGCATGCCGAAGGCGCTCGCCGACCTGCTGCCCATCGTCGCCAATCCCGAAGCGAACATGAACGTACGCTTTGGCGCGAGCGCAGTGTTCGAACGCCATGCGGCTACGCCGGCGCTGCAGGCGCTGGTGCCTGCGCTCGGCATGCTGGCCGGCCACGGCGATGCACGCGTGCGCGCCGATGCATGCCATCTGCTCGGCCTCTCCGGCACACCAAGCGCCATCAAATATCTTGAAGCACGACGGGATGACCCGGATGCCGAGGTCAGGGAAATCGCCGCCGAAAGCCTCGAAGAACTGAATACAACGGAGGTACAAACATCATGACATCACTCGACGAACTCAAGCGCCGTTTCACCGGCACCGATTTTTTAACTTTCAGCGAAAAGGCGCCCGGCTTCATCGCCATCGAAGTAAAGACGGCATTCTCGACGGCCACCATCGCCCTGCAAGGCGCGCATGTGATGACCTGGCAACCGAACGGCCAGAAGCCGGTGATCTGGCTCTCGTCCAAGGCCAAATTTGCGGCGGGCAAGTCGATCCGTGGCGGGGTGCCGATCTGCTGGCCGTGGTTCGGCCCGCACGCGAAGGAAGCCAGCTATCCCGGCCACGGCTTCGCCCGCACCATTCCCTGGACGCTGCTCGATGCTTGCCGGCTCCCCGACGGCCGCGTGCGCCTCGAATTCAAGCCGGAGATGAGCGACGCAGCACTCGCGCAGTGGCCGCATGCCTCGACCGTGCGGTACAACGTCACCGTCGGCCAGGAGCTCGTCGTTGCACTCGTCACCAGGAATACAGGGAGCGTACCCTTCCAGCTCGGCCAGGCGCTGCATACCTATTTCACGGTCGGCGACATCCGCCAGACCAGTATTGCCGGACTCGCCGGCTGCACCTTTATCGACAAGGTGAGCCGGCGGCAAGCGCAAGAAACAAAAGGGTGCAGTGACTTTCAACGGCGAAGTGGACCGCGTCTATCTCGGCACCAGCGGCTGCTGCGGAATCATCGATCCGGTGTTGAAGCGCACCATTCTCATCACCAGCACCGGCAGTCGTTCCACTGTCGTGTGGAATCCAGGCGCGGTGAAGGCGGCAAAAATGGGCGACTTCGGCCGGCAAGGCGAAATCCGGATGGTTTGCGTCGAAAACGCGAATGCGGAAGACGATGTCATCACCCTCGCACCGGGCGCAACGCACCGCATGACCGCGCAGTACCGCGTCATCAAGGCATGAGCGAAGACCAATGAACGATGCAACACGGCTGATCCACGGCTTCCACGCAGTCATTGCCAAGTTGCGTCAGGATGCCGAGGGCGTGCACGAAATCTATCTTGCTCTCGGCCGACATGACAGCCGCGCGCGCGATCTCGTGCAACTCGCGGAATCACGCAGCGTGCGCGTCGTCAGCGTCGATGCGGCACGCCTCGACGGCATGGCCAAGGGCGAACGCCATCAGGGCGTGGTGGCGAAGGTAGCCGCGCAGCAGCGCTACCTCAGCGTCGACGACGTGCTGGATGGCCTCGCCGAACCGGCACTGCTGCTGGTGCTCGACGGCGTGACCGACCCGCACAATCTGGGCGCCTGCCTGCGCGTCGCCGATGCGGCGGGTGCGCATGCGGTGATCGCGCCGAAGGACCGCGCCTGCGGCCTCAATGCCACGGCGGTCAAGGTGGCAAGCGGCGCGGCCGAAACGGTGCCCTACATCGTGGTTACCAATCTGGCACGCAGCCTGCGCGAGATGAAGGAACGCGGGATCTGGACGATCGGTGCGGCGGGCGAGGCCACCCAGGGCCTCTACGCGGTCGAGCAGAAGGGCGCAACGGCCTGGGTACTGGGCGCGGAGGGCGAAGGACTGCGGCGCCTGACGCGCGAGACCTGCGACGAACTGGCGCGGATACCGATGTACGGCTCGGTCGAGAGCCTCAACGTCTCGGTGGCTGCGGGAATCTGCCTGTTCGAGGCGCGGCGCCAAAGAACGGCTTAGGACGCGCCGCCAGCGACACCAGATGCTAGCCGGTCACCACAACTTCCACCACGGCTCTTCCCTGTTCAAGCCGCGCTTGTAGTACTCGCTGTTGGGGAAGTTCTTCTTCATCACGCGCTCGGCGTCGTCGCGCAGGTCGTTCATGCCGAGTACATCGTAGGCCTTGACCATGATGAACAGCGCCTCTTCGTTGGCCGGTGCGTCAGGATAGGTCTTGAGCGCAGCCTGCGCACGCCCGGCGGCGGCAATGTAGGCGCCGCGCCGCATGTAATAGCGTGCCACATGCACCTCATGTGCGGCGAGCGTATTCACGAGATAAGCCATGCGCAGCGCGGAATCCTTGGCGTACTTGCTTTCCGGGAAAGCCGTCACCAGCGCCTTGAAGGACTCGAAGGCTTCCTGTGCGGCCTTCGGATCGCGCTCGGTGAGGTCTTGCGAACTGACGTAACCGAGCAGGCCGAGATCCTCGTTGAAGTTCACCAGCCCCTTCAGGTAATACATGTAATCGACGTTCGGATGATTCGGGTGCAGGCGGATGAAGCGGTCGCAGGCGGCTAGGGCCAGCGCCTTGTCCTGTTGCTTGAAATAGGCGTAGGCGACTTCCATCTGCGCCTGCTGGGCATAGCGGCCGTAGGGATAGCGCGCCTCGAGCTTCTCGAAATACTTGACGGCCTTGTCATAGGCGCCGTCGGACATCGCGGTCTTGGCTTCGGCGTAAAGCTTGTTGGCCGACCAGCCAGCGGTTTCGTCGACCTGATCGGGCAACAGGCCGCAGCCGGTGACGAAGACAGTCAGGATCAGGACAAGCAGGGAAGCTAAACTACGCATGATGAGCCAATTCCAAGTAAGCCAACAATTAAGCCAAAGAAAAGCCAAATGAAGTCGGCCGATTATAACGAAATCACCCTGCCGCCCGAGTGTGCCGGCTTGCGGCTGGATGCGGCATTGGCAAAGCTGCTGCCCGAGCATTCGCGCAGCCGCCTGCAGACCTGGCTGAAAGACGGCCTGATTCTTCTCGATGGCGCAAACGCCGAAGCCAAGCGCAAGGTCTGGGGCGGACAAAAGCTGACCATCGCCGTCCCGCCAGCGCCGACTTCCTCGGATGCGGCGGAAGACATCCCGCTCCCGATCATTTACGAAGATGACGCGATCATCGTCATCGACAAGCCGGCCGGACTGGTAGTGCATCCCGGTAATGGCAACGCAACCGGCACACTCATGAACGCGCTGCTGCACCACGTGCCGGCGCTGGCCGGCGTGCCGCGCGCCGGCATCGTGCATCGACTCGACAAGGAAACCTCCGGTCTGATGGTGGTAGCAAAAACGCTGGAGGCCCAGACCGACCTCGTCCGCCAGTTGCAGGCACGCACGGTGCAGCGCCACTACCTCGCGCTGGTGCATGGCAGAGTTTCTGCTTCCGGGACGGTAGATGCGCCGCTCGGCCGCCATCCGGTACAGCGCACCAAGATGGCGGTACTCAAGTACGGTGGCAAGATTGCCCGCACGCACTTTGCGCCCATCGAGCATTTCTACCCGGCACACAATTGCACCCTGGTCGAGTGCCGGCTCGACACCGGCCGCACCCACCAGATCCGCGTGCATATGACCAGCATCAAGCACCCGCTCGTCGGCGATCCGGTCTATGGCAAGACCAAATGCGGCGATGCGGCTCTTGATGCCTTTTCGCGCCAGGCTTTGCATGCGCTTCGACTCGTGCTCGTGCATCCCGTCACCGGGTCGGAAATGCACTGGGAGGCGTCACAGCCAGCCGACTTCGCGACACTGCTGGAGACCCTGCGTGGCGCTTGAATCATCCAGCTTCATCGTGCCCGACTGGCCGGCACCACCGAATGTGCATGCCTGCGTCACAACCCGTGCGGGCGGCGTCAGCCAGCCACCCTGGAACAGCCTCAACCTCGGCGACCATGTCGGCGACGCACCTGCAGACGTTACTGAAAATCGCCGCCGCCTGCGTGCGCATCTGCCCGCCGAACCTGTCTGGCTGAAGCAGGTGCATGGCAATTATTGCTGTGACGCGGCGCAGGCCACCAGCAATGCAGAAGCCGATGCGTCATTCGCTCGTGCGCCGGGCATCGTCTGCGCGGTACTCACCGCCGACTGCCTGCCGGTGCTGCTTTGCGATGTGGATGGCACGGTGGTCGCCAGCGCGCATGCTGGCTGGCGCGGACTTGCGGACGGCGTGATCGAAGCCACGATCACGGCCATGGGCGTACCCGGCGAACGGCTCATGGCCTGGCTCGGGCCGGCCATCGGGCCGCAGCATTTCGAGGTCGGCGACGAGGTGCGCAATATCTTCATCGCACATGATCCGCAGGCGGTTCAGGCTTTCATCACCAAGACAAACGGCAAGTGGCTGTGCGACATCTATCTGCTCGCTCGGCAGCGGCTCGCTACGTTGGGTGTATGCCGTACTACCAGCGCCGACTTTTATGGCCCCCCACGCTCGCAACCCCGGCTCGCTGCCCCCCACAGGGGGGCGAACATCGGCTTGGGACGGCCCAGCGCCGACTTTTGCACAGTACGCGATGCGCAGCAATTCTTCTCCTACCGCCGCGACGGCATCACCGGCCGCATGGCCAGCCTGATCTGGATCGCTGATTGACAGTCCTTATGGTGCAATGCAAAATCACCCCATGACATCCTCACACGACCCCAATGCTGCCCTGCTCGCCCTGCAACAGGAATGGCGCGAGCGCCAGGCCGCGCTATGGCAGGCCATGCTTCAGCGCAACAAAGAAGCGCCCACCGCCCCGCTGGTCCAGCCGGAGCCCGGCGACAAGCGCTTCAGCCACCCGGCCTGGACGGAAAGCCCCATTTACGATTATGTGCACCAGGCCTATCTGCTGAACGCGCATTACCTGAAGAAAATGGCCGACACGGCGCCCATCCCCAAGGGCCTTGAGCGCAACCGTGTCCAGTTCGCTACCCGCATGTTCGTCGATGCGCTGGCACCTTCCAACTTCGCCGCGACCAATCCAGAGTTCATCCAGAAAGCCCTCGAAACGAAGGGCGAAAGCATCAAGCTCGGCTTGCAGAACCTGATCGGCGATATGGAAAAGGGCCGCATCTCGATGACGGACGACAGCGCCTTCGAGGTCGGTCGCAATCTGGCCATCACCCCGGGTGCGGTGGTGTTCGAGAATGAACTCTTCCAGCTGCTGCAGTACGCGCCGCTCACCGATGCCGTGGCAAAGCGTCCCCTCCTCGTCGTGCCCCCCTGCATCAACAAGTACTACATCCTCGACCTGCAACCGGAAAACTCCTTCATCCGCTATGCCGTCGCGCAGGGACAAACCGTGTTTCTCGTCTCGTGGCGCAACCCGCAGGCCGATCTCGGTCACCTGAGCTGGGATGACTACATCGAAAAAGGACCGCTCACCGCAATCAGGATCGTGCAGGAGATCTGCGGCCTCGACCAAATCAACGCGCTGGGCTTCTGTGTCGGCGGCACGATCCTGTCAGCGGCGCTCGCAGTGGCCAAGGCACGCGGCGCTGACCCTGTCGCTTCGCTGACCTTGCTGACCACCCTGCTCGACTTCACCGACACCGGCGAGATCGGCGTCTTCGTCGATGAAAACTCGGTGGCCAAGCGCGAGGCGACCATCGGCAAGGGTGGCCTGCTGACGGCGCGCGAACTATCCACCACTTTTTCCGCCCTGCGTGCCAACGACCTGATCTGGCAATACGTGGTCGGCAACTATCTCAAGGGCAACAAGCCGACGGCTTTTGACCTGCTCTACTGGAACAGCGATTCCACCAATCTCCCGGGCCCCTTCGCCGCCTGGTACCTGCGCCACCTCTATCTGGAAAACAACCTGTGCGTACCTGGCAAACTGGCGATGTGTGGCGTCAAGGCCGATCTCGGCCGTGTCGACATGCCAAACTTCATTCTCGCCACGCGTGAGGATCACATCGTGCCCTGGCAGTCTTCCTACCTCGGCCGCCAGCATCTCGGCGGAAAATCGACCTTCGTGCTCGGCGCGTCCGGACACATCGCGGGCGTGATCAATCCCGCCGCCAAGAACAAGCGCAGCCACTGGATCAACGACAGCACCACCGCGAGTCCGGCAGCATGGCTGGCCGGCGCCACCGAAGTGCCGGGTAGCTGGTGGCAGCGCTGGAGCGACTGGCTCAAGCAATATGCCGCAGGCGAAGTGCCGGCACGCGGACGCCTGGGCAGCAAACAGCATCCGCCCGGTGAACCCGCGCCCGGCCGGTATGTCAAGGAGAAAGCCTGAGATAAAAGGGCGTTAGGCCCATGAAATACAAACGTACTGAATGAAGGGGGAACACAACATGGTCGAACAGACACGTCTCATCAAGAAATATCCGAACCGCCGACTCTACGATACGCGCACCAGCACCTACATCACGCTGGTCGATGTGAAGGAACTCGTGCTCAAGCATGAGGGCTTTCGCGTGGTGGATGCCAAGTCGGGCGACGATCTCACCCGCAGCATCCTGCTCCAGATCATCCTCGAGGAAGAGGCGGGTGGCGCACCGATGTTCACCTCCGACCTGCTGGCGCAGATGATCCGCTTCTATGGCAATGCCATGCAGGGCATGATGGGCCAGTATCTCGAGAACAATGTCAGCGCCTTTGCCGACATGCAGAAGAAGCTGCAGGATCAAGCCACGCATCTCTATGGCGACAACCCCGCGATGAGCAAGGATCTGTGGGCGCAGTTCCTCAACTTCCAGGGCCCGGCCATGCAGAACATGATGGGGACCTACGTCGAGCAGAGCCAGAAAATGTTTCAGCAAATGCAGGAGGGCATCCAGGAACAAACGCGCACGATGTTTTCCGGCTTCAAGCCAGGCGCGCCTGCGGCCACCGAAAAGGCCGCCGCCGAGAAGAAAAAATAGTGCAGTCGAAACGCAAGCGTGCGCCGCAAGTCGGTTTCGTCTCGCTGGGTTGTCCCAAGGCCGCCAGTGATGCCGAGCAGATTCTTACCCGGTTGCGCGCCGAGGGCTATGAAATATCCGGCAGTTATGACGGTGCCGACCTCGTCGTCGTCAACACCTGCGGATTCATCGATGCCGCAGTCGAGGAATCTCTCGACGCCATTGGCGAGGCGCTCGCCGAAAACGGCAAGGTGATCGTCACCGGCTGCCTTGGCGCCAAGGGCAACATCGTCAAGGACGCGCATCCCGCCGTGCTCGCCGTCACCGGGCCGCATGCGCTACAGGAGGTAATGGCCGCGGTACACGCGCAGCTGCCTCCCCAGCACGACCCCTTTGTCGACCTCGTTCCGCCGCAGGGCATCCGCCTCACGCCCGACCACTTCGCCTACCTGAAGATCTCCGAAGGGTGCAACCATCGTTGCAGCTTCTGCATCATTCCCAGCCTGCGTGGCGACCTCGTCAGCCGCCCGATCGGCGAGGTATTGAAAGAAGCCGAAACACTGGCAGAGGCAGGCGTGCGCGAACTCATCATCATCTCGCAGGACACCAGCGCCTACGGCGTCGACGCCAAGTACCGCACCGGCTTCGTCGACGGTCGCCCGGTAAAAACCCGGCTCTTCGAGTTGTGCCGCGAACTCGGCGAGCTGGGCATGTGGGTGCGCCTGCACTACGTCTATCCTTATCCGAGCGTCGCCGACCTGCTGCCGCTGATGGCAGAAGGCAAGCTCCTGCCCTACCTCGACGTCCCCTTCCAGCACGCCAGTCCGCGCATTCTCAAGCTGATGAAGCGGCCGGGCGATGTCGACCGTGTACTCGACCGCATCGCTGCGTGGCGCAAGGCCGTGCCCGAATTGACGATCCGCAGCACCTTCATCACCGGGTTCCCCGGCGAGACGGAAGCCGAGTTCAACGAGCTGCTCGATTTCCTCGACGTTGCGCAACTCGACCGCGTCGGGGCCTTCGCCTACTCGCCAGTCGAGGGCGCAGCAGCCAATGCCCTGCCCGGCGCACTGCCGGAAGCCGTGCGCGAAGAGCGCAAGGCGCGCCTGATGCGCCATCAGGAGGATATCTCGACCCAGCGCCTCGAGGCGAAGATCGGCCGTACCCTGACGGTGCTTGTCGATGACATTGACGAGGAAGGCGCCGTCGCCCGGACCGAGGGGGATGCACCTGACATCGACGGCCTCGTCTACATCGCCGATGGACATGATCTCGAAATCGGCGAGTTTGCCGAAGTTACCATCACCGACTGCGACGTCCACGACCTGTATGCCACCGTGAGTGCCGGACCGGTATGAAACCGAAAATCGGGTTGGTGCTGGGCAGCGGTTCTGCGCGCGGCTGGGCACACATCGGCGTACTCCGCGCCTTGCAGGAAGCCGGCATCACGCCGGACATACTGTGTGGCTGCTCGGTCGGCGCCCTGGTGGGCGCGGCCTATGCAGACGGTGACCTGGACGATCTGGAGCAGTGGGTATCCGGGCTGAGTTGGCAGGATGTAGTCGGGCTAATCGATGTCAGCTTTGGTGGCGGGTTGATCAAAGGCGACAAGCTGATCACCTTTTTCAAACGCCACTTTGTGGACAAGGATTTTTCGGCGCTGCCGCTGCCTTTCGCCTGTGTGGCGACGGACCTCGCCAACGGGCGTGAAATCTGGTTGCGCGAGGGTTCGGTCGCGGCCGCCGTGCAGGCCTCGATTGCCCTGCCAGGCCTGCTGTCTCCGGTCAATCGCGATGGCCGGCTACTGGTCGATGGCGGACTCGTCAATCCAGTGCCGGTCTCCTTGTGCCGGGCGCTGGGCGCTGACATAGTCATCGCTGTAGACCTCGGCTCGAACATCGTCGGTCGTTCGCTGAAACAGGATGCAAAGGCCTCAGGAAACGGCAACCCGGGCTGGACCGGCAAGCTGCTGACCAGTCTGGGGCTCAAGCACGATCATGAGCAACCGTCGCTCGCCGCCGTGTTGTCGACCAGCATCAACATCATGCAGACACGCATCGCCCGGAGCCGCCTGGCCGGCGAGCCGGCCGACGTGCTGATCTCGCCACGCCTCGCGCACCTGGGATTGATGGACTACCATCGGGCGGCCGAAGCTATCGCCGAAGGCAGCGCCGCCGTCAAGCGCATGCTGCCGGCAATCGAATTTGTTTTGAACCCATGAAGCCACTGATCGACACCCTGCGCGCCACGCTGGGCGCAGCCCACATACTGACCGAACCGTTCGACATTGCGCCCTACTGCACCGACTGGCGCGGGCGCTATTCGGGTCAACCGCTTTGCGTGGTCAAGCCAGCCAACACAGCAGAGGTCGCCACCGTAGTCAGGGCTTGTGCCACAGCGAACGTTGCCATCGTGCCGCAGGGCGGCAACACCGGCCTGTGCGGCGGCGCCACACCTATCCAGGGCGAAGTGGTGATCAGTCTCACCCGGCTGAATCGGGTGCGTGCCATCGACACCGCCAACAACACGCTGACCGTCGAGGCTGGCTGCACGCTCGCCGCTGTACAAGCTGCTGCCGCGGAAGCCGGCAGGCTGTTTCCGCTCTCACTGGCGTCGGAAGGCACGGCGACCATTGGCGGCAACCTGGCCACCAATGCCGGCGGCGTACAGGTGCTGCGCTATGGCAATGCGCGTGAACTCTGTCTTGGCCTCGAGGTGGTGCTGCCCGACGGCCGTATCTGGAACGGTCTGCGTGGCCTGCGCAAGGACAATACCGGCTACGACTTGAAGCACCTGTTCATTGGTGCCGAAGGCACGCTTGGGCTGATCACTGCGGCCGTGCTCAAGCTTTTTTCCCGGCCGCGCCAGGTTGCCACCGCCTGGACGTCAGTGCCGACACCCGCTGCCGCAGTGGCCTTACTCACGCGGCTGCGCGAAAAAATCGGCGGTCGCGTGACGGCATTCGAGTTGGTCGGCCGCCCGGCGCTCGATCTCGTGCTGCAGCACATCCCGCACAGCCGCGACCCGCTGCCGCGCAATTCTGATGAGGGCTCACCCTGGCAGGTACTGATCGAGCTTTCCGACACGATGGAGTCCGATCTCGCCGCACCACTCGAAGAATTGCTCTTCGAGGCCAGCGCAGCGCAAGAAGTCAGCAATGCCGCCATCGCCAGCAGCACAGCGCAGGCACAAGCATTCTGGGCCCTGCGCGAGAACATCGCCGCGGCGCAAAAAACCGAAGGGCTCTCGATCAAGCATGACATTTCGTTGCCGGTTTCACGCATCCCCGAATTCATCGAGCGATCCGATGCAGCCCTTGCGACACAGTTTCCCGGTGTGCGCATCGTCTGCTTCGGCCACCTCGGCGACGGCAACCTGCATTACAACCAGTCCCAATCATCCGAATCGTCCGGACAAGACAACACCGACTTCATTGCGCAGACACCCGCGGTCAATCGCGTCGTGCACGACCTCGTGCATGAGCTAGGCGGATCAATCTCCGCCGAACACGGCATCGGCCAACTCAAGCGCGAGGAGATTTTGCGCTACAAGAACCCCATAGAGATGGATCTGATGCGGGCAGTCAAACACGCCATCGACCCACATCTGTTGATGAACCCTGGCAAGGTGCTGTAAAAATGTTTTGTCGGTGGTTTACACGCCCAATGGGCATCCGTATAATGCGCGCTCTCTTGTGGGGGTATAGCTCAGCTGGGAGAGCGCTTGCATGGCATGCAAGAGGTCCGCGGTTCGATCCCGCGTACCTCCACCAAGGACGAAGACCCTATCGTCTAGAGGCCTAGGACAATACCCTTTCACGGTATGAACCGGGGTTCGAATCCCCGTGGGGTCGCCAGAACAAAGGCGCAACACGTAGCAAGAAGTGCCAAAGCCCCTGAGAGTGCAAGCTCTCAGGGGCTTTTTATTGGCGCATGCCCGTGCATGCGATTGCCCTGAAATAGCCCCAATCAGGGGACATCCTTTTGCGTATGCGGGATTGAGTATTGGTTAAGATTCAAAGGAAATTGGGTGTGCTATGTTGCTTAACCGGATATCACGCCAGCCTTCGAGAATCCCCTTTTCAGAACATTTTCAGGCATACACGTCAGAAATCAGAATGCAGCAATTTCTTAACTCAACAAGTACCTCTCGTTAACCGCAGTCGCCTATGGATCAACCAAAAGCTGCGGAGCGTCTACACGAGGATGTACTGCATTCCGACCCACTGCTGGACTGCCTGGTTGAGCTGACGCGGATTCATGGGCGGCCAGCCACGCGTGCGGCACTTTCCGCAGGCTTGCCATTGTCCAAGGGTGTATTGCCGCCTTCGTTGTTTGCACGTGCGGCCGCACGTGCCGGCCTCTACAGCAAGATATTGCGCCGCCCGCTCACATCGATCGACGACGCATTGTTGCCGGTGATACTGCTGCTACATGGCAACGAAGCCTGCATCCTGATGGGATGGGAAGGTGAGGGCGACAACCGCACCGCGCGGCTGCTGTTTCCAGAAACCGGGCAGGGTTCTGTTGGCCTGAGCCGAACGGCGCTGCTGGAACGCTACACCGGCATTAGCATTTTCGCTCGGCCGCATTTTCGTTTCGATCAGCGCACGCCGCAATTAGGCGAGGTGAAACAGCGCCACTGGTTCTGGGGCGCGGTCATTGAACAGTTTCCGGTCTATCGCGACATTCTGTCGGCCGCGTTGCTGATCAACCTGTTCGCGCTGGCGATGCCCCTGTTCACGATGAACGTGTACGACCGCGTCGTGCCGAACTTCGCGCAAGAAACACTCTGGATGCTGGCCGGCGGTCTTGTACTGGTGCTGGGAGTCGATTATCTTCTGCGGCTGCTTCGTGGCCATTTCATCGATCTGGCGAGCGCACGCATCGACCTCAAGCTGTCGGCACTGATCATGGAGCGGGTGCTGGGCATGCGCCTGTCAGACCGCCCGGCCTCGGTGGGATCGTTTGCTTCAACCCTGCGTTCTTTCGAATCGGTGCGCGACTTCATTGCCTCGGCAACAGTCACGGCGCTGATCGACCTGCCCTTCGCCCTGCTGTTCTTCCTGCTGATTCTCTGGATCTCCTGGCCGCTGGTCGCCCTGCCGATGCTCGGCATGGTCGCCGTGGTGATTTACAGCTACATCATTCAGCACAGGATGCAAGAACTCTCCGAGACGACTTACCGTGCCTCGGCGCTGCGCAACGCCACGCTAATCGAAAGCCTGACCGCACTGGAAACCATCAAGGCACATGGCGCCGAGAGTCTGATGCAGGAAAAATGGGAGAAGACCGCCGCCTTCCTTTCGCGCGTCAGCGCCGAATTGCGCCTGCTGTCTTCGTCCGCCATCAACGGCGTCGCCACTATCCAGCAGTTCGTCAGCCTGACCACGGTCATTGCCGGCGTCTACCTGATTCACGAGCACATGCTGACCATGGGCGGACTGATCGCTGCCACCATGCTTTCGGGGCGCGCGCTGGCGCCGCTGGGCCAGATCGTCGGCCTGCTGATGCAGTACCAGAACGCCCGGATGGCTTTGGAATCGCTCGAAGGAACCATGCAGAAACCGACGGAACGGGGCAACGAGGCGGCATTCGTGCACCGGCCGGAGATTCGCGGTGAAATCGAATTCAAGGATGTCCGCTTCAAGTATCCCAACATCGAGCAAGAGGCCCTCAAGGGCATTTCCTTTCGCGTGCATCCGGGCGAGCACGTGGTGGTACTGGGGCGTGTCGGCTCCGGCAAGACAACCTTGCAAAAGCTCATGCTCGGCCTGTATTTGCCCACCGAGGGCACCGTCACGATCGATGGTGTCGATATCCGGCAGCTCGATCCGGTCGACGTTCGCCGCAACATCGGCTACGTCGCCCAGGACACCCTGCTGTTCTATGGCTCGCTGCGGGAAAATATTGCCATCGGGGCCCCCTACGCCGACGACAGCGCCATCTTCGCGGCAGCAGAAGTGGCTGGCCTCACCGATTTCGTCAATCGCCATCCGCAGGGATTCGACATGCTTATTGGCGAACGCGGCGAATCACTCTCCGGCGGCCAGCGCCAGGGCGTTGCCATTGCCCGCGCGCTCTTGCTCGACCCGCCGATCCTGTTGCTCGACGAGCCCACCAGTTCGATGGACTTCACCTCGGAAGCACAGTTCAAGGAGCACCTGCGTACTTTCGCCGAGCACAAGGCCGTGGTGATCGTGACCCATCGCATGAGCCTGATCGATCTCGCGCAACGCATTATCGTCATCGACGATGGCCAGGTCGTCGCCGACGGACCGAAGGACCAGGTCGTGGAAGCCCTGCAGTCTGGCCGCGTGGGACGGGCAGCATGAGGGCCTACGCCGTCTCGCCAGCGCCGACTTTTCAAGTCCCGCACATCAGCCAGTGGGAATGGGTGGCATGAAAAAGCTCGGCACCACTCACCTGCTCAATATTATTGGCCACGTGCATCGCGCTCTTGAGGCCCTGCGGCAGCGCTTGCAGCCGCGGGTCGATCGCTGGATCGCACAATGGAAGGTAGACCCCGCGCCACCGGAAAACGACTTCGTCGCCGACGCCAACTACGTCATCATTCACCAGGAACCGCTGCGCGCTCGCATGCTGGTCAAGACACTCACGATCGTGCTGGCGCTCGCCGTCATGTGGGCAGCAGTTGCACGGATCGACGAAATTGCCCGGGGCGAGGGCAAGGTGATTCCCTCGCGGCAACTGCAGGTACTGCAAAGCCTCGACGGCGGCATCGTCTCCGAAATCCTGGTTCATGAAGGCCAGATAGTTGAAGCAGGGCAGATGCTGCTCAAGGTCAACCCGACCCGCTTCGAGTCCTCGGTGAACGAGAGCAACTCGCAGCTCTATTCGCTGCAGGCGAAAGCCGCCCGACTGCGGGCGCTGACCGATGGAAAACCCTTCGAACCGCCGATCGAGGCCGTGAAAAACGACCCGACCACGGTCGCGGAAGAACGGCGCCTGTACGAAAGCCGCAAGTCAGAACTCAACGCACATATCTCCATCGCCCGTCAGCAGTTGACCCAGCGTCAGCAGGAACTTTCGGAAATGCGCGCCAAGCGCGACCAAGCCTCGCAAGCCTACGAACTGTCGGCGCGCGAACTCGCGGTGACTCGACCATTGATCAGTTCGGGTGCCGTATCGGAGGTCGAACTGCTGCGGCTGGAGCGTGACGTTTCCCGTTTCCGCGGCGAGCGTGACATGGCCGCCGCACAAATCCAGCGCTCGCAGGCCGCTATTGGCGAGGCCAGCCACAAGATCGAGGAAGTCGAGCTTACCTTCCGCAACGAGGCAGGCAAGGAACTGGCAGAAACGCTGACCAGGCTCAATGCGCTGGGCGAAAGCGGTGTCGGCCTGGCCGACAAGGTCAAGCACGCTGCCATCAGGTCCCCGGTACGCGGCACCATCAAGCGCCTGTTGGTAAATACCGTGGGCGGTGTGGTGCAACCCGGCAAGGACGTCATCGAAGTCGTGCCACTGGAAGATGCCCTGTTGCTGGAGGCCAAGGTGCAACCCAGGGACATCGCCTTCCTGCGGCCGGGGCAAGCAGCCATGGTGCGTTTTACCGCCTACGATTTCTCGATCTATGGCGGCATGGACGCCGTGCTTGAGCAGATCGGGGCTGATACAGTCACCGACGAGCGAGGCAATACCTTCTACGTTGTTCGCGTGCGTACCACTCAGGCCACGCTCGGTGACAACCTGCCGATCATCCCCGGCATGGTGGCCGAAGTCGATATCGTGACTGGCAAAAAGAGTGTGCTCGGCTACCTGCTCAAGCCCATCTTGCGTGCCAAGCAACTTGCGTTCACTGAACGCTAACGGTTCGCGCATGCCCACACAGACCAAACACCTGTTTATCTCCAGACGCGGCGACATGTTGCCGCGCTGGACCGAAGCATTTCCTGAAGCGCGCGCCTTGCGGATGGACGCAAAAACCTCGGCCGTCCGGGGCCAAGCCATCGCCTGGATACGCCTGACGGACAACGCGGTGGCTGATACCCTGGCGGCGGTACGCCGCAGGCTCGGGCCGGATATCGCCTGCGTCGTCCTGGCCGACCTGCCTGACGATGAACAAGCCATGACCAGTTTTGGCGCTGCGGCAAAGGGCTATTGCAATACCCATGCAGCACCGGAGCTCCTGCGGCGCATCGCCGAAGTCGTTGCCCAGGGCGGCCTCTGGATCGGAGAAACGCTGATGCAGCGGCTCCTGCGCGCCTCCTTGCACTTTCCCGCAGCGACGGCCAAGCCAGCCGCCACACCATGGGACGCAGGACTTACCCAGCGCGAACGCGAGGTGGCAACGGCCGTGGCGGCCGGCGCCAGCAACAAGGAAATCGCCCGTTCTCTTGGCATTACCGAGCGAACCGTAAAGGCACATGTCGGCGCCATTCTCGAAAAACTCGACGTCCGTGACCGACTGCAACTGTCCCTCGTCGTCCACGGGCAACGCCCGCGCTGACCGGCCCTAAGCAGCTCGTCAGCCCCACGAGCACCGGCACCTCCCTGTTCGGCACCATCCTGTACTTCGGTACAGTTCCAGGCTGATGCTTAGCCGCCTATAGTCGGGCAATCGCAAATTCCATCTGGAGCAAGATCATGGCCAACGAAGGCAAAGTCATCGGCACCGTTTCCCTCATCGAAGGTCAGGCATTTGCCCGCGGCACGGATGGCAAGCAGCGCCCGCTCCATCTGGGCGACCAGGTCTTCGAAGGTGAAATCATCGTTACCGGTGAAAACGGCCGCGTAGAGCTCTCTCTCGATGACGGACACAAGTTCCTGCTCCGCAACCATGAAACCGTCACCCTCGACGCGGCGGTAATCGGCAATGATCTGCCCGACGCCAAGGATGCCGCCCTGCTTGGCCGCGTTAGCGAAGCAACTGATATCACACGCGCCATCGCTGAGGGTAGCAGCCTGGATCAACTACTGGAAGAAACAGCAGCAGGCCTGACCGGTGGCGATTCCGGCAACAACGGGCACAACTTTGTACAACTGATCCGCATCGGCGAAGCACTCGCGCCGGCCAACTATGCATATGAGTTCCCCAGTGACAGAAATCCTGAACGACTTCTCCCCGGCGACACAGATGTAAGCGCGCCA
>CAWFIW010000004.1:0-285310 GCA_963816095.1 uncultured beta proteobacterium
GGTGGCGACGGCGGCAGCGGCAGCTATGCCAAGGCGGTCAAGCTGGGCAGCGCGGATGCGGGCATCGCCGGAACGCTCACCACGTATGGCGAGCGTTCGCACGGCATCGTCGCGCAAAGCATCGGCGGCGGCGGCGGTGCCGGCGGCGCGAGCATCACCGGCTCACTGCTCAATCCTGCCGCGATTGGTTTGGCTTTCGGTGGCGACGGCGGCTCCGGTGGTTTGGGCGGAACAGTCGATGTATACGCAGACGGCGACATCGTCACCCACGGCCGCCAGAGCCATGGCATCCTCGCACAGAGCATCGGCGGCGGCGGCGGCGCGGGCGGCTTGAGCATTTCGGGCAGTGTCACCGCCTTCGGCGGACTCAGCTTGGCGATGGGCGGCGACGGCGGCATTGGCAACACCGCCAACACGGTAAAAGTCATCAACAGGGGAAACATCGAGACCCGGGAGGAATACGCCTACGGCATCGTGGCGCAGAGCATCGGCGGCGGTGGCGGCACGGGTGGTTCCAGCGGCGCGGTGATGGCGAACTTCAGCAGCCTGATTCCGATTCCGGAACCCTACCCGACCGGCAGCGTGAACATCGCGATTGCGCTGGGCGGCGACGGCGGCACAGGCGGTGCGGCCGGTCGCGTGGACGTCACCAACGATGGCCGGATCACGACCCGCAAGGATTACGCCTATGGCGTGCTGGCACAGAGCATCGGCGGCGGCGGCGGCGATGGCGGCAAGAGCATCGCGGCGACGGCGAACATTTCCATGCCAAGCGGGCCGAGTGAAGGGGAACCGCAGCTCGAAGTCAAGGTGGACTTCGCGATGGCGATCGGCGGCAAGGGCGCGAGCGGCAACCTCGGCAATGAAGTGGTGGTGACCAACCGCAACATGATCGACACGTCCGGCGTCGGCGCGCACGGCATTTTCGCGCAGAGCATCGGTGGTGGCGGCGGCGCGGGCGGCGATGCACGCTCAATGATCCTGAGCATTGATCCCTCGAACTGGAATTCCATGCAACCCGAACTGCCCGACCCGGCCAGCATCAGCGTCGGCGCCACACTAAGCATCGGCGGCAGTGCGGGAACCGGCGAGGATGCCGGCAGCGTGCGCATCGACAACACCCGCAGCATCGTCACGCGCGGGGCGGACGCCTTCGGCATCCTTGCCCAGAGCATCGGTGGCGGCGGCGGACTCGGCGGCAGCGGCTACCATGGTCTGGATTGGCAGGATTTCGGCGTTCCGGAAGAACTCGAACCCTTCCTCGACCTGTTGCCTGTGCAGGATGAAGGCGACCTCCATATCACGGTTGGCGGGAGTGGCGCGAACAGCGGCGACGGCAAGGCGGTCTACATCGACAGTAAAAGTAGCGGCAGCATCACCACCGAAGGCGCCGCTTCCATCGCCGTCATGGCGCAAAGCATCGGCGGCGGCGGCGGGATAGGCGGCATCGGCGCCGTCGGCGGCGATGGTTCGATCGGCCTCGGTGGCCGCGGCGGTGCAGCCGGCAACGGCGGCCGTGTCGATGTGCTCATCGACGGCAACATCACCACTGCGGGCGTCGTTGCGCATGGCATCCTGGCCCAGAGCATTGGCGGCGGCGGCGGTTACGCCGGCAACATCGACCGCGGTATCAACGATTTCGGCTTCAACTTTGCATTGGGCGGTGCGGGTGGCAATGCCGGCAACGGCGGCGAAATCCTGGTCGTGACCAAGGGCAACATCAGCACCGAGGGTACCGGTGCGGTCGGCATCCTCGCCCAGAGCATCGGTGGCGGTGGCGGGCTTGGCGGCGGGGTCGGCTTCGGCTTCGGTTTTGCCGGCAGCGTCGGCGGTCGAGGGTCGGGTGGGGTGGTCACAGTCACGAACGAGGGCGGCATCCATACCGCCGGCACGGCGGCGCATGGCATCGTGGCGCAGAGCATCGGCGGCATGAGCGGTGGGGGGTACGGTGGCCTGGGTGAAGTGGTCGTCGTCAATAGCTCGGGCAATATCGCCATCGTTGGCGCAGACGCGCATGGCATCGTCGCCCAGAGCGTGGGCATGGCGGGCAACGGCGACGTCACGGTCAATGTCCTTGGCGGCTCGATCAGCGGCGGCAGCGGCAGCGGCTCGGGGATCAATGTGCTCGACGGCGCCGGCAACACAGTGACCAATCGCGGCAACGTGTCAGCGCTGAGCGGCCGTGCCATCGTCAGCGGCAGCGGGAACGAGCGTGTTGACAACTACGGCACGCTCACCGGCAATGTCGAACTGGGAACCGGCAGCAACAGCTTCAACAACTACAGCGGGGCACAGTTCAACCCGTTCGCCACGATTGCAGTCGGTGCGGGACTTCCCTATAGCAACGCGGGCGCACTGTCGCCGGGTGGCACGGGGAACGT
The DNA here is from genome assembly GCA_963816095.1 of uncultured beta proteobacterium. Taxonomy (GTDB): domain Bacteria; phylum Pseudomonadota; class Gammaproteobacteria; order Burkholderiales; family Rhodocyclaceae; genus Sulfuricystis. The sequence goes on from CAWFIW010000004.1 coordinate 2,382, forward strand.
CCAGGTGACGACCTTGACCGGCAATCTGCTCCAGGGCGGCACCGGCATGCTGGTGCTCGACCTGAGCCTGGCCGGCCTTGCGAGCGATCGACTGAATGTCTCCGGCAGCGCCCAGGTCGGTGGTGGCATCTGGCTGAATCCGGTCGATACGGGCTTCGCGCGAACCGGAACCCAACAGAGTGTCGTGCTGTCTGCCAGTAGCGGTGTCATCGATGATGGGCTGTTGCTGAGCGCGCCGACTTCATCCATCGTCCGTTACGCGCTGTCCTATCCAAGTGCCAATGAAATTGCGGTCAGCTCCAGCGTTAACTTCGCGCCGGCAAATCTGGGCCTGAATGCACGGAATATCGGCGCTCACCTGAATGCGATCCAGGCTGCGGGCGGCTCCACGAGCATCGCGCCCTACATCGCGAGCCTGATCAACCTGCCCGATGATGCGAGTCTGGCGGCGGCCTATGAAAAACTCGGACCGGGCGCACTGGGCAATCTCGCCAACCTGTTCGACTACATCCAGTCTGGATTTCAACGACGCCATGCACAGTTGTCGGCAACGCGAGGGCGACTATCGATTCATCCGCGAAGGAGAATGCAACTGGATGCGCGTCGGCGGCAGCAGCAAGGATCAGCGGCGGACGGACCTGAACCCGGGCTACAAGCTGGATGCGCTGACGCTGGCCGGCGGTCTGCAACGTGAGGTGAAAACCGACATGCATTTCGGCTTCGGGCTTTCGTATCAGAAGTCCGATCTGAATTCCGTTTATTCGGATGTCGATGGCGAACACTTCGAAGCCGGCCTGATACTAAAGCGTCGTTACGATCCAACGCGGATCTCCGCTTCGCTCAGCACCGGCTACGGTCGCTACGACAGCCGGCGGCTGGTGGATCTTGCCACACCGAATGTTCGTGCCCTGGCCAGGCAGGAATTGTGGTCCGTCTCACTCAATGGCAGGGTCAGCCATGACCTGCTGTCGGGCGACGATGCCTATGTGCGTCCGATGCTGGGCATAGGTGTCACGCATGTGTCGCGCAACGCTTACACCGAATCCGGTGCGGGGGGCGCCAACCTGAACGTGGCGAAAGAACGTGACACGTTTGTTTCGCTGCACCCGGCGATCGAATTCGGCAGCGAACGCAAGTGGGGTGGAGAAGGCACGCTGCTACGCCAATATCTCCGCCTGGGCCTGACGCACTTCCTGGGCAACAACGACTGGCACATCACGGCCAGCCTGCAGGGCGCGCCGGCGGGTGTCGAGCCTTTCACGATCATCACCAAGGCAGACCGGACTTATGCCGACCTATCCTTTGGCATAGACATTCTGAAGAAGAGCGGTGCCACTGTGCGTTTCGATTACACCGGCCAGTTTTCCCGCAAGAGTTCCGCGGACGCGATCTGGGTGAAATTCTCAATGCCGTTCTAATGCAAAACCGCCGTCTTGTCAGCGCCGACTTTCAGAGGCGGCGGTCGACGTTGCGCTGCAGCCAGAACTCCAGCAGCGCGAGGTGCCAGAGCTTGCTGCCCTGGATGCGCGTCAGGTGTTTTTCCGGTTCGGCAAGCAGCATGTCGACATAAGCGCGCTTGTAGATGCCGCGCTGGCGGCAAGCCTGCGCATCGAGGATGCCGCGCATGAATTCGAGGAATTCGCCGCGCACGAATTTCAGCGCCGGCATCGGAAAATAGCCCTTGGGCCGGTCGATGACGAGGTCGGGGAGCAGGCCGCGCGCAATGCGCTTGAGGACGTGCTTGCCGCCTGACCCCAGTTTCAGTTCCGGGGGCATCTGCGCGGCGAGTTCGACGAGGTGGTGATCGAGGAAGGGTACACGCGCCTCAAGCCCCCAGGCCATGGTCATGTTGTCGACGCGTTTCACTGGATCGTCGGTGATTAGCAGCGTCGCCTCGGCGCGCAACACCTGATCAATGAATTCATCGGCAAACGGTTCGGCAAGTTTCGCGGCGAGCAGTTCGGACGTGACATCACCGGCCTGATACGGCGCTTCGATCATTGCGGCGAATTCGGCGTGGTCGCGGTCGAAGTAGTGGTGACGCATGCGTTCAACAGGGGCACCATGCATCTCGGCCGCCATCCTCGGATGCCACGAATAGCCGGCGAACACCTCGTCCGCGCCCTGCCCGCTCTGCACTACCTTCACCGTCTGCGCTACCCGTTCGGCGAGCAGATAGAAGGAAACGGCATCCTGGCTGACCATCGGCTCGGCCATGCAGTCGACCGCCTCAGGCAAACGGCGCAGCACTTCCGCGTTCGGGATGGCGTACTTGTGGTGACGCGTGCCGAAATGCTCGGCCACGGCATCGGAATATTCGAACTCGTTGCCGCGCTCCTCGGGGTGATCCTCGAAGCCTATCGAAAAGGTCATGAGATCCGGCACGCCCTGCTCGGCCAGCAGCGCGACGAGCAGCGAGGAATCGAGCCCGCCGGAGAGCAGCACGCCGACCTTGACATCGGCGATCTCGATGCGCTTCTTCACCGCGACGCGCAGGGCATCGTGGATCGCTTCCGTCCATTCCGCTTCGCTGCGCGCCATGGCCGGACGCTGCGCGGTCAGCGACCAATAGCGCTTTTCCGTCGTCCGGCCGGCGGCGTCGATGCTCAGTGTCGTGCCCTGCTCCAGCTTGCGGATGCCCTTGAGGATCGTGAAGGGCGGCGGCACGACGGCATGCAGCGTGAACTGGTGATGCAGCGCCACTGGATCCAGGCTCGTGTCGACCTCGCCGGCCGCGAGTAGCGCCTGCGTATTCGAGGCAAAGCGGAAGAACTTGTCGGTGCGGGCGAAGTAGAGCGGCTTGATGCCAAGCCGGTCACGTGCGAGAAATAACTTGCGGCCATCCCAGATGGCGAAGGCGAACATGCCGTGCAGGCGCTCGACACAGGCTTCACCCCACTCCGCATAGGCGCGCAAGATGACTTCGGTGTCGCCATCCGAAAAGAATGCGTGCCCACGGCCGATCAGTTCGTGACGCAGTTCGGGATAGTTGTAGATCGTGCCGTTGAAGACCAGCGCGAGGCCGGCGGCGGCGTCAACCATCGGCTGGTGTGAACGCTCGGAGAGGTCAATGATCGCCAACCGGCGATGGCCGAACGCGACGGGTCCTTCGCTCCAGAGGCCAGCGCCATCCGGGCCGCGCCGCGCGAGGCGGGCGTTCATGCGCTCGATCACGGCCGGATCGGGCCGGCCGCCGTCGAACCTCAGCTCACCCGCGATGCCGCACATTATTCGCCGATCAGATGCAACACCACCTCGCGCCGGTGTGCGCGGGTGCGGTGTTCCCAGAGGAAAACGCCCTGCCAGGTGCCCAGCACCAGCGCACCATCAACAAGCGGAATGCCGATAGTGGTCTGCGTCAGCGCGCTGCGGATATGGCCCGACATGTCGTCCGGTCCTTCGTTGTTGTGACGCCAGCCTGGTTGGCCATCGGGCGACAAGCGTGAAAAATATGCCTCGAGATCGTGGCGCACATCGGGGTCGGCGTTTTCCTGGATTAACAGCGAAGCCGAGGTGTGGCGGCAAAACACGGTCAGTAGGCCGTCGCGGATGCCGCTGCCGCGCACCAGGTCACGCAGTTCGGACGTGATCTCGAACAGCCCGCGCCCGTTGCTGTTAATCTCCAGGGTAGTCGTCGTTTGTCTCATGAGTGGATTATCGCGCGGATCACATAAAATTCGACCCACTGACACGGCAAGATCATGACCCAACTGTTCGAACCCCTCAAGCTGCCTGATTCCCTGCGTGCCTGGGATACGCCGGACTTCGCCGCCACACTCAAGCGCGAACTGGCGGAACGCACTGACGAACTGCCGCTGCAACAGGCTTTATCCGGAACGAGTGCGGTCTCCGACGAGCGCATCGAAGTACTCTTTCTCAGCGCGAGCACTGACGGCAACCGGATTCAAGCAAAGGTGGGGATCTTCTTCAGCGGGATTCTCGCCGGCTGCTCCTGTGCCGACGACCCCACACCCGTCGAGCCGCAGACCGAATATTGCGAACTGCTGCTCGACATCGACAGGCAAACCGCCGTAACCACCGTACAACTCGTCGAACAGTCCTGAATCAGAGCAGCACGCGCTCGATACCGCCGGCGTTGGCGACATTCACGTAGCGGTCGAGCCAGTCCTCGCCAAGAATGTGGCGCGCAAGCTCGACGACGATGTAGTCGGCCTCGATGGCGGCATCCTCGCGGTAACGCGACAGCCCTTGCAGGCAGCTTGGGCAGGAAGTCAGGATTTTTTTCACGCCGCTTGCCGACGCCGCCGTCCCGCCAGCGCCGACTTTTTGCAACTGTGCCACGCCGGCTTCGATTTCCTGCTGCTTGCGGAAGCGCACCTGTGTTAACACGTCGGGACGGGTCACCGCCAGCGTGCCTGATTCGCCGCAGCAGCGATCGGACAGCAGCACCGGCTTGCCGAGCAGCGTACTTGCCACCTTGATCGGGTTGTGCGACTTCATCGGCGTGTGGCAGGGATCGTGGTAGAGGTACTGCGTGCCCTGCACGCCATCCAGCTTCACGCCCTTCTCCATCAGGTATTCGTGGATGTCGAGCAGGCGGCAGCCGGGGAAAATGCGCCCGAATTCGTATTTCAGCAGCTGGTCCATGCAGGTGCCGCAACTGACGATCACCGTCTTGATGTCGAGGTAGTTGAGCGTGTTGGCGACGCGGTGGAACAGCACGCGGTTCTGCGTGGTGATCGCAGTGCCCTTGTCCTCGTCGCCGGACGAAGTCTGCGGATAGCCGCAGCAGAGATAGCCGGGCGGTAGCACCGTGGTGGCACCGACATGCCAGAGCATCGCTTGCGTGGCGAGGCCGACCTGCGAGAACAGGCGCTCCGAGCCGCAACCGGGGAAATAGAAGACTGCTTCGCTTTCCTCGCCCCCGCCATTACCGCCATTGCCACGATTGGGGTCGCGGATCACCGGGATCATCGCGGCGTCCTCGATATCGAGCAGCGCACGCGCGGTACGCCGCGGTACGTTCGCCGGCAGCGGCTTGTTGAGGAAGTGGATGACCTGCGTCTTCACATCCGGCCGGCCCAGCGAGGCAGGCGGGTGGCGCACTGTCTCCTGCGTCAGGCCGAGGGTTTTGGCGATCAGATGGCCGAGGCGCTGGGCCTGGTAGCCGAGGTCAACGATGCCGGTCTTGAGCGCCTTGATGCGCGCCGGATCGGTGGCGCTGAGGAAGGCCATGGCCAGCCGGGTGCCCGGCGCCGATTTCTTCTTGCCCGTCTTGCGCAGGAAGTTGCGCATGGCGATGGACACATCGCCGAAGTCGATGTCGACCGGGCAGGGCTTCAGGCATTTGTGGCAAACCGTGCAATGGTCGGCGACGTCCGAGAACTCCTCGAAATGCTTGAGCGAGATGCCGCGCCGCGTTTGTTCCTCGTACAAAAACGCTTCGACCAGCAGGCCGACGCCGAGGATCTTGTTGCGCGGCGAGTAGAGCAGGTTGGCGCGCGGCACGTGCGTCGAGCAGACCGGCTTGCACTTGCCGCAGCGCAGGCAGTCCTTGATCATGTCGGAGATGCTGCCGATCTCGGATTGCTCCATGATCAGCGACTCGACGCCAAGCAGCGCAAACGAGGGCGTGTAGGCGTTGGCCAGGTTGGCGCCGGGCATCAGCTTGCCCTTGTTGAAGCGGCCCGCGGGGTCGATACGCTGCTTGTAGTCGCGGAAGGGCTGGATCTCGTCGGTTGAGACGTAGTCGAGCTTGGTGATGCCGATGCCATGCTCGCCGGAAATCACCCCGCCGAGACCGCGCGCGAGTTCCATGATGCGGTCGACGGTGCGGTAGGCCGTCTGCAGCATCACGTAATTGTCCGAGTTGACCGGGATATTGGTATGCACGTTGCCATCGCCGGCGTGCATGTGCAGCGCGACGAAGACGCGACCTTTCAGCACTTTCTTGTGGATCGCCTCGATGCCTTCGAGGACCGGTCCGTAGGCGTCGCCGGCGAAGATTTCTTCCAGCAGCGGCTTCAGTTCGGTCTTCCAGGAAACGCGCAACGAGTAGTCCTGCAGTGCGCTGAAATTCTGCTCGATACCATCGAGCAGACCCTGCCAGCACGCGCGCACTTCGGCCACGGCCGCCACGGCAAGATCGCGACGGTCGCCGATCAGCGCACGGCCGGAAAGACCCGCGTCGCCGACGTGCAGCGGCAGCTCACCGTGCAGGAATTCTGTCAGCGCATCGCACAATTCGAGCTTGTTCTGGATCGACAGCTCGATGTTGTAGCGGTCGATGCCGTCGCAATAATCACCCATGCGCGGCAGCGGAATCACCACATCCTCGTTGATCTTGAAGGCGTTGGTGTGGCGCGAGATCGCCGCCGTGCGCGAACGGTCGAGCCAGAACTGCTTGCGAGACTCGGGCGTCACCGCGATGAAGCCCTCGCCGCCGCGCAGGCTGGCCATCCTGACGACCTCGGAAGTGGCGCGCATCACGGCATCTTCGTCAGTGCCGACGATATCGCCGAGCAGCACCATCTTCGGCCGGCCATGGCGCTTGGCCTTGGTCGCGTAGCCGACCGCCCGGACGTAGCGCTCGTCGAGATGCTCGAGCGCGGCCAGCCGCACCCCTGCTGCGAGGCCGGCACCGCCGGGTTTGAAGTAATCGGTGATCTCGACGATGCTCGGCACGGCATCGCGTACCTGGCCGAAGAATTCGAGGCAGACGGTGCGCATCGCCGGCGGCATCTTGTGCAGAATCCACACCGCCGAGGTAATCAGGCCATCGCAGCCTTCCTTCTGGATGCCGGGCAGACCGGCGAGAAACTTGTCGGTAACGTCCTTGCCCAACCCGGTCTTGCGGAAAATGCTTCCGGGTACGGCGAGGGTTTCCTCGCGTTCGACGCGACCATCGTCAGCCAGATGCTTGAGCCGAAATGTGGCGATTTCCTGATCGTGGATTTTGCCGAGGTTGTGGTCGACGCGCTCGATTTCCAGCCAGCGGCCCTCAGTATCGACCATCTTCCACGAAGCCAGGTTGTCAAGCGCCGTGCCCCACAGCACGGCCTTTTTGCCGCCCGCGTTCATCGCGATGTTGCCGCCGATGCAGGAGGCGTCGGCCGAGGTCGGATCGCAGGCGAACACCAGCCCGGCTGACTCGGCGTGCTCCATGACGCGGCGCGTGACGAGGCCGGCGCCGGTGCGGATCGTCGCGTAGGGCCGGTCAAGGCCGGGCAGGATCGTTTCCGTCACCGGACCCATGTCGATTAGTTTTTCGGTATTGATGACGACCGAATGCGGATCGAGCGGCACCGCACCGCCGGTATAGCCGGTGCCACCGCCACGCGGGATGATGGTCAGGCCCAGCTCGATGCAGCCGCGCACCAGCAGCGCGATTTCCACCTCGGTGTCGGGCGTCAGCACAACGAAGGGGTATTCGACGCGCCAGTCGGTGGCATCGGTGACGTGCGACACGCGCGCAAGGCCATCGAAGCAGATGTTGTCCTTGCGGGTGTGGCGCGCAAGGCGCTGCATGACTTTCTTGCGCAGTGCTGCGGTGGCGTCGAACCAATCCTCGAAATCGGCCACGGCCTTCTCAGCGGCCGCCAGCAGCTGCGCGACTGGCTGGTTGCCGGCACGGCGTTTTTCGATTTCGGCGAGACGGTGCTTCAAGGCGCCGATCAACGCCCTGCGCCGCTCACCGCTGGCAAGCAGATCATCCTCGAGATAGGGATTGCGCCGCACCACCCAGATGTCGCCCAGCACTTCGTAGAGCATGCGCGCCGAACGGCCGGTGACGCGCTGGCCGCGCAGCACATCCAGCACCGCCCACATGTCCGCGCCGAGCAGGCGGATGACGATCTCGCGGTCGGAGAACGAGGTGGTGTTGTAGGGAATTTCCCTAAGGCGCGCGGTCATGGGCTTTTTCAATGCTGCAAGGCACTAAATTCTACCCGCAACCGGGCGCATGCTACCCTTCACGGCAACACACAATCCCGTACTCGCTCCATGGATTACCTCGAAAAGATACTCACTGCTCGCGTCTATGACGTTGCAATTGAAACGCCCCTCGATCTGGCGCCCAATCTTACCGCGCGCAGCGGCAACCGCATCTTCCTCAAGCGCGAGGACATGCAGCCGGTATTCAGCTTCAAACTACGCGGCGCCTACAACAAGATCGCCCACCTGACACCGGCGCAAAGAAAACGTGGCGTAATCTGCGCCTCGGCCGGCAACCATGCACAGGGCGTGGCACTGGCGGCGCAAAAGCTCGGCATCCGTTCCGTGATCGTGATGCCCACCACCACGCCGCAGATCAAGATAGACGCGGTGAGAAAACGCGGCGGCGAGGTCATCTTGCATGGCGACGCCTACGATGCCGCCTACGCCCATGCGCTGGAACTGGAAAAGAAGGCGAAGCTCACCTTCGTTCATCCCTTCGACGACCCCTATGTGATCGCCGGCCAGGGCACCATCGGCATGGAGATCCTGCGCCAGCATCCCGATCCGATCGACGCAGTATTCTGCTGTGTCGGCGGCGGCGGACTGATCTCCGGCGTGGCGGCCTACATCAAGCGGCTGCGCCCGGAAACCAAGGTCATCGGTGTCGAGGCGATGGACGCCGATGCGATGGATCGCTCGCTCAAGGCCGGTCGCCGCGTGCGTCTCGAATCGGTTGGCCTGTTTGCCGACGGCGCGGCGGTCAAGATGGTCGGCGAAGAAACCTTCCGCCTCTGCCGTGAATATGTCGATGCAATGGTGCTGGTGGACACCGATGCCATCTGTGCGGCAATCAAGGATGTGTTCGAGGACACGCGCTCGATACTTGAACCGGCCGGCGCGCTGGCCATCGCCGGTGCCAAGGAATGGGCGAGGCGCAACAAGGCACAGGGCAAGACGCTCGTCGCGGTCGCCTCCGGCGCCAACATGAATTTCGATCGGCTGCGTTTCGTCGCCGAGCGTGCCGAGGTCGGTGAGCAGCGCGAGGCGGTGCTCGCCGTCACACTTCCGGAAAAGCCCGGCAGCTACAAGAAATTCGTCTCCCTGATCGGCAAACGCAGCATCACCGAATTCAACTACCGCTTTCACGACGCCGGGGAGGCGCATGTTTTCGTCGGCATCCAGGTGCATGACCGCGGCGAAGTAACCAGGCTGGTCGAACAGTTGTACAGACACGGCTACGCCACGCTCGATCTCACCGATGACGAAATGGCCAAGCTGCACATCCGCCATCTCGTTGGCGGCCACGCTCCGCAGTCCAGTGGCGTATCAATGAACGAGCTGATCTACCGCTTCGAATTTCCCGAACGGCCGGGCGCCCTGATGAACTTCCTCGACAAGATGAGCGCCGGCTGGAACATCAGCTTGTTCCACTACCGCAACCATGGCGCCGATACCGGTCGCGTGCTGGTCGGCATGCAGGTCCCGCCAAAGGAGATGAAGGACTTCCGTACCTTTCTGAAAAATCTCGGCTACCGCTGCTGGGACGAATCGAAGAACCCGGCCTACCGGCTCTTTCTCGGCTGAAGTGACCCGCTCAGGGCGGGTCAATCAGCACACTACTTTTCCAGGAAGGCGCGATAGTTCCGGGCGGCGCCCAAGATGTGACCAGCCCACCACAGGGCCAGAAAGGTCTGGAGCTCGTCCTTGTCGAAGTTGTCCGTCGTGGCGATCTCGGCCGCCAGAAATTCATATTCCTCCTGCTCGCTTCTGTGGTCGTCGAGCTCCGGATAGCCACAGTCCGCCAGCAGCGCCTCCTCGGTGGCGAAGTGTTCGCGCGCCCGGGACATCAGCGCCGTAAAGATTTCATCGAACTTCCGGTCCGCCTCCGCGCCGGCCGCATCCAGGCAGTCAGCCAGCGCATTGCACTGCACGAGGAAGTCCTTGTGTTGCGCGTCGAGGATTTCGTTTCCCGTACTGAAGCGCGAATCCCATTGCACCCGATTCGACATGGCCTGTCCCGGTTCTTCTGTTGTAATCAAAATCCCAGCGACTCGACGACAGCCACCAGATCGGCGAAACTGGCCGATTCGAGCTTCTTCGCCAACGCCGCCTTGTCCAACCCCGCGCATTCGAAACGTGTCAGGCCGACCTCGAAAGACAGTTCGCGGATTTCCAGCGGCGCCATGAAGCCGATGTTGCAGATGTGGGCGATGCACTGGCGTTCCGGGTCGTTGAGCACCAGGCCGTGGTCGCGCAATATTTCCAGGTAGCGCTCCGCCGTGCGGTTGAGCTTGCCGCTGATCTCCATGGTGTTCTTCTGGCCGTCCGTGAGGATCGCGAGCGGCGGCCCGAAGAAGACCGGCGTCTTGCCGACGTTGCGCGTTTTTTCTTCACGCGTCAGCGCAGGGGCTACCCAAGCGGGGTCACCCCTGACCGGGTTCGGCTTCTCGGTAGAATCCGGCATCAGTGGGGGATCGGATGCACAAGTTCGTGCTTCGCATCCTTCATGCCCTTGGCCAGTTGGGGCGGCGGTTCCGGCTGCAGTTGAACGAAACCCTTGTTGCGCGCGCCGTCCTGCACATTGTGCGGGTTATGGCACTCGGTGCAGGTAAACCAGCGTTTCTTGCCGTTGCTGGCGAATTCGCCGATGCGCTTGCCGTGGATGCCATCACGCCAGTCGCGCATCTTGTCGCCATGGCACTTGCCGCACAGGAGCTGCGGCTGGTCGATGCTGACCGGATCGCCGAAGTTGTCGACGAGCTTGTTGCGTTGGGTCGTGTGGTGGCAATCGAGGCACCAGATGCGGCCGCGGCCATGCTGCAGGTCCTTGAGGTCCGGCACCAGGCCTTCCATGGTCGGGATCGGCACTGGCTTCTTGTCCTTCGGCAAGGACGGTGGAGAGAACTGTGGCCCGACGCCGTTATGGCAGGCGGTGGCGCACATCGGCAGGATGTTCAGTTTCTCCGAACGCGGTTTGACGAGTGCGTGTCCTTCCGGGATATTGTCGAGTAACGGCATCTTGCCCATCGGCACAGTGCCATCATAGGGATCGCCATACCAGAGTGCCGCGCCCGTCGTGGGCGAACACTTCACGTTGGGCCAGCCGGGCTTGAGCTCGCGCTGCGTGACTTCCGAAGCACCCTTGCGGCTCTCGAAGCAGACGACCGGCTCCTTCGCCGCTTCCGCAGGTGCCGTTTGCGCTTGGGCCGCTTCCGCTTTCACCGGTTCGGTCGTTTTTTCCGCGGCAACGGCAGCATAAAGCGCGCCGCCGCAGAGTGCCAAAACTGTCGTATAGATAGCCAGTTTTTTCATGATCGTTGCCTCACTTTGCAGCAGCGGCCTGCACGCCGAACTTGACTTCGCCCAACAGGATGCCGATGGCGCCCTTGAGCAGGATGGTCAGGATGAAGAAGCCGAAAGCCCAGATGCCGAGGGTCATCAGGACCTCGACGAAACTCGGGTAATACTCGGTCACTTCGCCAATCGGTGATGGAATGAAGCCGGGAACGATCAGGCCCATGCCCTTCTCGATCCAGATACCGGCGAATGCCATGACGCAGAGGATCGGCAGCAACTTGTAGTTCTTGCGGATCGACGGAATCAGGAACAGCACGAAGGATGTGACCATGAGGATCACGGAACCCCAGAACCAGGGCACCAGCTTGGTGAGACCGTGCAGCCCGAACATCAGGTAGTAGAGTCCGTTTGCGTGCTCGGTACGGGCATAGAGCTCGACGACGATCTCCGACATCGTCAGGAAGATCGCGAGGCCGAGACACCAGGTGACGATGGTCGACAGCAGGTTGATCGCGCTGTCCTCGACCCACATCTTCGTGTTCTTGCGAATGATCAGGAAAGTCAGGATGATCAGGGCGGGGCCAGCCGCAAAAGCCGTCACGATGAAACGGATCGGCATCATGCTGTGAAACCACATCGGGCGCGACGGCATCGTCGCGATCAGGAAGGCCGTGACGGTGTGGATGCTCAAGGCCCAGACGATCGAGATGTAAACCAGCGGCATGAAGAACTTGTTGTTGACCTTGCCGCCCGTGTATTTCACCCACAGGTAGTAGAAACCGCAGATGAAGTTGAGCAGCAGGTAGCCATTCAGCACCAGCACATCCCAGCCCAGCATCGCATGCGGGAAGTTGTAGATGCCGATGATCGGGATCATGTGCCAGAGCCGGTCGGGCCGCCCCATGTGGGCGAAGACGAACATCATGACCATGATCACCGCAGTGATCGCCAGCATCTCGCCGAGCACGGTAACCTTGTGCATGCCCTCGTGATGGTAGACGTAAGCCGGGAAAACGATGGTCACCGCCCCGGCGGCCACGCCGACCAGGAACACCAGGTTGGCGAAGTAGAGACCGTCATGAATCTGGCTGGTCATGCCCGTCACGATCAGGCCGTCGGTGTTCTGCAGGTAGAACACATACAGCATGCCTGCGATGAGCAAGCCGAGAAAGCCCATCCAGGCATAGAACTTCGTGCCGCCCTTGAGGACGTATCGGGTGTAGTCGGAAACGAAACTGGTTAGCACGGCTCGTCTCCTCAATCGTAGAAGTAGAAGAATTTAGGGAAGGTATTGAGCTCGGCCTTGAGACGGAAGACGTTCTTCCGCGCCAGGATCTTGCTCACTTCGCTTTCGGGGTCGAGCAGGTTGCCGAACTTGCGGGCGCCGACGGGGCAGACCTCGACACAGGCGGGATAACGCCCATTCCGCGACCGCTGCAGGCACCAGTGGCACTTCTCGACGACACCGCGCATGCGCGGCCGGTTGCCCAGGTAGTGCGTCACCGGGTTCATCTCCTCCTTGGGTAGGACGGGGCTGGTGACGTTCAGGCGGCGCGCCCAGTAGGGGCAGGCGCCCATGCACATGCGGCAGCCGATGCACCAGTTGTAGTCAATCACAACCACGCCGTCCGGCTCACGATAGGTCGTCCGTACCGGGCAGACCTTGACGCAGGGTGGCTTTTCGCATTGCATGCAGGCGAGCGGCATGTAGGTGGCGTCCTTTTCCGGGACGGCCTCGGGTGCGTAATGGTATTGCCCTTCGAGAACCTGGCCGGCCGGCGTGTAGGCATTGCCGCCGACCTGGATGCCCAGGCCCTCGGGATAGCCGTGGTTCATTTTGTCGTTCGCGAACTCGCCGCGTTCCATTCTGAGCACCTGGATCCACTCGATGCGCTCGCCGGGGCGCTGCTGGCCGCGCGACTGGTTGTTTTCAGCGACGCAGGCCTTGACGCAACGACGGCAGCCGATGCACTTGCGGATGTTGAGGGCATAGCCCATGAGCACGCCCGGCTGGGCATCGATGGTATCGACCGACACCTGCTTGCCGTATTCGGCGGAGTAGCGTCTTTCGAGACGGACACGCGCCTCGGCTTTTTCCTCGGGCGTCATCAGGCGATAGTTCTTCTGGAAATGCTCGGCCCATTCGATGGTCGCATGTGCGTCGTCGGACTGGGACATCAGCGCCGCCGCACCCATCAGCGACGACAGGCTCAACGTTCCGCCGGCCTTCAGGAAGTCGCGCCGCGAGGTTTTCAGGACAGCTTTTGACGGGTCTGCCGACGCCGGCTGCAATGGACATTCAGAAGATTTTTCCTTGGTCGGACCGGCCAAGGAGGTCTTGCTAAGGGCCACAATGATTCTCCTGTATGCGGAATAATGGTATTCCGCTGCATAAATAATTAATCGATTGTTGATATTGCCGTGCTTTTCCAATACAGCCTTTGATTTCGATCAACCCGCTTGGAGATTTTGACTCCCAAAACCGGCGTTTTTCTAATTCATGATTTCTCGCAGGCCAGGGTAAGGGTGGAATGCGATGCCCACCTGGCGCCGGATCACTTGGCTCACCTTGCTTCCCGGCTGGTCACCGCGCGCGGAGCTGCGGCTACGCTGTAGCAAGGGAATCGCCAAAAAAACGGCCCTCCGTGTGGAGAGCCGTTTGGGTGTTGGTGGTGATGGGTGGACTTGAACCACCGACCCCCGGATTATGAATCCGATGCTCTAACCGACTGAGCTACATCACCGTGTGGAGGGGCAGGATTATCCCGGCGGTGCGCCGGCCTTGTCAAGTTCGGCTGCGGACGCGACAATGCGCATATGGATTACGATCTGATCATTGTGGGTGGCGGCCTCGCTGGTCTGGCGCTGGCGGTAGCGCTGCGGCGCAGCCGGTTGAAGGTGGCGGTGGTCGAGGCACGCGCGCCCGTGTCGCCGAACGGCTGGGATGCCCGCATTTATGCGGTGAGTCCGAGCAATGCCCGCTTCCTCGACGACATCGGCATCTGGCAGCACCTCGATCGCGGCCGCTGCGCGCCCGTACGCAAAATGTCAGTACATGGCGATGGCGGCGGTTCGCTGGAGTTCTCGGCTTATGCCAGCGGCGTCGGCGAACTGGCCTGGATCATCGAAGCCTCGCTGCTCCAGCGCGAACTGTGGGAAACCGCCAAGCGCCAGGGCAACATCGATCTGTATTGCCCGGCAGCCCCCGCGCTGCTGGATATCGGCGACGGCGGTGCTGTGCTGGAACTGGCCGACCGGCGCGCACTGACGGCAAAATTGATCGTCGCCGCGGACGGCGCGGATTCCTGGACGCGCACCGCCGCAGGCATCGACGTCGATTTCCTGCCCTACGACCAGATGGGCGTGGTGGCCAATTTCACGACGAGTCAGCCGCATCGCGAAACAGCCTGGCAATGGTTCCGCGCCGATGGCGTGCTGGCCTACCTGCCGCTGCCGGGCGACCTGATCTCGATCGTCTGGTCAACACCGACGGAACACGCACAGGAACTGCTGGCTCTCGACCCGCAGGAATTCTGCGAACGCGTCGCCGCGGCTGGCAACTATCAGCTCGGCGCACTGGCACTGGTCACACCACCGGCGGGCTTTCCGTTACGCCTGATGCGCGCCCCGCAGACGGTGGCGCACCGGCTGGCGTTGATCGGCGATGCCGCCCATACCATCCACCCATTGTCCGGCCACGGCATCAACCTGGGATTCCAGGACGCGAAAAGCCTGGCCGCAACACTGGCTGCGTGTCCCGCGCATGTCGATTGCGGCGACGTGCAGTGGCTGCGGCGGCACGAGCGCGCTCGGCGAGAGGAAGTGGTGGCGCTACAATCCGTGACTCATGGTTTGCAGCGTTTGTTCGACACCCCGCGGACGCCCGTTGTCGCACTGCGTAATTTCGGGATGAACTTCTTCGATCGTCTGCCGGTCATAAAGGACGCTTTGACCCGCTACGCGATGGGATAAGCCTTCCGCAGCACTTTTTTTGGAGATTTCATGAACAGCAAAGCAATTATCGGCGCCATTGGTGCCATTGTCGCCCTACTTGTCGCGCATGCAGCCCAAGCCACCGAAGCCGACGTCAAGAAAGCCCTCGAACCGGTGCTCGAGCAACTCTTCGGCCCCGGTGTCAAGGCGGATGCGGTGCGCAAGTCCGGTGCATTGAATTTGTACGAAGTCCAGATCGGCAGCGACATCCTCTACACCGACGAAAAGGCCGCCTACCTGATCAACGGCGACATTCTCGACGTGAAGGCGAAAAAGAACCTGACCGAAGAACGCAAGCAGAAGCTCTCCCAGGTCAAGTTCTCCGACCTGCCGCTTGACCTCGCGGTCAAGCAGGTCAAGGGCAACGGCAAGCGCGTGCTGGTCACCTTCGAGGACCCGAACTGCTCCTATTGCCGCAAGCTGGCGAAAGAACTGCAAAGCGTGAGTGACGTCACCGTCTACACTTACCTCTACCCCATACTCTCGCCGGACTCGGCGGAGAAGTCGAAGAACATCTGGTGCGCGTCTGATCGCGTCAAGGCGTGGAACGACCTGATGATCGACGGCAAGCAGCCGGCCAGCGCCAACTGCAATCATCCGACCGAGAAGGTTTCCGCCCTTGGCCGCAAGCTCAACATCAAGGGCACGCCAGCAATGATCTTCGCCGACGGTTCGCGCGTGCCAGGCTACATGCCGGCGGCGATGCTGGAGAAAGCGCTCGACAAGGGCAGTGCCAGCGCTCAATAAGCTTGCCATGGGCTGGCAGCCCGGCTGATGCCGGGCTTCGTCATTGAGGATGTAACCCTCGTTCCCGCTTCTCGGCCATAACCGTCGTTGGCGGCAGAAACACGCCGAACGTCAGCGGTTACCTTCACGCTACGACAGGATCGTGCCCTGGGGAGCCGTTCAGTTTTCGTAACCTTGGCGGTCTGCCATGAGGGTACTGCCGCCGCACAGGAAACAGCCGAGCTTATGTATTCTCCTGTTGGATTGGTCTAGTATGCTAGTCAATTAGTTATTTGGATTTTCTCGTGTTGCATTTCCCGCGGGAGACCAATGATGGAATATCGCCTGGTCACAGTCTGGCATTTCGAAGCACCGCTGGAAGCGGTATATGCGGCGGTCTGCGATCCCTTGCGCTGGCCAGAATGGTGGCCGGATGCGCAGCAAGTCGAGCAGTTGCAGGCTGGAAAAGCAGATGGGGCCGGTCAGTTATTCCAGTGCACGTGGCAGGGCCGGCTACCTTACCGGCTGAAATTCTCTCTCCTCACCACGCGCATGCAACCGTTGCGCGCTGTCGAGGGAGAGGTCAAGGGTGACCTCGAAGGATTTGGATGCTGCCTGTTCGCGCAAGATGGCGCGGTCACTACCGTCCGGCATGAATGGCATGTCCATACGACGCGGTGCTGGATGAATTTGCTGGCTCCCTGTGCCAACCGCCTGTTCAAGTACAACCATGCCTTGGCCATGAAGCGCGGTGGAGAGGGTCTGGCTCACCTGCTCCAAGCACGTCAGCTAGGCGTGGAGCATGCCGATCTCGACGTCAAACCCACCTGGTGCAGGGGTAATTATCTGGCAGCCATCGGTGCTGGCCTGGTTGCCGGTTGCTTCGCTACGCTCGTCCAAATTGTTCTGTGGTGTCTGGCGGCGGTGCCGGTCCCAGCAACCCTGTGGCGGGATGCCCAGTTGACTGCTGCCATCGTCATGGGATCGACCGCAATGGTTTCACAGTATGTTCCACACTGGCATGTCTTGCTGATGGCCGGATGCATCCATTTCCTGTTGTCCATCGCCTACGGATTGATTCTGGCGCGCCTGATCCGTGGACGCCTGGTGGCGGCTCACGCCCTCTTGGCGGGGGGGCTTTATGGCGTTGCGCTGTACTTCATCAATCTACATGGCTTCACGTTAATCTTTCCCTGGTTCGCAGTAACGCGTGACTGGATCACCGGTTTCGCCCATCTTGCCTTCGGTGTCAGTCTGGCGGGTAGCTATCTGGTGCTGCGCTCGTGCCAGTTCTGCCGGGGGATGCCATGAACGACTTCGAAGTCGAGGTACGGGCAGCGCACCGTGACTTCATCGTGTGCATGCGCTTCCCTCTATTGCTAGTCTATTCATCAACCATGGCAGCGGCCCAAGCTTGCCAGTGACTTTCGATGTATTCAGCCACCAACTGAGTATTTGACTCATGGGTATGCCAGTTGCCGTCGATGCAGAAATCTATGTCGGGAAAGTGTCTGGAGGCATGGGCCACGATCAGACGAGCCAAAGTGCCTGCTTCTTCATGGCTGACCTCACCCCACACTTCATAGGCTTCCGGACGGTTGCTGATGAAATATTTCGGTCGTGTAGCTGGATGTTCAATGGGGGCAAGTTGAGGATTTCTCATATTTTCACCCTCCTTTCTTAGCCAGGGTAAGTCAGCCGCTTACGCAGTTAGATGCTTTATGTATAGGCTAAGTTGAGTAAATTTGTCAACTTATGATGTTATTGATAGCGCTCTTTGCTGCATTGCAAATATTCATTGAACGAAGCGTCAACCAATACGGAAAGTTAGCGCTGGCAGGATGACAGGGTTACCAGAGCGTTTCACGCTCGGCGCTCGCCGAAACATTGTGGATGCTCAAGTCGGCGCCGTTGTATTCCTCTTCGGCGTCGAGCCGGATGCCGACGGCTGCTTTCAGGCCGCCATAGACCACGAAGCCGCCAACCAGTGCAATGGTCACGCCGAGCAGCGTGCCGGTCAGCTGGCTCATGAAGGTCACGCCACCCAGGCCGCCCAGCGCATGCGTACCAAAAATGCCGGCGGCAATCCCGCCCCAGGCACCGCACAGACCATGTAATGGCCAGACACCGAGTACGTCGTCGATACGCCAGCGATTCTGGGTGATGGTGAACATGATGACGAACAGGCCACCGGCAAGCCCGCCGGTAACCAGCGCACCCAACGGGTGCATCAGGTCTGAGCCGGCACAGATGGCGACGAGGCCGGCAAGCGGGCCGTTATGCACGAAGCCCGGGTCGTTCTTGCCCATGGCCAGCGCAACGAGCGTCCCGCCCACCATCGCCATCAGGGAGTTCATCGCAACGAGGCCGGAGACCTTTTCCAGTGTCTGCGCGCTCATGACATTGAAGCCGAACCAGCCGACGATGAGGATCCACGCACCGAGAGCAAGAAAGGGAATGCTCGAGGGCGGATGACCGCCGGCAATACCGCCATCCTTGTGGTAGCGGCCGCGACGGGCACCCAGCAGCAGCACGGCGGCGAGTCCGACCCAGCCACCGACCGCATGCACCACGACCGAGCCCGCAAAGTCATGGAACTCCGCCCCGAAGGTGGCAAGAAGCCAGGCCTGGATGCCGAAGGCCTGGTTCCAGGCGATACCCTCGAAGAAGGGGTAGACGAAGCCAACCAGCAGGAAGGTGGCGGCCAGTTGCGGATTGAACTTCGCCCGCTCGGCAATGCCACCCGAGACGATGGCCGGAATGGCGGCCGCGAAGGTCAATAGGAAAAAGAACTTGACGAGGTCGTAGCCACTTTTTTCCAGCAAGACTTCGGCGCTGGAGAAAAAATTAACACCATAGGCGATGCCGTAGCCGATGAAGAAATAGGCGAGCGTCGACATGGAAAAATCGCAGAGGATCTTGACGAGTGCATTGACCTGGTTCTTCCTGCGCACCGTACCGAGTTCGAGGAAGGCAAATCCGGCATGCATGGCCAGGATCATGATGGCGCCGAGCAGAATGAACAGCACGTCGGCGGATGTCTTGAAATTCTCCATATTGGTGCCCCACGAATCAAAATGTGAAGCACCGAAGCAACAAGCATTCCTGAAAGTTTAATTTAGTATATTCAGGCAGATAGGCTCATGCCCCCAAGGTCCGGAGTCAACCGCGCACATAAATGGAGCGCAGGTCGGCACTGTATTGGTGCATTTCAGGGCTGATGCCAGTGCGGCAGCAACACCCACATGGTGCCGCGTTGTTTCATTTTTCCTGCCTGAGCGCCCGCCGCGGCACCGCTACCCCAGTAGAAATCGGCGCGTACCGGGCCACGGATGGCGCCGCCGGTATCCTGTGCCAGCATCAGCCGGGTGAGCACTTGCTCGCTGTTCGGCTGCGTGGTCGCCAGCCAGACCGGCGCGCCCAGCGGTGTGTGACGCGGATCGACCGCGATCGAACGTTCCGGCGCCAGCGGCACGCCCAGCGCTCCCGGTGGGCCGCTCCCGGTGGCCGGCAGTTCGCGGAAGAACACCAGGCTCGGATTGGCATTGAGCAGTTCCTGCAAACGTTGCGGGTTTGTCGCCGCCCAGGCCTTGATGCCTTGCATCGAGGCTTCGTGGGATTTCAACTCGCCGTGCTCGATGAGCCACTGGCCGACCGAGCGATATGGATGTCCATTCTGGTCGGCATAGCCGATCCGCACCGTACTGCCGTCGTTGAGTACAACCTGCCCCGATCCCTGGATCTGCAGGAAGAAAAAGTCGACCGGATCATTGACCCACAGCAAGGCGTTGCCGGCGCGACGCGGCTCTTCCGCCGCCCAGTCGGCACGGCTGTAATAGGGAACCAGCTTGCGGCCTTCGATGCGGCCGCGCAGGCGCATATGCTTGAGTTCGGGATACAGCTCGGCGAGATCGACAACGATCAGGTCGTCCGGCGGACCGAACACCGGCGTCAGGTAAGGCGGCTTTTTCGTGCGGCTGCCGCGCACCACGGGTTCGTAATAGCCGGTGACGAGCCCCTCGCGTCCGCCGTCGGAATTGACAAGCGCCCACGGCCGGAAATTCTCCTCGAACCAGGCTTTTGCAGCGAAGGGCGCCGTCTCGCCAGCGCCGACTTTTGCGGCAGCTTCGCAAGTTGCCAGCCACAGCGGGCGCTTGCCCAGCGTGCTGCATTGGGCGCGAAACAGCGCCAGTGCCGCTGCATGGTCATCGTTCTGCCAGCCCGGCAGATCGGCCCATGTGGCCAGCTGCAAGGGCTTGGCGACCGGTTTGGGCGGCTCGACGACGGGACAGACGGGACAAACCGGGCAGGCAGGGCAGGTTTGCGGCGGTGGCACGGCAGCACAGCCGGCCAGCAGCAAGGTGATCAGGATTGAGGGAAAACGGGGCATCGGAATCTGCTAAATTGCAGCGAACAAAAAAGGAAGCTTACCCGATGCAAGGACTTGAATCGCTGCTGGCCCGCCTCGAATCGCTCGTCGAACGCGCCGAAAGCCTGCTGCCCGCCCCCGTGGCACCGCCTGACTGGAACGCGACCGCCTATCGCTGGCGCACATCGAACCGTCGCGGTCATCCTGGTCATCTGGAGGCCGTGCGCCATCCGCACCTAATCCGCCTCGACGACCTGCAAGGCATCGCTCAGCAGAAGGCCGCCATCGAACGCAATACGCGGCAGTTCGTTACGCGGAAGCCCGCCAACAACGTATTGCTCACCGGTGCGCGCGGCACGGGCAAGTCATCGCTCGTCAAAGGCGTGCTGGCGAAGTTCGCGAAGAAGGGGTTGCGGCTGATCGAAGTCAACCGCAACGATCTCGTCAATCTGCCCGAGATCATCGACCTGATCGCCGAACGTCCCGAGCGCTTCATCGTGTTCTGCGACGATCTCTCCTTCGAGGCTTCCGAACCCGGCTACAAGGCGCTGAAGAGCGCCCTCGACGGCTCGATCGCCGGTGCGCCTGAAAACCTGCTGATCTACGCGACTTCGAACCGCCGCCACCTGATGCCCGAACGCATGGCCGAGAACCTCGAAGCCCAGCATGGCGATGATGGCGAAATTCACCCCGGCGAGACTACCGAGGAAAAGATTTCACTGTCGGAGCGCTTCGGCCTGTGGCTGTCGTTCTACCCCTTCGACCAGGATCACTATCTCGACATCTGTGCGCACTGGCTGCAGCGCTTCGGCGTGGCTGAAAAGTCGGCGCTGACGGGACGGCCCGATTGGCGTCAAGAGGCGCTGCAATGGGCGCTGCAACGCGGTTCGCGCAGCGGCCGCGTTGCCTGGCAGTTCGCGCGGGATTACGCCGGCAGGCTGAAGTGAAAATCGTCGAGGTTGCCGCTGCCGTCATCTTTCGCGCTGACGGCCTCAAGAAACACGCCGGGCAGCCCCAAGCGTTTCTTGGCCCCCTGGGGGGAGAACGCCGCGCAGCGGCGTTTGCGGGGGGAGCTCAATTCCTGCTTGGCCAGCGCGGTCCCGGCACCTTCTATCCTGGCTACTGGGAATTTCCCGGCGGCAAGGTCGAACCCGGCGAAACACCGCGCGACGCGCTAGTGCGTGAGCTCCGTGAAGAACTCGGCATCGAAGTAATCGAAGCGACGCCGTGGATCGTGCGCGAGCACGTCTACGCGCACGCCCATGTGCGCTTGCATTTTTTCCGCGTCACGCAATGGCGCGGCGCATTGCGCGACCACGTACACGCCGCACTGGTCTGGCAGCACCCCGAGGCGCCGACCGCCTCGCCCATGCTGCCGGCCAACGGGCCGTTATTCTCCGCACTGCGCTTGCCCGATTTCTACGGCATCACCCACGCCTGGCAGATTGGCGCGGCCGCTCAGCTTGCGGCGCTCGACACGGCGCTAACGCGTGGCCTGCGCCTCGTGCAATTGCGCGAAAGCACCTTGCCCGAAATGCAGCGTGAATCCTTCGTCGCGGCGGCAGTTGCGCGTTGCCAGCAGCAGGGCGCGCAAGTCCTGGTGAATGGCGATGCGCAACTCGCGCGCGCCGTCGGCGCCGACGGACTGCACCTGCCGGCACACCAGCTGATGGCCTTGAATCAGCGTCCGCCCTTCCCCCTCGTTGCTGCCGCCTGTCACGAGCGCCGGGAACTGGAACATGCCGCACGTCTGGGTCTGGATTTCGCCGTACTCGGCCCGGTCAGGCCGACGTCGACACACCCCGGCGATCCGGGCATCGGTTGGGAAAGCTTCGCGCAACTGACTGCCGGCCTGCCCCTGCCGGTTTATGCCATCGGTGGCTTGTCTGCGGCGGATATGCCGGAGGCACTCACCGCCGGCGCGCAGGGCATCGCCGCTATTCGCGCGGCGTGGATGACGGATCAGGCTGGCTAAAGTCGTCCGGGGGCATATCGTACGAAACTGCGCCGGGCACGCGGTAACTGTCGCTCGCCCAGGCACCAAGATCGATCTTGCGGCAACGCTCGGAGCAGAATGGGCGATACGGGCTTTGCGGGCCCCAGGTCACTGCCATACCGCAGTGGGGGCAGTTGACAACGCGTGCGGTCGTCACAGGTTGCAAAAGGTCAATTCGAAAGCGATATCCGCCTCGGACTGCTTGGGTCGCATGTCGGTGTCAGGCACTGTGAAGCGGATGTTGAGCGCATATTTGTTGGCGCTGATTTCCGGCACGGCAGCCTGATTCCTCGACACGCGCAGGCGGATCAGCTGCGCGGTGCGGCCGGACAGCATCAGCTGAAAGGCACCGTGCAGCGCCACCTGGCGTTCGGGACGACCTGAAGAGCGCAACAGGCGCAGGACGATGCTGATGCTGGCGTGGATCGGCAGCAACGGGCCGATCCAGCCGTTGAGATCGCTGCGGCGCTGCGGCGCATCGCGGTTGAGCCAGAAGTGATAGGCCGGCAAATCGAATTCACAGACACCGCCGGGAATGCCCGCACGATTCTTGATGCTCATCAGCCATTCGTTCTCGCGCAGATACTGGCCGGTCTTGCCCTGCATGGCCAGCAATGCCGCCGAAGCCTGCTCGATTTCGTAAAGCGCACCGGACAGCGCCTCTTCGGAAATGTCGGGATTGTTGCGGAAGGTCAGGAGCGTCTGCCGCTGACGCTCGAGCTCCTGCACCAGATCGAACTTGAGGTCGGCGCGGCTGGCCACTTCGAAAATATCGAACAGTGTCACAAGGGCGACGTGATGCGCCTCGGGGTCGTCCGAATCCACGAAATGCAGCGTCCGCTCGAACAGATCCTCGAGTCGCAACAGAGTGCGAATGCGTTCGTTCAGTGGGTAATCGTAAGTGATCACGCGGCGGCTCGTCGTTGCATAAAGGGAATTCTGAACGATTTATCCCCAAACCTCAACTTGAACTCGGGCAGAAAGTGCCCGCAATCATGGAGTTCGCGCCGATTCCTGACGATTTTTCGCCATTGTGCGGTACTTTTCATGCAGCACTTCGATCTGTGCATCGAGCGCCGGCAGGCCCGCCGCATTGTCGATGACATCGTCCGCCGCCGCCAGCCGCGCCGCGCGGCTCGCCTGCACGGCCATGATGGCTTGCACCTCCGCCGGTGAAAGACGGCTTCTTGCGGCAACGCGCGCCACCTGGATTGCCTCGGGACAATCGACGACACAGACCCGATCCACCCGCTCGCGATAGTTGCCCGACTCGACCAGCAGCGGCACCACCAGCACGACATAGGGAAAGTCGGCGCCGGGCCGTCCCAAGCCGACGCCCGCCCCCCCGTGGGGGGCAGCGAGCCGGGGTTGCGAGCGTGGGGGGCCATAAAAGTCGGCGCTGGTGGGACGGCGGACAGCAGTCTTTCCACCATCATGGAGACGGCGGATGCGTGCTGCGCTCTCGGCGCGTATCAGCGGATGCAGGATGGCTTCGAGCCGTGCCCGCGCGGCGGGATCGGCAAACGCAATGCGGCGCATCCGCGGACGATCGAGCGCACCGTCGGGCGTCAATATTTCTGCGCCAAACGCAACACGAAGCGGCGCGATGCCCGCCCCCCCCGCGGCGGTCAGTTCACGGGCAATGACATCGGTATCGATGACGGCAGCCCCGCGCGCGGCAAAGCGTTCGGCCGCTGCGCTCTTGCCACTGCCGATGCCGCCGGTCAACCCGACAATAAAGCTCATTCGGCCGCAGGTGCGGGTGCCGCAGGTGCCACGGTTACGCTGCGCAGCTTCTCGGGCGCGAGTTGCAGAGAGAGCCTCTCGGGCTCGCGCCCGTCGTTCGGCGTACCAAGATAGCCTAGCCCCCAGGCGAACAGCAGCACGTTGGCGAGTAGCAGAACGAGGAATACCAGCCGCATTGAAAAGGCTTACCCGACCTTGGGCAGATGCGCCAGCGAAGCCTGGATCGCCGCGTCCGGATACTCGAAGTCCTCGAGCTTGCCGGCAAAGAAGCTTTCGTAGGACGACATGTCGAAATGGCCATGTCCCGACAAGTTGAAGAAAAGCGTCTTCGGCTCGCCGGTGGCCTTGCAGCGCAGCGCTTCGTCGATGCAGGCGCGAATGCCGTGGCTGGATTCGGGCGCGGGAATGATGCCCTCGGCGCGGGCGAACATCACGCCAGCTTCGAAGGTCGCCACCTGCGGCACCGCAACTGCCTCGATCAGTTTCTCGTGGTAGAGCTGCGAAATCAGCGGCGAATCGCCGTGGTAGCGCAGGCCTCCCGCATGAATGCCCGGTGGCATGAAGTCATGGCCGAGCGTATACATTTTCATCAGGGGCGTAAAACCGGACGAATCGCCGTAGTCGTAGGCATACACGCCCTTGGTCAGGGTCGGGCACGAGGCTGGCTCGACCGCCACGAAGCGGATCTTCTGCGCGCGCTTGTCGCCGGCCGCCGCATCGGCGAGGAAGGGAAAACTGACGCCGGCAAAGTTGCAGCCGCCGCCGCAAGGCGCGAAGATCATGTCCGGATATTCGCCGAATTTCTCGAACTGCTTCTTGGCTTCCTGGCCAATGATGGTCTGGTGCAGCAGCACATGGTTGAGCACCGAACCGAGCGCGTACTTGCTGCCGGGCGTGGATACGACCTCCTCGACCGCTTCCGAAATCGCAATGCCGAGGCTACCGGGATTATGCGGATCTTGCGTCAGGATCTCCCGCCCGGTCTTGGTCATGGCCGACGGACTGGCAAATACCTCGCCGCCCCAGGTCTGCATCATCAGTCGGCGGCCGGGCTTCTGGTCATAGCTCACCTTGACCATGTAGATGCGCACCGGCAGGCCGAACATCTGGCCGGCCAGCGCCAGCGAACACCCCCACTGACCCGCGCCCGTCTCGGTGACAAGACGCTGCGTGCCGGCGATCTTGTTGAAATAGGCCTGCGGCACGGCGGAGTTCGGCTTGTGCGAGCCGGCGGGAGAGACGCCTTCGTACTTGTAGAAAATCTTGCAGGGCGTGCCAAGCATCTTCTCCAGACGTTCGGCGCGACACAGCGGGCTTGGGCGCCACAGCGCGTAAATCTTGCGCACTTCGTCGGGGATGGGAATCCAGCGCTCGGCCGACATTTCCTGCTCGAGGATCGGGCCGGGGAAAATCGCCAGCATCTGCTCGGGGCCGACCGGCTTGCCGTCCGGGCCAAGCGGCGGTGCCGGCGGATTCTTCAGGTCGGCGGCAATGTTGTACCAGTGCGTCGGAATTTCAGATTCGTCGAGTATGACGCGCGTTTGAGCCATGTTCCCCTCCCGTCGTTTGTTGGATATGAAAATGGAAATCTTAGCAAATCACCGGCCCGATGCCAGCGCAGCGATGGCCAGCCCTTCGAGCACGAGGTTATCGATGCGTCGCAGTGGCAGTTCGAGGTGCGCCGCCAGTGCTGCGGATGCGCCACCGGAAAGCAGGCAGGCAGGCTGGTCGAGCCGGGCGGCCAGGCGCGCGATGGCACCCAGCGTCGCATGCAAGGCGCCGCTGACGATCGCGTCGTCTGTATTGGTCGGCAGCTCACGATACAGCCCTTGCGCGTCGGGCAATCCGGCCGTGTTGCGCGCGAGCGAGCGCCGCATCAATTCGAGGCCAGGCAGGATCAGGCCACCGTGAAACACGCCTGCGGCATCGAGCACGTCGATGGTGGTCGCCGTGCCTGCCATCACCACCAGTGCGTTGCCCGCGTGCAATCCGCGCGCACCGATCAGCGCAGCCCAGCGGTCGGCACCGAGTTGCGCGGGATTGTCGTAACCGTTGGTCACGCCGCAGGCGGATGCGCTGCTGCGAAACCAGTCGAGCGGCACGGCAAGCGCCGTGGCCAGCGCCTTGATGCACTTCGCCATGCCCGCACCGGCAACATTGCATGCCAGAATGCGTGTCACGCCGTCAGGCAGCATGCCGGCAAGTTGCCCGGTTTCGGCATGGTCGAGCGCACCCTGCTCCCGCCATTCATGAGCATCCCGCAGCCCCCATTTCAAGCGGGTGTTACCGGCATCGAGGCAGAGGATCATGGTGCCGGCCGCAGGCTGACTTCGCCGGATAGCACGCGTTCGACACGGCCATTCTCCTCGAACAGCAGCGCGCCATCGATGTCCACACCACGACAGATGCCGACGCGTGGCGGGGCGAAATCGGACAGCAGGCGCACCGGCGCATCCTGGAAGGCATGGCGTGCCGACCACGCCTCGCGCAGGCGGGCAAAGCCGCCGTCGGCGAAGGATTCCAGCACTTTCAGGAGTTCGGCCAGCAGGGTCGCCAGCAGCACGTTCGCATCGACCGGAACCGCGAGGGCGGCAGATGCTGCGCGCACCGCAGGCGGCATATCCTCTGGCAGGCGCAGGTTGAGGCCGATACCGATTACCGCCACATGGGGCGCGCCCGGTTGCAATTCGATCAGGATGCCGGCAAGTTTCTTGCCGTCCTGCAGCAGATCGTTCGGCCATTTCAATGCCGTCCTGCCAGCGCCGACTTTCTCGATAGCTTGAGCGATGGCCAGTCCGACAGCCAGCGACAGGCCGATCGGCGCAGTGCCGGGTGCAAAACGCCACAGCAGCGAGAACGTCAGGCTGTCGCCGGGTGCAGAAAACCACGTGCTGCCGCGCCGCCCGCGACCCGCAGTCTGGATTGCCGCGACCGCCACCGTGCCGCTCGGGCTACCGGTTTCGGCACGGGCAAGCAAAATGGCATTGGAGGAATCGCAGGCCGGCAGCAGGTCAACGTCGAAGCGGCAGGCGTGCCCTCCGAGCAATTGCGAGATGGCGGCAAGATCGAGCATGGCGCGACTATACCGAAAGCACGCGCCGAGATTATTCCGGCTTGTAGTTCCGACATCACACCCGCAAGCGGGTATGCGTCTTCTCTGAAACTACGTTTTTCTCTGAAACTCCGTTTTCGTCGAGCCCCAGTTCCTGAATCTTGCGCGTGATCGTGTTGCGGCCGATGCCTAACTGCTGCGCCGCTTCGATGCGCCGGCCGCCGGTGGCGGCCAGCGCGCGGCGGATCAACGTCGCCTCGCAGGCGTTGGTCAGTGCCTCCCAGACCGCGCCCGGCTGTTTGGCGAGCAGATCGTCCGCCGCCGTGGCCAGCAGAACCTGCCAGTCCTTCGCCGCCGTTTCGGGCACGCTGTCGCGCATTTCCGCAGGCAGGTCGTCGATCTCGATAATCTGCCCCGGTGCCATGACCGTCAGCCAGTGGCAGAGGTTTTCGAGCTGGCGCACGTTACCCGGCCAGGGGGCGCCCCGCAGGAACTTCAGCGCGGCATCGGACGCGCGCTTGGCTTCGACGCCGAGTTGCTGCGCGCTGTTGGCGAGAAAGAGCCGTGCCAGTTCCGGAATGTCTTCGCGGCGCTCGCGCAGGGGTGGCAGGCGCAGACGAATGACGTTGAGGCGATGAAACAGGTCTTCGCGGAACAGGCCTTCCTTCACCCGCTGTTCCAGGTTCTGGTGTGTCGCCGTGATGACGCGCACGTTGGCGCGGATCGGCTGGTGGCCGCCGACGCGATAGAACTGGCCGTCGGACAGCACGCGCAGCAGGCGCGTTTGCAATTCGGCCGGCATGTCGCCGATCTCGTCGAGAAAGAGCGTACCGCCGGCCGCTTCCTCGAAACGGCCGCGCCGCTGGACGTTGGCCCCCGTGAAGGCGCCTTTTTCATGGCCGAAGAGTTCGGATTCGAGCAGGTCGCGCGGAATCGCCGCCGTGTTGATGGCGACAAAGGGGCCGTCCTTGCGCGGACTGTGACGATGGAGCGCCCGCGCGACGAGCTCCTTGCCGGTGCCAGACTCGCCATTGATGAGCACAGTGGCATGCGATTGCGAAAGGCGGCCGATGGCACGAAAAACCTCCTGCATGGCTGGCGCCTGGCCAAGAATCTCGGGCGCAAGCGCTTCGGCAGGTGATGCACCAACTTGGGGCGGGGATTGCTCCATAGCGCGTCGCACCAGGGCGACGGCCTGATCGACGTCGAAAGGCTTGGGCAGATACTCGAAGGCGCCGCCCTGAAAAGCCGCGACGGCCGAGTCGAGATCGGAGTAGGCCGTCATGATAATCACCGGCAGGTTGGGAAGCTCCTGCTTGACGTGGCGCAGCAACTCAAGGCCGCTCGTGCCCGGCATGCGGATGTCGGAAACCAGCACGCGCGGCCGCTCGCCCTTGGCCAGCGCCGCCAGTGCCTCGTCGGCCGAACTGAAGCTTGTGCAGGCAATATTCTCGCGCGCCAGTGCCTTTTCGAGCACCCAGCGGATGGAACGGTCATCATCGATGATCCAGACTGCATTCATTGGTTCGCTCATTGGTTTGTTCTGTCTCCATGTTGCAGGGGCAGGCGCAAGGTGAAGCAAGTGTGGCCTGGCTGCGATTCTGCTTCGATGCTGCCGTGGTGCTGCTGGACAAAGCTCTGCGCCAGCGCCAGCCCCAAGCCCGTGCCGCCTTCGCGCCCCGATACCAGCGGATAGAAGATGCGATCGCGAATCTCGGTCGCGATGCCGGGGCCGTTATCGATGATTTTCAACTCGAGCGCCAGGCGATAGCGTTTCTTGGCAAGCGTGACCTGGCGCAGGGCGCGCGTGCGACAAATGATCTCGCCTGCGCCTTTCATGGCCTGCGCCGCGTTGCGCATGATGTTGAGAATGGCCTGGATGAGTTGTTCGCGATCGCCCGTGATATCGGGCAACGAGGTGTCGTAGTCGCGGCGGACAGAGACGCCGGGAAACTCTGCATGGATCAGCCGCCGCACGCGCTCCAGAATTTCGTGGATGCTGATCTGGACCGGCTGCATCGCGCGATGCGATGACAGCAGCCGTTGCATCAAAGCTTGCAGGCGATCGACCTCGCCGATGATGACCTGGGTGTATTCCTTGAGCGCCGGCGCATTTTCCAGGTTTGCAAGCTCGCGATCGAGCAGTTGCGCCGAGCCGCGAATGCCGCCCAGGGGATTCTTGATCTCGTGCACGAGATTGCGGATCAATTCCTGGTTGGCGCGTTGTTGCACGGCTTCGCGTTCCTCGCGCACGGCCTTGAGCTGCTGGTCGATCGGGCGAAACTCCAGCAGCAGCCGGGCCTGCGCAGTCTCGATCGGCGTTACGGTGCAGTCAAGGTGGAGCGGCTCGTCGCCGGTTTCGCCACGCTCACGCGCAATGACGATATCGTGACCGGTATAGCTCCATTTGTTGGCCAACGCACTTTCGAGTGCGGTAACCAGGGCGGCCGGGGTACCCACCAACTGCGCGAGCAAATGCCCTTGGCAGACGCGCTGACTGACGGCAAACAGGTTTTCCGCTGCCGGATTGCAATGGCGGATGCGCAACTGCTCGTCCAGCAGGATAACGGCGGACGATAGCAGATCAAGTCCGCCAAAATCTGTGGGTTCTTCTCTGGGTACAACCGGGATATTCATGGCGTGACCCGTCGCAAAAATCGCGCCAGGGGCATTGCTACTTCAGGTTCGCGAGTTCCCGGCGCAGCGACTCGAGGTTGCGTTCGTGAAGCTGTACCCTGTCGCGATAAGTCTGGACGCGCGCTTCGCGCTTGCCTCCCTGGATGCCTCCCCCTTGCGTACGCTCCTCGGGCAGGACAAGATTTTCCTGATCGGCCTGTTCCCGTTTTGCGGCATCGAGATTTTTCTGCTCGTTCGCCAGTTCTTTCTCGAGGATCGCGCGGCGGTCAGTGTCGCGGGACTTTTGTTGCTCGCCGCCCACGCGCGGAAAGTCTGCCGGGGTAGCCTGTTTGGGCTTTTGCGGCGGAGCGTTGAACGTTGAAACGGGCTTGTCCTGCGAAATGACTTCGCAATTCTTGTTGCTTTTCTGGTTGGTATAGGTCGTCCTGCCATCCGGATTCTGGCATTTGTAAAGCGTATCGGCCTGAACCGGCAGCGTAGCGGCGGCCAGGAAAAGCGGGAGGGTTAACCAGGTAAATTTCTTCATGTGTGCAGTGTAACGCGATATGCCACAAAGCAAAAAGGACGGGGCTGGCCCCGTCCTTTTTAAACGCATCGACCAGAAAAAGGCTTACAGCGAGAAGTACATCTCGTACTCGACCGGGTGCGTGGTCATGCGGAACTTGTTGACCTCTTCCATCTTCAACTCGATGAAGGCATCGATGAATTCGTTGGAGAACACACCACCACGAGTCAGGAACTCGCGATCCTTGTCGAGGTACTCGAGCGCCTGATCCAGCGACGAGCAGACGGTCGGGATCTTGGCATCCTCTTCCGGCGGCAGGTCGTAGAGGTTCTTGTCGGCCGGCTCGCCCGGGTGGATCTTGTTCTGCACGCCGTCGAGACCGGCCATCATCAGTGCGGCAAAAGCGAGGTAGGGGTTCGCGGACGGATCCGGGAAGCGGGTCTCGATGCGGCGCGCCTTGTCCGAATGCACAAAGGGGATGCGGATCGAGGCGGAACGGTTGCGGGCGGAGTAGGCCAGCTTGACCGGGGCTTCGAAGCCGGGCACCAGGCGCTTGTAGCTGTTGGTGCCGGGGTTGGTGATGGCGTTCAGCGCGCGGGCGTGCTTGATGATGCCACCGATGTAATACAGCGCGAATTCGCTCAGACCCGCGTAGCCGTTGCCGGCGAACAGGTTCTTGCCATCCTTCCAGATCGACTGGTGCACGTGCATGCCGGAGCCGTTGTCGCCGACGATGGGCTTGGGCATGAAGGTCGCGGTCTTGCCGTAGCTGTGGGCGACGTTATGGACAATGTACTTGAGGACTTGCGTCTGGTCGGCACGGCGCACCAGCGTGTTGAACACGGTGCCGATTTCGCACTGGCCGGCGGTGGCAACTTCGTGGTGGTGCACTTCGACCGGCACGCCACAATCTTCCAGCGCCAGACACATGGCGGCGCGGATGTCGTTGAGGCTATCGACCGGCGGGACGGGAAAGTAGCCGCCCTTGACCATCGGCCGGTGGCCGGTGTTGCCGCCTTCGAACTTCTCGGCGGTCGCCCAGGCGGCCTCTTCCGAGAAGACCTTGCAGAAGCAGCCGGACATATCGACTTTCCACTCGACACTGTCGAAGATGAAGAATTCTGGCTCGGGGCCGAAGTAGGCGGCATCGCCCAGGCCGGAGGACTTCAGATAGGCTTCGGCGCGCTTGGCGATGGAACGCGGATCGCGGTCATAGCCCTTGCCGTCGGTCGGCTCCACCACGTCGCAGGAAATAATCAGCGTAGTCTCATCCATGAAGGGATCAATAAACGCGGTTGCGGGATCAGGCATCAATTGCATGTCGGAAGCCTGGATACCCTTCCAGCCGGCGATCGACGAGCCGTCGAAGGCATGGCCGTCCTCGAACTTTTCGAGACCGAAGGCGGAAATCGGCACGCCGACGTGCTGTTCCTTGCCGCGAATATCCGTAAAGCGGAAGTCGACAAACTTGACTTCCTTTTCCTGAACCATCTTGATGATGTCTTGGGGCGTCGTCATGAGAACTACTCCTGGTCGGTGATCTGAAAGAATACTGAATTAAACGTGGAAGGGTCTAGCAGCAAGCGTGCCAAACCGGAAAACGGGGTAGCAGATTGTGCCATAAGGCGTTTGTCGTGATGCTATCAAGCTTGCAAACTTTAACTGGCACCATCATGGTGCGTTATCGGGCGACATTGCACCATGATGGTGCTCGCCAGGCATGCGACTATCGTTCTCCGGGTCGAGGTGAATCAGGACATCCAATACTTCGGGGTGCGCGGCGAGAACACGAGCCTTTGCCTGTTCGCCAATTTCATGGCCGGCAGCAACGGTGATATTGCCGTCTACCTGGACATGCACATCGACAAGTACCTGGTGCGCCATGCGCCGTGTGCGCAATTCATGCAAATCGACCACCCCGGGCGTGGTCGCAAGCGTGGCGCGAATACGCTTGACCTCATCGGCCGACAAACCGGTGTCGATCAATTCGCGCATCGCTTCCCAGGCGAAGCCGATTCCTGTCTTGATAATCATGCCACCGACGACGATGGCCGCCACGCTATCGGCAAAGGGAAACCCGAGCAATGCACCGCCCACGCCAGCCGCAACGACCAGCGAGGAAAGTGCATCGGCGCGGGCATGCCAGGCATTCGCGATCAGCATCGGCGAGCGCAGGCGTTCGGCTACCTTGAGCATGTAACGGAACAGGCCTTCCTTGGCCAGCAGCGTAAAAATCGCCGCCCACATGGCGGCAACTCCCACCGCCGGCAGATTGCCAAGATTTTGCAAACGGCCCGCCGCCGAAACCAGGATGCCGATACCGGTGGCGGTCAGCAACAGGCCAAGCACCAGCGAGGCGGCGGTTTCATAGCGACCGTGGCCATAGGGATGTTCTGCGTCGGCTGCTTCGGCGCCCTTGTGGTTGGCCCAGAGCACGAAGGCATCGGAAACGATATCCGAAAGCGTGTGCATGGCATCGGCAACCAGCGCCATCGAATTGGCAGCGAAACCGACGATCACCTGCATGGCTGTCAGCACGACATTCACCACCACGCTCACCCAGGTAATCCGCTGCCCTTCACGGAAGCGCTCCGGGTCGACCTGGTTGGAGATGGGGGATTGTTCGTTGTGTCCGCGCATGGGGAAATCGATATACTCGCCTGCTACTCAATCAAGTATGAATTGTACCGCCCATGCAAGCAGTACCCATTCAGTTCGACCCCTTTAACGCCCTCGCCGACAAGGCCGCGCAGGCACGTATCGATGCCGCCCGCGCACAACTCGGCCAGCGCGCCGTGCTGCTGTGCCACCACTACCAGCGTGCCGACGTCTACCGCCACGCCGACATCACCGGCGACTCGCTGAAGCTTTCGCGGCTGGCCGCGCAGTCCAATGCCGAATACATTGTCTTCTGCGGCGTGCATTTCATGGCCGAGGTAGCCGACATCCTGTCGCGCCCGGAACAGATATCCATCCTGCCTGACCTCGCTGCCGGCTGTTCGATGGCCGACATGGCGAACCGCGCCAAGGTCGAACGCTGCTGGCGCGAGTTGTCGTCCGTCCTGGATCCCGACGCGCACATCACTCCCGTCACCTATATCAACTCCGCCGCCGACCTCAAGGCCTTCTGCGGCGAGCATGGCGGCATCGTCTGCACCTCGTCGAATGCACCGAAGATTCTCGAGTGGTCGTTCGCCCGCCGCGAGAAGGTACTGTTCTTTCCCGACCAGCACCTCGGCCGCTGGAGCGGCCATAAGATGGGCATTCCGCTGGAGCAGATGGTCATCTGGAATCCCGATCTCGAAATGGGCGGCCTGACGCCGCAACAGATCCGCGATGCGAAGATCATCCTCTGGCACGGCTACTGTTCCGTGCATCAGATGTTCAACCCCGGCCAGATCGCGCGCTATCGCGAAAAATATCCGGACGGCAAGGTAATCGCGCATCCCGAATGCAGCTTCGAAGTCTGCGCACAATCCGACGCGATCGGCTCGACCGAAACCATCATCCGCGTCGTCAAGGAGTCGGCGCCGGGCACGCGCTGGCTGGTCGGCACCGAATTGAATCTGGTCGACCGTCTCGCCAATGAGGTCAAGAGCGACGGCAAGGTCGTGCAGTTCATGGCCGACACGATCTGCATGTGCTCGACCATGCAGCGCATCGACCCGCAGCATCTCGCCTGGACGCTGGAAAACCTGGTCGCGGGCAACGTGGTGAACCAGATTTCCGTGCCGGCTCACGAAGCGCAGCTGGCAAAGATCGCGCTCGAACGGATGCTCGACGCGTCCTGACTTCGTGGTGCCGTCCCGCCAGCGCCGACTTTTCCCGGTTACTTCGGGACCATGCTGTCGGGCATGCGCACGGCGATGACTTGTCCCTGCGCAGTCACCTTTCCGTTGGCCGTCACGGTGACGTCGACAACGACCTTCTTTTCCTTCACCTCCACCGCCACGCCGCGCAGCTCCAGTTCCACGCCCTGCGGCGTCGGGGCGAGGAAATCAACCTTCAACGAACCGGTGACGAAACGCAAGGGCGGCACCGAACCCATCTCCCGCCCCGCCGCGCGGTAGGCGACGGCAGAGGCCGTGCCGGTGCCGTGGCAATCAACGAGTGAGGCGATCAGCCCGCCATAAACGTAGCCGGGGATCGCCGTGTGATAAGGCGCCGGGGTGTAGTGCGCGACGGTGGTGTCGCCATCCCAGTAGCTTTTCAGCTGATGGCCCTGCGCATTGTTCTTGCCGCAGCCATAGCACTGGCTTAGCTCATCCGGGTAATAGTCCTGAAATGCCATGCTACCCATGGAAACTCTCCTCTATTTTTTGGCGCATCATACGCGCTGTATAGGACGGGTTTCCCCATGCTTTCCATCGCCACCTGGAACATCCACAAGGGTTTCTCACAGTTCAACCGCCGCATGGTGGTACATGAACTGCGTGATCGCCTGCGCGCGCTCGACGCTGATATCGTCTTCCTGCAGGAAGTGCAAGGGCGACACGAACACCATGCCGAAGCACATGAAAACTGGCCGGCAGAACCGCAGCACGAGTTCCTCGCCGAAGATGTCTGGGCCAGCCACGCCTACGGCCGCAACATGGTGTATGACCACGGTCACCACGGCAATGCGATTCTCTCTCGCTACCCGATACTCTCCACGCACAACCAGGACGTGACACGCATGCGCTTCGAGAAGCGTGGTTTGCTCCATTGCGTGATCGAAGTGCCGAACATGCGGGTGCCCCTGCATTGCGTCTGCGCGCACCTTTCGTTGTTCAGTCGCTCGCGCCGCCATCAGTACGACGCGCTGGCAGGCTTCATCGAAGCCAACGTACCGGCCGGCGCACCATTAATCATCGCCGGCGATTTCAACGACTGGCGCGGCCGTGCCTGCGGCCTGCTGGTGCCGCGCCTGGGTCTTTCCGAAGTCTTCGCCAATGGTGACGGTGGCGATGCACGACCGTCGCGCAGCTATCCGGCAGCGCTGCCACTGTTCCGTCTCGACCGCATCTACGTGCGCGGCCTCGGCATCGAGACACGCACCCTGCACCACGGCCGGCCGTGGTCGACCATTTCCGACCACGCTGCGTTGTCGGCACGATTTTCTTTTTCCGGCGCCGTGCCGCCGGAATCTTCTTCCCCCGCCACCGCCGCATGAGTCCCGACTTTCTGCCGGGCAATCACGTCGAGCTGCTGGAGACCGGCGCAGAGTTTTTTCCCGCACTGATCGCCGCCATCGACGCTGCTGCCTGCGAGATCCATCTCGAAACCTACATCTTCGCCGCCGACCCGACCGGCCACCGCGTCGTCGATGCCCTTGCCAGCGCAGCGCGGCGCGGCGTCGCGGTACGGGTGCTTGTCGATGGGTTTGGCGCGCGCGATTTCCCGGAGGGCCTGGGGTTGGTATTGTCAGCCGCCGGCGTACAGGTCGAGGTCTATCGTACCGAGGTCGCACGCCTCAAGATGCGCCGGCACCGACTGCGGCGCCTGCACCGCAAGCTGGCCGCCATCGACGGACGTATCGCCTTCGTCGGCGGCATCAACATCATCGACGATAACGATACGCCACATCTCGGGCCACGCTTCGACTATGCCGTGCGCATTACCGGGCCGCTGGTGGGAAGGGTGCGCGCCAGCGTAGGCCGGCTGTGGCGCATGGTGGGCTGGGCCCGCTTGCAGCGGCGGCCACCCGCTCCATCCCTGAGTCCCTGCCGTCTCGATGACCCCGCAGGCAGCATGACCGCGGCCTTCGTGATCCGTGACAACCTGGGGCATCGGCGCGATATCGAGGAGGCCTACTTCGACGCCATCGATAACGCGCAGACGGAGATCGTGCTCGCCAGCGCCTATTTCCTGCCCGGCCGGCGCTTTCGCCAAGCCTTGCGCGACGCGGCAGCGCGCGGCGTCGCCGTCACCGTGATGCTGCAGGGACAGGTCGAATATGCCCTGCTGCATTACGCCACGCAGGCGCTTTACGGCACGCTGCTCGACAGCGGGATACGCATCATCGAATACCGCGCCGGCTTTCTGCACGCCAAAGTAGCGGTGGTGGATGACCACTGGGCGACGGTCGGCTCGTCGAATATTGATCCGTTCAGCCTGCTGTTGGCCCGCGAAGCGAATGTCGTCGTGCAGGATGCGGGCTTCGCCACCCAGTTGCGCAACAGTCTGCGCCGTGCCGGCATGGACGACGCCAGATCAATCACCCATGCCGACCTGCAGCGCAGTTCGCTCGGTGCGCGCATCATGCGCTGGACGGCCTACGGCCTGGTGCGCCTGCTGCTGGGCATCACGCGCTACGGCGGCACCGACTACCGCGAATAGTCCGGCACTTTTTGCGCGGAAACGCGCGGCACCTTCGCCAAGTCCCAGTTGGCGCGCGCCCAAGCCCAAAAGTCGGCGCTGGCCAGACGGCGCAATTCATCGGGCGGCTCCTGGCCAAGAAAGCGGGCAGCCGCCCACAGCGCCGGTACGGGATCGCGCGCAACCACCGGTGCCGCCAGCGTCTGCTTCGAGAGTTTTTGCCCCGCCGCATCGACCACCACCGGCAGATGGGCATAATCCGGTGTTGGCAGGCCGAGCAGCCGCTGGAGATATATCTGACGCGCCGTCGAGTGGATCAGATCGGCACCGCGCACGACATGGTCGATGCCCTGATCGGCATCGTCGACCACCACCGCCAGCTGATAGGCGAACAGGCCGTCGGCACGCAGCAGCACGCAGTCGCCCACGTCGCGCGGCAAATTCTGGTACTGCCTGCCCTGCAGCAGGTCAGCGAATTCGATCCCTCCCGCCATACGCAAGCGCCAGGCGCGCGCCGTTTTCCCCGGCGGCAGGCCAGCCTGACAGGTGCCCTGATAAACCGGCGCCCCGTCGATGCCCACGGGCGCACCCTCGATTTCGCTGCGCGTGCAGCCACAAGGGTAGACGGCGCCCGACAACTTCAGTTGATCGAACATCTCGCGATAACGCGCCGTCCGTGCGCTTTGCACCATCACCGGCCCATCCCATTCGAAACCACTGGCTTCGAGCGTGGCGAGAATCGCGTCCGCATGTTCCTGCCGGCAGCGCGGCCGGTCGACATCCTCCATGCGCACGAGCCAGTGGCCGCCGCGCGAACGTGCCTCCAGGCAGCTGCCGAGCGCGGCAACCAGCGAACCAAAGTGCAGCGGACCGGTCGGCGAGGGCGCAAAGCGTCCACTTGAGCGCCCGGCGGGGCCGCAGGGAATGGTTGGATCGGATGACATTGGTCGTATTCATACCATGAATGGCAAAAAGATCACCAAACGGGTACGATGGGCGCCCTTTTTTACCTATGCAACCCGGAGCACTCAATGGCCACCATCAAACTCACCGCCGATAATTTCAAGGAAACCATCAACAGCCACGACATCGTTATCGTCGACTTCTGGGCGGAGTGGTGCGGGCCTTGCAAATCTTTCGCACCGACCTTCGAGGCGGCCTCGGAAAAGTATCCGGAGATCGCCTTCGCCAAGGTCAACACCGAGGAAGAGCGGGAGATGGCCGCCGGCTTCAACATTCGCTCGATCCCGACACTGATGGTGTTCCGCGAACAGGTCATCCTCTATGCCGAAGCCGGCGCCCTGCCCGCCGCCGCGCTGGACCAGATGATCGAACAGGTGCGCGCGCTCGACATGGAAAAAATCAAGGCGGAGATCGCTGCGGAAGAAGGGCAGTAATCAGTCCAGGTTCTCGCCGAACGCGGACTTGAATTTTGCCGCGATGTCGGCACGGGTCGGCTTGTGGTTCTGCCCGCCCCGATGGGCAATCTTGATGCCGCCCATCAGCGCCGCCAGCCGTCCGGTTTTTTCCCAGCCCCAGCCGCGCGCGATGCCATAGAGCAGACCGGCGCGATAAGCATCGCCGCAGCCGGTCGGGTCGAGCAAAGCTTCGGCAGGCACCGCCGGGATATCGATCACTGCGCCATCCGCGTAAATACGTGAGCCGCTCGCGCCCAGCGTGACGACCAGCGCGCGCACCGCGCAGGCAAGCTCTTCCAGACTCTTCCCGGTACGCTCGGTCAGCAGCTTGGCCTCGTAGTCGTTCACGGTGCAGTAGTCGGCGAGTTCGATAAAGTTCATCAGCTCCGCGCCGTCGAACATCGGTAGCCCCTGGCCGGGATCGAAGATGAAGGGTATGCCGAGTTCGCGAAACTCGCGCGCATGTTGCAGCATGCCGTCGCGGCCGTCGGGCGCAACGATGCCCAGCGTCACATTACGCGCATCCCCGATCTGATTGTGATGCGAGAAATTCATCGCACCCGGGTGGAAGGCAGTGATCTGGTTGTCGTCGAGATCGGTGGTGATGAAAGCCTGCGCAGTGTAGGCGTCGGGTACCTGGCGCACGTGCTGTGCGGACAGGCCGAGCTGCTTCAACCGGGTCAGGTAGAGGCCGGCATCGTCGCCCACCGCGGCCATGATGAGCGGCGAACCACCCAGCAGGTTGAGGTTGTAGGCGATGTTGCCGGCGCAACCACCGTATTCGCGCCGCATGTCGGGAACGAGAAAGGCAACATTGAGGATGTGGATCTGCTCCGGCAGGATGTGGTGTTTGAAGCGATCTTTGAACACCATGATGGTGTCGTAGGCGAGCGAGCCGCAGATGAGTGTATGCATGGAAATGATCAGGGGTAGAAGAGATAGAGACGGTAGCCGACGGCCGGTACGCCCGGTGCTGCGAAAGACATCTTGACGGCGACCTCGCCTTGCGCGGAAAAACCGGCATCGACGGGCCGCTCTGCCGACAGGTAATCTGCAGGGGATAGCACCTTGCGCACCAGCGCCTCGTCCTGCGTGTCGGTCAGGGTCAATTCGAGATGGGGATAATCCTGCGCGAAGGGCGCGCGATTTTTCAGCGTCGCCGTGAGCAGCAGGCCGCTGCCTTCCGGCGCGAGATCGGAGGTTTCGATCCCGACCATCTCGAGTTTGCGTGGACGCGTCAGCGTACAGTCCAGCAAGTCGCAGCCCGCCACCAGCGTCGGACGCAGCTCGGGCATCAGCACGGCTAGCTCGGTACGGTAGAGGTAGGTCAGCTGACCGGCACCTGTGAACAGCAGCAACAGGATGCCGATCACCCAGGGCCAGCGGCGCGGCGGGGGCGGAGGCGCAGGAACAGGTGCCCATTCTTGGGTCTCGGGTTCGGCTGCCATCTCAGGCTCGGGGTCCGGTGCGATCTCTGGCTCTGGCTCTGGCTCTGGCTCTGGCTCTGGCTCTGGCTCTGGCTCTGGCTCTGGCTCTGGCTCTGGCTCTGGCTTGGCTCGGCTTGGCTCTGGCTCTGGCTCTGGCTCTGGCTCTGGCTCTGGCTCTGGCTCTGGCTCTGGCTCTGGCTCTGGCTCTGGCTCTGGCTCTGGCTCTGGCTCTGGCTCTGGCTCTGGCTCTGGCTCTGGCTCTGGCTCTGGCTCTGGCTCTGGCTCTGGCTCTGGCTCTGGCTCTGGCTCTGGCTCTGGCTCTGGCTCTGGCTCTGGCTCTGGCTCTGGCTCTGGCTCTGGCTCTGGCTCTGGCTCTGGCTCTGGCTCTGGCTCTGGCTCTGGCTCTGGCTCTGGCTCTGGCTCTGGCTCTGGCTCTGGTATCTCATTCGCCGCCACTTCAATCGGGCCGGGAACAATCCCCTCGACGCCATCCGGTGGGCACCGGGTTTCCACCTCGGAAATTTCAACAGGTGTCCGGACCACGATAAGCGCTTCGTCGGCGAGGCTGTCAAGCGCGCTGAACACTGCACAGCATTCTCCGCAACGCACCTGCCCCTGACGCAACTTCAATTGTTCGGTGGTCACGCGGAAACAAGTCTGGCATTGCGGGCAGCGGGTCAGCATGGTGGTAAGTTTACTTCATGCCCTCAAGCCTTACCCAGGCTTCATGCTCGGCACCAACGACCAGCGACAGATAAGGCGCATACGCAGCGATGACCTGATCTGCCTGGGTTGCCAGCACGCCGGAAAGCGCGAGCCGACCACCGGGCTTCAGGCGGGATGTCAGTAGCGGCGCCAGCAGCATGAGCGGATTGGTCAGAATGTTGGCGACAACTAGATCGAAGCTTGTGTCGAGCCGATCACGCGAATGGGCGAGTCGCAGCATGACGCGGTTGCGAGCGGCATTGTCTGCGGCGGCGGTCAGCGCGGCAGGATCAATATCGATGCCCAGCACATCGCCCGCGCCGAGTTTCAGCGCCGCAATGCCGAGGATGCCCGAACCGCAGCCATAGTCGAGTACGCTCATACCCCGGGAGCCGGGGACGATGTTCTGCTCCAGCCATTCGAGGCATAGCCGTGTGGTTGGATGGCTGCCGGTGCCGAAGGCCAGGCCAGGGTCGAGCTCGAGGTTGATGGCCTGCGGATTGGGCGCCGTATGCCACGAGGGCACGATCCAGAGCCGGTCGGAGATGCGGATCGGGTCGAACTGGGATTGCGTGAGCCGCACCCAGTCCTGCTCCTCGATCTCCTTGAGGGATATTTCAGGCAGGTCGCCCATGCCGGCTTCGCGGGCAGCAGCGGTGATGCGCTTCATCAGGCCTTCCGCAGGTTCGAACAGGGCGATGACGCGGCTGACATCCCAGATCGGCGTAGTCGGCGAGCCCGGCTCGCCGAATTGCGGCGTTTCAAGCTCGGTACCTGCCTGGGCATCCTCGACAGAAACCGAAATCGCGCCCGCCGCCATCAGGGCATTCGAGAGTGCCTCGGCATGCGTCGCGTTGGTAACAAGCGCAGCTTCAACCACATCAAATTGCCCCCCACGCTCGCAAACCCGGCTCGCTGCCCCCCACAGGGGGCATGCTTTCTCGGGGCGGCCCGTCGAAAGCATGTTATTTCCGGTTGGCTTCTTCACGCGCGGCAAGTTTCTCTTCGAGGTAATGGATGCTCGAGCCGCCCTTGATGAAATGTGGGTCGAGCATCAGGTCCTGGTGCAGCGGAATGTTGGTCTTGATGCCATCGACCATCATTTCCGACAGGGCGATGCGCATGCGGCGAATGGCCTGTTCGCGTGTATCGCCGTAGGTAATCAGCTTGCCAATCATCGAATCGTAGTGAGAAGGCACGGTATAACCGGAATAGACGTGCGAATCGACGCGGACGCCAGGGCCGCCGGGCGTGTGCCAATTGGTGATTTTGCCTGGAGATGGGGTGAATTTGAAGGGGTCTTCTGCGCAGATACGGCATTCGATCGAATGCCCCTTTACCACGATGTCGCGCTGGCGGAACCAGAGCTTTTCGCCGGCGGCGATGCGGATCTGTGCCTGCACGATGTCGATGCCGGTGACGAGTTCGGTGACGGGATGTTCGACCTGCACGCGCGTGTTCATTTCGATGAAGTAGAACTCGCCGTTCTCGTAGAGAAATTCGAAGGTGCCGGCGCCACGGTAGCCAATCCTGCGGCAAGCCTCGGCGCAGCGGTCGCCGATGCGCGTGATGGCGCGGCGGTTTACCTCGGGCGCGGGCGCTTCCTCGATGACCTTTTGATGGCGGCGCTGCATCGAACAGTCGCGTTCAGAAAGCCAGACCGCGTTCTTGTAGCTGTCGGCGAGCACCTGGATCTCGATGTGACGCGGGTTTTCAAGGAACTTTTCCATGTAAACCACGGGGTTGCCGAAAGCGGCCTGTGCCTCGCTGCGCGTCATGGTGACGGCATTCAACAGGGCGGCCTCGGTATGCACCACGCGCATGCCGCGTCCGCCGCCGCCGCCGGCCGCCTTGATAATGACCGGATAACCGACCATGCGCCCAATTTTCACGATTTCCTTGGGATCTTCTGGCAACGCACCTTCGGAACCGGGAACGCAGGGCACGCCCGCTTCTTTCATGGCGTTCTTGGCCGAAACCTTGTCACCCATCAGGCGGATGGTTTCCGGGCGCGGGCCGATGAAGACGAAGCCGGACTTTTCTACCCGCTCGCCGAAATCGGCGTTTTCCGACAGGAAACCGTAGCCGGGGTGGATGGCCTCGGAATCGGTGACTTCCGCCGCCGAGATGATGGCCGGGATATTGAGATAGCTTTGACTGGACGGTGGCGGGCCGATGCAGACCGATTCGTCGGCGAGCTTCACGTATTTGGCTTCGGCATCGGCCGTGGAATGCACAGCCACGGTGCGGACGCCCAGTTCGCGACAGGCGCGCAGGATTCTGAGGGCAATTTCTCCGCGGTTGGCGATCAGGAGTTTCTCAAACATTGCCGCCTCCCGCAGGACAGCCCCAAGGGAGGCTACGCCCCCCCGTGGGGGGCAGTGAACGAATGTGAACGTGGGGGGCCATGAGATCCGCTCAGCCGATCAAGAACAGGGGTTGATCAAACTCGACCGGTTGGCCGTTTTCCACCAGGATGGCCTTGATGACACCGTCGGCGTCGGATTCGATTTCATTCATCAGCTTCATTGCCTCGATGATGCAAAGCGTTTCACCCTTCTTGACCGGCTGGCCAATTTCCGCGAAGGACGGCGAGCCGGGGCTGCCAGAACGGTAGAAGGTGCCAACCATCGGCGACTTGACGATGTGGCCCTCGGGTTCGGGCGGAGCGGGGGGTTCCGCGGCAAAAGTCGGCGCTGGCGAGACGGCGGCGGCATTCAT
Source organism: uncultured beta proteobacterium (assembly GCA_963816095.1). GTDB lineage: Bacteria > Pseudomonadota > Gammaproteobacteria > Burkholderiales > Rhodocyclaceae > Sulfuricystis. Next base: position 45,167 of record CAWFIW010000004.1, read on the forward strand.
TGCTTGCATCGAACCCTGCCCAGCCATCGGCATGCTCACCATGGTTGTGTTCGGCGCGGCAGTCGAGTACTTGGCGATGCGAATCTTCTCCTCGCCCTCGCTGATTTCCAGCTCCGAAATACCGGAGTTCTGCACCAGGTCGATCAGTGTCTTGAGTTTTCTCAGGTCCATGCGGTTCTCCATGGCCCGCCTGGGCAAAAGCTTGGCGAGCGAATCAAGGTTGGAAGCCCCCCCAACGACATCAGGGGCTGGATTATTTGCGAATACGGGCCAGAGCGGCTTCGAGCGCAAGGGCGTAGCCCTGCGCACCCAGGCCGCAGATCGTGCCGACGGCGATTTCCGAGAAATAGGAATGGTGCCGGAACGCCTCGCGGGCGTGGATGTTCGATAGATGCACCTCGATGAAGGGGATGCGCACGGCAGCCAGCGCGTCGCGCAAAGAGACGCTGGTATGGGTATAGCCGCCGGGGTTGATGATGATGAACTCGATGCCTTCGGCACCGGCCGCCTGCACACGATCGATCAGGCCACCTTCGCTGTTGCTCTGGAAGCTCTCGATCTGCACGCCATCGGCGCGGGCCCGCGCTTCCATCATGGTATGGATGTCGGCCAGCGTGGTGTGCCCATAAACATCGGGCTCGCGTGCGCCAAGCAGGTTCAGATTGGGGCCGTGCAGCACCAGAATGCGGGCATTCAGCGTGGCGCCGCTATCCTTTTTGGCAGAGGCCTTTTTGCTTTTTGGATTCGACATGACTGCAAGTTTGCCGCAAATGGACACAACTTGTCCAGTTCACGCACTTTCCTTGCGACACAGGATCTCGACCGCCTCGACCCGGGCGCGGGTACGCGTGCGACCGTCGGAACCCTTGAAGTTGATGCGCTCCTCGCGCGGCGGCAGCACGATCAGGTTGGCCGGCATGTCTTCGTCGTCGATCACCAGCACCGCCTCGACACGGTCGTTTTTCGGGTTGCCGTGATGGAAAGCAATCCCCTGGTCGAGCAAGAAGATCTCCACCTCCTTGGCGCTGTCGGGGAATAGCAGGATGTCGATGTGTGAATGACGGCCCGCTGTACCGTCGAGTACCGAACCTGTCAGGTAAGGGGTGAAATGGGCCAGCCGGTGCATCAATTCGACGGCGGCCTGGCGCAGTGCGGCGAGTTGCTCGACCTGATCGTCCTCCTGATAAATCGCCCGATAGTCGCGCACCGCATCTTCCACCTCGGCATTGCCGGGTAGCGGAAAGCTCTCGGGCAAGCCCAGTTGGCGCACCGCCTTGCGTTTGGCCGGGCCGTATTCCATGCTGTCCTCGGCAATGAGCCGCGCGGCGGCATGGACGAGTTCAGAGCGCAATGCAGGAGAATCCGGATTCTGGATGCGCGCAGGGCGGCTACGGCGGCTCATTCAATCTACCCAGTAGAATGTCGATTCATTCTATCCGCGAAGCAGGCCACGCATGCACATTCACATTCTCGGGATTTGCGGCACTTTCATGGGCGGTATTGCCCTGATTGCCCGAGCTGCCGGCCACCGCGTCACAGGCTGCGACGCCAACGTTTATCCACCGATGAGCACCCAGCTCGTCGCCGAGGGAATCGAGCTGCTTGAAGGTTACGGTGCCGATCAGCTTGCCCTGAACGCCGACCTATGGGTGGTCGGCAACGCGGTGTCGCGCGGTAACCCGCTTCTGGAGGCGATTCTAGACCGCAGCCTACCCTATATTTCCGGGCCGCAATGGCTGGCGGAAAACATCCTGCAAGGCAAGTGGGTACTGGCAGTTGCAGGGACCCATGGCAAAACGACCACCGCAGCCATGCTGGCGTGGATACTCGAGTACGCCGGGCTGCAGCCCGGCTACCTGATCGGGGGCGTACCACAAAATTTCGGAAAATCTGCCAACTTCAGCGAATCATCATTCTTCGTCGTCGAAGCAGACGAATACGACACCGCCTTCTGCGACAAGCGCTCCAAGTTTGTCCACTATCATCCGCGTACCGCCATCCTCAACAACCTGGAATTCGATCACGCAGACATCTTCACCGATCTCGCGGCTATCGAGACGCAATTTCATCACTTGGTGCGCACCATTCCCGGCAATGGCCTGATCGTCACCAATGCCGCCGAACCGGCGCTGGATCGGGTGCTGAAACGTGGCTGCTGGACACCGGTAGAACGCTTCAACGATCCTGCCGGTTGGCATGCCGGCGGCGATGACGCAAAAGGGTTGCTCGCAATTCACAACAACACACACGATATCAGCTCGATCTCCTGGCAACTTGCTGGTAACCACAACCGAAACAACGCCATCGCCGCACTGCTCGCCGCACGCCATGCCGGTGTTCCATTGGCGCACGGTCTGGACGCCCTGGCCCGTTTCGAAAACGTCAAACGCCGGCTGGAGGTGCGCGGCACGGTAAATGGCGTCACGGTCTACGACGACTTCGCCCATCATCCGACCGCCATCGAAACGACGCTGGGCGGCCTGCGCGGCAAGGTGGGCGGCGCGCGCATCCTCGCGGTGCTGGAGCCGCGCTCGAACACCATGAAGCTCGGCACGATGAAGGATGCACTGCCCTTCCAGTCTGAAGGACGCCGATCTCGTCTACTGTTATGGTGCCAACCTGGGCTGGGACGCCGCCGCCGCGCTCGCGCCGCTCGGTGACAAGGCGGAAACCAGCGACGACCTCGCTGTTCTGGTCGCGCGTATCACCGCCGCCACGCGCCCCGGCGATCATGTGCTGGTGATGAGCAACGGGGGCTTCGGTGGCATTCACCAGAAACTGCTCGACGCCCTCAGGGACAACGCCGCTTGCGGATCCTAGTCGGCGATCAAGTCACGGTAGGCATGCCATGTGGCATGTCCCAGCAGCGGGCCAACGAACAGGATGCCCAAATAACCCATCAATAGCGCACACGCCGTGGCCCAGGCAATCACTCCGGACCAAACAACCATGGGCCCCGGATTGGCTGCGACAGTACGCAAACTTGCCAATACCGCGGTAACGGCATCGCACTTTTTATCCAGCATCAGCGGCACTGAAATGACGCCGATGGCGAACACCAGTACGGCGAACAGGGAACCAACGCCTAGCCAGATTACGAGAAACTGGAGATTGTCCGGCGCTATCGCCTGCCGTACAAGATCGCCCAGAGTCGGCAGGGATCCCGAAAAGAACAGGGCAAACGTGATCAGCGATGCACGTGCCCAGACAAGATAGATGACGATAAGCACTAGGGAAAACAGGCCAATGTTGCCCAGGTTGCCTTTCCATGCGGTCATGCTTGCCCCGAGCGTACAGGCTTCGCCGCGTTCGCGGCGCCGACTGATGTCGTAGAGCCCAATGGCCAGGGCGGGGCCGAGCAACAGGAAGCCCATCGTAGCTGCGGCCAGAAGCTGCGGCTCGTAGCGCAAGGCGTAAACGAATGCGTAACCCATGACGGTAAAGCACAGGCCATAAAACAGGCTGGCGCCCGGATATGCGAGCAGGTCGTCCAGACCAAGGCGCAACCAGGCGAACGGTGCGGCAGGGTTGACCCGGCGAACCCGCAGGGACTGCTGTGATGCATGGCTTTCCATCGACCTTCTCCTTGGGTCGGAAGACAGAGTGTCCAATCGACTGGTCAGTTACTGGTGGCGCTTAGCCGTGGATGTAGTTCTCGAGTTGCTTGATGATGTGCTCCTGGGTAACCAGCGCCATGCAGTCGCGATTGGTCGGGCCGCGGCGGTTCATGTCGTCAGGACATGCCGGTTACTGCGTGGTGGTGGAACGATCAGCGTCGCGGCAACAGTTGCCAACAAAGCAGCCGCGCCGAGATTGTGGGCGACGGCGACAGCCAGTGGCAATGACAGCAGCACGTTGGCGATGCCCAGGCCGACCTGCAACACGAGCAGCCCGGCAAGCAGCGCGCCAAGCGGATTCCCGCGTTTGAGCAAGAGCACGGCATAGCAGCCAACCACCAGGAACACGGCCAGTGCGCCGAGCCGATGCCCCCAGTGGATTGCCGTCAGTGCCGCCAGCGGCAGCAGGGTGCCCTCGGCGGTCTGGCCAAGTTCGCGGTGCACCTGGAAGCCGCTGCCATAGTCGGCGGCCGGCCACCAGGCGCCCTGGCAGGTCGGAAAGTCGCCACAGGCGAGCGCCGCATAGTTGCTCGACACCCAGCCGCCAAGGGCGATCTGGACGACGAGCAGCACCAGTGCCAGCCGCGCCAGCCCGCCGGCCAGGCTGCTCATCCTGCCCTGCGCCGGTGCCGTCCTGCCAGCGCCGAGTTTTCGCGCCGTCAGCGTGGCGAGGATCGCCCAGGTCGCCATGCCGCCCAGCAGATGGGCGGTGACGATCACCGGCTTGAGCAGCAGCGTGACCGTCCACATGCCGAGCAGCGCCTGGAAGACCACCAGCCCGACCAGCCCGGTTTCGAGCCAGGGACGCGCCGCATTTTCAGCGCGCCGCCAGGCGGCGATGGCGATGCCGAGGATCAGCAGGCCAAGCGTGCCGGCGGCATAGCGGTGGATCATTTCCTTCCAGGCCTTGCCGCCTTCGACCGGCTTGCCGGGAAAGGCCAGCGCGGCTTCCGCGTGTTCCGTCTGCGTGTCGGGCACGCCAACGAGATGGCCGTAGCAGCCCGGCCAGTCGGGACAGCCGAGGCCGGCATCCGAGAGGCGCACGTAAGCGCCGAGGCCGACGACGCAGAACGCCAGCAGCGTCGCCGCGATCAGCAGCGGCAGGTAGAAGCTGCGCCGTGCCGCCGGCTGTGAAAGTCTCAGAACGGCAGCCACGGCGCCAGCAGCCGGTCGGCGAACAGCGCGAGGAACAGGCCGCTCAGGTAGATCAGCGAACCGCGGAACATGCGCCAGGCGTCCGCATCGCTGTAGCGGCGCAACAGCCGCCAGGCCTGCGTGATGAACAGCGCGTTGAGGGCGCTGACCGCAACGCCATAGAGCGCTCCGCTCATGCCGAGTGTCACCGGCAGGTAGCTGGCCGCTACCAGCATCAATGTATAGAGCAGGCTGTGCAGGCAGGTGAAGCGGATACCGTGGGTCACCGGCAGCATCGGGAAGCCGGCGCGGGCGTAGTCCTCGCGGCGCGCCATCGCCAGCGACCAGAAGTGCGGCGGCGTCCACAGGAAGATGATGAGGAACAGCGCCAGCGGCTCCGCCGCGAGGTGGCCGGTCATGGCCGTCCAGCCGAGCAGCGGTGGCATCGCGCCCGACGCGCCGCCGATGACGATGTTCATCGGCGTGGCCGGTTTCAGGATGGCAGTGTAGATCACCGCGTAGCCGAGGAAGGTGGCAAGCGTCAGCCACAGCGTGAGGGAGTTCGTCCACAGGTGCAGCACCGCCAGCCCGGCGCCGCCGAGCAGGATCGCCAGGCCGAGCGCCTCGGCCGGCGCGACTGCGCCGGTCGGCAGCGGGCGGCGCGCGGTACGCATCATGCGCGCGTCGACGGTGCGCTCGACCAGACAATTGATCGCGGCCGCAGCGCAGGCGACCAGCCCGATGCCGAGGCTGGCGGCGAGAAAGCGCGCGAGCGGCGGGAAGCCTTCCTGCGCCAGCAGCATGCCGATCATCGCGGTGAACACGATCAGGCTGTTCACCCGCAGCTTGCAGAGCGCGGCGAAGGCGCGCAGGCGCGCAGGCGGAGAGGCAAAGGCGAGGGCGCGGGTATTCATGGCAGGCTCCTATCCAGTCCAGCTGTAACGCAGCAGCCGCTCGGCATCCTTGAGCATGGCCCTGGGCAAAAGAGTGTCTCCGGCGTAGCGCAGCACGGCCTGGCCGCGCGGATCGACGAGGTAGATCGCGGGGTGCGGCGTGGCGAGCGCCGGCCAGCTTGCGGCGGCGATCGTCAGGTCGGGCTGGTCGATGTCCGGCACCTGCGGCGCCAGCAATACGCGCTTCACGCGCGGCATCGCCTTGTACAGCGCGACATGCACGCGCCGCATCACGTCGAGCCGCTCGCGGCAGGCGGCGGCGCAGGCGGCGGGTTCGTAGGCCACCAGCAGCCACCGTCCCGCCAGCGCCGACTTTTGCGGGCCGGACCGGATGGCCAGGTCGTCGAGCGACAGGGTTGCGGCGGGCGGCAGCAATTCTCCGTAGTGCGGCGCAGCGGCCGGACGCCAGCCGGAAAAAATCAGCACGGCAGCGGCAACGAAGGGCAAGGCCAGCGCGGCCACCAGGACCAGCAGCATGCGGCGGCCGGCGCCACGATCGGGAAGGCTGGATAGAGACAAGGTCGGCGCCGCGCTCATGGCTGCCTCCGGAAAGCGGACCACGCCCAGATGCCCACCGTGCTGGCGGCGAAGCCGAACCACTGCAGGGCGTAGGAGCGATGGCGCTCGTGGCGCTCGTCGGGGCGCGGCCAGGCGCGCAGGAAACCATGCGGCTGTTCAGCATCCAGGCGGATCACCACGGGCTGCAGCGCAACCTTCGCTTCGCGTGCGTAGCGTGCCAGGTCGATGAACTGCCAGCGCGCGTTGCCACCCGGCGGCGCCGTGTCGGCGGCCAGCACAAAACGCCTGGACGACGGCACCACCGCCGTGCCGGTGAGAATCGTCGGCGCTGGCGGGACGGCGACTTCGGGAATACTGCTCCGGTCCAGCGGCGCCTCGATCCAGCCGCGGTCGACCAGTACCTCGATTGCGCCACCATCGATCGCCAGCGGCGTAAGCACACGGTAACCGACGCGCTCCTCCAGCATCTGGTTGTCGAGCAGGATCTGGCCGGTGGCGCGGTACTGCCCGCGCACCGCGACACGGCGATACTGGAAGATTTCCGCATCCACGATGGGCGTGGCGGGCAGCGCGACCGGGGCGGCAAGGGCACGCCCGTCGAGCAGCGCCTGCGCGGCGGCCTTGCGCTCCGCCTTGGCCCACTGCCACTGGCCAAGCGCGACGAACAGCGCGGCCAGCACCAGCATCAGCAACGTCGCCCAAAGCCGGGGACGAAAACCGGCGACGAATGCAGTGCATAATCCAGCCATGTTCTTCAAGTTCGTCATCATCCTGATGTTGCTGATCGTGCTGATCAGCCTGTTCTCGGGACTCTTCTTCCTCAACCGCGATGCCGGCCAGGGCAGGCGCACCGCGCGCGCGCTCACGATCCGCATCGCGGTTTCGTTATTGCTGTTCGGCACGCTCATCGTCAGCTACCACTTTGGCTGGTTCGGCCACTGATCACAGCCAGTACACGAAGATAAAGAGCATCAGCCACACCACATCGACGAAGTGCCAGTACCACGCCACCCCCTCGAAGGCGAAGTGGTTACTGTCGTCAAAGTGCCCCTTCAGGGCGCGCAGGAAAATCACCGTCAGCATGATCGCGCCCAGCGTGACATGGAATCCGTGAAAGCCCGTCAGCATGAAGAAGGTCGCGCCATACACGCCGGCCCCCAGTGTCAGGCCCAGTTCGGTGTAGGCGTGGTGGTATTCCCAGGCCTGGAAGCCGAGGAAGGTGAAGCCGAGCGCGATGGTGAGGAAGAGGCCGAGATTGAGCTGGAAGCGATTGTTCTTCAGCAATCCCCAGTGCGCCCAGGTGATGGTCGCACCCGATGACAGCAGCAGCGCGGTATTCAGCGCGGGAATGCCCCAGGCGCCCATCGGCGTGAACTGCGGGGCGGCCGGGCCGGCGCCGGACTGCGGCCAGGCCAGATCCTTGTAATCGGGATAGAGCGTCCAGCCGTGGTTGGGCAGCAGGTTGAGCAGATCGGGCACCGAGATGTTGCGCACATAGAACAGCGTGCCGAAAAAGGCGGCGAAGAAGGCGACTTCCGAGGCGATGAACCACACCATGCCATGGCGGAAGGAACGATCCTCCCAGCTGCCGTAGGCGTGCGTCACCGACTCGCGGATGATCGCGCCGAACCAGCCGAACAGCACGTAGAGGATGACGCCGGCGGCGGCGAGCATGAACCACGGCCCCGGCGCAAAGCTGTTGATCTTCAGGATGAAGCCGAGCGCCAGCAGGAACAGGGCGCCGGCCAGCATCACCGGATAGTGGCTCGGCTGCGGAACGAAATAGTGTTGCACGCTGACGGGGGGCGTCGTGCTCATATGCGGCCATCCTTTCGGGCGGGGGCCGGCGCCGCGGGCGCCGCGAAGAAGGCGTAGGAAAGCGTGATGGTGCGCACGTCGGTGTCCAGTTCCGGCTTGACGATGAACATCAGCGGCATCTCGCGCACCTCGCCGGGGCCGAGCGTCTGCTGGGTGAAGCAGAAGCATTCGATCTTGTGGAAATACTGCGCGGCCTGTCCCGGCGTGACGCTCGGCACGGCCTGTCCGGTGATCGGCCGGTCGCTGTTGTTGCGCACGAGGAAGGCCACCTGCTGCATCTCGCCGGGATGCAGGTCGACGCTGTTCCTGAGCGGGCGCATCTCCCAGGGCAGGCCGGGCATCACGGTACCGGTGAACTCGACCGTCACGAGGCGCGCCCGGTCGACGTGCGCGACCGGCTGGTCATCGCCCGCCACCAGGCCGCCGCGCGAAAAAGTCTTGCCGTTCAGTCCGGCGACGCGACACAGCGTGTCGTAGAGCGGCACCAGCGCGAAGCCGAAGGCGGCCGAAGCGGCCACCGCCAGCAGCAGCCGGCCGATGAGCCGATTGTGGTTGCGCAAGGCGGCGACGGTCGGGGCGCTCATCGCTGGATGAAGAAACCGATGGCGTAGAGCGTGAGCGCGACCAGGCCCAGCACCCAGGCGATGCGGCGGCTGGTGAGGCGGCGCCGGGCGAGTTCGTCGGTCGGGAATCGGGCGTGCATCGTCAGGTCTCCTATTTCACCTGCGGCTGGACTTCCCAGCTGTGATGCGGCGGCGGCGAGGACAGTTCCCACTCCAGCCCGGTGGCGCCTTCCCAGGCGCGGCCCTCCGCCTGCGGGCCACGGCCGCGCACGCATTGCAGGATGTTCCAGGCGAACAGCAACTGGCTGATGCCGAGGATGAAGGCGCCCACCGTGGAGATCGCGTTGAATTCGGCGAATTGCAGCGCGTAGTCGGGAATGCGGCGCGGCATGCCGGCGAGGCCGAGAAAGAACTGCGGCATGAAGGTCAGGTTGAACGACACGACGGTGAGCCAGAAATGCCACTTGCCGAGGGTCTCGGAATACATGTGGCCGGTCCATTTCGGTAGCCAGTAATAGACACCGGTCATTACGCCCATGATGCCGCCCGCAAACAGCGCGTAGTGGAAATGGGCGACGACGAAGTAGCTGTGGTGGTACTGCGCGTCGGCGGCGACGTCGGCGAGCACCAGCCCGGTCAGGCCGGCGATGCCGAACAGCACGATGAAGCCGACGGCGAACAGCATCGGCGTCTCGAACGTCATCGCCCCGCGCCACATCGTCGCGATCCAGCAGAAGAACAGCACTGCCAGCGGCAGCGAGATCGACATCGTCGAATACATGAAGTAGAGCAGCGCCGGCACCGGCAGGCCGGCGGTGAAGAAATGGTGCGCCCAGACGACCACCGAGAGCAGGCCGATGGCGATGAAGCCATACACCTGCCCCTTGTAGCCATACACCGGCTTGCGGCTGAAGGTGGCCAGCACGTGCGGCACCAGTCCCCAGACCGGCAGCAGCAGGATGTACACCTCGGGATGGCCGAAGAACCAGAACAGGTGCTGGAACAGGATCGGGTCGCCACCGCCGGCGGCATTGAAGAAATGGGTGCCGAAGTGGCGGTCGGTGAGCAGCATGGTCACCGCGCCGGCCAGTACCGGGATTGTCGCGATCAGCAGGAAGGCGGTGATCAGCCAGCCCCAGCAGAACAGCGGCAGCTTCAGCATCGTCATGCCCGGCGCGCGCATGTTGAAGATCGTCACGATAATGTTGATCGAACCGAGGATCGAGCTGATGCCGAGGATGTGCACGGCGAAGATGGCGAAGTCCACGCCGATGCCACCCTGCACCGAGAGCGGCGCATAGAAGGTCCAGCCCGTGGCGAGCGCGCCGTCGCCGATGCCGAACAGCGCCAGCACGAAGGGGAGCGTCAGCAGCAGCGCTGCCGGCGGCAGCAGCCAGAAACCCCAGTTGTTGAGACGCGGCAGCGCCATGTCGGGCGCACCGATCATCAGCGGGATCTGCCAGTTGGCGAAACCGGTGGCGGCCGGCATCAGCGCAGCGAAGATCATCACCAGCGCATGCACGCCGATCAGCTGGTTGAAAAATTCCGGCTGCATCAGCTGCAAACCGGGCTGGAACAATTCGGCGCGCACGGCAAGGATCATCGCCCCGCCGACGAAGAACATGATCAGCGCGAAGGTCAGGTACATCGTGCCGATGTCCTTGTGGTTGGTCGTCGTCAGCCAGCGCAGGATGCCGCCCTGGTAATGCTGACCGCCGTGAGGAGCGTCGTGCGGTGCTGTGGTGGTTGCGGTGTTCATTTGGCCTCCTCGCGCAGGGACTTGATCTGGGCAGGCTGGATCATGTCGCCCCTGCTGTTGCCGAAACTGTTGCGTTCGAAGGTGATGACGGCGGCAAGCTCGCTGTCGCTCAGCGTGTTCGCGAACGCCTGCATCGCGGTATTCGGCTTGCCGTGCATGACGCGATCAACATGGCTGTCGGCGATCAGCTTGCCCTCAGGCGAAAGCAGCGGCGTATTGACAACCTTGCTGTCCTTGAGCGGCGGGAAGGCCGGTGGCAGGCCCTGGCCCTCGGGCTGGTGGCAGACGGCGCACTGCTTCTCGTAGACCTCCTTGCCACTGGCCATCAGCTCGTCCTTGCTCCAGGCGCGGTCGGCGCCGGCGGCAGCCTGCGCGAGTTCGCCCTTCTTCTTGTCGAGCCAGGCGATGTATTCCGCTTCGGGCAGCGCCTGCACGACCACCGGCATGTAGCCGTGGCCCTTGCCGCACAGTTCGGCGCACTGGCCGCGATAGGTGCCGGGCTTTTCGATCTTCACCCAGGTCTCGCGGATGAAGCCCGGGATGGCATCGCGCTTGACGCCGAACTGCGGCACCCACCAGGTATGGATCACGTCGGTGGAGGTCAGCAGCACGCGCACCTTCTTGCCCACCGGCAGCACCAGCGGGTTGTCGACCTCGAGGAGGTAGTGCTCGCCCTTCGGCTCGGCATTCGCGATCTGCTCGGGCGGCGTCGTCAGGTTCGACACATACTTGACGCCGGCATCCGGGTATTCGTACTGCCACTTCCACTGCATGCCGGTGATTTTCACCGCCATGTCGGCACGCGTCTTGGTGTCTTCCATGTCGAGCACGGCATGGAAAGCCGGAATGCCCATCAGCACGAGGTCGATGAACAGCAGGATGGCGAACGGCACCAGTACCCAGAACCACTGCAGTTTCCCGGTCGGGCCGGAGAATTTCGCCGGTGCGTGGCCCGCGCTGCGACGATGCTTGGCCATCGAGTAGATCATGATGGCGAACACCACCACGAACAACACGGTGATAATCAGCATGAACTCGTTGTGGATGGCCAGAGTGTCACGCGCGATGGGCGTGGCGGGCGTGGGGAAATTCCACCGGTAATCCGCCACGGCGATACAAGGCCAGGCCCCCATCGCCAGCGCCGAAGAGACGAGTCGTTTCATGACTTCTCCATTGGGATCGGAATTCCGCGTCTACGCACAGGTTAAATTCAGTGTAGAAGGAACCATAATTGCGATGCAAGTACTATTTTCTTGTAACCATATGAATAATATGGGTTTATTATTATGATTGCCGCGTCGCACAAATATTTATTTATATTGGTATCAACATGTTATATGTGAGAAACCGCGAAAACCCGAGCATTTTGCTGCGCTATTTTGTTGCGCTCGCACTGGCCTTTTTGCTGGCCGGATGCAACCGGGCGCCGCAGTTCAACGCGACGGACATTACCGGGGCGAGTTTCGGCAGCCGCGCTGCGCTGGACGCCCTGACCGACCACACGGGGCGCCGTGTCACCAGCGCCGACTTTCCGGGCAAGGTGGTGGTGGTCTTCTTCGGCTACACCCAGTGCCCGGATATCTGCCCCACGACGATGGCATCGATGAAGCAGGTCATGCGGCTGCTCGGGCCCGACGCCGACCGCGTGCAGGTGCTGTTTGTCACCGTCGATCCGGAGCGCGACACGCCCGCGGTGCTGGCCGCCTATGTGCCCTGGTTCGACGCACGCTTTCTCGGCCTGTACGCCGACGCCCAGACCACGCTCGCCACGGCCCGGGAATTCCGCGTGTATTACAGCCAGGTCAAGGGCGACACCGCGCTGGGCTACAGCATCGACCACAGCGCAACCAGCTTCGTCTTCGACACCCGGGGCCGGCTGCGCCTGCTGATCACCCATGGCGAAACGCCCGAGCGTATTTCCGAGGATTTAAGTAAGCTATTGGCTGGCCAATAAACGCGTCAGCCATGTTCCGCTCCCTGCTCAACCAGCCCGGCGTACTCGCAACCACCCTCGCGGCGGCCGGCATCCTGATGGTCACGATGGGGGCGCGCCAGTCGATGGGGCTCTTCGTCGGCCCGCTGAATACCACGACCGGCCTGGGCATCGCCTCGATCAGCCTGGCGCTGGCGGTCGCGCAATTCGTGTGGGGCGCCGCGCAGCCAGTTGCCGGCGCCATCGCCGACCGCTACGGTCCACGTGCCGTCCTGATCGGCGGCCTCGTCATCATGGCACTGGGCTCCGCCCTCACGCCCTTCATGACCTCCAGCCTCGGACTGATTTTTTCGATCGGCCTGCTGACGGCGATCGGCTCCGGGGCCGGCAGTTTTTCCGTGTTGATCGGCGCAGCCGCGCAGCGCCTGCCGCTCGAGGCGCGCGGCACTGCCTCCGGCGTCATCAATGCCGGCGGATCGTTCGGCCAGTTCGTCTTCGCGCCGGTTACGCAAAAGCTGATCCAGGGCGTCGGCTGGATGGGTGCGATGTGGGCGCTGGCGGTGGTGACCTTGGCGGCGCTGCCGCTGATCGGCCGGCTGACGCGGTCGCAAGCCGGCCCTGCCCAGCACCACGACGCCGGCAGCGGCGCGCTCGTTGCGATGGGCAGCGCGCTGCAGGACCGCAGCTACCTCCTGCTGCATGCCGGCTTTTTCACCTGCGGCTTCCACATCGCCTTCCTCGTCACCCACCTGCCCGGCGAGGTGGATCTGTGCGGCCTGCCGCCCAGCGTTGCCAGCTGGTCGCTGGCGATCATCGGCCTGGCCAACATCTTTGGCAGCCTTTACGCGGGCTCATGCATCGCGAAATACCGCAGCAAGTATGTGCTGGCGGCGATGTACGCCTCGCGCGCGCTGCTGATCGCCTGGTATCTGATGATGCCGCGCACCGAGCTGGTCTTCTATCTGTTCGCCGCCGGTCTGGGCTTCACCTGGCTGGCCACGGTGCCGCCTACGGCCGCCATTGTCGGCAAGTTGTTCGGCATCCGTTATCTGGCCACCCTGTTCGGGCTGACGCTGCTGTCGCACCAGATTGGTGGATTCCTCGGTGCCTACCTCGGCGGCCTGGCGATCACGCAGTTCGGCGACTTCAGCTGGATGTGGTACGCCGACATGGCACTCGCCGCGCTGGCAGCCTTCATCAATCTGCCGATCCGCGAAGCGCCGGTCATACGCCCGCAAGGGCCGGCAGCCGCGTAAATGAAAACGGGCCGCCGGTGGGCGACCCGTCTTGCCTGAAGCAGAGAAAGTCTTACATCCGCGCGGCGAGCGCGCCCTTCATCTTCTGCATCGCCTTGACTTCGATCTGGCGGATGCGCTCGGCGGAAACGCCGTACTCGTCAGCCAGTTCGTGCAAGGTGGCGGAGGCTTCATCTTCGTCCACCAGCCAGCGGCGTTGAACAATGGTGCGGCTACGGTCGTCCAGACCCGCCAGCGCCTCGCGCAAACCGCTGTCGTGCAGGCGGTCGCGCTCCTTGCGCTCGAGCTGGACCGAAGGTTCGACACTGATATCCGCCGCCAGATAGGCGATTGGCGCGTAATGCTCTTCATCGTCGTCCGTAAGCGGCTCGAGCGAGACATCCGCCCCGCCCATGCGGGTCTCCATCTCCACGACCTCTTCGGGCTTGACGCCGAGCTGGCGGGCGATTGACTTCACTTCCGCGGGGCCGAGGCCGGCGAAACCGCTCTCGGCATTCGCTTCATGCGCGATGGCGGACTTCATGCTGCGCAGGTTGAAGAACAACTTGCGTTGCGCCTTGGTCGTCGCGACCTTGACCAGGCGCCAGTTCTTCAGGATGTATTCGTGGATTTCGGCCTTGATCCAGTGCAGGGCAAAGGACACCAGCCGGACGCCGCGCTCGGGGTCAAAACGCTTGACAGCCTTCATCAGGCCGATATTGCCTTCCTGAATCAGGTCGGCGTGCGGTAAACCATAGCCGAGATAGCCACGCGCAACGGAGATCACCAGCCGCAAGTGGGACAAAATCAAGCCACGCGCCGCCGTGAGATCGTCCTCATCGCGAAAACGCCGGGCAAGACTCTTCTCTTCCGCCTCGGTCAGCATCGGCACGCGATTCGCCGCCGAAATATAAGCTTCGATACTGCCGCTGGCAGACGGAATGGGGAAATTCACTAAGGTCAAGGCATGGCTCATAGTCAAGGGCTCCTTCAATAAAATATTAGCACTCCCGGGCTTCGAGTGCCAACATTCTAACAAGTTCCTGACTAATTTACTAGGCTAATTTCCGCCACCTCTCACTGTGTCTGAAACAAGACATGGCATGTGGGTTGAAGCGAAAACTGTTGGACTTGATTTACGCAATTGACTTAGGATGATGAAAATTTCAAACCTTCCATGGAGCAACCATGAAAAACAAGAATGCTTCCAGTCGCTTGAAGGCAATGGCTATCACTTTGGCCATGGCTTTCCCCGTTCAATCTGCACTTGCCCAGGTGACCTATTTCAGCGTGAACAGCGGCAACGCCACAACCGGGGTCATGAACCTTGGCGCTTCATCTTTGGGTGGCAGCATACTTCCAAGCCTGACTTTAGGTTCAAACCCCTTCAATTACGCAACGGTCTTCTTCGTTCCGGCCACGAGCGCCTCTTACACGTTTGGCCAGACAGCCGCCCCCGTCGATACCATCATGGTTCTCTACCAGGGCGTGTTCAATCCCGCTTCGCCGAGTACCGGGGCGCTGGTCGGCAATGATGACACCCCGCAATCCACGCATAGCACAACGGTTGGTGACCCCACACTTAACGTCATGTGCGGTTCGTCTAGTTATTGCCCTCAGGTCACCTCAACTGTCGTCGCGGGGCAAACCTATTCGGTACTAATTTCTACGTACAGTTCCGGTAACTCGCTGGGGCTGCCACTCTCTTTCTACTCAAATGGTGGTGGTGGCAGCTTCTTTGCCACATCGACGAACGTATACACCTCGTCGTTCAACATGAGGAACAATCCTGCTTTGCCTGCAGCGCGCATAATCGACGCCAATAGTGGTCTGCTCGGTCTCTTCAACGGATTGAATACCGACCCACAGATTTCCAATGCGGCATCACAGACCCTGCCTCTGCTGTCCGGTGCCTCCATGATTGCCGCGAACTCTGCATTGCTCGGCATCAACCGTGTCATTCAGGCGCGTATCGAAGGCAATCTCGGGATGTCGTCCGGCGAAAGCTTTTATGGTGACAAGCACCTCTGGATGAAACCCTTCGGGTCCTGGGCCGATCAGGATGCTCAGAATGGTGTCGCGGGCTATAAGGCCGAAACCCTGGGCCTCGCCATCGGGGTCGATGGGACACTTTCCCCGGCACTACGAGTTGGCGGCGCTTTTGCCTATGCCAAGAGTGACATTAACGGTCAATCTTCAGTCGCACCGCAGAGCGCCGATGTCAACGTCTATCAACTGATTGGCTACGGCAGCTACAGCCTGGATGAGCGTACCGACATCAACTTCCAGGCCGACGTTGGCCAGAACAACAACAAGGGGCGTCGCCAGATTGCCTTCACGTCCAGTACAGCATCTTCCGACTACGGCAGCCAAACCGCTCACGTCGGCGTTGGCATCGGCAAGACGTATGCACTCAGCGGACAAACGCGCCTGGTTCCGTCCGTTCGTGCCGATTACACTTTGATCAAGGACAAAGGGTATGTCGAAACCGGTGCCGGCCTGCTGAACCTGAACGTCAAAGGTCGCAGCGCCGAATCGTTTATTGTCGGCGTTGATGCCAAGCTGGCGCATAACCTGAATGATCAGACCACGCTGCTGGCCAACCTGGGTGTAGGTTATGACGCCATGATCAAGCAGGCCGCCATCACTTCTGCGTTTGCCGGTGCGCCGGGCGCGGCCTTCGTCACCTATGGTGTCGACCCCAGTCCTTGGTTGATGCGTGCTGGCGTCGGCGCACTGTATAAGACCAGGACGGGCGTTGAAGTCACCGGTCGCTACGATACCGAAGTACGAGAAAAGTTCCTGAACCAGACCGCTTCCGTGAAGTTCAGCTGGGCGTTCTGAGTCTCCACAACGCTGCACCAAAGGCCACGGGGGCGACCTTGTGGCCTTTTCATTTCCGGCGCTAGCCAGCCACGGGCCAACAATGAAAATTCTGTTGATCCTCCTCAGCCTTTGCTTGGCGGCCTGTACCAATTTCCCTTCGCCGGCTGAACGACACAGCCATGCCGACACACTCGCCCATACCCACGGCTGGAAGGCTGTCACCCTGCCTGCCGGAGCATTCAAACTTGTAGCGTATCTGCCTGAAGAACCAAGCCTGGCCGAGCCGCTCGCCATATATATCGAGGGCGACGGCTTTGCCTGGATCAGCGGATCACAAGCCTCTGACGATCCGACGCCGCGCGATCCGCTGACTTTGAGGCTTGCTTTGGCCCATCCCGAAGGTAATTCGGCCTATCTGGCTCGCCTTTGCCAATACGTGGATGCCGAGGCTTCAGGATGTTCAAGCCGCTACTGGACGGAAATGCGCTTTGCGCCCGAGGTAATTGCCGCCACAAACCAGGCCATCGACAGATTGAAGCAGGCATTCAATGCCAGTCGTCTCACGCTGGTCGGGTACTCCGGTGGAGGCACGGTAGCCGCGTTGGCGGCTGCCCGACGAACCGATGTGGAGCGCCTGGTGACTGTCGCTGGAAACCTTGATCAGCGTGCATGGACAACGTATCACCGGATCCGGCCGCTTACCGGCTCGCTCAATCCGGCGGATGAAGTCGACGCATTACGGAATGTGCGGCAATGGCATTTTGTGGGCGGGAGGGATCGCAATATCACCCCCGAGCTGGTTCAGGGTTTCGTGAACCTGTTTCCGGAAAACCTGCGTCCGGTCATTCAGGTAGAGCCAGAGTTCGATCACCAATGTTGCTGGGCAAGCAACTGGCCAAGACTATTTCAGCGGGTGGGCGAATAGGCCCTGGATCACGATAGCGGTCATATCATCGGGCAACTGCCTCCGGGCTGTTTCGGCGGATGCAGCATCGGGAAATTCGACAAAACAGCAGGCACCCGAGCCGGTCATGCGCGCATCGCCAGAGCGGCGCAGCGCCGCCAGATGGCGGGCAATCTCTGGATAAAGCGCGCAGGCGACCGGTTCGAGGTCATTATGGCCGACACCCGGCCGCCAGTCGGCCGGATTCATGGCCGGCGTATTGCGCCTGAGAGTCGGTGAATGAAATATCTCCGCCGTCGGCACCGCCACGTCCGGCATGGTTAATAGATACCAGGCTTCAGGGACTGCGAGATCGGTGAAGTGCTCGCCCACGCCTTCGGCGAAGCAGTTGCGGCCATGGATGAAAATTGGTACGTCGGCACCCAGCGTCAGGCCGATGGCCTGTAGGCGCTCGTGCGACAGGCCGCAGCCCCAGAGCCGGTTGAGTGCGATCAAGGTCGTCGCGGCATCCGAACTGCCGCCGCCCAGTCCGCCGCCCATCGGGATGCGTTTATCGAGATGGATCGTCGCCCCCAGCCCGGGGGATGCCGTCCCGCCAGCGCCGACTTTTAACTTTTCCGCGGCGCGCACGACCAGATCCTGCTCGGGAGGTACGCCTGGCGTCGGCGTCGCCAGCACGATGCGCCCGTCCTCGCGTGGCGCGAAGCGCAGTGTGTCGGCGAGATCGATGAAGCGGAAGACGGTCTGCAGCAAATGGTAGCCGTCGGTACGCCGGCCGACCACATGCAGGAACAGGTTGAGCTTGGCCGGGGCGGGCCACGCGCGATCCCAACTCATTTCACTTCCAGCCACTCGTCGATCTTCAGTCGCACGGTGATGTCATCGCGTTCGAGTTCGATCACCGTCGGCAGGGCATCGGTGGCGGCGCTTTCGCGCTCGACGACCGTCACGCGCCAACCCTCGGTATCGGCAATATCACCCAGCAGCCAGCGTGAAGAGGCCTTCAGCGGCAACGGAAAGCCGAACACCTGCTGCGACAGGGTGCTCCAGTCTTCCGCCGCGAAACGACGCCGGTCGGCCAGCGTCAGGCGGGCACCTGCAGCATCGTGAATAATTTCGGCCACGCCCTGCCCGAGCGGCGTGGTCAGCAGGATTTCGTCCGTGGCCGGGGCGTGCCGCCAGTCGATATTGACGTGGTGGCGGGTTTCACCCTGCTGCACGGCAAGGCGACCGATAAAGGAGAACTGGCTGATTTCGGCAGCGGGCGAACGGGCGGGCAACAAGGGATTGGCCGCGCAGCCGGCCAGAGCGAGCACCAGGGCAAACACCGGCGCCCAGAGTAAGCCCCGGTGATTCAAGGCTGCAAGCGCTTGACGGTCTCGGCCAGCGCCTCGTTGGCGGGATGTTCACTGCGCGCTTTTTCCCAGGTCTGGCGCGCCTCGGCCTTGCGGCCGATCGACCAGAGCACTTCGCCAAGATGGGCGGCAATCTCGGGGTCGGGACGAATGCCGAAGGCCTGATTGAGCGTATCGATGGCGGCCTGTGTCTCGCCCTGGCGAAACTGTACCCAGCCCATGCTGTCGAGAATGAAGGGGTCGTTGGGCGCCAGTTCGAGCGCGCGCTCGATGAGCGTCCGCGCCTCAGGGAGCCGAATGTTGCGGTCGGCCAGCGAATAGCCAAGGGCGTTCAGGGCATGCGCATGGTCGGGCTTGAGCTCGATGAGATGCCGCAGGCGGCTTTCGAGTTCATCGACGCGACCCAGCTTCTCCGCCAGCAGCGCAACTTCGTAGAGCAGTTCGGGCTGGTCGGGCTGGTGTTCGAGGGCTGCGGCCAGTGTGGCATAGGCATCGGCATTCCGGCCGGCTTCGCGCAGCAGTTGTGCTTCGCCGATCAGGAGCTGGGCGCGTTCGCGCGGATTGCCCGCATCGCTGTCGGTTAGATAGCGCCGCGCCTCGTCGAGCTTGCCTTGCTTCGCCAGGACGTTGGCAGCATGCAGTCGCGCGGGCAGGTATTGCTCTCCGCGGCCGACCTCGCCAAACCATTTCAAGGCATCATCCCAGCGCTTGCCATTCTCGGCGATCTGGCCAAGTTGGTACCGCGCCTTGTCGGACTCCGCATGGCCGATCTCGACGAGACGGCGCAAATGCTTTTCCGCTTCCTGCGTATCGTTGAGCTGGAGCGACAGCACGGCAACGGCGAAGGTGGCGTCACCGTTCTTCGCTGGATCATCCGCACTTTGCTCGATCAGGCGGCTGAATTCACTGCGCGCTTCGGCATAGCGCTTGTCCGTCGCCAGCGCTCGGGCATAGGCGAGACGCGCCTCGCCCGCTTGCGGATGAGCGGTGACGAAGTCGGCGAGCGAGGTCATCGCCTCGGTACGATTCTCGATCAGCTGGATACGAAACAAAGCAGCAGCTTCCCAGTCGGGCTTGAGGTCGAGCGCGCGCTGGATCGCCTCGCGCGCGGCAGGAAACTCGCGCGCCTCGAAAGCCACCACTGCACGGGCGAAGTGCGCTTCGGGCAGTTGCAGGTAAGGCTCGGTCAAGCTGTTCGACGAGGTTGCGAACCGCCTTGCGGTCGCCACCCCTGGCGAACAGTCGATTCAGGTTCGTCAGGTTCTCGCGCAGTCGTTGCGGCTCGGCGGCAAGCAACGCTGCCACCTCGGTCTTGAGTTCGTCGTGACGTCCCTGCGCCGCCAGCAGGCCGATAAGCGCCTGACGCGCCTGGGGGGATGCGGGATCGGCCTGTTGCCAGATGCGCGCCGCCGGCAGCGCCATATCCAGGCGCCGGCTGTGCAGGGCGATCTCGGCGGCGCGGCGGGCGATGCGCGGATCGTACGTTTCCCTGGCAAGTTCAAGATAAAGCGCGGCAGAATCGACGAGTTGTCCGCGCTGTCCGGCAATCTCGGCCAGCAGAAAACCATAGAGCAGCTTGGGTGTCAGTTCGATAGTTGGCAGGCGCGCAGCAGCCTTTTCCGCTTCAGCAGCCTCGGTCTTTTCAGGATCGGCCGGATCAGGTTTGGCAGCCTGTGCCTGCTGCACCGGTTCGGGTCGCGCCTGTTGCGCAAGCGGGGCGCAACCAGCCAGCAACACTGCGATAACAAACAGGGAAAGGATCGGCTTCATGGGAGCGGGGGTCGAAGGAAAATGGGGTATGTCTACAATGGTGTCATGTTAGCAGTTTCCCATACCGTCCTTGCCTGAGCTGCATGCCTGAACTACCCGAGGTCGAGGTTACCCGCCGCGGCATTGCCAGCGCCGTCGAAGGCATCCGCCTAGATCGTGCCGTCCTGCGCGCGCCAAGTTTGCGTTATCCGATTCCCTCCGGCCTCGCACGCCGACTGGCAGGTCGCCTGCTGGTCGAGGCGAAACGGCGCGGCAAGTACCTGCTGCTCGATTTCGACGGCGGGCATTTACTGATTCATCTGGGCATGTCGGGCAGCCTGCGCTTCGTCGCGCCCGACGCCGTACCCGAGAAACATGACCATGCCGATTTTGTTTTCGGCGAACAGGTTCTGAGACTGACCGACCCGCGGCGCTTCGGTGCCCTGCTGTGGCTGGAAGGCGATCCGCTTGCACACCCCTTGATTGCCAGGCTCGGCATCGAGCCATTGACACGCGAATTCACTGCCGACTGGCTGCATTCCGCACTCGCGGGTCGCACGCTGGCAATCAAGCCGGCGCTGATGGATTCGGGCCTGGTTGTCGGTGTCGGCAACATTTATGCGGCTGAAAGCCTCTTCGATGCCGGCATCGATCCACGCCGTGCGGCCGGTCGCGTTTCGCTTGCCCGCCTCGAACGACTGGTGCCGACAATCAAGAAAACACTGCAAGCCGCGATTCGCGCGGGCGGCAGCACGCTGCGCGACTTCTGCAACACCGATGGCGGGATGGGCGATTTCCAGACTCGCCACAAGGTGTATGACCGGGCGGGAGAGGCCTGTGTGAAATGCGGCTCACCGATCAGAGCGATCCGGCAGGGACAGCGTTCGACCTACTATTGCCCGCGCTGCCAGCGCTGAAAGTCGGCGCTGGCGGGACGGCGACTAGCGGACCAGCAACACGGGCAGCGAGGCCAGATGGACGACTTTCGAGGCCACCGAGCCGAGCAGCGTACCGCCGAGGCCGGTGTGGCCGCGCGTGCCGAGCAGGATCTGGTCGCAGTTTCTGCTCGTGGCGAAATCGACAATGGTCTCGGCACTGTCGCCGACCGTGACATGCAGTTCGGGTTCGATGCCCGCTGCCTTGAGTAGTCGCTCTGCCTCGGCCAGCGCCTTGAGGCCCTCCTCGCGGTGGTAGTCGCGAATCTGCTCGGCATTGACGAAGCGGCTGATATCGCCGGATAGCTGCGACTGCACATTGAGCAGGCGAATCGCCGGAACGGTTTTCCACTCGTCGCGATGGGCGATGAGCCAGCGCACGGGATTGAGTGATATTTCCTCGCCATCGACGGGCACGAGCCAGTTTTGCGCCATGTTCAGCCCTCCTCCTTCTCGGCCAAGAGATCGACCGGTGCCGCGGGTCGAACCTTCTCGGCGCGCGCAGCCAGCAGCTTGCCCACCGCCACGACCAGCACGGCGCCCACGACCGACAGTACATACTTGGGATACGGGATGCCATCGAGCAGGCCCGCCGGCAGGGCAGGATCGGAAACGATCATGCCGCCGCCAATCCAGCCCAGCAGCGCGCCGCCGCCGGTAATGACAACAGGGTAGCGATCCATCAGCTTGAGGACGATCTGGCTACCCCAGACGACGATGGGAATCGAAACGAGAATGCCGAAGGTAACCAGGAGCATGCTGCCGTGGGCGGCGGCGGCAACGGCGATGACGTTGTCCAGGCTCATCACCGCGTCGGCGACGATGATGGTCTTGATCGCGGCGGCGAGCGTGGCAGCTGCCGCGACCTCGCCGTGCCCCCCCGCCTCCTCGGGCTGGAGCAGCTTGATGCCGATCCAGACCAGCAGCAACGCACCAACGATCTTCAGCCAGGGAATGTCGAGCAGTTGCAGCGCGAAGAAAATCAGCACGACGCGCAGGATGATGGCGCCGGCCACGCCCCAGAAGATGCCCCGCTTGCGCTGGTGATCCGGCAGCTTGCGGCAGGCCAGCGCGATCACGACGGCATTGTCGCCGCCGAGCAGGATGTCGATGGCGATGATCTGGAGGACAGCGACCCAGAAAACGAGGGTGGTCGGGTCGGTCAAGCGAGCACCCGCCCCTTAGTTGCCGGTCAGTTTCTTGAACTTAACCATCAACTGATCCTTCGATTCGACATGATTCGGGTCTTCCGGGATGCAGTTGACGGGGCAGACCTCGCGGCACTGGGGGGTGTCGAAGTGACCGACGCATTCGGTGCACTTGTCGGGGTCGATGATGTAAATCTCGTCACCTTGCGAAATCGCGTTGTTCGGGCACTCGGGCTCGCACACGTCGCAGTTGATGCATTCGTCGGTGATGATCAGGGACATTGCGTATTTCCTCTCGCTTTCAAAGGACGTTCAAGAACGTTTGTTTAATTTCTCCGCCAGCTTTTCAACCACCAGCGGATGCACAAATTTAGAGACATCGCCCCCCAGGCTCGCGATCTCTCTAACCATTGTCGCCGAAATGAACATGTACTGTTCGCCCGGCGTCAAAAACAGGGTTTCGATATCCGGATGCAGGCTGCGGTTCATGCCGGCCATCTGGAACTCATATTCGAAATCGGACACGGCACGCAGCCCGCGCAGGACCACACGCGCATTGCGCTCGCGCAGGAAAGTCATCAACAGGCCTTCGAAGCCGACAATCTTGACATTGGGCATGTCGGCGCACAGCTGCCGCGCCATCGCGACGCGTTCTTCGAGCGTAAAGATCGGGTGCTTGCCCGAGCTGGCGGCGATGCCGACGATGACATGGGCGAACAGCCGCGCGGCGCGGCGCACCAAATCCTCATGGCCCCGCGTGAAGGGGTCGAAGGTGCCCGGATAGACAGCGATGCCGTTATTCATGCGTGTTTTTTCAGCAAATGATAAAAAACCTGGCCGGCCTGGCCCTGCTTCAACGTCCGCCACTCCCCGAGCGTTTCGATGCGGTACTCGGCTTCCGCATAAATCAGCATGTCAGGCTGTGCCAGCCCCGGCAGCAGCGGCTTCACCCGCTCCAGCCAGCCATGTCGATAGGGCGGATCGAGCAGAATCAGATCGAATCGTTGGTCTGGCCGTTCCTGCCGGCCCGCCAACGCGGCAAATTCTAGCGCATCCGCCCGTACGGGCCGCAGCCGCTCGCCGGTGAAAGCGGAAGCATTTTGCTGAAGCCGGCGGAAAGCGCCTTGATTGCGCTCAACCAGCACCACATTTTCCGCGCCGCGCGAAGCGCACTCGAAGCCGAGGATGCCGCTGCCGGCAAACAGATCGAGGCAGTGCCAGCCGGTCAAATCCTGCCCCAGCCAGTTGAACAGGGTTTCGCGCACCCGATCCGGCGTGGGCCGCAAACCCGGCACAGCGGCGACCTCTAGCAGACGGCTGCGCCATGCGCCGCCGGTGATGCGGATGCGGGACATCAGTCGGTGGCAACGATGACCGTCACAAGATTTTCCGGCTTCACATGCCGCCGGAAGGCCGCCTTGACGTCGTCACGGGTAATGGCCCCGATCTTGCGCGGAAACTGGTCGAGATAATCGAGCGGCAGGCCGTAGAAGCCGATCAGCGAAAGATAGCCGAGCAGCTTGGCATTGCTGTCGATGCGCAGTGCCTGGCCGTCCATGAGGTTTTTCTGCGCGGCGGCGAGCTCCTGCGCCGTCGGGCCCTCCTCGAGGAATTTCGTCAGTACGTCATCGACCACCTTCAAGGCATCCTGCGCCTGTTCGCGTTTGGTCTGCAGGCCGATCTCAAAGGGGCCGGGCAGCACGCGCGGCGCGAAGTAGGAATAGACGCTGTAGGCGTAACCGCGCTTTTCGCGCACCTCTTTCATCAGCCGCGAGACGAAACCGCCGCCGCCCAGCGTGTAGTTGCCGACCAGCAGGGCAAAGTAGTCCGGATCGGTGCGGCTCACCGCCGGCAGGCCGATATGGATGTGCGACTGCGCGGCAGGATGCGCGATCTTGATTGTGTCGCGCTGCGGCAGCGTGACAGCCGGCAATGCGGCAACCGGCTCACCTGCAGGCAAAACCTCGGTCAGCTGGACGGCAATGGCTTCGGCTTCGCTCTTCGACACGTCGCCGATGATCGAGACGACCGCAGCGCGTGCTGTGTAGTAGGTCTTGTGAAAATTGACGAGGTCATCGCGGGTGATGCGCGCCACGCTCTCGGGCGTCGCCACATTGCCGTAGGGATGCCCCGGGTAAAGCGCGGCCACGAAACGCTTGCCGGCAATGGCATCGGGGCGCGTGTCCGCTTCCTTCAGGCTTTCGATGGTGCGGGTCTTTTCGCGGGCCAGCACGGCTTCGGGAAAAGTCGGCGCTGACAGGACGGCACGCATCAGGGCCAGCGCGCCGGTTTTCTCCTCGGCGGAACTGAGCGTGCGCAGATTCATGCCGGCCTTGTCGGAATCGGAACTGGAGGACAGGTGCGCACCCAGATCGACGAGGCGCGCAGAGATCCGCTCCTCGTCCAGGTCGCCGGCGCCGGCTTCGAGCAGGCTGGCGGTGAGGCTGGCCACGCCGGATTTGTCGGCCGGGCTGCGCGCCCCACCGGCGACGAAATCGATCTGCACGTCGAGGATGGGCAGGTCGCGGCTCGCCACGAGATACACCTTGGCACCGGTCGGGGCGACCCAGTGCTGGATCTGCGGACCAGCATGGGCGAGGCCGACGAACAGGGAGAACAGAGCAATCAGGAAACGCATGGCCGGATACCTCAGTGACGCGTGGCGATGGCCGGCTTCTTCTTCGCCGTCGCATCGATGGGTTGCGGATCGAGCACCGCCACGGTGAGCGTGTCGTCGCCGAAGTATTTCTTTGCCACCGCCTGCACCTCTTCGGCCGTGACGCTGCGGATCTTGTCGAGCAGTTTGTCGATGTCGCGCCAGTTCACGCCGGAAGCTTCCGAGTGGCCGATCTCCATCGCCTGCGCCATCAACGAATCGCGCTTGTACACCTGCGCGGCGATGGTCTGGGTCTTGACGCGCTTGAGTTCCTCCGCCGTTACGCCCTCGTCCTGGATGCGCGCAATTTCGGCGCGCAGCGCGGCTTCAAGTTCGGCGACCGTCCTGCCCGCCGCCGGCTGGCCCACCAGCATGAATTGCGTCTCGCCGCGCAGCGTGGCATCGTAGCCGGCACCCGCCGACTGGGCAATTTTTTGGCCACGGACCAATCGCTTGGGCAGGCGCGCCGCATCGCTCCCGTCGAGCAGCGACGACAGCACCTCAAGCGCAAAGGGTTCGCGATCCTTGTCGATGTCGACGAGCTTGGGCGCCTTCCAGGCCATCAGGAGGTAGGGCAGCTGCGCCGGTGCCTTGACCGTGACGCGGCGCAGGCCTTCCTGTTGCGGCTCGTTCTGCGGCTTCCTGACCGGCAGGGGATGCGCCTTGTGCTTGCCATAGGTCTGCTCGGCCAGCTTGAACACAGCCTGGTGATCGACATCGCCCACGACCACGACGTAGGCGTTGTTCGGGGCATACCATGCGCGATACCAGTCGCGCGCGTCCTGCCAGGTCATGTGCTCC
This sequence comes from uncultured beta proteobacterium, assembly GCA_963816095.1. Taxonomy (GTDB): domain Bacteria; phylum Pseudomonadota; class Gammaproteobacteria; order Burkholderiales; family Rhodocyclaceae; genus Sulfuricystis. Next base: position 71,072 of record CAWFIW010000004.1, read on the forward strand.
AGATCATCCATCCAGCCGATGATCGGCCGGCGGTAGGGATGGGCGGTGAAGGCGGCCGCATTGAGCGCTTCATAGACGCGCGACTGCGGGTTGTCGTCGGTGCGCAGGCGGCGCTCCTCCTTCACGACCTGGACTTCGCTGGCGAAATCCTCGGGGGTCAGTTGCAAATTGGACATGCGGTCAGCCTCGAGCCGCATCATCTCGGGCAGCGCGCCTTTCGGCACGATCTGGAAATAGGCCGTGTAGTCGAGGCTGGTGAAGGCGTTGTCGCGCCCACCCGCTTCGGCCACGCGCTTGTTGAACTCGCCGGGCTTGAGCATCTTCGTGCCCTTGAACATCATGTGCTCGAGCACGTGGGCGACGCCGGAAGTGCCGTCCTTCTCGTCCATCGCCCCGGCGCGGTACCAGACCATGTGGACGGCGGTCGGCGCACGGTGGTCTTCCTTGACGATCACGCGCAGGCCATTGGGCAGGGTTTTCTCGAAAGTGGATTCGGCACTGGCAAAAGTCGGCGCTGGCAAGAGGGCGATCGGGACAGAAATCGCTGCGGCAAACAATGCGTTGCGGCAGGCAAAAAACAGTTTATTTTTCATAAGTCTGGAGGGGATGAACTAAAATCGGCGTCGCGCATCATACCGTGCGCGCAATAGCCTACGACAGCATCTCCCATGTTTGGTTTCCTGAAAAAGAACGCGCCGGCCGAAAGCCCGGTTGCCAAAGAAACGGCCGCTCCCAAAAGCTCCTGGACGGAGCGCCTCAAGGCTGGCCTGTCCCGCACCCGCACCGTACTCAACACGCCGCTCGGCGAACTCTTCTCCCGCACGAAGATTGATGACGAGCTGCTCGAGGAACTTGAATCCACGCTGCTGATGGCCGACTGCGGCATCGACGCGACCACCTGGTTATTGGACGAGTTGCGCGTACAGGTGAAGAAGGAGCGCATCGAATCGCCCGCAGCGCTGCGCGGAAAATTGATCGAATTGCTGACGCGACTCCTCGCGCCGCTCGAACAACCACTCGACCTGAACCACCCGTCGCAGAATCAGCGCCCCTTCATCATCATGATCGCGGGGGTGAATGGCGCGGGCAAAACCACTTCGATCGGCAAGCTGGCGAAACAGTTCCAGAACGAAGGCCATGGCGTGCTGCTCGCCGCCGGCGACACCTTCCGCGCCGCCGCGCGCGAACAACTCACCGAGTGGGGCCGCCGTAACGACGTGACGGTGATCGCGCAGGAGGGAGGCGACCCGGCAGCCGTGGTGTTCGACGCCATCAGTGCAGCACGCGCGCGCGGCATCGACGTGATGATGGCCGACACGGCGGGCCGCCTGCCGACACAGCTGAACCTGATGGAAGAAATCGCCAAGGTGCGCCGCGTCATCCAGAAGGCCGAGCCCACCGGCCCGCACGAGGTGCTGCTGGTACTCGACGCCAACATCGGCCAGAACGCCATCCAGCAGGTCAAGGCCTTCGACAAGGCGATCGGCGTCACCGGCCTCATCGTCACCAAGCTCGACGGCACGGCCAAGGGCGGCGTACTCGCGGCCATCGCGCGGCAATGTCCGAAACCGGTGCGCTACATCGGTGTCGGCGAAGGCATCGACGACCTGCAACCCTTCCGCGCGAAAGAGTTCGTCGAAGCATTATTCGGGCAATGATCCGCCTGACGGAACTCAGGTTACCGCTCGAACACACGCCGGAGCAACTCACTGCCGCCGTGTTGCAACGGCTGAAGCTCGTACCGGCCGACCTGCTGGAAATCCGCATCCACAAGCGCAGCCCGGACGCACGCAAGAAAAGCGCGCCGCAGTTCGTCTACAGCCTCGACCTTGAAGTAGCCGACGAAGCCGGCGTGCGCACACGCTTCAAGGACGATCCACAGGTCAGGCCGACGCCGGACATGGCATACCGGTGCGTCGCTCAGGCCCCGGCCAAACTACCGCTGCGTCCCGTCGTCGTCGGCTTCGGCCCGGCAGGCATTTTCGCTGCGCTGATCCTTGCCCAGGCGGGCTTCAAGCCATTGGTGCTCGAACGCGGCAAGCAGGTACGCGAACGCACGAAAGACACCTGGGATCTCTGGCGCAAGCACTGCCTGCATCCCGAATCGAATGTGCAATTCGGCGAGGGCGGCGCCGGCACCTTCTCGGACGGCAAGCTGTACACCCAGATCCGCGACCCGCGCCATCTCGGTCGCAAGGTGCTCACCGAGTTCGTCAAGGCCGGTGCGCCGGAGGAAATCCTCTACGTCAGCAAGCCGCACATCGGCACCTTCCGCCTCGTCAGCATGGTCGAGAAGATGCGCGCCGAGATCGAGGCGCTGGGTGGCGAAATCCGCTTCGGGTCGCGGCTCGACGACCTGCGCATCGAGGACGGCCAGGTGCGCGCCGTGGTGCTGGAAAATGGCGAGGAGATTCGCGCCGACCAGGTGATTCTCGCGCTCGGCCACAGCGCGCGCGACACCTTTGCCATGCTCCACGACCGCGACATTTTCATGGAGGCGAAACCCTTCTCGATCGGCTTCCGCATCGAACATCCGCAGTCGGTGATCGATCGCGCGCGCTATGGCAAATACACCGGCAACCCGTTGCTCGGCGCAGCCGACTACAAGCTGGTGCATCACGCGAAAAATGGCCGTGCGGTCTACAGCTTCTGCATGTGTCCCGGCGGACAGGTGGTCGCCGCGACTTCGGAGCCGGGCTGCGTCGTCACCAACGGCATGAGCCAGTATTCGCGCGCCGAGCGGAATGCCAACGCCGGCATCGTCGTCGATGTAGCGCCTGCCGACTTTGGTGGCGCGGGGCCGCTGGCGGGCATCGCTTTCCAGCGCCAGTGGGAGCGGCGCGCCTTCGAGCTTGGCGGCGGCAACTACGATGCGCCGGGGCAGTGCGTCGGCGACTTCCTCGCCGGCCGGCCCAGCGAATGCCTCGGTGCGGTCGTGCCTTCCTACCAGCCCGGCGTGAAGCTCACCGACCTCGCGACCGCCCTGCCCGACTATGCGATCGCCGCAATCCGCGAAGCCATTCCTGCCTTCGACCGGCAGATTCGCGGCTTCGCCATGGCCGATGCGCTGCTTACCGGCGTCGAGACGCGCACCTCCGCGCCCTTGCGCATCACCCGGGGCAAGGATTTCCAGAGCATCAACGTGAAGGGGCTATACCCGGCCGGCGAAGGTGCCGGCTACGCGGGGGGGATACTCTCGGCCGCCGTCGATGGCATCGAAGCAGCCGAGGCGGTGGCGTCGGCTATAGTAACTGCGCCATGATTCGTTTCGACAATATCAACAAGCGCTATCCGCCGGACATTACGGCGCTCGCCGATGTCAGCGCAGAGATCGCAGCCGGCGAGCTGGTCACGCTCATCGGCCACTCGGGCGCCGGAAAATCAACGCTGCTCAGGCTGATTCCCGCCATCGAGCGACCGACCTCCGGCTCGGTGCTGGTGAATGGCCAGAATGTCAGCGCTTTGCGCCGTGGCGCGCTGCCCTACCTGCGCCGCAATATCGGGCTGGTCTTTCAGGATCAGAAGCTGCTGTTCGACCGCAGCGCCCTGGCCAACGTGCTGTTGCCGCTGGAGATCACGGGCTTCCCGCACCAGGAAGCCCGGCGCCGGGCGGAAGCGGCGCTCGACAAGGTGGGTCTTTCCAGGCGCATGCGCGCGCTGCCGATCGCGCTGTCCGGCGGCGAGCAGCAGCGGCTGGCCATCGCCCGCGCCGTCGCCCATCGTCCGGGCCTGCTGCTGGCCGACGAACCGACGGCCTATCTTGACGCGGATACGGCACGCGACGTGGTGAGCATCTTCCTCGAATTCCACCGGGTCGGCGTCACCGTGCTGGCGGCAACCTACGACGACAACCTGTTCCCCGGCGCGCGGCGCCTCAAGCTCGACCACGGGCGGTTGGTATGAACTGGCTACACCATCACTGGAACGCCTGCCTGCTGGCGCTGCGCCGTCTGCTGGCCACGCCCCTCAACACCCTGCTCGCGGTGCTGGGCATCGGCATCGTGCTCGCCTTGCCGGCCGGTGGCACCCTGCTCCTGACTCAGGTGGCGGCACTGGCCCAGGGCGCAACGGCGACGCCGCAATTGACGATTTTTCTCGCCGGCGACGCTGAACGCAGTACGACGCTGGCCGTCGTGGCACGCCTGAAAAGCCAGGCCGGCGTCGCCCGGACGCAACTGCTGGCCCGCGAAGACACCCTCGCACGCATGAAGGCATCCGCCGGTCTGGCCGACGTGATCGGCGCCCTGCCGAAAAATCCATTCCCCGATGCCATCGTGGTCACGCCGGCCGACGATACGCCTGAAGCCATCGAGCAACTCGCGACGACGGTGCGCCAATGGCGCGAAACCGAGCACGTGCAGGTCAACGCCGACTGGGCACGCCGGCTCGCGGCTTTCGTTCGCCTGGCAAAAACCGGCATGCTCCTGCTGGCAACCCTGCTGGGTATCGGGCTGTGCGCCATCGTCTTCAACACCATCCGCCTGCAAGTGCTGACGCGCCAGACCGAGGTAATCGTCAGCCGTCTGCTGGGCGCCACCGACGGCTTCATCCGCCGGCCCTTCCTGTGGCATGGCGGCCTGCTCGGCCTCGCGGGCGGCGCAATCGCCTGGCTGATCGTGGCGGGCGCGCTGCTCTGGCTGCGCCTGCCGGTGGCCGAACTGGCCCGGCTGTATGGTCTCGACCTCATGCTGTCCCTGCCCACGGCGACGCAAAGTACGCTATTGCTCGGTGGTGCCACCTTGCTGGGCTGGCTGGGGGCGGCACTGTCGATGCGCCAGCATCTTTCCCGCATGGACCAGGCATGACTTCATCCGGATTTACCCCCGCACCCGATTCCACCCGCTGGCAGAAATACGCCGGTCGCGACGTGATTCCGTTGTGGGTTGCCGACATGGATTTCCCCGCGCCAGCGGCGGTGGTGGAAGCCCTGCAACAACGCAGCGCCAGCGGCCTGTTCGGCTATGGGCAGCCGGGGCCATCCCTCGTCGCGGCGGTAGTCGAACACTGTCAGCGCGAATACGGCTGGGCCGTCGAACCCGACTGGATCGTCTGGCTGCCGGGATTGGTATCGGGCCTGCATGTCGCCTGTCGCGCAGTCGGCACCAGCGGCGCTGGCGTGTTCACGGCCACACCGATCTACCCGCCCTTTCTTTCGGCGCCGCTCGAATCGGACCGGCGCCTGCTGACCCTGCCACTGATCCGCCATGACGCCGGCTGGGGCTGGGATTTCGCCGCTGCCGATGCGGTGATGAAGGCCGCGCGATTGTTCCTGCTGTGCCATCCGCACAATCCGGTCGGTCGCGCCTGGCACGAAGCCGAACTCTGGCAACTCGCCGCGCTCGCCGAGAAACATGACCTGGTTGTGTGCTCGGACGAAATTCATTGCGACCTGACCCTGACCGGCCGCCATCGCCCCTTCGCCGCGCTGTCACCGGAAATCGCGGCGCGCACCATCACCCTGATGGCACCGTCCAAAACCTTCAACATCGCGGGACTGGGCTGCGCCTTCGCCATCATTCCCGACCGGAAACTGCGGCGCGATTTTTGTGCCGCCATGCACGGCATCGTGCCGCACGTGAATGTGCTGGGGCTGGTCGCCTGCGAGGCCGCCTACCGCCACGGCGGCCCATGGCGTGCCGCACTGCTCGATACCCTGCGCGGCAACGCGGCACGCGTCGAGCAGGCGATCGAAAAGCTGCCCGGTCTATCGATGGAGCGCATCGAAGCGACCTTCCTCGCCTGGATCGACTGCCGCGAACTGGGCGTCGAGCATCCCGCCGCGTTCTTCGAGCAGGCCGGCGTCGGCCTGTCGGATGGCGCCGCCTTTGGCACCGGCCCGGCTTACGCGCGCTATGTCCGGCTCAACTTCGGCACGACCCGTGCGCTGCTCGACGAGGCGCTCGCGCGCATGGGTAAAGCTACCGGTCAGTGAGTTAAAAAGTCGGCGCTGGCGGGACGGCAGAACTTGCGCCACGCCTGCCGTTCGGCATTCGCCGCCGGCAAGGAAGCCGCTCGGTTGTGGTCAGAGCCACCGCAAAATCATCGCGTAGAGCTTGCCCGGTTCCACCGGCTTGGCAATGAAGTCGTTCATGCCCGCCGCCTCGCAGGCGCGGCGGTCTTCGTCGAAAGCATTCGCCGTCATCGCCAGGATGGGTGTCGTTTCCCGCCCCGGCAGGGCACGGATCGCTCGCGTTGCCGTGAGGCCATCCATCTCCGGCATCTGCATGTCCATCAGGATCAGGTCGTACGCATTCTGCTCCGCCAGGCGCACGGCCTCCCGGCCGTTTTCGGCCAGGTCGGGCGTCAGGCCGACATTACCCAGCAGCAGCAAGGCCACCTCCTGATTGATCGGATCGTCCTCGACGAGCAGGATGCGCGCGTCGGCATGATCGCGCCGGAGCGTCGCTTTGACATTATCCGCAGTCGGCGCGGGCGCGACAGGGTCGACCTGACACCGGCCCATCTGTGCCGTGAGCCAGAAAGTGCTGCCCTGCCCGGGCGTGCTGTCGACGCCGACTGTCCCGCCCATGAGTTGGGCGATGCGGCGGGTGATGGCCAGGCCGAGGCCGGTGCCGCCGAATTTGCGGGTGATCGAGCTGTCGGCCTGCTCGAAAGCTTCGAACAGGTGCCCCCTTTGTTCGCCTGTCAGGCCAATGCCGGTATCGATGACTTCGAAGCGCAGCCGGTAGCCTGCGTCCGTTTCTTCGAGCAGCCGCCCCTTGATGGTGATGCTGCCGTGTGCCGTGAATTTGACGGCGTTGCCGAGATAATTGATCAGGGCCTGGCTGAGGCGATTGGCATCGCCGTGCAGGGCTTGCGGCATGCCGGTGATGTCGATGTGGAGCGAGAGGCCCTTGCTTTTGATGCTGTCACCGACGACCGCGATGGCGGACTTGAGCATGGCGGCCAGCACGAAGTCTTGCGGGTCGAGCGTGAGCTTGCCGGCCTCGATCTTGGCCAGGTCGAGGATGTCATTGATGATGCCGAGCAGGTGTTTTCCCGAGGCGGCGATCTTATCGAGTCGCTCGGCCTGTTGCGGGGTCACGCCACTATGCTGCAACAGGTAGGCCATGCCGAGGATGCCGTTCATCGGGGTGCGGATCTCGTGGCTCATGTTGGCGAGGAAGACGCTCTTGGCGCGGTTGGCCGCTTCGGCCGCATCGCGCGCCTCGGCCAGTTCGGCCGTGCGTTTTTCGACCAGTTCCTCGAGGTGGTAGCGGTGGCTGTCGAGTTCCGCGCCGAGGCGCTTCTTCTCTGTGACGTCCTCCTTGACGGCGACGTAATGCGTGATGCGCCCGTCGGACTGGCGAATCGGCGTGATGATGGCGAATTCAACGTACTCGCTGCCGTCCTTGCGCTTGTTGATGAATTCGCCCTTCCAGGGTTGGCCCTGGGTCAGGGTCGCCCAAAGCGCATCGTAGGTTGTGCGCGGTGTCTTGCCCGACTGCAGGATGCGCGGATGCTGACCGATTATTTCGTCTCGCGCGTAGCCCGTAACATGCAGGAAGGCTGCGTTCACGTATTCAATTTCTGCATCGATATTGGTGATGATGATGCTTTCCGCGCTTTGTTCAACGGCGCGGGAGAGTTTGTGGAGTTGGGCTTCGTTGCTGCGCGCGGCCGTGATGTCACGCGCGATGCCCAATACCCCGACCAGCCCGCCGGCACTGTCGAACATGGGGGTCTTGATGGTCTGCACCAGTTCGGTGTGGCCATCGGCAGCAAACGTCAATGTCTCCTCATTCATGGTCGGCCCGCCCACCTCGATCGCCAGCCGGTCCGTCACGCGGAAGGCGTCGGCCAGGTCGCGGCTGACGAAGTCATAACCGGTCTTGCCGATAATGTCTTTTTCCGGCACACCGTACAAAGCTTCAAATCTGGGGTTGCAGGCAAGATAGATGCCGGCGGGGTCTTTCAGCCAGACCAGGTCGGGCAGCGTTTGAACCAGGGTTTTCAGAAACCCACGCTCCTTGACAAGGCTTAATTCGGCCTGCTTGCGCGCGGTGATGTCGCTGGAGAGGGAGAGAATGCAGGCAGTGCCTTCGATTTCGATGGCGGACGCCGACATCAGACCCCAGCCCAGTTCCCCGTTTTTCTTTCTGAAGCGAACCTCAAAATCCCGGCACCGCCCATCGCGCTGCAGCGCCTCGATCAGGCGCTGTCGGTCAGCCAGGTCGGCCCAGATGTTGAGTTCCAGCGAGCTGCGGCCGACGACCTCTGCGCGGCGGTAACCGAAAATATCGAGGAAAGCCTGGTTGAACTCGAGATACAGGCCGTCGCTCAAACGGTTGATAGTGACGGCATTCGGGCTGATCTGGAATGCCATGCGGTAGAGTTCTCGGCTCCTGCCCAGCGCCTGTTCTGTCCGCCGCAACTTGATGCGTTGCCCGGCCTCTGCCAGCGCACGCCTGACCGCCTCCGGCAAACGGCCAATCCGGTCCTTCAGGACGAAATCGCTGGCGCCGTGGTGCAGGCTCTCCACGGCCAGCTCGTCACCCATGACGCCGGTGACGAAGATGAAGGGCACATCGGGATGCTGTTCGCGGACCAGCGCCAGTGCGCCCAGCCCATCGAAATCAGGCAGGCGATAATCGGCCAGGATAATGTCTGGAGGAAAGCTTGTCAGCGCCTCGACGAAGGCTGATTTGCTTTCGGCCCGCAGTATTTCAGCATTGATTCCGCCCTCGCTCAGGGTCCGCTCGATGAACTCGGCATCGGCAGGGTCGTCCTCCAGCAGGAGGATGCGTAGGGTGGTGTCCATTATGGCAAGCGAGGGGGGAAGGGGCGGTTCTTGGGATAGTGCCAGCTTAGTCCCAGTCAGAACGGACAGCAAGTACCGGGACGGACACTTGCCTTGGGTCGTCCGGAGGTGTCCGCCAGTGCGGCAATGCCGGATCGGGCAGAAAGTCGGCGCTGGCGGGACGGCGCCTCAGGACACGCTTAGCGCCCGGCCTTCATGCAGCAGCGCCGCAAACCGGTCCGCCGGCAGGGGCGGCGAGAAATAATGGCCCTGGATTTCCTGGCAACCCTGGCTCCGCAGGAAGTCCAGTTGCTCGTAGGTTTCCACACCCTCGGCGATGACGCGATGGCCCAGCCGCTGCGCCATGCTGACGATGGCACCGGCGATCGCGCAGTCGTTGTTGTCGTGCGGAATGCCGGTGACGAATGAACGATCGATCTTCAAGGTGTCGATCGGGAAACGCTTGAGGTAGGACAGGCTCGAATAGCCGGTGCCGAAATCGTCGAGCGACAAGCCCACACCCAGGGCGGTCAGGGCATCCATCATGGCGACCACGCTCTCGTTGTTATGGGTCAGCATGCCCTCGGTAATTTCCAGTTCGATCCACGCGGCGGGTACGCACTGGCTGGTCAGCAGCTTCTGCACGCGCTCGGCCAGGCCAGGGGAAAAATCACGCGCCGACAGGTTGATGGCCACCTTGATGCGGGGCAACCCTGCCGCGTCCCACAGATGCGTCTGATGCATGGCCGCCTCCATCACCCAGGCGGAAAGCTGCTCGATCAGCCCGGATTTCTCGGCGATGGGAATGAACGAGTCGGGCAACAGCATGCCGCGCTCCGGATGCTGCCAGCGCACCAGCGCTTCCGCACCGACGATGCGGCCGCTGGCGAGATCGACCTTGGGCTGGTAGTAGAGCAACAGTTCGTCGTGTTCGATGCCGTGGCGCAGGCCGGACTCGATCTTCATGCGTTCGAGCACGCGCTGGTTCATTTCGCGGTTGAAAAAAGCGTAACCGTCATGCTGGCTTTCCTTTGCCCGATACATCGCGATATCGGCCATGCGCAACAGGGATTCGGTGTCGAAGCCATCGCGCGGATAGGCACTGATGCCGATCGCCGCGCCCACTTTCAGTTCGTGCTTGTCGATGCAGAAAGGCGGATCAAGCGCCGCGGTCAGCTTCTGCGCAACGACTGCCGCGTGTTCGCGCTGGGCGATATCGAAGAGCGCGACGACGAACTCGTCGCCCCCCAGCCGCGCGACGACATCTTCGGTACGCACGGCCCGGCGCAGGCGTTCGGCAACCTGCTGCAACAGGCGGTCGCCGATGCCGTGGCCCAGGCTGTCGTTGATCGGCTTGAAACGATTGAGGTCGATGAAGAGGATGGCACCGTGCTGGTCGTTGCGCCGCGCCTCGACCAGCGCCTGGTCGATCAGCCGGTAGAGCAGCGAACGATTGGGCAGGCCGGTCAGGCCGTCGTAATAGGCAAGGTAATGGATGCGTTCCTCGGCCACCTTGCGTTCCGTGATATCCGACAGAAATCCAATCAATCCGGAAGGCTGGCCGGTTGCGTCGCGCAACAGCGAAAGTTGCAAGCTGGCCCAGAACACCTCGCCCGATTTGCGGCGCCGGCGCACCTCCATCTCGCGCCCGCCCTGCTCGAGGAAGGCATCGCGGAATTCATCGCTGTCGCCTGCGGCGTCCGGATCGGCATAGAGGAACAGGATGTGCTTGCCGACCGCCTCCGCCGCGCAGTAACCGAACATATTCACGGCGCCCTTGTTCCAGCCGATGATGTAGCCATCCAGATCCATCGTGATCACCGACTCATGGATCTGGTCGAGGATCTGCTCCTGGGTTGACAACTGACAGGCGCACGGCACGGCGCGCGCGGTCTCGCACAGCTTGCGGGCACGCTCGAAATCCACGGTCGCCATTACGCCTCCCTGCTGACCTGTACGGCCCAGCGGGTCGCTTCGATCAGCGCATCCAGCCATGCTGCGCGCGTGATGCCGACGGCGTCCAGTGCGGCAGACAGGGCCGGTGTGGGCGGCCCCTCGCTGGCCACGACGACGGCCAGCAATGCGCCGAACGGGCCTGCGCCGTCCGTCAGCGCCTGCACCACTTCTTCAGGCAGATTCAGGGGCGCGACGATCTCGGCCAGCGGCACATCGAACAGCACTTCGAGCAGCGAAAACATGCCGACCATGAAGGCCTGATCCCGGGCGTCTTGCGCCAGGCCCCGGCGCTTCGCCAGGGATTCCATCAGGCTGGCGCGCAAAGCGGCGCGCGGCAACAAGGGACTGGCCGTCTGGCTGCCCGACGAACGCGCATATAACAACAGTTGCAGCCAGCGCTGCAGCTGGCGCCGCCCCAGCATGACGATGGCCTGGGAAAAGTTGCTGATTTTCCGGATCGGTGAATAGGCGACCGAATTCACCAGCTTCAGCAGTTGGTAGGAAAGGTTGGGATCGCGCTTGATCAGCGCTTCGAGGTCGGACGACTCGGCATCACGCGTGACGAGCGCGAGCAGCCGGAGCAGCAGGCCGCGCGTGGTGGGATCGCTCTTTGATGCCGTGACGGACAACTCGGGCGCAAGCTTCAGGCCGGCGGCCGACAGCGCTGCCACGAGTTCCTGCCAGGCGGTATCGACGCTTTCGGGCGCCGCATAGCGCAATTCCACGCGCCCGGCAGGCCAGGTTTCAAGCAGTGCGGAATCGGTTTGCGCCGGATCGACCAGCGCGATGCAAACGACCGCATCGAGCACCTCCGCGAGTCCGCCGTCGTTCAGTACGCGTGCCAGCAAGGCGCCGTCGAGCGGGCGCTCCCCCGCCAGCAACAAGGCAGCCCAGACATTGCCTGAATTCAAAGCCGGTTGCAGGGTAATCAGCGGGGAGTTGTCGGCAATGCGCATGCGGAAACCAATGAAGGTATGCAGCGATTATCGACTGACTTTCGATATAGCCCACGATGGATCAGGGGGAATTGATCCGGCGTATTCCGCTTTCTGTAACAATGACATCGAGCGGAATGTCGTGCGCCTCGGGATGAATATCCGGCACGGCACACAGCGCGAAGCCGACACCGATTGCCAGCGGACGCGGCGCGCAGGCGGCCAGTGTGCGATCGAAGTAGCCGCCCCCGTAACCCAGGCGATAGCCGGCCGCATCGAAGGCCACGAGGGGCAGCAGCACGACATCGGGCAGGCAAGACACAGCGGTGGCCGGGATCGGGATACCGTAGGGATCGGTGGCCATCGGGGCCCCCGGCCACCAGGTGCGGAATTCCATGGGGGCATCGACAGCGACGACCGTGGGCATGGCCGCCCGCCAGCCGGCAGCCAGCAGTCGGGCGATGAGTGGCCGACAATCCACTTCGGCGCGAATCGGCCAGCAGAAGGCGATCGTGCCAGTTGGACGGGGCAGCAGCAACCCGGCCAGATGGTCGAGAACCTGTGTGCTGGCCGCCTGCCGCACCCCTGCCGGCAGCGCGAGCCGCGCGGCGATCTTTTCGCGGCGCAGCGCCGCACGCATGGCAGGATTATTGGCCCCCCACGCTCGCAAACCCGGCTCGCTGCCCCCCACCCCAAGGGGGAGCCGCGCATGCCCTCTTGGGGCGGCCCGGCGAGGGCAGGATCAATGGCGGTTTTGGTGGGTTGATCGGTCATGGTGGTCAGAAAACCCTATGCTAATCTTAAAGAATCATCACCAAACCATCACCATGAAACGTTTTATCGGAGTTTTCCTCTTGATCGCCCTGCCGGCCTGGGGCCAGCCTGGCCTTCCTGGCGGGCACCCGGAAGACGCTGCCTTTCTGGCGGCGCGCGATGCCTTTGCCAAAGGCGACCGGGCAAAACTGGCGCGCGCAGTGGCCGGCCTGAAAGCCCACCCGCTCGTGCCTTGGGCGACTTATTTCCAGCTCAATCAGCAACTGAAGGAAAAGGGCGGTACGGATGCCGGGGTGGCTGAATTCATCGACCGCAATGACGGAACCTGGCTCGCCGAAAAGCTGCGCGGCGACTGGCTGAAATGGTTGGCCGACCGGGAAGAGTGGGACAAGGCGCGTGCGCAATTCGCCCTCATGCAGCGGCCCGATCCCGCTGCCATTTGCCTCGGTATCGACGCGCGCCTGCGCCTGGGAGAAGTCGCCGCGCGGGCGGATGCCCGGGCGTTGCTGGAATCGCCCGTAGCGTTGCCGGATAGCTGCCTGCCGCCACTCGGGCGGCTGGCTGCGGCCGGCGAACTTTCCGCCGACAGTCTCTGGGAGCGGCTGATTCGCCAGTCGAGTGCCGGCAAGCTCAAGGAAGCCCGCTTCATCGCCGGTGCGCTCCCTGCGGACGATGCGCCGTCGTGGAAAGCGCTCGAAACCATCATCGAGCATCCCGCACAATACCTGGCCAAACTGCCCGAGTCGCCCAAGCAACTGGTCGACAGCCGGCGCGCACGCGGACTGGCGGCCCTGGCGATTTTGCGCATGGCCCGGGCCGATGCCCGCATAGCGGCCGCCCGCTGGCAGGAAATCGAAATCCCCTTCCCGGCCAGCGAACGCGGCTTTGTCTGGGGACGTCTGGCGCTGGCCGCCGCGCTGAGCCATCAACCCGAAGCGACGCTCTGGTTCAACCAGGCCGAGGCCGCGGGCGCCGTGCTGGACGAGGAACAACATGCCTGGCGCATGCGTGCCGCGTTGCGGGCAGGCGACTGGGCAGCGGTGGCGCGCGCTGGCGCTGCGCTGCCGGAAGCGCAGGCGGCGCTGCCGGAATGGATTTACTGGCACGCCCGTGCCCTGGTCGCGCTGGGCAACCCCGAGGCCGCGCAGCCGCTGTATGGCCAGATCGCCTGGCAGCCGAATTTCTACGGCATCCTCGCCGGCGAAGCACAGGGGAAGAAATATGTCCTGCCGCCACGCGCCCTGCCGCCCAGCGCGGAAGAGCGCGCCGAAGCCGCGGCGCGCCCGGGTCTGGTGCGGGGCCTGGCGCTGATCCGCGCCGACCTGCGGCTAGACGGCATTCGCGAATGGAACTGGGCCTTGCAGGGCATGAACGACCGGCAACTGCTGGCGGCGGCCGATTTGGCGCGGCGTAGCGACGTCATCGACCGCGCCATCAACACTGCCGACCGCACCCGTGCGGAGCACGATTTCACCCAGCGCTATCCAACACCTTTCTATGCGCAAGTCGAGCCGCACGTGCGGGATGTCGGACTCGACCCGGCCTGGGTGTATGGCCTGATGCGGCAGGAAAGTCGCTTCATCATGGACGCCAAGTCGAGCGCCGGCGCCAAGGGGTTGATGCAGTTGATGCCCGCCACCGCGCAATGGGTCGCCCGCAAGATCGGCATGAGCGACTATCACCCGACCAAGGTGACCCAGATGGATACCAACGTGACCCTTGGCACGAATTACATGCGCATGGTGATGGACAGCCTCGACAATCATCCGGTACTCGCCTCGGCTGCCTACAATGCCGGGCCGGGCCGCGCGCGCAAGTGGCGTGCCGAACGGCCACTCGAAGGCGCGATCTACGCCGAAACGATTCCCTTCAACGAGACACGCGACTATGTCAAGAAGGTGATGGCGAATGCCATTCACTATGCCGCACTGATGGGGGTGGCCACGCCTTCGCTGACGGCGCGCCTGGGCACCATCCTCCCGCGTGATTTCGGTGACAGATCGGCGGAGAGCCTGCCTTGAAGAATGCCCTGCTGATCGGTGGCACAGGTTTTATCGGCGGCGCCATCGCGCGCCGTCTCGCCAGCGCCGACTTTTCGGGCGAGGGCCGTCCCCCTCGCAACTATTGCCTGACCCTGCCGACGCGCCGCCGCGAGCGCGCCAAGCACCTGACGGTGCTGCCGACGGCCAATGTCGTTGAAGCCGACGTGCATGATGAGGCCACACTCGTCCGGTTGATGGCCGGCCAGGATGTGGTCATCAGCCTCGTCGGCATTCTCAAGGGCAATTTCCAGCGCGCCCACGTCGAGCTGCCCGGCAAGATTGCCCGTGCCGCCGCCACTGCCGGCGTGCCCCGTCTGCTGCATGTTTCCGCGCTCGCCGCAGCGCCGGATGCGCCTTCGGAATATCTGCGTTCCAAGGCCGCCGGCGAAGCCGCGCTGAAATCCGCGTACCCCGCAGCGACGATCTTCCAGCCCTCGGTGATCTTCGGTCGCGGCGATGCTTTTCTCACCCTGTTCGCCAGCTTGCTGAAACTCGCGCCGCTCATGCCGCTCGCCTGCCCGAACGCACGCTTCCAGCCGGTCTGGGTGGAGGATGTCGTCACTGCCGTCGTCGCCAGCCTCGACCAGCCGGAAAGCCGGGGGCAAACCTATCCGCTGTGTGGGCCACGCGCCTACACCCTGCGCGAACTCGTCGCCTATGCCGGCAAGGTAAGCGGTCATCCGCGCCCCATCCTCGGCCTGCCGCTCGCCTTGTCTTACCTGCAGGCCTTGCTGATGGAATTCGTGCCCAACGGGCCAATGACGCGCGACAACATTCGTTCGATGTCGGTTCCGAGCGTCTGCCCCGCCGGTTGCACCCTGCCTTTCGGCCTGGCCGCCACACCACTGGAGGCCGTGGCGCCCGGCTACCTCGCGAACGGATGAAGACCTACTGCGTTGGCGGCGCGGTGCGCGACGCACTGCTTGGCCTGCCGGTGCAGGATCGCGACTGGGTCGTCGTCGGCGCCACGCCGGATGAAATGCTGCTGGCGGGCTTCAAGCCCGTCGGTCGTGATTTTCCGGTGTTCCTCCATCCGCAAACCCACGAGGAATACGCGCTGGCGCGTACCGAACGCAAGACCGCGCCCGGCTATGCCGGTTTCGCCTTCCATGCCGCGCCCGGCGTGACCCTCGAAGAAGACCTCGCCCGACGCGACCTGACGATCAACGCGATCGCGCAGGACGATGACGGTTTGCTGATCGACCCCTATGGCGGTCGCGCCGACATCGAGCGGAAAATCCTGCGCCACGTTGCGCCCGCCTTCGCCGAAGACCCCGTGCGCATCCTGCGCGTCGCACGCTTCGCCGCACGCTTCGCCGATTTTTCCGTTGCTCCCGAGACGCGGGAACTCATGCGCCAGATGGTGGCCAACGGCGAGGTCGACGCGCTGGTCGCCGAACGCGTCTGGCAGGAGCTGGCGCGCGGCCTGATGGAAGACGCGCCATCACGCATGTTCGAAACCCTGAGGGAATGCGGTGCATTGAACAAGCTGCTGCCCGAGGTCGATCGCCTCTGGGGCGTGGCGCAACGCGCCGACTTCCATCCCGAGGTCGATACCGGCGTGCATGTGATGATGGTGATCGACATGGCGGCACGCATGCGGCTGTCGTTGCCGGCGCGCTTCGCCGCCCTGACGCATGACCTCGGCAAGGGCGTGACGCCCGCCGACATCCTGCCACGCCACATCGGCCATGAATTGAAGAGCGCCAGCCTGCTGGAGCCCCTGTGCGAGCGCCTGCGCGTACCGACCGAGTGTCGCGACGTGGCGCGTCTGGTGGCACGCTTTCACGGCGACATGCACAAGGTCGGCCAGTTGCGTCCGGATACGCAGCTCAAGATCCTCGAACGTTGCGATGCGCTGCGCCGCCCGGCACGCTTCGAAGAGGTGCTGGGTGCCTGCGAAGCCGATTATCGCGGCCGGCTGGGCTGGGACGAAAAGGAGTATTTGGCCGCCGAAACCTGGCGCAAGGCGCTCGCGGCGGTGCGGGCCGTCGATGCCGGCGTGATCGCACAGGCCTGCGCCGATCCGCAACGGATACCCGCGCGCATCCACGACGCGCGCGTGGCAGCCCTGACTACGCTTGGGGCTTCTTCAGCAGCGCCTTGAAATTGGCCAGCCGCGCATTGCCGGCGGTCTTGTCAAAAGTCGGCGCCGACAAGACGGCGCCCTGCCCCTCGTGCTTGATGTCATCGCCCATCTCGGCAATGAAGCGGGATGCGGCGCGTTCGACGATCTCCCGGCCCTGCTTGCGTTTTGCGCACCAACTGAGATTGAGCGACAGCTGCGCGCGCGTGATGCCGACATACATCAGGCGACGCTCCTCTTCGATGTTGCCGGCCTCGATGGATTCGCGATGCGGCAGCGAGCCCTCCTCGACGCCGACCAGATGGACGTGGCGGAATTCCAGCCCCTTCGCGGCATGCAGCGTCGCCAGTTGCACGGCATCCGTGTTCTCGTCCTGCTTGTCGAGCATGGTGATGAGTGCGACGGTCTGCGCCAGTTCCAGCAGGTTCTTGTTTTCTTCGTCACCCTTGCCGGAAAGCCAGCCGACAAACTCGCGCACATTGCCCCAGCGTGCCGCAGCGTCACGCGCTTCCAGCGCTTCGAACAGCCAGGCTTCGTAAGCAATCGCCTTGAGCAGGTCGTCGAGCACCGTGCCGGCCGGTTCGCCTGTTCCACCATTGGCACGCGATTCGATGCGGCTGATGAAACCGCCGAACTCGCGCAGCACCGCCAGTTGCGGCGCCTTGATGTCGAGTTCGATGCCTGGTGCCGAGATCGCGGCGAACAGGCTGATGTGGCGGCGGCCGGCAGCCTGACCCAATGCTTCCAGCGTTGTTCCACCGATACCGCGCTTCGGTGTCGTCGCGGCGCGGATGAAGGCGGGGTCGTCATCCTGGTTGGCGAGCAGGCGCAGATAGCTCGTGACGTCCTTGATCTCGCTCTTGTCGAAGAAGGACTGGCCGCCCGAGAGCACGTAGGGCACCTTGTGCGCGCGCAGTTGTTGCTCGAACTGGCGCGCCTGAAAGTTGCCACGGTAGAGGATCGCATAGTCGCGCCAGTGGCCGCGCGTTTCGAAACGATGCGCCATCAGCCGCGTGATCACCCATGCCGCCTCGTGCGTGTCGTCGCGACAGGCCATGACGCGAATCGCGTCGCCGTGGCCCTTGTCCGACCAGAGCCGCTTGTCGAACAGCTTGGGATTCTGGCGGATGACGCTGTTGGCGGCCTTGAGAATGCGTGTCGTCGAGCGGTAGTTCTGCTCGAGCTTGACGACCTTGAGGCGCGGGAAATCGGCCTGCAACTGGCGCAGGTTGTCGACATCGGCGCCGCGCCAGCCATAGATCGACTGGTCGTCGTCGCCCACCGCGGTGAAGGATGCGCGCTCGCCGGTGAGCAGGCGCATCAGCTGGTTCTGGCAGCGGTTGGTGTCCTGGTACTCGTCGATCAGCAGATGCCAGATGCGCGAACGCCAGCGCTGGGCGACCTCCTCGTCCGTTTCGAGAAGCTTGACCGGCAGGCGGATCAGGTCGTCGAAATCGACGGCCTGGTAGGCCTTGAGCGTGCGCTCGTATTCGACATAGGCGCGTGCCGCGCCGCTTTCCAGATCATCCCCGGCCTGTGCCAGCGCTTCGTCGGGGCCGACCAGCGCGTTCTTCCAGAGCGAGATGCGCTGTTGGGTCAGCTTCACGCGTGCCTTGTCGGCGTCCTTCAGCAACTCGTTGAACAGCGCCGTCGTGTCGCTCGCGTCGAGAATCGAGAAGCCCGGTTTGAGGCCGATGGCGCGCGCCTCCATGCGCAACAGCTTCGCGCCCAGCGCATGGAAGGTGCTGATACTCACCTCGTCCGCGCGCGGGCCGATCAGCTTCGTGGCACGCTCCTTCATCTCGCGCGCCGCCTTGTTGGTGAAGGTGATGGCCATGACGTGCTGCGGCGCCATGCCGCATTCGCCGATCAGCCAGGCGATCTTCTGCGTGATGACACGTGTCTTGCCGCTGCCGGCGCCGGCAAGCACAAGCAACGGGCCATCGAGATAACGTACCGCTTCCCGCTGCGGCGGGTTGAGTCCTTGCATGTTTCTGTTCCGTGGTCATGGACGACGCGATTGCCGTCACGCAGAAGCTGACTTTCAGGCCGCCGACGGCTCCATGCGGCGGATGTGTGTCAGCGCCTCGTTGGCGATGCCTGCGGCGATGCGCAGGTCGTAATCGGCCTGCAAGCCCATCCAGAATTCCGCGCTGGTGCCGAAGTAGCGCGCCAGCCGCAGGGCGGTGTCGGCGGTGACGCCGCGCCGCTCGCGGGCGATGTCGTTGATGCGCGGCGCCGGCACGCCGAGCGCGATGGCCAGTGCATTCGCCGACAGGTTCAGCGGCAGGAGGAATTCCTCGCGCAAAATCTCGCCCGGATGAATCGGCCGCATGCCATTGTTGATCTCGTTCATTTCGTTTCCTCAGTGGTAATCCACGATCTCCACATCGAACACCTGTCCGTCATCCCAGACAAAGCACACGCGCCACTGGTCGTTGATGCGGATGCTCCACTGGCCCTTGCGGTCGCCCTTCAGCGCCTCCAGCCGGTTCTGCGGCGGAATGCGCAGATCGTCCAGGCGCACGGCCCGCTGCACCATCTGTAGCTTACGTTCCGCGACTGCCCGGAATGACAGCCAGCGGCGGTGGCAGCGTTCTCCGGCGAATAGCGCCTCGGTATCCTTGCACTTGAACGACCGGATCATGGTGGAAGAGTATAACGTGGGACGTTAAATGGCAAGCGTTAAGTCATGCCAACCACCGGCCATCCTCCAACTTGCGCGCGGCCGCGCCGTCAGCGCTGTTGACCCACGGGTGGGGTCGGGGATGGCGGTCGGCGTCATGGCAAACGCATTGTAGCCGCCCCCATGTTGGCGGCAGTCTGGCTGACGCCGTCCCGCCTGCATCGACTTTTACTTGAGTGCGCCGAACACCTTCTTCGCCAGGTTGCCGGCCGCGCCGACCGGATTCTCGCGGATCGCCTTTTCTTCCTCGGCGATCATCAGGTAGAGCCCGTCGAGCGCCTTTTCGGTGACGTAATTCTCAAGCTGGGTGTCCTTTTCCTTCACCAGTCCGAATTTGACGCCCTTCTTGGCGAACTTCTCATAGGTGTCTTTCAGCTTCACCTTGGCGATGGCCTTCTTGACGATGGGCAGGAACTTCTGCCCCAGCGGCGCGGCGGTCTTGCCCCGAAAATACTGCGTCCCCGCGTCTGCGCCGCCAGTCAAAATACCCTTCGCGTCCTCGACGCTCATCTGCTTCACTGCATCGACCAGCAGCTTTTTCGCTTCCGGCACGGCCGCCTCGGCAGCGCGGTTCATCGCGGTGATCAGTTCGTCGGCCTGTTTGCCCATGCCGAGCCCGCGCATCAGCCCTTCGACCTGCCGCAGGCTATCGGGCAGGGGAATCTTCACCTTGGGATTGCCGAGGAAGCCGTCGCTCCTGCCCAGCAGGTTGACCGCCTTGCCGGCGCCCTGTGTCAGCGCTTCCTTGAGGCCGCCGCCAGCCTCCTGCCCGGATAGGTCAGCCAGCGAAAGCGCATGGGCGCCCGTGACAATCCAGAATCCGGCAAACAAACCCAGCGCGGTACGGTAAAGGCTTTGAGTTTTCATGATGATGGGCTCCTTGCAGTTCGATAGTTGGCTGATTATCACCGTTTTGCAGCGTCCTGCCATAAGCGTGACCCATTCCTTTCTGTCACATTTTTGTAATCATGTCGGAATATTGTGATCGGTTATTGACTTGCCCACTACCTACAGGAGTTCATACATGCCGCGTTTCAACACTCGTATTCTTCGTACATCGGTACTCGCCGTTTCGCTGGGTTGCGCCTCGCTTGCCGCCATGGCTGCCGAAATTACCGGCGCCGGCGCCTCTTTCCCCGCCCCCATCTATGGCAAGTGGGCCGATAGCTACCAGAAAGCCACCGGCAACAAGGTCAATTACCAGTCCATCGGCTCCGGTGGCGGCATCAAGCAGATCAACGCCAAGACGGTCGATTTCGGCGCTTCCGACATGCCCCTGAAGATGGAAGTTCTCGACAAGGACGGACTCGCGCAGTTCCCGACCGTCATCGGCGGTGTCGTACCGGTGGTCAACGTCGAAGGCGTCCAGCCCGGCCAGATGCACCTGACCGGCCAGGTGCTGGCGGACATCTATCTCGGCAAGATCGCCAAGTGGAACGACAAGGCGATCGCCGACCTCAACCCGAAGCTGAACCTGCCGAATACCGATATCGCCGTGGTACGTCGCGCCGATGGTTCCGGCACGACCTTCATCTTCACCAACTACCTGTCCAAGGTCAGCCCGATGTGGAAGGACAAGGTCGGCGAAGGCACGGCCGTGCAATGGCCGACCGGCATGGGCGGCAAGGGTAACGAGGGCGTTTCCGCCTTCCTGCAGCGCATCCCCAACTCGATCGGCTATGTCGAATACGCCTACGCCAAGCAGAACAAGCTGGCCTGGACCTTCCTGAAGAACGCCGCCGGCAATGATGTTGCGCCGGATGACGGGTCCTTCAAGGCCGCCGCCGCCAGCGCCGACTGGAACAAGTCCGCTTTCGGCGAGATCCTGACCAACCAGCCCGGCAAGGATGCCTGGCCGATCACCGGCGCGACCTTCATCCTGATGCACAAGCTGCAGGACAAGCCGGCGCAGGGCGCCGAAGTGCTGAAATTCTTCGAATGGTCCCTCAAGAACGGCGCCAAGTCCGCCGAGGAAATGGAATACGTCGCCCTGCCGGAAAGTCTGGTCAAGCAGATCCAGGCCTCCTGGGGTAACCTCAAGGACAGCGCCGGCAAGCCCGTCTACTCCGCCAAGTAATAAACTGCCTTACTTGCAACGGCAACCCCCGCCGCGCGCGGGGGTTGTTGCGTTTCCGAATGCTGAAAATCACCTGATGGCACCCTGACGCAGACATGAAATCATCCATCGAAAAGGGCCGGGCCGGCGACCTGTTATTCCTCAACCTGACCCGGACATTCGCTGCCATCACGCTGGTGCTGCTGTTCGGGATCGTGGTTTCGTTGATCTGGTCCGCGCTGCCGTCGATCAAGGCATTCGGTTTCGGCTTCCTCACCAGCTCCGAGTGGAACCCGCCTGCCGAGCGTTTCGGCGCCCTCGTGCCCATGTATGGCACGCTGATGACTTCTTTCATCGCACTCATCATTGCCGTGCCAATCAGTTTCGGCATCGCCATCTTTCTGACGGAATTGTCGCCGACCTGGCTGCGGCGTCCCCTGGGTATCGCCATCGAGTTGCTGGCGGGCATTCCCAGCATCGTCTATGGCATCTGGGGGCTACTGGTGTTCGCCCCGATCTTCGGCGAGTACATCCAGCCCTGGATCGCCAAGACACTCGGCCAGGTACCGTTCATCGGCAGCCTGTTCACCGGCCCGATGCTTGGCATCGGCGTCCTGGCGGCGGGCATCATCCTGGCCATCATGATCATTCCCTTCATCGCCTCGGTGATGCGCGACGTCTTTGAACTGACGCCCGTGATGCTCAAGGAATCCTGCTACGGGCTGGGCGGCACGACCTGGGAAGTAGTCTGGAATGTGGTACTGCCTTACACGCGCGTCGGCGTCATCGGCGGCATCATGCTTGGCCTCGGCCGCGCCCTCGGCGAAACGATGGCGGTCACCTTCATCATCGGCAACGCCAGCATCTTTGCCAACTTCTCCCTCTTCCAGCCCGGCAACAGCATCACCTCGGCCCTGGCCAACGAGTTTGCCGAGGCCACGCCGGGACTGTATACCTCCGCACTGGTCGAACTGGGGCTGCTGCTGTTCCTCATCACGCTCGTCGTGCTGTCCTTCTCGCGCCTGCTCCTGCTCTCGATGGAAAAGAACACCGGAAAGCATTAAAGGCCAATCATGAACCTCTCCGCTCGCCGCAAATTCATCAATGTCCTTGCCCTGACGCTCTCGTTCGCGGCAATGGCCTTCGGCCTGTTCTGGCTGATCTGGATTCTCTGGATGGTTTTCGAGCAGGGCTTCAGCGCGCTGTCGCTGCGCCTGTTCACGGAAATGACTCCGCCGCCCGGTGTGCCCGGCGGCCTGCTGAATGCCATCGTGGGCAGTTTCATCCTGGTCGGCCTGGCGATGCTGATTGCTACCCCGATGGCTGTCCTGGCAGGCATCTATCTGGCCGAATACGGCAAACGCACATGGCTCGGACAGGCCACGCGCTTCGTCAATGACATCCTCCTTTCCGCTCCCTCCATCGTCATCGGCCTCTTCGTCTATGCCATCTATGTTGCCCAGGTCGGCAAATTCTCCGCTTTTTCAGGGGTCATCGCGCTTGCCCTGCTGGTGCTTCCCGTCGTCGTGCGCACGACCGAGGATATGCTGACCCTGGTACCCAACACCTTGCGCGAAGCCGCCTTCGCCCTGGGCGCCCCGAAAAGGAAGGTCATCATGATGGTGACGCTGCGCGCGGCGCGGTCCGGCGTCATCACCGGCATCCTGCTGGCCCTGGCGCGGATTTCCGGCGAAACAGCCCCGCTGCTGTTCACCTCGCTGTCCAACCAGTTCTGGAGTCTCGACCTTTCCGCGCCGATGGCCAACCTGCCGGTGACCATCTTCAAATTTGCCATGAGTCCCTTCCGGGACTGGCAGGAGCTTGCCTGGGCCGGCGTGTTTCTCATCACCCTCGGCGTGCTGACACTCAACATTCTCGCGCGGGTCTTCTTCCGACCCCATGCCACCCGCTAACCGAATTGCCCCCTTGAGAAATCCGATGACCACCACCGCCCAAGCCGACGCCAATCTCGTGCCGGAAATCAGCATTCGCAACCTGAACTTTTATTACGGCAAAGAGATTGCCCTGAAGAACGTCAACCTCGAAATCTACAAGGGCAGGGTCACGGCATTCATCGGGCCTTCGGGCTGCGGCAAGTCGACCCTGCTGCGCGTCATCAACCGCATGTACGACCTGTACCCGGGCCAGCGCGCCGAAGGCGATGTGATCGTCAATGGCAAGAACATCCTGGTCAAGAATGTTGACACGATCGAGCTGCGCGCCAAGGTCGGCATGGTGTTCCAGAAGCCGACCCCTTTCCCGATGTCGATCTATGAAAACATCGCGTTCGGCGTGCGCATGCACGAAAAACTCTCGCGCAGCGAAATGGATGATCGCGTGGAATGGGCGTTGGTGAAGTCGGCGCTGTGGGGCGAGGTGAAGGACAAGCTGAAGCAGCCCGGTACCGGACTGTCGGGTGGCCAGCAACAGCGTCTGTGCATTGCGCGTTGCGTCGCCGTCAAGCCGCGGGTCATTCTGCTCGACGAACCGACCTCGGCGCTCGACCCGATATCCACGACGCACATCGAAACCCTGATCGACGAACTGAAGACGGAATTCACCATTGCGATCGTGACCCACAACATGCAGCAGGCGGCCCGAGTGTCGGACTTCACCGCCTACATGTATCTTGGCGAATTGATCGAATTCGGCGAGACGGACGACATCTTCATCAAGCCGCAAGACAAGCGCACCGAAGACTACATCACCGGTCGTTTCGGTTGACCTCGCCCCGGAGAACCTCATGAACGAACACCTATCCAAGCAATTCGACACCGAACTCGACGACGTCCGCGCCCGCCTGATGCGCATGGGCGGACTGGTCGAGGAACAGGTACGCGCCACGACCCTCGCCTTCGCCGAGGGCGACGCGGACCTGGTCGAAAAGGTCATCGCGCGCGACACCGAGGTCGACGCCTACGAGGTGGATATCGACAACGTCTGCGTGCACGTCGTCGCCCGCCGCCAACCGACTGCGGTTGACCTGCGCATGATCATGTCCGTCAGCAAGACCGTCACCGACCTCGAGCGCATCGGCGACGAGGCCAAGAAAGTCGCCAAGGCAACGCGCAAGATCCTCGAACGCGGTTTCAGCACGAACACGCCGCAGATCATGACTGTCCGCACCATGGGCGAGGAATGCGCGGACATGCTGCACGATGTGCTGAATGCCTTCGTCCGCATGGATGCCGCTCTGGCACTGCAAATCGTCCGGCGCGACAAGGAGATTGACCAGCACTTCCGCGCCATCACGCGCGAACTGGTCACCTACATGATGGAAGATCCACGCACCATCTCCTCGGCGCTGGACATCATCTTCATCGTCAAGTCGATGGAACGCATCGGCGACCATTGCAAGAACATCGCCAAGGATGTGATCTACATCGTCCAGGGACGTGACGTGCGCCACCTGAAGCTCGACGAACTCGAACAAGAGGCCAAGGGCCGATGAGCAGCCAGCCGCGCATTCTCGTCGTCGAAGACGAGGTCGCGATCCAGGAACTGCTGCGCTACTCCCTGGAACAGGCGGCATTTCAGGTCGTTATCGTCGATGGCGCCGAACAGGCCCTGACGGAAATCCACAACCAGCTACCCGCCATGGTGCTGCTCGACCTGATGTTGCCGGGCATGTCCGGCGTCGCACTGGCGAAGCGGCTCCGCGCCGAAGTGCGCACGCGCGAACTGCCCATCATCATGGTCACGGCACGTGCCGAAGAAACGGACCGCATTCAAGGTCTGGACTTCGGTGCCGACGACTACGTCACCAAGCCCTTCTCGCCCAAGGAACTGATCGCGCGCATCCGCGCCGTGCTGCGCCGGCGGGCCCCCCATCTCGCGGGCGATCCCGTCGAAATCGGTGCGGTGCGGCTCGATCCTGCCTCACGCACCGTCACCTGCAATGGCCAGCCGGTGGCCCTTGGCCCGACCGAGTTCGAGCTGCTGCAATATCTGATGAGTCACCCGAACCGGGCGCTGACCCGCGACCAGTTGCTGAATGCCCTGCGCGGCGATCACCGCTTTCTCGAGGATCGCACGATCGACGTCTATATCCGCCGCCTGCGCGCCGGACTCGGTCCGGCGGGCGACGCCATGATCGAAACGGTGCGCGGTATCGGCTACAAGCTCTCGATCGCGCGGGAATGATCGGCGAAGCCTGCGTTGCTTCCCAGTGCCTGCTATGGGCACTTGTCGTGATCCTTTTCCTCCTGCTGATCGTTCAGCTGCGCCAGCGCATTGCACTGCGCGACTGGCTGGATGCACCGGAAAAACAGCTTCCCGATGGCTTCGGCGCCTGGCGCGATATCTTTTCCCGCTTGCAGCGCTTGCGCAAGGAGGAGGAAAAACAGCGCAGCGCCGTACGTAACGCGCTCGAGCGTTTTCGCCTGGCGACACAGGCCCTGCCGGACGGCGTCATCCTGCTCGACAAAGGGTGGTACATCGAATGGCTCAACACCGCTGCCTGTCAGCACTTTCTGCTTGACCCCGCACGCGATATTGGCACGCTGATCGAGCAGCTCATCCGGCAGTCCGAATTCCTCGACTTCGTCGCCGCCTTCCGGCAGGGCACCGCGCAGGACACGCTGCTCATGCAGCGGGGGGAAACCACGAGGAGCTCAGCCTGTCGATCATGCTGATTCCTTTTGCCGACAGCGGAACGCTGTTGCTGTCGCGCGACGTCACCGAACTGGCGCGCACCGAAACCATCCGCCGGGATTTCGTCGCCAATGTATCTCACGAACTCCGTACGCCGCTCACCGTGATCACGGGCTTCCTCGAACAATTCACTTCCGGGCAGCCACCGGGTGGCGATACCGCCAAGGCATTTTTCAAACTGATGGTTGACCAGACAAGCCGCATGAATCGCCTGGTGACGGACCTGCTCACCCTTTCACGACTGGAGAACGATGGCCAGCCGCCACGTGACGAAACGGTCGATGTACCCGCAATGATCGATGCATTGCTGAGCGAGGCAACGGCTCTGTCGGGTGGGCGGCATACGCTCAAGATCGGCGAGGTTTCCGCCGGCAAGCTGCGCGGCAGCTTCGACGAACTCCGCAGCGCCTTCGGCAACCTGGTTTCCAATGCCGTACGCTATACGCCGTCAGACGGCACGATTACTCTTGCGTGGCGCGCCGAGAAGGGTGCCCCGACCTTCTCGGTAACGGACACGGGTATCGGCATTCACGCTGAACACATTCCCCGCCTGACCGAGCGCTTCTATCGTGTCGACAAGGGGCGCTCCGTCGCTGCCGGCGGCACCGGGCTGGGGCTGGCCATCGTCAAGCATGTGCTGGCCCGCCACGGAGGAACGCTGAGCATCCAGTCCATAGCCGGGCACGGCAGCACATTTTCTGCCATCCTGCCGCCCGAACGGGTACTCTGATCATTCACGTTTTGTTGCAAGTGCACAAAATATTCTGTAGGCTGCGCTGCGCTGTGACTTTCAACCGTGGGTAGAAGCGCGGTTCTGATTTGATCAAAAGAAGGAGTAATCCATGAGCAAAGCAAGCATTATCGGTGCCTATAACACGGCGTTTGGTGCTTTCGTCAGCAAAGACAAGGCTACCGGATTAATTACCGACACCAAATCCTATTACGACCTGCTGACCGAAGCCGGGCGTGGCGCCATCGCCGACGCCGGCATCGAAGCAAAGGACATCGATGCAGTCTATGTCGGCTCATGTTCGCCGGGGTCCTTCATCAACCAGGAACACGTTGCACCGCTGGCGGCGGAAATCGATCCGGCGCTGCGCTTCAAGCCAATGACGCGCTGCGAATGCGCCTGCGCTTCCTCCTCGGTCGCCCTCTACGACGCGCTGTACGCCGTCGAAGCCGGCCGCGCCAAGCATGCGCTGGTGATCGGCGTCGAGAAGATGAACCTGCTGCCCACGCCGCAGATGACCCATGTGCTGGCCTGCAGCTCGCACTGGCCGAGCGAAGGTGCGCGCGGCTGGTCCTTCCCCATGCTGTTCGCCGCATATGCCAAGGGTTATCAGGCGCAGTACAAGATTTCGGACGAGGATCTGGAAAAGATGCTGTGGACCGCCGGCGCCCTGTGCTACAAGAACGGCGCGGAAAATCCGCTGGCCCATAATCGCAAGGGTCCGCAGTCCGTCGCGGAAATCATGGCGCTCAACGTGCCCGATGCACGCGGCCGGGCCAAGAACATGATGATCGCCGCCCCGCTGCGCCTGCATGACTGCTCGCTGGTCACGGACGGTGCCGCCGCGCTGGTGATCACCCGCACCGACAACGTGAGCAACAAGGCGCGCGCCGTCGAAATCGCCGGTATCGGTCACTCCGCCGAGCGTCTGCCGGAAAACGTGCGGCCCAACATGTATGAGTTGATGGCCGGCAAGGACGCCGTGGCCAAGGCCTACAAGGAAGCCGGCATCACCGCCGCCGACGTCGATATCGCCGAAGTGCATGACTGCTTCACCATCAACCAGATCCTGTTCGACCGAAGCGCTCGGCTTTTCCGCCGATGGCCGCGCCGGTTATGAATATATCGAGGGTCGTTTCACGCGCGACGACAAGATCGCCATCAACCTCTCCGGCGGCCTGAAATCCAAGGGTCACCCGGTCGGTGCCACCGGCGCCTCGATGCATGCGCTGATCTACAAGCAGTTGATCGGCGAAGCGATCGGCGTCAAGGCGAAGAAAGCCGACATTGGCGTGGCCTTCAACGTCGGCGGTTCGGCAGTGACCAACTGCGTGACCGTCATGCGCAAGCTCTGACCGGCCGACACGAAAGGGAAATCATGGACAGCTTTACCTACAACGACATGGAGTTCACGGTCGCATCGTCCGGCAAGGCGTGGGATGTCCTGCGCAAGCAGCCGAATGGCGCAACAGCCATCGTCGGCGCCGGCCTGTTCGCTGCGGCGGCACCCGGCGACGCCCGGACGCGGGCGCTCTCGCTCGTCAAGTCGATCTATCCGGTGGGTCTGAAAATCGTCGGGCCGGATGTCATGCACCCGAACATGATCGGCGACCTCAAGATCGTCGGCCCGGATGTCGCGCATCCGAACTTCATCTACTGGGACAAGGACAGCGCGTCCTTTCCCGGGCAGCTGTAATCGCATTCAAGAAAGGATTTGCCATGGAAATCAAAGGTAGCGTAGTTCTCGTCACTGGCGGTGGCAACGGCATCGGCGAAGCGGTGGCCAAGTACTTTGTCAAACAGGGCGCCAAAGTCGCCATCGTCGATATGGTGCAAAAGAATATCGATCGCGTCGTCGCCGAAATCAAGGCGATGGGCGGTGAGGCCATCGGCGTGCAGGCCAACGTCACGAGCGAGGCCGAAACGGCCAAGTTCATCAAGGCGACGCTGGAAGCCTTCGGGCAACTCAACGTCACGGTCGCCTGTGCGGGCATCATCCGCGACGGCACAATGCTGACGCTCGACAAGGAAACCGGCAAGGTCTCGCGCAAGATGGGTCTCGACAAGTGGGCGCCCGTCATCGACGTCAACCTCACCGGCACCTTCCTGACGCTGCGCGACTCCGCCGAAGCGATGGTGAATGGCGGCTGGCCGGGCCTGCTGGTGACCATCTCGTCGGTCAACAAGGCCGGTCAGGTCGGCCAGCTCAACTATTCGTTGACCAAAGTCGCCGATGCGCTAATGCCAAAGATCATCATCGGCGAATTCATGCTGCGCGGCATCAAGAACATCCGTTGCGTCGGCATTGCCCCCGGCTATACCGCCACGCCGATGCTCACCGGCATGAACCAGGAGGCTCTGCAGGGGATCCTCAAGGACGTGCACCTCGGCCGCCTGGTCGAACCGGAAGAAATTGCCAAAATGATCGGCCATTGCGTCGAGAACGAGGCGATCAACGCCACCACCATCGAAGTCACCGGCGGTCTCTGCTACGCCGGCGGCATCGCCAAGTAAGCATCTGCGCCGTCCTGCCAGCGCCGAGTTTCTGCGCTGGCAGGAGCGTGCCCGAGGTGGCACGCAATCGCGTAATGGCAACGCGCCGACAGTTGGCGCCGCTCCGCCGCTCGGCTCTCCAGCGGTTCCAGAACACGTAAATCCGCAATCACGCCATCGGCGCGAGCGATGGCGCGCAGGCTTTGCCACAGGGTGATGTCGCCATCGTAGGCGGGCACCCGGCTGGATTTGCCCTGACGATCGGCATAGCGCAGCGCGAGAGGCACGACGGATACGTCTGCGTCGATCGCGCTCTGGAACAACGCCGAATGGAAAGGCAGCACATGCTCGCCGCCAGTCGAGGTGCCCTCGGGAAATACTGCGACATGGGCGCCGGCCTGCAAACGGCCGGTCAGCGTTTCGCGCGTGCGCTGGGCGGCAGTGCGCGAGCCGCGCTCGATGAAGATCGTTTCGGTGTGTTCGCACAGCCAGCCGATCAGCGGCCAGCCTTTCACATCGTCCTTCGCAACGAAGGCCGCAGGCACCAACGTGTTGATGACATAGATGTCGAGCCAGGAAATGTGGTTGGACACCACCAGTCCGGGTGGCAACGAGGCGCTTGGCGCCGTCCCGCCAGCGCCGAGTTTTATATCCAGCACTTCGAGCAATTGCCGCGACCAGCGCCGCTTCAGCGCGCGCCGGCATCCTGCATCGATCCAGGGATAGGCGACGCCGACGGTCGTCGCGCCCCACAGGAGATGCAGGCCGACGCGCGCCAGACGGAAAACGGCGCGCACTTCCACAAACAGCGTCTTCAGCTTTGCCGCTCCACGAAGTGTTTCGCATAGCGCGCATCGACGCGCACCATCGGCAACAGCAACAACAGGTCGGCCGTGTTGAAATCGGGATCCCAGGCCGGTTCGCCGCACACCCAGGCACCGGCGCGCATGTAGCCCTTGAGCAACGGCGGGATTTCCGGGTTGGGCAGGGCCGCGATGTGATCGAGCGGCAGGGGGTGGCGCGGAAACACATGGTATTCGGGTGGGGCCCGGTGCGCAGCCAGCGCATGGTAGATACCGACGGCATTATGGCCGCCGTCCTGCATGCCGATGCTGGCGCAGCCGATCAGGTATTCGTGGCCATTCTCCCGCATGTAGCGCGCCAGGCCGGCCCACAGCAGGGCGATGGTCGCGCCGGTACGATAGTCCGGGTCGATGCAGGAGCGGCCAACCTCGACGATGCGCTGGCGCAGATGGGCAAAGCGGGTGAGGTCGAATTCGTTTTCCGAGTAGTAACTGCCCACCTTGCGCGCCGCCTGCGGCGGCAGGATGCGGTAGGTGCCGACGATGCGGCCGTTCGCCTCGTCGCGGACGATCAGGTGATCGCAGTGCGGATCGTAGAAGTCCTGGTCGACGCCCGGCGTGCGCGAAGGCAGCGAGGCACCGAGCTCGTCGGCGAACACGCGCCAGCGCAGCTTCTGCGCTGCGAGGATTTCTGATTCGCGCGTTGCCAGCGTGACGTGCAGCTTGGCGCGGGGATGACGCTGTTTTTCAGTCTGTACTTCGTTCCGGATTTCCATTGCCGGTCTCCTTTTCAGTGCGTTTGGGTGAGCGCACTGTAGGCGTCCGGCATTACGGGATTTTTACGCATGCATGACGGGGAAAAGACAGTCGGCAATGAAATATCAATGAAACATGCGCGGGCGATCATGCCGGCCATGCGCATACTCATGATCTCGGACGTTTACTTTCCCCGCATCAACGGCGTCTCCACGTCGATCGAATCCTTCCGCCTCACGCTGGCCGATCTGGACATCCATGTCGATGTTGTCGCGCCCGCCTATCCCGCGCCACATGCTGACGATGACCGCATCACTCGCGTGCCGGCACACCGCGTTCCATTCGATCCCGAGGATCGCCTGATGCAGGGCAAGGCGCTACGGCACGTCCTCGCCAACAGCGGCCGGCAACCCTACGATCTCGTGCACATTCAGACGCCGTTCGCCGCCCACTACGCCGGATTGCGGCATGCCCGCGCGCAACGCATTCCGTGCATCGCCACCTACCACACGCATTTCGAGGAATACCTCCACAACTACGTTCCGGTGGTGCCGAAAACGGCCTTACGCGCATTCGCGCGCGGCCTCGCGCGCCAGCAGTGCAACACGCTCGACGCCGTCATCGTGCCGTCCAGCGCCATGCAGGACACCCTGGCCGGCTATGGCGTCACGGCGCCGCTGCATCGCGTGCCGACTGGCATTCCCATCGACCATTTCAGCCCGGAACGCCGTCCTGCCAGCGCCGACTGCTGCCGTCGTCCCGGCAGCAATGATTTTCGCCAGCGCTTCGCCATTGCGGAATACGCGCCGGTCGCGCTGTTCGTCGGCCGTGCCGCGCATGAAAAGAACATCGGCTTCCTGCTCGAAGCGATGCCGCATGCATTGCAGCGCGTGCCCGGGCTCGTGCTCGTCGTCGCCGGCGAAGGGCCCGCCCTGCCGGCGCTGAAGCGGCAGGCCGACGCACTGGGCATTGCCGCGCAGGTGCGCTTTGTCGGCTATCTCGACCGGCTGCGCGAACTGCCCGCGTGTTACGCCGCCGCCGACCTGTTCGTCTTTGCCTCGCGTACCGAAACGCAAGGCCTCGTGCTGCTCGAAGCGATGGCCGCCGGCGTACCGGTGCTCGCCTTCGCGGCGCTCGGCACGCGCGAGATCGTCGCACCGCAGCGCGGCGCGCTGGCGGCGCCACAGGAGGCGTCCGCTTTCGGCAGCGCGATGGCGGAGCTGATCAATGCGCCGGAACGGCGCGCAGCCATGGCGAAGGAAGCACAGGAATTCGCACGCGAATGGACGACGGAAGCCTGTGCCAGAAGAATGGCCGAGGTCTATCGCACGGTCCGGGACCAGTATCGCCAGCCAGGCTGATCCGTCACTGCTGTCACATTCCCGTCACCGATTGTTCATATTGCTGTAACCCGGGACCAGCAATCTTGCGGCCATGCAGGTACGCAGCATCTTCCTCTCCGACATCCACCTTGGCACGCGCGGTTGCCAGGCGGACAGCCTGATCGACTTCCTGCGCGTCTATGAGTCCGAACACCTGTTCCTGCTGGGCGACATCATCGACTTCTGGGCGATGAACCGCTCGATCTACTGGACTGCCGCGCAAAACACCGTAGTGCAGAAGATCCTGCGCCGCGCCCGCCACGGCGAGCAGGTCATGCTGATTCCCGGCAACCACGACGAGGCCCTGCGCGAATACGTCGGCGCCAGGTTCGGCGACATCCACGTCGCCGCCGAGCATATCCACGAGACGGCCGACGGCCGCCGCCTGTTGCTGCTGCACGGCGACGAATTCGATCAGGTGACGCGCCATCACCGCTGGATCGCCCTGCTCGGCGACGTCGCCTACAACGTGCTGGTCAGGATCAACGCCTGGATTTCGTGGCTGCGGCGCACGCTGCGCATTTCAGGCTACTGGTCGCTCGCCGGTTTCGCCAAGCGCCGCGTCAAGCGCGCCGTCTCGTTCATCTTCGATTTCGAGGATGCCGTCATCCACACCGTGCGCGAACCGCGGCCTCGACGGCGTCGTCTGCGGCCACATCCACAGTGCCAGCCTGCGCGACACCGATGGCGTGCTCTACGTGAATTGCGGCGACTGGGTGGATAGCTGCACGGCGATCGTCGAACACCTGAACGGCCAGCTCGAACTGATCGAATGGCGCCACCTCGGCACGAACGTCGTGCCCTTGCGCGTAGCGGCATGAAGATGACAAGCCGCCGGCTTCGCGTAGCCCTCGTCACCGAGACTTACCTGCCCGAAATCAACGGCGTGGCCATGACGCTCGGCCGGCTGACAGCCGGCCTGATCGCGCGCGGCCATCGCGTGCGCATCGTGCGTCCGCGCCAGAAATTCGAAACAACCGGCCGCCTGTCCGATGGTCACCTGCTCACCCCCGGGCTGCCAATCCCGCGCTATCCCGACCTGCGCTTCGGCCTGCCCGCCGGCGATCGCCTGCACAGCGCCTGGCTGGAGAAAATGCCGGACATCGTGCATATCGCCACCGAAGGGCCGCTCGGCTATTCCGCCCTCGCCACGGCACAGCGACTCGGCATTCCGGTGATCTCCACCTTCCACACCAACTTCCACAGCTACAGCCGCCACTATGGCATCGGCTGGCTGCGGCACGGCGTCGAAGCCTATCTGCGCTGGTTCCACAACCGCACAGCGACAACGCTGGTGCCCACGGCAACCCTCGCGCGGCAGCTTGGCGAAAAGGGATTCCGCGCTGTCCAGGTGCTCTCGCGCGGCGTCGATACCCTGCTGTTCAATCCGGCACGCCGCTCGAATGCGTTACGCGCCAGTTGGGGGGCGGGATCGGACGACCTGGTCTGCAGCGTCGTCAGCCGGCTCGCGCCCGAAAAGAATCTCGGCCTGGCCTTTGCCGCATTCGACGCAATCCATACCGAACGTCCGAACACACGCATGGTCTGCGTCGGCGACGGTCCGCTTGCCAAGGCACTGGCGCGGCGCCATCCCGCCGTTCACTTCAGCGGCACGCGCCACGGCGCAGACTTGGCGACCCATTACGCCAGCGCCGACCTGTTCCTGTTTCCCAGCCTGACCGAAACCTTCGGCAACGTCGTCAGCGAAGCGCTGGCGAGCGGCCTGCCGGTCGTCGCCTATGATCAAGCCGCGGCCGCCGATCTCGTCGTCGCTGGCCGCAATGGCTTGCTGGCCACGCCCGGTGACGCCGGCGCATTCATCACCGCCAGCCGCAACATGGCCCACCTGGTCGCCGGACAATCCGCGCGATGCGACGATTGCGCGGAAAGCGTGCGCCACCTGAGTTGGGAACGCATCCACGACAGCTATGCGGCAATGCTGGAAGAAATCGTCGCGCGCCGCCCCGCCGCGCTGCCCTTCAGTCCGGAAATCCATCTGGCACCGGATTGAACGTTGGCTAACGCCGTCCCGCCAGCGCCGAATTACGCCGCCTTGCGGTGGGAGACGTACTCGCGCAAAGCTTCGTCCATCCGCGTTTGCCAGCCTTCCCCTGTGGACTTGAAGTAGGCAACGACCTCAGGGCTGTAGCGCACCGATACGAGCAACTTCTTGCTTTCCGACTTTGGTCGTCCACGCAACGACCGCAAGGGAACCATCGCCTTTAGCTGCGTAGGTGTAAGCGGCTGTGCATCGGGATCGCTTTTGGCTGCCGCGGTAATGGCCTTGTCTTCAGCCGCGGTAGGCATGCGAACAGCAGGTCGCTTAGAGACTTTCGACATAGTGCTTTACCTCACGACGATTGGCGCGGCGAAGGCTGATGATCCTTCGCACTTCGCCACGATCCACAAACGCCACGTAGTACAGGATCTCGGTGTTCGGAGCGAGCGCGATCATTCGCATCTCGTTGTACTCAATCCGTTCATCAACCCACACCAGCGCAGCTTCCCAATCGAGTTCGACCGCCATGAGCAAGGACACGCCGTGTTTCGCTTGGTTTGCCTCATCCTTGGCCGGATCGAATTCGATACGCATGCTTTACTGTAGCTACAATAATTACCGTTGTCAAATACGCGACAGCGTCATCCTGACGGCATGGGCGCGGCGGAGGTGGCCGCTGCGATCGAGCAGCAGATCGATTTCCGCGCAGTCGGCGGTGCGGGAAAAGCTTGCCTGACGCATGAGCTCGATGGTGACGGAACCGGGCAACTCCACGGCCGGCATGTTGCCCAGCCGGTCACGCACAAGGGTTTCAAGATGGCGTTGCAAAAAGCTCATGAATTAATATGCTGGCTTCGCGTCCCTCACTGTCAATAGATGTTCAAAGTCCTGCGCATCATCGTCCTGCTGCTGATTCTCGCCACGGTCGCCCAGACCGCGTGGCTCGCGCGCTCGCGGGCCACTGCTTGGGAGAACACCCTCATCGTCGGCATTTACCCGATCGCGGCGGACGGCTCCGCGAATACCAGGAATTACCTCGGCACACTGAAGCCGGACACGTTCCGGGCGATCGACGCTTTCTTCGATGAAGAAGCCAAGCGCCATGGCCTGACGGTCTGGCGCCCGGTATCCGTCACCGTCGCTCCACCGATTTCCGACCAGCCGCCCCAACCGCCGCGCAACGCCAACGCCCTGCAGGCCATTCTCTGGAGCCTGCAAATGCGCTGGTGGGCATGGCGGCATGACCGCATCGACGGCCCGAAGCCGGCGGTGCGTTTGTTTGTGCTGTTCCATGATCCGGAAACCCGTCCGCGTCTCGCGCACTCGGTCGGCATCGAGCGCGGCATGCTGGGGATCATCAATGCCTTCTCCAGTCAGGCGATGGCAGGCTCCAACGCCATGATCGTTGCCCATGAACTGCTGCATACGCTGGGCGCGACCGACAAGTACGACCCTGCGACCAGCCGGCCGCTCTATCCGGACGGCTATGCCGAACCGGCGCGCGAGCCGCGCCATCCCCAGGAGTTCGCCGAAATCATGGGCGGGCGCATTCCGCTTTCTCCTACCGAGGCCGAAACGCCCCACAGCCTCGCTCAGACACTCGTCGGCCCTGTCACCGCGCGAGAAATCGGCTGGCTACGGAAATAAGCGTCAGTTCTGCGCATTGCCGAACAGGCGGCCAAAGACGAGCCGCATGCCGCGGAACACCTTCGGCAGCAACCAGATCAGCAGGACGACAAAGAGGCCCAGCAGCACCAGGAACCCCACGGGGTGTTGAAAGGCCATGAACAGGCCGCTGGCGACAAGCGCCTCCTCGCCGAACGACGCGGCAACATTCGAGAACGGCTCGGGTGAAGTGTTGATCAGGGCACGGCTGCCGGCCTTCGCGGCATGCGTGCCGGCAGTCAGCGTGCCGCCGAGCAGCCCGGCCACGATCATCCATGCCGGATCATGCTCGCCCAGCGCCAGCGCCGCCAGCAGGGCGCCGGCCGGAATGCGGATGAAGGTTTGAATGCTGTCCCAGATCGAATCGACGGCGGGAATCTTGTCGGCCAGGAACTCGACCGCAAGCATGAAGCCCGCCGCGCCCAGCACGAGGGGATTTTCCAGCACCTGGAGGGTGGCGGGGAGTTGCACATAATCGTAGCGGCTGAGCATTCCGGCGGCAAACAGCACCGCATAGAGCCGCATGCCGCTGGCCCAGGCCAGCCCTCCGGCCAATGCGACCGACTGGACGATGTCCATAATTTCAGCGTATCACGCCACGCCCGCCCCATGCGCCTGCTGGTCGGCGTGGTAGCTGGAGCGCACCAGCGGCGCGCTGGCGCAGTTCGTGTAGCCCATTTTCGTTGCCTCGTCCGCGTACATCCTGAAGATGTCCGGATGCACATAGCGCGTCACCGGGAGGTGATGGCCGGAGGGCGCGAGATACTGGCCGATGGTGAGCATTTCCACTGCGTGCGCGCGCAGGTCGCGCATCACTTGCAGAATTTCGTCATCGGTTTCGCCGAGGCCCACCATCAGCCCGGACTTGGTAGGAATGGCCGGCATGCGATGCCGAAACTCCCGCAACAAGCTGAGCGAATGCGCATAGTCGGCGCCGGGGCGCGCCTGCCTGTAAAGACGCGGCACGGTTTCGAGGTTGTGGTTCATCACGTCGGGCGGTGTCGCAGCAAGAATATCCAGCGCGACCTCCAGACGGCCGCGAAAATCGGGCACCAGTATTTCAATTGTCGTGGCGGGCGAGGCTGCGCGGATCGCGTGGATGCAGTCGGCGAAGTGCCGGGCGCCGCCGTCGCGCAGATCATCGCGGTCGACGCTGGTGATCACCACATACTTGAGTTTCATCGCGGCGATGGTGGCCGCGAGCTTGGCGGGTTCTTCCGCATCAGGCGGCAGCGGCACACCGTGGCCAACGTCGCAGAAGGGGCAGCGGCGCGTGCACAGGTCGCCGAGGATCATGAAGGTCGCCGTGCCCTTGCCGAAGCATTCGCCGATGTTGGGGCAGGTCGCTTCCTCGCAGACGGTATGCAGGCCATGCGCGCGCAGGATGCTCTTGACCTCGCCGAAACGCGCGGCGGAGTTGCCGGCGCGCACGCGGATCCACTCGGGCTTTTTCAGCGGTACGGCGGGCACGACCTTGATCGGGATTCGGGCGGTCTTGGCTTCGCCTTTCTGTTTTTCGCTCATAGTCTGTCTCGCAGTTGGGCGGCCAGTTTAACGCCAACGTTTTCCACGTCCGCAGTCAGGTCGAAAGCGGTGAGTTGCGTGACGGCCATGCCGGCGTAGCCGCAGGGATTGATCGCAGCAAACGGCGCGAGGTCCATCACGACATTGAGCGCGAGGCCGTGATAGCAACAATTGTTCTTCACCTTCAGGCCGAGCGCGGCGATCTTCGCGCCATCCACATACACACCGGGTGCGCCGGCCAGCCGCGCCGCCACGACGCCATGGCCGGCCAGCAAATCGATGACGGCCTGCTCCATCCGATTGACGAGGGACTTGATCGTGAGGCCACGCCGCTTCAGGTCGAGCAGCAGATAGCAGACAATCTGGCCGGGGCCGTGGTAGGTGATCTGCCCGCCGCGGTCGATCTTGACGACCGGGATGCCGATGTCGCGCAGCAGGTGCTCGGGCTTGCCGGCGAGGCCCTGCGTGAATACGGGCAGATGCTCGCAGAGCCAGAGTTCGTCGGCGGTCTCCACCGTGCGCTGGGCAGTGAAGGCCTGCATCGCGCGCCAGGTCGGTTCGTACTCGACCCGGCCGAGCGTGCGCAGAATTAGAGGACGATCTTCACCCACGGGTGCGCGGTCAGTTCGCGGTAGAGGGTGTCGAGTTGCGGCTTGGACGTCGCGCGGATGGTGCAGGTGAGCGAGAGGTAATTGCCGGCTTTCGAGGGACGCATCTCGACGCGCGCCGCATCGAAATCCGGGGCATGCTTCAGCACGACGTCGACGATGGCCTGCGCGAAGCCCTCGCGCGTCGCGCCCATGATCTTGAGCGGAAATTCGCAGGGAAATTCAAGCAGGGTCTCCTGTTCAGGCGCCACGCATCACCGTCTGCTTGAAGTCCTGGTACCAGCCGTACATCTGCCTGAAGACCGGTCCCGGCACACCGACGCCAGGCGCCGTCTCGCCAGCGCCGACTTTCAGGCCATCGAGCGTGACAATGGGCAGGACCTCCTTGGTCGAGGAGGTCAGCCAGAGTTCGTCGGCCGCACGCACTTCGGCATCGGTGATGTCGCGCACCTCGGTGGGCAGGCCGTGCGCGGCAGCCAGTTCGAGCACGACATCGTAAGTGATGCCGGTGAGCATCAGATGATTCTTCTGCGGCGCGAGCAGCACACCGTTCTTCACGACGAAGATGTTGGACGCGGCGCCCTCGGACAGGATGCCGTCGCGGAACATGAGCGTTTCGACGCAGCCGGCATCGAAGGCCATCTGGCGCAGCAGGCAGTTGGCGAGCAGCGAGGTCGCCTTGACGTTGCAGCGCAACCAGCGGAAGTCGGCAGCGGAAATTGCCGCGACGCCCTGCTCGCATTGCGCGGCCGGAGGCGTGTGCAGCGGCTCGACGAGGCCAAAGACGGTGGGCGTGACACTCGCAGGAAACGCATGGTTGCGCACCGCCATCGGCCCGCGCGTGACCTGCAAATAGACCGACTGGTCGTCCCACTCGGCCTCCGCAATGAGACGCCCGACCAGTGCACGCCAGGCTTCGAGCGTCAATGGATTGACAAGGCGAATTCCCTCAAGACTGCGCTGCAGTCTGCCCAGATGTTCGTCGAGCCGGAACGGACGGCGCGAATAAACCGGGATAACTTCATAGATGCCGTCGCCGAACAGGAAGCCGCGATCCATCGGCGAAACGCGCGCCTCGGCGACCGGCAGGAAGGCGCCGTTCAGGTAACAAAGAGCCCCCCCCGAAAACGCCGCTGCGCGGCGTTCTCCCCCCAGGGGGCCAAGTAACACTTGGGGCGGCCCAGCGTGTTTCTTGAGCGTCATTGGAAGTACAGCTTGAGCGAATCCCAGGCGCGGCCGAAGATGCCGGCGACCGGCACATCGGCCAGCGCGACGAGCGCGTGCTCCCCGTAGGGCTTGCCATCCACCGTCAGGCGCAGCGTGGCAATGGGGTCGCCCTGCTTCACCGGGGCGATCAGCGGCTGGCGGCTCGCGACCTCGACCTTGATGCGATCGGGGCTACCCGCCACACCC
Source organism: uncultured beta proteobacterium (assembly GCA_963816095.1). Taxonomy (GTDB): domain Bacteria; phylum Pseudomonadota; class Gammaproteobacteria; order Burkholderiales; family Rhodocyclaceae; genus Sulfuricystis. Next base: position 110,373 of record CAWFIW010000004.1, read on the forward strand.
TTGGGCAGCGACAGCACGAAGTCTTCGGCGAAACCGGCGCCGACAGTGTTCTGCGCACCCTTGAAGATTTTGAGCTGCGAGAGTGCCTGACCCTTGTCATAGAGCTTGACGGCATCGAAGGCGCGACCGCCATAGTGGAGTAACGTCAAGGCTTCCTGCACGCGCGCGTTGTCCGAAGCGGTGCCAAGCACCACGGCGGTGAGGCGGCGCACGCCATCATGGCGCGAGGCGATCAGGCAGTAGCCGGCCGTGTCCGTATGACCGGTCTTCACGCCGTCGATGGCGGGATCGAGCCATAACAGGCGGTTACGGTTGGGCTGCTTGATCTTGTTCCAGGTGTAGTCCTTGACCGCGTAGCGCTTGTAGTCCTCGGGAAAGTCGCGGATCAGCGCGGTCGTCAGGCGCGCCAGGTCGTTTGCGGTAGTCATGTGCGCCGGATCGGGCAGGCCGGTGGCATTGACGAAATGGGTGTTGGTGAGGCCAAGCCGTTTCGCCTCGGCGTTCATCAGGTTGGCGAAAGCCTCTTCACTGCCGGCAACCGCTTCGGCCAGCGCGGTGCTGGCGTCATTGCCCGACTGGATGACCATGCCGGAGAGCAGTTGATCGACGGTGACCTGCTGGTCGGGTGCGATGAACATGCGCGAGCCGATGGCCTTCCAGGCCCTTTCCGAGACCGGCACGACCTGGTCGGGCTTCAGCTTGCCATCGCGCAACGCGGCGTAGACGACATAGGACGTCATGATCTTGGTGAGCGAGGCCGGCTCGACCTTTTGCTCGGGATTCAGTGCGGCGAGCACCTGGCCACTCGACTGGTCGATCAGGATCCACGCGCGGGCAGCCAGCGGCGGTGGCGGTTCGGTGGTTTGGGCGAAGCTGTTCAGGCAAAACAGAGTCAGCAGCAGGGGAAGAAAACGCATGGGGATATTGGGGAGTTTTTAATTGGAGGATGGAAAATTATAACGTGCGAGGCATGGTGCTTATTTCACCAGCACGCTCGGCAATTCGAAGGCGGTCTTCAATTGCTCCGCGATGCGGCGCGCTTCTCCGGCATCGGCCCAGGGGCCGAGTTGCAGTCGGTGGATGCTGCCGGCGCTGCGGATCGACAGTCGCTCACCGAGATTGCCCAGCATGCGCACCAGCTTCAGCCGCAACGATTCGGCATTGTCGCGACTACCGAAAGCGCCGAGTTGCAGGTAGTGGCCGCCCTTTTCCTGGATGTCGTTGAGCACGCTGGGATTGTTGTCGACAGTGGCAAGCTGCAACGGTTCGGTCGGCACCGCAGGTGGGGCCTCGCCAGGCTGCACTGTTTCGACAATCACCGTGCCGCTGCCGTTGTCGATGAAGCCGAGCTTCCAGGCCGCGGTGTAGGAAAGGTCGATGACGCGTTCGTGCAGGAAGGGGCCGCGATCGTTGATGCGCAGCACCACCGATTTTCCCGTCTCGGGACGCGTCACGCGCACATAGGAAGGAATCGGCAGCGTCGGATGGGCGGCGGTCATGCCGAACATGTCATACGGTTCGCCGCTCGAGGTATTCTGGCCGTGGAACTTGCGGCCGTACCAGCTGGCCACGCCGCTCTGGCGGAAAGGTTCGCGCGCCTGCAGCGGCACATAGTCGCGGCCGAGTACCGAGTAGGGACGATTGGCAAAGCGGTGCAGCGGCTCCTGGCGCGGCACGGCATCGGGCACGGCCGCGAGATCGATGGGAATGGCGTCGAGCGGACCGTCGTCCTGATAGAAACCGCCCCCGCGCTTCAGCGTATAGGCTGGCTTCCTCTCCGTAGTCGTAGCAATAGTCGGCGCTGGCGGGACGGCACCAGGCGGTTGTGTACCCGCGCCTGCGGCGCCCGGCTTGGGGGGCTGCCCGCCGCAAGCGGCCAGCAGGATGGGGAGCAAATAAAGGGAATGGCGGAGTTTCATTTCTGTACGAGCATTCTGTTCTTGTTGATCGACATCAGGATGCCGATGCCGAGGCACAGCGTGACGAGCGCGGTACCCCCATAACTGACGAAGGGCAGCGGCACGCCGACCACCGGCAGGATGCCCGACACCATGCCCATATTGACGAAAGCGTAGGTGAAGAAGATCAGCGTGACGGCCCCGGCGAGCAGCCGCGCGAACAGATTGGCGGCATTGGCCGCGATGAGCAGGCCACGGCCGATCAACAGCGCGTAGAGCACCAGCAGCACGAGATTGCCGACGAGGCCGAACTCCTCGGAATAAACGGCGAAGATGAAGTCGGTATGGCGCTCGGGAATGAATTCCAGCTGCGCCTGTGTGCCTTGCCCCCAGCCTTTGCCGAGGATGCCGCCTGAACCGATGGCAATGGTGGACTGGATGATGTGGAAACCTCTGCCAAGCGGATCCTTTTCGGGATCGAGCAGCGTGAGGATGCGCTGGCGCTGGTAGTCGTGAAGCAGGTTCCAGGCGAAGGGCGCCGCGGCGCCGGCGGTGGCGACAAGCCCGATGATTACCTTCCACGGCAGGCCGGCGAAGAAAATGACGAAGAAACCTGCAGAGAAGACGAGCACCGAGGTGCCGAGGTCAGGCTGCCGGGCAATCAGCGCTATGGGTATCAGCAGGATCAACGTGGCGACCGCATATTCCCGGTAGCGCAGCAGGGATTCGTGCTTCTGGAAATACCAGGCGAGCATCAATGGCACGGCGATCTTCATGAGCTCGGAAGGCTGAATGCGCATGAAACCGAGATTGAGCCAGCGGCGCGCGCCTTTCGAGATGTCGCCGAAGAGTGCCACGGCAACCAGCAACAGAATACCGATTAGATAGGCCGGTAGCGCCAGGTGCATCAGCCGTTGCGGCGGCACCTGGGCGACGGCGCGCATCACCACCAGCGCCACGCCGATATTGATGAAGTGCGCTGTCATGCGCTCCGGCGAAGCGCTGGCCATGGCGATCGTGGCGATGAGCAGCAACACGGCGGTGAGCCCCATCAGCGGGCCATCTATCGGGGTGACGAGCTTGAGCCAGAAACGTCTGATCATTCGTCGTCAGCCTCTTTGGCGTCTTCGTCCGCCGGCGCGGCGCCCTGTGGCAACTTGCCGAGCAGGTAGTAGTCGAGTACCTGACGCGCGATCGGCGCGGCGGCCTGGGCGCCGAAGCCGCCATTCTCGACCAGCACCGCCAGAGCGATCTTCGGTGCATCGGCGGGCGCGAAGGCGATGAACAACGCATGGTCGCGCAGGTTGGCCTGCATGTGCTCCGTCTTGTGCTCGATACCCTTGTAAGAGAACACCTGCGCCGTCCCGGTCTTGCCGGCGGAGACATACCCTGCGTCCTTGAAGGCGCGCGCACCGGTGCCCTCGGTATTCACGCCGATCATCGCGCGCTTGATCACATCGATATGCTCCTGCCTGAGCGGCAGGATCTTGAGCGGTTGCGGCTCGACATGGCTCTTGTTGCCGCTGCGCGTGTCGGTGATGTGATTGACCAGATGTGGGCGGAACATCACGCCGTTGTTGGCAATCGTGGCGGTCGCCTGGGCGAGCTGGATCGGCGTGTAGGCGTTGTAGCCCTGGCCGATGCCGATCGAGATGGTCTCGCCGGCATACCATTTCTGCTGTTCCGGCTTCTTGAAGCGCTTCTTCTTCCATGCCTGCGAAGGCAGCACACCCTCGGATTCGCCCATGCCGTCGAAACCGATGTCGATTCCGGTCTTCTGGCCGAAACCCAGTTGCCCCATGAAGCTGGCAATGTTGTCGATGCCCATGTCGTTGGCCAGCATGTAGTAGTAGGTATCGCAGGACACCACGATGGACTTGTACATATCCACCATGCCGTGCCCGCCCTTCTTGTCGTCGCGGAAGGTGTGGTTGCCAAAGGTGAAGGAACCCGGGTCGGCGATCGCCTGTGCAGGGGTACGCTTGCCGAGGGTCAGCGCACCCAGTGCCATGAAAGGCTTGAAGGTCGAACCGGGCGGGTAGGTGCCGTTCAGCGCGCGATTGACCATCGGCTTGTCCGGCGCATTGTTGAGCGCATCCCAGTCCGAGAATCCGATGCCGTCAACAAAAAGATTGGGGTCGTAATTGGGCATCGACACGAGCGCAAGAATACCGCCGGTGGATGGTTCGATGGCCACCAGCGCTCCCTTGCGATCGCCGAATGCCTGCTCGGCAATTTCCTGCAGTTTCACGTCCAGGGTCAATGTGAGGTTGTTGCCGGGCACGGGAGCGGTGCGCGCCAGCGTGCGTACCGGACGGCCGCCGGCATCGACCTCGACCTGCTCATAGCCGCTGGTACCGTGCAGATCGAACTCGTAGTGCTGCTCGAGGCCGGTCTTGCCGAAATGATCGGTGCCGCGATAGTTGGCCTCGGCTTCCCACTCCTCGATACGACCGAGATCGCGCTCGGTGACGCGGCCGATATAGCCCAGCACATGCGCGGCAAAAGCGCCGCGCGGATACTGGCGGAACAGCCGCGCCTTGATGTCGACGCCAGGAAAGCGAAAGCGCCGCGCAATGAACCTCGCCACTTCGGTATCGGTCAGGCGCGTGCGGATCGGCAGCGATTCAAAGCGCTTGCTTTCTTCCATCAGTTTTTTGAAACGCTTGCGATCCTTGACGCCGATGTCGATAAATTCGGCGAGTCCGTCGATGGTGGCCTCGAGGTCGGCTACCTGCGTCGGCGTGATTTCCAGCGTGTAGGCCGAGTAGTTGCGCGCCAGCAGCACGCCTTTACGGTCCATGATCAGCCCGCGATTGGGCGTGATCGGCACCAACGAGATGCGGTTGTCTTCGGCGCGCGTCTGGTAATAATCATGCTGGACCACCTGTAGCCAGACGAAGCGTCCGAACAGCAGCGCAAAGCAGATCAGCACGAAACCGCCGGCGATTGCGATGCGGCGGTTGAACTTTTCCAGCCCCTCCTGGGAATCCTTAAACTCCATCAGATTGGCCGATTGTCATCCCGCTCGACCGGCTGGAATTGCGGCAGGAGCAACACGTAGTTGAGCGGATGCCAGAGCAGCGCCGCGACAAAGCTCGACAGGAAGTACAGCACGCCAGGAAATTCCGCGCCCGTGACCAGCCGGATCAGCAACATGACGAGCTGGGTGCCAAGCAGCAGCGGTAACACATGCAGGGCCTGCTGGGCAAGCGGGAACCAGAGCACGCGCCGCGACAACCCGCCGGCGGCAAACGCCAGCACTACGTAGGCGAATGCATGCTGTCCCATGACATTGGCGTTGGCGACATCCATCGCCAGGCCAAAGAAAAAGGCCGCACCCATACCTACCTTAAGTGGCTGATGGATGCACCAGAAGGCCAGCGCCAGTGCCAGCCAGTCCGGAATTCCCGGCAGGCGGCCGAACGGCACAAGATTGAGAACGAACGCAACCATCAGCGAGAAATAGATGAACCAGGCACGGGCCGGCAGCAGGATGCGCCGCGAGGAATGGATGGGCTGGATCATGGTTTGCTGCTCCTCTGCGCTTTCCTGCTCTTCGTTTTCTTCGACTGTTCCGGCGCCTCCTCGGGCGCGGGCGGCGCAGTGCGCTTGCTGATCACCAGCACCTGGCCCTGACGCTCGACGCCCGCCAGCGGTGTGCATTCGATGCGGGCAAACGAGAATGAATTGTCGCGATCGATCTTCGTCACGCGCGCCACGGGCAGGCCAGCCAGATAAATCCCGTCGAGACCTGAGGTAACCAGCACATCATCGGGCTGCACGTCGGCATTGGCGGGCAGGAATTTGAGCTCCAGTGCGCCGCTGCCGGCGCCGGCGAGAATGGCGCGCAGGCCGCTACGCGCCACCTGCACGGGAATGGCCTGGTTCTTGTCGGTCAGCAGCGTCACTTCGCTGGTCAGCGGGAATACCCGTGTGACCTGCCCGATGATGCCCAGGTCATCGATCACCGCCTGGCCGGTTTCGACGCCATGGGTCAGACCGCGGTCGATGATGATGCGCCGGGCAAACGGATCGCGTGCCGCGTAGAGAATCTCGGCGGCCTGCGCTGGCTTATCGAGGCGTTCCTGCATGTCGAGCAGGGCACGCAGACGGCGATTCTCGCTGTCGAGGTACGTCTGCCGCAGCAGCAGGTTGGCCTGGGCAAGCTGGCGCTCGCGCAACTCGTTGTTTTCACGCTGCAGGCGCGCCAGATCGGCGAAATAGCTGCCAGCTTCACCGGCGCCTGCCGCCGGCAGCATCACCGCTTTTTGCAGGGGCCAGAGCAGGGCGGCCACCGCCATGCGCACCGGTTCGAGTACCTGGAAGCGCAGATCGGCCACCATGATCAGCACCGCAAGCGTAATGAAAAAGACCAGACGCGCAAGCGGCGCCGGTCCACGCTTGAAGAATGGGGGCGGCGTATGGCCAGCGACGGACATCAAGGCTGCATTTCTCCCCCGAAGGTTGATCGTGGCACAAACAATGCGCCACAGCGCACCTTACCGGGATGGGCCTTATTCGTTGGCGAAAATACTGCCGAGTTTGTCCATCTTTTCGAGCGCGAGGCCCGAGCCGCGAACAACGCAGGTGAGCGGATCGTCGGCGACGACGACTGGCAGGCCGGTTTCTTCCATCAGCAGGCGGTCAATGTCACGCAAGAGCGCACCGCCACCCGTGAGCACCATGCCGCGCTCGGCGATGTCGGCACCGAGTTCCGGCGGCGTCTGCTCCAGCGCGATCTTCACCGCACCGACAATCTGGTTGAGCGGATCGGAGAGCGCTTCGAGAATCTCGTTGGAGGAGATCGTGAAGCCGCGCGGAATACCTTCGGCGAGGTTGCGGCCCTTGACTTCCATCTCCTTGACCTCGGAGCCGGGAAAGGCCGAACCGATGGTCTTCTTGATCGACTCTGCCGTAGCCTCGCCGATCAGCATGCCGTAATTGCGGCGGATGTAGTTGATGATGGCATCGTCGAACTTGTCCCCACCAACGCGCACCGAGCCGGCATACACAATGCCGCCCAGCGAAATCACGCCGACCTCGGTCGTGCCTCCGCCGATATCGACGACCATCGAACCGGTAGCTTCCGAGACCGGCATGCCGGCCCCGATCGCGGCGGCCATCGGTTCCTCGATCAGATAGACCTGGGAAGCGCCAGCGCCCATGGCCGACTCGCGAATGGCCCGGCGTTCGACCTGCGTCGACCCGCAGGGTACGCAGATGATGATGCGCGGGCTCGGCGACAGCAGGCGCGATTCATGCACCCTTTTGATGAACTGCTTCAACATCTGCTCGGTAACGGTGAAGTCGGCGATCACGCCATCCCGCATCGGGCGGATGGCGGTGATGTTGCCAGGCGTCTTGCCAAGCATCTGCTTGGCTGCGGCACCGACGGCCTGGATGGTTTTCTTGGCGTTGGGGCCGCCTTCGGTGCGGATGGCAACCACGGAAGGCTCGTCCAGCACGATGCCCTTGCCGCGCACGTAGATCAACGTGTTCGCGGTACCGAGGTCGATAGCCAGATCGTTGGAAAAATAGGAACGGAGAAATGAGAACATCGGAATCCTGAATAAGCAAGAAGCAGTGCCCCGACACATTCGCGGCCCTGCTGAAAGAGGGTTGCCTATGATACTCTAATGCGCTACGCAAATTTGCGTGCCCGCCACTTCATTCCTGAAAAACTTACTTTAAAACCATGTCCTTGAGTCTGGACGACGTCAGTCGCATCGCGCGCCTGGCACGCATTGAAATCTCCTCTGCGGAAGCCGCGCAGACCCGTGACCAGTTGAACAACATTCTTGCCTTCGTCGAGCAGTTGCAGGCCGTCAATACCGACGGCATCGCGCCGATGGCCCACGCCGTGGATGTCGTGCAGCGCCTGCGCGAAGATCGTGTCACCGCCGCCGACCATCGCGACGCCTTCCAGGCCATCGCGCCGGAAACCGAGGCTGGCCTGTACCTCGTGCCGCAGGTGATCGAATGAGCGACCTTATCAACGCCAGCCTGAAAGAACTCGGCGCCGCACTGGCGGAAAAGAAGGTTTCCAGCGTCGAACTGACGACGCTGTTCCTCGAGCGCATCGAGAAATTCAACCCGACGCTCAATGCCTTCGTCACTGTCGACCGCGACAAGGCGCTCGTTGCCGCGCGCGCCGCAGACCAAAAAGTCGGCGCTGGCGGGACGGCGGCAGCGCCACTGCTTGGCATCCCGCTCGCGCACAAGGACATTTTCTGCACGGCGGGCTGGCGCACTACCTGCGGCTCGAAGATGCTCGCCAATTTCGTCTCGCCCTACGACGCACACGTCGTCGCCCGCCTGAACGAGGCCGGCATGGTGTTGCTGGGCAAGTGCAACATGGACGAGTTCGCGATGGGTTCGTCGAACGAAACTTCTTTCTTCGGCCCGGTGAAGAACCCGTGGAATCTGGAATGCGTGCCCGGCGGTTCTTCCGGCGGATCGGCGGCGGCCATCGCCGCGCGCCTCACCCCGGCCGCCACCGGCACCGACACCGGCGGGTCGATCCGCCAGCCGGCTGCGTTGTGCGGACTGACCGGCCTCAAGCCGACCTATGGCACCGTGTCGCGCTACGGCATGATCGCCTTCGCTTCCTCGCTCGACCAGGGTGGGCCAATGGCCAAGTCGGCCGAGGACTGTGCGCTGTTGCTGAATGCGATGACCGGCTTCGATCCGCGCGACTCCACCTCGCTCGACCGCCCGGCTGATGATTACACCCGTGACCTCGACAAGCCCTTGCAAGGCTTGCGCATCGGTTTGCCGAAGGAGTTCTTCGGTGCAGGCATGGATGAAGGCGTGCGCGCAGCGGTGGAATCCGCGCTTGCCGAATACCGCAAGCTCGGCGCAATCACGGTGGAAGTCGGCCTGCCGAACTCCAACCTCTCGGTGCCCGCCTACTATGTCATCGCGCCGGCCGAGGCCAGTTCCAACCTGTCGCGCTTCGACGGTGTGCGCTACGGCCATCGCGCGCCCGACTACGCCGACCTCAACGACATGTATGCAAAAAGCCGCGCGCAAGGCTTCGGCGCCGAAGTGAAGCGTCGCATCCTGATCGGCACTTACGTGCTCTCGCACGGCTACTACGACGCCTACTACCTCAAGGCGCAGAAGATCCGCCGTCTCATCGCCGCCGACTTTCAGGAAGCCTTCAAATCCTGCGATGTGCTCATGGGTCCGACTGCGCCGTCAGTCGCGTTCAGGTTCGGGGAGAAGAGCGCCGATCCGGTGCAGATGTACCTCTCGGACATCTACACCATCGCGGTGAATCTCGCCGGCTTGCCGGGTATGTCGATTCCCTGCGGCTTCGATAACGAGTTGCCGGTCGGTCTGCAGCTCATCGCGCCCTGGTTCGCCGAAGCGAAGATGCTCAACGCCGCGCATCAGTACCAGTTGGCCACCGACTGGCATCATCGTCTGCCGGGTGGGTTGGGGGCATGATGAAAGCGCCGGTTATCCCGATCCTTGTCCTGTTGGCCCTGCTGGCCGGCTGCGCCACGCCGCCGCCCGCAACACCGACACCGACAGCGGCGCCCTCCCCGGTTCCCGCGCCCCAGTCGGCGCCGAAAACACCCGAGTTGAAAAAGGAAACGCTCGCCTATCTGGCCAAGCGCAAGCTCACTCCGATCTCGGGCAGAGCGCTGAATGCCCGTGCCAGCTGCAGCTTCCGCGACGACACCGGTTACCGCGGCCAGTTGGAGCTCGCCGTCACGAATGCCACGGTCGAGCAGCTGGTTGCGCGCGTCGAACGTGCCGAATCGAGGCAGCTGCCAGTTCCGTCTTGCTGATTTCCGCCAGACCGATTCCCTGCCGATCGTCGTGCTCGCTTCACGGCAAAGTGCCTGCAAGGTCAGCCTGTGGGAGCAGGGCAGCCAGGTCACGGTGGCCTTCCGCGACTGCCGCGCCGAATGCGGCGGCGATTCCGTCGATTATCTCTGGCCCATTCTGGTCGACAACCAGAAGGGCAGCTGTTCATGAAGGGCCGTTTATGACTGGATGGGAAGTGGTTATCGGGCTGGAAACGCATGCCCAGTTGCAGACCCGATCGAAGATCTTTTCCGGTGCCAGCACGGAATTCGGCGCCGCACCAAACCGCCAGGCTTGTGCGGTCGATATCGCCCTGCCCGGCGTGTTGCCGGTACTCAATCGCGCGGCGGTCGTCTGTGCCATCAAGTTCGGACTGGCGGTCGGCGCCACCATTGCGCCGCGTTCCATTTTCGCGCGCAAGAACTACTTCTATCCCGATTTGCCGAAGGGTTACCAGATCAGCCAGTTCGAGGTGCCCGTGGTATCGGGTGGCGGGTTGGCCATCAGCGTCGGCGCTGGCGAGACGGCGCATCAGAAGTACGTACATCTGACGCGCGCCCATCTCGAAGAGGATGCGGGCAAGTCGCTGCACGAAGACTTCCACGGCAAGACCGGTATTGACCTCAACCGTGCCGGCACGCCGTTGCTGGAGATCGTGACCGAGCCCGACATGTGCTCCAGCGCCGAAGCGGTCGCCTACGCCAAGGCGCTGCATTCGCTCGTCACCTGGATCGGCATCTGCGACGGCAACATGCAGGAAGGCAGCTTCCGCTGCGATGCCAACGTTTCCGTGCGCCGTCCCGGCGCGCCACTTGGTACGCGCCGCGAGGTCAAGAACCTCAACTCATTCCGCTTCCTGCAGCAGGCCATCGACTACGAAATCCAGTGGCAGATCAGCGAAATCGAAGATGGCCGCAAGATCCAGCAGGCCACCGTGCTGTTCGATCCCGACACCGGCGAGACGCGCGCCATGCGCAGCAAGGAAGACGCCCACGACTACCGCTACTTCCCCGATCCCGACCTGTTGCCGCTGGAGATCAAGGCCGACTGGATCGCCGAAATCAAGGCGGGTCTGCCCGAACTGCCCCAGGCGCTGCAGCAGCGCTTCCAGTCAGATTACGGATTGTCGGCCTACGACGCCATCACACTGGCAGCCACGCGCAGCATGGCGAAATATTTCGAGGACTGTGTCGTGGTGGCCGGCATTACGAACGCCAAGCTCAGTGCCAACTGGGTGATGGGCGAGCTGGCGTCGCGCCTCAATCGTGAAAGTGGCGACGAGAAGGGCATCACCACCAGTCCGGTGTCGGCCGTACAACTCGCCGGCATGATCAAGCGCATCGCCGACGGCACGCTCTCATCGAAACTGGCCAAGGAAGTCTTCGACGCGCTGTGGAACGGCGAAGCATCTGATGCCGACGCGGTTATCGAATCTCGCGGCCTCAAGCAGGTTTCCGACGCCTCGGCCATCGACCCGATCATCGACGCAGTGCTGGCAGCCAACCCGAAATCGGTCGAGGAATTCCGCGCCGGCAAGGACAAGGCTTTCAACGCCCTCGTCGGTCAGGTCATGAAAGCCAGCAAGGGGAAAGCCAACCCGCAGCAGGTCAATGACCTGCTGCGCAAGAAGCTGGCGGGATAAACGGCAACACCTGCGCAACAACGCCAGTGAAACTCGGCGCTGGCGGGACGGCGCAGCCGGTCTGCCGCCAAACCCTGGACGGCGATTACTATTGTTTCTTTACCGCCCCGCTGGTGATCTGCACGTAGCGCTTCTTGTCAGCCTCGAAACGCTCCTTCACGGCTGCAACATCCGCATCCTTCAGTTCGAGCGCCTTTTGCTGGGCGGCGATTTCGCTGTCGTTGTCACGCAACTGGGCCTGCAGCGGCGCCGGCATCGGCTTTTTCTTGTAAAACTCCTTCTCCTGAACGAGCGTCTGCTGCTTTTTCAGCGCTGCTTCCAGCCGGTTTTTTGCCTGTTCGGCATTTTTCTCGATATCGGCAATCGCCCGATCGCGGGCGAAGTCGATCTCCCTCTCGTTCGAATAGCTGTCCCGCAGGGCGCTGTCCTTGCGCGCCTGTTCGGCGGCTTTTCTTTCCTCCTCCTTCTTGCGCGCAACTTCGGCGTCGCGGGCTGTCCGCTGCTCGACCGTCAGTGGCGCCTCCATCGTTTTCGCCACGCCGCCCTTGTCGAATACGGTGCGTGCCTTGTTGATGCATTGCGTGGGCGGCGGATCGCCGCAAGTGCGCTTGCCATCAATATCGCAGCAGGTAATGCGGGCGGCGGCAGGTAAGGCAACGCCTACGCCCAGAACGAACAGGGTCACGGCACGAAGAAGTAATCCCACCCCGAAAGCGCCGCTTCGCGTCGCTCTCCCCTCAAGGGGCCAAGAAGCTCTTGGGGCGGCCCGGCGAGTTTCTTGAATTCGTTCAGACAACACCATAGGTCTCCCGGTAGCGGCGCACGGCCGCAAGATTTTGTTCGAGCGCCGGCTGGCCGGCGAGATAGGCGATCACGTCGGTGAGCCGCGCGACGGCGACCACCGGCATATCCAGATTCCGTTCCACTTCCTGCACCGCCGACAGCTCGCCCGTGCCGCGCTCCTGACGGTCGATGGCAATGGCCACGCCAGCCGGCACGGCACCGCCCGCACGGATGATGTTGACCGACTCGCGCACCGAGGTACCGGCGGAGATCACGTCATCGACAATCAGCACACGGCCTGCGAGCGGCGCACCAATCAGCGTGCCGCCCTCGCCATGGTCCTTGGCTTCCTTGCGGTTGAAGGCAAACGGGAGATTGCGCCCGCGCGCGGCCAGCGCAATCGCGATGGCCGCAACGAGCGGAATTCCCTTGTAGGCCGGGCCGAACAGCATGTCGAAGGCAATGCCGGAGGCCAGAATCGCGCGGGCGTAGAAGTCGGCCAGCCGCGCCAGCGCGGCCCCGTCGTTGAACAGGCCAGCGTTGAAAAAGTACGGGGAAAGTCGCCCGGCCTTGGTCTTGAATTCGCCGAAACGCAGTACACCCTTGTCGCAGGCGAAAGCGATGAACTCCTGACTAAAATCCACATTGCTCATAATGAAGGCAATTCTACATGCTGAAAATCATCACGCTGAATCTCAACGGCATTCGTTCCGCAGTCAAGAAAGGCTGGCTTGACTGGCTCGCCACGCAGGATGCCGACATCGTCTGTGTGCAGGAATTAAAGGCGCAAGCTAGCGACCTTAATGAAGAAACGCGCACTGCCGGCGGATTGTTGACGGGATATTTCCACTACGCCGAGAAAAAAGGCTACAGCGGTGTCGGACTGTATGCGAAGCGGCCACCCGAACGCATAACCGAAGGTATCGGCATCCCGGAATTCGATGCCGAGGGCCGTTACCTGCGCGTGGACTGGCCGGGACTTTCGGTCATCTCTCTGTATGTGCCGTCGGGCTCTTCCTCCCCCGAGCGACAGGCGGCCAAGTTCCGTTTCATGGAGGTGTTTTATCCACAGCTGCAAGCCCTGCACGCCGAAGCGGCAACAACGGGCCGCGAAATCGTCATCTGCGCCGACTGGAACATTGCCCCCACCACCAAGGATCTGAAGAACTGGAAATCGAACCAGAAGAACTCCGGCTTCCTGCCCGAGGAGCGTGAGTGGATTGCCCGCGTGACGAACGAACTGGGCTGGGGCGACGCCTACCGCCGGCTTTACCCCGATGCCGAAGGCGATGCCTATACCTGGTGGTCCAACCGGGGCCAGGCCTGGGCGAAGAATGTCGGCTGGCGCATCGACTATCAACTCGCCACGCCGGGCATCGCCGCCCGCGCCCGCGCCGCACAGGTTTTCAAGGAAGCGCGGTTTTCCGATCACGCCCCCTTGACAATTGAATATGCGTGGCCATAGTCTGTAGTAGTTAGTTTGTCTGTATCAAGCTGTGCGACAATACTTTTACGTGACGCCCCCGTCATTTGCAAGGAGCCGAAGATGACCGAAATGACCGATGTAAACAAGGACAAATTGATCGCCGATTTCAAAGTGGTCGTTGCTGACGCAGAAGAATTGCTGCGTGCCACCGCCAATCAGGCCGGCGACAAGGCCGCTGACCTGCGCGCAAAGATTCAGAATCGTCTGGCTGATGCGAAGTTGCGTCTTGCCGATGCCGAAGCTGCCGTGGTCGATCGGGCCAAGCAGGTTGGGCGTGCTGCGGATACGTACGTGCATGACAATCCCTGGCGCTCGGTTGGCGTTGCGGCCGGATTTGGTTTTATCGTCGGCCTGTTGATCGGGCGTCGCTGATACGCTCGGCGCAAAGCGTGCCTGAGGCTTCCCCCGGGCTATTTGCTTCCCTGCGCGGCTTCGGGGCGACTTCTGTTGCCTTGTTGCGCACTCGCCTTGAACTTCTGAAGGTCGAGGCGCGGGAGGAGGTAGGACGGGTCACAGGCTTGTTTTGGTGGGGACTGGCAGCCGTGCTCCTGAGCATTGTGGGCCTGACTTTCCTCGCCACTTTCATCACGGTCCTGTTGTGGGATAGCCATCGCGTGCTTGCGCTGGGCGTATTCGCTGCGCTCTTTCTCGCCGGCGCCGCCTTGGCGATGGGAATCGCGTTGCGGCTGGCGCGGCAGGGATCGCAATTATTCGCCGCCAGCCTCGCCGAACTGCACCAGGACGAAGCTGCCTTGAAGGCGCGGGGACCGCAGCCTTGAACGCCATTGAGCTGGCACTGGAAAAACAGCGTCTGCGGCTCGAAGCCGCTGGCCAGCGAATGGATCTGTCACGGCACGCGGCCGGCCTGATGCCGCTTTTCGAGGCAGGCGATCGGGTGCGCGCGGGTGCGCGCTGGACCGCGCAGCACCCGGAAATCGTCGGTGGCGCCGTGGCGTTGCTGGCGGCGGCGCGTCCGGGTGTCAGGCGCTTTTTCTGGCGCTGGGGAAAACGCACCTTCATCGCCTGGCGCGTATGGCGGGAGGGCGAGCACTGGCTGGCAAACCCGCCCATCAGGCCATCAGGCAGCCTGAATTCGCGATAAACAAAGGGCATCCGCTTCAACGTCATTTTGATTTATTCTTCGAAACCTTCGAAGAAAAACAAGAGGAGCCTGTTTCATGGCGCTGCAAGTCCGTTCGGTGCTCTACGTGCGCATGCCGGTCTGGAAGATCTGGCCCGGCGGCGTGGTTTATCTGGCCGACTTCATCCACAAGCAGCGGCCGGATATCCGGCAGGAAATCCTTGACCTGGCTGTAATTCCGCCGCGTCAGCGCAAGGCCGTGCTGACCGAACGCGTGCGTACCCTGAAACCTGATGTCGTGGCCTTTTCCTGGCGCAACATGCAGACCTTCGGGCCGCATCCTGAAAATGACGCGCTCGACGTGGTGATGAATTTCGATCATTCGCCGAACCCGTGGAAACGCCTCAAATCCGCCTGGCAAGCGGTGGGTATCATCGCGGACTATGCCGGCCAGCGGCTGCGCAACCTCGGCTACCTGAAACTGGTGCGCAAGCTGCTGCCGCAAACGCGTCTCGTGGTCGGCGGCACGGCCGTCTCGATCTTCGGCAAATATGTCGCCGCACGTTGTCCGCCCGACACCGTGGTGGTGGTCGGCGAAGGCGAAGATGCCATGCTGTCCATCATCGACGGTCAGGCGACGCTGGCCGGCAACCACTATTACAAGGATGCCGACAGCAAGGTGCATCATCATCCGGCCGAAGAAAGTTTCGACCTCGGCCAGCTGACCGCCATCGACTTTCCCTACGTCGCCTCGATTTTCTCGGCCTTCAACGAGTACATGGGGCCCGATGCCTCAATCGGCGTGCATACCAAGCGCGGCTGTCCCTTCCAGTGCCATTTCTGCCTCTACAACAAGATCGAAGGTGCACAACAACGCTATCGTGACCCGATCGAGGTGGCCAAGGAAGTCGAAATGCTCAACAAGCAGTATGGCGTCAAGCACATCTGGTTCACCGACGCCCAGTTCTGCTCCACGCGTCGCAGCATGGCCCATGCCGAAGCCATTCTCGACGAGATGATCGCGCGCCAGGTCAAGGTACGCTGGACCGGCTATCTGCGCCTCAATCACCTGACGCCGGAATCCGCCCGCAAGATGCTGGCCAGCGGACTGGAAAGCATCGACCTGTCCTTCACCGGCTCGCAGGACATGATCGACAGCCTGACCCTCGGTTACGAGCTCGAGCAGCAGATGGGCGCCTTCCGCCTGTTCAAGGACGCGGGAATGACCGACCAGATGGTCAAGCTCTACCTGCCACTCAACGCGCCCGGCGAGACGCCCGCAACCCTGCGCGCCACAATGTCGCGCATCGATGAACTTTACGAAATGTTCGGCCGCGACAAGGTGCTGCCCTTCATTTTCTTCGTCGGCGTGCAGCCCAATACGCCGGTCGAAAACCAGCTCATCAAGGCCGGCTACCTGCCCAGGGGCTACGATCCGCTGACGCTTAATCCCTTCATCATCAAGAAACTGCTCTACAACCCGAAGCCGCTCGGCCGCCTGATCGGCCGCGCCTACCTGCGCGCGCTGGAGTACTCAAGCAAAATGGACGACACGACCGGCGAATACGTCGGCCGCGCGACGCTGGAGATCCTCGAAAGAGAGTTGCCCGCGACTTCTGCGCCGTCCCGCCAGCGCCGACTTTTCTGGATCCTGCCAATGCCCGGTCGCTCAGAGACCTAGGCACAGGTACTTGGTTTCGAGGTACTCCTCGATACCGTATTTCGATCCTTCCCTGCCGATGCCCGACTGCTTGACGCCACCAAAGGGGGCGACCTCGTTGGCGATCAGGCCGACATTCACGCCGACCATGCCATATTCGAGCGCCTCGGCGACGCGCCAGACGCGTCCCAGATCGCGTGCGTAGAAATAACTGGCCAGCCCATATTCGGTGGCATTGGCGAGCGCGATCGCCTCGTCCTCATCGCGAAACCTGAACAGCGGCGCCACCGGGCCGAAGGTTTCCTCGCGCGCGCAGCGCATCGTGGGCGTCACATCCGCCAGCACGGTCGGCTCGAAGAAGGTACCACCCCTGGCGTGGCGTTTGCCGCCGGTCAGCACACGGGCCCCTTTACTCACGGCATCGGCGATATGGGCCTCGACCTTTTCCAGCGCCTGCGCGTCTATCAGCGGCCCTTGCGTCACGCCCGACTCGGTGCCATCACCGACTTGCAGTTCTGCCACTTTCGCGGCGAGCTTTTGCGCGAACTCCTCATATACGCCTTCCTGCACCAGCAGGCGGTTCGCGCAGACGCAGGTCTGGCCGGCGTTACGGTATTTCGACGCGATCGCACCCGCCACGGCGGCATCGACGTCGGCATCGTCGAAGACGATGAAGGGCGCGTTGCCGCCGAGTTCGAGCGAAATCTTCTTCAGCGTCGGCGCGCACTGTGCCATCAACAGGCGGCCAACCTCGGTCGAACCGGTGAAGGACAGCTTGCGCACCGTCGGGTTGCCGGTCAGTTCGGCGCCGATGGCTGGGGCACTGGCGGCCGAGCCGGTGACGAGATTGAATACCCCCGCAGGAAAGCCCGCGCGCTCGGCCAGCACCGCCAGCGCCAGCGCGGTCAGCGGGGTCTGCTCGGCAGGCTTGACCACCACCGGGCAGCCGGCGGCCAGCGCCGGCGCGACCTTGCGCGTGATCATTGCGGCCGGGAAGTTCCACGGCGTGATGGCGGCGCAGACGCCGATCGGCTGCTTGAGCACGAGGAGCCGCTGGCCGGCAATGGTCTGGGGAATCACGTCGCCGTAGGTGCGCTTGGCCTCCTCGGCGAACCACTCGACGAAACTGGCGGCGTAAAGCGCCTCGCCGCGCGCCTCGGCGAGCGGCTTGCCCTGCTCGCTGGTCATCAGCAGCGCCAGGTCATCGGCATGGGCAACGATCAGGTCATGCCACTTGCGCAGGATCGCGCCGCGCTGCTTGGCGGTCAGTGCACGCCAGGCCGGCCAGGCGGCGTTGGCAGCTTCGATGGCGCGACGGGTTTCGGCCGCACCCATGTCCGGTACGGCGGCGAGCTTCTCTCCGGTAGCCGGGTTGCGAATCTCCACGGTCGCACCATTGTCGGCAGCCACCCAGCCACCGGCGATGAAGGCCTGGTCACGGAAGAGTCGGGAATCGCGTAATTGCATGGCCATGCTTCCTTTAATTGACGGGTTGCGCACGAGTTTACCGGAATAGGATTGGCAAATGCGTCCGCTGATATCGCTTGCTCTTCTATTGTCGATCGCCGGCTGCGGCACCCTGATGAAGCCGTCCCCGCCACCCGTTGCGTCGTCGGAATCCAGCCGGTTGACCGATCCTCGCACCCACGAAATCGTGATGTTCGCACTCGGCCTGATCGACACCGGCTATCGCTTTGGCGGCAAGAACCCCGAAGCCGGCCTCGATTGCAGCGGGATGGTGAGTTATGTGTTCGAGAACGCCGCCGGTCTGCAACTCGCCGGTTCCGCCGCCGACCTGGCAAAGCAGGGCCGGCCGGTGAACGGCGACGGCCTGCGCCCCGGCGACCTGGTATTTTTCAACACGCGCAACAAGCCTCACTCGCATGTCGGCATCTACATTGGTGCCGGCCGCTTCATCCATGCGCCGAACACGAACGGCAAAGTGCGCGCCGACAGCCTGACACAGGGTTGGTTCGCTACCCGCTTCGAGGAAGCACGGACTTACTTCGACTGAAACTCAACGCTGCTTCAACGCGTTGCGCACCACCTTGTACTCCTTGCCGCAGGAGAGACTGAAGGATTTCGGGCGGGTCAGATCATCGTTGCGCCAGATGGCGGTAAACCAGAACAGCAGGCCGAAGCAGGCGCCAGCCAGCGCGAAGAGCGGCAACAGAAAACTGAAGAGCAGTGTGCCCCCGTAAAAGGGCAGCGAACAGAGTGCGCCGCCGAGCGCACCGAGCAGGATGAAGCGCCAGGCTTCCCACCGACGGCGCTTGCAGCAATAGAAGAGTATCGGAAGGCCAATGGCCAGCACGCTTACGAATACACCGAGCGCACCCTGTCCCCGGCCCGCGTCCACGTGACCGAGTTCGAACCAGATCACCAGTACGGCAAACACCACTGCTTCACCCAGCAGGGTGAATATGACTCGACGCATGCGCCTCCTCCGGTCGGCATCTTTTTATTGATGCTGCAGCCGACGCGGAGGAATTGTTGCATGAATTCAGCGCGGGTTAATACCCCGGCACGGCGCGCCACGCTTCCGGACAATTCTGTACGTTGGGGTAATAGGCCTGATAAGGCTCGCAGTAGTACCACATGCGGCCCGGCGGGCGGGGTGGCGGCATGGCCACGGCCGGCGCGTAGACGACGGGAGGCGGCGTGGCGATCGAATACAGCACACTGCCGAGCGCCAGTCCGGCGATCCCCCAGGCCAGCGGAGCACCATGCCCACGATCATAGCCATGGCGCGGCGCGTCACGGTAATAAACGGCCGGGGGTCCATGCCGTTCCGAACGAAAATGGCGATCATGGCCACGATCCGCAAGTGCGGGCAACGAACTGGCCAGCAACAGGCCGGCAAGAATTCCGGATACGAGTTTTTTCATGATATTGGTCTCCATGCAAGTAAAAACGCCCAGGCAACCGTCCGGCTGACAAGCCGTTTGTAAGGGTTTGTATCCGCCGCGCAAAACTCGGCGCTGGCAGGACGGCGGTCGCATGGTTCAATAGCGCATGGATCAGTTTCTCTCCCTCGCCATCGCCGGCATCGCCACCGGCTGCGTCTATGCGCTGGTGGCGCTTGGCTTCGTGCTGATCTGGAAGGCCACCGCAGTGGTGAATTTCGCCCAGGGCGAATTGATGATGCTGGGCGGCTTCGTCGGCCTGGGGCTGGTGACGCTGGGCTGGCCGTGGCCGCTCGCGCTGGCCGGCGCGGCGCTGCTGTGCGCCCTGTTCGGCCTGCTGGCGGAGCGCGCCGTGCTGCGTCCGCTACTTGGGCAACCGCACATTCCCATCGTAATGACCGCGCTCGGCCTCGGCTTCATGCTCAAGGGCGCAGTCACGATGCTGCCCGGCTGGGGGACGGAAACCCACGCGTTGCCGACGCCTTTTGCCGGCCAGGTCGTGTCGCTTGCCGGCACGCCGGTCGCCGCCGACCATCTGCTCGTGATCGCGGTCACGCTGTTGCTGGGCCTCGTGCTGTTTGGCTTCTTCCGTGCCACGCGGCTCGGCAAGGCGCTGCGGGCGACGGCGCAGAATCCGCTGGGCGCGCAACTGGTCGGCATTCCGCTCGCGCGCATGCACGGCATCGTCTGGGCGCTCGCCGCCGGACTGGCCGCCGTGGCCGGCGTGCTGCTGGCGCCGGTGACCTTCGTGCATGCGCACATGGGACTGATCGGCCTCAAGGCGCTGCCGGCGGCGGTAATCGGCGGCTTCGGCAGCGTGCCCGGCGCGTTGGCCGGCGGCCTGCTGCTCGGGCTGGTCGAATCCTTCGCCGGGTTCTACGCGCCCGACGGCATCAAGGATGTCGCCGTCCACGTGCTGGTGCTGGCAGTATTGCTGCTGCGGCCCGCCGGGCTCTTCGGCCGCCCGCAGGAGAACACCTGATGCGCCGTACGCTTGTCGTCCTGGCTGGATTGGCCCTGGTTGTTGCGCCAGCGCTGCTTTCGCCCTGGGGGCTGTCGCAGCTCACTTTCGTCGCGATCTACGTCATTGCCGGCAGCGGCCTGATGCTGCTGGCGGGTTACGCCGGCCAGCTGTCCTTGTGCCACGCCGCGTTCATCGGCGTCGGCGCCTATGCCGAGGCAGTTCTGCAGGCACGCGGCTGGCCACTGGCTGCTGCGTTACCCGCTGCCGCTTTGCTCGCAACGGCAACCGGTGTACTGGCAGCCTGGCCGGCACGGCGTCTTGCGGGTATTTATCTGGCCATCGCCACGCTCTCGTTCGGCTTCATCGTGCAGGAAGTTTTCGCGCGCTGGGAATCCGTCACCGGGGGTAATGCCGGTCGGGTCGTCCCCGCCCTCGATGCACACACGCTCTTCGCGCTGGCCTGGGTGCTCGCGCTCGGCGCGCTCTGGCTGCTTGGTCGCCTGCTGGCATCACGCCTGGGGCGCGCCTTCATTGCCTTGCGCGACGACGCCACCGCGGCCGACGTCATCGGCATCGCCGCGCCACAGGTCAAGACGCTCGCCTTCGCGCTGGCCGCTGCGTTCGGCGGACTGGCCGGCGCGCTCTACGCGCACCAGTTGCGCTTCGTCAGCCCCGAGCAGTTCGACTGGGTAATGTCGATCGAACTGCTGATGATGCTGGTGATCGGCGGCCTCGGCACACGCGCCGGCATCGTGCTCGGCGCGGTCTTCCTCATTGCCCTGCCGCAGGCGATTGGCCAATTGCGCGACCTATTGGCGTGGGACACCCCGCCCGCCGGGCTGGAACTGTTCGCCTTCGGCCTCGCGCTGGTGCTGACGCTGCGCCTCGCTCCCGCCGGACTGGCCGGCTGGCTGCGGTCCCTATAATCGCAACCTTTTCCGCCGGAATCTGCCAATGCGCCAGCTATTTATTTCCCTCATCCTTGCCTGCCTGTCTTCCCTGGCAACGGCCGGCGGCATCACGCCAACCGAAATCCGTGTCGGCAGTTTGCAGGATCTGTCCGGCCCGATCGCCTCACTCGGCACGCATTTCCGCAACGGCACGCAGATGCGTTTCGACGAGGAAAACGCGAAAGGCGGCGTGCATGGCCGGCAACTGAAGCTGCTTGTCGAAGACACCGGCTACGACCCGAAGCGCGCCGTGCTGGCAACCGAAAAACTGCTCGGCGGCGCGGGGCTCTTCGCCGCCATCCACAATCTCGGCTCACCGGTGGTGATGGCGACCATGCCACGCTTTCTCGAAGCTGGCGTGCTGCATCTGTTTCCCGGCGCGCCGCTGAAAGAGGTGTACGAACCCGTGCACCCGCTCAAGTTCGGCATGAGCCCCTCCTACATGCTGTCGGTGCCGCCCGGCGCACGCCACCTGATCACGGCCAACGGCTTCAACCGTATTGGCATCCTCTATCAGGACGACGACATGGGCCGCGAAGTGCTGCGCGGCATGGATGCCTTGCTGGCGGAACGCGGCCTCAAGTGGTGTGAGCAAACCAGCTACAAGCGCGGCGCCACCGATTTCGCGTCGCAAATCGCGCGGCTCAAGACGGCCAATTGTGATTTCGTCGTGCTCGCCACGGTGGTGCGCGAAACCATCGGTGCCTACTCCGAGGCGCGCCGCGCCGGCTGGCAGGTGCCGATGATGGTGACGGCTTCCGGTTACACCGCGCAAGTGCCACAACTGGGCGGCGCGGCGATGGAGGGACTGTATGCGGTAGCGCTGGTGCCACAACCCGAACCCGCCGGCGCAAACCGTGCGCTCGCCGACTGGATCGTGCGCTACAAGGAAAAATTCAACACGGAACCGAACACCTGGGACGTTTACACCTGGGTCGGCGCCGACCTGTTCGTACGCGCGCTCCATGCCACCGGCCCGCAGCCCACGCCCCAGAAAGTATCAGCCGCGCTGGAGCGGCTGCAGACGACACGCGACTTCTTCGGCAGCCAGCCCATCGCGCTCTCCCCAACCGACCACCTCGCGCTGCGGCAGGTACGCGTCGCCCAGATCAGGAACGGCCGCTGGGAAAACGTCACCGACTATCTGCCGATCCGGTAGTCGGCAAAACTCGGCGCTGGCGGGACGGCGCTAAAAATTGAATAACCCAATAAATCCAATAAGTTCCCCATTGACTTAAAGCCGTGATGGATGCGATGATTAGACCTATCATTTTGATAGGAACTACCGCGTGACCGGCTGGTCGAAATCGCAGTGGCAACGACATATCCGGATGCAGGCACAACGGCCGGCAATGTCGTTTTCACCGACCACGCCCTGACACGAATGCGGCAAAGGCGTATTTCGCGGCTTGAGGCTTTCGAGATCCTGAAGAAGGGCATCATCCGGCGCGAGCCGGAACCGAATCTGCGCCGCGGCACGCTGGAATGTCGCATGGAGTATTACGTGGCCGGCCGCAATCTGGCGCTGGTCGCCGCTGTCGATGCCGCTGACCCGACCGTGATCGTGGTGACGGTGATCGATCTGGACAAGGAGTAAGGCAATGTACCGCTGGGACGACATGGGCTTGAAGAATATCTGGCTGGCCAATGGCTACCGCTTTCACGAAACGCCCTATGGGGACGGCGTTTCGTTCGAGGATGTCGAGGGACTGACGCGCGCCGTCTGCCTCGCGCTGGCGCGCAAGCCGGGCAAACTGACCGGCACCGAGCTCCGTTACCTTCGGCAGTCGGGGTTGGGCATGTCGCAACCTTCGCTCGGCAAGGTGCTCGGCGTCGATGCGCAATCGGTTGCCCGCTGGGAAAAGTCCGGCAAGCTGCCAAAATGGGCGAACCGCATGGTGAGGCTGGTGTATGAAGCGCATGCCGACGGCAATACGGCCATCCGCCGCGTGGTGGAACGGATCAACGATATCGACCGACTGGTCAACCGCCGCATCGTGCTCGAACAAACCGCCAAACGCGGTTGGCAGACGTGCAGCGAGGAAGACCTCGCCGCCGTTGCGTAAAAACTCGGCGCTGGCGGGACGGCACCAGCCGTCCCGCCGCCGCGGTTTTTACAGCCCGTTCTGCTTGAACCAGGCTTGCAAGCGCTGCCAGCCATCATCGGCCGCGTCCTTGCGATAGGTCGGGCGGTAGTCGGCGTGGAAGGCATGGCCGGCCTCCGGATAGACGTGGAGCTGCGACTTGCCGCCGGCCTTGGCGATGGCAGATTTCATCGCCTCGACGTCATCGAGCGGAATACCCTGATCCTTGCCGCCGTAGAGGCCCAGAACGGCACCCTTGAGCTCACCGGCGATGTCGAGCGGCCAGCGCGTCGTACGGTCGTTGACCTCGCCGTCGATGCGGCCATACCAGGCCACGGCGGCTTTCACGTTCGGATTGTGTGCGGCGTACAGCCAGGTGATGCGCCCGCCCCAGCAGAAGCCGGTGATGCCGAGCCGCGCCGGGTCGCCGCCATTGCTCTTTGCCCAGTTGGCGCAGGCATCGAGGTCGGCCATCACCTCCCTGTCCGGCACCTTGCTGACGACGGCGCCGAGGATTTCCTGCACGTTGGTCATCTTGCGCGGGTCGCCGTAACGGGCGAACAGTTCCGGCGCAATGGCGAGGTAGCCGAGCTTGGCGAGCCGCCGGCAGACGTCGGCGATGTACTCATGCACGCCGAAGATTTCGGACACGACGAGGATCGTCGGCAGGTTCTTGCCGCCTTCCGGCTGGGCACGATACACCGCCAGTTCGCCGATCTTGATCTCGCCGGCGGTCAATCCGGTGGCGTCGGTCTTGATCGCACTCTGCGCCGCGACGGGGCCGGCGGCCATGGCGAAGCCGACGCCCAGCGCGGTCGCGACAAAGCCGCGCCGGGTCAGCTTGGCGGCGGGTAGCAGGCTGTCGAAATCAGGATCCTGTTTCTCTGTGGTCATGGTTTTCTCCTTTTTATGGGTACTACATCAGTACGATATCGTACTGTTCCTGATTGTAGCTGGGCTCGGCCTGGAGTGAAACGGGTCGGCCGATGAAGTCGGAGAGCATGGCCAGCGCCTGCGATTCCTCGTCGAGAAACAGGTCGATGACCGCCGGTGCGGCGAGCACGCGCATTTCGCGCGCACCGAACTGGCGCGCCTCGCGCAGCAGCTCGCGCAGGATTTCGTAGGCAACGGTCTGCTCCGTCTTGACCACGCCCCGCCCGCTGCAGGTCGGGCAGAGTTCGCAGAGAATCTGGGCCAGCGATTCACGGGTGCGCTTGCGGGTCAACTCGACCAGCCCGAGCTGGGTGAAACCGTTGACGGTGATCCGGGTATGGTCGCGCGCCAGCGTCTTGTTGAGTTCGGCGAGCACGGCCGCCTGATGGTCGGGCGACTCCATGTCGATGAAGTCGACGATGATGATGCCGCCGAGATTGCGCAGGCGCAGTTGCCGCGCGATGGTCTGCGCCGCCTCGAGGTTGGTCTTGAAGACGGTGTCGTCGAAATTGCGGGCGCCGACGAAGGCGCCGGTATTCACGTCGATGGTCGTCATCGCCTCGGTCTGGTCGATGATCAGGTAACCGCCCGACTTGAGATCGACGCGGCGCGCCAGCGCCTTCTGGATTTCGTCTTCCACCGCAAACAGATCGAACAGCGGCCGTTCGCCGTTGTAGTGCACGAGCAAAGGCGCAAGCTGCGGCATGAATTCCTGTGCGAAGGCGGAGAGCTTCTGGAAATTCTCGCGCGAATCGACAACGATGCGCGTGGTTTCGGGACCGGCGAGGTCGCGCAGCACGCGCTGGGCAAGCGTGAGATCGTGGTGCAGCTGGAATGGCGCACTGGCATTGCGCTGACGGTGACGAATTTCCTGCCAGAGGCGGCGCAGATAGGCGATGTCGGCGGCGAGTTCCGCGTCCGAAGCCGTCTCTGCCATCGTGCGCACGATGAAGCCACCTTCCTCGTCGGGCGGCACGAGGCGCTGGATGCGCTCGCGCAACAATTCGCGGCCGGCCTCGTCCTCGATCTTCTGCGAGATGCCGATGTGCTTCTCCTGCGGCAGGTAAACCAGCAGGCGGCCGGCGAGCGAGATTTGCGTGGAACAGGCGCGCGCCCTTGGTGCCGATCGGGTCCTTGAGCGCCTGTACCATGAGCGTTTCGCCTTCGGCGATCAGGCGTTCGATGGGCCGGGCATTGCCGTTCTTTTCGCCGAAGATATCGGCGACGTGCAGGAAGGCAGTGCGTTCGAGGCCCACCTCGATGAAGGCCGACTGCATGCCGGGCAGCACGCGCACGACGCGGCCGAGAAAGATGTTGCCGACGATGCCGCGCCCGCCGGTGCGTTCGATGTGCAGCTCCTGCACGGCGCCTTGCAGCATCTGCGCGACGCGCGTTTCCTGTGGCGTGAAATTGACGAGAAACTCTTCATTCATAGCGGATACCCGAATTCGCGCAACAGCAGTGCCGTCTCGCACAATGGCAGGCCGACGATGCCGGAATGGCTGCCGTGGATTTCAGCGATGAACATCCCTGCATGCCCCTGAATGCCATAGGCACCCGCCTTGTCACGCGGTTCGCCGCTGGCGACATAGCGCTGGATCTCGGCGGCGGCCAGTTGCCGGAAACGCACTTCGCTGACCGAAATCCGCGTTTCGAGGCGTGCCTGGGTGGCGACGGCGACAGCCGTCAACACCCGGTGGGTACGCCCCGACAGGCGCACAAGAATTGCGGCAGCATCCGCATCGTCACCTGGCTTGCCGATAATCTCGCCGTCGATATCGAGCGTGGTATCGGCGGCCAAAACCGGGCGCGGCGGCAGCCGGCGCAGCCCCTGCAAATGCAGGCCATGGCGCGCCTTGGCGGTCGCGACGCGCTGCACATAGGCATCGGGCAACTCGCCCGGCAGGACGTCCTCGCAGGCTTCCGGATCAACGCGACTGTCGCCGCGGAACAGCAACAGATCGAAGCGAACGCCGATCTGGGTCAGCAGCTCGCGGCGGCGTGGGCTTTGCGAGGCGAGATAGATGCGGGGCTCGAGCGTCGTCATGAGCGCGGTGGCTCCGTAGGGCCGCCCCAAGGAGCCACACGCCCCCCTGTGGGGGGCAGCGAGCCGAATTTGCGCGCGTGGGGGGCCATATTTAGTCGCGGTGATAGGGGTGGCCACATCGCAGGCTGTGGGCGCGATACAGCGCTTCGGCCAGCACGACGCGCGCGAGCCCGTGCGGCAGGGTGAGCGACGACAGGCGCAGGCGCTCGTGGGCGCCTTGCTTCAGCGCGGGGTCGAGACCGTCCGGTCCGCCGATCAGGAAGGCGATGTCAGCGCCACCGTCCTGCCACTGGCCGAGACGCTTGGCCAGCGTCTGGGTGTCGAGCGCCTCGCCGCGTTCGTCGAGCGCGATGCGCCGACAGCGTACCGGCAGCACCGCCTCGAGGCGTTTCGCTTCGGCGGCCATCATGACCTCGACGGTTTTTCCCGTGGTGCGCGGCTCGGGTTTGATTTCGACCAGCTCCAGAGGCAGTTCGCGCGGCAGGCGTTTTGCATACTCGTGGAAACCGGCGTTAATCCAGTCCGGCAGGCGGGTGCCGACGGCGACCACGAGCAGTCTCACGCTTCCGCTGACGCCTTGGCCTCGCCCCGCTTGGGCTTCACCTGCCAGAGCGATTCGAGGTCGTAGTGCTTGCGTACCTTGGGCAGCATGACATGCACGACGATGTCACCCAGGTCGACCAGCACCCATTCCCCGGGGTCTTCACCTTCGGTGCCGATCACTTCGCCACCGGCTTCGCGCACCTTGGTCTCGACGTTGTGCGCCAGCGACTTCACCTGACGCGTCGAGTCACCGCTGGCGATGACGATGCGCGCAAACATGTCCGACAGCTTGCGCGTGTTGATGACTTCGATGTCCTTGCCCTTGATGTCTTCAAGGGCGTTGGTCACGATGCGTTGCAGTTTTCGTATGTCCATGAATTACGGTCGATAAAGTTGATGTTGGCGAATATAGTCGAGAACGGGCGCGGGCACCAATTCGCGCAGCGTTGCGTCCGGTGCCCCGGCGGCGACGAGTCCGCGCACTTCGGTGGCCGATACCGTGCCGGCGACAAGTTCGAAGGTGTGAATCCCGCCCGCAGGCTGGCTTGAAAAGTCGGCGCTGGCAAGACGGCGGGCGACAAATTCCGCCGCCAGCGGCGCGGCGAAATCAGCCAGCGGAAAACCCGGGCGTGTCGCCACCGCGATGTGCGCGAGCTTGAAAATCTCGGTCCAGCGGTACCAGCCGGGCAATCCGCGAAACGCATCGGCACCCATCAACAGTACCAGTGGCCGGTTTGTGCCCTGTTCCCGGCGCAGCCGTTCGAGCGTATGCACGGTATAGCTCGGTGCGGTATTGGCCACTTCGCTGGCGTCGAGCACGCAGCGCGCTTCGCCGGCAATCGCCGCCCGTACCATCGCCAGTCGATCGTTGGCCGGCGTGCGTGGTCGGTCGCGGTGCGGCGGCTGGCCGGCAGGAATCCACACTATCTGCGCGAGCTTCAGACGGTCGAGTGCCGCATGCGCCAGCGCGACGTGGGCAAGATGAACCGGGTCGAAGGTGCCACCGAGAATGCCCAGCGGGGCGCCCATCGCCGCCGTTTCAAACATTCGTATCGACGGACGGCTGGAAGATGTCGCGATAGCTGATATAGATGCTGGCAGTGAGCACCGGCGCGACAAAAAAGATGAGGACCATGCGCAGCGCGACAAGGGCCGGGCCGAGGGCCATGCCGGAGACCTGGCTGATGACGATGAGGAAAAATCCCGGAATGATGCCGGCGAGCACGAGTCCCGCCAGGCTGAACATGGACATCGCCCGCCAGTTGCGCAGGCTCGCCACCGTACTGAAAAATACCGATTTGGCCGGGCTGACGCGGTCCCAGCCGACCAGGAAGGGGGCGAACCAGAAGGCGATGATCAGGGGCGTGGCCAGCAACAGCACCTGGAACAGGGCATTCAGCATGGCGACCTGCGCGGCCGCATCGGCGGCCGCATCGGTGCCCGGAACGACACCGCCCTCACCCATGTTCGGCGCCGCCGGCAATGCGCCGCCAGCGGCCAGCGGATCGGTACCGCCGTTCAGCGCCATGCTCAGCAGAATCACCAGTACGGCGCCAAGCAACTGCAGGCCACCCAGTTGCAACATGGCCGGGAAATTGCCGGCCACGCCATGCAGGAGGGTCGCCTTGTCCGGTTTTTGTCCCAGATCGACCAGCCGGCAGCCGTTGGCGACGATCAGCGTCATGACCGGCAGAAACAGGGGCAACAGAATGGGGCCGATGCCGGGCAAAAGCACCGCAAGCAACTGCACGACGAGCAGATAGACCAGCGTCAGCGAGGTGATCAGCGGCGGGTTGCGACGAAACAGCCGAAACCCCTCGAACAACCAGAAGGCACCGCGAACAGCGGGCAGGCGGCGCGCTTGCATGGTGACGATCAGTGCATCAGAACGAGTGGATGACCCACATCGGCACGGAAATGCCCTTGTCGACGACGCCAGTCTCTTCACGCGCAAACGCACCGTCGCCCTTGCGATCGATCAGGTAATACGGCGTGCCATGCGGGGGCGTCACCTTGATCATGTAGAGCTTGCCATTCACGCGATATTCCTCGACCCGATCCTCGCCACGCTTGTGAATCGTGACTTGTGGCTCGAGCGAGGGCTCGACCATGCCCGGCGGCGGCGGGGGTTCCGGCAGCGGCTGCAGGTCGGCGGGACGATTCTGCGCGGCCGCAGACAGGGTGAAGGAGGCAAGCAGCAAAGCGGTCAGGAAAAAGCGCATGGCGATCGGTGATAGCAGGAAGGAATTGCTTGATTGTAACTATAAATTCAGCAGCAGATCGTGTTCCGCCGGGATGCGCTCGAAGCCGCGCGTCTCGTAGTGCTTGAAGATCGCTGCGACGATGGCCGCGGGCTCGTCGATGATCTGGATCAGATCCATGTCCTCGGGGTTGATCATGCCCTCGGTGACCAGCCGGTCACGCAGCCAGTCGAGCAGACCGTTCCAGAAGCCATCGCCGACGAGGATCAGCGGCATGCGCGGCGACTTGCCGGTCTGGATCAGCGTCAGCGCTTCGAGCAGCTCGTCGAGCGTGCCGAAACCGCCGGGCATCACCACGTAAGCGGCGGCGAAGCGCACGAACATGTACTTGCGCGCAAAAAAGTGGCGAAAACTCTGCGAAATGTCCTGGTACGGATTGGACTTCTGCTCCATCGGCAGCTGAATGTTGAGGCCGATGCTGGGGCTCTTGCCGTGGAACGCACCCTTGTTGGCCGCCTCCATCACGCCGGGACCGCCGCCCGAAATGACCGAGAAGCCGGCATCGGAAAGCAACCGGGCGATTTGCTCGGTGAGCAGGTAGTAGGGGGAGTCGGGCTTGATGCGCGCGCTGCCGAAGATCGACACCGCCGGCCGGATGCCGGAGAGCCGTTCGGTCGCCTCGACGAACTCTGACATAATGCCGAACACCCGCCACGCCTCGCGTGACGAGGACGCCGGCGCCGCCAGCCGGGGATCGGCGATTTTCGGCAACTTGTCCTTCGCACTCATCGCTTCCTCATGCTCCTGCCTCATGTTGCTACTCGTTGACGGTTCGTCGTATCTATACCGCGCATTTCACGCCCTGCCCGATCTGCGCAACCGCGCCAACGCGCCGACCGGCGCGGTTTACGGCGTCTTGAGCATGTTGCGGCGGCTGGCCACAGATTACCCTATAACCAGCCCCGCCGATAAACGTGCCATCGTTTTCGATGCCAAGGGCAAGACCTTCCGCGACGACTGGTATCCCGACTACAAGGCCCACCGGCCGCCAATGCCCGACGACCTCGTCGCGCAGATCCAGCCGCTGCACGACGCCATCCGCGCACTCGGCTGGCCGCTGTTGTGCATCGAGGGCGTCGAGGCCGACGATGTGATCGGCACACTCGCCGCGCAGGCGACGACGCGTGGCGAGGACTGCGTGATCTCCACCGGCGACAAGGACCTCGCCCAACTCGTCAATCGGCACGTCACGCTGGTCAACACCATGACCGAGGAAAAGCTCGATGTGACCGGTGTCGCCGCAAAATTCGGCGTGCCGCCCGAACGCATCGTCGACTACCTGACACTGGTCGGCGACGCGGTGGACAACGTGCCGGGCGTCGCCAAGGTCGGCCCCAAGACCGCCGTGAAGTGGCTGGCGCAATACGGCTCGCTCGACGGCGTGGCCGCGCATGCCGACGAAATCGGCGGCGTGGTCGGCGAAAACCTGCGCAAGCACCTGGATTTCCTGCCGCTCGGCAGAAAGCTGGTGACCGTCGCCTGCAATCTGGAATTGCCGGCCATCGAACTCGCACCACAACCGCCCGCCAAGGAAAAACTCGCCGCGCTTTATGCCGAGCTCGAATTCAAGACCTGGCTGCGCGAGCTGAATGGGGAGGTTGCCGAGAAACCGACGAAATCATCTGGCAAGAAAACAATCGCCGTCTCACCAGCGCCGACTTCTGCCGGCGCCGTCCCGCCGGCAACGTCCTTTTCACCCGAACTGACCGAGCCCGATCGCGCCGGCTACGCATGCATCCTCACCGAAATACAGCTCGCCGACTGGCTGCAACGCCTCGACACTGCCGAACTGGTCGCGCTCGACACCGAAACCACTGCGCTTGATCCCATGCAGGCGCGACTGGTCGGCCTGTCCTTCGCGATCATGGCAGGCCAGCAGTTGCACGCTGCCTACCTGCCACTGGCGCACAACTACGCCGGCGCACCCGAGCAATTGCCGTTCGACGCCACACTCGCTCAACTCAAGCCCTGGCTCGAATCGGCACGACACAGGAAAGTCGGCCAGCATCTCAAGTACGACCGGCACGTTTTCGCCAACCACGGCATCATGCTGGCCGGCATTGTGGATGACACCCTGCTCGAATCCTATGTGCTGGAATCCGACCAGTCGCACGAACTCGGCGCGCTCGCCGCGCGCCACGCCGGCCTGAAGACCATCAGCTACGACGATGTCACCGGCAAGGGCGCGAACCGCATCTCCTTCACGCAGGTCGACATCGAGCACGCGGCGACCTACGCCGCCGAGGACGCCGACGTCACGCTGCGCGTGCATCAGGTGCTGGCGCCGCGACTGGCGGCGGCGGAGAAGCTCGACAGCCTTTACCGCGACATCGAATTGCCGGTCGCGGAAATCCTCTTCCGCATGGAGCGTACCGGCATCCTGATCGACAGCGCCGTACTCGCCCAGCAAAGCGACGCCCTCGGCCGCCGCCTCATGGAAATCGAGGCTGAGGCGCACCAGCTCGCCGGCCAGCCCTTCAACCTCAATTCGCCCAAGCAGCTCGCCGAAATCCTCTTCATCAAGCAACAGCTGCCGGTGGTGAAGAAGACGCCCTCGGGCACGCCATCGACCGACGAGGAGGTACTGGCCAAGCTCGCCGAGGATTACCCGCTGCCGAAACGCCTCTTGGAGCATCGCACGCTCGCCAAGCTCAAGGGCACCTACACCGACAAGCTGCCGAAGATGGTCAATCCCGCCACCGGCCGCGTGCATACCAGCTTCTCGCAGGCCGTCGCCGTCACCGGCCGGCTGGCGTCCAGCGACCCGAATTTGCAGAACATCCCGATCCGCACGCCGGAAGGTCGCCGCATCCGCACCGCCTTCGTCGCGCCATCGCTTCA
This sequence comes from uncultured beta proteobacterium, assembly GCA_963816095.1. GTDB lineage: Bacteria > Pseudomonadota > Gammaproteobacteria > Burkholderiales > Rhodocyclaceae > Sulfuricystis. Next base: position 142,273 of record CAWFIW010000004.1, read on the forward strand.
TCGTTTAGTGAGCGCCGACTATTCACAGATCGAGCTGCGCATCATGGCGCACCTCTCCAACGACGCCGGCCTGCTCAATGCCTTCGCGCGCGGCGAGGACGTGCATCGTGCCACCGCCGCCGAAGTGTTCGGCATCACGCCGCTCGAAGTCAGCAGCGAGCAGCGCCGCGCCGCCAAGGCGATCAACTTCGGCCTGATCTACGGCATGTCCGCGTTCGGCCTCGCCAAGCAGATCGACGTCGAGCGCTCGGCCGCCCAGATCTACATGGACCGCTACTTCGCGCGCTACCCCGGCGTCGCCCGCTACATGGAAGAAACCCGTGCAGCGGCACGCGAAAAGGGCTATGTTGAAACCGTCTTCGGCCGTCGCCTCTGGCTACCCGAGATCCGCTCCAGCAACGTCGGCCGTCGCCAGGGCGCCGAGCGCGCCGCGATCAATGCGCCGATGCAAGGCACCGCCGCCGACCTCATCAAGCTGGCGATGATCGCCGTGCAGGGCTGGCTCGACAAGGAAAAACTGCGGGCCCGCCTGATCCTGCAGGTGCACGACGAACTGGTGCTCGAAGTGCCCGACAGCGAACTGGACATCGTCAAACACGCCCTGCCGCCCCTGATGGCCGGCGTCGCCAAACTCGCCGTCCCGCTGCTCGCCGAAGTCGGCGACGGCGCGAACTGGGATGAGGCGCATTGAACGACACCGATGAAGCACCCGTTCCACTGGGCGGAATGCTGGCGGTACTGGTGTTCGCGCTCGTTTGCCTGAGTTTCCATTGGCTTGGTGAGCACGGCTGGGTGCCCATCCTCGACAGCGCGAATCTGGCGCTGCATGAAGCCGGGCACCCCTTGGTCGGGATTTTCAGCCAGCGCGCGGCCGTGTATGGCGGTACGCTATTCCAGCTGGCTTTCCCCCTCGCCACGGCCTGGCATTTTCATCGTGAGGGCAATGCCATCGGTACGGCAGCCTCTCTCGTTTGGCTGGGAGAAAACCTGTTCAATGTTGCGCGTTACATGGCCGACGCCCGCATCCAGGAGTTGCCTCTGGTCGGCGGTGGCGATCACGACTGGGCCGAAATATTCAGTCGCTGGGGCATGCTGCACCTCGATACTCGCATCGCCGGAGTTACGCGCGGCATCGGCGTACTGCTGATGCTTGGCGTCGCGCTCTGGCTATATCGCCATTGGCGAGCTGGCAGGCAGGATGCGGCAGCAAAACCTATCGGACTGCTAAAGACTGGGAGCAGACCCATAGTTATTTCAGCCGATCCGGCAGTCCCCGAACCGAAGCGGTCCAATGGCATTAATCGAGAGTAGGCTAGTGGCTTCAGAGTTCATTCCCTTTATGCATAGTCGGCACTCAGCCAAGATGGCTTCCCAAGGAGAATGCAAGTGACATTCAGCACAAAATCTCGAAGCATGATAAATGTCGTATCAGTTATGTCCATGATCTTGCTTTTTGCAGGATGTGCCGTTCCTCTCAGCAAGAATACTTGCACTTCCATTCAAGGTGTCTCTATGCGGATAATGAATGACAGACAAGCCGGACTAAATAAGGAAGAGGCAGTAGTCAAGCTTACACAGTTCACTTCTGGTAAGTCGGATTCAAAGCATTTTCATGAAGTGGCATTGCATATCATTGAGGCTGCTTACAAGGAGCCTGTTGGAACAACTGAAGCAGAAAAAGCCGGGATAACTAATTCTTTCGTGCACCTTATAGACGACAAGTGCATATCAGGTGGGTTGAGTCCAACGTATAACCCTGTCACTCGTGCCGCCCCAGTCATCCATTAAGGCAAGCGTTAGCGAATCATTTCTAGGCCATGTGCCTTTAGCCGTAGTCACTTCTGGCAGGGGGTTCCCCCACACATCATTGAGGCCAACGGCAGCTACCGCTGCGTTGCTGACCTTGCCGGAAAAAACCTGAACGGCGGCAACGGGTCGATATCCGCCGTCCCGGCGCCACTCATGATCGCTACGCCCCCGCCTGTGGCGGGTCCCCCTCCGCTACTCGCGGCTTCAGGCGCCGACTTTCACATCACTCCGCCCTGAGCGCTTCGACCGGATTCAGCCGCGCCGCGTTGCGTGCGGGCAGCACGCCGGCGGCCAACCCGATGACGACGGCGACGGCTTCGGCGAGAAATACGAAGCTCAGCGGCGTTTGCACCGGCAGTGCAGGAAAGAACAGGTGCGCGAGTTGCGCGATGCCGATGCCAAGCACCAGGCCCAGCAGTCCGCCCAGCGCGGAGAGCACCACGGCTTCGGAGAGGAAGATGCCGAGGATGGTGCGCTCGCGTGCGCCGAGCGCTTTCAGCAGCCCGATCTCGTTGGTGCGCTCGGTGATGGAGATGGTCATGATGGTGACGATGCCGACGCCGCCCACCAGCAGCGAAATGCCGCCCAGCGCGCCGACCGCCATCGTCAGCACGTTGAGGATCTTCGACAGCGTGCGCAGCATGTCTTCCTGCGTCGTCAGCGTGAAATCCTCGCGGCCATGCCGTACCACCAGCGCCGACTTTACCGCCGCAGCGACATCCGCGGTGTGCAGGCCCTCGCGATACCCGAGACTGATGCGCATCAGCCCTTCGCGGTTATACAGCTCGAGCGCGCGCGCGGTGGGGATGAACACCGTGTCGTCGAGGTCCATGCCGAGAAACTGGCCCTTCGGCGCCATCACGCCGACGATGCGGAACTGCATGCCGCCGATGCGCAGACGCTGGCCGAGTGCCGACGCGCTGCCGAACAACTCCTGCTTGAGTTTCGGCCCGAGCACGGCGAGCGGACGCGCATGTTCGAAGGCTTCGTCCGGCAGGAACACGCCGGTTTGTACGTGCATGCTGAAAATACCCGGCAGCGCCGCGCCAACGCCCTGGATCGTGGTGCGGCGCAGGCGGCCGTTCGCCGCGACTTCCGAATTTCCCCAGACGATCGGTGTGACCGCCGTCACGCCCGGCACGCGCTCGAGGGCGTGCGCGTCGTCGAGGGTGAACAGCCGCACGGTCGTCTGCAATCCGCCCGGGCCGCCGCTCGCCTTGGTCTTGCCCGGCGTGACCTCGATAACGTTGGTGCCGAACTGGGTGAACTCGGCGAGCACGAAGCGATGCACGCCCTCGCCGATGCTGGTGAGCAGGATCACCGCCGCAATGCCGACGGCAATGCCCAGTAGCGTGAGAAAACTGCGCAGCCGATGCGCGGTCAATGCGCGGGTGGACAGCGTGAAAAGGTCGGCGGCACGCATTATCTTTTCGCCAGCGCCTGCACCGGATCGAGCCGTGCGGCGCGATGCGCGGGCATGATGCCGAACAGCAGGCCCGTGATCAGGGAGGTAGCCAGTGCGGCAATCACTGCCCAGTCAGGGGGATAGGCCGGCAACACCGGCATTGCGGTGCGTATCGCGAAAGCGCCTGCCTGTCCGAGCAGATAGCCGACGATGGCACCCGTGGCGGAAAGCAGCGCCGCCTCGGCGAGGAAAGCATTGCGAATCGCCGCAGCTTCCGCGCCGAGCGCCTTGAGCAGGCCGATCTCGCCGGTACGCTGGGTGACCGCTACCAGCATGACGTTCATGACCAGAATGCCGGCGACGGCGAGGCTGATCGCGGCGATGCCGGCAACGCCGTAGGTCAGCGTACCGAGGATGCGGTCGAAGGTGGCGAGCACGGCATCTTGCGTGATCACCGTGACATCCTCCTCGCCATCGTGGCGCGCCTTGAGAATGTCGAGTGTCTGCGACCTGGCCTGATCGATCAGCGCACGGCCTTTTGCCTCGACAAGAATGCGGAACAGCGTATTGGTGTTGAACATCGCCTGCGCCACGGCGACCGGCAGGATCACCACCTCGTCGGCGTTCATGCCCAGGCCCTGGCCCGGTCGAGCCGAGCACGCCGATGATGCGCACGCGGCGGTCGCCGATGCGCAATACACGGCCAATGGCTGGCTCGGCGCCGAACAGCTCCTCGCGGATCTTCGCACCGATCACCGCAACAGCCGCGTTGGGATCTTCGGCCGACAGGAACCGGCCCTGGGCGAGATCCATGCGGCGCAGCTTGAGGTAATCGGACGTGGCGCCGACGATGGTGACGTCGCGCAACTTGCCGCCGAAGGCCGCCTCGGAAGTACCGATGGTGATCGGTGCGGTACGCAGTACGGCCGGGGCACGCGTAATTGCCTGCGCATCCTCGACAGTCAGGTCGCGCGGGGTGCTGGTGATGGCGTTCGCGGGATTGAAGCCGCCAGTCTCCGAGCGGCCGGGCAGGACGATGACGAGATTGCTGCCGAGCGAGGCGAATTCGTTGACCACATAGCGGCGTGCGCCGTCGCCCAGCGCGGTGAGCACCACCACGGCGGCAACGCCGATGCTCATCGCCAGTACCATGAGGAAGGTGCGCAGCGGGTAGCCCGTCGCGGCGCGGGTGGCAAACCGCAGGGTGTCAGTCAGCTTCATGCGCCATCGCTCAGCTTGCGGCCATCCTGCATGACCACGCGCCGTGCCGCGCGCGCACCGAGCGCAGCATCGTGGGTCACCATGATCAGCGTGGCGCCGCCGGCGTTGAGCATTTCGAGCAGGTGCACGACCTCCTCGCCGGTCGCGCGGTCGAGGTTACCCGTCGGTTCGTCGGCGAGAATCACCGCCGGTTGCATGATCGTCGCGCGCGCAATGGCAACGCGCTGACGCTGGCCGCCGGACAGTTGGTCGGGACGATGGTCGGCGCGATCGGCCAGGCCGAAATCCGCCAGCGCTTTTGTCACTCGACGGGTGCGCTCGGCGGGTTCGATGCCGGCGAGCAGCATGGGCAGCGCGATGTTTTCCGCCGCAGTGAGGCGCGGTACGAGATGAAAACTCTGGAAGACAAAGCCGATGCGCTCACGGCGCACGCGGGCCTGCTCGTCGGCCGAGAGCGTGGTGACGTCACGACCGGCCAGCCGGTAGATGCCGGCATCCGGTCGGTCGAGCAGGCCAAGCAGGTTGAGCAGTGTTGACTTGCCCGAACCTGACTGGCCCATGACCGCGACGTATTCGCCGGCCTCGATGACGAGATCGAGCGCGGCGAGCGCGTGCACCTCACTGTCGCCGAGCTTGAAGACGCGCTCGATGCCGGATAGCTCGATCAGCGGCATTATTTCTTTTCGGGAGTCGTATCTTCGCTGACGCGCGCGCCGGCCTTGACGCCTTCCTTCTCCAGTGACACGACGATGCGGTCACCGGACACCAGCCCCTCCAGCACTTCGGTGTATTCCCAGTTGGCCAGGCCTGGCTTGATCTGCCGGGTAACCAGTTTGCCTTCCGCCGCATCGAGCGCCAGCACATGGTTGCCTTCCTGTAGCGCTGCTGTCGGGATGCGCGTCACATTTTCCCTGGTTTCGAGCAGGATTTCGACATCGGCGCTGTAGCCCACCAGCAGGCCCTGCGCCTCGGCGGGCTTCACAAAGTCCACCTCGACATCGACCGTACGCGACTGCTTTTCGACCACAGTGATATAGGGCGCCACGCGACGCACGACGCCGGGAAATTCACGCTTCGCGTAGGCATCGAGACGAATGCGCACGGTCTGGCCAGGGTGGATTTTCGGTGCGTCCAGCTCGTCCATCGGCGCCTTGACGTAGAGGCAACTGTCGTCGATCAGGTCGATTGCCGGCGGCGTCGGCACGCCGGGGGGCGAAGGGGTCGAGTACTCGCCGATTTCGCCGACGATTTTCGCCACCGTGCCGTCGAATGGCGCGAAAAGCGTGATGCGCTTCGGTTCGACGCGCGAGGCGGCGAGGCGGGCCTGCGACTGGCTGACATCGGCCTTGGCGGTTTCGCAAGCGGCCTGCCGGGCGGCGGCCTCGGTGCGGGTCGTATCTTCCGCCGCTTCGGATATGAAGCCGCGCTTGCTCAGGTTGGCGTTGCGCGTGGCTGCACGCTGGGCGCTGGCGGCCACGGTACAGGCTTCCACCACGCGGCGCCGGGATAGTTCGAGCTGGGTAGTGGCGAGATCCTGCTGCGCCTTCTGGTCATCGTTCCAGAGCTTGAGCAGCAGCTGGCCCTTCTTGACCTTGTCGCCTTCCTTGACGCCCAGATACTCGATGCGTCCGCCCATGATGGTCGAACAGCTTGGTGCGCTGACAGGCTTCGACAGTGCCGGCGCGGGTGTTGGCGAGCGTGGCCTCGACCGTGCCGGCAGCCACTGTGTAAAAGCGCACGGGGATGGGCTTGGGGCGGGTGAGCCACCAGACGCTGGCGGCAATAAGCGCCAGCACGGCAATCGCGATGAGGAGGCGACGCGGCAGAGAAGACATGATCGAATCCGGGAGATGATACGGTTGTTAAAAGTCGGCGCTGGCGAGACGGCGTACCTGGGCAAAGAAGTTCAGTTCGACTGCGCCATGCGTCGCCAGTTCCCGGCGAACTCGCTGGCCGCTTGCGGCTGGCCGAACAGGAATCCCTGGATCTCGTCGCAGCCCAGCGCCTTGAGGTAACTCAGCTGTTCCTCGCTGTCGACACCCTCGGCAACCGTGGTCAATGCGAGGCTACGCGCCAGGGAAACGATCGTCTGGATGATCGCCTCGTCGCCGGAGTTGGTGCCGATGCCGATGACGAAGGCTCGATCGATTTTCAACGTGTTGATCGGCAGCTTCTTGAGGTAGGCGAGCGAGGAATAGCCCGTGCCGAAATCGTCGATGGCCAGATGAACGCCGAGCTTGTACAGCTTGTCGAGGATCACCAGGGCGTTCTCGATGTTCATGATCACCGATTCGGTGATCTCCAGTTCGAGCGCGGCGGGCTCGAGGCCCGTTTCGGCCAGGGCGGAGTTCACCAGCGCCACGATGTCGATACGCTCGATCTGCTTGACCGAGAGATTGACCGATACCTTGGGCACCACCAGCCCTGCCGCGCGCCAGTCCATCATCTGTTCGACAGACCTGGCGCAGGATCCACTCGCCCAGCGTGACAATGATGCCGGTTTCCTCGGCCAGCGGGATGAAGCGTACCGGCGCGACGCTGCCCAGTTCGGCGCTGTTCCAGCGCAGCAGCGCCTCGGCACCGGTCGGCCGACCGTCCGGGGACACCTTGATCTGGTAATGCACGGCCAGTTCGCCGGTTTCGATCGCCCGGCGCAGCAGGCCCTCGATACGTTTGCGTTCCCGCGCATAGGCCGTCATCTCGGGCGAATAAAAATAACTGCAGCCGCGGCCATTCGCCTTGGCCTGGTACATCGCCGTGTCGGCATTGCGCACCAGCGTATCGACGTCCTCACCATCAGCCGTATACAGGCAGATGCCAATGCTGGCGGAGACGAACAGTTCGTGCTCGAGGATATTGAAGGGCAGGGTCAGGAGGCCGATCAGTTTGTCGGCAACATGGCCGGCCTCGGCTGCATCCCGGACATCTTCGATGACGCAGACGAATTCGTCGCCACCAAGCCGGGCCAGCGTATCCGAAGTGCGCAGATGGCCGGCAAGGCGATGCGTCACGGCGATCAGCAGCTCGTCGCCTACCGTGTGGCCGAGGGTGTCGTTCACTTCCTTGAAGCGGTCGAGGTCGATGAACAGGATGGCCAACTGGCGGCTGGCGCGCGCTGCCAGTGCGAGGCTGTGCTTCAGCTGCTCGATGAACATCAACCGGTTCGGCAGGCCAGTCAGCGGGTCGTGATGGGCCAGATGGTCGAGACGTTCCTCGGCATTGCGGCGCTCGACCACCTCGGCCTGCAATTCTTTCGTGCGCCGCTGGACGCGATGGTCGAGTTCGCGGTTGGATTCTTCGAGCGCTTCGCTCTGCTGCTCGAGGATGCCTTGCGCGCGCCGTACCACGAACAGCTGGAAGAGGAACAGCAGGGTCAGTACCCCCAGCACGATGAGGCGCAGGCCGATGTCTTCAAAGTAGGCGCCCAGCAGGCCACCGGCCAGCGCGATCAGGATGAAGGACAGCGTCGAAAAATAACGTGTCAGGTTGAATGTCGGCGCCATGCTCATCCTGTCGCCGTCCGGTCAGCGCCGACTTTCATGCGCCGGCGAAAATCGCATCGGCCGCAGCCACCGTCGCCGCAATATCCGCGTCCGTATGCGCGGCGGAGACGAAGCCGGCCTCGAAGGCCGAGGGCGCAAGATAAATCCCTTTTTCGAGCATGGCGTGGAAGAAGCGGTTGAAGGCCTCCGCTTTTCCTCCCTGATTGCAGGCCATGACTGCGGCGTAGGAGGTTGGCGGCTGCGCGGCGAAGTAGAGGCCGAACATGCCGCCCACCGACTGGGCACTGAAGGTCACGCCATGCTGTTGCGCGGCAGCGGACAAGCCATCGACCAGCGCGCGCGTCTTCGCCGTCAAGGCCTCGTAGAAACCGGGCGCGGCAATCTTCTTCAGCGTGACCAGTCCGGCGGCGACAGACAGCGGATTGCCCGAGAGGGTGCCGGCCTGATACACCGGGCCGAGCGGGGCGATCTTTTCCATGATGTCGCGCCGACCGCCGAAAGCGCCCAGTGGCATGCCGCCACCGACCACCTTGCCGAAGGTCGAGAGATCGGGGGTAATGCCGTAGAGACCCTGCGCTGATCCCGGGCCGACGCGGAAGCCGGTCATCACTTCATCGAAGATCAGCACCGCGCCATATTGGGTGCATAGGTCGCGCATCGCCTGGAGGAATTCCGGCTTGGGCGCGATCAGGTTCATGTTGCCGGCGACCGGTTCGACGATGATGCAGGCGATGCTCTTGCCGTGCTTCGCGAAGGCATCACGCAGCTGCTGCGCGTCGTTGTAGTCGAGCACCAGCGTGTGCTTGGCGAGGTCTGCCGGCACACCGGAGGAGGAGGGGTTGCCGAAGGTCAGCATGCCCGAGCCGGCCTTGACCAGCAGACTGTCGGCATGGCCGTGGTAGCAGCCCTCGAACTTGACCAGCATGTCGCGGCCGGTGAAGCCGCGTGCGAGGCGGATCGCGCTCATCGTCGCCTCGGTGCCCGAAGACACCAGCCGCACCAGCTCCATGCTCGGCACACGCTGCGTCAGCAGTTCGGCCAGCTCGATCTCGCCTGCTGTCGGCGCACCGAAAGAAAGGCCCCTGGCGGCGGCTTCCTGCACCGCGCGCACCGTGTCCGGCTCGGCATGGCCGAGGATCAGCGGACCCCACGAACCGACATAGTCGATGTAGCGCTTGCCATCCGCATCCCAGACATGGGCACCCTCGCCATGCGTGAAGAAGCGCGGCGTGCCGCCTACCGAGCGGAAGGCGCGCACCGGCGAATTCACGCCGCCGGGTATGGTTTTCTGGGCACGGACAAACAGGTCTTCGTTGCGGGTCATGGGATTTCCTAAAAGTCGGCGCTGGCGGGACGGCGCTACGCTCCAGCCCCGCTGCGATTCAGGGATGCTTGAAGAGTTTCCGGTATTTTTCGGCCTGCTTCTTGATGTCCATCGCGTCGAACAGGTCGGTCAGCACGGCCAGCATGTCGGCGCCGGCGTCGAGCGCTTGCGGCGCATTCTTCGCGGTGATGCCGCCGATGGCGACAACCGGCACCTTGAAGCGCCGTTTCGCCTCGGTGAGGATGTCGAGCGGGGCACGCGTCGCCTGCGGCTTGACGACGGATGGGAACATGCTGCCGAAGGCGATGTAGTCGGCGCCGGCATCGACCGCCACTTCGGCGCGCGCCAGATCGTCGTAGCAGGAAATGCCGAGAATGCGTTTGGCGCCGAGCGCGTTGCGGGCGGTCGCGAGGCTGCCGCCAGGAAGGTCCTCGCGGCCGAGATGCGCCCCGTCGGCCCCGATCTCGACGGCCAGCCAGACGTCATCGTTGATGATCAGCTTCGCGCCGTGGGCGCGACAGACGCGCAGCAATTCGGTTGCCTCGGCGCGGCGCAGCGGCGCCGGCGCGATCTTGTTGCGGTATTGCACCCATTTCACGCCACCTTGCAGCGCGCTTTCCACGAGCGCCGACAGGCGCGGCAGCAGGTTATCGTCCGGCGTCAGGGCATACAGCCCGGAAAGGTGCAAGGCTTCAGGCGTTGCAGACATCAGCTGCCTCCGATGAAGTGCTGGACGGATGATGCGGGGTGCGCCACAAACGGTTCGGTACATGCTGGCCCATGCCCGGTCGGAAGCCCTGGGCCAGGCTCTGCCAGGTGTACTCCTGCGCGGCACGCACCGCTTCGGGCAGCGCCAGGCCCCAGGCAAGATTGGCCGCGATGGCCGAGGCCAGCGTGCAGCCGGAACCGTGATAGCTGCCGGGCAGACGCCCCCAATCGTCCTGCCGCAGCGGGCCGTGCGAGCCGTACAGGGTATTCACGACACGCGCTCCCTGTTCGTGGGTACCGGTCACCAATACGTGTGCGCAACCCGCCCCGATCAGGCGACGTGCGCATTCCGAAAGGCTGGGTGAGGCTTCGCCGGGCGCACCAAGCTCCTGTGCCAGGCGGCGCACCTCGAGACTGTTGGGCGTCAGGATGTCGGTCAGCGGCAGCAGCAGTTCGATCATCGCATCGACGGCTTCTTCGTCGGCAAAAGCGTCGCCGCGCCCGGAGGCCAAGACCGGATCGAAAACCACTGGCGTATCGGGATAATCGGACAGCACCTCGGCCACGGCGCTGATCGCCTCGACGCTGCCCAGCATGCCGAGCTTGAAGGCAGCCACCGGTATGTCCTCGAGCAGCGCGCGTGCCTGGTCGGAGACCCAGCCACCCTCCATCGGCAATAGATCCTCGACGCCCACCGTATCCTGCACGGTGAGCGCGGTCACCACCGTCAGCGGATGACAGCCATGTGCCGCAAGCGTCAGCAGATCGGCCTGCAAGCCGGCCCCGCAGGTCGGGTCGGATGCGGCGAACGTCATCACGACAGGCGGTGCGGCCAGAGTCAGTGGATGCGGCGGAATGTTGGGCATGAAGTATGGGTACGCAAAACTCTTGCTTATGATGCTGACGATTCTAACTGAAAGGATTATCTCCCCAGCCGCCGGGAGATTACAATGGACGGCACAATGAGCCCACCCTGCAAACCTTCGCTTCGTTCGGTTCTCCCCTCAAGGGGCAAGAAACTCTTGGGGCGGCCCGGCATGTTTCTATGAGCACCGCCAGCACCATCGAACCGGCCAGTCTCGCCAACCATTTTCTGATCGCCATGCCCGCCATGACCGATCCGAATTTCGCGCGCACGCTGACCTATCTGTGCGAACACAACGCCGATGGCGCGCTCGGCATCGTCGTCAATAAGACGATCGACATCAATCTCGGCATGCTCTTCGAACGTGTCGGCGTGCCATTGGCCCAGGGAGAAAACCAGGCGAAATACCGGGACTTGCCGGTATTTTTCGGCGGCCCGGTACAGACCGATCGCGGCTTCGTACTGCACCGTCCCGCTGGTGACTGGCAATCCACCCTGAATGTCACCGACGAGATCGGCCTGACCAGTTCGCGTGACATCCTGCAGTCGATGAGCAGCACCGGCACACCGGCCGAAGTGCTGGTCTCGCTCGGCTACGCCGGCTGGGCCGCCGGACAACTCGAGTGGGAACTCTCGCAGAATGCCTGGCTAACCGTCGCTGCCGATCCGGAAATCATCTTCGGCCTGCCACCCGAGGAACGCCTGCCTGCGGCAATGCAGTTGCTGGGTATCGACTTTGCCCGGCTGTCCGATGTCGCCGGCCATGCCTAAGGCGACGTCGCCGGCCATGTCTGGGAGCGAAACTGTCCTGGCTTTCGATTTTGGCGCAAAACGCATCGGGGTCGCCATCGGCGAAACCCTTCTCGCCAGCGCGCGGCCGCTCGAAACCATCGAAGCCGAGGCCAATGAACGCCGCTTTGCCGCCATCGGCAAGTTGATCGCCGAGTGGCAACCCGCGCGTCTCGTCGTCGGCCGGCCAGCGCATGCCGACCGGGACGAACCGCACGCGTTCGCCCCACAGTGTGAACGTTTCGCCCGCCAGCTCGCCAGCCGCTACCGGCTGCCGGTCGAGCTCGCCGACGAACGCTATTCCTCCGCCATCGCCGCGTCACGGATGGCCGGAGACAAGCGAAAAAACAAGGCGCGTCTCGATGCCGAGGCGGCCGCCGTCATTTTGCAAGCCTGGTTGAACCAACATCATGGAATCCCTGCCCCAAGCCACTGAACTGATCGATCGACTCGCCGCACAACTGCGGCCCGCCATCACGCCCGCCACCGTACTGGTCGGCATCCACACCGGCGGCGTCTGGATCGCGGCAGCGCTGCACGCTGCCCTTGGCCTGACCACGCCGCTCGCCAGCATCGACGTCTCCTTTCATCGCGACGACCATCACATCGGCAACGGCCTGAAGGCCGCCGGCCGCACTTCGCACCTGCCGGACGATGTCGAAGGCGCGCACCTGATCCTCGTCGATGACGTGCTCTACACCGGCCGCACCATTCGCGCAGCGCTCAACGAACTCTTCGACTACGGCCGGCCCGGCCGGGTAGATCTGGCGGTACTGGTCGATCGCGGCGGGCGCGAACTGCCCATCGCCGCCACCTACTGTGCCTACAAGCTGTCCAAGCCGCTACCCGCCAGCCAGAGCTTCAACCTGCAGCGGGACGCAAACGGTCAATTAAGCTTCAGCCTGGGTGAAAAATGAACAGCAATCCTCAACTGAACGATCATGGCGAGCTGATCCACCTGCTTTCCCTCGATGGCCTGCCGCGCGAAATCCTGCACGGCATCCTCGACCGCGCCGCGCCCTTCACCGAAATCGCCGAGCGCGAGGTAAAAAAGGTGCCGCTGCTGCGTGGCAAAAGCGTGTTCAACCTGTTCTTCGAGAACTCGACACGCACGCGCACCACCTTCGAGATCGCCGCCAAGCGCCTTTCCGCCGACGTCATCAACCTCAACATCAACACCTCGTCGGCCGCCAAGGGCGAGAGCCTGCTCGACACGGTGGATAACCTCGCCGCGATGCAGGCCGACATGTTCATCGTGCGCCATGCCTCGTCGGGCGCGCCCTATCTCATCGCGCAGCACCTCGCCGCCACCGGCCGCAACCATATCCATGTCGTGAATGCCGGCGACGGCCGCCATGCCCATCCGACGCAGGGCCTGCTCGACATGTACACGATCCGTCACTACAAGCACGATTTCACGCAGCTGACGGTGGCCGTGGTCGGCGACATTCTCCACTCGCGTGTGGCGCGCAGCCAGTTGCATGCGCTGGCCACGCTGGGCGTACCGGAGATTCGCCTCGTCGGTCCCAAGACTCTGTTGCCGACGTCCGCGGCGCAGATGATCGACAATGCGCCGCTGCGCGTCTGCCACGATATCAATGAAGGTCTGCGCGGTGCCGATGTCGTGATGACCCTGCGACTGCAGAACGAGCGCATGCAGGGTGCACTCCTGCCGAGCCCGCAGGAGTATTTCAAGTCCTACGGACTGACACCGGAAAAGCTCCAGCTCGCCAAACCCGACGCCATCGTCATGCACCCCGGGCCAATGAACCGCGGCATCGAAATTGACTCCGCCGTCGCCGACGGCAGTCAGGCGGTGATCCTGCCGCAGGTGACTTTCGGGATCGCGGTGCGGATGGCGGTGATGAGCATGCTGGCGGGGAGCAACCCATGAAGATCGAAATCAAGAACGGCCGCATCATCGATCCGGCCAGCGGTCTGGACATGCCCACCTCGGTTTTCGTCGCCAGCAGCAAAATAGTCGGCGTTGGCGAGACGGCGCCCAAGGGCTTCCGGCCCGAAGGCGTGATCGACGCCACCGGCTGCATTGTCTGCCCCGGCCTGATCGACCTGTCGGCACGCCTGCGCGAACCAGGCTTCGAATACAAGGCCACGCTCGAATCCGAAATGGCGGCGGCGGCAGCCGGCGGCGTAACACGCCTCGTCTGCCCGCCTGACACCGATCCGCCGCTTGATGAACCCGGCCTGGTCGAGATGCTCAAGCACCGCGCGCGCCAGCCGGGCTTCGCGCACGTGCATCCGATGGGTGCCCTGACCATCGGCCTGGCCGGCCAGCGGCTCACCGAGATGGCCGAACTGGCCGAAGCCGGCTGCATCGCTTTCGGTCAGGCGAATGTCGGCATTGTCGATACGCAGGTACTGATGCGTGCGATGCAATATGCCGCCACCTTTGGCTTCCCGGTCTGGCTGCAAGCGCAGGACCCGTATCTGGCCAAGGGGGGCGTCGCCCATGACGGCGCAATGTCCGCGCGGCTGGGGCTGACGGGCATTCCGGTCGTGGCAGAGACCGCGGCGCTGGCCACCATTCTCCAGTTGGCACGCGAAACCGGGGCGAAGCTGCATATTCGCCGCATTTCGTCCGCCGCTGGTCTGGCGATGATCCGCGCCGCACGCGCCGACGGTCTCGCCGTCACCTGCGACATCACGATCAATCACCTGCACCTGTGCGAACGCGACATCGGCTTTTTCGACGCCCACGCGCGGCTCGACCCGCCCCTGCGCGCGCAGTCCGACCGCGACGCGCTCGCCGCCGGCCTCGCCGACGGCAGCGTCGATGTGCTCTGTTCCGATCACACGCCGGTCGATGACGATGCCAAGCAGCAGCCTTTTGACGAAGCCGAGGCCGGCGCCACCGGACTGGAACTGCTGCTGCCCCTCACCCTGCGTTGGGCCGAGACCTTGCACGTGCCACTCGCCACGGCGCTCGCCCGCATCACCAGTACGCCGGCACGCATCCTTGGGCTCGACTGCGGCCGCATCGCGGTAGGCTGCCCCGCCGACCTGTGCGTCTTCGATCCCACGGCAAAATTTGTCGTCAGCCGCGAGCGGCTGAAAAGCCAGGGCAAGAACACGCCCTTCCTCGGCAAGGAACTCCAGGGCGAGGTACGCTACACCCTGACCGAAGGCCACCTGGCCTACTCGGCCGAACGACTGCTCTAGGAGACAGGATCATGCTCATCGTCTTCAAGTCTGCCGCCTGTGGCGACCTGCTGTACTTCGGCGACGTGGCCAAACACATGATGGAACTGATGGGCAAGGCGGTGACGGATCAGGGCGATCGTCACCGTCGAGCAGTTGCCGGCGGCGATTGCACGGCTGGCAGCGGCCATCGCCGGAGACAAGCCACAACATCGCGACCACCTGCTGGCGGACGAACCGAAAACCGAAGCCGCCGAGGACGGCGGTGAGCGACCCTTCGTCAGCCTGACGCGGCGCGCCTTGCCGCTGCTGGAAATGCTTAAGGTAGCTCTGGCGGAAAAGGAACCCGTCGTCTGGGGCGTCTAGGGCGCTCGTCAGTGCGTCGGGTTGCCGTCGCGACCGATGAAGGATACGGGAAACACCACCTGCTCCTCTGCCTTGCGGCTTGGCATGCTCTGATAGTCGGGCATCATTTCCGCTCCAATGGCTGAAGCCTGAACCAGCTTCTGGATCAGGATCTGCAACTGGTCTGAATACCAGTCGTCCAATACACGCGTCGGCATGAAGCGCAACTCGCGCACGCTGTCGGGCACCTCTTCGGGCACAACCACCTCGTTGGCGGCAAAGGCAGCCGAGAAAAATGGCCCGGCGATAAAGCGCATCTGCCAGTCGCCTTCGCCATCGGGCTCGATGATGAAGAGGCGTGCGCCTTCGGCGGTCTGTTCCGCGTCGTCGGTACGCTCGCCGAACACCGGCATGGCGATGAAAGCCGCCTGATTCTTTTGCAATACGTAAGTCACTGCTTCCTTGAAGGAAAGGCGGCCATCATTTTCTGGGGTGTCGGTCATTGAGGTATCTCCGGATGGGGTAGGCGGTCAGAGTAGGGGGGCGAGCCATTTTTCGGCTTCTGGAACTGGATAGTTGGAGCGCCTTGCCCAATCTTCAAGCTGGTCGCGGCCGATTTTCGTGACGGCGAAATATTTTGCCTGCGGGTGGGCAAAGTAGAAGCCGGAAACCGCCGCGGCCGGCATCATGGCAAAGTTTTCGGTCAGGGCGATGCCCGCATTGGTACCAGGGTCGAGCAGGTCGAACAAAGCCTTCTTCACGGTATGGTCGGGACAGGCCGGATAGCCCGGTGCCGGGCGGATGCCCTGGTATTTTTCCGCGATGAGCGCAGCGAGATCCAGACCTTCATCCCGGCCGTAACCCCAGTCGTCGATGCGCACCCGTTCGTGCAGCCACTCGGCGGCCGCTTCGGCGAGCCGGTCAGCAAGCGACTTGAGCATGATCGCGTGGTAGTCATCGTGGGCGGCTTCGAATTCCCTGAGCTTGGCCTCGATGCCGATGCCGGCGGTGACGGCAAAGGCGCCGAGGTAGTCGGCTGTGCCCTTCGGGGCAACAAAGTCGGCCAGGCAAAGATTGGCCTGATCGGCCGGGCGCTCGTGCTGCTGGCGCAGGCCGTGCCAGGTCATCAGCACTTTCTCACGGCTCTCGTCCGCATAAATTTCGATGTCGTCGCCGACCGAGTTCGCGGGGAACAGGCCGAACACCGCATTTGCCACCAGCCACGGGTTAGTCAACTGAGCTGCGACGATCTTCTCCAGCATCGCCTGTGCATCGGCAAACACCGAACGCGCCTGCGCGCCGACGCGGGCATCGTCAAGCAGCTGCGGATAGCGGCCCGGCAGATCCCAGGTCTGGAAGAAGGGTGCCCAGTCGATGTAGCGCGCAAGCGCTGCGAGGTCGATCCGGCACAGCGGTCGCAGTCCGGGGCGACGAGGCTGGAAGGGTTTGTGGTCGAGTTTCAGCCGGTTCGCCCGTGCCGCATTGAGCGTCAGCAACTTCACGCCCTGCTTGCTCGCGTGCTGCTCGCGTACTTTCGCGTAGTCGGCGGCGATTTCGTCCCTGAAACCGGCGGACTGATCGATCGACAACAGCTTGGTGACCACGCCGACGGCGCGCGAAGCATCGGGCACATACACGACCGTGCCGTTGTAATTGGGCGCGATCTTGATGGCCGTGTGGGCGCGGCTGGTGGTTGCGCCACCAATCAGGAGTGGCACGGTGAAGCCCTGCCGCTTCATCTCGGCCGCGACATGGCTCATTTCTTCAAGCGAGGGGGTAATCAGGCCCGACAAACCCACCACATCGGCGGCATGCTCTTTCGCGGCGGCGAGAATCTTGTCGGCCGCGACCATCACGCCGAGGTCGATGATCTCGTAGCCGTTGCAGGCGAGCACCACGCCGACGATGTTCTTGCCGATGTCGTGCACATCACCTTTCACGGTGGCGATGACGATCTTGCCTTTCGCCGCCGCGCCGGTACGCAGTTTTTCTGCGTCGATGTAAGGCACGAGGTGGGCGACGGCCTGCTTCATGACGCGCGCCGACTTGACGACTTGCGGCAGGAACATCTTGCCGGCGCCAAACAAGTCACCCACGGCGTTCATCCCCGCCATCAGCGGACCTTCGATGACGTGCAGCGGCGGCTTGCCGGCGGCGGCCAGCGCGGCGCGGCATTCCTCGGTATCGGCCACCACGTATTCGGTAATGCCACGCACCATGGCGTGTTCGAGGCGCTTTTCGACCGGCCATTCACGCCAGGCGAGATCCAGCACTTGTTCCTTGGCAGCGCCTTTGACCGACGTCGCAAATTCGACCAGCGCATCGCCCGCACCGGCTTTTCTGTTGAGCACCACATCCTCGACCTTCTCGCGCAATACCGGGTCGAGCTGGTCATAGACACCCAGTTGTCCGGCATTGACGATACCCATCGTGAGGCCGGCCTGGATGGCGTGGTAGAGGAAGACGGTGTGGATCGCTTCGCGCACCGGCTCGTTGCCGCGGAAGGAGAACGAGACGTTGGAGATGCCGCCCGAAATGTTCGCGTGCGGCAGGTTGGCCCTGATCCAGCGGCAGGCTTCGATGAAGTCGACCGCGTAGTTGTCGTGCTCGGGAATGCCGGTGGCGATGGCAAAGACGTTCGGGTCGAAGATGATGTCCTCGGCAGGGAAGTCGTCGGCCACCAGTAGGTCATAAGCACGTTTGCAGATGTCGATCTTGCGCTGGTAGGTGTCGGCCTGACCGGCTTCGTCGAAGGCCATGATGATCGCCGCCGCGCCGAGCCGGCGCGCCTGCCGTGCCTGGGCGAGGAACTTTTCCTCACCCTCCTTCATCGAGATGGAATTGACAATGCCCTTGCCCTGCACGCATTTCAGGCCGGCCTCGATCACCTCCCACTTCGAGGAGTCGAGCATGATCGGCACCTTGGAAATGTCCGGCTCGCTGGCAATCAGGTTGCAGAAACGCACCATGGCGCCCTGGCCATCGAGCATCGCCTCGTCCATGTTGATGTCGATGATCTGCGCGCCGTTCTCGACCTGCTGGCGCGCAACGCGCAGCGCATCGTCGTAGCGGCTTTCGAGGATCATTTTCGCGAAGGCGCGCGAACCCGTGACGTTGGTACGCTCGCCGATGTTCACGAAGAGCGAAGCGGTGCCGATATGACAGGGCTCCAATCCGGCGAGCCGCAGCGAAAAGTCGGCGCTGGCAGGACGGCGTGGCCGAACATCCTTAAGCGCTGCCGCGATCGCACGGATGTGCTCGGGCGTGGTGCCGCAGCAGCCGCCGGCGATGTTGAGCAGGCCATCCCGGGCCCACTGCGCGAGCTCGGCGGCGAGCATTTGCGGGGTTTCGTCGTAGCCGCCGAAAGCGTTGGGCAGACCGGCGTTGGGATGCGCCGAAACGCAACAATCAGCGACACGGCCGATTTCCTCGACGTATTGCCGCAATTCCTTGGCGCCGAGCGCGCAGTTGAGGCCGAACGACAGCGGCCGCGCATGGCGCAGCGAGTTCCAGAAAGCCTCGGCCGTCTGGCCGGAAAGCGTGCGGCCCGAGGCATCGGTAATCGTGCCGGAAATCATCACGGGCCAGCGCCGGCCGGCTTCATCGAAGAATTTCTCGATGGCGTAGAGCGCGGCCTTGGCATTCAGCGTGTCGAAAATCGTCTCGACCATCAGGATGTCGGCACCCCCCGCGACGAGCCCGCGCGCGGCTTCAATGTAGTCCGCCACCAGCGCATCGAACGTGACGTTGCGAAAACCGGGATCGTTCACATCCGGCGAGAGCGAGCAGGTACGCGATGTTGGGCCGAGCACGCCGGCGACGAAACGTGGCTTGTCCGGTGTCGAATACTTGTCGGCGACCGCGCGGGCGAGGCGCGCGCCTGCCACGTTCAGCTCGTAGGCGAGCTCTTCGAGGCCATATTCGGCCTGCGAGACCCGCGTGGCGTTGAAGGTGTTGGTCTCGAGGATGTCGGCGCCGGCCTCAAGGTAGGCGGCATGGATGGCACCGATAACGTCCGGCCGCTTCAAGCTCAGCAGGTCGTTGTTGCCCTTGAGGTCGATGTGATGGTCGACAAGGCGCGCGCCGCGATAGTCGGCTTCGCCCAGACCATGCTTCTGCACCATGGTGCCCATGGCGCCGTCGAGAATGAGGATGCGCCGCGAGAGCAAATCGCGTAACTCGCTGGAGCGGTCGGGTGACATACGGGAAAGGATACGGAAATGGTTGAAAACAAGGAAAATTCTAGCATGTAGCCCATATCATCTTGATTAATGGCATGATTAGCATTACTGTTCTCGCTCAACCCACAAGGAGATGATTCGCCATGGAACACCTGACGCCAAAAGAGGCCGCTCAATTCCTGCATGACAATCCAAAGGCCCTGTTCGTCGACTGCCGCAGCGAAATGGAATTCCTCTTTGTCGGCCACCCGGCCGGTGCGCTCCACGTCGCCTGGAACGACGGCCCGGACTGGGAAATCAACCCGCATTTCGCCGGTGAAGTGAAGAAATTCGCCGGTCATGCGCACGACCGACCGGTGGTGCTGATCTGCCGCTCGGGCAATCGTTCAATCGATGCCGGCGACGCGCTCGAAGCCGTCGGATTCACACGCGTCTATAACGTGCTGCACGGTTTCGAAGGCGAACTCAACGATAACCATCATCGCGGCAGCGAGAACGGCTGGCGCTTTGAAGGCCTGCCCTGGGAGCAGTGCTGACGCTCTCAGGCCAGCCGCCCGCTGCTGTAGTCGGCCATCGCCTGCCGGATTTCCTCCTGCGTGTTCATCACGAACGGGCCGAATTGCGCAATCGGCTCGTTTAGCGGCCGGCCGGCGATCAGCAGGACGCGCGCGTCCTCCGCCGCTTCGATAAGCACGCCATCCGCGGAAGTATTGCTCGCCAGGATTGCCATGCGCTGCGCCGGTACGCGCGTGCCGGCAACGTCTACTGCGCCCCGATACACATAGACGAAGGCGTTGTGCTCCGCCGGTAGCGGCTGGGCGAACTGCGCACCCTGCGGCAGATGGATATCCAGATAGAGCGGCGCGGTCGCGACGCGCGTTACCGCCCCGGCAACGCCATGGCTCGTGCCGGCAATCACGATTACATCCACGCCACCGTCGGTCCTGAAACGGGGCAGGTCGGTGGCCGTGAAGTCGCGATACCATGGCGCGCATAGTTTCTCTGCGGCAGGCAGGTTGAGCCAGAGCTGGAAACCTTCCATGAGGCCCTTCTCCTGCTGCGGAATCTCGGAGTGAATCACGCCGCGCCCGGCCGTCATCCACTGTACTCCACCGTTTTCGAGCAGTCCCTCGTGGCCGGCGCTGTCGCGATGCCGCATGCGCCCGGCAATCATGTAGGTGATCGTCTCGAAGCCGCGATGCGGATGGTCAGGAAAGCCGGCGATGTAGTCGTCAGGGTCGTCGCTGCCAAAGGCATCGAGCATCAGGAAGGGATCGAGGCGACTCTGCAGGTCTTGCGACAGCACACGGGTCAGCCGCACCCCGGCGCCGTCGGAAGTCTCCTTGCCAACGACCAGCTGCGCGACCGTACGCGATCGATTGATCACTGCTACCTGCGGGAAACCTGGCTCACGGGACATGAAGTTCTCCTGGACTGCGTGACGATTTGGCGGCTTATCTGGTTGATCGCGAAAATACCAAAGGGTTCCGCTGATAACATTGCAGCATGCCTTTGCCCCGCAGTACAGACATCCTTGCCGCCCTGCGCGACCCCAAGCGCTGGAAGCGCTGGACACTCGAAGCCCTGATCCTCGTTGTCATCATCGGCGCAATCACCACCTGGCAGAACAGCGGGCTGGCCGAGGGTGCAGCACCACCGCTCGCCGGCTTGCGCACCGACGGCAGCCACGTAACACTCGGCGCTGGCAAGACGGCGGCCGGTGGCCAAACGGCGCAGTTGGTCGTGTTCTGGGCGACCT
Organism: uncultured beta proteobacterium; assembly: GCA_963816095.1. Classification (GTDB taxonomy): domain Bacteria; phylum Pseudomonadota; class Gammaproteobacteria; order Burkholderiales; family Rhodocyclaceae; genus Sulfuricystis. The sequence continues at coordinate 163,341 of CAWFIW010000004.1, forward strand.
GGTGCAGCGTATGCAAGGCCGAGGCAGGCAATATCGAAAGCATCGCGAAGGATTGGCCGGTAATTTCGGTGGCGATGCAGTCGGGAGATCACAAGGAGATAGCCGAATACCTCGCGGAAAGGGACCTCAAGGTGCCGGCCCTGGCGGATGACGATAGCGACATCGCCGATGTCTGGCGGGTGCGTGCCGTACCGGCGCACTTTGTCGTCGATGCGGCGGGCAACATCCGCTTTCGCGTCGTCGGCTACACCACGCGTTGGGGCCTGCGTGCGCGGCTATGGTGGGCGGATAAATTTCCACTTTGACGTATCCGCCAGCCCGACTCGCCTGGACCATCTGGGGTCTGGGCGCGCTGTTCTACCTGTTTGCCTTTTATCAGCGCGTCGCGCCGGCCGTGATGACCGACCAGTTGATGGCGGAGTTCGCCATCGGTGGCGCGGCACTTGGCAATCTGTCGGCCTTCTATTTCTATGCCTACGTGGCGATGCAGATTCCCACTGGCGTGATGGCCGACCGCTGGGGACCGCGCCGCGTGCTTGCCGGCGGTGCAGGCATCGCGGCCGTCGGCAGCCTGTTGTTCGCCTACGCACCGGATTTCGGCTGGGTGGCGTTCGGCCGCTTGCTGGTGGGCGCCTCGGTAGCCGTCGCCTTCGTCTCGACATTGAAGCTCGCAGGCCACTGGTTTCCACCGCAGCAATATGCGCTTGCCTCGGGCATGGCGCTATTCTTTGGCGTGATAGGCGGTGTGATGGCGGGTGTGCCCCTGCGCCTGCTGGTCGAAAACTTCGGCTGGCGCGGGGTGATGGGTAGCGCGGGCATTTTCGCCGCAGTGCTGTGCGTGACGATCTGGCTGTTCGTGCGCGACGATCCCGTCGCGCGTGGCTATCAAAGTCATCACCAGGGAAGTCCGGCTGGCCACGGACATGCGCCGATCATCGCCAGCCTGGCGGAAGCGCTGTCCTACCGTAATATCTGGCTGCTGATGCTGGCACCGATCGGCTTTTCCGGCGCGGTGCTGGCCTTCGCCGGACTGTGGGGGGTGCCCTGGCTACGGCAGGTGCATGGGCTCGATCCGAAGGCGGCGGCGGCCGTCACTTCGACGCTGCTCGCGGCCTGGGCGCTGGGCGGGCCGCTGCTGGGCAGCTGGTCCGAGCGGCTGGGCCGGCGCAAGCCGCTCTACCTGATCAGTGGCGCAATAGCCACGGCCGGCTGGGCCGCGGTGATCTTCCTGCCGCTGCCATTGTGGCTGATGATTCCACTGCTGATCGTGATCGGCTTCGCTTCGGGCAACATCATCATCGGCTTTGCCTGGGCCAAGGAATCGCTGCCGCTACGCCTGATGGGCACCGCGTCCGGGGTAGTCAACATGGGGCCGCTGCTGGGCGGCGTACTCTTGCAGCCGGGTATCGGCTGGCTGCTCGACCGCGGCTGGGGCGGCGTGCAGGAAAACGGTGTGCGGATCTATTCTGCGGCGGTCTGGCAGGACAGCTTCACCTTGCTGTTTGGCACCGTGGCATGCGCACTGTTGCTAATGCCACTCGTCCGCGAAACACATTGCCGGCAAACCGGCTGATGCTTGCTCTCTAGAACCGGCGGCGCTGCGGCGCGACAGATGTCCGGCCTTCGATATGGCGAAAATTGATGCGTCCCTTGCTCAAGTCGTAAGGGGATAGCTCGAGGGTAACCTTGTCGCCCGCGAGGATGCGGATGTGGTTCTTGCGCATCTTGCCTGCGCTGTAGGCAATCAACATGTGCCCGTTGTCGAGCGTGACGCGATAGCGTGAATCGGGCAGGACCTCGTTCACCACGCCATTCATTTCGAGAAGTTCTTCCTTTGCCATGCGTATTTATTCTCCTTGGAAACGCAAAAGGAAAAGCCCGGCAAAGCCGGGCCTTTCCGGTAGAGCGGTCGAGCGCGGCATGGCGTCGCCGCCACGCCAAACCGACCGTTCAGTCAGCCGCGCGAATGTTCGACGCCTGCTGGCCCTTGGGGCCGGTGGTGATGTCGAAGCTGACGCGTTGGCCTTCCTTGAGGGTCTTGAAACCCTGGCTCTGGATCGCGGAGAAATGTGCGAAAAGATCTTCGCCACCATTTTCCGGCGTGATGAAACCAAAACCCTTTGAATCGTTAAACCACTTCACAGTACCTGTTGCCATGTCTTGAATATCCTGAAAAAAATAACAATTGAGGGCGAAGCCCCCGGTTGGGACGAAAGTCAAGACGGCGGGGTGATGAAGGGGGGAAAAGCCGCGGGAGCCGCGGATACCGAACCGAACAACAATAGCACTACTTGAAAATCGCTCAAGCACCATACGCTAAATCGTCAAATAATGCAAAATAATATCCGCCCACCCTGCGCCGCCCATCGGGGCTATCCCAAGCCGCGCCGATACTGAATCGCCTCGGCAATATGCGAACCACGGACGAGTTCGTCGCCCGCCAGGTCGGCAATGCTGCGCGCCACCTTGAGAATGCGGTGATAGGCACGCGCCGACAGGTCGAGCCGCAACATTGCCTGTTTCAGTAACGCCGCGCCAGCGCCGTCGGGCAGGCAGTGCTGATCGATCTCGTCCGGTGTCAGCTGGGCATTGGGTTTGCCCTGACGCGCAATCTGGCGCTCACGCGCTGCCGCAACACGTGCGCGCACGGTAACGGATGGTTCGCCTTCGCCGCGCGTGCTCAATTCCGCTTCCGTCACTGCCGGCACTTCGACCATGAGGTCGATGCGGTCGAGTAGCGGGCCGGAAAGCTTGCCGCGATAGCGCGCAATCTGGTCGGGCGTACAGCGGCACTTGCCGCTGCCATGCCCCAACCACCCGCAGGGACAGGGGTTCATCGCCGCCGCCAGTTGGAAGCGCGCCGGAAATTCCGCCCGGCGGGCGGCGCGAGAAACGCGGATGTGGCCCGTTTCGAGCGGTTCGCGCAAAGCCTCGAGGACGCGCCGTTCGAATTCAGGCAACTCGTCGAGAAACAGCACACCGTGATGCGCCAGCGAAATTTCGCCTGGGCGCGGCACCCCGCCGCCGCCCACCAGGGCCGCGCTGGAGGCCGTATGGTGGGGGGCCTGAAACGACCGTTGTCCCCAGCGCGCCACATCGAAGTTGCCAGCCAGCGAATGTACGGCAGCACTTTCCAGCGCCTCGGTTTCGGTCATCGGCGGCAACAGCCCGGGCAGGCGTTGTGCAAGCATCGACTTGCCGGAGCCGGGCGGGCCGCTCATCAACAAGCTGTGGCCGCCCGCCGCTGCGACCTCCAACGCTCTTTTTGCCGGCATCTGTCCCCGCACCTCGGCAAGGTCGGGAACGAAAGTCGGCGCTGGCGAGACGGCGCGAACATGCGGTACCAGTGCTGCGGTGCCATTGAGATGGGCGCAGACGTCGAGCAACCCGTGCGCCGGCAGGATCGTTGCGCTACCGACCAGCGCTGCTTCGTCGGCACTCGCCGCAGGCAACACAAAGGCACGTCCCGCGCCAACGGCCGAAAGGCACATGGCGAGCGTGCCGCGCACCGGGCGCAATGCACCGGAAAGCGATAACTCGCCGGCAAATTCATGCGCATCGAGCGTCGGCGCCTCGAGTTGTTTCGAGGCAAGCAGGATGCCCAGTGCAATCGCCAGATCGAAGCGGCCGGACTCCTTGGGCAAATCGGCTGGTGCCAGGTTCACCGTGATGCGCCTGGCGGGAAATTCGAAGCCGCTGTTTTGAATGGCGGCACGCACGCGTTCGCGCGCCTCCTTGACTTCAGTCTCGGGCAGGCCGACCAGGGTAAACGATGGCAACCCATTGGCCAGATGCACCTCGACCGCGACCTCGGGGGCACTCAGGCCGGCCAGCGCGCGGCTTTTGAGGACGGCAAGCGACACGGCGCGCCTATTTGCGCGCTTCGAGCTCGGCCAGCCGCGCTTCCAGCTGCGCCAGACGAGCCTGCGCGCGGGCGAGCAGTTCTTTCTGGATCTCGAAATCCTCACGCGTCACGAGGTCGAACTTGGCGAACTGCGCGGTGAGCAGGGTGCGCATATTTTTTTCAATGTCGGCGGCTGGTGTCGCGGCAAGCGCCCGGGAAATTCCGGCGCTGATGTCTTCGAGAAATTTCGGGTCGAGCATGGCGATCTCGGGAATAGGGACAAAAGTAAGTGTAGCACCGTGGATGATGCCATCGGCAATTGCTGCATGACGGCAACAGGCGCACCTTCGTGGTGCGCTCGCGGCGCCTGCGTGGATCAAAGTAGTGCGGAGGCTCCAATCCAGCCAGTACCCAATGCGTAACGCCAGTCACATATGATCATGTTTATGAAAGATTATTTGCCTATGGCACACAAAGTGCTAAACATGCCTGCAAACTTTTCATTACAGCAACCACTTTGGAGACTTTCATGAACAACAAACTGATCGCCCTCGCCGTTACCTCTGCCTTTGCCTTCCCGCTCGTCGCTGTCGCTGCCGATCCGGCCCCGACACCCGAGCATACGTTTACCGGCAACGTCACGCTGGCATCCGAATACATCTATCGTGGCATCGGCCAGACCAATCGCAAGCCGGCCCTGCAAGGTGGCTTCGATTATGCCCATAGCAGCGGTCTGTATGCCGGCGTCTGGGGTTCCAACATTTCCTGGCTATCGGATCTGGGCGGCATCAGTTCCAGCATCGAACTGGACGTCTATGGTGGCTACAAAGGTACTATCGCCGAGGACTTCACCTACGATGTCGGTGTCCTGACCTATAACTACCCCGGCACCTACCCGACAGGTTTTGTCGATGCCGACACCACCGAGGTCTATGCCGGCCTGGGCTGGAAATGGCTTTCTGCCAAGTACTCCTACGTGACATCCAGTCATGTCTTTGGCTGGGTCGGCACGGGCGGCGAAAAAACCCGTGGCAGCGACTATCTTGAACTCAACGCCGCCTATGATCTTGGCGATGGCTGGGGGGTAAACGGCCACGTCGGTCACCAGAAAATCAAGAACTTCAGCGATGCCTCCTACACCGACTGGAAAGTTGGCGTCACCAAAGACGTCGGCTTTGGCGTCGTCGGCCTTGCCTATATTGACACCGATGCCAAGGGCGACGCGGGAGAACCCTACCGCAACGTCTACAACAAGGATCTCGGCAAAGGTCGCCTGCTCGTCACTTTCGGCAAGACTTTCTAATCCGTCCCTTCTCGCAAAGGAGCCATCATGAAATTCGTTACCGCCATCATCAAGCCGTTCAAGCTTGACGAGGTTCGTGAGGCCCTCGCCGCCGTCGGCGTGCAGGGCATCACCGTCACCGAAGTCAAGGGCTTTGGCCGGCAGAAGGGACACACGGAGCTGTATCGCGGCGCTGAATATGTTGTTGACTTTCTGCCCAAAGTGAAAGTCGAGGCCGCCATCAAGTCCGAACTGCTCGAGCAGACCATCGAAGCGATCGAAAAAGCTGCCAGCACCGGAAAGATCGGCGACGGCAAGATCTTCGTCTTCGACCTCGAACAGGTTGTCCGCATCCGTACCCGCGAAACCGGCCCGGACGCACTCTAAGGAGAATTGTCATGAAAAAACTGTTCGCAATTGTGCTGGCAGCCATCAGCCTCGGCATCTCGGGCGTAGCGGCGGCGGAAGAAAAGCCCGTTGACGCTGCGCCCGTGGTAGCTGCTGCCACCGCTGAAGCTGCAGCGGCTCCGGTCGCCGCGCCCCTCCCCAACAAGGGCGACACGGCCTGGATGATGGTTTCGACCATCCTGGTCATCCTGATGGTCATCCCCGGCCTCGCATTGTTCTACGGCGGCCTGGTACGCGCCAAGAACATGCTCTCAGTGCTGATGCAGGTATTCGTCATCTTCTCGCTGATCAGCGTGCTCTGGGCAGTGTATGGCTACAGCGTGGCCTTCACCGGCGGCAGTGCCTTCTTCGGCGGTTTCGACAAACTCTTCCTGATGGGCGTTACGGCGGACTCCGTCGGCGCGACCTTCAGCAAGGGCGTCGTCATCCCCGAGTTGGTGTTCGTCGTCTTCCAGGCCACCTTCGCTGCCATCACCACCGCCCTGATCGTCGGCGCCTTCGCCGAGCGCATCAAGTTTTCCGCGGTGCTGCTGTTCGCGGTGCTCTGGTTCACCTTCTCCTACCTGCCGATGGCGCACATGGTCTGGTACTGGGATGGGCCCGATGCGATCTCCGATGCCGCCTCACTTGAAAAGGTGCTGGCGGGTGCTGGCTTCCTCTGGGCCAAGGGCGCGCTCGACTTCGCCGGTGGCACGGTGGTGCATATCAACGCGGCAATGGCCGGCATCGTCGGCGCCTTCCTGATTGGCAAGCGCGTCGGCTACGGCAAGGAATCGATGACGCCGCACAGCCTGACGATGACCATGGTCGGTGCCGCGCTGCTGTGGGTGGGCTGGTTCGGCTTCAACGCCGGCTCCAACCTCGAAGCCAATGGCGTCGCCGCTCTCGCGATGGTCAACACGCTGGTCGCCACGGCTGCCGCGACGCTCTCCTGGATGTTCGCCGAATGGATCTTCAAGGGCAAGCCCTCGATGCTGGGTGCGGCTTCGGGTGCCGTCGCCGGCCTCGTCGCGATTACCCCGGCTTGCGGCTTCGTCGGCCCGATGGGCGCGATCGTGATCGGCCTGCTCGCCGGCGTGGTCTGCCTCTGGGGCGTAAATGGCCTGAAGAAGATGCTCGGCGCGGACGACGCGCTCGACGTGTTCGGTGTGCATGGCGTCGGTGGCATCCTCGGCTCCGTACTGACCGGCGTGTTCGCTGCGCCCAGCCTCGGCGGCACCGGCGTGTATGACTACGTAGCCAACAAGGTGGGCGACTACGACATGACCGCGCAGGTGATCAGCCAGCTCTGGGGCGTCGGCACCGTCATCCTCTGGTCCGGCATCGTCGCTTTCATCTGCTACAAAATCGTCGATGTGGTCGTCGGGCTGCGTGTGCCGGAAGACGAGGAGCGCGAAGGCCTCGACATCACGGCCCACGGCGAATCGGCTTACCACTACTGATCCTCCCTCCGCTCCCAAAGTGGATTCGGGCACCGGCAACGGTGCCCGTTTTTTTGCACACTGCCGTCCCGCCAGCGCCGACTTTCCGATCAGCGCGTAATGGCATCCGCCGCCATGACGGCGAGCGCGTGAATGGTCAGCGACGGCGACTCCCCGCCGCCACTCGAGGGGAATATGCTGGCATCGGTGATAAAGAGATTCGGATGATCATGGCTGCGGCCTTGCGCATTGACGACGGAAGTCCGTGAATCCTTGCCCATTCGACACGTTCCGAAAACATGCGTTGCCGAAAATGAATCCCACGCCCCAAACTCCTCCATCAGGCTTGCCGCACCAGCCTCTTTCAGCAAACGGCGGGATTGCTCGGCCATGAACCGCAGCCGCTTGATTTCTTCATGTCCAAGATGCGAGTGCAAACGCGGCAAGGGAATCCCGAAGCGATCTTTTCTCTGCGGATCAAGATCGACGTAAGTGCCTTCGTTGGGAAGAAACTCGCCAATGGCACCCACCGACAATGCACTGCCAAATCCGCTGCGTACTCCTTCTTTCAAGCGGCTACCGAATCCGGAAATAGCCCGCGTGGCATAAGCAATCGGCCCGGTGAAACCGATTTCCTGCACACTGGAATTGAAGCGACATCCACCGATCACGCCAGGGATTGCATCCGGCGCATTGAAATCCCAGCAGATGGCATCGGATGGCAGTCCAACATGGCTATTGGCCAGCCCGGGTATCAGGGCGGAGCTATTCCAGGAGAGCGTCTCCATGAAGTTGCGCCCGACCTGTCCCGAACTGTTGGCCAGGCCCCCAGGGTAACGGCGGCTGCGGTTCGCCAGCAATAGCCTGGGCGTTTGTACCGCACCCCCAGCGAGGACGAGTACGGGCGTCTCGATTCGTCGCAGGCTCTTTCCTTCCAGATACTCGACCGCGTCGATTCGCCCCCCTTTACCTGCCAGGATGCGCACTACAGGGGAGCCAGACTTTATTGTCAGGCGCTTGCTCTCGCGTGCCTTGCGGATAAAAGTGACATCTGCCGAGCCCTTGTCACCCAACGGGCATCCGCGACTGCAATTTGCGCAGTAATTACAGGCGGGGCGCCCGTCATACACCGCCGAAAGGGCCGCGCGAGAATTCTCCTGCCAGCGCATTCCCAAACGACTGCCGGCTTCCACTAACAGTTTTGCCGGGGGGCTGAACGGATGGGGCGGCAACGGATAGGGCTGGCTGCGCCAACGGGCGCCCTGATCTGCCGGACCGGCCACACCGACGAGGTTTTCGCAAAGCACATAATAGGGTTCGAGGTCGGCATATTCGAGCGGCCAGTCACAGCCAACCCCGTGACGACTGTGCAGCTTCATTGCCGCCGGGTGCATTCGATGCGACTCACCGACGAAGTGCAAGGTGGTGCCACCGATCCCCTGCACATGCCAGTAACCCGGCCCCATGGCCTGACGCGACTCATCACGAACCAGCGGCCCCAATACTTTGTTCCATGAACGCAAGTCATCGTTAGCCGCATCAAGGCGATCGAGCTTGCCGATGGTGACTTCGCCACGGCTCCCCACAGGCTCGGGAAACTTATGTCGCTCCCAGTCCGGCTGGTCGAGCTTGTAATCCCGGGTCGGATCAAACCATGGCCCAGCCTCGAGCAGGAGCACGTTCAAACCCTGCTCGCACAGTCGCCAGGCGGCGGCGGCACCCCCTGCGCCAGCACCGACAACGACAGCATCGTAAGGCGGTTTCATTGCCAGGGTGGCGGGTAGCCGAAGGGTTGGGGCGGTTGCTTGATCGCAAGCCCTTTCCAGGCTGAAGGGTCACTGTAGTAGATCTCGGCCACGGCTTGGCGGAGCAACTCATAGAAACGCCGCGGCACCTGATTCCAGTCCGCAGTAGTCATCCATTCCACGACAGCGCTTTGCTGCTCAGTTTGAAGCTTGGCGAAAGGCAGGCCACCCGTCATGTTCAACCATTGACAGCCCAGTAGGACGAGACGGCGAAACTGGCTTGATGATTGCGCAAACTCCCAAAGCCTTGCATCGACCTGGAGATCGGTCGCCGAGCCACTCACTGCATCGCGCGGAATCAAGACATCAATGAAAGCCGCCAGGGTTTTATGTTCAAGCAGGGTCGGCGGGACTGCGGCCCAAACTTGCCCAATCCCGGGTACTTCCCCCAAAAAGAACATGCCGACGATTTTCAACAATCGTCGGCGTGATTCCGATGTCAAACTACCCATCGGCGACTATGGTACCCCGGTGCAGTCAGAGTTGTAAAAATCACCATTATTGGTCCCGACATTCGTACATACCGTTGTGGATGCACTTGAGGGGGCAGGCTTATCGAATTTACCCAGAGTGTGCAGCGTGGCATAAGGCACAAAACCATGGCTCACGTAGCCATCGACACCGGCGGCAAGGTGGGGAATATTGACACCGAGACCGACCAGCGGAGCGGTCTTGATGAAGTCATAGCCAATACCCAGGTCTCCCTGCAGGTCCTCCTTGCCGTCGAGATAGCTGAGTTTGAGTTTACCCGGCTTGAAGCCACCCGCCACGTCAAAGTGGAACGCCAGGTTGGCGCCGCTGGTATCGCCATTGGATTTTGTCTTGGTACTCGCTATGCCAAGTACTATCGCCGGGGTCATGCCGCCCCCCATCTTCCAATTGAGACCGGCATAGGCCTTGGTTGAAGATTTACTGGCTGAACCGGTCGCTGCTGTGGTCACCCAGGAATAAATCTGTGGACCCGGCCATGACCACAGAACTTCCAAGTACCGCAGTAACTGCAAGAGTTGCAATGGATAACTTCATCAGGACACCCCATATTTAGTTGATTATTTGGGAACAAATACTTTACGGCACCAAACTAACATAGGCGAGAAGCCAAGTACAAGCATTTCACGCCGTCCTGGCAGCATCACGCTATCAGCAATGACTCGATTTAGCGGAAAACGACCGTCTTGTTGCCGTGCACGAGGACGCGATCCTCGAGGTGGTAGCGCAGCCCGCGCGCCAGCACGGTCTTCTCGATGTCCTTGCCATAGCGCACCATGTCGTCCGGTGAGTCGGAGTGGTCGATGCGAATCACGTCCTGCTCGATGATCGGGCCCTGATCCAGATCCGAGGTCACGTAGTGGCAGGTGGCGCCGATCAGTTTGACCCCGCGCAGGTAGGCCTGATGGTAGGGCTTGGCACCGACAAAACTGGGCAGGAAGCTATGATGGATGTTGAGAATCTGCCCCGGGAAAGCGGCGCAGGTCTCGGGCGGGAGGATTTGCATGTAGCGCGCCAGCACCATCGTATCGCCGCGCGACTCTTCATACAGCCGGCGCAACTCGGCATCGGCCTGCAGCTTGTTGTCGGCAGTCACCGGCACGTGGTGAAAAGGAATGCCGTGCCACTCGACGAAACCCTTGAGGGAGTCGTGGTTCGAGATGACGCAGGGAATCTCGATGTCCAGTTCCTGCGACTGCCAGCGCGCCAGCAGGTCGTAGAGGCAGTGTTCCTGCTTGCTGACCAGCACGACGACGCGCTTCTTCGCCGCGCTGTCGCTGATCTTCCACTGTGCTTCGAGTTCGGTGGCGATGGGCGCAAAGCGGTCACGAAATTCGGCAAGCCCGAAGGGCAGCGAATCGGCCCTGATTTCGAGGCGCATGAAGTAGCGCTTTTCCGTGTCATCGGCGTGGAAGCTCGACTCGAGAATCCAGCCCTGATGCTCGGCGATGAAACCGGTGACGCGCGCGATGATGCCCGTGCGGTCGGGACAGGAAGCGGCAAGCGTATAGAAGCGGTCGCGGTGCATGTCAGTGAATTTCAAATACGCCGGCTAGCCTTGTCGATTTCGGTACGCAACTCAGCGTAGTTCATCGTCACCGGGAACTGCGGGAACTCGTCGATGACATTCTGCGGCGGGTGGAACAGGATGCCGGCGTGGGCTTCGCTGAGCATGGCCGTATCGTTGTATGAGTCGCCGGCGGCGATGACCTGGAAATTGATTTCCTTGAAACGCCGCACCGATTCCTTCTTCTGGTCCGGCATGCGCAGATGGTATTTCACGACGAAGCCGTCAGTGTCCGCTTCCAGCTTGTGGCAGAACAGCGTGGGAAAGCCGAGCTGCGACATCAGTGGCATGGCGAATTCGTAGAAAGTGTCGGAGAGGATGATCACCTGATAGTCGCAGCGCAGCTTGTCGAGAAAATCCCTCGCGCCGGGCATCGGCCCCATGTCGGCAATGACTTTCTGGATATCGGGCAAGCCGAGCTGGTGCTGCCTGAGCAGCGCCAGCCGGTATTGCATCAGCTTGTCGTAGTCGGGCTCGTCGCGGGTAGTCCGGCGCAGCGCGGGAATGCCGGTGCGCTCGGCGAATTCGATCCAGATCTCGGGGACGAGCACCCCTTCGAGGTCGAGACAAACCAGTTGCACGGCGGGCTCCACTGAGAAAAGGTCGGATCTTACTCGACCAGCAAGGCTTTAAGCGCCTTCCAGCGCCTCATGGATCTCCAGCCAGCGCGTTTCGGCCGTCTCGATGATCGCAGTCAGTTCTGTCTGGCGTTTGTTAAGGCTTTCGATCAGCACGCGGTCGGGCGCGGCGTATAGCGTGGGGTCGGCCAGCTTCTCATCCAGATCGGCTTTCTCGGCCTGCCACCCAGAGAGTTGCTTTTCGAGCTTGTCGGCTTCCTTCTGCAAGTTGCGCCGTCCCGCCAGAGCCGACTTTCGGCCGGCGGCATCGGCCACCCGCGATTCGACACGGGCCAGCTTTTCAGGATCGGCGGGCGCGCTGCTACGGGCCTTGTTGCGCTGTGTCGCGAGCCAGTCCGCGTAGTCGTCGAGGTCACCGTCGAAAGCCTGTGCGTGGCCATCGGCCACCAGCCACAATTCATCGACCGTGGTACGCAACAGATGCCGGTCGTGCGAGACCAGCACCATCGCCGCTTCGGTTTCCTGCAGGGCGAGCGTGAGTGCCTCACGCATTTCGAGGTCGAGGTGGTTGGTCGGTTCGTCGAGCAGCAGCAGATTGGGGCGCGTGCGGATCATCAGCGCCAGCGCCAGCCGCGCCTTTTCGCCCCCTGAGAAATTGCCGCAGGGCGCGTCGGTCATCTGGCCGCGAAAATCGAAGCCGCCGAGGTAATCGCGCAGTTCCTGCTCGCGGGTCAGGGGCTCCTGCCGGACGAGATGCTTGAGCGGCGATTCGTCCGGGCGCAGCAGCTCCATCTGGTGCTGTGCGAAGTAGCCGATCTTGAGGTGACGCCCCTCCAGTCGCCGTCCCCACGTACGCAAATGAGGCGCCGACTTTTCGCCGGCGAGCAATTTCACGAGCGTCAACTTCCCCGCACCGTTGCGGCCTAGCAAGCCGATACGGCTGCCGGGACGCAGCGTCAGGCGAATCTTGTCGAGCAGCGCCGTCTCGCCATAGCCGACTTTTGCATCCTCCAGCGTCAGCAGCGGATCGGAGACGCCTTCGGGTTCGCGGAAGCGAAACGAAAAGGGCGTATCGACGTGGGCCGCGCTGATCAGCTCCATGCGCGCCAGCGCCTTCAGGCGGCTCTGCGCCTGGCGCGCCTTGCTGGCCTTGGCGCGGAAGCGCTCGATGTAGGTGTGCAGATGGGCGACCTCGCGCTGCTGCTTGACGTACATGGCCTGCTGCAGGGCGAGACGCTCGGCGCGCGTGCGTTCGAAGGTCGAGTAGTTGCCGCCGTAGAGCTTCATCTGACCGCTGTCGATATGGAGGATCTGGTTCACCACGGCATCGAGAAAATCGCGGTCGTGCGAGATCATCACCAGCGTGCCGGGAAAGCTCTTGAGCCAGCTCTCCAGCCAGAGCACGGCGTCGAGATCGAGGTGGTTGGTCGGCTCGTCGAGCAGCAACAGGTCGGCACGGGCGACCAGCGCACGGGCAAGGTTGAGGCGCACGCGCCAGCCGCCCGAAAAGTCGGCAACGGCACGCCGGTGGTCGGCCTCGGCAAACCCCAATCCGGCGAGAATCTCGGCGGCGCGCGCCTTGGCCGCGTAGCCGTCGATGTCCTGCAAGCGCGTGTGCAACTCGGCAATCAGGTGGCCGTCATGCGCGTCTTCCGCATCCAGCAGTGCGGCTTCCACCGCCCGCAATTCGGTATCGCCGTCGAGCACGAATTCCAGCGCCGGCGTCGGCAGGGCCGGCGTATCCTGCGCCACATGGCCGATGCGCCAGACGGCCGGAATTTCCAGGTCGCCGCCTTCCGCATGCAGTTCGCCGCGCAACAGCGCAAAGAAGGAGGACTTGCCGCAGCCGTTTGCTCCGGTCAGGCCGATCTTCCACCCCGGGTGCAGTTGCAGCGAGGCATCCGTCACCAGGGGCTTGCCGGCGCGGGCGAAAGTGAGTTTGCGGAGCAGGATCAAGTAGCCCCCCACGCTCGCAAAATTGGCTCGCTGCCCCCCACAGGGGGGCGCCTGCCTCCTTGGGGCGGCCCGGCGGAGGCATAGAATGAGCGGGTCGAAGTCATAGGCATCATTCTAGAGGCAGGCATGAAACACTTCATCGCATTGTTATGTGTGCTGGTGCCGCTGGCGCTGCCGGTACGGGCGCAGGACGTCGCGACGACGATGCCGGCGGAAGACTGGGCGCAGTTGCGCGCACAGGCCGCCGATCTGCGTTCCCGGGCAAAACTGATGCGCATGCAGGCGGACAAGACACGGGTCGAGTCCGAAGCCTTCTGCCGCGAGAAATTCCTCATGGCCAGCTGTCTGGAAGATAGCAGGAAGGCGCGGCACGAAGCCGAACGCGCAACACACCGCGTCGAACTCGAAGCGATCGGCATCGAGCGCCGCATCAGGATCCACGAACACGAGCTCAAGCTGGAACGCCGTCAGCAAAAAACCAATTAGTGCTGCTGCGGGTTGCCCCAAACCGGCGCCGACTTTAGCGTATCGAGGTAACGAATCCCTGCCAGCGGCCCCATTCTTCGCGGCAGTCATCCGGCACGGCGACAGTGGTCGGAATCGCCAGGCATTCGAAAGGCGACATGGCCTGGGCAATCCGCACCGCCCTTCCCAACACGTCGTACCACTGCCGGTCGACATTGTTGCGTCCGGCAACGGCGGCATGCACGCTTTCGGGAAACTCAAAGCGCTGCAGATAACGCTCCGAAACCTTGCTGATCTCGCAGGGAAAGATCTCGCGTTGTGCGTGCGCCTTGGAGATCGGGTCGGCATTTCGACAGCGCTCCAGGTAGCGCCCCATCAACGCGGGATAGGTTTCTGCCACCGCGAGCCAGCCGATGCTGGAAACCAGGCCGGTGGTAAACGCATCGTCGGCGCGCTGCGAGGAAATTTCATATTCGCGCAGCAGGGCGCGCATCGCGGCACCCGTCGCCAAAGCGTTGAACCAGAAGCCGCGATAATCAAAGCCCCGGCAGACACCCTTTTGATACCGCACCATCATTTCGGCGACGAACACCACGCGCTTGACGAAACTGGTGCCGAGACGCGTCACGGCCTGCGGTACCGAGGCGGTTTTGCCGCCGGCAATGAAGCGCGCAGCATTCGCCGAGTTGATCAGCGAGGCGGAAATCACCGGATCGGGCTGAATGGCATGCGCCACCGCGCGCGCATCCCCTTCTTCGGCGGCCACCGCAACCTTGCGAAAAATCAGGCCGGGCGCGGGCAGGCTGCCGTGCGCTTCGACCGCGTCGAGAAATTCCATCATCGGGGGCGTCGCCGGGTCCTGGCTCGCCTGCTCGATTAGCGCCGACAGCAGTTCGATGGCCGCTTCGGCCGCGGCACCGACATTCTTGTAGAACGCATCGATGCTGATGCCGCTCACAAAGCGGCGGAATTCGACGGCAGGTGCCGTCTCGCCAGCGCCGACTTTATTGGCCCCCCACGCTCGCAACCCCGGCTCGCTGCCCCCCACGGGGAGGGCATCGGCTTGGGACGGCCCCGCGCCGACTGTTGAAAAATCGGGCACCGCCTGGTTGAAGCGCCCATAGTTGTCGATGACGGTCCAGATGGCGTCGGCTGTCGCCGGCTCGCCCAGCTCCACCGCCAGCCAGCCGATCACGGCGGGCGCGAGTTCCTGGATCGTTCGGCCGGGATCGTGGCGCGGATCGCAACTCAGCGCCACCACCGGCGGCTCGCCGGCAGTGGCCGGGACGAAGGCTGCCAGCACGCCGAAACCTGGCGCGACGATACCGTCGGCACAAACAGCAAGCTCGAAGGTCTGAGGATTCATTAAGCCATACTCCGCAAGATTGGCCCGATTCTACGTCGTTCACTCGGTGCCAGGTACCCGATACCCGACGCGACGGCTGGTGTAACATTATTCCCAATGGTTCCCCATCTCACCACCGCACTGACCGGGCCGCTACTGGCACTGGAAAAGCGTTTTCTCGAAGCCGAAACGACGATTGAGCGCTGGTTGCGCGGCCAGTGGCTTGAGCATTCGCCGCCGTTCTATTGCTCGGTCGATTTGCGCAACAGCGGCTTCAAGCTCGCCCCGGTGGACACCAACCTGTTTCCGGGCGGCTTCAACAATCTCAATCCAGCCTTTTTGCCACTGTGCGTGCAAGCGGCAATGGTGGCGGTCGAGAAGGTTTGCCCTGAAGCGAAGAACCTGCTGATCGTGCCGGAGAACCACACGCGCAACCAGTTTTACCTGGCGAACGTGGCACGGCTGGCGACAATCCTGCAGCACACCGGCCTTAACGTGCGGATCGGTTCGCTGCTGCCGGAAATCACGGCGCCCACCGTCATCGAACTGGCCGACGGCCAGACACTGACGCTCGAACCGTTACAGCGGTTCGGTTCGACCGGCGCGGATGGCCGCGGACGACGCATCGGACTAAGTGACTTCGACCCCTGCGCGATATTGCTTAACAACGACCTGTCGGCCGGCGTACCGCCCATCCTGGAGAATCTGCGCGAGCAGTTCATCCTGCCACCGCTGAATGCCGGCTGGCATGTCCGGCGCAAGTCGCAGCACTTTGCCGCCTACCGGCGCGTGGTGCGGGAGTTCGCCGAATTGCTCGGCCTCGATCCCTGGCTGCTCGATCCACAATTCGCGGTCTGCGGCGAAATCAACTTCCAGGAGCGTGCCGGCACGGAGTGCCTGGCGGCAAACGTCGACAAACTGCTCTACCACATCCGCGCCAAGTACAAGGAATATGGCATCGCTGCCACGCCCTTTGTCATCGTCAAGGCCGATGCCGGCACCTACGGCATGGGCATCATGACGGTGAAGGATGCCAGCGAGGTAAAGGAACTCAACCGCCGCCAGCGCAACAAGATGGCCGTGGTCAAGGAAGGCTTGCAGGTCACCGAAGTCATCATCCAGGAAGGCGTACCGACCTGCGAGACGGTGGATGCGGGAGTCGCCGAGCCGGTGGTCTACATGATCGACCACTATGTCGTCGGCGGCTTTTATCGCGTACACACCCAGCGCGGCATCGACGAGAACCTCAACGCACCCGGCATGCAGTTCAAACCGCTCGCCTTCGAGACCGGCTGCACCCTGCCCGACAGTACCCAGGCGCCCGATGCGCCACCCAACCGCTTCTACGCATATGGCGTGGTAGCGCGGCTGGCCTTGCTGGCGGCGGCACGCGAACTCGAACAAAACGGCGAGGCATGAAGCTTTTCCTCGTTTGCGTACTGTCCCTGCTGATGGTTGCCTGTGCCCGACCCGTCCCGATCGCTCAGGAAGCCTTTGTGTTCGGCACGCGTGTCGAGGTGGTCGTCTGGGGTGCGCCGGAAGCCGAAGCACATGCGGCGCTGGGTGAGGTGCTGCGCGAATTCGACCGCCTGCACCGGACTTACCATGCCTGGCAGCCCTCGGAACTGACCGCCCTGAACGCTGCCATTGCCGCCGGGAAACCGCACACGGTTTCCGCTGAACTCGCCGGATTCATTCGCTCCGCCCAGACGCTGGCCGCACAGGGAAATTATCTCTTTGACCCCGGCATCGGCCGACTCGTCGCGCTCTGGGGTTTTCACTCGGACGACTTCAAACCAGCGCTACCCGATGCGGAGGCGCTGAAAGCCCTGGTTGCGGCAAAACCCTCGATCGCCGACCTGACCATCGAAAACCATGTTGTCAGCTCGAAAAACCCGGTGGTGGCACTTGATTTCGGCGGCTATCTCAAAGGCGTAGCGCTCGATCGCGCGGCGGCACTGCTCAAGGCGCGCGGCATTCACAATGCACTCATCAACATCGGCGGGAACGTGCTGGCCATGGGTCACAAGGGGGGCAGCCAGGGCGACGCGCCCTGGCGCGTCGGCATCCAGCACCCGCGCGTCGACAGGGCGGGTGGCGCGCCGCTTGCCACGCTGGACCTGCGGGATGGGGAAGCCATCGGCACATCGGGTGATTACCAGCGCTATTTCGAACTGGATGGCCGGCGCTATAGCCATCTGCTCGACCCGCGTACCGGCGAACCGGCGCTAAGCACGCAGTCCCTGACGGTGCTGATCCCGCCGGCAGCGGATGCCGGCATGCGTTCCGACGTGCTGACCAAACCGCTCTTCGTCGCGGGAGATCGCTGGATCGAACTCGCACGCCGGCTCGATGTCACTCAGGTGTTGCGCGTTGACGCACTCGGACGGATTTATGTCACTGCCGCCATGCAGGGAAGGCTGCGGTTCGAGATAGAAAATCTGCGCACCAACCTCGTGCAATAATTATTGAAATGATCGGCATCCTCCTCATCACCCACGACACCCTCGGCGAAGCGCTGCTGCAATGCGCCTGCCATGTGCTCAACAAACGACCGGAACAATTGCTGCAACTGGGCGTGGCGGCGGGCGACGATCCCAACGATCTGTTGCCGCTCGCGCGGCAGATGCTCAAACTCGTCGATACCGGCGCGGGCGTGCTGATCATGACCGACATTTTCGGCGCCTCGCCTTCCAACCTCGCCGGCAAGATGTTGCAACCGGGCAAGATCGAAGGCATCGCGGGCATCAGCCTGCCGATGCTGCTGCGGGCCATCAGCTACCGCGACAAGGGCATGGAAACCCTGCTTTCGCGGGCTATCGGCGGCGGCCGAGACGGCGTCATCAACATGCTCAAGCACTGAGATGCCGAAAGCAGAAGCCGCCATCATGAACAAGCTGGGCCTGCATGCCCGCGCCTCCGCCAAGCTGACCCAGTTGGCGGGTAGCTATCCCTGCGAAGTCTGGATGGAACGCAACGGCCGTCGCATCAACGCCAAGAGCATCATGGGCGTGATGATGCTGGCCGCCGGCAAGGGCAGCAGCATCATGGTCGACACTTCGGGCGAACAGGCCGACGCGGCCCTTGCCGCCATCCTCGCCCTGATCGCCGACCGTTTCGGGGAGGAAGAGTGAGCGCCCGTCACCCCCGCGTGGGCGGGGATCGGGGGGAGGGGGCCAGCAGATGAGCTTTTCGCTGCACGGCCTCGCGGTTTCCCAGGGCATTGCCATCGGCCGCGCCCACCTGATCTCGCATGCCACGCTTGAAGTCGCCCACTATGCGGTGCGCGAACGCGACATCCCCCGCGAAATTGCCCGCTTCGAGGAAGCGCTGGTGACGGTACGCACCGAACTGGGTGTCCTGAATACCGAGGCCGCGACGCCGGGTTCACCGAGCGAGCTCTCGGCGCTGGTGGGCGTGCATGCGATGTTCCTCGATGATCCGCTGCTCTCCGCGGTCCCCAAGGATCTGATCCGCGAGCGCCGCTGCAATGCCGAGTGGGCACTGGTGCAACAGATGGAACTGCTGGTAGCCCAGTTCGAGGAAATCGACGACAGCTACCTGCGCGAGCGCAAGCATGACATCGTCCAGGTCGTCGAACGGGTGTTGCGCGCCCTGCTCGGCAAGCCGCGCCGGCTGACGAAGAAGGGCACCGACAACGAAATCGTCATCGTCGCGCACGACCTCTCGCCCGCCGACACCATCCAGTTCAAGCGCCAGAAGATTGCCGGCTTTGTCACCGACCTGGGCGGTGCGACCTCGCATACCGCAATCGTCGCGCGCAGCCTCGCCATTCCCGCCGTGGTCGGCCTGCACCATGCGCGCCCGTTGGTGCGCGAGGATGACCTGATCATCGTCGATGGCTCGCGTGGCGTATTGATTGTCGATCCGGACGCGCGCGTGCTGGAGGAATACCGGCTCAGGAAGCGCGAGCTGGAACTCGAGCGCTCGAAGCTCAATCGCCTGAAGACCGCGCGCGCCACCACGCTTGACGATGTCGACATCAGCTTGCAAGCCAACATCGAACTGCCGCAAGACATCCAGCAGGTCCGGGAAGCGGGCGCCGCTGGCATCGGCCTGTTCCGTACCGAATTCCTTTTCATGAACCGCGACACCCTGCCCAGCGAGGACGAGCAATTCGAAGCCTACCGCCAAGTGGCGAAAGCGCTGGCCGGCAAACCGGTAACAATCCGCACGCTCGATCTCGGCGCCGACAAGACGGCGCGCGCACTGGTCGGCACCGAACGGCAGGCGGCCAATCCGGCGCTGGGCCTGCGCGCCATTCGCTACTGCCTCGCCGAGCCGCAGATATTTCTTGCCCAGCTGCGTGCGATCCTGCGCGCCTCGAACTTCGGCAAGGTGCAAATCCTCGTACCGATGCTGGCGCATGTCACCGAAATCGAGCAGACGCTGGCGATGATCGAGCAGGCCAAGCAGCAATTGCGCGAACGGCGCTGCAAGTTCGATGAAAACATTGCGGTCGGCGGCATGATCGAGATTCCTGCCGCAGCCCTCGCGCTGGGCGTGTTCGTCAAGCGCCTGCAGTTCCTCTCGATCGGCACCAACGACCTGATCCAGTATCTGCTGGCCATCGATCGCACCGACGAAGCGGTTTCTCACTTGTACGATCCCCTGCACCCGGCCGTGCTGCGACTGCTGGCGCAGGTCATCCAGGCGGCTCGCAAGGCCGGGATACCGATCGCCGTCTGCGGCGAACTGGCCGGCGACCCGCAAATGACCCACCTGCTCATCGGCATGGGTCTGCGGCAGCTTTCGATGCATCCGGCCCAACTGCTCGAGGTGAAGCAACAGGTCCTGATGGCCGATACCGTGCAACTGGCCGCCAAGGTGGCCCGCCTGTTGCGTTGCGACGAACCGGAACGCATCCGCGAACTGGTCGAGCAGCTCTGAGTTACCCACAGGCACCGCCGGGTGCCGTCTCGCCAGCGCCGACTTTTTGCCCCCCCACGCTCGCAACCCCGGCTCGCTGCCCCCCATGGGGGGTCGGCTTGGGGCGGCCCGGCGCCGACTTTTTAATTTTTCTGATACAGTTCGGCCCCTATGCGAAAACTTCTGTCCGTTTTGCTGGTTGCGCTGTGCGCTGCCGTTGCTCCTGCACAGGCCGACGAGACGGCGGCGCAGTTGCCCCAACTCTCCCTGTTGCCGGCTCTGCAACCCACCCTGACACTGGGCGAGACCACGCCCTCTTTGATGTCGCGGACAGTCAGCAATGTGGAGGCCACGCTCGACCGGGCGCTCGACTTCATCGGCATCCGTTACAAGCGCGGTGGCAGTTCGCCCGAGACAGGTTTCGACTGCTCTGGTTTTGTGAGCTACATCTACAACGAAACACTGGGACTAGTGCTGCCCCACAATGCAAAGGCCATCAGCCAGCAAGGTGCGCGCGTCGATAAGACCGAGTTGCAGCCCGGCGACCTGGTGTTCTTCAACACGATGCGCCGGACCTTTTCCCATGTCGGCATCTATCTGGGCGATAACCTGTTTGTCCATGCGCCCCGCAGCGGCGCCCGCGTGCGCATCGAGGACATGACCGACCGTTACTGGAGCCGCCGCTTCAACGGCGCGCGGCGCGTCCAGCAGTAACACAGCCCATGTCCGATCGCGGCAGCATCGGCGCCGTCGAAGCGCGGCATATTTCCTTCTCCGAACCGATCCGGCTGGCCGCCGGCGTCAGCCTGCCGCATTGGGAACTCGCCTACGAGACCTACGGCACGCTCAACGCCGCCCACTCGAACGCCATCCTGGTCTGCCACGCCCTGTCCGGCCATCATCACATCGCCGGCCATTATGCCGACGACCCGAAGAATATCGGCTGGTGGGACAACATGATCGGCCCCGGCAAGCCCATCGATACCAATCGCTTCTTCGTCGTCGGAGTCAACAACCTCGGCGGCTGCCATGGTTCGACCGGCCCATCCTCCATCAACCCGGCAACCGGCGAACCCTGGGGGGCAGGTTTTCCCGTCGTCACTGTCAATGACTGGGTGGTGGCGCAGGCACGACTGGCCGACGCGCTGGGTATTGAACAATGGGCCGCGGTCATGGGTGGATCCCTGGGTGGCATGCAGGCGCTGCAATGGACGATCGACCTGCCCGAACGCATACGCCACGCGCTGGTAATCGCCGCCGCGCCCAGGCTCACCGCTGAAAATATCGCCTTCAACGACGTCGCCCGGCAGGCGATCATTACCGATCCGGAGTTTCACGGCGGCAATTTCTACCTTCATGGCGTGCGCCCGACGCGCGGCCTGCGGCTGGCGCGCATGCTCGGCCATATCACCTACCTCTCCGACGACCAGATGGCCGAGAAATTCGGCCGCAAGCGGCGCCCCGAGGCTGGCAGCTACGGTTTCGGCGTCGAGTTCGAGATCGAATCCTACCTGCGCTATCAGGGCGACAAGTTCGCTGGCTGGTTCGACGCCAACACCTATCTGCTGATGACCAAGGCGCTCGACTATTTCGATCCAGCCGAGCCCTTCGACGGCGACCTCGCCACGGCACTGGCCGGCGCGCACGCGAAATTCCTCGTCGTCGCCTTCACTACCGACTGGCGTTTCTCCCCGGCCAGAAGCCGCGAGATCGTCAATGCACTGGTCAAAAACAAGCATGCGGTGAGCTATGCCGAAATCGCCAGCCCCCATGGCCACGATGGTTTCCTGATGGACGACAGCTATTACCACGCTATCGTGGCAGCCTACATGCAGAACATCGCCCTATGAGCCACGAGCTGAAACGTCCCGATTTCGACGTCATCGCCAGCTGGATGAAGGTCGGCGAGAGCGTGCTCGACCTCGGCTGCGGCGAAGGCGAACTGCTGCGGCTGCTCACCGCGCGCGGATTGCGCGGCTGGGGCGTGGAGCGCGAACCGGGCCGGGTACTTGCCGCAATCGAAAACGGCATCAACGTCATCCAGAGCAACCTCGAAGCAGGGCTGGCCGGCTTCGAGGACAACGCATTCGACCACGTCGTGCTTTCGCGTACCTTGCAGACCGTGCGCCATACGCAACAGATACTGGCTGAAATGCTCCGCGTCGGCCACGAGGCAGTGGTGTCTTTCCCGAACTTCGCCTACTGGAAGAACCGCATGGCGGTACTCAACGGCCGCATGCCGGTATCGGAAGACCTGCCCTACCAGTGGTACGACACGCCCAACGTACGCTTCTTCACCATGCTCGACTTCGAAAGCCTCTGCGGAGGCATGGGCGTCGTCATTCGCGATCGCCAGGTGCTCGACGAGCGCGGCACGCTGATCGCCGAGGAACACAACTTCCTCGGCAGTCTCGCGGTCTATCGCATCGGGCGCAGCAACGGCTAGTGCTTCCTCATCGCCAAGCCCAGGCCTTCCAGCAGCTTGAGGATCGCATAGCCCCACCACACGGTGTAGAGCACATAGAAGACCAGCAGCCCGACCATCTCGCTCAACATGTTGGCGACACGTTCGGCTTCGATGCCAAAGTAGTTATGGGCGGGCTCGATGCCCTTTTTCATGACATCGACCACCGCCTTGGCCTCGGCCACGCGCCTTTCCAGCTTGAGCGACTTGTCGAGCCGGCCCAGCATCTGCCACCAGGTGGCCAATACGGTCCGGGCCGGCAGGCCGTAGCGCTGTTTCAAGGCCTCTTCGTTGTTGCGGTAACCGTCCTCGGCGTCCTGCAGCGCGACTGTCAGCATCTGGCCGAGATCACCACCAAGCTGGATCCTGTCCCCGCTACGTTCGACGCTCAAGCCGGCGGTAGCAAACATGGCTGCAGCTTGGTCGGTTTCCGCTGCGGATTTGAGTGACATCTCAAGCATGAAGGATTTTCCGGCCACGCCCTCCACACCCTTTGCCACCTTCGGAATGAAGTAGGAAGAACCCTTCGACAGACGATTGAACATATCGTCGGCATATTGCAGGCCGTTCCAGCCATTGCCGAACAGCGGGGTGAAGATCAGGGCCAGCACGCAGGCAAAACTGAAAGTCAGGATAAGGCCGGTAATGAAGGAGGGGCGATTGCGGATCAGCATCTCACTCCTCCCAGCGCAGGGCGCGCATGTTGCCGAAGAATTTCACGAACACCCAGACGCCAAAAACAATGACGATAAGCCAGAAAAGGATGTTGCCGACGAACTCGATGCCGTTCACCAGGCCCATCGGCAGATTGAGATATTCGAGTTCGACCAGTTTCTTCGGCAGCACCGCCGCCCGGTTGATGAAACCGGCGATGATGGTGATGGCGTAGAAACCGCGGATCTGGTGGCAGTCCACCACCGTCGTCGTCAGGGCGCCAACCTGAATGCCGATCAGTGAGCCGACCAGCATGCCCATGGCCAGCGTGTAGAAGACATAGCCGTGGATTGCATACTGGGTGATGGCGGCGATGCCGGCAGTGAAGATGATCTGCAGGATGTCCGTGCCGACCGTGGTCGCGCCCGACACGCCGAAAACAAAGACGAACATCGGGAAGGTGACGAAACCGCCGCCGACACCGAGGATGGCCGCCAGCACACCGACGATCAACCCGCCGATGGCAACGAACACGCCGGAGATGCGCTTGGGAGAGCCCAGGCGTCTGTCGAAGGTAATCATCGGTGGCAGGTTCACGCTTTGCAGCCAGGTGGCGGTACCGGTTTCGCAGGCTGCGCCATGGGGATCGCCTTGCCCGCCTGCGTTGCCGGCTCGGCGTGCCTTGAGGTGGTCGGCGGCCGCGTAGAAGCCAAGAAAGCCGAGCAGCAGTGCATACATCACGCTGATGAAAAGCTCGGAAAGTAGCGGATCAGCATCGTACAGCGCTCGATTGATGGAGCCGCCGATGAAGGTGCCGACCGACGAGCCGACCAGAAAAGCGATCGCCAGCCTGACGGAGACATTCCCCAATCGATTGTGCAGGGCGGTGCCCATGATCGCCTTGGCGAAAATGTGGAACACATCGGTGCCTACGGCCATGATGCCCTTGACGCCCACCGCCATAAGCGCAGGCGTGATGATGAAGCCGCCGCCGGCCCCGATGGTGCCGGTAATCAGCCCCGCCGCCAGACCGATGCCGATGGAAATGAGGAAGATCTCGGTCGAGTAGAAGGAGGGCGCATAGGTGGACTTCCCGCCGAGGATCGGTGTGCCGGCCGCTTCAGCCAGCGTCACCAGCAGGATCGGCAAGAGCAGCAAGCCAATCCACAGCAACTTGCGTCGGCTGCGCAGGATGTCGCGCGATACCTCCAGATCCCAACGTGCGTAGGCCACCGACCCTGCCATCATGACATCGTACAGTCGTCTGCTCATCACCGCCTCCTGCTGTGCAGGTTGAATTACTGTCCCTATGCGGGTTCTGGGGTGCGAATTACCCGAGGTCGGTCGGCGAGCAGTCGGGCACAGGCCGGACAGAGTTCTCGATGAAGATGCGCTCCCATGTAAACCGGCAAGCGATTTTGGACAAATTGTCGATGCGCAGGTGTCTGTGTTGGTGCGCCACAGCTACTGCACTTCAGGAGCAACTGTTCCCGCACCACTGTACCAGTAATGATTGTGCGGCGTACGCCCCCCGCATCCTCGATACGAATCGCACCGGTCGGGCAGACCTGCGCGCAGGCGCCACAGCCAATGCACATTTCCGCCGGCCGCGTGAAGTCGAAGTAAGCCAGCCGGCCGGCTGTGGTATCAGCCATACGCAACGCCTCGACGCCCATCTCGCTGCACGCGAGCTGGCACAGACCGCAACCGATGCAAACATCGCAGCGCAGGCAGCGACTGGCTTCGTCGTGTGCCATGCCATCGGTCAGGCCCTGTTCGATCTTGACGTAGTTGCCGTCGCCCAGGCGTTCCTCGACTTGTTTTTCCGGCATTTCGGCGCGATGCAGGTAGCTGCGCTCGCGTGCCAGTACCTTCAGCGGAATCACTTCCGCACGCCGCACTGGCTTGCCGATCGTTGGCTGGGCGGCATCGATCGTCACTCCGTTCAACCAGGCATCGATTGAATAAGCAGCGATCTTGCCCGAGCGAATGGCTTCGACAGCCGTACGCGGACCATGCGCCACGTCGCCACCGGCGAATACACCGGGTATCTTGGTCGTCAGGGTACGTGGATCGGTAACGATAAAGCCCCGGGTCACTTCAAGTCCGCTGCCCTCGATGCTGGTCAGATCCGTCCCCTGGCCGACGGCGAAGATGATGTGATCGGCCTCGAGCTTCAGCTTGCGATCGGTGTCGAACTTGGGACTGAAATTGTGATTTTCATCGAAGACACGTTCGCAATACTGGAAGACCATCTCGCCGTCTTCTTCGATGCGCACCGGACCCCAGCCGGGATGCAGCTTTACACCCTCGGCCACGCAGATTTCAATCTCGTGCGGGCTGGCCGGCATTTCGCGGCGTTTTTCGAGGCAGAGCATGTTCAACCTGCTTCGCGCCTTGCCGGACTGCCGTCAACGCTACGTCGATAGCGACGTTGCCGCCGCCGATGACGATGACGCGCGGCCCGACCTGCACTTCCATGCCGCTGCGCACATTGCGCAGGAAGTCGATGCCCCCCAGAACGAAGGGTTGGTGCACGCCCTCAACCGGAATGAAGCGCGAAGTCTGCGTACCGAGTCCGAGAAAGACCGCATCGTAGTTCTTGCGGAAGGCATCGAGACTATCGACCTTGGCACCGCAATGGATGGGAATGCCGAGCGCCTTGATCTGATCGATCTCCTGATCGAGCAGGTCGGGTGGCATGCGGTAGGCGGGAATGCCGTAGCGCAACATGCCGCCGGCTTCCGCCTGTGTCTCGAATATCTCGGCCTCGTGGCCAAGCGTGCGCAGGTAATAAGCGGCGGTTAATCCGGCCGGCCCGGAGCCGACGATGCCCACACGCTTGCCTGTCGGCGGTGCCAGTTCGGGTTGCGGATAGCCCCCCTCGGCGAGGCAATGTTCGGCTGCCCAGGCCTTCATCGGACGGATGAAGACCGCACCGTCACTGCCGTTGCGTACGCAGGCCGACTCGCACGGTGCCGGACAAACCAGGCCGCAGGTCAGCGGCAGGGGGTTATCGCGGGTAATGACCTCGATGGCGGCACGATAGTCGCCGTGACCAATGTGGGCCATGAAACTGGGAATGTCGATATTCGCCGGACAGGTGCTGTGGCAGGGCGCGGCTTTGCGTCCCGGCGCCAATTGGCACAGGCCCTCCGGACAGGATTCGCGCAGCACATGACGCTCCCACTGTTCGCGGTAGTAACGCAGCGAACTTCCCAGGGGCCAGGCCGCAGCCAAGCCCTGCGTAGCGAGTTCGAGCGCGAGTTCATCGAGTTCGGCCAGATACTTCAGCTCGCCGCGACCAACGGTGATTTCCGCAACCAGACGCGCAACACGCGCCAGCAAGGCACGCACGGGTGCTGGCTCATTATCGGCCAACTGCCAATAGCGATACAGCGCACGGCGCGTCTGTTCGACGAGACAGACACCTTCGGCCATCATCATCAGGCTCGCCGGTACGGGTACCACGCCTGCTGCCGCCAGCGCCAGGGGATGACAGGAGAGATCGGCTTCGGAAAGCGGCAGGAAACCCCCCATGCCGTTGTCGAAGACCAGCACTGCATCACGTCCCTCGACTTCGACGCCGCCGCCCCAGTCATAAATCAGGCGCCGCAGTTTGTCGTTGCGCTTGACCTCGATCAGGCCACGCTGCTTCAGGCCGCGCCTCAATGTCAGCATCGAAGCATCCAGTGATTCGAATAAATCGTCGTTACCACCGGCAAACAGCAGGGCCACACGGCACCAGGTTTCGGGAGTGTGGATCAGGCGCGTCCCATCGATCGCATGTCCCTCGCTCCAGCAACTCGGCGTGCAGTTGCGGCGTACCTCAACCTGCAAGCGCCGGCCACCCGCAAAACCGCGCAGGCGAATGGTGTCGAGCGCATTCAGGAAACCCGCTTCATGCCCGGTCAATTCGGCCGGCAGGCGCAATTCGACCTTGCCCGTATCGCGCAATCCGGCAGCAATCAGCAAACCCTCGGCCAGTAGCCAGGGGGCACTGTCGAGCATGGCGGCCGCGCCGCGGGCGCGCGGATCGAGACCGGTCGCATCCACCACCAGCACCGAAGTACCATGGCCGCGCAGAAATTGCCGCCACGCGTGATACAGGGGTTCGCCGGAAAATCCGCATTTGGCTAGTCCGGATTCCTGCAAACGCTGCAAGCGTTGCAGGGGATTCATCAAAAGGGCGTTGCTCAGTCCCGGCAGCGCGCCGGCAAAAGTCGGCGCTGGTGGGACGGCACCGGCCAAGGTGGCGGCACCGGCATCAAGCCATGCCGGCAGTTTCTGGAGTTCGCTCATGATCGTTCCCTAACCCGTCAGGTGCCCGATTGACCCAGTGATTCGGCGACGATCTCGCGCGCATAACGATCGCGGCGCGGATCGGGTGCTTCGTTGGCAACACCGAAGGACAAGCAGCCAGTGACGCACTTGGTGACACAGGCTGGCTCCAGACCCGCGTTGACGCGGTCCATACAGAAATCGCACTTGACCACCTTGTGTGTCGCCGGATCCCATTGCGGTGTGCCCCAGGGACAGGCGGCGATGCAGCTCTTGCAGCCGACGCAGAGGCTGGCCTGGACGAAAACGATGCCGTCCTTTTCGCGCCGCTGCATGGCACCGGTCGGACAGGCCTTGGCACACCAGGCTTCCTCGCAATGGAAGCAGGGCATGAAAACGAAGCGCATGCGCGGCCGACCTTCCACGGCCACCGGGCCGATTGAAATGATCTTGCACGGCATGGCACCGGGACCGAGATCCTTGTTGGTCTTGCAATGCACCTCGCAGGCTTCGCAGCCGATGCAGTTGGCCTCGTCGTGGCGCAGGATGTATTTGCTCATGTTATTTGGCTCCCTTGCGCTTGATGGTAACGACGGCCTCGGTCAGGTTGTTGCCACCGCCGGCCGAGTCGTAATCGTAGAGCTTGCCGTGCTGCAGGCGTTGGTCGGCGACGCCCAGTCCGCAAGCACGCGTGGCCAGCGGCACCGTGGCGCCAAAACCATGCAGCATGTAGACGGCGTCGGGGTGAATCCACTGCGTCACCTTGGCCTTGATGAAGGCATGGTAGCGGCCGCCACCACTGATCTCGACCTCGTCACCATCGGCAATGCCCAAGGGCTTGGCACGGCTGGGATGAATCCAGAGCGTCTGCTCGGGAGCGATTTCGTTGAGCAACGGATTGTTGAAGGACTGGCCATGAGCCTGGATGGCCGACCGGCCGAACAACAGATGGAAGCGATCACCGGTGGTCGCCTCCCTGATCTTGTAGGGCGCCAGGCTGGGAATGCCCGCCTTCTTCAGGTTCTCGCTTTCGATCTCGATCTTGCCCGATGGGGTCTTGAATTTGAGCTTGTCGCGCGGCGTGACAACGGCGGCCGGCGCGAGGCTGACGATGCCATGCTCGCGCATCTGCGCCACGGTCACGCCCGTGCCTTCGAGCTGGTAGTCCCAGAGTTCCTCGATGCTCTCAAAATCGAGCGCCTCGGCATGGGCCAGTGGGCCCACGCGCCGCAGGATCTCGCGGAAAATCCACCACGCCGGACGACTGTCGAAGCGCGGCGCGATCGCTTGGTCGCGCATGCCGAAATTGGGGCGCGGGCCGGCACTCTGGGCCAGGATGTTGGCACGCTCGAGATAGGTGGACTCGGGCAGGATGACATCTGCGTACCAGGCCGTTTCGGAATAGCGCACATCGATCGAAACCAGCAGCTTGAGTTTGTCCCATGCCCGCTTGATCGCCTCGGCATCCGGCAACGCCGTAAGAGGGTCGTGGCGATAGGCGAAATAGGCGCCGACGCCGTAGGGCTGGCTCGTTTCCATCGCGTTGAACAGCTGATGTACCATGCCAGCCGCAGGGTCCCATTGGGGATTGGTCGTACCGGCGCCGTCGGCGCGTGGTTCCTTGACCTTGGGCGCGCGATCGGCGAGCTTCTTCAAACCCTTCTGGCCGACTTCTTCGGGGGTCTTGGCGATGATGCAGCCACCCTTGATCTCGACCGAACCGAACAGGGCATTCAGGATCAGCGTCGTACGGCTGACGTAGAAGGACTGGCTATGACGCGCCACCATCCAACCTGGATGGAAGATCACATTGGGCGCATCGGCGGCAATTTCCTTGACGAAGGCACGCAACTCGGCGGCCGGCACGCCGGTGTGCTGTTCCTGCCATTCGGGCGTGGTGTCCTTAACCGCTTCACGCAGGTAATCCATGCCGGAGACGAATTTCTCGACAAAGGCCTTGTCATAGACTTCCGTTTTCAGAACTTCGTGGATGATTGCGAGGTTCAGCGCGTAATCGCTGTTCGGTCGCGTCTGCCAGTAACGGGTCGCCTTGCAGGCGGTGATGCTGGCCCGCGGGTCGATATACGTGCATTTCATGCCCTTGGCCATGGCGGCCATGAAATCCTTGGCTTCCTTGACCTTGAACGACTCGATGATGTTGCGTCCGTAAAGAACGATTTGCTTCGCGTTCTTCATGTCGAAGGCGATCGCGGCGCGGCCACAGCCGTAGAGTGATCGCGCGGCATTGTGCGCATTGCGCCCGCAGGAGGAATCATGGTCGCCGTAGTTGGGCGAGCCGAGTGCCTGGATGAAGGTCTTGGTCAGGTCGGCGAAGGGACCGCCGCGATCGGTCAGCGCGATGCCGCGCCCCCCGAACTCCTCGATTGTCTCGCGTAGTTTCTCGGCGATGTAATCCAGCGCCTCGTCCCACGAAGCGCGCCGCCACTGGCCCGCACCGCGCGGGCCAGTACGGATCAGCGGCGTCTGCGGCCGTTCGTCGTCGTACTCGAAAGGAATGGCCCCGGCCCCTTTCGCGCACAGGCTGGCACCCATGGCCTTGTCGTTGGAATTGCCCTGAATCCAGACGACGCGTCCATCCTCGACGGTCACTTCGATCGGGCAACGGACCGCACACATGCCACAAATACTGAAAACCGTGCGACGGCCGGGAGCGGTGACGCCACGCACGTTGGGTGCCATTCCAGAACTCATTTTCTTCCCCTCAGAACACGCCAACCAGCGAGAGACCCAGCAGCGTCAGGCCAATCACGGCAACGCGCTTCACCCACAGCGGATTGAGCCGCTTGGCGATCTTCGGCCCGAGCCAGCCGGCCAGCAGCGCCGCCGGGAACATGACCAGGAACAGGTCGAGGTCGAAATTGCCCAGTGAGTAGTGCTTGAAGGTGCTCATCGAGGTATTGAAGAAGATCGCGAGCAAGGAACTGCCAACCACTACATACATTGGCAGACCCAGCACCACGGCCATCAGCGGCACCATGAACGGGCCGCCGCCGAAGCCGAACATCGACGACATCACAGCGATGAGGAAAGCGCCGATGCAGCCAACGATAACGTTGATCTTGAACTCGGTGCCCCAGAAATTAATGTGCATGTACATTTGTTATCTCCTGTTCGATGATGGCGGGTCAGGCTTTGGCGGCCTTGGCGGCGGCGGCTTCCTGAGCGCGTTTCTGGAATTCCTTGAGGATGGCCTGTTCCTTCTTGTTCTTCGAGATGTAGCCCGGCGTGGTCTGCCAGAACATCAGTGCGGCGAGGAAGAAGAGGATGTAACCGAAGACAGCCTTGAATTCGGCGACGGTGACCATCTGCGTCAGGATCGGCCCGATGAAACCACCGGCCAGCATGGCGACGCCCAGCGTGACGCCCACCTTCCAGCTGATGAAATTGATCTTCGTGTAGTTGGCCACGCCGCTGGCCTGCGAGAACAGCACAGTGGGAGTGACGGTCCCGGCCACTACGTTATGCGGAATCGGGAACAACATCAGCATGACCGGGTTGATGATGAAACCGCCGCCCGCACCCATCAGCACGCCAAAGGTAGCCAGCGCCAGCACGATAAAGAAGGGCACGAAGATGTTCAGGCTGGTGCCGGCATTGCTCATGTAACGCATCGGGAAGGAAATCTTGTTCTCGATGGTCACCGGCAGACTCTGCGCTCCCTTGTCGGTCGCGGCAGTGATGAAATATTTGCCCGGCGCGGCGCCCTCGGAAACCTTGATCTTGGCGGTGAATGTGCCATCGTCCTTTTGCTCGACGTTTGCCACCAGCAACTTATCAACGCTGCGGAAGCGGCTCTTGATGATCTGCATCGAACGCTTGTTGACTTCCTTGTTGTCGAGCGTCGGTAGTGCGTCGCCGCGCGAACCACTCATGGTGGACGCCATCGAGGCCTGGAAGCCGTCGATGCTGCGCTTGCCCGGTTCGAAATAGACAAGGTCGCCGCCCGTTTCCTTGAGCGCTGCGGAATATGACCACTTGCTGCCTTCCTTCTTGAACTTGTCCAGCACGGGTTGCGCCGATGCGGGCACAAAGATGCGATAGAAAGCGGGAATATCCTTGGCGAGATAGAGTCGATAGGGAATCTTGCCCGTTTCCTTGTCCGGCGTTTTGTCGAAGTACGAGCCGGTGACACGGTTCTCGTTAAACATCTCGATGAACACTGGCTTGCCCGGCGCCGCCTGGCCGGTCACGGTGATGACCCCGCCATTTTCGAGCGACGTCTTGTCGACAGCAATGCTCGGCGCGGCTGCCAGGGCCTCACGTGCCGCATCGGCCACAGGTGCTGCAGCGGCAGCTGGTGCCGGCTCGTCCGCCGCCCGCAAGAGCCCGGAACCCAGTAGTAGAACAGGTGGCAAACATCGCCAATAACGGTTTGCGTATCATCTTGACCCCCTCACATCTACAGTTAAAAATCACTGAAAAGAATTGCTTCCGCAGACTTGCTGCACCGCACCGTAAGCTACGACTCCCCGGACGCGAAGGGAATCCGGTTGATTGTGTAGCGGCCTACGTATTTTTGCGTATCCGTATTCGGGCATAATCCAGTGAGTATCTCCCTCCCTCATGCCCAGCTTTCCCCTCCTTCGACCGTTCGTTTTCCGGCTTTTCGGGGCAGCGCTCCTGCTGTGGCCGATGATGGGCCATGCCGCCGTCCCGGAAGAGCCTTTGGTGCGCATCGGTGTGCTGGCCTACCGCGGACCCGACGAAACCGGAACCAGCTGGAGCGATCTGCCGAAGCGTCTCGCCAAAGCGATTCCCGGTTATCGCTTCGAAATTCATGATCTGTCCGGGCCGGATTTGAGTGAAGCGGTAGAGCGCGACGAACTGGAGTTGGTGCTGACCAACAGTACCCAATATGTATTGCTTGCGGCGGAATTCGGCATCAAGCGCATTGCCACCGTCATGCTGCCGGACACCCTTTCGCAGCAGCAAGCGATCGGCTCTGCCATCCTCACCCTGGCCGGCCGCAACGACATCAAGCGGCTTGCTGATCTGCGCGGCAAGCGCGTCGCCGCCGTGGCAAACGACGCCTTCGGCGGTTACCTGGCCGGCGCGCGGGAACTGCTGGGCGCAGGCATCGATCTCGAAGCCGGCGATGCCCGCATGGTGTATGTCGGCTCACCCATGCGCCGTGCCACAGAGGCCCTGATTGAAGGGAGCGCCGATGCCGCCATCGTGCGCACCTGTCTGCTCGAACAATTAGCTGACAAAGGACTGCTGCGGGCCGCTGATTTCAAGGTGATTTCACCAAAGCAGATTGCCGGATTCCGCTGTGCCGCCTCGACGCCGCTTTATCCCGATTGGCCGATGGCGGTGACCCATGCGGTGGATCCGCAACTGGCAAAGCAGGTCGCCATGGCACTATTGTCCATGCCGACATCGGCCACCGGCCTGTATTGGGACGTGCCCGCCGATTATCAGTCGATCAACGAGCTCTACCGCGACCTGATGATCGGCCCCTATGTTCAACTTGCGCAGCACAACCTTTCGGGGTCTGCTGAAGAGCTATCGCCCCCACGTCCTGTTCGTCTTGTTCCTGCTGGTCGGCATCGCGGGCTACGCTATTTGGTTAATCCGGCGCCACACCGCAGAATTGCGTGCCGCCAAGGCGCAGACGCGGGAGTTGCAGAAAGAAGCAGAACATATGGCGCGCCTGTCGATTCTCGGGGAGATGGCCGGTACCCTGGCGCACGAGCTCAATCAGCCCCTGGCCACCATTGCCACTTACGCCCAGGGGTTGGAGCGGCGTTGTGCCACCGGCGCGGTCAACCCCGCCCTGGTGGCCGAGGCCAATCGGGAAATCGTCGTCCAGACCGAGCGCGCCGCCAGCGTGATCCGCCGCGTGCGGGCCTTCGCCAAGAAACGCATGGCCGTGCGCGAATGCAAATCCATCACCAACACCGTGGAAGAAGCCGTCGCTTTGTTTTCGCACCTGCTGCCCAATCTGCCCGAGGTCACGATCGACGACTACTTGCCAATGGGCGCGCAGCTCGAGGCTGATCATTTGCAGTTACAGGAAGTCCTGCTCAACCTGATGAAGAATGCTGCCGACACCATGCGTGAACTGCCGGCCGACGCACGCGAAATCGACATCAGCCTGACGAAGGGCGATGGCGTCGTCTCGATCTCCGTCGCCGACCGCGGGCCGCCCGTGCCGACTGACACCTTCGCCCATCTGTTCGAACCCTTTTACACAACCAAGCCCGATGGCCTGGGACTCGGCCTCGCCATCTGCAAGAGCATCGCCGAGGCGCATGGCGGCCGGCTGGAAGTCGAGCGGCGCAATCCGCCACCCGGTCTCGTGTTCCGCATCAATCTTCCCGTCGGAGGCTGCAATGGAAAGCTTGCCGTCCCCACTCATCCACGTCGTTGACGACGAAGCCTCGCTGCGGCGGGCGCTGGTCTTCCTGCTTGAATCGGCCGGCTGGCAGGTCGCGGCCTACGATTCTGCCGAAGCCTTCCTCGCTGCCTGGACGGAACCGGCTGCGCCCGGTTGCCTGATCCTCGACATCCGCATGCCGCTGATGAGCGGACTCGAGCTCCAGCGCATCCTCAACGAGCGCAGCATCCGCCTGCCCGTGATTTTTCTGACTGGCCATGCCGATGTTTCGATCGCCGTCCAGGCCATGAAGCAAGGCGCCAGCGAACTCATCGAAAAACCGTTCAAGGACCAGACGCTGCTCGACGCCGTCGGCCAGTCGGTGCGCACCAATCTCGCGCACCGCGATGAAGACTCAACGCGCCAGGCGTTACGCGATCGGCTCCACAAGCTGTCCCCGCGCGAAATGGAGGTGGCCCACCGCGTCGTCGAGGGGCTGCCCAACAAAACCATCGGCCAGCGTCTCGATATCAGCGAACGCACGGTGCAGGTGCATCGCCTGCACATCATGGAAAAGCTCGAAATTCACTCCGCCGCCGAATTGACGCAACTCATGCTCAAGGCCAACGGGGAGTAATCTGTTTGGCGCCGTCTTGCCAGCGCCGACTTTTGATTTCGACCGGGCTATGTGCGATGCCGCACTGAAGTGCCTGGATATGAGCCGTTATTGTGTGAAGGCTTGAGCCGGTGCCGCATTCCATTATCAACCATGATACCGATTATGATTGTCGAACTGGGGGTCACAAGATGCTGAAAATTCGTCACTTATTTATTGCGCTAGCGATGCTGTTGCCATTTACGGCGACGGCTACGGTGCAGGTGAGTATTGGTATCGGGCTGCCAAACGCCAGTATCGGGATCAATATTCCGGCATACCCGCAACTCGTCCGCGTGCCAGGGTACCCGGTTTACTACGCGCCCGGCCTGACAGCAAACTTCTTCTTTTACGACAGTATGTTCTGGGTTTTCCAGGACGATAACTGGTACGCCAGTTCCTGGTACAACGGCCCGTGGGGGATTGTGGGGCCAGAGTTTGTTCCGCTGTTCGTCCTGCGAATTCCTGTGCGCTACTATCGTCAGCCACCCCCGTACTTCCGCGGGTGGCGGTCGGATGCACCCCCACGCTGGGGTGATCACTGGGGCCATGATTGGCAACAGAAGAAACACGGTTGGGACAAATGGAACCGTCATGCTGCCCCACCCCCTGCTCCGCTGCCGAAATACCAGCGGCAGTACTCAGGGGATCGCTATCCCCAACAAGTGGAGCAGCAGAAGCTGCAACAGCGGAATTATCGTTACCAGCCGCGCGACCCCGTAGTGCGGCAACATTATCAGGGGCGGGCAGTGCAAGGAGCGCCAGTCGCCCCGCGCATACAGTCACCGCAAAGGGGTGGCGAAAACATGCAGAGGTCACCCCCGGCATCTTCACAACCGGGGCGCCCGGAAGTTCAAGAGCGCCGGCAGCCGCCACAGCCAGCGCTGAACCCGCGTGGCCGTGACCAGCAGATGCCAAGAACGCAGGGCCGGGAAGAAAGACAGCAGAGCCATGATGCCACGCGCGAACCGAAACGGAAGGGGCAAGAGCAGGAGCGCGGTCGGGGTCGCAATGAGTAATCGAGGCCAAGCCGCTCTCGGTTTCCGTATATCAATCAATAACCAGTAGCAACAAGAGGTACAACATGAAACGTTTTCTGATTGCAGCAGCAATCGCCCTCACCACCCTCGGCACCCTTGGCACCCCGGTACTCGCCGCCGACGTTGGCGTCTCGGTCAGCATCGGCCAGCCCGGCTTTTATGGCCGCATCGACATCGGCGGCTATCCGCAGCCACAGGTGATCTATGGTCAGCCGATGGTCGTCGAGCGGGTACCGATGAACCGCCCGCCGATCTATCTGCGCGTACCGCCGGGCCACGCCAAGCACTGGAGCAAGAACTGTCACAAATACAATGCCTGCGGCGAGCGCGTCTACTTTGTGAAAGACGACTGGTACAGCCGCGAATATGCGCCACGTTACCAGGAACAACATCGCGACCGCCGGGATGAGCGTCGTGACGAGCGGGGAGATGATCGTCGCGGCAAGCAAAAGCACGACCGCCAGGACAAAGATCACGGCCGTGGCCGTGATCGCTAGTGTCCCTTGACAGCTTGTGGCCCTAGAAACAAAAAACGGCCCTCCGTCTGGAAAGCCGCTCTATCACTGGTGCCCGGGACCGGAATCGAACCGGTACAGCCTTGCGGCCGAGGGATTTTAAGTCCCTTGTGTTTACCAATTTCACCACCCGGGCAGCAACCGCATTCTAGTCAATGCCACTGCCGGTAAATCACTTCCCTGATGAGATGCAATCTACGGTGGAAAAAATGGTCGGCGCCGGGAATCACAGTGATCGGCAGTTCGAGCGTTTCGGCCCAAGCCAGCACGTTTGACAGCGGCACGGTTTCGTCCTGCGATCCATGGATGACAATGGTGTCGGCCGGGACTGCGGCGGTCTCGTAGGTACGCAGTCCTTCGATGAAACCGGCGGCAGTGCCGACCAGCACCAGTCGTTTGGCCGGATCGCCCGCTGCAACGAGGCGCTGCGCGAGACGCGTGATGACATGGGCGCCAAAGGAAAAACCCGAGAGAGATATGGGAAGTTCGCTGCCGAAACGGTTGCGCGCATAGGCATGCACGGCGAGCAGGTCGTCGGTTTCGGCAACACCATGATCATGCGCGCCTTCCGAACCGCCGACGCCGCGAAAGTTCGGACGCAGCGTGATGCAGCCGAGCTCGCGGAAGGCCTTGGCCAGCGTCGTCACCACCTTGTTGTCCGCCGTGCCGCCGTAAAGCGGATGCGGGTGGGCGATCAGCGCGATGCCGACGGGCGCGACGTGGGGCTCGACAAACACCTCGATCTTGCCGTCGGGCCCGTCGAGCAGGATGTGCTCGTAGCGGCTCATCATGCCCTCGCTGGGCCGCCCCAAGAGGGCCGGCACCCCCCGGTGGGGGGCAGCGAGATGAATTTGCGCGCGTGGGGGGCCATTACTGATTGTCGATCAGCAGCCGCTCGACGATCTTGCCCTGCTCAAGATGCGACTCGACGATCTCGTCGATGTCTTCCTGATCGATGTAGGTGTACCAGACATCATCCGGATAAACGACGATCACCGGCCCCTTGTCGCAGCGGTCGAGGCAGCCGGCATTGTTGACGCGCACGTTGCCGGCGATCTTGTCGCCCGCCGCCTTGACGCGCTCCTTGCAGTAGTCGCGCATTGCCTGGGCATTGTGGTTGTTGCAACACATCTCGCCGGGTTCGCGCTGGTTGGTGCAGAAAAAGAGATGGTGTTTGTAGTAGCTCATTATTGACTCCTCGGGTTGGGATCGCCAATTTACCAAAGTCGGCGCTGGCAGGACGGCGATAAACTGCCTGTCGTGTCTTCTGCCGCCATTCCCCTCGATCCCGTACGCGAACGCGTGCTGCTGTTCACACTCGCCGGTATCCAGTTCGCGCACATCCTCGATTTCATGATCATGATGCCGCTCGGACCGATCCTGATGCACGAGTTGGCGATCGACGCGCATGAATTTGGCCTGCTGGTCTCGGCTTACACCTTCACCGCCGGGTTCGCCGGCGTGCTGGCGGCGATGTTCGTTGACCGCTACGAACGCAAACGACTGTTGCTGACGATGTTCACCCTCTTCGCGCTGGCCACGCTGGCCTGTGGGCTGGCACCGAGCTACGCGACCCTGCTGGCAGCACGTGGCATCGCCGGCGCATTCGGCGGCGTGCTGGGCTCGATGGTGCACACCATGGTCGGGGATCTGATTCCCTTCGAGCGGCGCGGCCGTGCCGCCGGCACGATCATGATGGCGTTTTCGCTCTCCACCGTCGCGGGCGTGCCGCTCTCGCTGTTCCTCGCCAATCATTTCGGCTGGCGCTTTCCGTTCTTCCTCATCGCCGCGCTGGCCACCGCGCTGCTGCTGCTCGGTTTGAAGCAATTACCGGTCATGCGCGGCCATTTGCCGACCGCCGTGATCAGCGAGGACGAGCGCGCCCACCCGCTCGCGGCGATGGGGGAAACGCTACGCGACGCCAACCACCTGCGCGCCTTCGCCTTCATGGCACTGATGATGCTCGCCGGTTTCTCGGTGATTCCCTACATCACCATCTACGCCACCGCCAACGTCGGCATCCGGCAGGAAGACATCCCCTACATGTACCTCGCCGGCGGTTGCGCCACCTTCTTCACCTCGCGCTGGATCGGCCGGCTGGCCGATGCCCACGGCAAGGTGCGCGTGTTTCGTTTCGTCGCCTTCGCCGCAATGGTGCCGCTGTTCGTGCAGACCCACCTGCCGCCCGTGCCGCTGTGGGTGATGGTGGCCTGCGCCACGGTGTTCTTCATCCTCGTGCCGGGACGCATGGTGCCGGCGATGGCCATCATGACCTCGGCCGTGCAGCCACGCTTGCGCGGCACCTTCCTGTCGCTCAACGGCGCGGTACAGAACCTGTTTTCAGGCATCGCCGCCTATCTTGGCGGCCTGATGATCACAATGGAAGGCGGACAGCTCATCGGCTACGGCAGGGTTGGCCTGCTGGCGATGGGCGCAACGCTGCTGGCCATCTATTTCGTCGGGCGCATCCAGATGCACGACGCCCAGGATTTTGTGGCAGACCGGACCAATGCCGTCCCGCCAGCGCCGACTTCTTAACTCGCGTCGTCCCGCAAGCTCCTATTGTGGGGCGGGATACTTGATGGCGTTCTTGGCGATCTTGTCGCGCGCGGCAGCGATGAGATCAATGTCGAGCGCGTCGGCCAGTTCGACCAGATAGATCAGCGTGTCGGCTACCTCGTCGCGAATCTCGGCAAGCTTTTCCGGGGATGGCGCGTGGCTCTCTTCAGGGGTCGCCCACTGAAAGTGCTCGACCAGTTCTGCTGCCTCGACGATCATCGCCATCGCGAGGTTCTTCGGCGTGTGAAAGGGCTTCCAGTCGCGTGCTGCAGCAAAATTGCGCAGGGCGTCACGCAGCGTCGTCAGGTCACGTATCGATTCGGTCATCGTTCACTCCTTGATTGCATCAGCCAGGGCAGCGCGAGGAAAGGCCAGAGCGAGGAGGCCAGGCGTGTCAGTCCGTTGAAGTTGAGAAAGTGGCCTTGCTGCCAGACGCGCAGGGTGTTTTCCAAGTAGGGATTATCGGGCATCAGGTTGGCGAGCACGGTGGCAAACATCAGCGCCATGGCCGCGAGGGCCTGGTGCTCTCCCGTCGGGCGCGTCAGCGCGCCGCCCCAGAGCAGGACGCCGAGCGCCAGACCGCCCAGTGTGCCCGGCGTGAGCCAGGCCAGGCCCTGCGTACCCTGCATCAGCAGCAGTCAGTGCGAAACTCTTGACGAGCATGGCGGTGCCGAGGAGTGCCAGCGGCAGCAGCATGGGATGATTGCGGGCAAGCCGGCTGCCGATCAGGGCAAACGCAAGCGTATGCGCTGATACGGTGACCATTTCCAGTTCGGTGAAGCGGCCGGCTTCGAAATCGATGGCAGCGGGCAGGTCGAACAGGCCGCGCAGGTTGCCGTTGCCGAACAGGAAGGTTTCCGGATTGAGTTGGGTCAGCAGCCAGAGCGCCACCAGCAGCAAACCACGATCACCGGTGATGCCGACCAGAAAGCGGCGTTCGCGCCAGGCATGCAGCCGGCCGCCGTCGAGCAGGTGGCGTCCCCAGCGCAGACCGGCGGCCGCGCCAAGCAAGGCGCCGAGCGTGTTGCAGGCCAGGTCGAGATTGGAGGGCACGCGACTGGGCAGAAAGTTCTGCGTGGTTTCGATCCCCAGTGACAGCGCCCCACCCATCACAACGACGACGGTGAACACGACTGGCCCAGGCAGGCGCGGCACCAACACGGTCGCCCACAGGAAGCCCAGCGGCAGATAGGCCAGCGTGTTCACGACAAGGTCGAAGACGGTGTAATAGCGTGGCCAGCTGGCGTAGAGGAATACAAACGGATCGCCGCCCGAATCGCGCCAGCCGGTGAAGGGGTAGAGGCTGCCGTACAGCGCCAGTAGCGTATAGACGCCGGCGAGATATAACGGCAACGATGAACTGCCCCCCGGAAGCGCCGCTGCGCGGGGGCAGGTCAGGCGCCGTGCGGAGTGGCCACGCGGGCACGCAGGCGGTGGAGCAGTTCGGCGGGGGAGAGCCGGGCCGGATCAAAGCGCGGCAGATCAATACCGTCGAGCGTGTTTTTCACCAGCAGGCCGAGGTCGGTGTCGCCTTCCATCAGCAGGCGGCGGTCGAAGAACAGGGTATCGGGATCTTCCTCGCGCGCCAGCAAGGCGATGAAATCACGCGCCTTCGCGGAAATAGTCAGGTCAGCCGCGCCGGCATCGAACAGTGGACGGAAACCGCGCTCACCGTAGCCGAAGCGCAGCGTCATGCCGGCATCCTTGACGCGGATCGTGAAACGCTTGCCAATCAGCATCTCCAGCGGCTCACGCGGGATCAGGCGACCGAGCGCAAGATTCAGCCCGGTGACCAGCGCAAGCGTTGGTGGCAACTGCGGCAGCTTGCCGCCCAGGCGCGTCAGCAGGGCAGGGAAAGTGAAATCCGGCAATTTGAAATTCGTCATCATGGCGTCGCCTCCTTGCCCTTATCGTAACCCAAACCACCTAAGCGTCGGCGACCGGCGTCGTTCGCGGGCGTGCGCATCCCCGCTAGGCGGGGCCCCTGCTTACTGCTCACGCCGCCACCCAATCAAGACCCGGACGATCGTACCAGAAGCCGTTGCAGTAATCGCCGGTCGGCATGGTTGCCAGCACGCCATCGAGCACATTGCGATAGGCGGTGACCAGTTCGACCATCTCTTCGGATTGCGGCGAGAGGCGGAGCAGGTCGACGCCGGCGGCGGACAGTTCCGGCAACTCGCGTTCGAGGTGATACAGCTTGGCCGATTGCGTCTGGATGCCGTTGATCGTGAGGAAAGGCTCGCCCTCGCGCGTCTTCATCG
Source organism: uncultured beta proteobacterium (assembly GCA_963816095.1). Classification (GTDB taxonomy): domain Bacteria; phylum Pseudomonadota; class Gammaproteobacteria; order Burkholderiales; family Rhodocyclaceae; genus Sulfuricystis. The sequence continues at coordinate 204,163 of CAWFIW010000004.1, forward strand.
TCAATCCATCGGGGAATTCGATGCAGCGGAATTCGCAGGTATCTTTCTGCAGGCCGGTAGCGCCGCGCGGTGAAACAGCGCGCCGAGTAGGCCAGCGGCAGGCGGCCGTGGGCGAATACCTCTGTCTCGACACCCGCAGGTATTTCCTTGTGCAGGCTGGTCAGTGCGGAGCGACCGATTTCCGGCGGCATCACCCAGCGCGTCGCACCGCAATCGGCCAGCAGTTTCAGCGTCTGGCTGTTGAAGATGTTGAGCGTCGGCCCGGCGACGAAGCGCTGGCCGCGTTCGGCAAGCTGGCGCACCGCGCCCATTTCGTTGGCCTCGACCGTCAGGCGCGTGTCGTCACGCGCCGCGTCCATCAACCTTCTGACCGCCTTCAGGTCGGATTCCGATTCGATCAACGGCAGCGTCGACAGTGCCACTTCCTTGCCGGCATCGGCCAGCACTGTCGCCGCTTCGAGATAATCGTCGAGGCGCATCTCATGGCGACGCGAGCAGACCGCCTCGCCGAGATAGATGACGTCGACCGGCTGCTCCGCCATTTCGGCGTAGAAATCCATCGTCCGCTGGCGCGACCAGTAATAAAGCAGGGGGCCGAGAGCTAGCTTCATTATTTCCAGGGACGATTGTAGGCGCCAAGGGTGGCCGACTGGCCTTCGGATATTTTGTTGAGCTCGGCCATCCAGGCTGCTTGCGGCGCGAAGTGAGCGGGATCGCGCCGGCAGGCATCGACCGCCGCGCGCCACACTTTCGTCACCTGGCCGACATAGGCCGGGCTGCGCTGGCGACCCTCGATTTTGAGGGCGCGTACGCCGGCCTTCATGAGTTCGGGCAGCAGTTCCATCGTGTTGAGGCTGGCCGGCTCCTCGATGGCATAGTAGGTTTCGTCATCGACTTCGAAGCGGCCCTTGCACAGCGTCGGATAGCCGGCGCGCTCGCCGGGGCCGAAGCGATCGATGAGCACACCGCCCAGTCGCGTTTCCATGCCGCGCGGGGTTTCCTCGTAACGCACCGCCTTGCCCGGCGAGCAGGCGCCCTGACAGTTCGGCGAGGTGCCGGTGGCGTAGGCCGAGAGCGCGCAGCGTCCTTCCACCATCACGCAGAGGCCACCGAAACCGAACACCTCGATCTCGACGGGCGTGTTCTTCGCCACCTGCTCGACCTGCGCCAGCGAGAGCACGCGCGGCAGCACGGCACGCTGGATGCCGAAGCGCTCGTGGTAGAAGTTGATCGCCTCGTAGTTCGTCGCCGAACCCTGCACGGAGAGGTGCAGCCGCAGTTGTGGGTAAGTGCGGTGCGCGTAGTCCATCAGGCCGGGGTCGGCGAGGATCACCGCATCGACGCCGAAGGCGGCAGCCTTGTCCACCGCCGCCGTCCAGCTCGACCAGTTGTCAGTCAGCGGGAAGGTATTCAGCGCAACCAGCACTTTGACGCCACGTTTGTGGGCATAGTCGATGCCTTGCTGCATGCTGGCATCGTCGAAGTTCAGGCCGGTAAAGTTGCGCGCGTTGGTGGCATCGCGAAAGCCGGTATAGACACCGTCCGCACCATTGTCGACAGCGATTTTCAGCGCCGGCAGGCCGCCGGCCGGGCAGATGAGTTCGAGTGGGGCGCTCATGGCTAAGGTCGAAAAAAGCAGCCGCAAACTATAAGTGCGACAGGGTCTCGTGTGCTTGACATGGGTTAACGAAAAGTCGGCGTCGGGCCGCCCCAAGCCGATGCCAGCCCCCCGGTGGTGGGCAGCGAGCCGGGGTTGCGCGCGTGGGAGGCCGGAAAAGTCGGCGCTGGCGAGACGGCATCAAGACAGGGTGCCGCGCGGCTTGCGGCCGGCGTGCGCGAACAGACGGTCATACAAGGCGCGCGGCAGCAACCTCATCACCCATGCGACGATACCCATCTGCCAGGGCATGACGGCGAAACGCGAACCCCTGTCGATATGCCGTGCCATGCTTGCCACGGCACGCCCGACCGGCATCAGGAAGGGCATCGGATAGGGATTTTTCGCAGTCATCGCCGTTGCGATGTAGCCGGGTGCGAGGGTCACGACCTTGACACCGCTGCCGCGCAGTTCGACGCGCAGGCTTTCGAGATAGGCGATGGCAGCGGCTTTTGAGGCGGAGTAGGCGCCCGCACCGGGAAGCCCGCGAATGCCGGCGACCGAGGCGATGCCGACCAGACGCCCGCGCCGCACGGCGCACATCCCGGCAACGAAAGGCTGGAAGGTCTGCACCATGCCCATCACGTTGATGTCGAAGACGCGGCGGAAGGCTGGCAGGTCGTCGGCTTCTTCGGTTAGCGTGCCAACCGAAACGCCGGCGCTCGCGATAACGATGTCGGGCGCGCCGGCCTGGGCAATGAAATCCGCCCCCGCCACCGCCAGCGCGGCGGCATCGGACACATCGAGCGGATAAAGGTGGCACGGAGTGCCCAGTTCGGCAGCCAGCGCCTGCAAGGCATCCGCACGCCGCGCCGCCAGGCCGAGGACAGCGCCCCGCGCGGCATAGTAGCGGGCCAGTGCCGCACCGATGCCCGACGAGGCACCGGTGATGAATACGCGCAGGGGGGCTTTCAGAGCCTTACTTTTTCGCCGGCTTCTGGGGCGCGACGCCCTTCTTGAGCTCGGCCCGGTTTTTCACGATCAGGGCATCGACCACCTGCAACATGTTGCCGAAAGTGCCGAGATTTGGCGCAGGCATGTACTTGCCGCCGACGATCAACACCGGCACACCGCCGAAGCCGTATTCCTGGGTCATCTCGATGGCACGCCGGACCTTGCCATCGATACTGAATGACTTGTACAGGTCGATGAACTTTTGGCGGTCGACACCTTGTTTCGCCACCCAGTCGAACAGGATCTTGTCGTCGTTCAGGTTGATCTTTTCCTTGATCATGGCATTGAAGACGGCCGTATTCAGCCGGTCAAGCTGCTCCATGGCTTCGAGGGTGTAGAAGATGCGTGCGCCCGGAGCCCAGTTATCGCGAAAAACCGCCGGCACCTTCTTGAACGTCACATCGGCGGGCAGTTTTTTCACCCAGGCATGCAGCAGTGGATCGAAGTCGCTGCAATGCGGGCAGGAATAAGAAAAGAACTCGATCACCTCGACCTTGCCGTTTGCTTCGGTCGGCTGCTGCATTTGGAGCAGGGTAAATTGCTTGCCTTCAAGCAGTTCGGCAGCGCCCGCCGGAGCCGCCGCAACAGCAGCGGCGGCAAGTAGTGCAAACAATGTGTGCATGAGCTTCATGAGTGTCCTCTCTATTCCTTGGTCCGAACCACCGTGGCCTGAACACCATGCTGTGACAACTGCGCACGCACCCGGTTCATTTCTTCGGGACTGCCGTAGGGACCGATGCGTACCCGATGCATCGGGCCCTTGTCCGGCACCTCGAACTGCCTGCACGCCGACTTCGAAACCCAGCATGGACAGCTTGGCCTTGAGGTTGTCCGCGTCCTGCGGCCTTCTGGAAGGCGCCGACCTGCAGGTAAAGCAGTTCGCCGCTCGCCGGTGCCACAGGCGCTGCGGCGGGCTCCGGCTTCGCTGGCGCGGTCTGGGTCGGGCGCGCCCTGCGGGCCTCGCCTGTTGCTTGCCTCGCAGAATATTGTAGAACTCGAACTGGCTCTCCATCGGCTTGTCGCCGGGCTTGCCCGGCAGCGAGAGCGGTGCCTGGGCAGCGCTACCGTTCGGCTTCGGCTCGGCGCTCGGCGCCCTGTCCTCGAAGGGCAGCGGGGTCTTGTTGAGATACCAGACCACGCCGAAGGCGATGCCGACGCCGATCACCAGGCCGAAGACGAGGCCAAGCAAGGTGCCGCCGTGCTGCGGGAACCGAGTATTCATAGTCATTACATGTGCTCCGGTGCGGAGACGCCGAGAATGTGCAGACCGTTGGCGATGACCCGACGCACGGCCACGGCCAGCGCCAGGCGCGCCTGCTTCTGCGCGGCGTCGTCGACCAGCAGGCGCTCGGCGTTGTACCAGGCGTGGAAGTCGGCGGCGAGCTCGCGCAGGTAGAAGGCGACGGCATGCGGCGCGTAGTCGCGCGCGGCGGCTCTCGATCATCTCGGGGAAATCGGCGAGCCGCCGCACAGCGCCAGTTCGCGCTCGCTGGCCAGCGGCGCGAGATCGGCCCGTCGAGCGAGCCCTCCTCGCCGTCCCACTGCTGCAGCACGGAGCAGACGCGGGCATGGGCGTACTGGACGTAATAGACCGGGTTGTCGTTGGATTGCGACTTGGCCAGATCGAGGTCGAAATCGAGCGCCTGGTCCTGCTTGCGCAGCATGTAGAAGAAGCGGCAGGCATCGTTGCCGACCTCGTCGCGCAAGCTCGCGCAGGGTGACGTAGGAGCCGGCGCGCGTGGACATCGACACCTTCTCGCTGCCGCGGAACAGGCTGACGAACTGCACCAGCGTGACGTCGAGCGCTCGACCGGCAGGTCCAGCGCCTGCAGCGCGCCCTTGACGCGCGGGATGTAGCCGTGGTGGTCGGCGCCCCAGACGTCGACGACCTTGTCGAAGCCGCGCTCGAACTTGTTGGCAGTGGTAGGCGATGTCGGAGGCGAAGTAGGTGTAGAGACCGTTCTCGCGCTGGACGACGCGGTCCTTCTCGTCGCCGAAATCGGTCGAGCGGAACCACTTGGCGCCGTCCTGGACGTAGATGTGGCCGCGCTTCTCCAGTTCGGCCACGGCCTTGGCCACCATGCCGGTGTCGAACAGGCTGCGCTCGGAGAACCAGCAGTCGAAATGGACGCCGTATTCCTCGAGATCCTCGCGGCTGTCGGCAAGCTGCTCGGACAGCGCATGCTGGTGGATGTAGTGCCATTCCTCGCCGAGCAGGTCCTTGCCGGCGGCGATGAGGCCGTCGAGATGCGCTTCGATATCGGGCTCCGGCCGGCGGCACGCAGGCCAGCACGGCGGCGGCCGGATGCACATAGCGCTCGCCGTGGGCGTCGCGGATCTGCTCCGCCATGTCGCTGCACGTAGTCACCCTGGTAGGCATTGGGCGGGAAGGGCACGTTCTCGCCGTGGATATCAAGGTAGCGCAGCCAGGTCGACACCGCGAGGATGTCCATCTGCCGGCCGGCGTCGTTCACGTAGATACTCGCGCGCGACGTCGTTGCCGGCGTAGGTCAGCAGGCAGGCCAGGCTCGCGCCGTAGGCCGCGCCGCGACCGTGGCCGACATGCAGCGGGCCGGTCGGATTGGCCGAGACGAACTCGACCTGCACCTTCGGCCGGCTGCCGGGCGCCGCTTGCCGTAGTCTGGCCCTGCGCCAGCACCACCTTAACCACCTGGGTTTTGGCGGCGGCGACGAGGCGGAAATTGATGAAGCCGGCGCCGGCTACCTCGGCCTTGAGCACCCAGGCTGAACGCGGCAGTTCATGGACGAGACGCTCGGCAATCTGGCGCGGGTTTTCCTTCAGCTCACGCGCCAGCTGCATCGCCAGATTGCTGGCGAAGTCGCCGTGCGACGGATCGCGCGGACGCTCGATGACGATGTCGGCCTCGGTGCCGGGCGCCACGCTGGCCAGCGCCGACTGCAGCAGATCGGCCAGGTGCTTCTTGATTTCGAGGGGCTGTGAGGACATGGGCGCTGATTATAACGCCCGCCCTGAAACTAATTAGTCGGCGCTGGCGGGACGGCGCTCCGTTATATCCGAGTAATGTAATACGGAATAAATTGGGGATGTCGAACGTCTTACACGGGAATCAAACACTTGTTCAAAACCCCGAGGAGAAAAGACATGATACGCAAGGCATTGATCACCCTGGCACTGGTGTTGTTCAGCTTCACGCTCACGGCTCAGGCACAGGCAACAAAACCAGGCGTCGTGGTGCAGGTCAGCGATGACAGTGTCGCCACCTGGAATCAGGCGCTCAACGTGGTCAAGAACATCCAGGGGGAATATGGCAAGGACAAGGTGGATGTCGAACTGGTGGTGTTCGGCAACGGCGCCGGCCTGCTCAAGTTCGACTCCCAGCTGTCCAACCGGATCGACGAGACGATGGCGAGTGGCGCGCAGGTGTTGATGTGCCAGAACACCATGAAGGGCCGCAAGCTCACCGAAGCCGACATGCACGCCGGCATCGGCTACGTCAAGGCCGGCGTCGTGGAGATCATCGAGAAACAGAAGCAGGGCTGGGCCGTCCTACGGCCCTGAAGCCCAGTTGGAACAGGCACTTGCACCATTGATCAAGCGGGGCAATGCCCCGCCAGGGTGCTGTTTATGCGGAAGTGCGGATCAGGTGGTCGAAGGCCGAGAGACTGGCCTTCGCGCCGTCACCCATGGCAATGATGATCTGCTTGTAGGGCACGGTAGTGCAGTCGCCAGCGGCGAACACGCCAGGCACGGAGGTCTGGCCGCGCGCATCGATCTCGATTTCGCCATACTTGGAGAGATTGATCGTGTCCTTGAGCCAGCCGGTGTTCGGCAACAAGCCGATCTGCACAAAGATGCCTGCGAGCTCGACGCGGTGGCTGGCGTTCGTCGTGCGGTCCATATAGACGAGACCGGTGACCTGGTTGCCGTCACCAACAACTTCGGTGGTCTGCGCACTCTTGATCACCGTGACGTTGGGCAGGCTGTTCAGTTTGTCCTGCAATACGGCATCGGCGCGCAGCTTGCTGTCGAATTCGAGCAGCGTGACATGGCCGACAATGCCGGCGAGGTCGATCGCCGCCTCGACGCCCGAGTTGCCGCCGCCGATCACCGCGACGCGCTTGCCCTTGAACAGCGGGCCGTCGCAATGCGGGCAGAAACACACGCCCTTGCTCTTGTATTCCTTTTCGCCGGGCACATTCATCTCGCGCCAGTATGCGCCGGTGGCCAGAATCACGGTCCTGGCCTTCAGGCTGGCACCGCCGGCAAGCCGCACTTCGTGCAACTTTTTACCGGGAATCAGCGCCTCGGCACGCTGCACGTTCATGATGTTCGACTGCATATTCCTTGACGTGCTGTTCGAGCGCCATGGCCAACTGCGGGCCTTCGGTGTGTTTGACGGAGACGAAATTCTCGATGGCCAGCGTGTCGAGCACCTGGCCGCCGAAACGCTCGGCGACCACGCCGGTACGGATGCCCTTGCGCGCCGCGTAGATCGCTGCGGCCGCGCCGGCCGGACCACCGCCAACGACGAGTACATCGAAGGCTTCTTTCGCATTGATTGCTTCGGCTGCACGCGCCGCTGCACCGGTATCCAGCTTGGCGACGATTTCCTCGATGGTCATGCGGCCCTGGCCGAAAACCTCGCCGTTGAGAAAGACGACCGGCACGGCCATGATCTTGCGCGCCTCGATTTCCTTCTGGAACAGTGCCCCGTCGACCATCACGCTCTCGACGCCGGGATTGAGCACGGCCATCAGGTTGAGCGCCTGTACGACGTCCGGGCAGTTGTGGCAGGACAGCGAGATGAAGGTCTCGAAGTGGAATTTGCCCGGGATGGATTTGATCTGCTCGATCAGCGCCGCATCGACCTTGGGCGGATGGCCGCCGGTCTGCAAGAGCGCGAGGATCAGCGAGGTGAATTCGTGGCCCATCGGCAGGCCGGCGAAGCGGATGCGCGGCGTCGCGCCGGGAAGCCCGACAGAGAATGATGGGCGGCGGGCATCATTTCCATCCTCGCGCACATTCACCCTGGATGACAGGGCGGCAATGTCGGCGAGTAGTTCGCTCATCTGGCGCGAGGCATCGCTCGCGTCGGGCGAAGCGACGAGTTCGATGGGCTGCTGCAACTTTTCGAGGTAGGCGGCAAGTTGCGCCTTGATGGTGTCGTCGAGCATGGCTTTTCCTTTGCGCGGATTGCAATGGAAAGGCACCGGTCGGTGACTTTCCGCTGTAATCCTGCCCCGGGATCACCGGGACAGGAAGCTTGGGGCTGGTTTTCTGTTCTTAGATCTTGCCGACCAGGTCGAGGGAGGGCTTCAGCGTGGCGTCGCCTTCCTTCCACTTGGCGGGGCAGACTTCGCCCGGGTGCGCCTCGATGTACTGGGCGGCCTTGACCTTGCGCAGCAATTCGGATGCGTCGCGACCGATACCGAGGTCATGGATTTCACAGACCTTGATCACACCCTGCGGATTGACGACGAAGGTGCCGCGCAGCGCCAGGCCTTCCTCCTCGATCATCACGTCGAAGTTGCGGGTGATCGCGCCAGTGGGGTCGCCGATCATCGGGTACTTGATCTTCTTGATGGTCTCTGAGGCATCCCACCAGGCCTTGTGCGTGAAATGGGTATCGGTCAACACGCCGTAGCACTCGACACCGATCTTCTGGAATTCGGGGTACACGTCGGCCAGGTCGCCCAGCTCGGTCGGGCAAACGAAGGTGAAGTCGGCCGGGTAGAAGAAAAAGACGGCCCACTTGCCCTTAAGGGCGGCTTCGGTGACTTCGACGAATTTGCCATTGTGGTAGGCCTGCGCCTTGAAAGGCTTGACGGTGGTATTGATCAAAGACATGGTTACTCTCCTTGTTGGTTGATGGTCTGGAAAAATTTGCATGCATAAGCTGCATTCCGAAATGAATTTTATGTGCGGATGCAGCATACTTCCAATTGATTGTCACGATAATAACGATAGCTAATGACTATTTTATTCCGGGTTGGTCAATAGCCGACAGCTATCGTCATCTATTACAAAAACAATTTCACTTCAGCAGGCCGGGCTTCTAGTATGAATAAGACAGAGCGGGAAACCACGTTCTGCCTCATAACCCACAACACAGAGGAGTAAGACTATGCAACTTAAAGGAAGCAAGACCGAAAAGCATCTGAAGGACGCCTTCGCCGGCGAATCGCAAGCCAACCGTCGCTATCTGTATTTCGCAAACAAGGCCGACGTCGAAGGCTATGCCGACGTCGCCGCGCTGTTCCGCTCCACCGCGGAAGGCGAAACCGGCCACGCCCACGGCCACCTGGAGTACCTCGAGAACTGCGGCGACCCCGCCACCGGCCTGCCCTTCGGCGCCACCTCCGACAACCTGAAGGCCGCCGTCGCCGGCGAGACCCACGAGTACACCGACATGTACCCGGGCATGGCCAAGGACGCCCGCGCGCGAAGGCTTCGACGAGATCGCCGACTGGTTCGAGACCCTGGCCAAGGCCGAGCGCTCGCACGCCAACCGCTACCAGAAGGCCCTGAACGAACTGGGCTAAGCAGTACGCGCATCAGCGGCCACGCATGCCGCCGGGCAGCGCACCTGCGACGGCCGACTTCCATCAACAAGCGATAGACGCTAAGGGAGAACTACACCATGGCCCACGCGAAGGCAATCTCGAGGCACCGACCCGTCATCCGCTCGACTGGCAGAACCCGGAGTTCTACGAGCGAGGAGGCGCTCCACCACGAGATGGAACGCGTCTTCGACATCTGCCACGGCTGCCGCCGCTGCGTCAGCCTGTGCCAGTCCTTCCCCACGCTGTTCGACCTCGTCGACGAATCCGCAACCATGGAAGTCGATGGCGTCAAGAAGGCGGACTACTGGCAAGGTCGTCGATCACTGTTATCTCTGCGACCTCTGCTACATGACCAAGTGTCCCTACGTGCCGCCGCACGAGTGGAACCTCGATTTCCCCCACCTGATGCTGCGCGCCAAGGCCGTGCACTACCAGAACGGCGCCACCAAGCTGCGCGACAAGGTGCTGACCAGCACCGACCTGGTCGGCACGCTTCGTCGGCATTCCCATCGTCGCCCAGACCGTCAATGCCGTGAACAAGATCGGCGCGGCGCGCAAGGTGTTGGATGGCGTGGCCGGCATTCACGCGCGAGCCTGGCTGCCCGAGTTCTCGCGAGCAAGTCGCTGCGCAGCCGCTTCAAGGTGCTTTCCGACACCACGCCGGGCGAAGCGGCCGGCCGGACCACCGGCAAGGTTGCGCTGTTCGCCACCTGCTACATGAACCGCAACGAACCGGGCCCGGGTGAGGATCTGGTCGCCGTGTTCGAACACAACGGCATTCCCGTGACGCTGGCGCCGAGAAGGAGCGCTGCTGCGGCATGCCCAAGCTCGAACTGGGCGACCTGGAAGCGGTGCGCGCGCGCCAAGGAAGCCAACATCCCGGTGCTGGCGCAAGCTGGTCGATGCCGGCTGGGACCTCACCGCGCTGATGCCCTCCTGCGTGCTGATGTTCAAGCAGGAACTGCCGCTGATGTTCCCCGACGATCCCGACGTGCAGAAGGTGAAGAACGCCTTCTTCGACCCCTTCGAGTACCTGATGCTGCGCCACAAGGAAGGCAAGCTGAAGACCGACTTCAAGCAGGCGCTCGGCAAGGTCTCGCTACCACGCCGCCTGCCACCAGCGCGTGCAGAACATCGGCCCGAAGACCAGGGAGTGCCTGTCGCTGGTGCCGGACACCGAGGTCGACATCATCGAGCGCTGCTCGGGCCACGACGGCACCTACGCGGTGAAGAAGGAATTCCACCAGTACGCGATGAAGATCGTCAAGCCGGTGGTCACCCGCGTCAACCAGAACCAAGCCCGACCACTACGGCTCGGATTGCGCCATGGCCGGCCATCACATCGCCCACGCACGTGCCGATGGCAGCGCGCCCGAGCACCCGATCACCCTGCTGCGAGAAAGCTTACGGAATTTGAATATGCTGACCCACGACCAACTATTCAGCCTCGAACAGTACGCACGCCTACGGCCCGAATTCCGCGCCAAGGTCATCGCGCACAAGAAGAACCGCCAGGTGCCATCGGCCCCAACGCCACGCTCTACTTCGAGGACAGCGCTGACCATGCAGTACCAGGTGCAGGAAATGCTGCGCCTCGAGCGCATGTTCGAGCCCGAGGCGATCCAGGATGAACTCGACGTCTACAACCCGCTGATTCCGGACGGCAGCAACTGGAAGGCCACCTTCATGGTCGAGTTTTCCGACGAGGCAGAACGCAAGAGCGCAGCTTGCGAAACTGATCGGCATCGAGAAGGCCGTCTGGGTGCAGGTCGCCGACTTCGCCCGCAGTCACGCCGATCGCCAACGAGGATCTCGACCGCGCGACCGAGGAAAAGACTTCGGCCGTGCATTTCCTGCGCTTCGAGCTGACGCCCGAGATGTGCGCCGCCGTGAAACACGGCGCGACCATCCGCGCCGGCATCGACCACCCCAACTATCAGGCCGAGACCACGCTCGCGCCGGCCGTGCACGCCTCACTGGCGGCCGACCTGACGCCGGCCCCGGTTTAAATAGTCGGCGCTGGCGGGACGGCGCCTATGCGGTCTTGGCCAGCGGCCGGTTGATGGCGAAAGTGGCGCTGGACTCCTCCCCCTTGGCCGCGGCGTCATTGGCAGACTTGACGTCGCCGGACAGTTCCCCGCCCTCATGAACAACGATCTTGCCGTAGCGGATCTTGCCGCTGACCCGGCCAGTCGAATGGATGACCAGGTGCTGCCGTGCCGTCAATTCGCCGCTGAAGTGGCCGTGAATCTCGGCGACATCGACGTTCACTTTGCCGTCGAACGATCCCTGGTCAGCGATTTGTATATTGCGGCTGTCCATGGTTGCCTCAACCCGCCCCTCGACCAGCAGCGTGTCACAGTCCTGAATCTCGGCGCCCTTGAGCTTGACGCCGGGCCCGACGACCAGCTTGGCCACCAGCGTAGCCGGTTCGGCAGCAGACTGCGCTGGCAAATTGTCCGGTGCCGACTTTTCCGCGGCTGTCGTCTTTAACTGTTCGGGGACGCCCTTGGGCGAAGTCGAACCGACAGTGTTGAGCGAACTGGTCGGACTGGGCGTGCCGGTTGCGCGATGGCTGGCGAAGATGGATCCGTCTTTGTTGAACATTTTTTGTTACCTCCGTAAGTGCTGCAGCTCCCTGATTTCTGCAAGCTTAGCCCGGAGGGGCAACGCGACCGTGCTGTCGTCAATACCAGACACTTAATGGCTTCCTGCTTGCACAGGTGAAACAGTCACACCGGGAGGTTCGCCATGCCAATCCGCCATGATGTGATACGCGGCAGCCTGCTGGCCGACGTCCTGGCCGGGATCACTTTGGCCGCGCGGGTCAACGGCGCTGCGCTGATCCGGTGCAGCGACCACCCAACTACCCGGCCGAGGCCTCGCTAGCCGCCGACCTCGCCTGAACCCATGGTCGGTGCTGGCAGGACGGCGTCAGCGTCGGGCGCCGCTTCGGACTCGCCCGTCGTCGCCTTTTGCGCAAGCTTGTTGCGGCGTTTTTCTTCCTGCTTGGCTTTCTTGGCCAGATCTCTCTGACGCTTTTCGAATTGATAGTTTGGCTTGGCCAAGTGATCTCCTTTGCTCTGATTGCTGCGCGGGCCGGATGGTCTGCTCCTGCCTATTGTAAGGTCAGCACCAAGGCAAGCGGGCAAGCGCCACAAACTTTTGCGGCTGTGAAATAATCCGGCCATGTTGCACCGCATCGCCGCCGCTTTACTCTTTGCCGCCTCTGCACTGCCCGCCCTCGCTGGCACGCCATTGACGGCCAGCGAACCGCCGGTCGGCAGCGAGGTGCAGTTGTTCGTCGAGAACGACATGCTGGCGCGCACCGACCGCTACTACACCAACGGCATCAAGCTCGGCATCGGACTGCCCTTCGAATTGTTGCAAACGCCGGCCGCCCAGCTGCTGCGCAGCTTCGACCCGGACAACGGCGCGGACATCCATGTCGGCCTGTTTCTCGGCCAGAACATGTACACGCCGCGGGATATCACCATCGCGGCCGCCCAGCCTGACGACCGACCGTGGGCAGCCTGGCTCTATCTCGGCGGCGTAGCTCAGCGCGCGCGCGGCAACCGCCTCGACACGGTGGAATTTGACCTCGGCGTGGTCGGGCCCGCCGCGCTGGGCGAACCGGTACAGAAATCCTGGCACAAGCTGGTCGACACGAAGCAGCCGCACGGCTGGGACAATCAGAGTTCGACCGAACCAGCATTCATGTTGTCCTACCTGCAAAAACGTCGCTTCGGCAACGAAAACGCCGATGTGATTCTGCATGGTGGCGGCTCTCTGGGCACGGTCATGACCCAGGCGCGTGCTGGCGCAATGGTCCGTCTGGGATGGCGCATGACTGGATTCGGGCCCGACACCATCGAGCCCGGTGGCGCCATGCTACACAGCACACGCGCCCAGGGAACGAAGGATTACGCCGGCAATGCGTGGTCGGTCTTCGCTGGCGTGGATCATCGCCTCGTAGCGCATAACATCTTCCTCGACGGGCCGGTGTTTCGCGACGGCCCGAGTGTCGAGCGACGCCAACACGTCCGCGACCTGTCGCTGGGATTCAGCGTGCGCATCGACGGACTGCGCTTTTCCTGGACGCGCGTCGAACGCAGCGAGGAATTCAGCACCGCGGCGGGCGGCGGCGGACAGCAGCGTTTCGACTCGCTGAATCTCGGCTTCGAGTTCTAGCAACGCCGTCCCGCCAGCGCCGACTTTCGGGGGCAACCCGCCAGGCTCCCGTCCGGCGGCGTAAAATGCGCAGCTACCCCCAACGGAGCACAACCAACGTGAGCATCAGCCCCATACAAGACATCGTCGCCGACATGCGTGCCGGCAAGATGGTCATTCTCGTCGATGAGGAAGACCGCGAAAACGAAGGCGATCTCGTCCTTGCCGCCGATTTTGTGACGCCCGAGGCGATCAACTTCATGGCCAAGCATGGTCGTGGCCTGATCTGCCTCACGTTGACCGAGCGTCGCTGCCGCCAGCTCGACCTGCCCTTGATGGTGCGCGACAACAAGGCGCAGCACGGCACGGCCTTCACGATGTCGATCGAAGCGGCCGCGGGCGTCACCACCGGTATTTCGGCGCAAGACCGATCGCGCACCGTGCAGGCTGCCGTGGCGAAACAGGCAACTTCTGCGGACATCGTCCAGCCCGGCCACATTTTTCCGCTGATGGCGCAAAAAGGCGGCGTGCTGGTGCGCGCCGGTCACACCGAGGCCGGCTGCGACCTCGCGCAAATGGCGGGCTGCGAACCGGCTGCGGTGATTTGCGAGATCCTCAGGGACGACGGCACGATGGCGCGCCTGCCCGACCTGCTGGAGTTCGCGAAGGCACATGGACTGAAGATCGGCACCATCCTCGACCTGATCCACTACCGCTCGGAAAACGAGAAACTGGTCGAATGCGTGGCTGACAAGGAAGTGGTCTGTACCCATGGCAGCTTCCGACTGCGCGCCTTCCGCGACCAGACCAGCAGCGACGTGCATCTGACGCTGACACGCGGCGCGATTCGCCCGGAGATTGAGGCGCTGGTACGCGTGCACGAACCCGTGTCGGTACTCGACTTCCTCGACTGCAAGAGCCACCGCCACACCTTCACCGTCAACCAGGCCATGCAGGCCATCGCCAAGGCCGACTGCGGCGTGGTCGTGCTGCTGCATCGCAATGAGTCCGGCGCCGACCTGCTCGATGCACTGCATACCGACGAAACCCATCCGGCACAGAAATGGGACCCGCGCCTTTACGGCATCGGCGCACAGATCCTGCGCGAATTGGGCGTCGGCAAGATGCGTCTGCTCGCCAGTCCGCGCAAAATGCCCAGCATGGCCGGCTTTGGCCTCGAAGTCTGCGGCTACCTCTCTCCCGAAGGAGTTGCGTCATGAGCTTCACCCCGCAAGCCAACAGCATCACCCCCGCGGGTAGCTGCAGCGACCTGCGCGAGATCGAGCCGAAGCTCGCCGCTACCGGCCTGCGCATCGGCATCGTCATGGCGCGCTTCAACAAGGATGTTGGCGAAGGCCTGCTGTCAGGCTGCTGTCACGAACTGCGCCGACTGGGTGTAAGTGACGTCACGCTGGCCTCGGTGCCGGGTGCGCTGGAAATTCCGCTCACCTTGCAGACGATGGCGCAAAGCGGCAAGTTCGACGCACTGGTGGCGCTGGGCTGCGTGATCCGCGGTGAAACCTATCACTTCGAAATTGTCTCCAACGAATCGGCACGCGGCGTGACCGATGTGCAGCTGACGACCGGCATCCCCATCGCCAACGCCGTGCTGACCGTCGAAAACGACGACCAGGCACAGGTGCGCATGATCCAGAAAGGTCTGGAAGCCGCGCAGTGCGCCGTCGAGATGGCCAATCTGTTGAAAGCCGTGAAGTGAGTTCCGCACCGCCCAAGCAGCACAAGCTGCCCTCCAGCCCGCGCCACCGCGCGCGCGAGTTCGTCGTGCAGGGCCTCTATCAATCAATGATCGGCGGCCAGGACGCGGCAGCCATTGTCGCCCAGGCCGAATCGGTCGCCGGCTTTGATAAAGCCAATCGCGAGCTGTACGACAGCCTGCTCGACGGGGTACTGGGCAACGTGCCGGCCCTGCAGGCGCTGCTCGAACCGCACATCGAACGCCCGTGGGCCGAAGTCTCGCCAATCGAGCGCGGCATCCTGCTGATCGCCGCCTGCGAGTTGCGGGATCACATCGAAACGCCCTATCGCGTCGTCATCAACGAAGCGATCGAACTGAGCAAATCCTATGGCGGCACTGACGGCCACAAGTTCGTGAACGGCGTTCTCGACAAGCTGGCGCCTCAGTTAAGGCCACATGAGCTACGACCGCACGAACCCGTAGCCAAATGATCGTCGCAAAGTAACTCCCGGACATGCCTTCCGAATTTGTCCTGATCGACCGCTATTTCCGCCGTGCCACGCACCACACGGTGCTGGGTGTCGGCGACGACGGTGCCATCGTGCGTCCTGCGCCCGGCTGCGAACTGGTCGTGTCCACCGACATGCTGGTCGCGGGCACGCACTTCCTGCCCAATACCGATCCCGAAGACCTGGGCTGGAAGGTGCTGGCCGTGAATGTTTCGGACATGGCGGCGATGGGCGCGCAGCCGCGCTGGGCACTACTGGCCGCCGCATTGCCGGCGGCGACAGAGTCATGGATCGAGAAGTTCGCGCGGGGCTTCTTCGCCTGTGCAGACGCATTCGGCATCGATGTGATCGGCGGTGATACGACCAAGGGCCCGCGTAATTTCTGCGTGACAATCTGCGGCGAGGTACCTACAGGTAGCGCGCTGCTACGCTCGGGGGCGCACCCCGGCGATGAAATCTGGATCTCCGGCATGCCCGGCCGTGCCGCGCTGGGCCTGGCTCACCTGCAGGAGCGTCTCGTGTTGACCGAGCCTGCCCTGTCCGCCTGTCTCGCCGCACTGCACCGTCCCCAGCCACGCGTGGCATTGGGACTGGCTTTGCGTGGGCTGGCGACCGCGACTATCGATGTATCCGACGGTTTGCTGGCCGATCTCGGCCATATTCTGGATGCCTCCGGCGTCGCTGCACGCGTGCAACCCGCCGTCCTGCCAGCGCCGACTTTTGAACGAGAGTGTTATCTTTCCGGCGGCGACGATTACGAATTGATTTTCACCGCGCCTGCCGCGTGCCACGCCGAGATCGACGCGCTGGCGGCAACGCTGGATTTGCCGTTGACCTGGCTTGGCAACATCGAGGCCGGCCCGGCGGGACAGCTCGCCGTGTTCGATTCCGCCGGCCAGACTGTCGGGATCCCCCATCGCGGCTACGACCACTTCGGCTAATCTACCCCTCATGGCCAAGGCACCCGCTCCACCGGTATCCTTTTTGTTTCGTCACCCCGCACACCTGATTGCCTGCGGCTTCGGCAGCGGTTTGTCGCCCTTTGCGCCCGGCACGGCCGGCACGCTATTCGCGTGGCTGGCCTATCCGCTAATGCGCGGACTGATTCCCGACGACATCGCTTTCGCGGTGCTGTTGCTGCTGGCCTTTGCGCTCGGTGTCACTGCCTGTGACATCACCGGCCGAAACCTCGGGGTGACCGACCATGGCAGCATCGTCTGGGACGAAATCGTGCCCTTCTGGGCGATACTGATGCTCACCCCGGCCGGCTGGCTCTGGCAACTCGCGGCTTTTCTGTGGTTTCGTTTCTACGACATTGTCAAGCCGCAGCCGGCACGCTATTTCGACAGCAAGGTGAAAAACGGCTTCGGTGTGATGATGGACGACGTGATCGCCGCCGCATATACCGTCCTGACGCTCGCCCTCTTCAAGGCACTGGTGGAAAGGTTGCTCTGATGGACGCGGCGCTCGTCGCTCTATCGGCGTCCCTCGGACAGGCCTGCCAGCAACGCGGCTTGCGGGTGGCGACGGCCGAATCATGTACCGGCGGCTGGGCAGCGCAAGTAATTACTCACACAGCAGGTAGTTCAAGCTGGTTCGATCGCGGTTTCGTGACCTATACAAACGCCGCAAAAGCGGATATGCTTAGTGTACGAATGATCACCATTGAAACCTTTGGCGCAGTCAGCATCGAAACAGCCGGGGAAATGGCTGCGGGCGCCCTAATAAACTCCAATGCCATGATTTCATTGGCGATTACGGGTATCGCTGGCCCGACGGGTGGATCACTGGAAAAACCGGTTGGCACCGTATGCTTTGCGTGGTGCGTCACCGGTCAGGCGCCGTCTTGCGAGCGCCGACTTTTTGCCGGCGACCGCGAATCGATCCGACGACAGGCGGTGATTCATGCGCTGTCCGGCCTGATTGCAACCGCAAGAAACATGCCATAATCAGAACAACTTTCTGCTAGGAAAAAACATGGACGACAACAAGGCAAAAGCACTGCAAGCGGCGCTGGCGCAGATCGAAAAGCAGTTCGGCAAAGGCTCCATCATGAAGATGGGCGAGGGTCTCGCTTGCGACGACATTCAGACGGTATCCACCGGTTCGCTCGGGCTGGACATCGCCCTGGGCATCGGCGGCCTGCCGCGCGGCCGGGTGGTGGAAATCTATGGTCCGGAATCGTCGGGCAAGACCACGTTGTGTCTGCATATCGTCGCCGAAATCCAGAAGGCCGGCGGTGTGGCTGCCTACATTGATGCCGAGAACGCGCTCGATCCAGGCTATGCCGCCAAGCTGGGCGTGAATGTGCCCGATCTGCTGATCTCGCAACCCGACACCGGGGAACAGGGCCTCGAGATCACCGACATGCTGGTGCGCTCGGGCGGTGTCGACCTGATCGTCATCGACTCGGTAGCGGCCCTGACGCCGCGCGCCGAAATCGAGGGCGAGATGGGCGATCAGTTGCCCGGCCTGCAGGCGCGGCTGATGTCACAGGCCCTGCGCAAGCTCACCTCCAACATCAAGCGCACCAACACGCTGGTGATTTTCATCAACCAGATCCGCATGAAGATCGGCGTGATGTTCGGCAACCCTGAAACCACCACCGGCGGCAACGCACTCAAGTTTTATGCTTCCGTGCGCATGGACATCCGTCGCACCGGCGCCATCAAGAGCGGCGACGAGGTGGTAGGCAACGAGACCAAGGTCAAGGTCGTCAAGAACAAGGTGGCGCCGCCCTTCCGCGAGGCGCGCTTCGACATTCTCTACGGCGAGGGCATTTCGCGCGAGGGAGAGGTTATCGAACTCGGCGTCGAGCACAAGATCGTCGAGAAATCCGGCGCCTGGTATTCCTACAAGGGCGAGAAGATCGGCCAGGGCAAGGACAAGACGCGCGAGTTCCTGCGCGAGCATCCCGCGATGGCGGTCGAGATCGAGAACCGGGTACGCGAGGCCGTCGGCGTCACCGGTATTGCCGTACCCACCACCGAGTGATTGAGCAGCGTCAGCCTGCGGAGACGAGGGAACTGCGCCAGCGTGCGCTGGGGCTATTGGCACGGCGCGAACATACACGCGCCGAACTGGCCAGAAAACTCGCCACGCATGGCACACCGGAAGAAATAGAAACCGTGCTGAACGAACTCGCTCACACCGGGCTGCAATCCGATGCCCGCTTTGCTGAAAGTTACATGCGCAGCCAGGCAACCCGGCTGGGTGCGGCGCGCCTGCGCCAAACACTCCGCACGAAAGGCGTGGCAACCGAGCTGATCGCAACACAGATCGACGACCTGCCCGACGAAATGGAGCGCGCCCGCATCATCTGGCAGAAGAAGTTCGCCACGCCGGCCGCCGATGCGCGCGCATGGGCAAAGCAGGCGCGCTTTCTGCAAGGACGGGGCTTTTCCGCCGAGGTCATTCGCAGGCTGCTCAAGGGCATTGAAGAATGACTACGCTGTCAGCGCACAACCTTTACAAGAAGTTCCGCTCCCGGGCGGTGGTCAAGGATGTCAGCCTGCATGTCGACGGCGGTGAGGTGGTTGGCCTGCTCGGCCCCAACGGCGCCGGCAAGACCACCTGCTTCTACATGATCGTCGGCCTGATCGCCTCCGATGGTGGCGACATCGTGATCACCGATAGTGCTGATGGAGGCAATGAAACCCGTATCACCCATCTGCCGATCCACAAGCGGGCACGACTCGGTCTCTCCTACCTGCCGCAGGAAAACTCGGTGTTCCGCAAGCTGACAGTCGCCGAGAATATCCGCGCGGTACTCGAGTTACAGGAATACGACTTGCCGACGATCGATGTCCGGCTCGACGAACTCCTCGAGGAATTACATATCAGCCATCTGCGTGACCAGAAAGCCATCGCGTTGTCGGGCGGCGAACGGCGGCGCGTCGAGATCGCCCGCGCACTGGCGACTTCGCCGCGCTTCATCCTTCTAGACGAGCCATTCGCCGGTGTCGATCCGATCGCCGTGCTCGATATCCAGCGAATCATAAAGTTTCTGAAGGAACGCGACATCGGCGTGCTGATCACCGACCACAACGTGCGCGAGACCCTTGGCATCTGCGACCGTGCGACCATCATCAACGCAGGCGAGGTACTGGCGGCTGGACATCCGGCTGAAATCATCGATAATGAAAATGTGCGTCGAGTCTATCTCGGCGAGCATTTCCGGATGTAGAAACATTGTGAAGCAAACGCTCCAGCTCAGGCTCTCCCAGCACCTCGCCCTGACGCCGCAGTTGCAGCAGTCGATTCGGCTATTGCAGCTTTCGTCGCTTGAGCTCAATCAGGAAATCGAGCAGGCCCTGCAGGACAACCCGCTACTCGAGCGAGAAGAGCCGGGCGAGTCAGCGATGTATCCCGGCACCAGCGATGCTCTGACCCAGCCCCGTAATGAAGAGTCGCCGTCCGCTACCGAAGAACGGGATCGCCACGACGAGCCGGTCGAATGGGGTCAGGAGGGTGCTGACTGGGCGAACATGAGCGGGTCGCGCAATCCGCGTGACCCGAATGACGAAAGCGATGTTGATGCCGGCGAATTGCAGGCGGCGGCGACCAGCCTGCGCGACCACCTGATTTCCCAACTGGCACTTTCCCAGCTTTCAGGGCGTGATCGACTGCGTGTGGCCTTCCTCGTCGAAGCACTCGACGACGACGGTTATCTGGGACAAAGCCTTGAAGACTTGGTCGAGGCACTGCCAGAAGACTTTACCGGGGAACCGGACGAAATCCTCGAAGACCTGCAGATCGCGCTCAAGCACCTGCAAAGCCTTGATCCGCCTGGTATTGGTGCGCGCAATCCACGCGAATGCCTGTTACTGCAACTGGCCAACCAGCCGTCTTCCATCGCGAACACACTGGCGGTTTCCATCGTGAGCGATCATCTGGAGCAGTTGGCGGGCCGGGATTACACCCGCATCAAAAAGGCACTGGGTTGCGACGACGACGCGCTGCGGGACGCCCAGGAGCTCATTCGCTCGCTCAATCCGCGTCCCGGCGCGCAGTTTGCAACGATAGACACCCGCTATATCGTGCCCGACGTGATCGTAAAGAAGCTGCGCGGCCAGTGGCTGGTGCAACTCAATCGTGAAGCCATGCCACGCCTGCGCATCAACCGGCTTTACGCCAACCTGTTGCGCCAGCAGCGGAGTAACGGCGGCAGCAATCTGTCCGGTCAGTTGCAGGAAGCCAAGTGGCTGATCAAGAACGTGCAGCAGCGCTACGACACCATTGCGCGCGTCTCACAGGCCATCGTCGACCGTCAGCGCGCCTTCCTCGACCATGGCGAAGTTGCAATGCGGCCGCTGACGCTGCGCGAGATTGCCGAAACCGTCAGTCTGCACGAATCAACCATCTCGCGCGTGACGACGCAAAAGTATCTTGCCAGTCCGCGTGGCATCTATGAGCTCAAGTATTTTTTTGGCAGCCACGTCGCCACCGATACCGGCGGCGCGGCTTCATCCACCGCGATCCGGGCGCTGATCAAGCAGCTCGTAGACGCCGAGGACGGCCACAAGCCGCTCGCCGATGCGCGTCTCGCGGCAATCCTCGGCGAGCAGGGAATCGTCGTCGCGCGGCGCACCGTCGCGAAATACCGCGAATCCCTGAGTATCCCGCCAGTCAATCTACGTAAAACAATATAGGCCCACCCCGTTAACCTTCGCTTCGCTTGGTTTTCCCCTCAAGGGGCAAGAAACTCTTGGGGCGGCCCGGCAAATTTCTTTAAAGGAGCAATGATGAACCTCAATATCACTGGACATCACATCGAAGTCACCCCCGCGTTGCGCGAATACGTCACCGGCAAGGTGGACAAGGTGATTCGTCATTTCGACCACGTCACCAGCGTCCATGTGATTCTTTCGGTGGAAAAACTCGTGCAGAAAGCCGAGATCACCCTGCACGTGAAGGGCAAGGACATTTTCGCCGATAGCAGCGATACCGATCTGTATGCCGCCATCGACCTGCTGGTCGATAAGCTCGACCGGCAAGTACTCAAATATAAGAACAAACAGAACGACCACAGCCGCGTCGCGCCCAGGACGATCGACGAGTAACTCGGATAAGCATTCCCCAGGCGGAAGGTGAGGTATATACTTTCACCTTCCACCGCCGGAACCTTTTTTCGTGGGCGCTTAGTTAAGTATTTTGTCGGGTAATTGGGCGATCCCCTGCCTTTAATGAATCTCATAGCCAAACTTTTGTCTGCCGACAATATCGTCGTCGGCCTTGATGTCAGCAGCAAGAAACGCGTTTTCGAGCAGGCCGGCCTGCTGTTCGAAAACCTACATGGCATTTCCCGCAGCGCTATATACGACGCACTGTTCGCGCGTGAAAAAATGGGTTCCACCGGATTGGGTCTGGGTATTGCCATTCCGCACGGACGCATCAAGGGTCTCAAGGAGGCGCACGGCGCCTTTTTCCGCCTCGCTTCGCCGGTGCAGTTCGACGCACCGGACGGTCAGCCAGTTGACCTTGTTTTCGTGCTCCTCGTCCCCGAGGCAGCCAGCGAGCATCACCTGCAACTACTCTCCGAACTGGCTCAGTTGTTCAGCGACAAGAGCTTTCGCGAGCAAGTGGCAGCCGCGCCCGATGCGGCGGCGGCATACGCGCTCTTCGCGCAGTGGCAACCCGCCAGCTGATCGTCGCGCAGCTGTTCGAACGTAATCGCGAACGGTTGCAACTCTCCTGGATCGGTGGCACGCTCAACCGGCCGATCGCCGTCAATCGTGATGACGTCTCGCCTGCCGACCTGATCGGCCACCTCAACCTGATCCACCCCGAACGCGTGCAGGTGCTCGGATCGCCCGAAATCATCTGGTACAAGCGCCACATGGGGGATCCGCACGAGCATATTTTCCAGCAGGTCATCGACGCACATCCACCGGCCATCATTGTCGCCGATGATTGCGACATCCTTGACGAAATCCGCGTCGCCTGCGAAGCAAATGACACGGCATTGTTTGCTTCACCGCTACCGACCGCACAGGTCATTGATTCGCTGCGCATCTACGTCTCGCGACAGCTTGCTGAAACGGTGACACTGCACGGTGTGTTCATGGACGTGCTCGGCATCGGCGTGCTGATCACTGGGGACTCCGGCGTCGGCAAGAGCGAACTGGGTCTCGAACTCATCACGCGCGGTCATGGCCTGGTCGCCGACGATGTCGTCGAGGTCTCCCGGGTTGCCCCCGATACGCTCGAAGGGCGCTGCCCGGAACTGCTCAAGGACTTCATCGAGGTGCGCGGTCTCGGGCTGCTCAATATCCGCACCATCTTCGGCGAAACAGCTTGCCGGCGCAAAATGCGTCTGAAGCTGATCGCGCATCTGCAACGGCCGAATGTCGGGGCGGCGGAAATGGCCCGACTGCCGCTCGATGCGCTGACCGAAAGCGTCCTGGGCGTACCCATCCGCAAGGTTGTGCTTCCTGTCGCCGCCGGTCGCAACCTTGCAGTGTTGCTCGAGGCGGCGGTACGTTCGACGATCCTGCTGTTGCGCGGCATCGACAGCATGGATGAGTTCCTGCAGCGCCAGCAGAGCGCACTGGCACAGACCGACCCCAATTAGACTAATGCCCGCCTGCCGGACCGCCAGCGCCTTGCGCTATGATAGTCGGCCCCCATATAGCAATGATCTTCAACCAGAACTTTGACAATCATGGCCGGACTCGATCACACCACCCCCATCCCCACAGAAATCAAGCTTCATCAGAAATCTCGCGAAATGGAGCTGAGCTTCCCCGACGGCAGTACTTTCCGTCTTTCCTATGAATTCCTGCGCGTTTTTTCGCCCTCTGCTGAAGTACGAGGCCATGGCCCCGGGCAGGAAACGCTGCAAACCGGTAAGCGCAACGTGGAAATCAAGGCCCTTGAGCCGGTTGGAAATTATGCCGTCCTGCCCTTCTTCTCCGACGGTCACGATACCGGGATCTATTCCTGGGATCTTCTCTATACGCTGGGCAAGAACCACGACGACCTCTGGGCGGAGTATCTAGCCCGTCTCGATGCGGCCGGTGCCAATCGCGACGTCGATTCGACGACGCTACCGCCCAAATCGGGCGGCAGCTGCGGTAAACACTGAGAATTAAAGAGGAAATTCGATGGCGGACACCCATTTCGGTTTCGAAACCGTTCCCGAAGGCGAAAAAGCCCGGCGGGTAAAGGGCGTTTTTTCATCGGTCGCCGGTAAATACGACCTGATGAACGATCTGATGTCCGCCGGCATGCACCGATTGTGGAAGGTTTTCACCCTCCAGGTGGCGGGTGCACGCACGGGAGAACGGGTACTCGACATCGCCGGCGGTACCGGCGACCTCGCTTCCTCATTTCGCAAGCAGGTCGGGCCGACGGGCGAAGTCTGGCTGACCGACATCAACAATGCCATGCTCACACATGGACGCGACCGCCTGCTTGACGAGGGCCGTCTCGGACCCGTAGCGCAATGCGACGCCGAGAAGCTGCCCTTTCCTAACGATTATTTCGACATCGTTACCGTGGCCTTCGGCCTGCGCAACATGACCCACAAGGAGCAGGCGCTCACAGAAATGCGGCGCGTGCTGCGGCCGGGTGGGCGGCTGCTGGTATTGGAGTTTTCCAAGGTCTGGGAGCCGCTCTCGCCCGCCTACGATTTCTATTCCTTCAAGGTTCTGCCCTGGCTGGGCCGGAAGGTTGTCGAACGATCCGGATAGTTACCGCTATCTGGCCGAATCGATCCGCATGCATCCCGATCAGGAAACCCTGAAGGGGATGATGGAACAAGTTGGCCTCGCAAGAGTCGACTACTATAACCTGACGGCGGGCGTAGTCGCGCTGCACCGCGGGTACAAAATTTAAGAGGACAACGGACATGAAGAAACACATGATCGCCCTGATTGCCGCAGCCGTGACCTTCGCCGGCCTCGGCTTTAGCTCTTTCGATGCCGAAGCCAGACGTCTCGGTGGCGGTGGATCCTTCGGCATGCAGCGCAGCGCACCGGCACCGACTCAGGCTGTGCCGCCCAAGCCGGCAGCACCAGCCGCCACAAATCCTGCCGCTGCGGGCGCCCCTGCCGCTGCCGCCCAGGCTGGCAAGCGCAGCTGGCTCGGCCCGATCGCCGGACTGGCCGCCGGTATCGGCCTGGCGGCACTGCTCTCGCACTTCGGCATGGGCGAGGGAGTCGCCAACTTCCTGATGATCGCGTTACTGGTGTTCGCCGCAATCTTCGTCATCCGCCTGCTGTTCCGCAGGAATGCCCCGCAATCCGGCATGCAGTATGCCGGCGCAGCTTCCGGTACGCAACGCGTCGAACCGATGCCTTTCGATTCGAGAAATATCGGCGCTGGCGGGACGGCATCCACTCACCCGGCGGGCGCCATCCCTGCTGATTTCGATATTGAAGGCTTTCTGCGCCAGGCCAAGCTGAACTTCCTGCGCCTGCAGGCAGCGAACGACCGCGGCAACATGGACGACATCAAGAGCTTCACCTCGCCCGAACTGTTCGCCGAAGTCCAGATGCAGTATGAGGAGCGCGGCCGCGCCGCGCAGCAGACCGACGTCGTCGAGCTTGACGCCGACTTGCTGGAAGTCGTGACCGAAGGCACGCTGCACATCGCCAGCGTACGTTTCCACGGCCAGCTGAGCGAGGAAAGCGGTGCCGCGCCCGCTCCGTTCAACGAAGTCTGGCATCTGACCAAACCAGTCGACGGTAGCCGCGGCTGGATGATCGCCGGTATTCAGCAGGTCTCTTAATTTACAGATGTTCGACCAGGCTTTCCTCGCAGCTTTCAATCATTTGCTGGAAGGCGCCAACTGGGCACGCGCCCGGTTGGTGTCTTTTGCCGGCCGTCGGGCGAGAGTCGAGATGCCACCCTTGGTGTTCGGCTTCGAGATCGATAGGGATGGCCGGGCGCAGAACAGTCCGGATTCGTCAGCCATTGACGTGGTGATTCGGCTACCGGCCGACACACCTTTTCTGCTGCCGCAGGGGCTGGACAAGGTGATGGCTACCGCAACAGTCGAAGGCAATGCAGAGTTTGCCACCGAACTTTCCTTTGTCTTCCGCAACCTGCGCTGGGATGCCGAAGAGGACCTTTCGAAGCTGATCGGCGACATCGCCGCGCACCGCCTGGTACGGGGGGCGCACCAATTCATCACATGGCAGCAGCGGGCCGCGACTAATCTGGCGGCGAACGTCACTGAATATCTGACACTGGAAAATCCGCTGCTCGTTGCACCTCACGAATATCAGGCTTTGCGCGACGGGGTCAGCCAGCTTGATGCGGCACTGAGCCGCTGCGAGACTCGCTTGGCTGCGCTGCTGCGCTGAATCAGCGTCCCGCGCCGTCCTTATCTTCCGTCATTACCAGCAGCGCCGCAACCTCTTTCGTCTCCGGCATGGGGACCGGGCGTGCCAAACATTGCAACCAGCGCGTACCCCCCGTTGGCGGGGCGACGCCAATATGCGTCTGAATTCCCGCAGGATCACCTTCTCCCGCTAACACGCGCATCAGCGGGTGCTCTGCGGCGGGGAGGGCTGTGCCGGCGGCATTTGCCCAGAGCAGATTTAAATCATTGAAGCGCGTTCCCCGCGGCAAGGCCGTACCAAAAAGCTTCTCCACGACCCGGTTCGCAAGTTGAATGTTCCCGGACGCATCGACCAGCAAAATGGCTAGCGGCAGGGCATTGAATACCGCGTCGATGCCCGCTGCCATACGACGGCGCGCTGCATCAGCTTCCATGAATTGCGTAATGTCTTCCTTGACCGCCATGAAATGGGCAATCTTTCCCTTGGAGTCGAGTACCGGAGAAATCGAAGCGCGTTCCCAGTAAAGGCTACCATCCTTGCGTCGGTTGTGAAAAACCCCGCGCCACTCCTTGCCCGCCTTGATCGATTTCCACAAGAGCCGATACTCATCCTGGGAAGTTTCGCCGGATTTCAGCAGGCGAGGATTCTGCCCGATCGCCTCCTTGGCCGTATAGCCCGTCGTGGCGGAAAATTTCGGATTGGCGTAAACAATCTTCCCCTCCACATCGGTCACGATGATCGTTGCGGGGCTTTGTTCCAGGGCATGCATCAGCAGTCGCTGACGCTGGCTGGCGGAGGTGTATTTTTCACCTGACAGGGACGTGGCTACGCGCTTCGCGCTGTCCTGCGCACGTGCGCGCGCATCGCTTTCGCGCAGCCAAGTACGCAGTGAGTTGGTTGACACGTTGTATTCACGTGCCAGTTCGAGCAACGGCGTATCGCCCACACGCATGCGGGCGGTGGCCTGTTCCTTGATTTCCTTGCTGTGCCGCATCTTGCTCGCCCGCTCTCTTGATGACGAATTCTATTACGTGCTGGCCCCAGGTTGGCGGCCTGCCGGCTGCGCCGTCCCGCCAGCGCCGACTTTTATAAAACCAAAGGGCAGCCGCAGCTGCCCTTTATTGCGTAGCGCATGAAACGAGATTACCTGTGACGCAGCTTACTGATCGCGGCGAGTTGCGCCATGGCCGAGGCCAGTTCAGCCTGGGCACGCGCGTAATCCAGCTCGGAGTTCCTGTCGGCCATCGCTTCCTCGGCGTGACGCTTGGCCTCAAGCGCTTTGGCCTCGTCGAGATCTTTGCCACGAATGGCGGTATCCGCCAGCACGGTGATCAGGTTGGGTTGAACCTCGAGAATGCCACCCGCAACGAAGATCAGCTCTTCCTGCTCCTGTTGCGGCACCTTAAGACGTATCGCGCCCGGCTTGATGCGCGAAATGAGCGCGGTGTGGCCGGGCATGATGCCGAGCTCGCCGAGCTCGCCCGGTAGCACGGCAAACTCGGTCAGACCGGAAAAGATGGACTCTTCCGCGCTGACCACATCGATATGTACGCTGACTGCCATGGCGGCCCCTTGTTAGGTCGTGATTACTGAAGGGTCTTGGCCTTCTCGAAGGCTTCCTCGATGCCGCCGACCATGTAGAACGCCTGCTCAGGCAGGTTGTCGCATTCGCCATCGACGATCATCTTGAAGCCCTTGATGGTGTCCTTGAGGGTCACATACTTGCCGTCCGAACCCGTAAACACCTCGGCAACGAAGAAAGGCTGCGAGAGGAAACGCTGGATCTTGCGCGCGCGGCTTACCGCCAGCTTGTCGTCGGGCGAGAGTTCGTCCATGCCCAGAATGGCAATGATGTCGCGCAGCTCCTTGTAACGCTGAAGCGTGTTCTGCACGCGCCGCGCCACCATGTAGTGTTCTTCACCGACCACGAGGGGATCAAGCTGGCGGGAAGTCGAGTCGAGCGGATCGACGGCCGGATAGATACCCAGCGAGGCGATGTCGCGCGACAGCACAACGGTGGAATCCAGGTGGCCGAAAGTGGTAGCCGGGCTTGGGTCGGTCAAGTCATCCGCTGGTACATACACAGCCTGAATCGAGGTGATCGAACCGACCTTGGTCGAGGTGATGCGTTCCTGCAGGCGGCCCATTTCTTCGGCCAGTGTCGGCTGGTAGCCCACGGCGGAAGGCATCCGGCCCAGCAGCGCGGACACTTCGGTACCGGCCAGTGTGAAGCGATAGATGTTATCGACGAAGAACAGGATATCGCGGCCATCGTCGCGGAAACGCTCGGCCATGGTCAGGCCGGTCAGCGCCACGCGCAGGCGGTTGCCCGGCGGCTCGTTCATCTGGCCGAACACCATGCCGACCTTGTCGAGAACGTTAGATTCCTTCATCTCATGATAGAAGTCGTTGCCCTCGCGAGTGCGCTCACCGACGCCGGCGAACACCGACAGGCCGGCGTGCTGCTTCGCGATGTTGTTGATCAGTTCCATCATGTTGACTGTCTTGCCGACGCCGGCACCGCCGAACAGGCCGACCTTGCCGCCCTTGGCGAATGGACAGATCAGGTCGATCACCTTGATACCGGTTTCCAGCAGATCCACCGAAGGCGACAGCTCTTCGAACGCGGGCGCCTTCTGGTGAATGGAGCGTTTTTCGTCGGTGACGATCGGACCGGCTTCGTCGATCGGGCGACCCAGCACATCCATGATGCGGCCCAGAGTGCCTTCACCGACCGGGATGGAAATGGGACCACCGGTGTTATTGACTTTCATGCCACGGCGCAAGCCGTCGGAGGAACCCATGGCGATGGTGCGAACAATGCCGTCGCCAAGCTGCTGCTCAACCTCGAAGGTCAGGTTGGACTCCACCATGGCGTGTTCCTCGGCGGTATCCAACAGAAGAGCATCATAAATCTTGGGCATCGCCTCGCGTGGAAACTGGATATCCACCACCGCACCGATGCACTGAACGATAGAACCTTGACTCATCTTGGTATCCCCACAAATACTGACTAAACTCAGTTAAACAGCCGCCGCACCAGCGACGATCTCGGACAGTTCCTTTGTGATGGCGGCTTGGCGGGTCTTGTTATAGACCAGTTGCAATTCGCCGATCACGGTCTTGGCATTATCGGACGCAGACTTCATTGCCACCATACGCGCCGATTGCTCTGAAGCCATGTTTTCGGCCACCGCCTGATAAATCAGCGCCTCGACATAGCGTGTCAGCAGCGCATCGATCACCGCCTTTGACTCCGGTTCGTAGATGTAGTCCCACACCTTGGTCGGTGAATCAACCTGCTCGCCCGACAAGGGGAGCAACTGCTCGATCACCGCCTCCTGCTTCATCGTGTTGATGAATCGAGTGTAGGCAATCGATAGCTGGTCGATTTCGCCTTTGATATACGCATCCAGCTGAATTTTGACCGCGCCGATCAACTTGCTCAAATGGGGCGTATCGCCCAAAGCCACGACATGCGAGACCACCGGGGCGCCAAGTCGCTGCATGAAGCCGAGACCTTTGTTGCCAATGGCCGTTACCTGGCTTGGCGTTCCCTTCGCCTCCAGCTGCCTCATGTGCACCAGCACCATGCGCAATACGTTTGAATTCAGCGCGCCACACAAACCTTTGTCAGAGGTCACGACGACCAGGCCAACACGTTTGATATCTTGGCGTTTGATCAGGAATGGGTGCTTGTACTCGGTCATGGCGTGCGACAGATGCGCCGCCACGCGACGAATCTTCTCGCCGTAAGGACGTGCCTGCCGCATCCGCTCCTGCGCCCTGCGCATTTTAGAAGCGGCCACCATTTCCATGGCCTTGGTGATCTTCCGCGTATTTTCTACGCTTTTGATCTTGGTACGGATTTCCTTGCCGCTGGGCATTGGATTCTCCTCGCGGATCTTCGAATCAGGCCCAGGACGCCTTGAATTCCTCGATAGCGGCGGCAAGCAACTTCTCGCCATCGGCATCAAGGGATTTGGACGTCTGCATGCCATTCAACAATTCGGCATACTTGGACTTGAGAAAGCCGAGCAGCGATTTTTCGCACTCCAGCACACGCTTGACATCCACGTCGTCGAAATAGCCACGATTGACAGCGAACAGGGTTACACCCATTTCGGAAATACTCATGGGCGCATATTGCGGTTGTTTCATCAACTCTGTCACCAGCCGGCCACGTTCGAGCTGCTTGCGGGTGGCTTCGTCCAGATCGGAGGCAAACTGTGCGAAGGCAGCCAGCTCACGATATTGGGCGAGGGCGAGGCGCACACCACCGCCGAGCTTCTTGATCAGTTTCGTTTGTGCCGCACCGCCAACCCGCGACACCGATACACCAGCATTAATGGCAGGGCGGATACCGGCGTTGAACAGGTCGGTCTCCAGGAAGATCTGGCCGTCGGTAATCGAAATTACGTTGGTCGGCACGAACGCGGAGACGTCGCCGGCCTGAGTTTCGATCACCGGGAGAGCGGTCAGCGAACCGGATTTCCCCTTGACGGCACCTTTGGTCAGCTTCTCAACCCACGCTTCCGATACGCGTGCAGCACGCTCAAGCAAGCGGGAGTGCAGATAGAAGACGTCTCCCGGATAGGCTTCACGGCCCGGCGGGCGACGCAGCAACAACGACACCTGACGATAGGCCCACGCCTGCTTGGTCAAGTCGTCGTAAATAATCAGGGCATCCTGACCGCGATCGCGGAAGTACTCACCCATGGTGCAACCAGAGTAGGGGGCGATGTACTGCATGGCGGCGGACTCGGAAGCGGTGGCAGCGACGACAATGGTGAACTCCATCGCGCCATGCTCTTCCAGCTTCCTGACCACGTTCATGATCGACGACGCCTTCTGGCCGATGGCAACGTAGATACAGATCAGGTCCTTGCCCTTCTGGTTGATGATGGCATCAATGGCCACCGCCGTCTTGCCGGTCTGGCGGTCACCGATGATCAGTTCGCGCTGGCCGCGGCCAACCGGCACCATGGCATCGATTGACTTGAGGCCCGTCTGAACAGGTTCCGATACAGACTTGCGCCAGATCACGCCTGGTGCAACCTTTTCGATAATGTCGGTTTCCTTGGCATTGATCGGGCCCTTGCCGTCGATTGGGTGGCCGAGCGAATTGACCACGCGACCGATCAGTTCCGGGCCAACCGGCACATCAAGAATGCGCCCGGTACATTTGACCGTGTCACCCTCGGTAATGTGTTCGTAGCTGCCTAGCACCACGGCGCCGACGGAGTCGCGCTCCAGATTCAGGGCCATGCCGAAGGTATTGCCGGGAAACTCGAGCATCTCGCCCTGCATGGCATCGGCGAGGCCGTGGACGCGGCAGATGCCATCAGTGACAGAGACCACCGTCCCCTGCGTCCGCACTTCAGCAGCGCCTTGCAGGTTCTGGATCTTGCTCTTGATGAGTTCGCTTATTTCCGAAGGATTCAACTGCATGAAAATCTCCTAACTGTTCAGCGCCGTGCGCATGGCGTCGAGTTTGCTGCGCACTGAAGTATCGAGCACCTTGTCGCCTACCACCACCCGGACACCGCCGATCAGCGACGGATCAACCGTCACGACGACCTCCAGCTTGGCTTGGAAACGACCCTCAAGCTGGCGCGCCAGGGTGGCCACCTGCTCTTCATTCAGCGGGAAGGCGGAAACAATTTCAGCCTCCTTCACACCCTCTTCGCCGCGCTTCATTTCCTCGTACAGCACGGCTACCTGCGGCAAAGCGCCCAGACGGTCATTGTCGGCCAACGCACGAATGAAATTGCCGGTTACGTCACCTTTGGCTGCACCGACAGCGTCGCGGAACAGGTCCACCAGTTGATCAGCTGAAACGTTCGGATGAACGATCAACGCGGCAACTTCCGGACGCCCCGCCAAACCGCCGAGCTTACTCAGCGTTTCCGACCAGGCAGTCAGCGTGCCTTCCTCGCGCGCCAAGCGAAAGATCGCTTCGGCGTAGGGTCGGGCAATGGTGACAATCTCGGCCATTTCCTACAGATCCTGTTTAAGTACAGCAAGCATGTCGGCGTGAGCTGCGGCATTGACTTCCTTGTTCAGGATCTTCTCTGCCCCGGCAATAGCCAATTCGGCCACCCGCTCACGTAAAGATTGCTTGGCGCGCTGGACTTCTTGCTCGATTTCGGCACGGGCAGACACCACAACCTTGTCAGCTTCGACTTTGGCGGCTACCTTGGCTTCTTCAACAATTTGCGCGGCACGTTTCTCGGCCTGGACAAGAATCTCGTTGGACTGTTCCTTGGTCTTGCGCAAGGCGTCGGCAGAGTGCTTGGCGGCGAGCTCCAAATCAAGCTTGCCGCGCTCGGCTGCAGCCAGACCCTCAGCGATTTGTGTTGTGCGTTCGGCCATCGCTTTTTGCAACGGCGGCCAGACGAACTTCATCGTGAACCAGATGAAGAACGCAAACATGATCGCTTGCGCGAATAGGGTTGCATTGATGTTCATGCGAAACCTTTCTTGCCGGTCACCGGGCTGACGTTAGAAATCAGCCGGCCACCGCGAAGATGACGTACATGGCAATACCGACGGCGATCATCGGCACTGCGTCGACCAGACCCATCACAACGAAGAACTGGGTACGCAACATCGGGATCAGTTCGGGCTGGCGGGCTGCGCCTTCGAGGAAACGGCCACCCAGGACGCCAATACCGACAGCGGCTCCGAGCGCGCCCAAGCCCATCATTATGGCGCCGGCGATGAATAGCAAGGCTTGTACTTCAGTCATGACTTTCTCCTTTTTTACTTGTGATGCACGGCAGATTGAACGAGTGATCCGGGAAATTTCTAGTGACTTTCATTCGCCATGGCCAGATAGATGATGGTCAGGACCATGAAGATGAATGCCTGCAGGGTAATGATAAGGATGTGGAAGATTGCCCACCCGAGGGACAACAGTACCTGAGAGGAAAAGAGGGTGGCGCTGCCGATGCTGGCGCCTGCCCATGAAGCGCCCATGATGGCAAGCAAGATGAATATCATCTCGCCGGCATACATGTTGCCAAACAGCCGCAGCGACAAGGAGAAGGGCTTGGCGATATCCTCGATGATGCGGAAGGCAAGATTGATTGGCGCGAGCTTGGCACCGAACGGCGCCGTCAACGCCTCATGCGCCAGACCGCCGATACCCTTGACGCGGATATTCATCCAGATCATGAGGAAGAACACCGTGAGCGACATCGCGAAGGTCAGGTTCGGGTCGGTGG
Source organism: uncultured beta proteobacterium (assembly GCA_963816095.1). Taxonomy (GTDB): domain Bacteria; phylum Pseudomonadota; class Gammaproteobacteria; order Burkholderiales; family Rhodocyclaceae; genus Sulfuricystis. Next base: position 237,213 of record CAWFIW010000004.1, read on the forward strand.
TTGGCACGACCTTGAGATGACTCACGCCAGCCGCGCCGGCGGCCAGTGGCAGGAAGTCGATGGGGATGAGGTCCATGAAGTTCATGGCGAACACCCAGACGAAGATGGTGATTGCAAGCGGAGTTACCAGTTCGCTCTTGCCGTGAAATGAATTCTTGACCTGCTGGTCCACCATGCCCACGACCATCTCGATGAAGTTCTGCCAGCCGGCGGGTACGCCGCTGGTCGCCTTCTGTGCCACCAGGGCCATGCCGCCGAGGATCAGCAAGCCAAGTCCCCCGGAAACGAGGACGGTATCAAGGTGGATGGTCCAAAAGCCGGAGCCAACGCTCAGGTTGGTGAGGTGATGGTTGATATAACCACTAGTAGTCAGAGCGCCTTCGGCTGAACTCATGATCTCCCCGCATCTCCAATTGCCTGGTTGCGCCGCAACATGGCCAACCAGTGGACAACAAAAGTCGTTCCATAACCCAAAAACAGCGGTACTGCAGCAACACTTTTACTATTTGCAAACACCAGAGCAAACAGCATTACTGTAATACCCACTTTGTATATCTCTGCCAGCACCTGGGTACGCAATACACGCCCCGCATCAAATTCTGATCGCATCGCTCGCCAGACATATGCAAGGTTGGCCAAGAACCCGATCAACCCACCTACAGCCAAAGAAGAAGCAGCGATAATGCCACTTACCAATCCAGCCATGCCCGCCAGCACTACGGTCAAAACTAGCTGCCCTACCAGAACCCACCGCACAAGACTGGAACTGATATGCCGCTTTTTTTGTTGGCGCAATCCTATTACCAATATTTCCCTTTGAGCATCACAATATTTGATATTAACAGTCGATTCTGCGATGCAGTAATCACCTTCCGGCTTCATCCGCAAAGCCGCACCAGCAAACCATCCAGCTGATCCAGGCTAGTGAAACGGATGCTGATTCTACCTGCTCCTTTTCGGTTTGCCGCGATCTTCACGGCGGCCCCAAGAGTATCCGAAAGCCCCTCTTCCAGGCGCACCAGATCACGACTTTTATCCTGCGTACTCTGGGGTGTCTGCGGGTGAAGTTCGCGGGTCACCCGCCGCTCCGTTTCACGCACCGAATAGCCCTTGTCAGCCACCTCCGCAGCCAGTCGTCCCTGCTCGCTTTTTGGTGCCGCCAATATGGCGCGTGCATGACCCATTTCAATGTCGCCGGCCATCAGCAAATCCTGTGCCGGCTTGGCCAATTGCAGCAGGCGCAGCAAATTGGTCGCCGCCGAGCGCGAACGCCCGACGGCATCCGCCGCCTGCTGGTGTGTCATGCCAAATTCATCAATGAGGCGCTGCAGACCAGCGGCCTCCTCAAGCGGATTCAAGTCCTCGCGCTGGATGTTCTCGATCAGCGACATCGCCAGCGCAGCTTCGTCGGGAATCTCGCGAATCAGCACCGGCACTTCGATCAGTCCGGCGATTTGCGCAGCGCGCCAGCGGCGCTCACCGGCAATTATTTCGTATCTCCCCGCAGCCACGGGACGTACCGAGATCGGCTGGATCAGTCCCTGCGCCTTGATTGAAGCAGCAAGATCTTCCAGCGAACCGGGATCCATGCGTGTGCGCGGCTGGTATTTTCCCGGCTGCATGTCGCCGACCGACAACGTGGCCTGGCGCTGCTTGTCCGGCATGTCGTCATTGCCGGCCAGCAGGGCATCGAGGCCGCGCCCCAAACCCTTCTTGCGTTGCATCATGTCACCTGTCCTCCCTTATCATCCATTTGCCATGTCTTGACGCGTTCAATCAATTCCAGCGCACAGGCCAGGTAGGCCTGCGATCCCTTGGCATTTTTGTCGAACACAACACCCGGCATGCCATAGCTTGGCGCCTCGGCCAGCCGGACATTGCGCGGCACCACCGTCTTGAACACCTTGTCGCCGAAATGCTGTTCGAGTTGCGCAGAAACCTGGTTCGACAAGGTCGAACGCGAATCGAACATCACGCGCAACAGCCCGATGATGCGCAGGTCGCGGTTGAGGTTGCGATGCACCTGCTTGATGGTGTTGACGAGGTCGGACAGGCCCTCGAGCGCAAAATATTCGCACTGCATGGGTATGATGACACCATGGGCGGCGCACAGCCCATTGAGCGTCAGCATCGACAACGAGGGCGGACAATCGATCAGCACAAATTCATATTCGTCGGCATGCTGGGCAAGCGCCTGCCGCAGCCGCTGCTCACGTCGCTCCAGGTCAACCATTTCAACTTCGGCACCGGCCAAATCGCGGTTCGCCGGCAGCACCGCATAGTTGCCGGTGGGTGAAATTTTGCGCACCGCGGTGAGCGAAGCCAGTCCCAGCAGCATCTGGTAAACGGAAGAGTCCAGCGTACGCTTGTCGATGCCACTGCCCATGGTCGCGTTTCCTTGCGGATCGAGATCGACCAGAAGCGTCCGCTGTCCGGCCTGGGTCAACGCAGCGGCCAAATTTACGGCGGTTGTGGTTTTGCCCACACCACCTTTCTGGTTGGCAATCACAAAAATGTGCATGCTTACTCTCTTTCCAGTTTAAGCAAACAGCGCGCGGCCGACAGGCCGGGCACCCGCAATTCGTAATGCGCCGCCATACGCCAGCCCGCCGGCAGGACAGCGATTTCGTCGGCAGGATACGCTCCCTTCATTGCCCACAGGCTACCCGACAGATGGCCAGCAAGGCGCACAAAATCGTCCAGACTTGCCAGGGCGCGCGAAATAACCGCATCGAATGTCTGCTGTATACCTTCAACCCGACCACAGTGAATGCTCACATTTTCCACCCCAAGTTCGATCTTTGCCTGACGCTGGAAAGCTGCTTTTTTCTCGACCGCTTCCACTGAAGTAATCGACCAGTCGGGGCGCGCAATCGCCAGCACGAGACCAGGAAGACCGGCACCGCTACCAATATCCGCCAACCGGAACTGCCGTCCCGCCAGAGCCGACTTTTGCAATATCGGCAACACGGCCAGAGAGTCGAGCAGGTGATGCGTGACCATTTCGTCCGCCTGACGGATCGCCGTGAGGTTGTAAATCTTGTTCCATTTGACGAGGAGCGCAAGAAAGCCGGCGAGCTTTTCTTGTACCTCGATGGGCAGGTCGAGTTCCAGCGCGGCGATTCCCTCAACCAACTTCACTCACGCCCCCTCCGTTTTTTCAGATGCACCAACAGGATGGCAATCGCCGCCGGCGTCACTCCCGGAATACGACTCGCCTGGCCGACGGTCTGCGGGCGAAGCTGTACCAGACGCTGCCGCACCTCGATCGACAACCCGTTCAATTGCGCATAATCGAGCTCATCGGGGATCTGCAGGCTCTCCTGGGTGGCCATCTTTGCCACCTCTTCCTTCTGCCGCTCGATGTAGCCGTGATACTTGGCCTGAATTTCAACCTGCTCGACGACCTCGGCCGCCGCGACTGGCAGGCCCGCGCCCGGCAGTGTCATAAGGTTGGCATAGCCGACTTGCGGACGACGCAGCAGGTCGAACAGCGAATATTCGCGCTCGATCGGCTTGCCCAATACCCGCTCAACCTCATGCATCGCTACGACGTTCGGGTTGATCCAGACGCCCCTGAGCCGTTCGGTTTCCGCCGCCACCGCATGGCGTTTGCGATCAAACGCCTCCCAGCGTGCATCATTGACGAGGCCCAGGTGGCGTCCGGTTTCGGTGAGGCGCCAGTCGGCATTATCTTCGCGCAGGCTGAGCCGGTATTCGGCACGACTGGTAAACATGCGGTAAGGCTCGGTCACGCCGCGCGTGACGAGGTCGTCGACCAGCACACCTAAATAGGCCTCGTCGCGTCGCGGCCACCAGCCGTCCCGTCCGCCCGCTGCAAGCGCGGCATTGGCGCCGGCCAGCAGGCCCTGCGCGGCGGCCTCCTCGTAACCCGTCGTGCCGTTGATCTGGCCGGCGAAGAACAACCCGCCGATCGACTGGGTTTCCAACGTGGCCTTCAGTGCGCGCGGGTCGAAGTAATCATATTCGATAGCGTAACCGGGGCGGGTGATATGGCAATGCTCCAACCCGCGAATTGATCGCACGAGGTCGAGTTGCACATCGAAGGGCAAACTGGTCGAAATGCCTTGCGGGTAGTACTCGTGGGTATCGAGGCCTTCAGGTTCAAGAAAGACCTGATGACTGTCCTTGCCGGCAAAGCGGTGGATCTTGTCTTCGATCGAAGGACAGTAACGCGGACCAATGCCCTCGATGACACCAGTAAACATTGGCGAGCGATCCAGCCCACTGCGAATAATGTCATGGGTGCGTGCGTTGGTGTGGGCAATCCAGCATGGCACTTGGCGCGGGTGCTGCGCCGCATTGCCAAGAAAGGAAAATACCGGCACTGGCGTATCGCCCGGCTGTTTCTGCAACACCGAAAAATCGATTGTCTTGCCATCAAGACGCGGCGGTGTGCCGGTCTTGAGGCGACCGACCGGCAGATCAAGTTCCCGCAGACGATCTGCCAGCGATAGCGAAGGCGGGTCGCCAAAACGTCCGGCGCGGTAGCTCTCAAGGCCGACATGGACGAGACCATTGAGAAAGGTACCCGCAGTGAGCACCACCGTTGCCGCCTCGAAGCGCACCCCTAGCTGGGTGACTACTCCCGTTACGCGATCTCCGGCAACTGATATGTCGTCCGCCGCCTGTTGAAAAACCGTCAGATTCGGCTGGTTTTCCAGCCGTCCACGGATCGCTTGCCGATACAGGGCACGGTCAGCCTGGGCGCGTGTTGCACGTACGGCAGGACCCTTCGAGGCATTGAGAATGCGAAACTGGATGCCGGCTTCATCAGTTGCCGCAGCCATCGCACCACCGAGCGCGTCAACCTCTTTGACCAGATGGCCCTTGCCGATTCCGCCAATCGACGGGTTGCATGACATCGCACCGAGCGTCTCGATATTGTGCGTCAGCAGCAACGTGTTGGCACCCATGCGCGCTGCGGCGAGCGCCGCCTCGGTGCCGGCATGGCCGCCACCGATCACGATGACATCGAAGCGTGTCGGAAATAACATATCTGGCAAGCTTCAGTAAGGACTAACGCCCGCGTACTCGAGCGTTATGTCGAAGCTAATACACTGGAGAAAAAGCATACAGAAGTCGGCGCTGGCTGGATGGCGTGAAAGGTGCGCATGATACGCCCCAGAGGAGGCTCAGCAAAAACGTTTCACGTGAAACAATGCGGGGCAGGTTCCACGTGAAACATCAACGATTCATTTACCTCGATTGCCACCCAAGCCCAAATATGACTCAACCACCTTGGGGTCGTCTTCCAATTGACTGGAAACCCCCTCAAGCGCAATCTCCCCGGTTTCCAGCACGTATCCGTAATCTGCCACTTGCAGGGCGGCGCGGGCATTCTGTTCGACAAGCAGGATGGCGACACCCAGCTTACGCAGATCACCGATGACGCGAAAGATTTCACGCACGATTAGCGGGGCAAGCCCCAGGCTCGGTTCGTCAAGCATCAGGATCTTCGGCTGCGCCATCAGTGCGCGCCCGACCGCCAGCATTTGGCGCTCGCCGCCCGAAAGCGTGCCCGCTGTTTGTCGATGGCGCTCCTTGAGACGCGGGAAAATGGTATAGACCTTTTCCAGCGTTTGTCGATCATCCCGGAAACCGAGCCGCCGGCGCATGAAAGCACCCAGCAGGAGATTGTCGGCCACGCTCATTTCGCCAAATAGCTCACGCTTCTCTGGGACCAACGTCATGCCACGCGCCACCATCTGCTCGATATCGACGTGTTGGCTGGTCTCTCCGTGATAGCGTATCTCACCACGACTAAAAGGCAACACACCCATGATCGCGCCTAGCAAGGTGGTTTTACCCGCGCCGTTCGGGCCGATTACGGTGACAATCTCACCCGGCCGCACCTTGAGCGACACATGATGCAGCGCTTCGACCTTGCCGTAGGAAACACAAAGGTCACTCACTTCAAGGATGGTTTCGCGGCTCATTTCGCTCACTTCAATCGACTCCGCCCAGATAGGCCTCGATCACCGCCGGGTCCCCCTGCACATCACGCGGCAGCCCTTCGGCGATCTTCTTGCCAAACTCCATCACCACCACGCGATCGGCCAGATCCATGACAAATTCCATGTCATGTTCGACCAACAGAATGCCCATGCCCTCCGCGCGCAATCGTTTCAGCAATTCCGCGAGCGCCTGTTTTTCGAGGAAGCGCAACCCGGCGGCCGGCTCGTCCAACAACAGCAGGCAGGGGTCGGCAGCCAGCGCCCGGGCGATTTCGACAATGCGCTGCTTGCCGAGCGGCAAACTGCCTGCGGCATCGTGAAGGTGGTCTCCCAAGCCGACGCGTGCGCATTGGCGGGCCGCCTCGGACAATAACCGCGCCTCTTCATCACGTTCCATGTGCAGCATCGCCGCAACCACTCCGCGCCGGCCGCGCATATGAGCGCCAAGCGCCACGTTTTCCAATACGCTCATGCCCGATAGCAAGCGCACTTGCTGGAACGAGCGGCTCATGCCCATCCTGGCGATGCCACGCGAACGCCGCCCATCGACACGTTGCCCCAAAAAACGCACCTCTCCGGCAGTGGGCGGATCGACACCCGTCACCAAGTTGAACAGCGTCAACTTGCCGGCCCCGTTCGGGCCGATCAGGGCGAGAATTTCACCGGCAGACACTGCCAGGCTCATTTGATCGTTGGCCACAAGACCGCCAAACTTCTTCACCGCATCCTTCACTTCGAGCAGTGGCGTACCAACAGCAGGTACAGGACGTCGCTCCAGCGGCTCACCCGAAAACTCGGCGCTGGCAGGATGGCGCCCATTATCCGGTACCAGGCGAGCCAGCCAGGGCCATAGTCCATCGCGCGCGCGATGCAGCACAAATATCATCAGCAGGCCAAAGGCAATCACCTCAAAATTCCCCGTCGCGCCAAATAATTGTGGCAGCAGATCCTGCAACCATTGCTTCATCACGGTGATCACCGCCGCCCCGACCAGGGCACCCCAAACATGCGCCGCGCCACCGATCACCGCCATGAACAGGTATTCGATACCGATGTGCAAGCCGAAGGGTGTCGGATTCACAAAGCGCTGCAGGTGCGCGTAAAGCCAGCCAGAGGTACAGGCGAACAGGGCAGCAATCAGGAAGATGGTCATCTTGCCTCGGCCGGTGTCGATTCCCATGGCCTCGGCCATCACCACGCCGCCCTTCAGCGCACGAATGGCCCGTCCCGAACGCGAATCGAGCAGGTTGCTGGTCAGCCAGACCGCAGCAAGCAGTATCACCCAGATCAGGAAATAGAACTGGCGTCCATCGCGTAACTCGATACCGCCCAGGCTCAGTGGCGGGATGCTGCCGATGCCGGTATGGCCACCGAGGAACTCAAGATTCCCAAACAAATAATAGAGCGAGATGCCCCAGGCAATGGTGCCGAGCGGCAGGTAGTGCCCCGACAGACGCAGCGTAAGCAAGCCCAGAAGAAGGGATACGGCCGCAGTGAGCACTAACCCCACGAGCAGACCGCTCCAGGGATTGGCCAAAGGTCCCAGCCAGGTTGGGAGATTTGCGGCAGTTGTCAGCCAGGCGGTCGCATAGGCGCCCAAACCGACAAAAGCGCCCTGGCCGAAGGAAGTCAGCCCGCCGATGCCCGTCAGCAACACCAGGCCCAACGCTACCAGAGCATACAGGCCGATATAGTTGAGCAGAGTGATATAGAACTCAGGCAAGGCCAGCGGTGCCAGCGCGAGGAGGGCAATGAAAATGCCGACCATGCTACGCTGGCTGATCACTCGTCTTCCTCGACATGGTGCGTCGTCAGCGAACGCCAGAGCAGTACTGGGATGATCAGGGTAAACACGATTACTTCCTTGAACGCGGAGGCCCAGAAGGACGAAAATGATTCGAGCAGGCCGACCAACAGGGCGCCGGCCGCCGCCACCGGATAACTCGCCAGTCCGCCGACGATGGCGCCGACAAAACCCTTGAGACCGATGAGGAAGCCAGTGTCGTAATACACCGTCGTGATCGGGGCGATGAGAACGCCCGAAAGCGCCCCGATCGCCGCTGCCAGCAGGAAGGTCAGCTTGCCGGCCAGGGTGGTTGAGATGCCCATCAGACGCGCGCCGGCGCGATTCACCGCAGTCGCCCGCAGCGCCTTGCCATAGAGGCTCTTCTCGAAAAAGACATACAGCGCGACGATCAGCACGGCACTGGCCCCCATCACCCAGAGGCTCTGGCCGCTGAACGTCAGTCCGCCAATCTCGATGGATGCCTCCGAAAACGCCGGTGTGCGCGAGCCCTCGGCACCGAAGAACAGCAAGCCCAGTCCCACCAATGCTAGATGAACCGCCACTGAGACGATCAGCAGGATCAGCACCGATACTTCGGCAATCGGCTGGTAAGCCAGGCGATACAGTTGCGGCCCGAGCGGCACCACCAGCGCCAGCGCCAGCAATACCTGCAAGGCCATCGGCCAGTCCTGCGGCGCGGCGCCCAGAATCAGCGCGGCAATGACAGATGGATAGACGAGCTGCCAGCCGACGAGCTGCGCCAGGCGCTTACCCCCTTGGCGCAAGGCAGCCCTAGCATCAAGCGCCGTCACCGCGACGCCAAAGGCCAGCAGCAGCCAGAATGTACCCGGCATATGCCCGGTCTGCAGGCTCGCCAGCGTCAGCGCACCATAAGCGACGAACTCGCCCTGCGGAATGAAAATGACCCGCGTGACGGCAAACACCAATACCAGCGCCAGCGCGAGCAGCGCGTAAATGGCGCCATTGACAATACCGTCCTGGCTGAGAAGCAGCGCGATTTGCAGATCCATTGAATACTTTCAAACAACAAGGGCGCCGGAGCAATCCGACGCCCTTGTCTTATGGCACGGGCGATTTTACTTGATCAACTTCCAGTCGCCATTTTCAACCTTGACCATCACCCGCGCGCGCTGGTCAAAGCCGAGGTGATCCTGTGCCGACATATTAACAATGGCATGCGAGACCGTGAGATTTTTCGTACCCTCGAGCGCATCGCGCAACGCGGCACGAAACTCCTTGCTCCCCGGCTTGGCTTTCTTCAGCGCAACCGGCACGGCATTCGAGAGCAACAGGCCGGCATCCCAGGCATGCGCACCGAAAGTCGAGGCGCTACCCTTCCCATGAACCGCCTCATACTTGCCGACGTAATCGAGCGCTACTTTCTTGATCGGATTGTCGGCCGGCAACTGCGCTGCCACCAGCACCGGCCCAGCGGGCAGAAAAGTGCCCTCGCAATCCTTGCCGCAGACACGCAAAAAGTCTTTGTTCGCGACGCCATGGGTCTGGTAATAGGCTCCCTTGTAGCCTTTTTCCTTGAGCGTCTTCTGCGGCAGGGCGGCCGGCGTACCGGCGCCCGCTACCAACACGGCGTCCGGCTTGGCGGCAATGATCTTCAGCACCTGGCCCGTTACCGAAGTGTCAGCACGGTTAAAGCGCTCGTTGGCGACAATCTGCAGCTTGCGCGCTTCGGCGATCTTGGCAAACTCGCGATACCAGCCTTCGCCGTAGGCATCGGCAAAGCCGATGAACGCCACCGTCTTGATGCCGGCATTGATCATGTGCTCGACGATGGCGGTAGACATCTGGATGTCGTTCTGCGGGGTCTTGAAGACCCACTTGCGCTTGGCGTCAACCGGATCGACGATTGCAGCCGAGGCGGCCATCGAAATCATCGGGGTTTCTGCCTCGGCGACGATATCGATCATGGCCAGTGAATTCGGCGTGATTGAAGAACCGATGATCACATCCACCTTGTCCTCGGTGAGCAGCTTGCGCGTGTTCTTTACGGCCGTGGTGGTGTCGGTCGCATCGTCGAGGATGATGTAATTGATCTTCTCACCGCCGATGCTGGTCGGCATCAGCGCGAAGGTATTCTTTTCCGGAATGCCGAGCGAGGCGGCCGGGCCGGTAGCCGAAACAACGACACCGACGTTGATCTCGGCCAGCGCCTGACCAGCAAAACCCGCCACAATGGCGGCGGCAAGCAGGGACTTCAATTTCATTTTCATGGGCTCCTCCCGCGAATTTTTAATAGTAGTTGAATGGCAGAGGGAGAATTTATCATCGCTCCGCCCATCCGTCCATGAGCTTGCCAGGGTTTTTGCCGCTACGCCGCCAAGGTGTCCCAGCCAATCTTGACAATCAGCAGCGTGGTCATGATCAGAAAAACGCTGCGGACGAATCCGCTACCGTGGCGTATCGCCAATCGTGCGCCAAGCTGGGCACCTGCAATGTTGCAAACCGCCATGCCGAGTCCGAGCACCCAAAGTACATGTCCCTGGGGCGCAAAAAGCAGCAACGCCCCGGCATTGGTCGCGGCATTGACGATTTTGGCAGTCGCCGACGCATGCAAAAAGTCCATGCCGAACAGCCGCACGAAAGCGAAAATCATGAAACTGCCGGCCCCCGGCCCAAAAAAGCCATCGTAGAACCCCAGCAGCGCGCCAGTGAGAATGCCTGCCGCCAGCACATGCCTGGAGGCGACTCGAGGTGGGCGCTTGCTTACACCGAAATCAGGCTTCGTCCAGGTATAGAGAGCCACCGCCACCAGCAGCACCAGTACCAACGGCCGTACCACGTCCTTGGGCAGCCAGGCAACCACCGCTGCACCGGCGAAGGAAAACAGGAAGGCGGCGACTGCCGTCGGCAACGCAATGCCCCAGGGCATCTCCACCTCGCGGAGGTAACGGCGCGCGGCGTTCATCGTGCCGAATATCGAGGCGATCTTGTTCGTCCCGAACAGGGTTGCGGGAGCCTCGCGCGGCAGGCCGGCGAACAGCGCTGGCACCTGGATCAGTCCTCCGCCGCCCGCCACCGCATCAATGAAGCCGGCCATGCCCGCCGCCAGCAGCAGGGCCAGCCAAGTAGTTTCCGGAATCATGTAATTGGCGTCAGCGCAGAATATGGCGGATCGGCAGGACCCCGCACGGCCGCCACGTTCCGCCTGCTGATGCAGCATAATCCGGGATATGCCTCCATCGGTCGCAGAACATGACGAATAGTCAAATCCTGATTCTAGCCATCCTGCTGGGCACCGTCGCCATGTTTCTCTGGGGACGCTGGCGCCACGACATGATCGCCGTCGCCGCGCTGCTTGCCTGCGTGCTCGCCGGACTCATCCCCGCCAACGCCGCCTTCGCCGGCTTCGGCCACCCGGCGGTCGTGACCGTGGCCTGCGTGCTGGTGCTGAGCCACGGCCTGCTCCATTCCGGCGCCGTGGACGCGCTGGCGCGCCGCCTGTTGCCGGCCTCGTCCGGCGTCACCGTGAGCATCGCCGTGCTGACCGCGCTCGCGGCGCTGCTTTCCGGCTTCATGAACAACGTCGGTGCCCTGGCCCTGCTGATGCCGGTGGCGCTGCAGCTCGCCGGCCGGCTCGACATGCCCCCCGGTCGCCTGCTGATGCCGCTGGCCTTCGGTTCCATCCTCGGCGGCATGACCACCCTGGTAGGCACGCCGCCCAACCTGATCGTTTCGGGATTCCGCGCCAACGCCGGCAACAGCAGCTTCTCGATGTTCGACTTCTCGCCGGTCGGCGTCCCGGTGGCCGCACTCGGCGTCGTGTTCATCGCCCTGATCGGCTGGCGCTGGGTTCCGGAGCGCAAACGCGCAGGGACGGAAGGCTTCGAAACCGGCGCCTACCTGACCGAAGCCCGAGTCGAGCAGGGCAGCAAGGCGGTCGGCATGCGCATGCACGAAATCGATACGGCGCTCGACGAGGCGGACGCCCAGGTGCTGGCGCTGGTGCGCAACAATGTGCGCATCAACGCCCCGCACAGTTACATGCCCGTTCTGGCGGACGACATCCTCGTCATCGAAGCCGACGCCGAGGCCCTGTCGCATGCCCTGTCGCCCCTCGGCCTCAAGCTGGAGGAATCGAAACGGCCGGAGGATGCCAAGACGCAGGACGACGTGGCCAACGAGCCCGAAGCAACTGAAGCAAAGCCGGAGCCGAGCGAGGAGATCGTCCTGATGGAGTTTGCCGTCCTGCCCGGCTCGATGCTAATCGGCCGCTCGGCCACGCACCTGCAACTGCGCACTGCGCACGGCATCAACCTGCTAGCCGTCTCGCGCCAGGACAACCGCTCGCGGTCCCGGCTGCGCACCCTGACCTTCATGGCGGGCGACGTGCTGTTGATGCAGGGTCCGCCGGAATCGCTGACGGATTTCGCCAGCGAATACGGCTGCATTCCCCTGGCGCAACGCAAGCTGCGCATCCCCGACCCGCGTCGGGCCATCCTCTCCAGCCTGATCATGGCCCTGGCGGTCAGTGGCGCCGCGTTTGGTTTGTTGCCGGCAGCCATTTCATTCGCCGCCGGCGTACTCGCCTCGATGGCCCTGCGTACCGTTTCACCGCGCGATGTCTACACTGCCGTGGACTGGCCGGTGGTGGTACTGCTGAGCGCCCTGATCCCCGTTGCCGGGGCCCTCGAAACCACGGGAGCCGGGGCATTGATCGCCCGCACGCTGGTCGAGAACGTGGCTCAGGGCAGCACGGTATTCGCCTTGCTGGCCATCATGGTGGTGACCATGACGCTCTCCGATCTGATGAACAATGCCGCCACCGCGGCAGTGATGTGTCCGATCGCAATCAGCACCGCCACGCAACTGGGTGTCAGTTCCGATCCCTTCCTCATGGCAGTGGCGATCGGGGCCTCCTGTGCCTTCCTGACCCCCATCGGGCACCAGAACAACACACTGATCCTGGGGCCCGGCGGCTTTCGTTTCGGCGACTACTGGCGCATGGGCCTGCCGCTCGAAATCCTCGTGGTGGCGGTCAGCATGCCGGTGCTGCTGTGGGCCTGGCCGCTGTAGGACGCCCCTACTTGCCAATACAAAAACGGCCGAAGATCGTCCCCAGCAAATCATCGGCGGTGAACTCGCCAGTGATGCGCGCAAGCGCCTGCTGGGCCAGTCGCAGTTCCTCGGCTGCCAGTTCGAGACGCGCCAGCCGACCGGCCGCTTCTGTCAGACGCAGATCCGTCTCGGCAAGCGCTTCGAGGTGCCGGGCGCGGGCGAGCAGGGCGTCTTCGCCGTGGCCGCGCCAGCCGGCAATGCGCAGGAGTTCGTCGTGCAAAGCTTGCACGCCGGCCCCGCTTTTCGCCGAGAGCACAAGATGCACGACATCCTTATCGACATGACGGCCAGCCACGCGCTGATCCAGGTCGCACTTGTTCTCGATAACGACGCGCTCGATGCCTGCCGGTAGCCGCATCGCAATCGCTTTATCTGCCGGCGTCACGCCGCTGCGCGCATCGACGATCTGCAGTATCGCGTCGGCCTTTTCGATTTCCCGCCAGGTGCGCTCGATGCCGATCATTTCGACGCGGTCCTCGGTGTCGCGCAAGCCGGCGGTATCGATGATGTGCAGCGGAATGCCCTCGACCAGGATTGTCTCGCGCACCGCGTCACGCGTGGTGCCGGCGATCTCGGTGACGATGGCGCGCTCCTCGCCGGCCAGCCGGTTGAGCAGCGAAGACTTGCCGACATTCGGCAGGCCGGCCAGCACCACGGTCAGGCCGGAACGCAGCACGCTGCCTTCGCGCGCACGGGCGCGCAGGGTGACAAGGTCGGCGCGCAGCCGGGCCAGACGCGGCACGATATCGGTGTCGGCCAGCGGGTCGACTTCATCGTCGGGGAAATCAAGCGTTGCTTCGATCAGGCTGCGCAGCTCGATCAGGCCGTCAGTGAGCGCTCGCACGGCGCGCGAAAACTCACCGCTCAGCGAGCGCATGGCGGCCCGTGCGGCCTGCGTCGAAGCGGCCTCGATCAGGTCGGCGATACCCTCGGCCTGGGCAAGGTCGATCTTGTCGTTCTCGAAGGCGCGGCGGGAAAACTCACCCGGGTCGGCCAGCCGTGCGCCGAGTTCGACGCAACGCGCCAGCAGCGCATGCATCACTACCGGCCCGCCGTGACCGTGCAGTTCGAGCACGTCCTCGCCGGTAAAGGACTGCGGCGCGGGGAAAAAAAGGACCAACCCCTGGTCGAGTGGCTGGCCATCTGCCGCGTGAAAGTCGGCGATGGTGGCACGGCGCGGTTGCGGCATCTTGCCCGTCAGCGATTGTGCAAAATCCAGCAGGTCACAACCTGACACTCGCACCACGCCGATGCCGCCACGCCCGGGTGGCGTGGCGATGGCGGCGATCGTGTCAGAAATCCGCCGGGCCGCCCCAAGAACTTCTTGCCCCTTGAAGGGAGAACCGGGCATGGCGAAGGTTTGCGGGCGGGCTCAGTGTGACTTGAGGCCGGCGCTTTCGATCATGCGATTGACCTGCCACTGCTGGGCGATCGACAGTATGTTATTGACCGTCCAGTACAGCACCAGTCCGGCAGGAAAGACGAGGAACATGCCGGTAAACACGATCGGCATCCACAGCATGATCTTCGCCTGAATCGGATCGGGCGGTGTCGGATTGAGCCGGGTCTGCAAGAACATCGTCGCGCCCATGATGAGCGGCATGATGAAGGTGGGATCCTTGACCGAGAGGTCGGTGATCCAGCCGAGCCAGGGCGCACCGCGCATCTCGACGGTGCCGAGCAGCACCCAGTAGAGCGCGATGAAAACAGGGATCTGCACGAGGATCGGCAGACAGCCACCGAGTGGATTGACCTTCTCGCGCTTGTAGAGCTCCATCATTTCCTGATTCATGCGCTGCTTGTCATCGCCATAGGTTTCCTTCAGCTTCGTCAGCTTGGGCGTGAGCAGCTTCATCTTGGCCATCGACTTGTAACTGGCGGCGGAAAGCGGGAAGAAGACCGCTTTGAGCAGCACGGTCAGCAGGATGATCGCCCAGCCCCAGTTGCCGACGAATTTGTGAATCCAGGCGAGGATCCAGAACAACGGCGCGGCGATCATCGTCAGCCAGCCGTAGTCGACGACGAGGTCGAGGCCCGGGGCGATCTTTTCCAGCTTGTCCTGTTCCTGCGGCCCCGCATACAGTGGCACGTTCAGCATGTCGCCGGCAATGGGCAAGACTACGCCGGCGGCAAACAGATTGCCGCCTAGCGCACGGGTGAAATATTCGCGCTCGCCATCCGTTGGCAACCAGGCTGAAAAGAAGTAATGCTGCACCAGCGCCACCCAGCCATTGTCGGCCGAGGTCGGGTGCTTGTTCTTGCCGCCGAAGTCGGCAAACTCCACCTTTTTGAATTTTTCCTTGTCGGTGAAGATTGCCGCACCTGTGAAAGTGGACATCATCGAGTTGGCCCCGGCGGGCGGCTTGTCGTCGCGCATCAGCTGGAAGTAGGCATGCGTGCCGGCCGGCGGCGCCACATCGATGATCTTGTGCTCGACATCGACCAGATAGCTGCCGCGCTTGAAGACATAGGTCTTGATGACCTTGCCGCCACCCTCGATGGCTGCCTCGAGCGGCACACGCAATTCGCTGGCGCCGTCCTTGAGTTCCAGGCTGGCCACAGGCAGTTTCCAGATCGATTTGTGGTTGGGCAATCCCGCGCCGATCAATCCGGACTGCGCAGCATAGGCGTGGGCCGGATCGATCAGTACAAAGCTTTCGTTGTTCTTGTCCTTCGTCTCCAGCCCCAGCAGCTGATATATGTAATTCTCATTTTTACCAACCTTGTGCTTTAGCAGTTCGAGTCGCACCAGATCGCCGCCCTGGGCGGAAATCTCGGCGGCCACCAGATCGGTGCGGATCTTTACCACAGCAGCCGGTGCGGCAGCCGCCTTGTCGGCGCCAGGTACCGCACTCGGCGTAACCGCAGAAGTCGGCGCTGACGGGATGGCGGCATTATTGGCGGCGCTGCCCGCCGCCTGGCTGGCGGTCGTCTGCGCGGTAGTCGCTACCGGGAGCGGCAGGTCCTTGCGCTGCCAGGCATCCCACAACATCATGCAGGAAAAGAAAAAGACCAGCAGCAGAATCAGGCGTTGGTTATCCATAATAGATAGGTTGGTATTGGGCTTGCTTCAGGAGGGTGCACAAGGTGCGAGAGCGCCATTCTACGGCACGGGATCGTGACCGCCGGGATGCCAGGGATGGCAGCGGAAGATACGATGCACGGCAAGCCATCCACCCTTGAGAACGCCATGTTTTTGCAGGGCTTCGATGGCAAAGTGCGAACAGGTGGGATGGAAGCGACAGGAGGGCGGAACAAAGGGACTGATGACTAACTGATAGCCACGCACCAACCAGATCAGTGGTTTGGCGAGCATGGCTTTCATGGTGTGGTCTTCTGACATAGTCGATCGAACAATGCGGCAAACTCTGCCCGCCAGGCTAGTCTGGCCTGCTTGTCGATGACGCCGCCGGGGCGCTCGGCAGACTGTGCCAAGCGTAACACCAGATCCAACGGTGGCAGAACGGAACGCCGGTGACGGAAAAATTCGCGTGCCTGACGCTTGATGGCATTGCGCAACACGGCGGCATGTGCCAGCTTTTTGGGTATGACCAGGCCAAGACGCGCGCCCGGCAAGTCGTTGAGACGGTAATGCAGGACGAAATGCGCTTCCCGTACGACCTGACGCGCCGAAAAAACTCCGGAAAACGCCGCGGGCGTCAGCAACCGGCACTGCCGCCCGAAACAATAATCGTCAGCGGAGTGGGCGCTGTTGCTCAATCAATTCATTCAGACAGCCAGGCGATGCCGCCCCTTGGCCCGACGGGCGCGAATGACGGCACGGCCGCCCCGGGTACGCGAACGGACGAGAAAACCATGGGTACGCTTGCGGCGCACGACTGAGGGCTGGTAGGTACGTTTCATGACGGGTATCCTTGCAGGAAAAGCTCGCGATTACAACCTGTTAGCGGCAGCCGTGTCAAGCCTTTTTTAGTGATGGCACCACAATAAAGCTGGCGATGCTTGTGGATAACTTTGGCTGTTTTGACTAGAATGCACCGTTCGGGAATCGCGTAAAGCTGTCTCGAAAATCCGCAAACATTGCATGACATAGACTGGTCCATTGTTGCCCCGTGTGCCATCTGATAAAAATAATTATTAAGAATCACAAGCTTAAATGAGTCAATTCTGGACGGACTGTCTGACGCGTTTTGAAAGCGAGTTGCCTGCGCAGCAGTTCAACGCATGGATCAAGTCGCTGCGCTTCGAGACGCTGGACGAAGGTCGGCGTCTGCGCCTGGTCGCTCCGAACGGATTCATTCTGCGCTGGGTGCGCGATCGCTATCTTGAACGCGTAGAAACATTGTCGCGCCAGTTTTTCCCTGAACCGGTAACCATCGATCTGGTATTGGATGAAAATCCGGCGGGCCGGGTTCACCTTGGCGCCGTCAGCACTTCGCCACTTTCCGACGAGACGGATACTGCAGAAGAGCCGGGTTTTTCCGCGACACTGAGCAACTGCCTGCCGGAAGATTCGCCGAACTACTGCAAGACCCGGCTCAACCCTGAATTCACGTTCGATACACTGGTGACCGGCCGGTCCAACGACCTGGCCCGTGCGGCCGCCCAGCAGGTAGCACTCAATCCGGGGGTTTCCTACAATCCGCTGTTCATCTACGGTGGTGTCGGTCTCGGCAAGACCCACCTCGTGCATGCACTAGGCAACGCGGTATTGCGTCATGCGCCGGACAAGGTCATCCGCTATATCCACGCGGAAGACTTTTATTCCGACCTCATTCGCACCTTTCAACAAAAATCCTTCGACACCTTCAAACGCGCTTACCGTACGCTCGACGTACTACTCGTTGACGATATCCAGTTCTTCAACGGCAAGGCACGTACGCAGGAAGAGTTTTTCTACGTCTTCAATGCACTGGTCGAGGCCAAGAAGCAAATTGTCATTACCTGCGATACTTATCCCAAGGATATTCAGGGTCTTGAAGAGCGTCTGATTTCCCGCTTCGATTGGGGCCTGACCGTGCAGATCGAACCGCCCGAGCTGGAAATGCGCGTGGCCATTCTCAAGAAAAAGGCGGAGAGCGAAGCCCTTGATCTGGGCGACGACGTCGCATTCCTGATTGCCAAGCACCTGCGTTCCAACGTGCGCGAACTCGAAGGCGCCCTCAAGAAAGTACTGGCCTTCGCCCGTTTTCATGGCCGCGAGATCAGCCTCGAACTCGCCAAGGAGGCACTCAAGGACATTCTTGGTGCCCATAATCGCCAGATTACGCAGGAACTCATCCAGAAAACCGTGGCGGACTACTTCAAGATCAAGGTAGCCGACATGTACTCGCAAAAAAGGACCCGTGCCATCGCCCGTCCGCGCCAGGTCGCCATGTGGCTGGCGCGCGAGTTGACCCCGCACAGCCTGCCCGAAATCGGTGATGCTTTTGGTGGGCGTGACCACACCACCGTTTTACATGCCTGCCGCACCATTATTGATCTCCGCAGCAAGGACACCCAATTAAACAACGACTTGCTTGTCCTTTTGCAAACAATCAAAGGCTAACTACCCAGATACACAAACCCATGGATATCGTCTGTACAGAATGTGGATAAGTTTTCAACTCCTATTAACTCCTTCATTCATCCACATTTCTCCACAAAATACACAGCTGCTTGCTCCCAAATAACTAAGGGCTCAACATATTGTTAATAATGAAGTTAAAACGCTTTTCCACAGAAAACCTTGCCCCTCATCATCATCATAAGGAGTTTTAGAGATGCTCCTATATAAAGGCTCTCGCGATCAGTTTCTGATTCCCTTGCAAGCAGTGTGCGGTATCGTTGAAAAACGGCATACCCTGCCGATTCTGTCGAACGTCCTGATCGAGAAAGAGGGCGAACGATTGATGCTGCTGGCGACCGATATCGAGATGCAGATCCGAACCAGCGCAGTTTCCAGTGGTGCAGAAGCCGTCGCGGTGACCGTGGCAGCGCGGAAGTTGCAGGACATCCTGCGCTCCCTGCCCGAAAACGCCGAAGTCAGTCTGACGCTGGATGAACGTCGCTTACAGTTGAAGGCGGGCAAGAGCCGCTTTAATCTTCAGACCTTGCCGGCCGAAGATTTTCCGCGCATGGCCGAAGCCAGTGGCAAGGCAACCGTTCTCAAACTGACGCAAAAACAATTCAAAAAGCAGTTGGCGCTGGTGCAGTACGCCATGGCACAGCAGGATATTCGCTATTACCTGAACGGCCTGCTGCTCGTGGCGCAAGGAAATGAATTGAAGCTCGTGGCCACGGATGGTCACCGGCTGGCCTATGCGAGCGAGGACATCGGCAGCAAGCAAGACGAACGTATCGAAGTGATCCTGCCGCGCAAGACGGTGCTTGAACTATCCCGCCAGCTTGCCGATAACGACGAAGCGCTGGAAATTTCCTTGACATCATCCCAGGCACGTTTCAGTTTTGGCAACATCGAGTTCGTCAGCAAACTGATCGACGGAAAGTTTCCGGATTATGAACGTGTCATTCCACAACACCAGAACAAAACCATCAAACTTGATCGTGCCCTGTTTCAGCATTCGCTGCAGCGCGCGGCAATTCTTACCAACGAAAAGTTTCGTGGCGTCAGATTGGTATTGTCCGCCGGCAGCCTGAAGATTCTTTCCACCAACGCGGAAAACGAGGAAGCGCAGGAAGAAATTGAAATCGACTACGCCGGCGATGGGCTTGATGTCGGCTTCAACGTCAATTATTTGCTCGACGTGCTCAGCAACGTCCTCGTCGAGGCGATCGAGATCCGCTTGGCGGACAGCAATTCGAGTGCGCTGATGATGTTGCCGGGCAACGAACGTTTCAAATACGTCGTCATGCCGATGCGTATCTGACCAGGATTTATTCATGACCGACAGCAATCAGCCGCAGCATCAGGAAAACGACGGCTACAACGAAGACTCGATCCAGCAGCTCGAAGGCCTGGAGGCCGTGCGCAAGCGTCCCGGCATGTACATCGGCGACACTTCCGATGGCACCGGCCTGCATCACATGGTTTTCGAGGTGGTCGACAACGCTATTGACGAAGCCCTGGCCGGTCATTGCAACGAGATTGTCATCACCATTCACACCGATAACTCGATTTCCGTTACCGACAACGGGCGGGGTATTCCGATCGGTGTCAAATTCGACGACAAGCACGAACCGAAACGCTCGGCCGCCGAAATCGTCATGTGCGTTCTGCATGCCGGTGGCAAGTTCAACCAGAATTCCTACAAGGTTTCTGGCGGCTTGCATGGCGTCGGCGTGTCCTGCGTCAATGCCTTGTCGAAATGGTTGCGCCTGACCGTCCGCCGCGACGGCAAGAAGCATTTCATGGAATTTCATCGCGGTCATGCCGTCGATCGCATCGTCGAGGTGAAAAATGGTGTCGAAGTTTCCCCATTGAAAGTTCTCGGTGACACAAAGAATCGCGGAACCGAAGTCCATTTTCTCGCCGATGAAGAAATCTTCGGGGCCGGCACCATCGAGTTTCACTACGACATTCTGGCCAAGCGCCTGCGTGAATTGTCCTTCCTCAACAACGGCGTCAAGATCAAGCTGATCGACCAGCGCAACAACAAGGAAGAGGATTTTGCCTTCTCCGGTGGCGTCAAGGGTTTCGTCGAATACATCAATCGCAGCAAGACCGTCCTGCATCCCACCGTGTTCTATTCGACAGGCGAGTCGGTATTGCCTAACGGTGGCAGCATCGGCGTCGAAGTTGCGATGCAGTGGAACGATTCCTACGCCGAGCAGGTGCTCTGCTTCACCAACAACATTCCGCAGACGGACGGTGGCACGCATCTGACCGGACTGCGCCAGGCGATGACCCGCGTCATCAACAAGTACATCGAAGAAAACGAGATCGCCAAGAAGGCCAAGGTTGATATCGCCGGCGACGACATGCGCGAAGGCCTGGCCTGCGTGCTGTCAGTCAAGATGCCCGATCCCAAGTTTGCATCCCAAACGAAGATGAAGCTGGTGTCCTCCGAGGCCATGCCGGCGGTACAGGAAGTGGTGGCGGCCAAGCTGGCCGAATTTTTGCTGGAAAAACCCGGCGATGCCAAAGTCATTACCGGCAAGATCGTCGAAGCGGCGCGCGCGCGCGAGGCGGCCCGCAAGGCGCGCGAGATGACGCGGCGCAAGGGCGTGCTCGACAACATCGGCCTGCCCGGAAAACTGGCTGACTGCCAGGAAAAAGACCCGGCGCTGTGCGAGCTCTACATCGTCGAGGGTGATTCGGCCGGCGGCTCCGCCAAGCAGGGTCGCGACCGCAAGTTCCAGGCGATCCTGCCGCTGCGTGGCAAGGTGCTCAACGTCGAAAAGGCGCGCCTCGACAAAGTGATTTCGTCGGAACAGATTGTCACCTTGCTGACCGCGCTCGGCTGCGGCTTCGGCAAGGAAGACTACAAGCCGGAAAAGCTGCGCTACCACCGCATCATCATCATGACCGACGCCGACGTCGATGGCGCACACATTCGGACTTTGCTGCTGACCTTCTTCTATCGTCAGATGCCTGAGCTGGTCGAAGGCGGGCATATCTATATCGCCCAGCCACCGCTCTACAAGATCAAGCATGGCAAGAGCGAGCGCTACATCAAGGACGACAACGAACTCAACCAGTACCTGCTCACGCTGGCGCTCGACGGTGCCGCGCTGACACCGGGCCTCGGCTTGCCCGCCATCGAGGGCGCAGCCCTGGAAGAGCTTGCGCGCAGCTATCTCACCTCGGAAGCCATCATTCGCCGCCTGTCCGATTTCATCGATGCAGAAGCACTGCATGCCATGATCACGAACGACATGGCGCTGAGTCTCGTTGATGAGTCGGCGGCCCGGGCCAGCGCCGACACCCTGCGGCGCGCACTCAGCGACACGCTGGCCGTCCGGGCGGGATATGACGAAAAAACGGAAGCCTGGCAGTTGCGCCTCGAAAAGCTCCGTCACGGCAACCTGCGTCACGGCTACATCGACGAAAGCTTCCTTCTCTCGGGCGATTATGCCCAGTTGTGCAGAACCGCACATCTGCTGTCCGGCCTGATCGGTGATGGCGCAACGATTCGCCGTGGTGAAAAAGCGCAATCCGTAACCAGCTTTGCCGCCACCATGCACTGGTTGCTCGCAGAGGTCGAGCGCAATCTTGGCAAGCAGCGCTACAAGGGTCTGGGTGAAATGAATCCCGAGCAGCTATGGGAAACCACCATGGACCCGACCGTGCGCCGCCTGCTGAAAGTGCAGATCGAGGATGCCATCACCGCCGACGAAATTTTCACCACGCTGATGGGCGACGTGGTCGAGCCGCGCCGCAAATTCATCGAAGACAACGCGCTTTACGCGCGCAACATCGACGTTTAAAAGTCGGCGCTGGCAAGACGGCATAAAAAAGGCAGCCTGCTGACAGGCTGCCTTTTTGTTGGGTAATCCCGTCTGCCTACTTGATTTCCGAGCCGACTTCCTTGAGCAGGTAGGCAATGACGCCCTTCAACTCGTTGTCGGTGAGATCGGCCAGACCGCCGCGTGCCGGCATCTTGCCGTGCCCGCGAATCACGGTCTTGGTCAACGCATCGAGTCCCTTGGAGGCACGCTGTCTCCAGGCCGCTTGATCGGACAGTTTGGGTGCGCCCTGGTCGCCGGTTTCGTGGCACTTGTGGCAGGTGGCTTTGGCGGTTTCTTCGGGGTTCTTCTCACTGGCTGACGGCTTTGCGCCCGCAGCTGGTTCCTTGAAGTTTGCCCCCGACTGGTTTGTCATGAAGACGATGGCACGGGTCAGTTCCTCTTCCGTCGCATCCGAGCCACCCTTCGGCGGCATGGCGTTCTTCCCGGCCAAGGCTGTCTTGGTCAGGATATCGAGTCCGACACCGATCCGCGGTCCCCAGGCTGCCTTGTCGCCCGTCTTCGGCGCACCGGCGACACCGGTCGCGTGGCAGGCCCCGCAGGCAGCATTGTAGAGATCTTCGCCGCTACGATTGCCGGCGGTAGCGCCACCGGCTGACGGTGCCGCAAGCTTGACCTTGGCCAACGGCTGGATACGCAAATTGGCGGCTTCCTCGTCGGCTGCGCTTTTAGGACGACTCCCCATGGCCAGTGCGACAGCAGGCACGATTACAAACAGGCTAGCCATCGCCAGTGTGCGCGGAAACCTCTTGCTCATTGCGTATCCCCTTGTTACGGACTTTATCAAGTTTGGTAAGAATACAACTTTCACTAAAAAGACTGGCGCGCCCGAAACGATTCGAACGTTCGACCCCTGCCTTCGGAGGGCAGTACTCTATCCAGCTGAGCTACGGGCGCGTGATTAGGCGAATATTCTACCGCGCTTACAAGCCGCGAGCCCAGGCTGGCCGCAGGGGCGCCGATTGCGGATTGGCGATGGCAGAGCGCACCTGTTCGAGCAGCCGCGCCTTGTCGGTGCCCAGCGTACCTTTGAGGATGAGCCAGTTCGAGGCATGGTCGCTGCGGAACACCGTGCGATCGAGTTCCAGACCACCCAGGAAGTGCTCCATCTCGACGAACAGTTCATGCCGAGAGAGTGGTTCCCAGCCAGGAAAGCCGGCGCGCAAGCGTTCCTCGCCGTTGGGAAAGCTGACCACCAGTGTCGCCAGAAATTCGGGCTGTGTGGCGTTGGCGAGGCGCGCGGAGTTTTCCGCGTGCTGGCGCCAGAGTGCCCGGCCGCCCAGGCCGTTAAGAATCATCACCGAGCGGGTGATGCCTGCCTGGCCCAGCTTGTCCAGTGCGTCGCAGGTGGTCGCGAAGGTTTCGCCCTTGTTCACGCGTTCCAGCACCGCGTCGTCGCCCGATTCAGCACCGACATAGACGATCCTGAGTCCCGCAGCGGCCAGTTCCTTGAGTTCGTCGACCGATTTCTTGCGCAGGTTGCGCGGCAGGCAATAGCTGGAGATACGACGCACCGCAGGCAGGTGTTCCCGGATCGCTGCCAGCACGTTCAACAGCCTGCGCGTGGGCAGCACCAGCGCGTCGCCATCGGCGAGAAATACCCGCCGGATGTCGCTGCCGAAATGCGCGCCGCAGCCCCGGATGGCTTCCAGCACTTCGGTTTCGTCCCGTGCCCGAAATTTCTTTTGCGGTGCGGTGTACATCTCACAAAAGGTGCAATGGTTCCACGAGCAACCATCGGTGACGGGCAAAATCAGCGAATCGGCCTCGCTCGGCGGGCGAAAGACGGGATCGACATAGCGGATGGGAAACATGTGAATTGGCGGCGGATTAGATGGCGCTTAGGCAGCCCTTATTATGAATCAGTGCCAGCTACCCGATGCTAGGATGGTTCGCTCCTTTTTCGTCACCCGTCCATGCCCGCCTGGCTCGCCACCCTGCTGACCCGCCGCATGCTGATCTGCGTGTTCACCGGGTTCGCCTCGGGCATGCCGCTCTACCTGCTGCTCAACCTGCTGCCGGCCTGGCTGCGTACCGAGGGCGTGAGTCTCAAGGCGATTGGCCTGTTCGCCCTGATCCAGTTTCCCTACACCTGGAAATTTCTCTGGGCACCGCTGCTTGACCGCTATGCCCTGCCGCTGGGACGCCGACGCGGCTGGATCCTGCTGACCCAGCTGGCCTTGCTGGTGATCATCGCCCTGCTCGGCCGCCTGTCGCCGGCCACCGATCTCGGCACCATCGTCTGGATGGCGGCTTTCCTCGCCTTTCTTTCCGCTACCGGTGACATTGCCCTCGACGCCTACCGCCGCGAACTGCTTTCCGAGCAGGAACTGGGACTGGGTAATTCAGTGCATGTGAACGCCTATCGCGTTGCCGGTCTGGTACCGGGCTCGCTCTCGCTGATTCTCGCCGACCGCCTGCCCTGGGACATGGTCTTCCTGATTACCGCGTTGTTCATGCTGCCGGGCATGGCCATGGCCTTGATGATCGGGGAGCCGACCATCGCCGGCGGCGCGCCCCGTACCCTGCGCGCGGCGGTGGTCGAACCCTTCCACGAATTCATCGATCGTGCCGGACTCAGGACGGCCCTGCTGATCCTCGCCTTTATTTTTCTCTACAAGCTCGGCGATTCGATGTGCACAGCACTGGCAACGCCCTTCTATCTCGAAATGGGCTACGCCAAATCGGATATCGGGCTGGTTGCCAAGCACGCGGGACTCTGGCCGGCGGTGATCGGTGGCCTGCTGGGCGGATTGTGGATGGTCAGCCTCGGCATCAATCGCGCGCTCTGGCTCTTCGGCGTGGTGCAGGTAGTGTCGATCTTCGGCTTTGCCTGGCTCGCCTCGCTCGGGCCGCAGACGGGTATCGACGGCGCGGCCCTGGCGCGGCTGGCGGTGGTGATCGGTTTCGAGGCGCTCGGCGTCGGGCTCGGCACGGCGGCCTTCGTTGCCTTCATCGCCCGTGCCACGCATCCGCTCTACACGGCTACCCAGTTCGCGCTGTTCTCCAGCCTGGCCGCCGTGCCGCGCACTTTCGTCAATGCGGCCACCGGCTGGCTGGTTGAGTGGATGGGCTGGACCAGTTTCTTTTTGCTCTGCGTCGTGCTCGCATTGCCGGGCATGGCCCTGCTGTTCAAAGTGGCACCGTGGCGCGCAAACCACAATGTTCCCGCGTCGGCAAATAAATAAGCAATGCGATCAACTTTTTCCGTGCGGCATCGTTAATCTGAATGTGTCGCTTCGAAAGGACGGGGAGACTTCACCATGATGATCGTGATGGATATGAGCACAGGCAAAATCGACAATTTGAGCGCCGCCGAAATGGCTGCCGCAGAGTTCGCCGAGGAGTTCGGCGAATTCGGCGATGAAGTACTCAATGCTGGGTGGCTGCCGCAACCCGACGCGCGACTTGCGGTGCACGAGCACGCCACCAAAGCGGCTTCCCCCGCAGTCGATACCGACGAATTCCTGCGTAACCTGTATCGCAATCAGGAATAAGCCTGCGGGCGCCGTCCCGCCAGCGCCGACTATTTACAGCGTATGGCTACGGTCGCCGCGCGCGAAGCCCAGTAGCGGCAGGTTAATACCGCGCCCTAGCGCAATTGCCTTGAAGAGTTCGCCCATTTCGCGCGGTGCCAGCAGCATCTGCACGGCGCCGCTGGCGCGTAGCGCCTGTTCGCCGCCGGCTTCCTGACGTGCCGCCAGCAGTTCGCCGATGCCGCAGTTGATCAGGAACGTCGCCTGATTCGTGTAGCCCAGCACATCCAGACCCGCGTCGAAGCCGGCCTCGGCCACGGCGGTGAAATCGACGTGCGTGGTGATATCCGATAAGCCCGGCCACCAGAACGGGTCTTCGTGCAAGCGTTGTCGATAGTGGCAGCGCAAGGTGCCGCGGCTACGCAGCGGGTGATACAACTCGTGGCGCGGCAGGCCATAATCAACCAGCAACAATGCGCCACGCTCAAGCCGGCGTCCCCATTCCGCCACCCAGGCGCGCGCGGCGAGACCGACCTCGCTTTCGTAAGGAGCCGCGACGGGAAATGCTGCCATCGCGCCGGCCAGGACCGCCTGCGCCGGACGCTCCGCCCAGCCAAAGCCCTCATCGTTACCTTGTGTCTGCACCACGCCGCGTTCCATCAGTCCAGACTCACGCCACGCGACGGCATGCGTCGGCAATGCATCGAGCAACTCGTTGGCAATCACGCAGCCGGAGAATTTTTCCGGCAACTCGTCCAGCCAGATCACGCGTCCGGCCAAGTGCGGCACGGCGGCTTCGAGGGTCTGCTGCTGGCGGGCGCGCAGCTCACCCGAGAGTTCGAGTATTTCATAACGGTCAGGCAGGGCGTCGAGCGCTTCAAGCGCCAGCAATAAATCGGCGGCCAGCTTGCCGCTGCCTGCGCCCACCTCCAAAATAATACTCGGCGCTGGCAAGACGGCATTAATCTGCGCCACCTGCCGCGCCAGCGCCTGGCCGAAGAGCGGTGTCAGCTCCGGCGCGGTAACGAAGTCGCCGGCGACGCCGAACTTCTGCGACCCGCCGGCGTAATAGCCCAGCCCCGGCAGGTGCAGCGCCATGTCCATGTAATCGGCGAAAGGTAGCCAACCCCCCGCCGTCCTGATGCAGGCGGCGATGCAGGCGGAAAGCTCGCGGCTCGCGGCCAGGGCATCGGGCGAGGGTTCGGGCAAGTCGGCATTCATCGTCCGATTCTAGCCCGGCGGCGCTAACGGTCGGCTGTAGCCCCCGGCGCTTTGCGCCAGGGCTTCATAAATGTCAGGGGCTATTTCGAAAACTCGAACTCATGTGCTACAGCGGCCCCATCGGAAACATTCTTGACACCGTAATATTTCTCGCCGACTTTGAAAATGTACCTGCACCAGTTTTCAGGGCGGGTACGCCAGTCAATCGTCACGCAATAAGTTCCATTGTCAGCAACATGCCATGTACCTTGAGCGGTTGTATTTTTCGCCTTGCTCATATCACGACGAACGTCGCTTGAAGCCACGAACTTGCCATCGGGTTCGTTAGTCCAGTGGCGGGTGCTTCCCTCCCTCTGATGACTGACGACTTTGGCATTCGGCATAAGCTGCTTCAGCTCGTCCGCAGTGAGTTGAACCCCGTTCTGCGATTTAAGATCGTTGAGAAGCAGGCTCTCCGCTTGAGCAGCTATAGGCATTGCAAGCAAAGCAGATACAAGCATGGAGCGAAGCATAAAACCACCTATCGAAGCACTGGATTTAGACATGATGTTGCTCCCACTGAATGTGGCATGCGAGGCGACGCCACGACGCCTAATGCACTAACGCCAACCAATTTGACTATAGTTCATTCAGCTACCCGCGGTGCGCCGGTCTTCCACCACGGTACCAACGCCCCTGATTTCTTCCTCGTGCTCCTTGTTGCGCCAGGGCTCGTCTAGCGCTGCGGAATACCATGCCAGCATGGGGGGGAGGGCAAGCAGGCGATCGACATACTGGTGCGACGCAGGCGACAGTTTCAGCCCGTAAGTCTGTACGCGGAAAGCCACCGGCGCGAAGAATGCATCCACAGCGGTGAATGACTGTCCCGCCAGAAACGGGCCGCCGAAGCGGGAAAAGCCATCGTTCCACAGTTCGTCGATGCGTGCGATGTCGTTTTTCAACCCGGCGGAAAATTCCTTGAGCCGCGCTCGCACACCGCAGTTCATGGTGCAGCAGTTGCGCAAGTCGGTGAAGCCGGAGTGCATCTCGGCCGTCGCACAGCGCGCCCACGCGCGCGCATTCGCGTCCGCCGGCCAAACCTGTGGAAACTGCTCGGCGAGATATTCGGTGATGGCCAGCGAGTCCCAGATTACGGCAGAGCCATCGATCAGGCAGGGAACCCTGCCGGTCGGCGAGAAGCTGTGAAAGTCATCCGGGCCGTCGAACGGCACCAGTTTTTCCTCGAACGGGATTTGTAGCTGACGCATCAGCACCCAGGGCCGGAGCGACCAGGACGAGTAATTCTTGTTGGCAATGAAGAGCTGGCGCATGGTAGCGACTCACCAAGCGCTGCTCTTGCTCAATTCGAACCAGCCGGCCATCTGGATTCTCCTTTCAAGTTCAGTAAATCACGTCTTGGCGTGACGGAAAACGCCCCCCGTAAAGTTAGGGGGCGCCATTCTGCCTGTGGCTGCTTACTTCGCCGGCGCGCCGCCGGCAGCTTCCTTGGCTTTCTGGACCGCTGCTTCGGCTGCCGCCTTCGCATCGATCGCGGCCTTGTCGGTCGCTTCCATCGTCTTGCTCGCGGCAGTGCTGACGGCTTCACCCGTTTTCGCGGCGGCTTCCTTGCCTGCCTCGACGACTTTTGCGCCAGCTTCCTTGCTGGCTTCGCCGGCAGCCTTGACGGCATCGGCGGCACTCTTTACGGCGGTTTCGGCCGGCGTGGGCGCGGCCATCTTGGGCTCTTCCTTCTTGCCGCACGCGGCAACCAGCGGCAGGCAGACGGCAAGGGCCAGCAGGGTACGGGTCAGCGGATTCATCATGTCGGGCGTCCTCTCGGGGTAATGTCGGTAAGGGAATTCACTTCGGGATGCGCAGCATCTGGCCGGGATAGATCTTGTCCGGATGGCTCAGCATCGGCTTGTTGGCTTCGAAAATCTTCATGTAGGCGTTGGCGTTGCCATAGTATTGCTTGGCGACCTTCGACAAGGTGTCGCCCTTGACGACGGTATAAAACTGCGGCTCCTCGGCGGGCTCGGTGACGCCCAGGTTGTTGAACGACCTGCCCGACACCTGCCACGTTGCCGCAACACAGCAAAATCTTTTCCTTGTCGGCTTGCGTCGCGGCGGTGCCGGATACCGTGACCGTATTGGTCGCGCCGTCGAAGGCGATCGACAGGCCCTCGGCGGACAGGTTCATCGCCTTGATGTAGTCCTTGATGGCGCTGGCGGCAGCGGCATTGGCGGCCGCCGGATCGGCTTTCGCCGCCTGCGCCTCGCCACGGCCGAAGAGCTTCTCGCCGGCCTCCTTGATGAATGAGAAAAGTCCCATGGCAGTCTCCTGAATGATGATCGATGTTTGATGACGGCGCCGGCTTTCGTTTACATCGTGAGCGCCTGCTTGGGGACCGGATTGCCCGGTCACAGCTCACTCTACATGACGATAGCAAAGGTCGCAACCCGGCGGGCGGGCACTGTCACCCCTTCTCGGCGACCATCAGGAAAAGCGGAAATTCGGTCTGCCCCGGCCCGTCCACCTTGGTCATGTTGTACACGGTGGTGAATTGCACGCGCGCAAACCCGGCTGCCCTGGCCTGGCGGCCGAGCTCTTCCCGGTCGAAGCCCTTGTGGCCGGTGAAATCCGCCCCATGAAACGAGCCATCTTCCCGGTCGAGATCGGCGACGCAGAGAACGCCGGGCGCGGCAATCAGGGCGTGGAGGTCGCGCAGCAGCTTGTCCGTGTCCGTGATGTGATGAAAGGTCATCATGGTGTAGACGAGCGAGTAACGGTCTGCCGGCAGCGGATCGCTGACCAGGTCCAGCTTCACTGCCCGCATGCCGGCATCGCCGCAGTCCGCGATCTTCGCTTGCAGCACGGCCAGCATGCCATCCGAGCTGTCGGCCAGGGTGATCTGGCCGAGATCCGGGCGCAGGGCGAAACTCAGCAAGCCGGTGCCGCAGCCGTACTCCAGCGCGCGCAACGCAGGAGAGAGCGGCACTTCGCGGCGGATCCCCGTGGCGACAGCTTGCGCCCGCGCCGTCTTGTCGGGATCGTCGTCCCAGGTTTTGGCGCGTGCGTCGAATTCGTTGGCTGGCGGCATGATCAGGGGTGCGCGAGGCAGACCACGGCAGCGGTCAAAATGGTGGTGGTGTCGATCACGGCGCGTTCAGTTTCCCAGTACGAGAAGCAGGCAAAGTACCACGAGCAGCGGTTCGGCCACCATGGCCGCCCAGCAGCACAGGGCAAGCGGCGGGTCGCCGAGCTTCCTGAAGCGCAGCGACCAGACGAAGCGCACCAGAGCCAAACGCGGCCCCACGCCGGTGCTCAGCGTGAACGTGGGCCGGCCGAGGCCTGTCCACACCGCCGGGTGGGCGTGCTGCAGGCGGCGCATCATCCATGCACCGTTGGCCAGGGCAAACACCAGCACGGCGGCAAACCAGAACATCATCATGGCGAAATACCTGTTGATCGAACTTTGGTGCGACTTTGCAATTTAGCCATGATTTTCATTTCAGTTGGGCCCGATAACCTCCCAGTCCGCGACCGGACCAGGGACAAGCCGAAACAGAGGATGCGGCTGGGGCAGCGTTAATGAGATGAAATTTTCGCGCCTTGCTGGATCGCGAACTTGCAGTTTCGCGATGAGATGTCCCCATTCGTACGCGAGTTGTCCAAGAGTGGCCACAATCGGTGTGGCCCCACCGTCGGCGATGATCTTCGTTGCGTCGAAACGGTAGCCACGCAGGGTGGCTTCAGTTTGAACGGCATGCAAATAGGATGCAATCGATACCAGGGGTGATGGAGATTCACGGAAGCGGATGAGTTGGGGGTGCCGGGTATAGCCGCGTGTTTTTCCACCGAGAACCGCCTGGGCCAAAAGCGCCTCGCGCCAAAGCGCAACCAGGCCACGCGCGTCCAGGTAACAAGGATGGAGTGTCCACAAGCGCACGGTCTGGTTCTCTAAGCGGCCCAACGCCCTTTGGTGCGTAGTGTTAGCCCAAATGTTGCCGTCCCGCCAGCGCCGACTTTCAAATTACGCATATGTTGCAGAACGCCAAATGATAATTGCCCGCGCAAGGAATACACCGCTGAGATGGTCGTAACAAAGGCTGACCGAACCCACGAACGCAACTTCTCTGGCAATTGGCAGCTGCCTCGCCAGGACTACGCCGACGGCGTACTTGGTAAAGAAAATGGCCATCATGAAAGCCAACGGGCGCCAACTGCCGGGTTGGGTCTTACTCCTCGGGTAGCAACTGTGGGTTAGGCAGCGCGTTCATGGTTGAGCGCCCAAGACCGCTTGCAAGCGCTCGGACGTCAGCGAAAGCGCGCGCCCAAAGCCGGCAACGTAACGCACCGATGCGGGTTCGATGATGAAGAGCGAGAAATCCGCGAAGGTAAACAGTTCTTCGGCATCAGGCAGCTTCGCCAGGTACGCGGCGCGAGCTTGCGCATACTCGGGCAACGCCGGCGTGCATTGGCGGGCCCGCCCGCGAATGCTGATGCGCGGCAGTGCGATGGGTGTTTCTGCTTCGGTGAGCGCAGCGGTGACGAGGAGGGCGACGGCCGGGTTCTCCAATAAGTCACGGGTGTGCGTCGCAAGCCGGCTCACATGGATGATGAAACCGGCCCCAGCGGGAAGCATGGCGAACGGGACCATGGAGACGGCTGGCGCACCCTTGTGCAGTGTCGCCAGGGCCGCCACGGGCTGGTTGGACAGCAGGGACTTCAGCGCGGTGGCTTCCGCGGTTTCCATGGTGCGCGTTGGCGGAGTTTGCCCATTCATAGAACTACCTTTCAGCGATGGCCTTCAGGCTGGCCAAACCTTCCTCGTACTTCTGTCCGACCATCTTTTCCATGCTGAAGAACAGCCCCATCAGCTTGGAGATGTATGGACTCGGGCCATACATGGCTTGTGTAACCCTTGTGGTATCGCCTTGCGTTACAAGCGTGAAGTCCACTGAGTTATGGGCTTCAAAGGGTGTGATGAAATCGAGCTTAAGCGCAATCCTTGAAGGTGGCGATGATTCGATAATCTCC
Source organism: uncultured beta proteobacterium (assembly GCA_963816095.1). Classification (GTDB taxonomy): domain Bacteria; phylum Pseudomonadota; class Gammaproteobacteria; order Burkholderiales; family Rhodocyclaceae; genus Sulfuricystis. Next base: position 269,157 of record CAWFIW010000004.1, read on the forward strand.
ATGCGCCCTTGACCAATGTCTTTGTTGCCGCGCCACTCGTACACTGCGCCCTTGCCGTTGGTGGCTCCACTGTATGTGCGTTTAATCTCAGGATCAATGCCTTCCCAGGGCGACCATGCTTCCCACTGGCGAAAATCGTTGATGAGGGGAAATATCTTCTCCGGTAGGGCTTTGATACTCGTCGAACGTTCAATCCGGAAAGTGTCAGGCCGAGTCGCGGCATAGATGAGAATCGCGACGACAAGAATGGCGATGATGATGGCAATTATCTTAAACATAGACCCCTCCGGTGAGTTTGCTTGATGGCCTAACGTTTGAATTCACCGGCGCTGCGCGGCTTTATCGCGCAGCGTCCGTGTGGACTGCCGGGTTGGGGCTTGGCCATCAACGTAAGCGTCGAGAAGCCGGCGAATCATGCGCTGGTACTGAGTGTGATGCTTTGAAGCCTCCGACTTGAAGAACTCGATGCTCTTCTTGCTCAGAGCCAGAGTTACTTTCACACCCTCTTCACGAAATGCCAATTCAGCCGGCGAGGGGAGGAAGTCGGGAACCACCTGAACCTTGCCAAGGGGTTCATCGGTGTATTTAATTTTAGTTTCGGCGTAACGCCGGCTTGTGCCGGTATTAGCCTTCACTGAAACTTCGCTACGCTGCGTTTTCGCGCTCATAGATCGCCTTTCCTTTGCGCCAATAACCGGCGCCGATGATTCGAATAACCGAAGCGCGGTACGTGAACCGCACCGTGAGCACACCGCCGTCAACTTCGCCAAAGCAATAGAACCGTTCTTCGGTTTGGCTGTGCGCCTCGTCCTTGGCCATCACGCGCTGCGGGTCCGCAAAGGCGTACTGGGCACGGGAGAAGGAGACTCCGTGCTTTCCCTGATTCTCGGCGTCCTTGTCTGGGTCCCAATCAAAGCGAGCTTTAGCCATGGACGCAGAGTATCACTAGCCCATACAAAAAGCCATACGGAGATATGGAAAGCCCCAACGTTCAAGGTCAGGGGCGCTGCGCGGCTTTATGCGCCAGGTCCGCTCGAATGATGGGTTGGGCCATTGCTCACTCATAGTGCGTCCACATACGGAGGACACGAACCGTTTTTTCTTTAGCAAAGACTTCGTACACTATTCGGTGCTGAATATTGATGCGGCGAGAGTATGCGCCGGCAAGATCACCGACCAACTTTTCGAAGGGTGGTGGATTTTGAAATGGGTCGTTGGCAAGAACCGCGAGCAGTTCTTGAGCCTTTTGTTTAAGGCCGCTTGCAGCAAGCTTCTTTGCATCCTTCATTGCTTGCTTGGCATAAACAACTTCCCAACTCACCACTTAAGCGCCTTCGAACTTTTTGCGAGGGGTTCGGCCATGCCAGTCTTGATGGACTCGCGCATGCCAGGAACGGCCAGTAGGTACAAGGTTTCTTGAATTGCGCTCCAATCTTCAGCGGAGAGCAGCACGGCGCTGCTGCGCTTTCCGGAAATGATGATTGGCTCATGAGACTCTACTGTTTGATCAATGAGCCGGTACAGGTTAGCGCGAGCTTCGCTGGCGGTAAGTGTGTTCATTTCACGCTCCTTCAAAGAAGCCTAAATGGTACGCTAACACGTACGTCTGTCAAGTGTGGCTATATGAGTGCTGCAAGAAGGCCCAACGTAGAAGTCACCGGCGCTGCGCGGCTTTATCGCGCAGCGTCCGTGTGGACTGCCGGGTTGGGCAATGCATTTCCTCGACCACTCATTTCTTAAGCACTTGGCTACAAAAAGCCAACATTTTATTTAAGGGGGCAGAAGGGACAAGACGGGCTTTATCCAGTTCTTGGCCAGCTAATTTTGATGCGTCTTCATTTGCATTGTCAGGAAAAATGAGAAGTAAATTTTCATCTGGTGGGGTAGGGTAATAAGCAGTCCAGAGATTGAAATTTCGCTTCATTGCCAAGTTGGTATACGCGCACATTAACCATCGTGACCCGAAAGCAGACCTGCTATGAAAACCACGAATTTTTAACATGGAGGTTCGTTCGCCACGAGAGATTTCTGTTATATCAAAGTCAATTGCGTTGAATCCGAGTTCTTTCGAATTCGCGTGAAATAGCGGAGTTTCTTCAGCATGTGCTAACCCGCAGAAAACCAGCATCAGAAGAAGAATTATTTGTTTCATAGAGAACCTCCAAGAAACTGGGGGCCTACGGAGACGGCGGGGCGGTGACGACGATGCGGGCGGACCTGGCGGAACAGGTCTATCTCCTGCGCAACTACGGGCAGAAGGTGAAGTACGAGCATGCTCTCAAGGGATTCAACAGCCGCCTCGACACGCTGCAGGCGGTCGTGTTGCGGATAAAGCTCCGCCGGCTGGAGCAATGGAATGAAGCGCGCCGGCAGGCCGCGGCGAAGTATGACAAACTGCTAGCCGGCACCGGCTTGGTCACACCGAAGGTGGCGCCTTACTCCAAGCCGGTCTTTCACCTCTATGTGGTGCAGGTGCCGGACCGGAAAAAACAACAGGCGGCGTTTGATGCGGCGAATGTCTCTCACGGGATTCATTATCCGATCCCCGTGCACCTGCAGCCGGCGTTTGCGGATCTGGGCTATCAGCCGGGCAGCTTCCCGGTCACCGAGGCGCTCGCGCCGAAAATCATCTCCCTGCCGATGTTCCCTGAGCTCACCGACAGCCAGATGCAACAGGTGGCCGGGGCGTGCCTGAAGACCTGACGGAGTCTCCCTCTCCAGAATCGGGAAAGAAGGGCGCGCGCGGACGCTCTCCCTTCCTCGCCGAGGTTTTGAGAAGGCCCCGGCGGGACCGCGCGTGGCCGAGGCCTAATTCTGCCTTTGCTGTTGTAACCGCTGCTTCAGTTGCTCGAGCCACTGGCTAACGTCCTTCTCCCACTTGGCGTACTGCTCAGCGTCCAATACCTTCTTGAACTTGGGCGCAACCTGCTGGCGGATGGCTTTCAACTTCTCCAGCTTCTCAGCCATTGAAAGGCTCTCGTTCTGGTGCAACTCGCGCAGCGTCTCCATCTGTTCCTGGTAGATGGGCTTGAGCTGCTCCTTTTGCGCGTCCGTCAGGTTCAGGTTTTGGATGGCCTCCTGCAGTCGCGCGCCCGGCCGGTTGGTCGCTCCCGCCACCGGCCCTTGTTTGGCCTTCCACTTCTCGAACTGCTCCGGCGTCAGCACCGTCTTGACCTCCGCGGTGATCGCTTCGCGCGCGGCCTTGAATTTCTCCATCTTCTCTTCCCGCGAGAGGTTGTTGTCCTCGCGCATCTCGCGCAGCTTCTCCATGCGTTCGCGGACGATGGTCTGCAGCTTTTGCTTCTGCTCGTCGGTCAGGTTCAACTCCTTGGCGGTTTCCTGCATCCGCTCGCGCAAAGCGCCGAGGCGGTCGGCGCCGGCCGGTGGGGCCGGGTCGTTAGCGTCCGCAGCGCGTGATAATGGCTGAAGAATCAAGGCGCTGGCGACTGCGGCCAACACGATCAGTGTCCGTTTGTTCATGTTCATAAAGATGCTGCTCTTAACGCCAGTGACGGGCTGTTGACGTGCCCCGCCAGCCGGTTTCCAGGTTCCAGACGCAACCCGGGCGCGTTTGGTTACAGGCTTTCGGAAAATGACGCATTCTCCAATCCTGCCCTAGCAGGCAGAAACTGAAGCGAGTTAATGTGACACTGCCGGAGGACAGGCCGCCGACATGGCCCTCAACTGCATTGACCCGGACGGGGCCGGCTCGGAGGCCGCATAATACGCTGCCCCGCAACTTGAAGCCGCGCTGAACGATCCACGCGGTTGAGTCCGTTCCGCCGTGGCGCAGGTCCTCGCCAGGCTGCAAGCCCCGGGCGTTGGCTTTCAACCGTTTGGATTACAGCCAACCTGAGCTGCTGTCGAGTCCCAGCGGGCAAGAGCAAACGGCCGGCTGGAAGGAATTGGGGTGAAGAGCGATAGCGGTGCGCGGCAGTCTGGACAGCCACCCCGCTGCTGTTCCGGTTAATCAACTCTCCTTGCCGCCGGCGATTTGGTGATAGAGCCAGGCGCGCGCGTAGGCCCACCAGCGCTTGGCAGTGGGAACTGACACGGCCAGAACCTCAGCCGCTTCCTCGAAGCTCAGCCCGGCAAAGTATCGGAGTTCGACCAACTCGGCTTTCTGCGGGTCCTCTGCCGCAAACGTGTCCAGCACCTCGTCCAAGGCCAGCAGTTCGTCGTCTTTCATGCCAGCCGCGACGTTCACCTCTTCAATGTCGAGCCGCTGCTGGCCGCCGCCGTGGCGCACGGCGCGCTTGCGGCGGGCGCTCTCGATGAGAATACGCCGCATCGCCTCAGCCGCCGCGCCGAAGAAATGCGCCCGGTTCTGCCACGTCTGTTGTTCTGCACCCACCAGTCGCAGCCACGCCTCGTGGACCAGCGCCGTGGGCTGGAGTGTGTGGCCCGGGGATTCGTTCGACATCTTGTGGGCCGCGAGATGGCGTAGTTCCTGGTAAATCAGCGGCAGCAACTCGTCGGCGGCCTTGGGGTCACCATGTTGGAGCGCGACGAGAACTTGTGTGACTTCACTCATTCCGTAGCCTCCGCCGATTTGAAAAGGTGTTCAGCGAGTGCCTTGGATTTGCACACCAGAACGCCGCCAATGAAACCACCTATTTCATTCACTCCCTGCTGGTAAGGAAATTCAGAATTCATGGAGCCTTAACCTGGAATTGGCGCGGACCTTCAGCGAGCTGCTGCAGCAATTCAGCATTGCCAATGGCCAATTGCTGCGCTTCATTCAGCGAATCGGCGGTACCTGCCTCACCAAGTTGTGGACATGCTGGGACAGGGTGACCCGAAGAAAGGGAGATATGGTGCGGGTGGAGCGATCGCCTAAGAACCAGCGCCCCCAGATGCTCCAATCGTCGCCTTGGGAAGCTGAGTTTAGCCGCTCATAAATCTGGGCAAGGATAACGGCGCGGTTCTGCGACGAGGCCTCCATTACCCCCTGCTTGTTCAGCAATTGACCCGAAACGACTTCCGCGAGTTGAGGCAGCCAGTCCGGACAGCGAGGGGCTGGGAACGCAAAATCCCACAGGCGCGTGGGGCAGGTGCCTGAACCTGATTTGTTCCGCGCTGTAACGACCCACTTGCCGTCCGGGCTGATTTGCGCAGAAGGGAACCCCCCGCTGCACCACAGAGGTTCGGTCATAGGCTGGCCACTCCGCGCATCCCAAAGCCGCATCCCGCTGGTTGAAAAGGTGAGTATCCACCTCCCATCTCGACTAAACTGTGCCGACGAAACATCACCATTGTGCCTCAGAGGCTCGACACACTGCTGCCCAGTCTGCACATCCCAGACACTGGCTGTTCCATCCATGAGAGCTGCGACGACCCGGTTTCGGTCGAGACTGAATTGAGGTGATTTGACTGAAAAACCAAGGTCAACGGGCTTGGTCAAAAGCTGGCCACTCTGCGCATCCCAGACCCGGACTATGCCGTCCAGCGAACAAGTGGCGACCCGCTTCCCGTCGGGGCTGAACTCCGCTGCGTTCACGCTTTCGCTGTGGAGCATAGGCCCCGCGAGTGGTTGACCGCTCTGCGCATCCCAGACTCGAACAGTGCTGTCGTCCGAAACTGTGAGAACGCGCGTACCGTCAGGACTGAATCTCGCTGGAGCATGGCTTGTCCATAGAGTGAGAGTTTTCCAGTGTTTCATGGGTCCGGTAAGTTGCTTGCCGCTCTGTGCGTCCCAGACTCGGGCTCCGTCGTGCGACGCCGTTAGAATCCGTCGGCCATCCGGACTGAATTCGGCCCAATTGAAATAGTTAGACGGGTTATTTATCATCATGGGCCCTGTGAGCAGTTGGCCGCTCTGCGCATCCCAGACCCGGGCTCCCTCTGCAGGGGCAGTGACAATTCGCTTCCCATCTGCGCTGAATTGTGCCGAGTACGAGGAGGAGTTGTGCTTCATTGGCCCGGTCAGCGGCTGACCACTTCGCACGTCCCAGACCCGAACCATACCATCCCCCGAAGACGTGACGATCCGTTTTCCGTCCGAATCGAATTCCACCGAGTGGCATTGAATTCGGCGTGATTGCCCATCATCTTGTAAACACGCGCTGACTGCATGCCCACCCTCTGCGTTCCAGACGAGCACAACCTTGTCCTCGGAGGCTGTGACAATCCGTTTCCCATCCGCACTGAGGTGCGCGGAGGTCCGCGGGCCCAACTTTGTGAGCTCTGTCAATGGCTTGCCGCTTTCTGCATCCCAAACCCGCGCCATTCCGCTTTCCGAAACGGTGAGGATCCGCCCGCCATTCAAACTAAACTGTGCTGATTTGAGGTGACCGTTATGTTTCATAGGCTCGCCCAGGGCACGGCCACTCTGCGCATCCCAAACCCGTGCGACGCTATCCGCCGAAATCGTCAGGATCCTTTTCCCATCAGGACTAAGCCTCACCTGGTTCAGGGCGATGCCGATCTTATTGATTGGTGTGATCGGTTGGGCATGCTCCACGTCCCAGACCCGGACGGATAAATCTGGGAACGCAGCGAGCACAGCTCTCTTCCCATCTGCACTGAGTTGTGCCGGAGAGAAGCCGCCATTGTATTTCATCAGACCGGTCACCGGCTCGCCGCTCTGCGCATCCCAGATCCGGACTGTGGTTTCGCACACGAACCCCTGCCAGATCTCAGGCAGCGGGGTCGAGGTGTTATTTGTCCAAGTCACAGGGACCAACTTTGAACCTGAAAGCGCAATGATGCGCTTACCGTCCAAGTTGAATCGGGCGAAAACGAGAGATTCATTCCTCATCGGCCCGGTGAGTAGTTGGCCACTCTGCGCATCCCACAGCCGGGCCATCCCATCCTCCGAGGCGGTGACGACCCGCTTCCCATCCGGGCTAAACTCCGCCGAACTTACTGCGTTACTATGAGCTATAGGTCCGGTCATCGACTGGCCGCTTTGCGCATTCCAGACCCGAACGGTTCTGTCTTCCGAAATCGTGAGGACCCATTTTCCGTCTGGGCTGAACTTCGCCGAGCTTACGGAGCCGTGATGGGCCATCGGTGCGCCGAGCGGTTGGCCGCTCTGCGCATCCCAGACCCGGGCGGTCCCATCTGCCGAAGCCGTGACAACATGCTTACCATTTGGACTGAATTGTGCTGACACCACGAGGTTGCTGTGATGGATAAACGTGGTGGGAATCATCCATGAATGATAGGTCAACAGCGTCAGCAGCCTCGTCAAAGCCGCGTCGTTCTTCGGGTTGACGGTCACGCTCCTGGCCAGGTAAGTCAAGGCTGCGGCATAATCCTCTTCGGCAATCAGGCGGGTCGCCTGCAAGAAATCGGAGTTGGCGAGTGTGACTGACAGTTTGGTCGCCGCCGCCTCAGCGCGCAACGCTTGCCAGGTGATTGCCGCCACACCACCTGCTAAAAGCAGAGTCAAAGCAGAGGCGGTGGTTAGGCCAAGGCGATGCCGGCGCACGAACTTATTGACCCGGTAAAGCACTCCCGGCGCGGCGGCTTCCACCGGCTCGTTGCTGAGATGGCGGCCCAAGTCATCCGCCAGTGAATCCGCAGTGGGATAACGCCGGATCCGGTCCTTTTCCAGACACCTCATCACGATCCAGTCCAAGTCTCCGCGGATCGAATGAACCAACTTCGGCGGCTCGGCATGGCGCTGCTTGGCAACAGTGCCGAGGTCAACTGCGGTCAGTGTGCTCAAACGGGTCGAGGGTTTAGGCGGCTCTTGTTCGCGAATAATACGGCGCATTTGGTCCAGGCCAGCGCGCAGGAGCGTTTGTGGATCAAACGGCGTCTTGCCGGTCAGCAGTTCATAGAGCAGCACGCCGAGGCTGTAGATGTCGCTGCGGGTGTCGATGTCCAGCGCCGCTCATCTCCGCCTGCTCCGGGCTCATGTAGGCGGGCGTGCCGATGAACTGCTCGAACGCGGTGTAAATCGTCTTGTCGGTCAGGCGCTGGTCGCTGGTGGCTTTGGCGATGCCGAAGTCAATGACCTTGGGGACGGGCACGCCGTCGTGTCAGAGTGACCAGGATGTTCGAGGGTTTGATGTCGCGGTGGATGATGCCCTTCTGGTGCGCGTGCTGGATGGCCTGGCAGACCTGCATGAACAGCTTGAGCCGTTCCTCGGTGGAGAGATTCGTTCTGGTCGCAGTAGTCGGTGATCTTGATGCCGCGCACCAGTTCCATCACGAAGTAAGGCCGGCCGGTGTCGGTGGCCCCGGCATCGAGCACCTTGGCGATGTTGCGGGTGGTCCATGAGCGCCAGCGCCTGCCGTTCGGCCTCGAAGCGGGCGATCACCTGTTTGGTGTCCATGCCGAGCTTGATGATCTTGAGCGCGACCCGGCGGCGCACCGGCTCCTGCTGCTCGGCCACATAGACCACGCCGCAACCGCCCTCGCCGATTTGCTCGCGGAGCTTGTAATGGCCGATCTTGTCGCCGGCCTTCTCGGTCACGGCGACCATGCCTGTGGTGAGGGCGACGGTCCCGCTGAGAACTGCAGCGGGAGGGTTGTTCAGGAATTCGCCGGAATGGTCGTGGGCTGCGAGCAGGGCGGCAATGCGGCGGCGGCGCTGTTCGTCGCCGGCCAGGGCGCCTTTGAGATAGGCTGCCCGCGCATCCGGGGTAGGCTGGAGCATGGCCTCAGCGAAGATTTCTTCGTCAGAGAGATGGTGGGTGTCGTTCATAGGCTGCCTGGTGCCCTTGTAGCCTGCCGGCGTGGTTATGCCAAGACCGGATTCAGCGCTCCGCGATGGCGGGTGGGCATTTCCAGGGCGGGCATCGGTACCGAGGTGTCCCAGGTGTCCGGGACCAGGCGGCGCGGGAGAAGCCCGGGGCGCGCAGGTTCTGCGGGGATGACAATGCGGTGGGTGCAGGCCGGGCAGTGAATCTGCCGGCCGCAGAAGCGGAGTTTGCATTCCATGTGCTGGCCGCAGTAGATACAGGCGAATTTGAAGTAGGCTCTCATAGTTAGTTGTCTTTCAGTTTCTATTGGGTAATGCGCAATTCCGGGGCGAAAAGTATCACCTCAAATTCAAGGCCGAGGCCGAGGGGGCGATCAAGAAATGCTGAAATGGAGAGGCGAAGGGGCAAACACTGAGAAGCTGAAACCTGAAACCTGAAATGGGGACAGAAGGGAGGGTGATCGGTGGGCGGTGACGACGAAGAACTTCGTGGTCTTTGCGGTCTTCTGTTAGAGTAACAGGCACTAGAGTCTGTCGCTCTGTATAACTGCTTGCGATATCGCGACATGCGAATGGTCTAGAGTTGTGTGCGTGATGCTTCACTCTCTGCCCCCCTTCGCCATAACATGCACAAGTGACGGTACGACGGCATGTTCCGCCGAGTTGGCAGAGCGTGCGCCGCGTTGAATTAGGAATACTGATTCTGCCGCAGGGTGGGGGAGGCCGAAATGCCAGAAAATGGCCATTTTCCGAAGGATGCAGCCCCCCCTTGCACAAGACATGTACGAGACACGCACGAGACATGCACGAGACGTGCACAAGCTCCGGGCAGGCTATGGCTCGGAAAATGAGTGGAGCTTATGATTGGAAGCGGGGTCGAAGAGGTGGCAGTGGCGGAGGTCGAAGCTGACCGACACGGCCTTGTTGGGGAGGGCGGAGTGGTCGGCTGGGACGCGGGCAATGAAGGGAGCGGGCGTGGCCGGCCAGGTGGAGATAGGTTTCCGCCCCCATTGGCTGGACGAGTTCCACCACGGCCTGGAGTGTGCGTTCCGGCGAGGCGTCGGGCTGATGGGGGCTGCAAGTGAGGTGCTCCGGGCGGATGCCGAAACACTAAAGGCTTGCCGATGAAGCCTCGCAGGGGCGGAGCGAAGGCGGCGTCTAGTGCGAGGGTGATGGGTTTCGGGACGGTGGCGCTATCGCGGGGGGTTTCCTGGAACACGAGCGCCGCGCCTTTCTCCACCACCGTGCCGTCGAAGAAGTTCATGGGGGGAGAGCCGATGAACCCGGCGACAAAGAGGTTGGCCGGATGCTGGTAGAGGTCCATCGGGGCGGCCACCTGCTGGATGACGCCGTCCTTCATCACGGCGATGCGCTGGCCGAGGGTCAGGGCCTCGACCTGGTCGTGGGTGACGTAGAGCATGGTGCAGCCCAGGCGGGTATGGAGCCGGGCGATTTCGGCGCGCATCTGGAGCCGGGTGGGCGCGTCGAGATTGGAAAGGGGCTCATCGAGCAGCAGCAGACTCGGGCGACGGACCAGGGCGCGGCCAAGGGCGACGCGCTGGCGCTGGCCGCCGGACAGGGCCGCAGGCCGGCGGTCGAGACAGGCAGTGAGATCGAGGACTTGCGCGGCGTCCCGCACCCGCCGGTCGGTTTCCGCCCGGGAGAAATGCCGGAGCTTCAGCCCGAAGGCCAGGTTGTCATAGACCGACATGTGGGGGTAGAGGGCGAAGTGCTGGAAGACCATCGCCACATCGCGGTCTTTGGGGGGCAGGTGATTGACGACCTGGCCGCCGATGGAGACGGTGCCCTCAGCTGGGTTCCTCCAGGCCGGCGATTAGGCGCAGGGTGGTGGTTTTGCCGCAGCCCGAGGGACCAACCAGCACAAGGAGTTCGTTGTCTTCGACTGCGAGGCAAGCGTTGTCCACCGCGCGAACAGTGTCGCCCGCCGGGCCCTTGAAGGCTTTGGTCAGATGCTCCAGGACAACCTGTGCCATGCGGCAAGTCTTGGAGGGCACACCGTGAAAGTCGAGGCCGAATCGCGTTGACGGTGCGGGCAGGTTCCTCCCATCATACGGCCAAGTTGTTTATGAATCTCGATACTCTCTACTCTGAATTAACGCTCAAGACCAACGCCAAGCTGGCGCTGGTGGTGCTCGATGGCGTGGGCGATGTGGCCACGCGCGAGCAAGGCTATCTGACGCCGCTCGAAGCGGCGGTCACCCCAAACCTGAATGCGCTGGCGAAAGACTCGGCGCAGGGACGGATGATCCCGATTGCGCCGGGCATCACGCCGGGCAGCGGCCCGGGGCACCTGGGCCTCTTTGGCTACGACCCGCTGGAGTTCCAGGTGGGCCGCGGGGTCATCGAGGCGCTGGGTCTGGGTCTGGAACTGCGCGGCGGGCGACGTGGCGGCGCGGGCCAACTTCTGCACGCTCGACGCCAAGGGCATTGTCACCGACCGGCGCGCGGGGCGGATTGACACGTCGGTGTGCGAGGAGCTGTGCGCGCTGCTGGCGCAGAAGGTGAAGAAAGTGGGCGACGCGCAGGTGATCATCAAGGCCGGCAAGGGGCATCGGTTTGTGGTGCTGTTCCGGGGCAAGGGCTTGGAAGGGCCGCTGACGGACGCCGACCCGCACCGCGAGGGGTTGCCCATTCCCCGCGCCGCGGCGGTGAACGCCAAGTCCGCCAAGGCCAGGAAAGCGGCCAAGCTGGTGGCCGAGTTTTACAAGGCCGCGCTGCCGATCATCGCCCAGAAGAAGCCGGCCAATGGTTTCCTGATGCGCGGGATCGCGCACCAGCCGGACATTCCGTTGTTCCAGGACCGCTATGGGCTGCGGCCAGCGTGCATCGCGGTCTATCCGATGTACAAGGGCCTGGCGCAACTGGTTGGCATGACGAAACTGGAAGGGCCGCAAACGATCGCGGAGCAGTTCGAGCGGTATCTCGCCGAGTACGACAACTACGACTATTTCTTCATTCACTTCAAATACACCGACATGTATGGCGAAGACGGCAACTTCGCCGCGAAGAAGAAAGCGGTCGAGGAATTCGACGCGGCGCTGCCGATCCTGTTGCGCAAGAAACCGGATGTGCTGGCCATCACCGGCGACCACTCGACGCCGTGCGTGATCAAGGGGCATTCCTGGCATCCGCAGCCGGTGATGCTGCAGTCCGCGTGCTCGGGCTCCGACAAGCTGGAGCGGTTCACGGAAACCGGCGCCAACGCCGGCTCGCTGGGAGTGTTTGAGGCGAAGTATCTGATTCGCCTGATGCAGGCGAACGCCAAGATGTTCGACAAGTTCGGCGCGTAATGGCCAAGCTGGTATTCGACATCGAGACCTCCGCGCTGCCGCTGGAGCAGTTCGACGAAGCGCAACAGGAATACCTGTTCCGCGAGTGCCAGAAGATTGCCGACGAGGCGGCGCGGGCGACGCGGCAGGCGGAAATCCAAAAGCAGTTCAGCTTGTGGCCCCTTACGGCGCAGGTGGTCTGCATCGCGATGCTCAACGCCGAAACCTCGCGCGGCCAGGTGCTGTTTACGGCGGAGGACTACGAGGAGGAAGCGGACGAGGCCGGGCCGGTGGAGTTCATGGCATGCGTGGACGAGGTCGAGCTGCTGACGGCGTTCTGGGACGTGGCGAAGCATTACGAGACAATCGTCACGTTCAACGGGCGCGGGTTCGACGTGCCGTTTATCTATCTGCGCTCGGCCCTGCTCAATGTGCCGATCACGCGCAAGGACTGGCTGGGCTACCGGTTCCAGACCGAGCCGCATTGCGACCTGGCGGAGCAGTTGACGTTCTACAACGTCAGCGGGCGGGAGGGCGCGGCGCGGCGATTCAACCTGGACTTCTACTGCAAGGCGTTCGGCATCGAGTCGCCCAAGAGCCACGGGGTAACCGGCTCGGATCTGAACACGCTGGTAGCGGCGGGTCGGTACCGGGAGATTGCGGAATATTGCCTGGGAGACGTGAGAGCGACTGTGCTGCTGTATCATATCTGGCGAGAGCGCCTGGCGGGCGTGAAGTGAAGGCGGGAGGCAGAAGGCAGAAGGCAGAAGGAAAACCGAAGGCCGAAGGCCGAAAGGTGTTGGTGTGCTTTGCGGTGAAGGAGGAGGCGGGGGTTTTCCAGAAGCTGGCAGCAGGGCGGAGCAACGTGAAAGTCATCCTCGTGGGCATGGGGAAGCGCAATGCCGAGCGGGCGATCCGCGCCGCCCTGGCGAAGGAGCGGCCGCAGTTGGTGCTGACCTGCGGATTCGCGGGCGGATTAAGGCCGGAACTGGCGACGGGCACGGTGGTGTTCGCCGCCGATCCGGAAACGGGCCTGGAGCCGGCGCTGCTGGCGGCAGGGGCGAAACCGGCGCGCTTCCATGCGCGGACCGGGTGGCGGCGACCGCGGCCGAAAAGCGGGCGCTGCGAGAATCCACGGGCGCCGATGCGGTGGAGATGGAGTCGCAAGTGATCTGCGCCACCTGCCGCGAGCAAAATATTCCCTGCGCAACCGTGCGGGTGATTCTGGATGCCGCCAATGAGGACCTGCCACTGGACTTTAACCAGTTAATGACGGCCAGGCAGCAGATGAACTACGGCAAGCTGGCTTTGGCGCTGGTGAGGTCGCCGGGCAAGGTCGGGGCCTTGCTCCGTTTGCAGAAGCAGGCTCAGACGGCGGCGGGAACACTGGCAGGGGTTCTGGCCAGGATCACGGCGACGTAGGGCCCGGGTCCAGGGCGGCGGCAGGCGGGGAGGGCTTCGGCTTAGCGTGCTCGCTGTAGCTGATCAGTGCGGCGCCGATCACAATGAATACAACGCCGGCCCAGCGGACGGAGGAGACCTTCTCGCTGAGGAAAATAATGGCGGCAAAGGTTGTCATCACGAAGCTAAGCGCGGTCAGCGGCCAGAGGAAGCTGACGTCGCTCTCGGCCAGGAGGACCAGCAGGCAGACAAAGAAAAGCGCCTCGAATAACACGCCCAGCAACACGCTGGGATTGGTGACGCCGGCTTTAACGACACGGATGATCTCCGCGGCGCTGATTTGCTTGATTTCGCCGACCTGCGTGATGCCTTTCTTGAGGAAGACGACGCCCGCCGCTTCAAAGACCAACCCAATAAGGAGTATGAGAAGCAATTTGGCCATATTACAAATCCTGGTAGCGAATCAGCTTAATGCCGAGTTCCTTAACCTGTTCCTGCACGCGAGGACTGATTAAGGCGTCAAACTCATTCTTAAATTCGTCGAGCGAGGGATGGCAGTAAAGCTCCGAATCCCCCGGAGGGAGTAGCGGGAGCAACCGCGTGACGTAGAGTTCATCTACGCGGGCGTTCTGCAACAGCCCAAAGACAGCGTCGGTGTGCCGGATCCTTCGCAGGGCCAGGACGGGGCGGGCGCGCGCGGATAACAGGTGGAAGATGGCCGCGTGCAGCAGGCGATAGGCAAAGCGGCCGGAGGCCAGGCGCAAGTTCAGGCGGAATGGATCAAAGGTCAGCCGGAGACGCTTAATTCCGAGCCGTTCGGCGTCGGCCATCAGGATGCGAAACACAGCCGGGTGCAGGTGCAAATGGAGATGGCCGTTGACGTGGTCGAGGGGCAGGCCGGTGGCGCGGAACTTCTTGAACTGGGCGTGGATTTCCCGCCGCACCTGCCCGCGCAGACTGCGGCGGAAGAAGTAGCGGAACCCGGCGCCAGTCGGGAGACTGCTGAATTCCCCTTTGCGAATTGACCAGTCCGGAGATCTCCTCAGGCGGCAGGGCCGAACGGCCACACACCAGGGTCAAATGCAGTCCCACACCCAGCGTCGGGTATTCGCGGGCGAGAGCTACCGCCTCCTCGCAGGCGGGTTCGTTCACCATCAGGCTGGCCGTGGTCAGGATGCCTTCCTGATGGGCGCGGATGACGGCTCGATTGATGCAGGCAGAACGGCCGAAGTCGTCGGCGTTGACGATGAGGCGGCGCGGCTCCGAAGCCGGAGTGGGACGCCTAGGCGCCATAATTGGGGGCCGTGGAGCCGGAAACGAAGCGCCACCAGGAGCGCAGGATTAGCAGCGCCTTTTGCCCCTTGTTCACGCGGGTCCTCTTGGAATCAAAAACGTTGAAGCGATGTCGTTCCAGCTTGTGCAACAGCCGCCAATAGATCGACCCCCATCAACTCGGCTGCGACCATCGAGCGGCGGTCGGTGACAGGGAGGGTCTCTCGGGCAGCCCGATAGAAATGACGGGCGCGCTCGGCCACGCTGCTGGCCAGGTCAAGGAAACGCGGCGAGTATTCCAGCCGCAGGATTTCCTCGGGCGAAACTTTGAATCGGGCCAACTCGGACAGCGGCAGATAGATTCGGCCACGCTCGGCATCAGAGCGGACATCGCGCAGGATGTTGGTCAGTTGGAGCGCCTTGCCAAGCTGGACGGCATAGGCGCGGCAAGCCGGGTCCTGGTAGCCGAACACTTCGATGCTCAGCAGGCCGACGACCGAGGCAACGCGATAACAGTAAGATTGCACCAACTGCTCGTAGTCCGCGTACCGTTTGATGTCGAGGTCCATCTCCACGCCTTGCAGCAAGGCGTCAAAATGCTCAAAGGGCAGATGGTAATGGTGTATGACCGGCTGCAAATCACGGTTGACGGAGAAGAGCGGGGTTTCCGTGCCACAGGCCCGGCGGACATCGGCGCGCCAGAGGGCCAGTTGCTCGCGGCGCTGTGAGACAGGCATGGACTCATCGTCGGCCACATCGTCCACTTCGCGACAGAACGCGTAGAGGGCGGACATGCTATCGCGTTTGGCCCTGGGCAAGAGCACGAAAGCCAGTGCCAGATTTGACGCGCTTTTCCGCGTGATCATCCGGCTCGCTTGCATGGTCAGACCCGCGGTCCGGGCAGTTCGTCGGGGCGAACCGGCGGCAATCCCCCGGTTTCGGCAAGAGTTGGGTTGCGGGGACAGCGTCTGCGCCGGGAATGCCGTCGCGGGCGACGTTCTTGCCGCGAGGAAGAAATCTCCTCGTCCTCCAAGCGATCCGGAGGTGATTCGGCAGGGGTGGATGCATGATGGTGCGCGTGACGGTGCAACCGCCGCCGCCGTCGCGCTTCCGAAAGAAGATCGCCCACACCAGAACCAGCAGTGTAACCAGTCCGATCGCACCGACCACGATAAGGCCGCTCAGGGTGGAGGGGCTTATTGAACGCCACGGCGCCACGACATGTTCAATGTCCACGTCATAGGCCAGGAGGACCGGAAACGAACTCATCATAACACCACCTTCCCGTCGGAGGCGGCGGAGCCCTCTTCCGAGTCGGTCCCGGTGGCGATGTTCAAGCGTTGCATCCGATAGCGCAAGGCATGGCGACTAATCTTCAACTGTTCGGCGGTTTTGGTCAGGCTGTAGTGGCTTTGCTCCAGGATGGTAGTGATGAGTTCCCGCTCAAAAGTGGCCATTCTTTCGTCGAGCGACTCAGGGCCGGAAAGCTTGGGGGCAGCCGTTTTATGCAACCGGCCCTCAAGTTGGAAATCCG
>CAWFIW010000005.1:0-175814 GCA_963816095.1 uncultured beta proteobacterium
CCCACCAGACGATACGTCCGCTGACCCCAAGGTGTCTGCACGCCTCGATTGCGCTGACCGGGATGCTTTCTCCGCGTATCACGATCACCCGTTCAGGATGCGTTCTCTCCACGCACTCTAGGAAGGACGTCGCCTGTCTTTGTTCCTCACGCCGCTCGAAATAGCGGGAAACCCTGTTCTTGGCCTCCGACGAACTGGCGAGGCTCTTGATCGTCCTGCGTGCCGGCATCCAGCGTTCGTCTGGGCGGGAATCGTAGCGAATCACCGCATGACCCAGAGCCTCGAATCCCCGCGCAATATTTTCCCCGAGGGGAATGGCATCCGGACCGAATGCGTAGCAAACAACTATCCCGCATATCGATTCGGTCGTCACTTCCCGGTAATTGCGCTCTGAATCTTGTACAGCCAGGATTGCAGCTTGAGTTTTGCTAATCCCTTGGGAGACGCGCCCTTGAACGTCAGCACGCCCAAGCCCCATTCGCGTTCGATGGAAAAGAATTCGAACGTATCCGGATGTACCTTTATGAAGTCTTCTATGGCGGTCAGTACGCCATTGCGCGGCCCGCCCTCATGCACGGCATTCCAGAGATCAGGGTTCTTCCCTTCACCCGGCACTTCGCTCAGTGTCGAAACGCCGCGCGAAATTCCCTTCTGCGCCGATGGCTGTTGATACTCAATGGGCACATTGTTCAGGTCGTAATACATGTCCCGCCTGGCATAGGGCCAGCGAACATCGTGGAAGAGAATCGTACCATTCCTGTCGAGCAGCTTCCGCTGGGTGGACCAACTGCAGTTCATGATAGACAGAGTACCAGTTATGGTCGCCATCGATCATGATGCAGTCGAAAGCACCGTCCAGCTTGGGCAGCATATTTAGACTGAGACCCTTCAGGACGTGCATGTGCGGGTTATCGCGGTATTTGTCCTCGAGGTTCATGTCGATGCAGGGGTCGATGGTGGTGATTTCGACCGATTCCAGTTGCAAGAGGCGATCGATATTGCTGCCGCCCTGCGATCCGATTTCACAAAGACGGCGGTAGCCGCTGGTCGCGATGTAGGGGATCAGGAATTTTTCCGTGAAGCGTCTCATGGGGCTGCCTTGGCTGAATGGGAGTTCTGGATTTTAATATTGCGCCGGATTGCGCGCTTCTTGTATCTGTCGGAGGAACCAGAGTACCTCGGATGCCAGGCAGCTATAGGAGCGTTCATCGATGACTTTTTTCCGGCCGGCCTCCCCCATCTGCACTAGTACCGCGCGCGGGGTCCGGCATAGTCGTGCGACGGTCTCCATAATCGATGTCTTGTCCAGCGGGCAGAAAAAGCCGGTAATTCTCGTTAAAGAAACGCGTGTGTTCGGCCAGAGGTGACATCAGCGCCGGCAATCCCATGGCGTAGTACTCCATCGTCTTCGCGGTAGGTGAGGCGACTTCGTAAAGCAGGTTGTTGGGAATCAGGGCGAGACCAGCATCATAGCTACGCATGCGCTTGAGCAGTTCCACGCGAGGGATGGCCCTGAACAGGCGGATGCGAGGGTCTGCGCCGCTTTGGATCGCCTCGGTCGTGGCATTCCGGCTGGCGGGTGAACAGGTCGAGGATGAAGTTCTCTCTTGAGGACGAGAACGCGTCAAGAATGACGTCGAAACCTCGCAGTCCATCGACTGCACCCGCGTAGATCAGGTGTAACGCCCCATCTTTGGCCGTATCCGAAGAATCAAGCGGTGGCAGTTGCGTACCATCCACGCCCATCGGCAGCGGATGGGTCGGAATCCTCAGACTGGGACGAAACGACGCGGCAAACGTCTGGGTTATGGGTAAATAGAAATCGCACGCAGATAGCAACTTGTCCTCACGGATTGAGCGTATGCGGTACTCGATGCGCTTTCGCAGTAATGATCGTTTCGTTCTTTCCGCCTCATGCAAGCGACGAAAGGAATGCGGAAACGACTCCCAGAACCCCAACTGATACGGACGCTTCGTGCGGCCAAGCACCCCCTTCAGCACGACGAACAGGTTGCGCACGATGACGACATCAAACACCTCCAGCGCCAATGGCGCACCAAATCGCCATAGAAGAGCCCACTTGCGATACCGCCATGGAAGGGTGGTTTCCCGTTCATCGCGCTTGACTACCTTGGTTCCGCGCGAAAACCACACGATATGTACGTCGGCGAGTTCGCGCAGATGGCGATCGAAGATGCCGCGAATCGCGGAATGCTGGGACTGGGGTTCCTGATCCGTGATGAGCAGAATCTTCATGACTTATCCGATCCCTCGCCTGAGCCTATCAACGGCCTGCATTGTCTCCTCGACAGTAATCAGCCGCATGCCTTCGTTTGTACGACGTTTCTTCGACAGATGCTGCTGGGTCGGCCCCTCCTTTTCGAGGACGATATGGCGTTCGAGATCCTGATAGGGGCCGATGACAGCCGGTGATGTAGCGCCGAACAGGGAGACAGTTGGGATTCCCAAAGCGACGGCCAGATGCATCGTGCCTGTGTCGTTGGTGACGAGCAGACTCAGTTGTTTGAGCAGATCGGGCAGCGCTTCGATTCCGCATCGTCCGGTGGCGTCTATGATGCGTTCGCTCCGGCACCGAGACTTCATCTTATCTGCCAAAACGGCCTCCTGTTCGGTGCCGGTCAGCACGATTGACGTTCGTGGGTCGGCCTCGATCAACCGGCAGGCAAGCTCGGCGAAATTCTCCATTGGCCACATCTTGTAGTGATTGGCCGCGCCGAGCTGAAAACCGATGACAAAGGATGAATCAGCAGGCAGTTCGACTGGAATAGCATGGACAACCGACCGATATCGCGCCGGTAGCTGGAGGTAGGCGGCGATCTGCTGTGCCCCGAGGCGTCTTGCCAGATCGAGCCGTTCCTCGATCACGTGCTGAGGCTTCGCCGGCATGTCGGCCGACAGGTATGCCTTGAATGTGCTGCGGGTATGCGGCTTGAGGACGATCCCGCTACCGGATAAAACTGCCAGTGGGATGTCCTGTGGGCCATTGGAATGGGCCAGAAGGACCACATCCGGTCGAAGACTCCGAAGCGTGGCGATAAAAGAAAACAGATGCTTGTATCCGCCATCGTATTCGAGCACCCGGTCGGCACATTCCAGCCCGGCAAAGAGCGGCAGCATGCGTGGATGTACGACAAAGATGACGGCCGACTCGGGAAAGGACGCACGGACGGAAGCCCCGACCGGGGTAGATAAGATGGTATCGCCCAATGCCGTATTTGAAATGATGACGACTGTTCCCGGAGCGGGCGGAGTTTCGTTCCACGCCAAGCCGCCGCGGCCCTTTTCCCGTTGCGGTGACATAGAGGACGACCAGGGTCCGCAGCAGGCCTGATAGCAAGCGTTTCACCGGGCGGATCTACCCACTGCCTTGAGCCCTGCGTACAGGCGTGCCAGGGCGGGGTGGGAATAAATGCGGAGCCGTCCCGCTGAGCCATTTCCCAGGTTTGTCTTTCACCACGATCCTCGGGATGTCGATGGCCTGTGTCGCAGCATTGACGGTACCGTGCCGGGTCGTATAGAGATGCGTGAAGCCGGCTGCACGGGCGACATCCTGGTAGTCGGTATCGAAGTAGCCCTGCGGCCAGCACAGGTGCGGCGTGGCTTGGCCGAGCCGCGGTTGCAGGGCGACGCGCGACTGGGCGAGATCCGCGGCCGAGCTTCGCGTGCGGGCGACGGGGTCGGCCTCGCTGCGATCCCACCGCGTGTGGGTGTGCGTATGGGAATGGAACTCGAAGGTGCCGGCCGCGCGCATGCGTTCGACCTCGCTCCAGCGCAGCATGACCTCGTCGGCGCGGCCCGCCTGCACGGCCGCCTTCTGCCGTGCGCCGGCGTGTCCGGCAGCGTTCCATCGCTGTCACCGCAGCGTGCCGGGCCGTCGCCGATGTTACCGGTGATCAGGAACAGCGCGGCCTTGGCCGAATTCGGCAAGGATGGGGTGGGCATAGACCCGTTGTCGAGATAGCCGTCGTCGAAGGTTAGCAGCACGCTCTTCGCCGGCAGCGGTGCGCCCTGGATAAAGCGGGCGAGGTCGTCGCAGCCGATGGTCGTGTAGCCATGGCCGGCCAGCCAGCGCATCTGGGCACGGAAGTTTTCCGGCGCGACAGTCACCAGCCCAGGGGCGGGACTGACGTGGTGGTGTTGCTGGGGATCCATGTCTCGTCATGTTTGCAGCAGCTGCAAATAGAGTTGCTCCATCCCACAAGCCATAGCAGCTCGCGAGAATTTCTCCCGCCGAGCCCGGCTGCAGCCGCCAGCTTGTGCGAACATCAGGACGGGCACGGCCTTCGCGGTTTTCATGCCCGTTCCAGCGTGCGGCGATAGACGGCGACCATGCCTTCGACCATCGCCCCGCGCGAGAAATGCGTCGCCACCTTCTGCCGTGCGACTTCACCCATGCGGTGGCGCAGGGCCGGGTCGGCCAGCAGTTCGACGATGGCATCGGCCAGGGCCGGCGGATTGTTCACCGGCACCAGCTTCCCCGTCTCGCCAGTCGCCGACTATTTCGGGCACGCCGTCGACATTGCTGCCGATGGCGGCCAGTCCCATGGCGCCGGCTTCGACGAAGGCGGTGCCGAGCGCTTCCTGGTGCGTCGGCAGCACGAAGAGGTCGAGCGAGTGCCAGCACATTGACGACGTCGCGGCGCAGGCCGAGCAGGTGCACGCTGCCGCTCAAGCCCAGTTCGGCGATGCGCCGCTCGAGGTTTTCGCGCTGCGGCCCGTCGCCGGCGAAGACGAAGTGGGCGGCGGGGAAGTGCGCCAGCACGGCGGGAATGGCTTCGAGCAGCTCGGCGTGGCCCTTCTTGCGGCGCAGGATGGCCACGGTGCCGACCAGCGGCGCATCGGCGGGCAAGGCCGAGTTCGGCGCGCAGCGTGCCGCCGCCGGGCGCCGCGGCGTAGCGCGTGAGGTCGATGCCGGTCGGCACGGCGGTGATGCGGTCGCGCGGGCACGCCGGCCGATTCGAGGTAGCGCGCCACGTGCGCGCTGACGGTGACCACGTGGTCGGGCAGCACGCTGTAGGTGAAGCGCGAGGTGATGGGCAGCGCCAGGTGGCGCGTGCGCACGATGCGCGGCCGGCGCAAGCAGGGTGTGCGCCGCCATGCCGGCGAGCTGGGTGTCGCGGCCGCTGTGGGTGTTGACGATGTCGGCGCGGCAGTCGCGCATGAAACGGCGCAGGCGCAGGATGGCGGGCACATCGACGGCGTTGCGCATGCGCGTCTCGAACACCTCGAAACCGGCCTCGCGGGCGCGGGCGCCGAGCTTGGCGCCGGGCTGGCAGGCGAGCAGCGCCGTGTGGCCGAGTTCGCGCAGGCCGAGCATCTCGTTGAGGGTGCGGTTTTCCTGCCCGCCCCAGCCCAGCGATGACTCCGTGTGCAGCACCGTCAGGCTCACGCGGCCACCGCCTCTTCGGTGGCGCGCTGCAGCCGGTAGAGCCGGCTGTAGATGCCGCCGTGTTCGATCAGCTCGGCGTGGGGGCCGATTTCGACGATGCGACCCTTGTCGAGCACGGCGATGCGGTCGGCATTCTCGATGGTGGACAGGCGGTGGGCGATGACCAGCGTGGTGCGGTGTTTCCATCAGCTCGTCGAGCGCGGCCTGGACCTGGCGCTCGGATTCGGAGTCGAGCGCCGAGGTGGCTTCGTCGAGTATCAGGATCGGCGCGTTCTTGAGCAGGGCGCGGGCGATGGCCAGGCGCTGGCGCTGGCCGCCGGAGAGCTTGACGCCGCGTTCGCCGACCATGGGTTTCGTAGCCCTCGCGGCATGGCCATGATGAATTCGTGGGCATGGGCGGCGCGCGCGGCGGCCTCGATGTCGGCTCGCGGATGGTGCCGCCCATGCCGCCGTAGGCGATGTTGGCGGCGACGGTGTCGTTGAACAGCACCACGTCCTGCGACACCAGCGCGATGTTGCCGCGCAGGCAGGCCAGCGTCAGCGATCTCGATTGGCTGCGCCGTCGATCAGGATGCCGGCCGCCATCGGCATGGTAGAAGCGCGGCAGCAGGTTGGCCAGCGTGGTCTTGCCGCTGCCGGATGAGCCGACCAGGGCGACGGTTTCGCCGGGCGCGATGTCGAGTGTGATGTCGGCGAGCGCCGGCCGCTCGGTGCCGGGATAGGTGAAGGTGACGCTGCTCGAAACGTCACGCGCACCCTGCGCGCGGGCGCAGGTTGACGTGCCGCGATCGTCCTCGGGCTACCTGGTCGAGCAGGGCGAAGACGCTCTCGGCGGCGGCCAGGCCGCGCTGCAGCGGGGCATTGACGTCGGTGAGCCGCTTCAGCGGCGCCAGCAGCATCAGCATGGCGGTGATGAAGGAGACGAAGCCGCCGACCGTGGTTTGTGCTTCGCCCCTGCAGCAGCGCGATGTAGATGACGATGGCCACCGCGATGGCGGTGAAGAACTGCACGAGGGGCACGGTGGCCGCGGCCGCGACGGCCTGGCGCATGTTCTGGCCGCGGAAGCGCTGGTTGGCCTCGCCGAAGCGGCCGTGCTTCGTATGCCTGGCCGCCGAAGATCTTTACGACCTTGTGGCCGCTGATGGTCTCTTCGAGGATGCGCGTGATGTCGCCCATGGCGAGCTGCGTGGCGCGGCTGGCCGACGCAAGCGCTGCTGAAGAGCTGCACGACGATGCGCGATCAGCGGGGCGACCGCCAGCGCCACCAGGGTCAGCTTCCAGTTGAGGTAGAGCAGCCAGGCACAGGAGCCACGATGACCGAGAGGGAGTCGCGCACCGCCACGGTCAGCACCGAGGTCGCGGCGCCGGTGACGTTGCTCACGTCGTTGGTGATGCTTGCGACATCAGGGCGCCGGTGCTCTGGTTGTCGTAGTAGCGGGTCGGCAGGCGCAGGACGCGGTCGAACATGACGATGCGCAGGTCCATGACGACCCGGTTCGTCACCCAGGCCATAGTATAGTCGCTGACAAAACGACAGGATGCCGCGCAGCAGGAAAATGCCGACGATGGCGAGCGGTGCCAGCCAGAGGTCGTCGCGCGGCTTGCCGGTAGAAGCCTTTGTCGAGCAGTGGTCTTCATCAATGCCGGGAACAGCGGCTCGGTGGCGGCCAGCAGCACCATGGCGAGGAGGGCCAGGGCAAAGGCCTTCCAATAAGGCCGGACGAACGACAGCAGGCGCGCATACATCTTGGCACTGCTGACGTCAGGAAGCGGGAGCTTGTGTGTGGAAGAAGGTGTCAAGGAAGGGAGCTGTGCGTTGCCCGAAAAGGATGCACGATTATAGTCGGCGTGATTCATTAGCCCGCCACGCTCGCAAAACCGGCTCGCTGCCCGCCACCGGGGCGGGCGTCGGCTTGGGCGGCCCAGCGCCGACTTTATTACCCTTCGGCAACGAAAGGATGGCAGCTGCGGTACAGCGTCAGCAGGCGGGTGGCCATGGCGGCCGGTGTCAGCGGCGTGACACAGGCACGTGCGGCCGCGCCCATTGCCCGGGCCACGTTTGGCGCAGCAGAGTGCGTCGAGGTTGGCCGGCCAGCGCCACCGGGTCGAGAGCCGCGCAGACATAGCCATTCACGCCCGGTTCGATCAACTCCGCAGCGCCACAGGTGGTGGTAGTTGCTACCGGGAGGCCGCAGGCGAGGGCTTCGAGAGCGGCATTCGGCAATGGGTCGTACAGGGTCGGCAGGCAGAAGACGTCGGCGGCGGCGTAGAGCGGGCCGCACGTCGGTTTGCGCGCCAAGGAAACGCACGCGACCGGCGACGCCGCGTTGGCGGGCCAGGCGCTCGTAGCGTGCCTGCTGCTTGTCGCGGCCGACGATCCAGACTTCCGCGTTCGGTGTACGCATGCGACCAGTGCCTCGATCAGGGTTGCCACACCCTTGCGTGCGAAGCCGGAACCGACGAACAGGATGATGGGCGCCGTCTCGTCAGCGCCGACTTTTGCGCGCATTGTCGCCCGGTGTTCATCGCGCAGTCCGGGATGGAAGTGTTCCGGATCGACACCGTTATAGATGACGTGCAATTTGCCCGCCGCCTCGCGGAAAACGCCGCGCGATATCGTCGTGCACCATGCGCGAGTTGCAGATCACCGCACGCAAGGCGGGGTGGCGCAGCATGGCCTTCTCGGCGGCCAGCGTGTACCGGTGCCAGGGCGACAAGCACGTCAGCGGCTTGTTACTCAGCTCCAGCCAGGTCGCATGGACGCCATCGCCGGCACGATAGATGTGGCAGCCGGGAATGCGTTCGTGCGACTGCACGAGGTCGATAACGACCGGAGGCGATCACGCCCTGTACGCAGCGCGCGAAGCCGGCGTCGCGCCAGGTGCGGCCGATAAAAAACGGGTCGCAGCGCACGCCGGCGGCATCGCCCTCGCCGCGGTTTTCCCAGCGGCGGGCGATGATTTCGACTGCGACGCCCTGTGCCCGCAGCGCGTCCAGCGCACGGGCGACAAAGCGCTCGGCGCCGCCGAAAGGCGTGTATTTCTGACGCACGATAGCCAGCTTCAAATGAGTAGCTCCTCGCATGCCGTCAGAACCTGTTCCACCGGCAGAGTGGTCAGGCATTCGCTGATCTTGCTCCCCTCACAGCCGTCGTGGCCGCAGGGGCGGCAGGGATGGTTCGTTGAGGCGACGACGCGGTGCGCGACGTTCCATGGCCCCCATTCGCGGTCGCCCGACGGGCCGAAGATCGCCACGGTCGGCGTGCCCATTGCGGCGGCAATGTGCATCGGTGCCGAATCGACGCCGACGAAGAGACGCGCCCGTGAAGCGAGGGCGGCCAGTTCCTTGAGCGAAAGCTGGCCGGAGAAATCGAAAGCCGGGACGGCATGACGTTGCTTGATGGCGTCGATCAGGGCCATTTCCTTCGGGTCGGGGGCTGCGGTCAGCACGATCGGCCAGCCGCGCGCGGCAAGGGCATCGCAGAGCGCGGCGACACGTTCCGCCGGCCAGCACTTGAAGGCCCAACGGGAGGCCGGGTGGATGTGGATGAACCTCCCGCGCGCGATGCCATGCTGCGCGAGCAGCGCGTCGATGCGTGCTTCGGCGTCGGTGCCAGGAACCAGAATGACGTGCTTGTCGTCGATGGCGGGTTCGATGCCGAGCATCCGCAGGCTGTCGAGGTTGGTTTCGACGGTATGGCGATCCGGATGTGATTGTGCGGGATAAAAATGCGTGAAACTGCCCGCCCAGAAGGTGCCCGCATAGCGCGGCGCGACCGCCCAGCGTGGCCGCAGCAACCGCACCAGCCAGGCACCGCGCCGATGTACCGAGAGATGTACCACGAGGTCATAGTGGCGCGCGCGCAACGCGGACAGCAGTTTCCATTCTGCCGCCGCCTGCCCTATGACACCGAGCCGTTTCCAGTTGCGATCGATGGTATGCAGTTGTGCGAGCGCCGGATGGCCGTCGAGCATCGGCGCCGTATCGGCATAGACCAGCGCATCCACTTCGCACTGCGGCGCCGCACGCTTGAGCGAGGAAAGTACCGGCGCGGCCAGCAACACGTCGCCATGATGGCGCAGCTTGATGACCAGCGCGCGACGCAGTGCGGTGAGGTCGAAGGGGGTGTTCTGCATGAGGCGCATTTTGCCAGACGCGGCATGATGTGCCCCGCCGATTACAATGGCACGATGCAAAAGCTTTCCGCCGTTCTCATTACCCGCGATGCCGCCACGCAGTTGCCTGCATGTCTTGCCACACTGGATTTTTGTGACGAAATAGTCGTTGTCGACTCCGGTAGTAGCGACGCAACGGTTGAAGTCGCGCAACGCTTTGGCGCGCGGGTCATGGAAACCCACTGGCGCGGCTTTGGTCCGCAAAAGCAGTTTGCCGTCGAGCAGGCCAGTCACGATTGGGTACTCTGCATCGATGCCGACGAGCGGGTGAGCGGACTGCTGCGGGATGCGATTCTTGCCGTCCTGTCAGCGCCGACTTTTGCGGCGTTTCGTTTTCCTCGCTGCAATCGCTTCATGGGGCGCTATTTGAAGCACGGCGAAGGTTATCCCGACTGGAGTCTGCGACTGTTCGACCGCCGCCAAGCCCATTGGTCGGATGCTGCGGTGCATGAGCGGGTGATTTCGAATGCGCCGGCCGGCACGCTGGATGGCGATCTATACCATGATTCGGCCGAGTCGCTGGAAGGCTATCTGGAAAAGCAGAACCGTTACTCGACGCTGGCGGCGGAAGCGGCGCTGGCTGCCGGCAAGCGCAGTTCGGTAGCGCAACTGCTACTGTCGCCCCTTTTCCGCTTCGTTAAGTTCTATTTGCTGCGGCGCGGGTTTCTTGACGGCGTACCAGGACTGATTCATATCCTGATCGGCTGTTACGCCAGCTTCGCCAAGCATGCCAAGATGTTGGCCGGCCAGTCGCGGGAGTCGCGCTAACCTGACTTCGGCGTGTTCATCATGCGCCGTGCCAGCGTGTGGTAGAGCGGCGGACAAAGGGCGCGCGAAACGACCGAGGCGAGCAGGGCGACGATCATCAGGTCCATCACGATGCCGTAGCCGCTGACCATTTCCATGACGATGACGAAAGCGGTGATCGGTGCCTGGGTGACGGCGGCGAGGAAGCCGGCAGCGCACAGCACCAGCACGGTGCCGGCACTGATCTGATCGGCGAGCAGGCCGGCGATGTTGTTGCCGATGCCAGCACCAATCGCCAGGGAAGGCGCGAAGATGCCTCCTGGCACCCCGCTGGCGTAGGAAATCAGCGTGGCGAAGAACTTGTCCACGCCGAAATGCCAGGGTAACTGGACGTCACGTTCGAACAGATTGCGCGTTTCGGCATAGCCGGTGCCGAAGCTGTGGAAATCGCTGATCAGTCCTATCAGGGCGATCAGCAGGCCGCAGACGGCCGCATAGCGGATCGGGTGGGCGTTGCGGAAGGCGCTGAAAAATGGGCCGTTCTTGGCTGTCGCGAGCAGCATCAGCCGGGCGAATGTGCCGCCGGTCAGCCCGCAGGCGACTGCGATCAACAGCACCCAGACAATCTGCAAGTGGCTCTTGAGACCGGTAAAGCTGACCCAGCCAAAATAGGTGTAGTTGCCGAGCAGGGCCTGCGAAACGACGCCGGCCAGCACGATGGCGACGATCAGCAGGCCGCTCATGCGCTGTTCGAGACCACGGTTCAGTTCCTCGATGGCGAACATGATGCCGGCGAGCGGTGTGTTG
This sequence comes from uncultured beta proteobacterium, assembly GCA_963816095.1. Lineage (GTDB taxonomy): Bacteria > Pseudomonadota > Gammaproteobacteria > Burkholderiales > Rhodocyclaceae > Sulfuricystis. The sequence continues at coordinate 11,141 of CAWFIW010000005.1, forward strand.
AAGGCAGCGGCGATGCCTGCCGCTCCACCCGCGACGATGAGATGCCGCCGCTGGATGTGCAGTCGTGGCGGCAGCCGTGCGTACAGGCTGTTCATCACCGCGGCACCCACCTGCACGGTCGGGCCTTCGCGGCCCATGGAAAATCCGGCGAACAGGGCAGCTGCTCCCAGGGTGATTTTCCCGAACACAATGCGCAGCGAGAGCAACGGGCGCCAGCCAGCCGGCGTCTCGTTGTCGTGATGGATTTCGACGATGGCCTGCGGTATGCCGCTGCCCTCGCTGCCGGGGAAGTAACGACGTGTCGCCCAGACCACGGCCGCGCCGCCGGCCGGGCAGATGACGAGGGGCCACCACCAGGCTTGCTCGGTAATGGCGCGAAATGTCCGGACAGACATTTCCGACAGCTCGGCGAACAAGACCGCGAGCAGGCCTACAGCGACTGCTCCGACCCAGATCAGCAAACGGCCCTGCCAGAACCGCAGGTAGGCCTTGCGCCAGCGTTGTGATTTGCCCGTGCGCTGGCGGGATGGAGCGGACGAAAGCGGTGGAGACTCTTCAGGTGGAGTGATAAACCTCGCCCCCCTGCTTGATGAACTCGACGGCCTTTTCTTCCATGCCTTTCTCGATTGCCTCCTGCTCTGACACACCCTGCCTGGCGGCGTAGTCGCGTACATCCTGGGTGATCTTCATCGAGCAGAAGTTGGGGCCGCACATCGAGCAGAAGTGGGCCAGCTTGGCACCCTGCTGCGGCAGCGTCTCGTCGTGGAATTCGCGTGCCTTGTCGGGGTCGAGGCCAAGGTTGAACTGGTCCTCCCAGCGGAATTCGAAGCGTGCCTTCGACAGCGCGTTGTCGCGCGCCTGCGCACCCGGATGTCCTTTGGCCAGGTCGGCGGCATGGGCGGCGATCTTGTAGGCCATGATGCCGTCCTTGACGTCGTTTTTGTCCGGCAGGCCAAGGTGTTCCTTTGGCGTGACATAGCAGAGCATCGCCGTGCCGTACCAGCCGATCATCGCCGCGCCGATGGCGCTGGTGATGTGGTCGTAGCCGGGGGCGATGTCGGTGGTGAGCGGGCCGAGCGTGTAGAACGGCGCCTCATGGCAGAGCTTCAGCTGGAGATCCATGTTCTCCTTGATCATGTGCATCGGCACATGGCCCGGGCCTTCGATCATCACCTGCACGTCATGCTGCCAGGCAAGCTGCGTGAGTTCGCCGAGGGTGGCCAGTTCGCCCATCTGGGCGTCGTCGTTGGCGTCGTAGATCGAGCCGGGGCGCAGACCGTCGCCGAGGCTGAAGCTGACGTCGTAGGCCTTCATGATCGCGCAGATGTCCTCGAAGTGCGTGTAGAGAAAATTCTCCTTGTGATGCGCGAGGCACCATTTGGCCAGGATCGAGCCGCCGCGACTGACGATGCCGGTCATGCGCTGGGCGGTCATCGGGATGTAGCGCAGCAGCACGCCGGCGTGAATGGTGAAGTAGTCAACGCCCTGTTCGGCCTGCTCGATCAATGTGTCGCGGAACAGTTCCCAGGTCAGGTCCTCGGCCTTGCCGTCGACCTTTTCCAGCGCCTGGTAGATCGGCACCGTGCCGATGGGCACCGGCGAGTTGCGCACGATCCACTCGCGCGTCTCGTGGATGTTCTTGCCGGTGGAGAGATCCATCACCGTGTCGCCGCCCCAGCGGATCGACCAGGTCATCTTGTCGACCTCCTCCTGAATCGAGGAGACGAGTGGTGAATTGCCGATATTGCAGTTGATCTTGGTGAGGAAGTTGCGGCCGATGATCATCGGTTCGGCTTCCGGGTGGTTGATATTCGCCGGGATGATGGCGCGACCGCGTGCCACCTCGTCACGGACGAATTCGGGCGTAATCAGCTTCGGGATAGCCGCCCCGAAACTTTCGCCCTTGTGCTGGCGGCGAATTGGTTCCGGCAAGCTATCCAGCCGCTGGTTCTCGCGAATGGCGACAAATTCCATCTCCGGTGTGACGATTCCTTTGCGGGCGTAATGCATCTGGGTGACATTCGCTCCCGCCCGCGCGCGGCGCGGCTGCTGCACATGCGCGAGACGCAACTCGGCGAGTTGCGGGTCGATCAACCGCGCGCGACCGTAGGAAGATGATTGCGCCGGCAGGCGCTCGGTGTCGCCGCGTTCCTCGATCCATTGCTCGCGCAGCGGGGCAAGGCCCTGCCGCAGGTCGATCTGTGCTGTCGGGTCGGTATAGGGGCCGGAACAGTCATAGACATAAATGGGCGGATTCTTTTCCCCGCCCATGTTGGTCGGGGTGTCCGACTGGGAAATCTCGCGCATCGGCACGCGGATATCCGGGCGCGAGCCGCTGACATAGATCTTGCGCGAGTTGGGCAGGGGGTGGATCGTTGCGTCGTCGACATGCGCTTGGGCGGCGACGAATTTATCGTGGGCATTCATGCAGTAATCTCCGTAGGTCAGCACGCGAAACTACTGGAATCGGACGGTGAAAGCAACCATGCCCTGATAACGGTATTACGCCAAGCCAAAATAGACTATAAAGTACACGAAGATAAAACCGTAATTCTGTAAATATAAAGATAAAAGGGAAGTGCCATGCCTGCAAGAACCTATTTGCCCGCTGCGGCGATTGCCTTGGCGCTGCTGGCATGCCCGGCGCTGGCCGCGAAGGCGCCGGCCCGCTGGCAGGTCGTCAACACAAACGTCGGGAGCCTGGTCGAGATCGACAAGAACCGCATCGCCCGGCTCAAGGATGGCAAGACCGCTGCCTGGACACGCCTTACCCTGGATCATGCGGTGCTGGATTTCGAAAGCCGGATACGCTACACCGCCGTGCAGGCATTGAACCATTACGATTGTGCGAAGGGCACTTTCGCCACGCAGCAGCGGGTATTTATGCTGGAAGGCCGCGAGATGAAGACCGAAAAGGTGAATGCCCGGCAAATGGCGATCAAGCCGGACAGCCTGGAGGCCCGCCTGCTCGATGAAGTCTGCATGCCCCGCGCCGTCAGCGAGATGGGGCAGACGACGGAGCATGCCGCCGCTGCGGTTGCGATTCCCCATGAAGAGGCACGCCCGCACGCCATGCATGCCGAAATGGTCAGTGCCGGCGGTGTTGAGCCGCCGCGTAGTGTGCAGGTTGCGGATGCCCGCGCGCCTGCGGCCGCACAAGTGCCTGCCGCAGAGAAGCCGCGCATGTTCCAGATGCCGTTGATCGACAAGTCGAAAGCCGAAGATCCCCTCAAGGGTGCGGTGCCCGCCGCACCCGCACCGGCTCCCGCAAAATCTGCCGCTGCCGCGCCGGTCCAGGCCCAGCCCGCGGTACCGGTTACCCGCGCCGCGCCGAAGGCTGCGATGCCCGTGATTCCGCCGCAGGTGCAGGACCTTAGTCGTCAGCAGCGCGAGCAGATGTTGGCGACCTCGGGCCTGCGTGCGGCGAAGTCGAAGAAGCCGGCATCCGAACCGGAAGCGGCACCGGTGCAGGCGCCCTCTCGTGTGCCCTGGGGCTATGCCGGACCTGGTGCGCCGGAAAACTGGGGCAAACTTCAACCGGGGTACGCCACCTGCAGTACGGGCAAACGCCAGTCGCCCATCGACATTCGCGGCGGAATCAAGGTCGATCTCGAGCCGATTCGTTTTGATTACCACCCATCCCTGTTCCGCATCGTCGATAACGGCCATACGCTGCAGGTGGATGTGGGAGAAGGCAGCAGCATCACCATCACCGGGCGCACTTATGCGCTCGTGCAGATCAACTTCCACCGCCCCGCCGAGGAGCGCGTGAACGGCAAGACCTACGACATGGTTGCCCACCTGGTGCACAAGGACTACGGGAACAATCTCGTCGTGATTGCCGTGCTGATGGACAAGGGCGCGGAACATCCGGTCATCCAGAAACTGTGGAACCACATGCCGCTCGAAGTGGGCATGGAAGTGACGCCGCCGAACGTCGCGCTCGAACTGGACAAGCTGTTGCCGCAGCAGCGCGAGTACTACACGTACATGGGCTCGCTGACGACGCCGCCCTGTACCGAGAACGTCTTGTGGATGGTGCTCAAGGAACCGATCGGCGTGTCGCCCGAACAGATCGGCATCTTCGCGCGGCTGTATCCCCACAATGCGCGGCCGATCCAGCCGGCGCACGACCGCCTGATCAAAGAATCGCGCTGAGAATCTTGCGAATCGGCGCGGGCAGCGCAGCCTGCGCCAGTTCTGCCCGGCCAATCCAGCGCAGGCGAGACTCCGACAACTGCGGCAAGGCGACCACCGTGCAGAGCAGCGGCTGGATATGCAAACGGAAATGCGTGAAGCCATGCGTAAAAGTCGGCGCTGGCAAGACGGCGTCAATGCGCAGGCCCTGCTGCTGCGCACAATAATCGACAGCGTCAACCCCAGCGGGAAGTTCGGGCAGCGACAGCAGTCCGCCCCAGATACCTGATGGCGGACGGGTTTCCAGCAGCACCCGGTTATCCAAGCGCAGTACCAGCAACGTAATTTGCCTTTCCGGCAGCGCCTTCTTCGGTCGCGGCGTCGGCAGCGTGGCAACCCGGTTTTCCCGATAGGCTACGCACAGATCGGCAAGCGGGCACGACGCGCAGCGGGGCCTGCTGCGCGTACAGATCGTCGCCCCCATGTCCATCTGCGCCTGAATGTAAGCGGCCACTTCGGCATCCGGCAGCAATGCGGCGCCGTCCTGCCAGAGCCGACTTTCCAGCTTGGCCGAGCCCGGCAAACCCTCGATGCCGAGAAAGCGGCAGAGCAGGCGTTTGACGTTGCCGTCGAGGATCGGTGCGCGTGCACCAAAACAGAAGACGGCGATCGCATTGGCGGTCGAGCGGCCGATGCCTGGCAATGCGGCGATCAGCGCCGGGTCGCGCGGAAAATGGCCCGCGTGTTTTTCGATTAATGCCTGCGCGCATTTGTGCAGGTTGCGCGCCCGGGCGTAGTAGCCCAGCCCGCTCCAGCGGGCCATCACCTCCTCGACCGGTGCGGCGGCGAGCGCGGCGAGCGTGGGAAAGCGCGCAAGAAAACGCTCGTAGTAAGGAATGACCGTCGCCACTTGCGTCTGCTGCAACATGATCTCGGCGAGCCAGACGCGGTATGGGTCGCGCGTCCCTTGCCAGGGCAGGTCGTGGCGGCCGTGCCGGCCCTGCCAGGCTATCAGGCGCTCTGCGAATGGGGACATGGGTTGGGCGTTGGAGCGGGCGAAGGGAGTCGAACCCTCGTCATTAGCTTGGGAAGCTAAGGTAATGCCGTTATACGACGCCCGCTTGAGTCAGGATTGTAAGAGGCTGCGCGGCGACTGACAACCTTGCCGTCATCAGGGCAGGCGGCCGGCGGAAATCATGCGATTAAATAGGACGTTGGCTGAAAGCCAGGCAACAACATCATCATAGGTCGGCCCCGGGGTCATGCTGACGAAGTCGTTGTCAGCATCAGTATTTTCAAGCTCATTGGGATCGACAGATAGTGCATTGATGCCTGGGGGTGAGCTCGAGTTAAAGGCGCCGGCACCGTTTTTTCCATGGGAAACGATCACTACGGGGGCAGCATTGGCGAGAAGGCTTGCGCATGTGCTATCAGCACAGATCCTTAGCGTCCCGCTGGTTGGTGGCGTGAGGGAAAAGCCGGTAGCGCTGTTCGAAAAAGTGAGCGTAACTCGATAGCGGAAGCGGTTGTTCCAGGCATCTGTGCTGCCGAGGCCCAGGTCGACCCAAGGAAGGCGTCCTTCTGTGTTTGTACAAGGGCCTGGGATTGAGACGCGGTTTTCCAGACCGTCGCCATCCGTGTCGGGACAGGGCAGGTAGGGTTTCATGTCGGTTGCGCTATGGCTTGCCGCGAAGCCGATCAAAGCCTCGCGAATATCGCCCAAGGTTTTTTCTGTATTGCTGTAGTTGCGCTGATCGACTTGAGCAGTTAGCGGCAGCAACATGCCGCCTATTAACAGCGAAACGATGACCAGTACCACCGCCATTTCGGTGAGGGTAAAACCTCCTGCATGGCGGGGCGAGTGAATTAGGCGTTGCTTGACAGGCTTAGGGGAAGGTAAATGCATAAGTCTTTGTTCCGATTGTGACGGTTGCCTGATTACCGGTATTCCGCTGATAGGTTGCAAGCGGGAACCAGGCATTGGTATTTAGCCATGCGCTGCCCGGATACATGAGGTCGCCGTAAGGAATATAGCCGACGGAATTTGTTCCCTGACTAGCCAGTGGAGTGTTGGCTGCCAGTGGTAGGGTATTTGCGTTGTTGAGGAAATAACGTTGAAGCCCGTTGGATGCATCGCCCCGCATTTCGTTTGCGACGCGACGCCCCACGGCCAGAAACAAATCTTGTTGAGAAATTGGTAATAGTTTGTCGTTGAATGTGGCTGAATTTCCAGTGCTTACAAAGGATGTGTTTCCGTCGGCGTTGCTTAAATCCAGATAATTGGAGACGATTGGCGGCAACGTTGCGCTGACAGCTGGTCGAGATTGTCCGGGCAAAGGTGGGCCAGAAGAAAATATGATAGCGACGATGTTGGGTGTGCTGTCGAAAATCAGTTGTGCTGCTGTATTGGTGTTGATTGGCGGATTTCGAAAGCCATCGGAAAGCGCGTACCAGAGCGGTTCGCCGTAACCATCGCGAAGTTCGCCGATGCCAAGAGTGCGCCAAGGCAATCTTCCAATCCAAGTTCCGGGGGGCGGTAAGGTGTTGCAGGCTGACAGAGCTTGGCCCTCTGTTGCAGTCCCTATCAGCGAGGCATTCTCTGGACAAGGCAGGCGACCGGGCAATGTCGGATTAGTGGCGGACCAGGCAATGATGGCTTCTTTTGCTTTTATCAGTGCAGCGCTGGTTTTCTGCGCTCGCCGTGCTTCGATCATTTCTGGCGTCAGGCTGTTGACGACGTAGGTCAGCGCGGCCGTGACGAGCAGGATCAGGAAGATCAGCAGTGCCGCACCGCTGCTACGAGACCGCAATGGCCGCCAGCGCCGTCTCGCCATCGCCGAGTTTTTACTTCCGGACCCGGATTTCGCCGCCGGCCAGTCCGCCGCTGGTTTCACGCGTGGCCTGGTTGATCGTGACGCCGACTTTCAGGTTGACCGGGGGTTGGGCGCTGGTACTCAGCGTGGCGCGACCCGGCCTTTGGCGCGACAGATTGGCGACGACACCGGTGCCACGGACGTTTTCGTTCTGCGGGCGGTTGTTGATCCAGACCGTCGATTTTCCGGATGAGCGTACCACCACCCCATCGAGACGCATGGTGTCGCCTTCGAGGCTGCGTGTTTCCTGAATGTTGTATTGCCGTTGGCGTTCGAGGACGGCCCGCGACTCGGGTGTCATGAACAGCCGGCCCAATGGTGACGTGGGTTCGGCGGCACTACCCGGAATGCTCTGCAACAACATTCCGCCAGCGCACAGGGCAATTGCAATACGCGTGACTGTCATATCTTTTCCTGCAGCGTGATCCAGTCCAGATCGCAATTCGCTCGCAGAAGGGCTGAATTCTGCTGCGCTGTGCCCTGGGGCAGGCGTTCGATCTTGCAGTGCCTGACGCTGACGAGTGCCTGCACCTGCGCCGACAGGTCGGCGAGCAGGCCGAGCAAGTCGTTTTCATGGAGCAGGAGCATTTCCAGCTTCATCGGGCTGGCAAGGAAGCTGTATCCGCCGGACAGGGTGTTCTTGCTGTCGAGTGGCTGCTGTGGCGCGATTTCGTATTCAAGTCCGAGCAGTCGCCGGTTCACCTTGATGTGCCGCAGGGCTTCGACCCAGTCGAGCCGCCGTTCCGGCGCGGTGCGGCCCAGCGTGATGAGTCCCTGATAGCGGGTGATTTTCGCCCTGATTTCATGTTCATCTTCATTTGCCCTGGCCAGGCGGCTGCGGCTTTCGGCCTGCTGGGCCAGCGCCTGCTTGTGTGACTGCTCGGCCTGGTTGCCGAAATAGAGAACGGCGAGCACCAGGGCGGCTACCAGAATAAGTGACAGCAGCAGCAGTGCGATGCTCCAACCCAGGGAGCGAAGACTGATGACCGATTCGTTTCCTGCGTTTTCCATATTCACAGTTTGTGGGTCAGGCGGAACAGAAATTTGGGCGCTTCAGGCGTGTTTCTTTCATCCCCGCTCTTCAGGGTTTTGCCCGATTGTGTATCGACGGGTGGCTGCAGGATGGTGACCTGTGTATCGGGCGCCGTGCCGAGATGTTTGCTGAAATCTGCGACCAGTGCCAATTGCCCGCGATGGTCGCCGACCATGCCGATGGGCAAGCGAGCCGCCACGGTGACTTGCGCGTAGGGACCGCCAGACAGGAGGTTGGCCGGAGTCGGTGACTGTGCAGTTGCGCCCGCCCCCATCTGGGCCGGCGCCAGCTGCTCGGCGATCGCCCATTCGAGGTGGTCGACGGTGATTGACGGATAAGCATCGAGCGAGTGGCTGAGTTGTGTCAGTAGTGGCGCCGGTCCTTGCGCGCGCTTGGTTACCTGGTCATAGCGGTTGATCAGCAGGCGTAGATCGTCGGTGCCAAGCGGAATCTTCGGCAGAGCTTCCATCTTGGCGGCATATTGTCCCTGGGCGATCTGTGTCTGCTGCGTGATTTCTGCGGTCGTGTTTTGCAAGGACCGGATATCCATCCCCCGATTGGCGGCGAACAGCAGGCCGCCGGCGAAAATGATCGCACTGGCGGTTTTCAGCCCGGAACGAATTTGCCACAACCGATAAAATTCCCGCTCTTCCGGCGGCGCGAATTGTTCCGTTGGCGGTTTCTTCGCCAGCAGATGGCAGAACAGTAGCTCCGCATGCGAGTCGGTGAGTGGTGAGCGCAATCCGGTACGGCGCGCCGCTTCCGGCAGGTTGACGATCTCGAACTGCAAGCTGGGGCTGTTGTGGCAGCGCGCGCGCATGGCGGCTGCTTCGGCGGGATGGACCAGCAGCCAGGTGGGCAGCGGCTTGTCACGCTCGATCAGGCGCTGCGTGGCAAGATACTGGTGCATCTTGATTGCTTCGCTTGCCGCGGCGATGGCTGAAGTGTCGGCAGAGTCGCGGAGCAGCGGTGTCAGGCGCGAGAAGCGTAGCTGGCCATCGACGAAATAGGTTTGCCGCAGTCCGGCACTTGTCTGCGTCAGCAGCAGCAGTTGCGGGGGAATTTGTTTGGACACCGGCCCGGGCAGCAAGCCGAGGATTGTCTGCGGCAGCGACCAGATGCCGCCGAGGATGGCCTTCCTGTCGCGCAGGACGCCGAGCCAGGGTTCGAAATGCTGCGGTTGGGTTAGCGCCAAGAGCAACAGCCGTTCGTCGCGTCGCCCTGTCTTGAGCCTTCCTTGCGAGCGAGCGAGCGAGAGCGGCGTACCGTAGAAATGCTGGGCGAGCTTGCGCCGGACGATGGCGATGCGGTCCTTCCCCGAACTATGGGGGATGTCCTCGGTCTGGAAGCTTTCTTCGACAACATCCGCCAACAACATGAACACGCTGCCAAGATGCCCTGCCAGATAGGCGCCGAAGGCTTCCAGGCTGGCCGCATCCGCACCGAACGTGGATTCGTGCTGCACGCTGCCCCTGCCGACCAGATAGGCGGTCAGGCGCGAGTTGTCGAGGAAGAGTACGCGGCGCTGTGGCATCAGAAGTATTGGCGGGCGGTCAGAATTTCAGTTTGGTAATGGTGTCGTAAATCGGCCCGAGCACGGCCAGCATCACCCAACCGAGGATGAAGCCGACGATGATCGTCATGGCGGGTTCGATCAGGGACTGTACGCGGGCGATCGATTCGCGTACGTCGCGGTTATAGAAGTAGCTCACATTCGCGAGTGCGGTGTCGAGCGAACCGGTGTTTTCGCCGACCCGCAACATGCGGATCACCAGCGGCGGAAACAGGCCGACATTCTGGAATGCAACGGTGATGTTCTGGCCATCCCCGATCATCTCCTCGACACGCTCCAGACCTTGCCGGATGACGGTATTGCCGACGATGCCCTGCGTGGTACGAAGTGCATCCAGTACGGAAATGCCCGAGGCGTACATCATGGCGAACACACCGGCGAAGCGCGACAGGATGATTTTTCGGAGGATCTCGCCGACCCAGGGCAGAGCCAGCTTGGCGGCATCGAAGCGCTGGCGTGCGCGGGGGTTGGTGCGGATGGACAGTGCGGCGGCGGCGACCAGCAGCAAGGGCAGGGCAACCACGATGTACCAGTAATTGACGAAAAAGTTGGACGTGGCAATCAAGAGTTTGGTGTGCAGCGGCAGTTCCTGCCCCATGTTCTTGATGAAGCCGACCATTTTTGGCACGAGATACAGCATCATGAACAACGTGACCAGGATGACCACCGCGCCGAGGAAAGCCGGATACATGACGAGCTTTTTGGTCTGCGCCGCCAACTCGTCCTGCCACTTGAGCGATTCTGTCAGATTTTGGAGGACCAGCGGCAGGTTGCCTGTCTCTTCGCCGGCCTGGATCAGGCTGACGAATACCCCGTCGAATACCTGGGGGTGCCCGGCGAGGGCTTGTGACAGGGTTTTGCCCCCCTCGACACTTTCGATCAGGTCGGCCAGCACTTCGCGGAAGCGTGGATTATCGAGGCTGTCGCGCAGGTCGGCCAGGCTTTCGATGATAGGTACCCCGGCGCGCGCAAGTTGGTCGAGGTGAAAGCAAAAGGTAATGAGGTCACGTCGGCCGACCGTGCTGCCGCCGAATCGGCCTTGTTTGACCATGTCGCCATTGATCAGGTCCAGCTCCATGCGCTTGAGGCGCATTTCGAGATCAACCAGATTGAGCGCATCCATGCGACCGTAGACCAGCTGGCCAACGGGATTCATCGCTTTGTAGGCATGCAGCGGCATGATTACATTCGTTCTGTCAGGTCGATCACCCGGGCAACCTCATCAAGCGAGGTGGTGCCTTCAACAACGCGTCTCAGGCCATCGTCTGCCAGGGTGCCGAAGCCCTTGGCAGCTGCCGCCAGGCGAATTTCGCGGTGTGTGGCGCGACGCACGACGAGATCGTCCAGGTCGCTGTCCATCCGGAGGATTTCCATGATCGCAATGCGCCCGCGGTAGCCCTGGTAATCGCATAGCTGACAGCCCGTCGCTCGATAGAGAACGGGCGGCTGAGGGGATGGTTCGGTACCGAGGAGACGCAGTTCTTCCGCGCGGGCAGGATAGGGCTTTCGGCAGTGCGGGCAGAGCTTGCGTACCAGTCGCTGGGCGATGACGCCGATGATGTTGCCGGCCATGATGTCCGGCAACACGCCGATGTCGAGCAGGCGTGGAATTGCACCGAGCGCAGAATTGGTATGCAGCGTCGAGAACACCTGATGGCCGGTCATGGCGGCACGGAAGGCCATTTCAGCAGTATCGGCATCGCGGATCTCGCCAACCAGAATGACATCGGGGTCCTGGCGCATCATCGAGCGGATGCCGTTGGCGAAGTCGAGCTTGGCCGCATCGGCGACGGAGGTCTGGCGGATCAGTGCCATCGGGTATTCGACCGGATCCTCCAGCGTCATGATGTTGATGCTCTCTTCGTTGATGTGATTCAACATCGAGTAGAGGGTGGTGGTCTTGCCGCTGCCGGTTGGTCCGGTGACCAGGATGATGCCCTCGGGCCGTGCCATCATGCGCCGCAGTTGTCCCATCTGCGCGTCGTCGAGCCCGAGCTTGTCGAGCGGCACGATGCCTTTCTCCCGGTCAAGGATGCGCAGCACCATGTTTTCGCCATGAATGGTCGGCTGTGCCGCACAGCGGAAATCGACGGCGCGGCCGCTGATGTTCATGGATATGCGACCGTCCTGCGGTGCGCGCATTTCGGCGATGTTCATGCCACTCAGCACCTTGAGCCGGACGGCCATGGCGGCCCAGTAGGATTTGTGCAGGGCCCGGATCTGGCGCAGGATGCCATCGATACGATAACGGATGCGCAGGAAGTTGGCTTCCGGTTCGAAGTGGATGTCCGAGGAGTCGCGCTTGACAGCATCCGTCAGCAGCGCATCGATCAGCCGCACTACTGGCTGGCTATATTCGTCGGACGAGACGGCCAGACTGCGAAAGTCGATTTCACCGGTCTCGATTTCGTGCAGGATGCCGTCGATCGACAGTTCATAGCCGTAATGCTGGTCGATGCCGCGTGCTATTTCGGATTCGCCGGCCAGAACGGTCTCGATCAAGATATCCGGCGACACCAGCGCGCGTAGCCGATCGAGCGCAACGATGTCGTTGGGGTCGGCAATGGCGATGGTCAGACGATGCTGCTCCGGCGCAAAATCGAGCGGCAGCAGGCGGTGACGTTTTGCCACGTCGCGGGGGATGAGGCGGAGTGCTGCCGGATCGACCGTTGCGCGGCTGAGGTCGATCGATTTATGGCCCAGAGACTCTCCGAGGGCATCGCGCAGCGTCGCTTCGGATACGAAACCCAGGCTCACCAGCAGTTTGCCGACCGGATGCTTGGACTTCATCTGTTCCAGCAGCGCGATGCGCAACTGGTCTTCGCTGATGATGCCACGGGCGATCAGGACTTGACCGATGGGTTGGCGTTTGGTGGTGGTGTTCATCCCTGGAGTGATTCGTTTCCGCTGGCCTGGCGACGCGCCCTTAATGCGGCAAGCCTGATTGTAGTGTTTTTAGGCGCGCCGCTGCCTGGGCTACATCGAAGCCGGCTACCCGTTGCCTGGCAGCATCGAGTCCCCGCCCGTAGTACTGGGCTGCGAGGCGGGGTTGATGCAGGTGGTCGAGACTCACGGCGAGGTTATACAGATAGTCCGGGTTCGCCGGGTCGGCAGTATGTGCCTTGAAATAGGCTTGCTGCGCTTCCGCCCAGCGCGTGTCCTGAGCATGCAGATTGCCAAGCGCGAAATTCAGATAAGGCGAATCGGGCATTTCTGCCAGCAGCATCTTGAGTCGATTTTCGCTTTGCCGGGTATCCGTTGCTACGCTGAGGGAGGCGAGGCCGGACAGCGCCAACGCATCTTTCGGGTCGGCTTCCAGCGCGCGCAGGTAATAATCCACGGCCTGCTGCGTTTGTCCGACCTGTTGGGCGATCGCCGCCAGGCCGTGCAGGGCATCGGCATTGCGAGGGTCGTATTGCAGGGTGTTCAACCAAGCGGTTCTGGCGAGTTCGAGTTCGCCGCGATTGAAGGCCTGATGGGCTTTTTCCAGAGTTGGATCAGGCTTCCTGATGGCCGCGCTGACGCGGATAGGCACATCCTGAGCAGGCGGACGGGGTGCCGCCGCGATTTGTCGATCAGGTTTGGCGATACGGCTGTCGGCCAATGATTCCGTACGCTCGTGACTGGGCGCCTTGTCCTGGGGCGCGGGCGGAATCGGCAGGACCGGCTGCGCGGTGGGCGCTCGTGCCATGCCTGCAGGGAACTGCGGAGCCACCGCAGGCGTTGCTGGTACCGGTACGGGTACGGCGGACAGTCCGCCTTTTGGCTGCATTTGCCAATACAGATAGCTACCGATGGCGGCAGCCGCAACCAGAGTCGACAGGCTGACAACTATCGCAAAATTATGATTTTCTTTTACGGCTGCCTGTTTTGCCGTGAACACGTTGCGCACGGTATCGCGAGAGCTGGTGTCGGAGCTTTTCTGCGGCGACGGAGCAGTGCTGGTATCTGGCGGCCGGGTACCGGCAGACGAGCGCGTTGCTTTGTGGGCGGGGGTTTCGTTCGTGAAAAACTGATCATCCAGATCTTCAAGTCGTTTCGGCAATTCGGGCAATTGATTGCCCTCTGCCTTCACGGACAAGGGTTCCAGTTCCAGGTTGCCCGGGACGGGATTTCCCTGCGCCAACTCCTGCGCCGTAATTTGCTGCTTCTGCTGCTCCGCCTTGCGGAGCGCATCCATCAGCAGGCTCACTGAGCGGGACTCCTAAAATCGAATTGCTGGCGCTGCGGGCCAACGTTACCCTTTTCGAAGAAATCCTGAGCAGGCAATTGGTTGCGGTATTCCGAGTAGTCGCCCTGGATGCTGGCATCCTTGATCACGATCGGACGAAGAAAAATGACCAATTCGGTTTTACGGCTATTGTCGTTAGTATTTTTGAATAGGTTACCGAGGAATGGAATGCTCGAAGCAGCAGGAATTGCATCGGTCAGGTTGTTGATCTCCTCCTGCATCAGGCCACCCATTACAGCGATTTGTCCGCTCCCCACCTTGATGATTGATTCCATTTCCCTAGTCTGGATTTCCGGAACGCGATTGACGACGCCCGCTGCAGCAAGCGACGGGTTGGGATCGTTTACGTAACCCGTAATCCGCGTAATGGTCGGGCGCACATTGATTGTTACTTCATCCCCTTCGCTGATCTGCGGTGTGACATTCATCATGAAACCAACCGAAACTGACTGAGGTGTTGTAGTGAAATTGGTGGTCGCTATACCCGATGTGCCGCTAATAATGGTATCGGCCTTTACCGTGAAATACACTCTAGCGTCCGCTACCTTGAGTGTGGCAGTCTGGTTGTTCATTACGCTCAATTTCGGGCTGGACAATACCTTCACATTGCCGAACGACTCCAGCAGGTTGATTTCGGCAGCCAGATTGCCGAGCCTGGAAGTTGGGTTGTCGTAAGCAATTGTGAATATATTCAAAGGATTCGCACTCGGTAGCCCAGCGCTACCCGCCTGTGTGAATTGAAAACCTTTCGCCCCACTTCGCAGGGCAGACCAGTTGATGCCTTGCTTATAGTTGTTGTTGAGATTGACCTCGACAATCGTCGCCTCGATTAGCACCTGGCGCTTCGCCGCACCCATTACCTGGTCGATGAATTGCTGAATCTTTTCGTGTTGCCGGCTGGTTGCCCGCACGATGAGCACCCCGGTTTCCTTATTGGCAAAAACCGAGACGGAGGGTTCGTATTCCCCGACCTTTTTCTTGGCGGCCGCCCTGCTGTCAATCGCCTGGTTCCCGTCGCCTGATGCTGCACCGCCTTGTCCAGCGGTCTCGGTTTTCCCGCTCGGATGTTCCGTCTTGCCCCCAGAGGATATGCCTGCGGAAATCCGGCCGGTACCTTCTGTTTTCGCCTGGATGTCCATTTCGGTCTCGACGATAGCCCGCCACCGTAACCTGTCCTCTTCCTTGAGCATGTCGGTCACATTGCTGATCAGACTTTCCATGAGGTCATTCTTGGTGTCGCTGGTCACTGCGGTCGTTGCTGAATTGCTCCCCGCGCCACCCGATCCGGAGCCCGGGGCGCCTGCACCTCCGGTGGGGGCGCTGGCAATTTGGGTAGCTGTGGATATAGAACTTTTTACGGTTCGCGCCATGTTCACAAAGTCGATTTTGTGGGTTCTCAAAAAGGGCTTGTCTGGCATGACCGACAGATTGGAGCCATCCAGTTCCCAACGGATATCGGCTTGTTTGGTAATTCTTGACAGAAGCTGCTGCAAGGTCTGGTCGATGGCGTTCAGGGTCACCAGGCCTTCGATGCCGGGATGGATGTCGACATTCAGCTTGGCATCGCGTGCCAGCGCAAAGAGTAACTCCTGCACGCGCACATTGTTGACGACTACGCTGTAGGTTTCGACCTTGGGAGAGGCTTTTGGCTTGGGTAGCGACAGCGTTTGCCGGACGGGAGGCGGAATGGACGCCGTCTCGCCAGCGCCGACTTTTTCTGTCCGCAAATGATTGTCACTTGGCGGTTGGATGGGAGCATTGCCGCAGGCAGAAAGCGTCAAGGCCAGTACCGGAATGAGAAGTTGTCTTTTCATGACTGAGCGGCGACCAGGAAAATTGACGATTGCATTGATCATATCACGTGAGATATGGATGGCAACCAGTTGAAATTACATGAATTCATTTTTCACCTTGGGTGTTGCTGTCCAGCCTTAATCGAATTGCCTGACGCGGGTAGGGGCGATAGCGCTTGAGTTCGTCCGGCAGTGTTTCCAGTGACTTAACGGCAAGCTTTCTCGAAACAAAATCCCCATAAATAACCCCGTATCGGTCAGCTTTCCCGAAACTAAAGTGGTAAACCCGCAATAAGGCCATTTCCACCCCGCTATTCCGGGTCTGGACCAGGAACATCTCGACCTGTTCGGGACGGTTTGCATCGATCGCCGTATAGAGTTGCAGGAACCAGCGGTTGTCTTCAACTGTGTCTAGCCAGGGGCGACTTTCCTCCAGGAGCTTGTCGAGCAGTGGCGTGGTCGAGGCCTTGACTGGAGGGCTCACCGCTGGCTTTATGCTATCGACTACGTTTGTAGTGGCGGCATCAGGTTTGGGCGCGGCCTCGGTTGCAGGGGTGGGCGTTTGGATGGAGGCTGTCGGTTGGCTGGCCGGTGCGATTACAGCAGCCGGATTTTCCTTCGGGGTGCCGACAGGGGCCGCCAACAGTTGCCAGATGCCCGTCAGCACCAGCATGCCCAGTGCGCCGCCTGCCGCCCAAATCAGGCCGTTGTGTCTGGGCTGGCCACCTGCTATCGGCGTGGGAGAGAATGCCGCGTCCTTGATGGCTGCCTGGGCTTCCTTGACCCCAACCTGGTGCGACCCTGCCGCGAAAGAGGCAAGCAGTGCCTTGTCGGCGAGGATGTTGATGCGGCGCGAGAGACCTTGCGATGCCTTGGCGATCAGCTTGAGCGCGGCGGGCACGAATACGCTGGGGCCGCGATAACCGGCGGCGCGCATGCGAAAGTCCAGATACTGGGCGATGTCGTCATGTACGAGCGGTTCCAGGCTGAAATTGTGGGTGATGCGCTCGCGCAGCTGGCGCATGTCGGCACGTGCCAGGGTGGTGTCGAGTTCCGGTTGGCCAAATAACACCAATTGCAGGAGCTTGTGGCGGTTGGATTCCAGATTCGAGAGCAGCCGGATTTCTTCCAGCGTCTCCATCGGCATGGCATGGGCTTCGTCGATGAGGGCGACGACCTGCTTTCCCTCTGCGTAGAGCGCCACCAGCTTTTCCTGCAGGGCACGCATTACCGTGGCGGCGCGGCTGCTTTCGGGAATCTCGATGCCCAGTTCATCGGCCAGTGCGTAAAGGATATCTTCGCGTGACAGTGACGGGTTAGCGAGGTACACGATCACCACGTTTTCCGGCAGGCGTTCCATCAATACCCGGCACAGCATGGTCTTGCCGCTACCAACCTCGCCGCTGATCTTTACGATTCCCTCGTCGTGGATAATGGCGTAGAGCAGCGCTTCCAGGGTCGCCCCGCGATTGGCCCCCGAAAAAAAGAAGTCGGTGTGGGGGGTGATGCGAAAAGGCGGTTCAGCGAGGCCGTAATGTTCCAGGTACATGTGAAGCCCGGGTCAGTAGATCATTGGGATGACTCGTGCGGACGTTCGCGGGCGAGCGTATCCAGACGGTTGTACAAGGTGGTGCGGTTGATGCCGAGCAGGCGGGCTGCCTGACTGATGTTGCCGTTGGCCAGGCGCCGGGCTGCCTCGATATAGGCATCTTCCCAACGCATCAGCGTGGCGTCGAGGTTGAAATTCCCTGCTTGTTCGTTCAACAGTCTGGCTGCGGTTGCGATCAGGGCCTCACGGTCCGCCGGGGCGCCATCCTGCACCATCGGGGATACTTCTTGCGCACCGGGCGCCATGGCCGGATAGATTGCAACGCTCGGGTCGAACTCCTCGGCTAGCGTGGCGGCGGCGATCGTCTGACCAGGGTAGCGAGCGGAGAGGCGAATGATGATATTGCGCAGCTCCCGAACGTTCCCCCGAAAATCGTAATCGAGCCAGAGTCTTTCTGCTTCGGGGGAAAGGGCGAACGGAGGCTGGCGGAGCTGGTCGGCAAGCTGGCGCCGGAAGTGTTCGAGCAACCGCAAGCGATCTTCGCCCAGATCGCGCAGCGCAGGAACCGTGATGGTAAATACCGAAAGCCGGTGATACAGGTCGGCGCGGAAGCGACCGGCGCGAACCTCCTGTTTGAGGTCGCGGTTGGTGGCGGCGATGACGCGGGCACGTGACTGACGTGACTGGGTTTCGCCGACGCGTTGGTATTCCCCGTTTTCGAGCACACGCAGCAACTTGGGTTGCAGTTCGAGCGGAAGCTCACCAATTTCGTCCAGCAATAGCGTGCCATCGGCGGCTTCTTCGAAGTAACCGACCCTGGTGCCAGAGGCGCCGGTAAAGGCCCCTTTGGCGTGGCCGAACAGGGCGGGTTCGATCAGGGTCGTGGCGATGGCGGCGCAGTTGAGTGTCACGTAGGGCCGAATGCTGCGCCGTGACAGCTTGTGCAGCGCGGCAGCGGCGAGTTCCTTGCCGCTCCCCGATTCGCCTTCTATCAGGACCGGGAAGGGAGAGTCGGCATATTGCCGCAACTGCAAACGCAGTTTTTGCATGGCGGGACTTTCGCCGTGCAGCGACAGGTCGGCGTCAGCGGATTGCCCCGGATCGATATCGATAAGGTGAAGCAACAATTCGCGCAAGCGGTCCGGGGCGACCGGCTTGGCGACGAATTCCAGTGCGCCGAGCGTACGGGCATGGCGTGCATTGGTGCTGTCGTTTTGGCCCGACAGCACGACGATGCGGATTTGCGGTGCGCTGGCAAGCAGTTCGCTGATGAGCGCAAAGCCCTCCTGTGGGCGATGTGGGGTAGGGGGCAACCCAAGGTCGACCAAGGCAAGTTCTGGCGCAGCCGACTGACGCTTCACCCACTGGATGGCCTCGGCGCGGCTGCCCGCAGTGGACACCAGAAAATCTTTTTCCAGGTAATAACCCAGCGTATCGGCGATCAACGGGTCGTCATCGACGATCAGAAGGGCGGGTTTGCCGCCGGTCGAGTCTGTCATTAATAGGCCGGCGTCGGGGCGTCCCAAGCCGACGCCCATCCCCCTGTGGGGAGCAGCGAGTCGGGGTTGCGAGCGTGGAGGGGCCATATATCCATTGATCTTACCCGAACCGTTTTTCCGGATAATGCAGAACACGCGTGTCCAAAGGCACGAATTGTCCCCCAATCCCCGCGGGCCGCCTCTTGCAGGAGGGATGGGATGGCGGACAGGTATAATGCGCGGCAAATATTCACCCTATCCGCCCGTGCCAGACGATCCCCTAGTCCAAATACGCGATCTCAACTTTGCCTACGACAGTCGCTCGATCCTGTCGGGAATCAATATTACGATTCCCCGTGGCAAGGTGGTCGCCATCATGGGCCCGAGCGGTTGCGGCAAGACGACGACATTGCGGCTGATTGGTGGCCAGTTGCGGCCGACATCAGGCGAGGTGCGGGTGGCCGGGCAGCGGGTACACGAGCTCGACAATGACAGCCTTTACCGTCTGCGTCGCCGCATGGGCATGCTGTTCCAGTTTGGCGCACTGTTCACCGACATGTCCGTCTATGACAACGTGGCGTTCCAGATGCGCGAACACACCGACCTGCCGGTGGAGTTAATCCACGATCTGGTGCTGATGAAGTTGCACGCCGTCGGTCTGCGGGGCGCACATAGCCTGATGCCCACCGAACTGTCCGGCGGCATGGCGCGGCGCGTGGCACTGGCACGGGCAGTCGCGCTCGACCCGATGTTGATCATGTACGACGAACCGTTTGCCGGCCTCGATCCGATCTCGTTGTCAATCGTCGGGGAATTGATCCGTACCTTGAACGATGCTCTGGGTGCCAGCTCCATTGTCGTAACGCATGATGTTCATGAATCGTTGAAGATCGTCGATTATGTATATTTTGTCTCCCAAGGCAAAATCGTCGCCGAGGGCACGGCGGAGGAAATCAAGCATTCGCAAGACCCTTACGTGCATCAGTTCGTCTGGGGCGAAGCTGACGGCCCGGTGCCCTTTCAGTACCCGGCACGGCCCTATGGGGAGGAGTTGATGGATCAGCCAAACAAACCGGGAGGGTGGTGGTCATGACCTTTTCCGGGGTATTGCGCCAGCTTGGCCATCAGGTAACCAGTCGCTTGTGGCGGCTTGGCTTTGCCAGCCGTTTCCTGCTGATGACTGTGCTGTACTCTGGCACGGCGCTGCGGCGATTCCACCTGACGATCCGGGAAATCTACTTTACCGGCGTGCTTTCCCTGATCATCATTCTGGTTTCAGGCCTGTTTGTTGGTATGGTGCTTGGCTTGCAGGGCTACGACACGCTGCAACGTTATGGATCGTCGGAAGCGCTTGGCGTATTGGTAGCACTTTCGCTGGTGCGCGAACTGGGTCCGGTGGTGGCAGCTCTGCTGTTTGCCAGTCGCGCCGGGTCGGCAATTACTGCCGAAATCGGCCTGATGAAGGCTACCGAACAGTTGTCGGCAATGGAGATGATGGCCGTCAATCCTGTCGCGCGCGTGGTGGCGCCGCGCTTCTGGGCCGGTGTGATTTCGATGCCGTTACTGGCCGCGCTGTTTTCTGCGATGGGTGTGCTGGGTGGCTATCTGGTCGGTGTGCAACTGATTGGCGTGGACGAGGGGTCGTTCTGGTCCCAGATGCAGGCTGCGGTGGACTTTCGTCAGGACATCATGAACGGTGTCATCAAGAGCTGCGTCTTCGGCGCCATCGTGTCCTGGATCGCCGTTTTCGAGGGCTACGACGCCGATCCTACTGCCGAGGGGGTGTCGCGTGCCACGACGCGCACAGTGGTGACTTCTTCGCTGGCCATTCTGGCAGCTGACTTTGTTTTGACCGCATTCATGTTCAGGGGAATTTGATGAACCGTGCTGCAATTGATCTTTGGGTGGGCCTCTTTGTTGCCATCGGGCTTGCCGCATTGTTGTTTTTGGCACTCAAGGTCGGTAACCTGAGTTCCTCCGATGTGGGCGAAACTTATGCCATCCAGGCGCGTTTTGATAATATCGGCGGACTCAAGGTGCGTGCGCCGGTGAAAAGCGCCGGTGTGGTGGTGGGACGAGTTGGCGAAATCCGGCTCGATGCGGAGAGTTATATGGCGCTGGTGTCGATGCAGGTCGACAAGCGTTACCAGTTTCCGCGCGATACCATCGCGACCATCAACACCTCGGGTTTGTTGGGCGAGCAATATGTGGGTTTCGAGGTCGGCGGCGATACGGAACTGATCAAGGCCGGCGATGTTCTGAAGAAGACGCAGTCGGCCGTGGTGCTGGAAAAGCTGATCAGCCAGTTCATGTTCAACAAAGCGGCTGAAGACGAAGTCAAGAAATAACTTATGAAGGCGCATGAAATGAAGAAAATGATGGGCACCGGATTCAAGTCAGCATTGATTGCCTTGGCGCTATCTGGCCTGTTGGGTGGTTGTGCGACATCAGGGAATCCAAAAGACCCCATCGAGGGCTTCAACCGGGCCATGTATGCCTTCAACGAAGGACTCGATACGGTACTGATCAAACCGGTGGCCCAAGGCTACGATGCGGTGCTGCCGACGCCTGTGCGCACTGGGGTAACGAATTTCTTCGGCAACATTGCCGACTTGTTCATCGGTGTGAACAACCTCTTGCAGGGCAAGCCCAATCAGGCCATCAGCGATCTTGGCCGCGTGCTGGTCAATAGCACGGTTGGCATCCTGGGCCTGTTCGACGTTGCGACCGAGGCGGGCCTGGAAAAGCACGAGGAGGATTTTGGCCAGACCTTTGGCCGGTGGGGTGTCGCGGACGGTGCCTATGTCGTGATTCCGGTGTTCGGCCCGCGGACGGTACGTGATACTGCGGGTCTGGTCCTCGATGTGGCTGTCGATCCGGTGGGCAACGTCAACCATGTGGCGACGCGCAACTCCCTGGCCGCGTTGCGCCTGATCGATACGCGCGCCGACCTGCTGCCTGCCGACAAGGTGATCGAGGAGGCTGCGCTCGACAAATATTCCTACGTGCGTGACGGCTACCTGCAGCGGCGCCGGAATCTGGTGCATGACGGCAACGCGCCTCGCGAACAAGCCGACTGATTAATTCCCTTACGTGTCGGAGAAAGAGACAAGATGAAGCGTTTATTCGCCCTGCTGGCTGCTTTTCTGTTTGCCGCAAGTGTGGCAGCTGCCGATGTTGCACCGGATGCGTTGGTCAAGAGCGTGTCAAACGAGGTGTTGGATATCGTGCGCAAGGACAAGGATATCCAGTCAGGCAACACGAAGAAGACCCTGGACCTGGTGGAAACCAAGGTATTGCCACACTTCGATTTTCAGCGCATGACCAAGTTGGCACTCGGTCGCGAAGTGCGTAAGGCAACGCCCGATCAGTTCAAGGCATTGGTCGAGGAATTTCATGCCCTGCTGGTGCGCACCTACTCGAAGGCCCTGACCGAGTATCGCAACCAGGAAATCATTTACAAGCCCTTCAAGATGAACCCGACGGACACGGACGTGAGGGTACGTACCGAGGTCAGGCAGTCAGGCGGCAAGCCAATCCCGCTCGACTACTATCTTGAAAAAGGCCCTACCGGCTGGAAAGTCTATGACATGGAAGTCAGTGGTGTCAGCCTGGTAACCAACTATCGCAGCTCATTCGCCTATGAGATCCAGCAGGGTGGCATCGATGGCCTGATCCACAGCTTGCAGGTGAAGAACAAGTCAGTCGACTCCGCCGGCAAGACAAAATGAATGTTTCCATCCAGCCCGGCGCGGGCGGTATGGCGGTTTCTGGCAGCATGACACTGGAGACGGCTGCGACCCTGCTTGCCGACGGAGTGACGGCGCTTGATAAGGGCGAATCGCGATTCGACTTATCTGCTGTGGCCAACATTGACTCGTCCGGCCTTGCCGTCCTGTTCGGTTGGCAGCGCGCTGCGCGTGACCATGGCCTGATGTTGCAAATCGTCAATCCGCCACACAACCTCATCAGCCTTGCCGAGATGTATGGCGTTTCGGAATTGCTGCCATTGTCTTGAATAGGCGCTCCCGGCGCCGGTTGGAACTTTAATATGCTTACCGCTCACCAGATCGAAGAATGGATTCGTGCCGGCCTCACGTGTGATCATCTTGCCGTTGATGGCGACGGTCGTCATTTCGAGGCGATTATCGTCAGTGCGGCATTCGACGGACTGAATCGCGTACAGCGGCAGCAACGCGTCAACGTCGCGCTTAACGACCATTTCGATTCGGGCGTGCTGCATGCACTGTCGATGCAATGCCTGACGCCGACGGAAGCGGGCGAGCGAGGCCTCCTTGGATAAGTTGCTGATCGAAGGCGGCATCCCGCTCAACGGCGAGGTCGCCATTTCCGGCGCCAAGAACGCCGCCTTGCCGCTACTGTGCGCCGCGCTGCTGACGCGTGAGCCGCTGACACTGACCAACGTACCGGCATTGAATGACATCGACACGATGCTCAAGTTGTTGGCGCAGATGGGTGTCAGAGTCGAGCGCGAAACCGCGAAAGTCGGCGCTGGCGAGACGGCGAATTCCGTGGTTCTGGATGCTTCCGGTCTCGACAATCCGGTTGCCGCCTATGAAATGGTCAAGACCATGCGCGCTTCGGTGTTGGTGCTGGGGCCGCTGACCGCGCGCTGTGGCGAGGCGCGCGTTTCGCTGCCGGGAGGCTGTGCGATTGGCGCACGGCCGGTCGATCAGCACATCAAGGGCCTTGCGGCGATGGGTGCCGAGATCAGCGTGGAGCACGGCTATGTCCATGCGCGCACGACGACAGCCGGCGGACGACTCAAAGGCGCACGTCTCTTCACCGACATGGTGACCGTGACCGGCACCGAAAATCTGATGATGGCCGCCTGCCTGGCCGAGGGTGAAACGCTCATCGAAAACGCTGCGCGCGAACCCGAAGTGGTCGATCTGGCCAAGTGTCTCGTGGCCATGGGCGCCAACATTTCCGGCGCGGGTACCGACGTTATTCGGATCAGGGGCGTCGATCGCCTGCACGGTGCGACCCATCGCATCATGCCTGACCGCATCGAAACGGGCACCTATCTCTGCGCCGCAGCTGCGACCGGCGGGGAAATCCGGCTGACCCACACCGCCAGCAGCCACCTCGACGCCGTCATCGACAAGTTGATGGATACCGGCTGTGAATTGACGCTCGAACGCGACTCCATCCTCCTCAAGGCGCCACAGCGGCTCAAGGCGGTCAGCATTCGCACTGCGCCCTATCCGGCTTTTCCGACCGACATGCAGGCACAGTTCATGGCGCTTAACACGGTAGCCGATGGCACGGCGGTGATGCGCGAGACGATCTTCGAAAACCGCTTCATGCATGCAGTGGAACTGATTCGTCTCGGTGCCGATATCAAGATCGACGGCAATACGGCTTTCGTCAAGGGCGTTGCGCAACTTGACGGTGCGACGGTGATGGCCACTGACCTGCGTGCTTCGGCCAGCCTGGTGATCGCCGGCCTGGTTGCGCGTGGCGAGACGCTTGTCGAGCGTATCTACCATCTCGATCGTGGCTACGAGCATATGGAGCAGAAACTCACGGCGCTGGGAGCCCGAGTGAAGCGAGTCAAATGAGTTCGGCGGGTAAAATGGCCGCATGAACGGAATCACCGCATTTCTCACCATTGCGCTCTCGAAGGGGCGCATCTTCGAGGAAACCTTGCCGCTGCTGGCTGCGGCGGGCATCGTGCCGGACGAAAATCCCGAGCAATCGCGCAAGCTCATCATTGGCACGAGTCGTCCCGATGTGCGCGTGGTGATCGTGCGCGCCTCCGACGTGCCGACCTATGTGCAATACGGGGCCGCGGATCTGGGTATCGCCGGCAAGGATGTCCTGATCGAGCATGGTGGTGCCGGCCTTTACCAGCCGCTCGACTTGAAAATTGCCAGATGCCGCATGTGTGTGGCTACGCCCGCCGGCTTCGATTACGCGGCTGCCGTGCGGCGCGGGGCGCGCCTGCGCGTTGCCACCAAATACATCAACACGGCCCGCGAGCACTTTGCCACCAAAGGTGTGCATGTCAACCTGATCAAGCTCTACGGATCGATGGAGCTCGCGCCGCTCGCCGGGTTGGCCGATGCTATTGTTAACTTGGTGTCGTCAGGGGGGACGCTCAAGGCCAACAATCTGGTCGAGGTCGAGGACATCATGCCGATTTCCTCGCGCCTCGTTGTCAATCAGGCCAGCCTCAAGATGAAGCGTGGCCTGCTACAACCTGTTATCGATGCAATAGAAAGCGCCATACCATGACCCCAGCCAACTCACCCAGCCTCCGCCGCCTTTCCTCCCGCGATCCCGAATTCCTGTCGACACTCGACAAGCTGCTCGCCTTTGATAATTCCACCGACGAAGCCATCGAACACACCGTCGCCGAGGTGCTTGCCAATGTACGCCTGCTCGGCGACAGCGCCGTTCTCGACTACACGCGCCGCTTCGATCGACTTGACGCGAAGACGATGGCCGAGCTTGAATTGCCGCTGAGCGAACTCGCAGCCGCCTATGCCGGTTTGCCGAACGATCAGCGCGAAGCCCTCAAGCAGGCCGCCGAGCGCATCCGGGTTTATCACGCTCGACAGAAAATCGAATCCTGGGAGTACACGGAAGCTGACGGCACCTGCCTGGGCCAGAAGGTCACGGCACTCGACCGCGTCGGTCTCTATGTGCCGGGCGGCAAGGCTGCTTATCCGAGCTCTGTGCTGATGAATGCGATTCCCGCCAAGGTGGCCGGCGTCAAGGAATTGATCATGGTGGTGCCGACGCCGGATGGGTTGAAGAATCAACTCGTGTTGGCTGCCGCCCATCAGTCCGGGGTAGACCGTGTATTCGCCATCGGTGGCGCGCAAGCTGTCGCCGCGTTGGCCTATGGGACGCAGACCATTCCGCAGGTCAACAAGATCGTCGGGCCGGGCAACGCCTATGTCGCCAGCGCCAAGCGGCGTGTTTTCGGCACCGTCGGCATCGACATGGTGGCGGGCCCCTCGGAGGTACTGGTGATCTCCGATGGTTCAGGCGACCCGGAGTGGACGGCCATCGATCTCTTCGCCCAGGCCGAGCACGACGAACTCGCGCAGGCGATCCTGCTCTGTCCGGATGCTGGCTACATCGACCGCGTAGCTGCAGCCATCGAGCGACTGCTGCCTACCATGCCGCGCAAGGCCGTCATCTCCGCATCGATTTACGGGCGTGGCGCGCTGATCCATGTCACCGATCTCGACGAGGCCTGCGTCGTCGCCAATCGCATCGCGCCCGAGCACCTCGAACTTTCCGTCGAAAATCCGCGTGCGCTGCTCGACAAGATCCGCCACGCCGGCGCGATCTTCATGGGCCACTACTGCTCGGAATCGCTGGGCGACTACTGCGCCGGGCCGAATCACGTGCTGCCGACCTCGCGCAGCGCACGCTTCTCCTCGCCGCTAGGTGTTTACGATTTCCAGAAACGTTCGAGCATCATCGAGGTGTCGGAAGCTGGTGCACAGACCCTGGGCCCGATTGCTGCGATCCTGGCGCACGGCGAAGGTCTGCCAGCGCATCAGCGCGCCGCCGAGCTGCGCCTCAAAAAATAAAACTCGGCGCTGGCCGGACGGCGCTTCAGGCGCCGATGATTTCCTGCAGCGCCTCGACCAGCAATGCGCATTGCTGGTCGGTGCCGACGGTGATGCGCAGGAACTGCTCGATGCGCGGCTGCCTGAAATGGCGCACGATGATGCCGCGCTGCCGCAGCGCCAGCGCGGTTTGTTCCGCGTCATTCCGCGGGTGGCGGGCAAAGATAAAATTTGCTGCAGAAGGCAGCACCTCGAAACCGAGTGTTTCCAGTTCGCGCGTCAGCGTCGTGCGGGTATCGATCACCGCCCGGCGGGTACGCTCGAACCATGCCCGATCCTCGATGGCGGCGGTGGCGCCAGCGATGGCGAAACGATCGAGCGGGTAGGAATTGAAGCTGTCCTTCACGCGCTGCAAGCCATCGATCAAATCCGCATGACCGATCGCAAAGCCAACGCGCAGGCCGGCGAGCGAACGCGACTTCGAGAAAGTTTGGACCACCAGCAGGTTGGGGTAGCGGTTGACCAGCGCCACGGCCGAATCGATACCGGGGCCGCCAAAGTCGATGTAGGCCTCGTCGACGACCACGACTGAATCCGGGGTGGCCTGCAACAGTGTTTCGATATCCGCCAGCGGCACGGCACGGCCGGTTGGGGCATTGGGATTGGCAATGATGATGCCACCCGCGCGCCCATTTTGTGGGGCGTAGTCAGCGACGCGGATGCCGTAGGTCTTGTCAAGCGGCACGGTACGGTAGTCGATGCCGTAGAGCCGGCAATAGACTGGATAGAAACTGTACGAGATATCCGGGAAGAGGATCGGTCGGTCGTGCTTGAGAAGAGCGAGGAAGGCGTGCGCCAGCACTTCGTCCGAGCCGTTGCCGACGAAGACCTGTCCGGGCTGGATGTTGCCGAAGAAACTGGCAATGGCTTCGCGCAATCGCGTGCTTTCGGGATCGGGATAGAGTCGCAGGCTGTCCCCGGCCTCGTTGCGCAGGACTTCCAGTACCCGCGGACTCGGACCATAGGGATTCTCGTTGGTGTTGAGCTTGACGAGATTGGGCAGCTTGGGCTGCTCGCCCGGGACATAAGGTTGTAATGCGCGAACAGTGGCGCTCCAGAAGCGGCTCATGGCGGAGGTGTCGAAGAGGGTTATGCAGGAGCCAAAATGGTATCATGGGCTCGTTTGCTAACTTAGTCGCAACCCCGATGGCTACCCCAAAGCGCACCGCCGAGATAAACCGTACTACGCTGGAAACCCAGATCCGCGTCAAGCTTGATCTGGATGGTGCTGGCAAGTCGCAATTGATGACCGGCGTCGGTTTCTTCGATCACATGCTCGACCAGATCGCCCGTCATGGCCTGCTTTATCTGCAGATCGATGCGCGCGGCGACCTGCACGTCGATGCCCACCACACCGTCGAGGATGTCGGCATTACGTTCGGCCAGGCTTTGGCCCAGGCTCTGGGTGAGAAAAAAGGCCTGACGCGCTATGGCCACGCCTACGTGCCACTCGACGAAGCACTTTCACGCGTGGTGGTGGATCTTTCCGGCCGCCCGGGGCTGAGCTTCAATGTCGAATTCACGCGGGCACGCATTGGCGATTTCGATGTTAACCTGATCCGCGAATTTTTTCAGGCGGTGGTCAATCACGCCGGCATCACACTGCACATCGACAATTTGCGAGGCAGCAACGCCCACCACCAGGCCGAGACGATTTTCAAGGCCTTCGCACGCGCTTTGCGCATGGCCATTACGGTCGACCCGCGTGCCGGATCAACCGTGCCTTCGACAAAGGGCAGCCTTTAAGCGTATTGAGGCGGCAAGGCAACCGATTTCTGCATGAACTCCAAATGAAGACAGTTGCAATAGTCGATTACGGCATGGGCAATCTGCGTTCCGTGGCGAAAGCGGTCGAGCACGTCGCGCCGGATCGGAAGGTGATCGTCACCGCCGATCCGCAAGTGCTTGCCGATGCCGAGCGGATTATCGTGCCCGGCCAGGGGGCGATGCCCGATTGCATGCGCGAACTCAAGGCGCGTGGCTTGGCCGACGCGGTCGTGCACGCGGCCGGTACGAAGCCTTTCCTCGGCATCTGTATCGGCCTGCAAATGCTGTTCGAGCATAGCGAGGAAGGCCACGTCGAGGGCTTGGCCTTGTTGCCGGGCAATGTGCGCCATTTCCCGGATGAGGCGATGCACGATGATGCGACCGGTGCGCGGCTGAAGGTGCCCCACATGGGCTGGAACGAGGTACAGCAGGTGGCGGTGCATCCGCTCTGGCATGGCATTACCGATGGCGCGCGTTTCTATTTTGTGCATAGTTACTATGTCGAGCCGTCAACACCCGACGTCATTGCCGGTGCAACGCAGTACGGCATTTCCTTTACCAGTGCCGTGGCCCGCGCTAACATCTTCGCCGTGCAGTTTCACCCTGAGAAGAGTGCGGCGGACGGGCTCAGGCTGCTCGAGAACTTCGTCCACTGGAACCCCTGATCTTTCCGTTTCGAACCAGAGCAAACCATGTTACTGATCCCAGCAATTGACTTGAAGGATGGGCATTGCGTGCGCCTGAAACAGGGCGACATGGACGATGCCACGGTATTTTCCGAGAACCCGGGTGCGATGGCGCGTCACTGGATCGAGCAGGGCGCACGCCGCCTGCATCTGGTTGACCTGAATGGTGCCTTCGCCGGCAAGCCGAAGAACGAACCGGCGATCAAGGCCATTCTGCAAGAGGTCGGCACGGAGATTCCGGTGCAACTGGGCGGCGGCATCCGCGATCTGGATACCATCGCACGCTGCCTGGATGATGGCCTCAGTTACGTCATCATCGGCACGGCGGCCGTCAAGAACCCCGGCTTCCTGCACGATGCCTGCACGGCTTTTCCCGGGCACATCATCGTCGGCCTGGATGCCAAGGACGGCAAGGTTGCCGTCGATGGTTGGTCGAAGATGACCGGCCACGACGTCATCGACCTGGCGAAGAAGTTTGAGGATTACGGCGTCGAAGCGGTGATCTACACCGACATCGGACGCGACGGCATGATGACCGGCGCGAACGTCGAAGCGACCGTCAAGCTGGCACAGGCGTTGCGCATTCCCGTCATTGCCAGCGGCGGCATCGCCAGTCTGGCCGATGTCACGGCACTGTGCGCCGTGGCGGACGAGGGCATCATGGGCGCCATCACCGGCCGTGCCATCTACGAAGGCAAGCTTGATTTCCGCAAGGCGCAGGCCGAAGCGGACAAGCTGGCCAACGGCAACTGAGGGTATCCGACCCTTTCCATGCTCGCCAAGCGCATCATTCCCTGCCTCGACGTCAAAGCTGGCCGCGTCGTCAAGGGCGTCAATTTTGTCAGCTTGCGCGATGCCGGTGATCCGGTCGAGATTGCGCGGCGCTACGACGAGCAGGGTGCGGACGAAATCACTTTTCTCGACATCACGGCGAGTTCCGACCAGCGCGACATCATCCTGCACATCGTCGAAGCCTGTGCCGAACAGGTGTTCATTCCGCTGACGGTGGGTGGTGGCGTGCGCAAGGTCGAGGATGTGCGCCGCTTGCTGAATGCCGGTGCCGACAAGGTCAGCATGAACACCGCCGCCGTGCAGAACCCGCAACTCGTCGCCGACGCTTCCGGCAAGGTCGGTAGCCAGTGCATCGTCGTTGCCATCGATGCCAAGCAGACCGCGCCAGGCAAGTGGGAGGTCTTCACCCACGGCGGCCGCAACAACACGCACATTGACGCCATCGAATGGGCGCAGCAGGTGGCGGCGCTCGGTGCTGGCGAGATACTGCTAACCAGCATGGATCGTGACGGTACGAAGAACGGTTTCGATCTCGGCCTGACGCGCGCGGTGGCTGACGCCGTATCGATTCCCGTCATTGCCAGCGGTGGCGTGGGCAACCTCCAGCATCTGGCAGATGGCGTGACGCAGGGGCGCGCGGATGCGGTACTGGCCGCGAGCATTTTCCATTACGGCGAATACACGGTGCGTCAGGCCAAGGAGCACATGCGCGCACAAGGGATAGAAGTGCGGCTGTAGGCCGCACTGCGAGGTAAGACTGTGACTGTAACCAAAAAGTGGCTGAATGAAATCAAGTGGGATGAGCAGGGGCTCGTGCCCGCCATTGCCCAGGATGCGCGGACCGGCGAGGTGCTGATGTTTGCCTGGATGAACCGCGAGGCACTCGAAAAAACCGCCCAGCTTGGCGAAGCGATTTACTGGTCACGCTCGCGCCGCAAGCTCTGGCACAAGGGCGAGGAGTCCGGCCACACGCAAAAGATTCTGGAAATTCGCACCGATTGCGACAAGGATGTGGTGCTTCTCAAGATCGAACAGACCGGCGGCATTGCCTGTCATACCGGCCGTCGCAGCTGTTTTTTCAACAAGCTGGCGCAGGACGGCTGGGACGAAGTCGAACCGGTCCTGAAGGACCCCAAGGAAATATATAAATGATCAATCTTGAAGTCATCCATCGCATCCAGGAAACCCTGGAAGCCCGCAAGGGTGCTGCCCCCGACTCATCCTATGTGTCCAGTCTGTACGCCAAGGGCACCGACACCATCTGCAAGAAAGTGGTGGAAGAAGCCGCAGAAGTCATCATGGCGGCGAAGGATGGCGACCGTCTGCATCTCGTGCGCGAGACCTGCGATCTCTGGTTTCACAGCATGGTGCTGCTTTCCCACTTCGGCATCGGCGTCGATGACGTCATGGTCGAGTTCCGCCGTCGCGAGGGAATTTCGGGTATCGACGAGAAAGCCAATCGAGGCAAGTGATGAGCAGTGACTGCATCTTCTGCAAGATCGTGCGCGGGGAGATTCCCTGCAAGAAGGTCTATGAGGACGACGATATCCTCGCCTTCCACGACATCAATCCGATCGCACCCGTGCATTTCATGGTGATTCCGAAACAGCATATCGACTCGTTGGCGACCGCCGATGCATCGCACGTTCCGGCACTCGGCAAGCTGTTTGCCAAGCTCGGCGAGTTGGCACAGGGCCAGGGCCTGACGGACGGGTTTCGCACCATCGTCAACACCGGCAGGGTCGGGCAGCAGGAGGTGTATCATCTTCACGTCCATGTTGTGGGCGGGCCCGACCGGCTTGGCCCCATGCTGACGCGCAAATAAATACCGAGGAGAAACTGATGGGAACCTGGAGTATCTGGCATTGGCTTATCGTGCTGGTCATCGTGATGCTGGTGTTCGGCACGAAGAAGCTGCGGAACATTGGGCAGGATCTGGGTGGCGCGGTCAAGGGCTTCAAGGATGGTGTCAAGGAAGGCACGCAGGACGCTTCCTCTGCCAAGCAGGTCGAAGACCAGGCAGGCGCCACGATCGAGGGCGAAGCACGCAAGGAGCAAACCAAATCCTGACGCCGCGCATCGCCGTCTTGCCAGCGCCGACTTTTCTCAGATAAACCTGTTCAACCGTGTTCGACATCGGTTTTACCGAGTTGATGGTGATCGCCTTGGTCGGGCTGATCGTCATCGGGCCGGAACGCATGCCCAAAGTGGCACGCACCGTGGGCCACCTGCTCGGCCGTCTGCAGCGCTACGTGGGCGATGTCAAGTCCGATATCAGCCGCGAAATGCAGCTCGAGGACCTGAAGAAATTGCAAGCGCAGGTGACCGAAGAAGCGCGCGACATGGAGCGCCAGGTCAATGACCAGATGCATTCGGTCGAGACATCACTCAACCAGTCGATTCTCGCGTCCGCCGAGCAGAGTGATCCGTCCGCGCCGCCTGTGGCGTCTGAAACCCCAACCCCCGCGGTGACTGACACCAAGCCCGCTGCCTGATGGAAGAAAACCAGGAAAGCTTCATCTCCCATCTGGTCGAGCTGCGCGACCGGCTGATTCGCTCGCTGGTCGTCGTGCTGGTTATCTTCCTTGGCCTTGTCAATTGGGCCCGCGATATCTACACTTTGCTGGCCGCACCCATGTTGGCAGCCATGCCGGCCGGGGGGCAAATGATCGCGACCGACGTGGCCGGCGCCTTTTTCGTGCCGATGAAGGTCACCATGATGGTGGCTTTTCTCATGGCCTTGCCGGTTGTACTGCACCAGGTCTGGGCCTTCGTCGCTCCCGGCTTGTACGCCCACGAAAAGAAACTCGCAGTGCCACTGGTGGCGGCCAGCGTATTGCTATTTTTCGTCGGCATGGGCTTTGCCTATTTCATCGTGTTCCCGACGGTGTTTGCCTTCGTCAATGCCTTCGCTCCGCAAGGCGTGGCAGTGATGACGGACATCGATAAATACCTGTCGTTCGTGTTAACGACCTTTCTTGCCTTCGGCGTGACATTCGAGGTGCCGGTGGTGGTGATCGTGCTGGTACGCGTCGGACTGGTGAGCATCGAGAAACTCAAGGAAATCCGCCCCTACGTCATCGTCGGGGCGTTTGTCGTCGGGGCGATATTTACGCCGCCTGACGTGTTGTCGCAGTTCCTGCTTGCCGTGCCGATGTGGCTACTCTACGAACTCGGCATTCTGCTGGCGCAGATGATTGGCAAGTCGACGCATGCCGATGCGGGTGCCTATCGGCCACCCGACGATGCGGCGATGAGCGCCGAACTCGACCAGGCCGAGGCCGACTCTGCCGCGAACCGCGAACGGTCCTAAAGCCTGTTATTTGGCTGGCCGGGGCCGCTTGCCGATGCTTATCGTCGCTTCCAGCGGCTTGCCTTCCCGAATCAGGCCAAACTTTGCGCTGTCTCCCGGCGTCAGTGCCGCTATGAGTTCCAGCATGACCTGCGCATCCTGCACTGCGCGTCCGCCGACGGTCAGCAGCACATCGCCCGGTTTGACGCCAGCCTTGTCGGCGGGGCTGCCGCGCATCACACCCGCAATCACCGCGCCCTGATCCGGCTTGACGCCGAAGGACTCGGCCAGTTCGGGGGTCATGTCCTGAACCTCGACGCCGATCCAGCCGCGCGTGACGGTGCCGGTCTTGATGATCTGCTCCATGACGCTCCTGGCCAGCGAGATCGGAATGGCGAAGCCGATGCCCATCGAGCCACCGCTTTGCGAGTAAATCGCCGTGTTGATGCCGACCAGATGCCCGTTGCTGTCGACCAGCGCGCCGCCCGAATTGCCAGGGTTGATGGCGGCATCGGTCTGAATGAAATTTTCGAAGGTGTTGATGCCCAGGTGTGTGCGGCCGAGCGCCGAGACGATGCCCGAGGTCACGGTCTGGCCGACGCCGAAGGGATTGCCGATGGCCAGCACCACATCGCCGATGCGCAGGGATTCAGTCGGTGCGAAGGTGATCGGCGTCAGTAGCTTGTCGCTTGCGATGCGCAATACCGCGAGATCGGATTCGGGGTCGGCACCGACCAGCTTTGCCTTGATCTTGCGGCCATCGGGAAAGGCGACCTCGATTTCGTCGGCGGATTCGACGACATGATTGTTGGTGAGCAGCAGGCCGTCCGCCGTTACCACCACGCCGCTGCCCAGCCCTGACTGGCGCTGGGTGTCGTTGCCGAGGCGGTCGCCAAAAAAGTGGCGAAATACCGGATCGTTGATGAATGGGTGCCGGCGGACCTCCTGGCTGGTGAAGATATGCACGACTGCCGGCAAGGCCGCCTGCGCGGCATCGGCATAGGTCGCCACCTTGCGCACGTCCGCGCTGGGCGCAACCTGCTGGATGGCGACGACCTGCGGATGTCCATTGTTATCGGGCTGGCGCCACGACAGCCACTCCGGCTTGAGGGTTTGCACGACAAACAGGGCGGCGACGCTAACCGTGACGGCCTGGGCGAAAATGAGCCACAATCGAAGCATGGATGAAGTTTCTAGCGGGAAAGGAATGAGAAATGTTGCGCGACGAATTGGTGACTTATCTGGATGGCGTACTCGAGCCGGCGCGGTTTCACGATTATTGCCCAAACGGACTGCAAGTGGAAGGACGTGCCGAAATTCAGCGCATTGTTTGTGGCGTCACGGCGAGTCGAGCCCTGATCGAAGCGGCGATCGAACGCGGGGCTGATACGCTGCTCGTTCATCACGGCTGGTTCTGGAAGGGCGAGGATGGACGTGTCACTGGCTTTCGCAAGCGCCGGCTGCAAGCTTTGCTGGCGCACGACATCAATCTGTTCGCCTACCATCTGCCGCTCGATGCGCATCCCGAACTGGGCAACAACGCACAACTGGCGGCGCGCTTTGGCTGGACCGTCGAGCGTCGCTTCGGGGAGCACGAACTGGGCTGCCTTGCCGTCCTGCCAGCGCCGACTTTTGCCGGAACGGTGGCACAGGCGGCACAACAGGTGCTGGGCCGTACGCCGCTGTTGATTGGCGATGCACGGCAGCCGGTGCGCCGTGTCGCCTGGTGCAGTGGTGGTGCGCAGGACTGGTTCGAGGCGGCGATCGATGCCGGGGCCGACCTTTTCATGTCTGGCGAGATCTCCGAACAGACCACGCATCTGGCACGCGAATCCGGGGTGCCCTATCTGGCGGCCGGTCATCATGCCACCGAACGCTTTGGCGTCATGGCGCTCGGGGCCCATCTTGCGGAAACTTGCGGCCTGCGCTGCGATTACGTCGAGATTGACAATCCCGTTTAGCCGTTCGGCGTAAAGCCGCACACGTCGCGCAGTACGGCGGTCAGCAGCAGCAGCTCCTCGGCCACCGATTGCGGAAAACCCGAGCGGGCGCCGCCGCGGTTGTCGTCGAGCAGGTTGCGCATATAGACGAGGCAATCCGCTGTCCCCCACAGCTCGACCAGCCGGCGCGCGATGTGCGGAAAATCTTCGAGGCTCTGCCGCGCGCCGGCAGGGGACTGCCAGTCTTCCGAGCGGACATTGAAGTGCTGGCGCAATTCTTCGGAGGAACGTTCGAAGTCCTCCTGCTGACCGTTCTTGCGGTAAATGTCGAGCAGCTTTAGCCAGTGTCGCAACGCCTGCTTGGGCTCGCTGCGGATCTGCTCCGCCAAGGTTTGCGTAGCGCCGTGGCCCAGCCCCATCGAGAGCATGATTTCCGCCAGTTCCAGCGCCTGGTCGCTTTGGTCGAGGGAGGGACGGTCGATTTGATCGGCCTGGATGCTTGGCGCTGTGGGCTCGAAAGTCGGCGTGGTTTCTGGTGGGGCAGTCGTCACCAATGGTGTTGCGGCAACGGGTGGCACGACGGCGCGCTTTTCCAGTGGCGGAGCCGCAGGTTTCGGCGCGGCGGAAACCGGCTTGGGGGCCATCTCCTCGAGGGTCAGTGCCTGACCCGTTGGCGCGCTACTTTGCCGGCGTCCCAGCCAGAACGCCAGCAGCGCCAGCAGGGCGGCACCGCCGAGTTGTGGCAGCCAGCTGTCCAAGCCGCCTGTGGGCCCGGGCACTTCCTGTATGACTGTTTTTTCGATCACGACAGGCGCAGGACGCGCGGCAACCGGCGCCAGGGGTTTCACCTGGCCGGCATCGGGCAACTGGACAAGCATGCGCTGAATCTCGGTGACCAGCGAGTCGATGTGCGTCAGGCTCCGCAGGATCCCTTCAATGAGCTGGTTGTCTTCCTTGACCCATTTCTGGAACGCTTCGTCCGTAATGTTGCGGACCACCGGTGTCTGGGCGTTTGCAAATAGCGGCCATGCCATGAAGAGACAGGCCAAAATTTTGCTGCGCAGGCGAGGTGAGCGTGTAGTCAAGATGGCAGAGCGCGAACGAAAATACTGAATGTCGCGATTCTGCCGGCTACCTGCGCCGGCTAAACGATAATTACAGGGGCATTGCGGCGCTATACGCCGCTTTTGAGCCGCGCAGCGAAAGTTTTGCGCAGTTTTGCAACCTTGGGTGCGACGATTGCCTGGCAATAGGCCTGTGCAGGGTGTTGCGCGAAATAGTTTTGGTGGTAATCCTCGGCTGGCCAGAAAGTCGGCGCTGGCAGGACGGCGGTAACAATGGGATGCGGCCAGATACCTGCGGCAACGAACTCGGCAATCAACGCGCGCGCAACGCTTTCCTGTTGCGGGGTATGCGTGAAGATGACGGAACGATACTGGGTGCCGATATCGTTACCCTGCCGATCGGGCGTTGTCGGATCGTGGATGCCGAAAAAGGCGGTCAGCAGCGTGCGGTAGTCGATCACCGCGGGATCGAACTCGACCCGGACCACTTCGGCGTGTTCCGTTCTGCCGGTACAAATTTGCTGGTAGGTGGGGTGGTCGATCCTGCCGCCACAATAGCCCGAGGTGACGGAGCGGACGCCATCCAGCAACCTGAGAGCCGCTTCGAGACACCAGAAGCAGCCGCCGCCGAGCGTCGCTATTTCCATGGCCCTATGCCCCCTCGCGTTCGGCGAGACGTCGCAGCACCAGCGGGAATGCGCCCGAGAGGAAGAAGGCCACGGCTGAGGCAATCAGCCCCCAGCCGGCCAGATCGTCGGCGAGCAGTGGATGCAGGTTATTGAGCAGGCCGGCCAGTGCGGCGAAGCCGGCGATGGCCGACAGGACGCCCAATGCGCTGAATATCAGGAAGGTCCAGGGCCAGTGATGCCGCTTCATTTGCGTAAATCGACAATGCGTTTTGCCTTGCCGTCGGAGCGTTCGACCCCGCCGACTTCCATAACCTCGACCTGCGTGTTGATGCCGATCATCGCCTTGATGTGATGCCGCAACTCACCGGCGGCGGCTTGTCGCACCGGTTCGGATGCGCTGGCGAATTCAGGCTTCAATTCCACGCGTACGGTCAGGTCGTCCATGTGACCCTGGCGCGAGACTTCAAGCTGATAGTGCGGTGAAAGTTTCGGTGTCTTGAGGATCAGTTCCTCGATTTGCGAGGGGAAGAGGTTCACGCCTCGAATAATCAGCATGTCGTCAGTGCGGCCGGTGATTTTGCCGATGCGCCGAAAGCTGCGCGCCGTGGGGGGCAGCAAGCGCGTCAGATCACGCGTGCGGAAGCGCACCACGGGCAGCGCTTCCTTGGTCAGGGAAGTGAAAACGAGTTCGCCCGGTGTACCGTCGGGCAGCACCTTGCCGGTTACCGGATCGATGATCTCTGGATAGAAATGGTCTTCCCAGATCGTCGGGCCGTCGCGCGACTCGATGCACTCTACCGCTACGCCCGGGCCGATCAGCTCGGAGAGGCCATACAAGTCCATGGCAACGATGCCGAGGCGCGCTTCGAGTTCCGCGCGCATGTTTTCCCCCCAGGGTTCGGCGCCGAAGATGCCGCGCTGCAGGGGGGAGGCGCGCGGGTCGAGGCCCAGCCGCTCGTAGGCATCAACGATGTTGAGTACATATGAGGGCGTGCCGACAATCATCGTTGCGCCGAAGTCGCGGATCAGTTGCACCTGGCGCTCGGTCTGCCCGCCGGAGATCGGCACGACGGTGCAGCCCAGGCGCTCGGCACCGTAATGCACGCCCAACCCGCCGGTGAACAGGCCGTAGCCATGTGTGATGTGGATGATGTCGCGCCGCGTGCCCCCCGCTGCGGCGATCGAGCGCGCCATGATTTCCGCCCAGGTGTCGATATCGTTCTGCGTGTAGGCGACGACGGTGGGCTTGCCGGTGGTGCCGGACGAGGCATGCAGCCGCACGATATTATCCAGCGGTTCAGCGAACATTCCGTAGGGATAGGTCTGGCGCAAATCTTCCTTGCTGGTGAAGGGAAATTTCGCCAGATCGGCCAGCGA
This sequence comes from uncultured beta proteobacterium, assembly GCA_963816095.1. Taxonomy (GTDB): domain Bacteria; phylum Pseudomonadota; class Gammaproteobacteria; order Burkholderiales; family Rhodocyclaceae; genus Sulfuricystis. The sequence goes on from CAWFIW010000005.1 coordinate 48,968, forward strand.
CTTCAGATCATCGGGGTGCACGCCGTGGGCGTCGAACTTGGCACGGTAATGCGGCACACGTGCGTAAACGCGCAGCAACGTGGCTCTAAGACGTTCCAGTTGCAGCGCGGATATTTCATCCCGGCTGGCCCGGGTGATGTCGTTCATAGCGGTTTACTTGGGGCGCGTGTCGATGACGCGTTTGGCCTTGCCGATCGAGCGCTCCACGGTGCCAACGGCCTTGATATCCACGCGCGTCGAGATGCCGACGTAGGATTTGATGTGGTGCTGCAGGTCGTGGGCGACGAATTCCTTTTCCGCGCCGGTGGCGGTGGCGAATTCCGGCTTGATCTCGACATTCACCGTCATTGCGTCGAGATGGCCTTCGCGACAGACTTCGAGCTGATAATGTGGCGAGAGCTTCGGCTGCTTGAGGATCAGTTCCTCGATCTGGCTGGGAAAGACATTGACGCCGCGGATGATCAGCATGTCGTCGGAACGGCCGGTGATCTTGGCGATGCGCCGCATGCTGCGTGAAGTGGGCGGGAGCAGACGGGTCAGGTCGCGCGTGCGGTAGCGGATGATCGGCAGCGCCTCCTTGGTCAGCGAGGTGAAGACGAGTTCGCCCAATGCGCCGTCCGGCAGGACTTCTCCCGTGTTCGGGTCGATGATTTCGGGATAGAAATGATCTTCCCAGATCACCGGGCCGTCCTTGCTCTCGATGCACTCCTGCGCCACCCCGGGGCCCATGACCTCCGAAAGACCGTAAATATCGATGGCGTCGATGGCAAAGCGCTTCTCGATCTCTGCACGCATTCCCTGCGTCCATGGCTCGGCGCCGTGGATGCCGATCTTCAGCGCGCTGTAGGCCGGGTTCAGGCCCTGGCGGTCGAACTCGTCGGCAATCGCCAGCATGTAGGAGGGCGTCACCATGATGATGCGCGGCTTGAAGTCCTGGATCAGCTGCACCTGGCGTTCGGTCTGGCCGCCCCCGAAGGGAATCACCGTGCAGCCGAGCCGCTCGGCGCCGTAGTGCGCGCCGAGGCCGCCGGTGAACAGGCCGTAGCCGTAGGAAACATGCACTTTGTCGCCCGGCCGCCCGCCCGCCGCGTAGATGGAGCGCGCCATCAGATGTGCCCAGTTGTCGATGTCCTGTTGTGTATAGCCGACTACAGTGGGCTTGCCGGTCGTGCCTGACGACGCGTGTACACGAGCCACCTTGCCCTCGGGTACGGCGAACATGCCGAAAGGATAGGTGTCGCGGAGATCCTGCTTGGTGGTGAAGGGAAATCTCGCGAGATCGGCCAGTTCTTTGAAATCGCCCGGCTTGACCCGGGCGGCATCGAATTTCGCGCGGATATGGGCAACATTGTCGTAGGTGTGCTGCAAACTCCAGCGCAGGCGCTCGGTTTGCAATGCGACGATTTCGTCGCGGCTGGCGGTTTCGATGGCGCAATATGTGGCGTTGGGCGCCCGATCCGTTGGCATTTTGTTATCCTCTTCCGGCGCCAGTACTGATCGCATTGGCGCAAATGTTGGGCAAAACAATGACAGAGAGAACTTTATCACGGTGCATGACTTGGAAAACAGGGTAAAACCATGAAGATCCACGAATATCAGGGCAAGGAAATTCTGCGGAAGTTCGGCGTGGCAACCCCGCGCGGCATTCCCTGTTTTTCCGTTGATGAGGCTGTCAAGGCGGCCGAGACTCTGGGCGGCAGTATCTGGGTGGTGAAGGCACAGATCCATGCCGGCGGCCGCGGCAAGGGTGGTGGCGTCAAACTGGCGAAGTCGCTCGACGAAGTGCGCGCTCACGCCAGCGCCATCCTCGGCATGCAGTTCAAGACCCACCAGACCGGTCCGGTGGGTCAGAAGGTACGGCGCCTGCTGGTCGAGGACGGCGCAGATATCAAGCATGAATATTATGTTGCGGCGCTGACCGACCGTGCCACGCAGACGGTTGCCATGATGGCCTCGTCGGAAGGCGGCATGGACATCGAGGAGGTCGCGCACAAGACGCCGGAGAAGATCATCAAGGTCTTCGTCGACCCGCTGGTTGGCATTACCGACGCGCAGGCGCTGGAGTTGGCCAAGGGTATCGGCGTTCCCGAAGCCTCGCTTCAGCAGGCCGTCGAGACACTCAAGAAGCTCTACACCTGCTACATGGAAACCGATGCCTCGCTGGCGGAAATCAACCCGCTCATCCTGGAAGGCAACGGCAACATCAAGGCGCTCGACGCCAAGTTCAATTTCGATTCGAATGCGCTCTACCGCCAGCCGGAGATCGTCGCCTACCGCGATCTCGACGAGGAAGACCCCGACGAGATCGAGGCTTCCAAGTTCGACCTCGCCTACATCAGCCTCGACGGCAACATCGGCTGCCTGGTGAATGGCGCCGGCCTGGCCATGGCGACCATGGACACGATCAAGCTGTTCGGCGCTGCGCCGGCCAACTTCCTCGATGTCGGCGGCGGTGCGACGACCGAGAAGGTGACCGAGGCCTTCAAGATCATGCTGAAAAACACCCAGGTGAAGGGCATCCTGGTCAATATCTTCGGCGGCATCATGAAGTGCGACACCATTGCTACGGGTATCGTTGCCGCAGCCAAGGAAACCCATCTGTCAGTCCCGCTGGTCGTGCGCATGAAGGGCACCAACGAGGACATCGGCAAGAAGATCCTTGCCGAGTCGGGCCTGCCGATTATCGCTGCCGATACCATGGCGGATGCCGCGACCAAGATCGTCGCCGCAGTGAAGTAAGGGAAAACCACATGTCTATCCTGATCAACAAGGACACCCGGGTCATCACCCAGGGCATCACCGGCAAGACCGGCCAGTTCCACACCGAGAAGTGCATCGAATACGCCAACGGCAGGAACTGCTTCATTGCCGGGGTGAACCCGAAGAAGGCCGGCGAGAAAATATTCGATGTGCCAATCTTTGCTTCGGTCAAGGACGCCAAAGCCGCCACCGGAGCAACCGTCTCGGTCATCTACGTACCGCCCGCCGGCGCAGCCGATGCGATCTGGGAAGCCTGCGAGGCCGATCTCGACCTCGTGATCTGCATCACCGAGGGCATTCCGGTGCGCGACATGCTGGTCGTGCGCAACAAGATGAAGGCCAGGGAAGCCAAGGGCGGCAAGAAGACGTTGCTGCTCGGCCCCAACTGTCCCGGCCTGATCACGCCCGATGAAATCAAGATCGGCATCATGCCCGGTCATATCCACAGAAAAGGTCGGATAGGCGTGGTTTCACGCTCTGGTACCCTGACCTATGAAGCCGTGGCCCAGCTCACCGAAATCGGTCTCGGCCAGTCGTCCGCGGTCGGCATCGGTGGTGACCCGATAAATGGGCTCAAGCATATTGACATCATGCAGGCCTTCAACAACGATCCCGACACCGATGCGGTGATCATGATTGGCGAAATCGGCGGCCCGGACGAAGCCGAGGCGGCAGTCTGGTGCAAGGAAAATATGAAAAAGCCCGTGGTCGGTTTCATCGCCGGCGTCACGGCACCGGCCGGCAAGCGCATGGGCCATGCCGGTGCGCTGATCTCGGGCGGCGCCGACACGGCAAATGCCAAGCTGGCCATCATGGAAGCGTGTGGTTTCAAGGTGACGCGCAACCCGTCGGAAATGGCCAAGCTGCTCAAGGCGCTGCTGTAAACAGTCGGCGCTGGCGAGACGGCGTAGGGAGGCAAGGATGGCCCTGTATCTGACCGAAGCCGATGTACGCCAGCTGCTGACGATGGAACTGGCGCTCCTTGCTGTCGAGGCTGCGCATCGATCGCACGGCTTGGGCCGAGCGGTTGACGTACCGCGCCAGCGTACGCGCACGCCGACCTCAGCACTGCACATACTGCAGGGTGCGCTGCTCGACGCAGGGGTGATGGGTTACAAGGCTTACACGACCTCGCGGGCCGGCAACCGCTTTTTCGTTCACTTGTTCGACGCCGCCAATGGAACGCTATTGGCCGTGATCGAGGCTGACCATCTCGGCATGATGCGCACCGGTGCCGCCGGCGGTGTGGCAGCGAAATATCTGGCGCGGCCTGAAGCGGCAGTCGTCGGTCTGATCGGCGCCGGCTGGCAGGCGCAGAGTCAGCTGGAAGCCCTGTGCCGGGTGAGGAATGTTCAGAAGGTCAAACTGTTTTCGCGCGATGCCGAGAAGCGCCGTCTTGCCAGCGCCGACTTTTCACGGCGCTTCGATGTCGAAGTGTTGCCGGCCGAAACTGCCGAAGCCGCCGTGCTTGATTGCGACATCGTCGTGACCGTCACGACAGCAAGCGCACCCGTATTGATGGGTGAGTGGCTGGCACCGGGGAGTCATGTCAATGCCGCCGGGTCGAATGCGCTGATCCGTCGCGAACTCGATGAAAGGGCTGTCATGCGTGCCGCCCTGGTCTGCGTCGACAGCCGGGCCACCGCCCTGCGCGAGGCCGGCGACCTGTTGCCGGCGCTGGAAAAAGGCCGCTTGCACGAGGGGCAACTGGTCGAACTGGGTGAAATCGTCGTGGGCGTTCGGCCTGGCCGGAGGGAGGCACAGGCGATTACCCTCTTTGAGTCTCAGGGAATGGCGATCCAGGATCTTGCGGTGGCGGTGTGCCTGCTCAAGCAGGCCCGGGAGCAGGGGCTGGGTGCGCAAATACCCGGCTGAAGGCATTCTGTGCCGCTGGCATGGAGAAAAACATTGACGGGCCTAATGGTGGACTGTAAGAATGTCGCATATCATCCTGTTTCTTCATCAAGTTATGCGTATGAACCAGTTGTTTGAGAGTGTCTTTCCGGAGAAGACTTGCTGAGATGGCGCAGATAGATCTTTCCAGCGCCATCGAGATGGTCGTGTGCAGCGATACCGGCCGGGTACGTCGCAACAATGAAGATGCGGTGTTTGCCAATGCCAGGCTTGGGCTGGCAGTGCTCGCCGACGGCATGGGCGGCCATGCTGCGGGCGAGGTTGCAAGCGGCATGGCCACCACTGCGCTGGGCAGCGAACTTGAACATGCTTTCAAAAAACAACCGGCACACAAGACGACGCGCAGCAGGTCCCGCACACGCGAAGTCATGATTGACGTCATCGCGCGCACCAATGCCGCCATTCATATGGCTGCCCGCAGCAACCCCAAGTTCTCCGGCATGGGCACGACGCTGGTCGTCGCGCAGTTTTATGACAATCGTCTGGTTGTCGCCCACGTCGGCGATTCACGGCTGTATCGCTTCCGTGGCGATAGCTTGGCGCAACTGACCCGCGACCATTCGCAGTTGCAGGAACAGATCGATAGCGGCATGATCTCGCCGGAGCAGGCGCGATTTGCGCCGAACAAGAATCTGGTGACCCGTGCTCTGGGTGTCGATGTCACGGTAAAAGCCGAAGTCGGCGAACATGAAGTCGTGCCGGGTGATATCTATCTGCTTTGCTCGGACGGTCTCAACGACATGGCCGAGGACAGGGATATTGCGGCTCTGCTGACGACCATGTCAGCAGACTTGTCTTTGTGTGCGCAGCAGTTGATACAAATGGCAAACGAGAATGGCGGACGCGACAATGTATCGGTTATCCTTGCCAAGGTTAGAGAAGCCTTTCCGGCAGCCCGGTCGGTGGGGGCCTAGAGGGGGTACAGCATGAAGGCGAAAACAGGCCCGGATTCGGTAACGTTTGATGTCCTGAAGGAAGCTCAAGATGGCTAAGCTCATACTCAGCATGGACAACCTGGTGCTCAAGGAAATCTCCCTCGACAAGGAGCGCACCACCATCGGCCGCAAGGCGCACAACGATATCCAGATCGACAACCTGGCGATCTCGGGCGAACACGCAGCCGTGGTGACGATCCTCAACGATTCCTTTCTTGAGGATCTCGACAGCACGAATGGCACCTTCGTCAATGGCAAGCAGGTGAAGAAGCACTTCCTGCAGAACAATGACTTGATCGAACTCGGCAAGTACCGGTTGAAGTATCTGAAAGAGGCGACTCTGCAGACCTCCCAGCCCGATTTCGAAAAGACGATGGTGTTGCGCCCCGATATGTTGCGCAAGGCCACCGAGCAGTCATCCGGCAAGCCTATGGAGGCGGCGGTCGCCGAGATGGTTCCGGCAGCGAACCTGGCGCCACCGATCCCCGAACCTCACGCTGCTCCAGTTATGGCTGCCGCCGTCGGTTTGCCGCCAGCTGCGGCGCCCCATGAAGCAGCACAGGTGGCGCCGCCGCCGCCGGCATTGCCACTGGGTGCCATTCAGGTGCTTACCGGCAGCAATGCCGGCAGGATGCTCGACCTGGTCAAGTCGCTGACGACGCTGGGCAAGCCCGGCGTACAGGTCGCGGTGATCGCCCGACGTCCCCACGGTTATTTCCTCACCCACGTCGAGGGTCCCAGGTTCCCGCAGGTGAATGGCGTGGCGATCGATATTCAGGCGCATGGGCTGAAGAATCACGACATCGTCGAACTGGCTGGCGTGAAGATGGAGTTTTTTCTCAAGGACTGAAATAAATGGCCCCCCGCGCTCGCAACCCCAGCTCGCTGCCCCCCACAGGGGGGCGCATGCCTTCTTGGGGCGGCCCGGCGGAGGCCTGATGCCGGCCAGGTTGCGACAGAGCGAATGAAAATACGCATTCTGGGGTGCAGCGGCGGTATCGGGGGGCGTCATTTGCGCACCACCTCGATGTTGGTCGATAACGACATTCTGATCGACTGCGGCACGGGCGTGGCTGACCTCTCCATCGCCGAGCTGGCACAAATCGATCATGTGTTTCTGACGCATAGCCACATGGATCACATTGCCTGCCTGCCGCTGATGGTCGACACGGTGGGCGACTTGCGCAGCCGGCCCTTGACCGTGCATGCCTTGCCCGCCACCGCGGAGTGCCTGAGCAAGCACATTTTCAATGGGGAAATCTGGCCGGATTTCACGGAAATCCCGGGCAGTGAGGCGCCCTGGTTGCGTTTCGATCATGTTGCGGTCGGGCAGGTTGTAGAAATGAATGGTCGGCGCATCCTGCCCCTGCCGGTCAGCCATACGGTACCGGCCGTCGCCTACCAGCTTGACTCTGGTGCGGCGAGCCTGGTCTTTTCCGGGGATACGGGTGTCTGCCGTGCCTTCTGGGAGGCGGTGAATAAGATTGCGAATCTGCAGACGCTGCTCATTGAAACGGCCTTCTCGAATCGCGAACGCAATGTTTCGGAGGCCTCCTTGCATCTGTGTCCGAGCCTGCTGTTCGAAGCGCTAAGTTACCTTCGGCTCCGGCCGGATATCTTCATCACTCACCTCAAGCCGGGCCAGATCGAGCTGACGATGGAAGAAATCGAAAACAGCATTGGCGAATTCAAGCCGCGCATGCTGCAAAACAATCAGGTATTCGAGCTATGAGTGCAATATTGAGTCCGGCATCGGTGCTCCAGGGAAGCGATACCCTGAGCGCGGGAGAGCTGGGTAGCCGGCTGGCATTTTTCAAGAACCTGCAGGCGGTCACCAACAAAATCCACGCCACGTCGAACATTGACGAGATCATGCTCGAACTGTCGCAGGATGTCTGCGCTTTGTTCAATGCCGACCGGCTGACCATCTATGTCGTCAGCGAAGACAAGACGACGGTCGTTTCCAAGGTCAAGACCGGCCTGACCTCGTTCAAGGACCTGAAACTGCCGATCTCCGACCAGAGCATCGCCGGCTATGCTGCCCTGGCGCGGCGGACGATCAACATCCGCGATGTCTATGATGAAGCCGAACTGAAAGTCATCAGCCCCAACCTGCGTTTCCTGCAGGAGGTCGATCGGCGCACCGGCTACCGTACCAAGCAGATGCTGGTTTGCCCGATCGTCGATAATCGAACCGATGATCTGCTTGGCATCGTCCAGATTATCAACAGCAAGGCGAATGCGCCTTTCGGCAGTGTTCAGGAGGAGGGCATCAAGAGCCTGTGCGAAACGCTGGCGATCGCCTTTACCCAGCGCAGCCGACCAGATCATGTCATCAAGACGAAATACGACCATCTGGTGCTCGATGCCATCATCAGCGCGGACGAGCTGGAGCTTGCCAGCAAATCGGCGCGGCGCAAGAACATCGATGTCGAAGAAGCGCTGATCACCGAGTTTCAGGTCAAGGTGCCCGTCATCGGCGCAGCCCTGGCCAAGTTTTTCGGCGTGCCGTACGAGTCCTACAAACCGGATCGCATCAAGCCGATGGATCTGATGAAGAATCTGCGCCGCGAATACGTGGAGCAGACCCAATGGCTGCCCATCGACGATGGCAGGGAAGGGATCATCATCGCCTGCCTGGACCCCGAACAGGTCAAGAGTTCGCGCGTTGTGAACAACATCTTTTCCAGGAGCAAGATTGTCTACCGCGTGACCACGGTGCGCGAGTTCAAGCAGACCGTCGACCAGTTCTACGGCGGCGGGTTTGCCGATGACACCGACGTGGGCGACATGCTCTCGGCCATGGATGACGGCGAAGGCGAAGGCGATGGCAGTGACGAGGTTTCCGCCGCGGCCGACAACGAGCTTGTCAAACTGGTCAACAAGATCATCATCGATGCCTACCAGCAGGGCTCCTCGGACATTCACATCGAGCCGGGCATGGGCAAGGACCGGGTACTGGTGCGCTTCCGGCGGGACGGTTCGCTGCAGCGGTACATCGAGATTCCCTACAGCTTCCGCAACGCCATCGTCGCGCGCATCAAGATCATGTGCGACCTCGATATTTCCGAGAAGCGCCGGCCACAGGACGGCAAGATCAAGTTCAAGAAATACGGCCCGATCGATATCGAGCTGCGCGTCGCCACCCTGCCAACCGCCGGTGGCATCGAGGATGTGGTGATGCGCATCCTTTCGGCGGGCGAGCCGCTGCCGCTCGACAAGCTGGGACTGCTGCCGCACAACCTCGAGCGCCTGCAGGCAACCGTGGCGAAGCCGTATGGCATATTCTTTGTCTGCGGCCCGACCGGCTCGGGCAAGACGACCACGCTGCACTCCGTGCTGAAATCCCTCAACAAGGCCGAGACCAAGATCTGGACGGCCGAAGACCCGGTCGAAATCACGCAGAAGGGCCTGCGCCAGGTACAGATCAACAAAAAGGCCGGTCTCGATTTTGCCGTCATCATGCGGGCCTTCCTGCGTGCCGACCCGGACATCATCATGGTGGGCGAGATGCGCGACGTCGAAACCACCCGCATCGGCATCGAAGCCTCGCTGACGGGCCACCTGGTCTTCGCCACCCTGCACACCAACAGCGCTCCCGAATCGGTGATCCGCCTGCTCGACATGGGCATGGACCCCTTCAACTTCGCCGACGCACTGCTCGGCATCCTCGCCCAGCGCCTGGCCAAGCGGCTGTGTGAGTGCAAGGAAGCCTACACGCCGAGTCCCGAGGAGATGAAGCACTTCGTCACCGAATATTGCGAGGAACTCCTTTACACCGAGACCTTCAAACGCGAAGGCAAAGCTGCCTACGAAAACGTCTACAAGGACTGGGTGAAGCGCTATGCCAACGAAAAAGGCAAATTCACGCTCTACCGTGCCAAGACGGATGGCGATTGCGAGATTTGTGCTGGCACGGGTTACAAGGGGCGTGTCGGTCTGCACGAACTGATGGTCGGCAACGACGCGGTGAAAAAACTGATCCAGGAGCATGCGCGTGTTGCCCAACTGCTGGCCCAGGCGCTGGAAGACGGCATGCGTACCCTCAAGCAGGACGGCATGGAAAAGGTGTTGCTGGGCATTACCGACATGAAACAGGTCAGGGCGGTCTGCATCAAGTGACCCCTGCCATCCCCGATGGCTCGCAAGACAGCCTGTTCCGCTGGCTCGAACAACTCAACGAGATCGGCGCGGCACTCTCCAGCGAGCGCGACATTCATCGCCTGCTGGAAAAAATCCTGATCGCGGCCAAGACCCTCACCCATGCCGACGGCGGCACGCTGTATCGCATTACCGAGGATGCCGGAGGTGTGCGGGCCTTGCATTTCGAGATTGTGCGCAACGATACGCTCGGTGTCGCACTGGGCGGAACTTCCGGCAACCCGATCGACTTCCCCGACCTGCCGCTGAAAAACGCGCAAGGCGAACCCAACAATGCGCTGGTTGCGGCCTATGCCGCCATCAACGACAAAACCGTCAACATCGCCGACGCCTACAGTGAGGACGGCTTCGATTTTTCCGGCACGCGCGATTTCGACGCACGTACCGGCTACCGCTCGCAGTCCTTCCTCACCGTGCCGATGAAGAACCACGAGGGCGAAATTATCGGTGTGTTGCAGCTCATCAATTCCCGCGACACCGAAACGACCGAAGTTTCCCCCTTTTCCCTGGCCGAGCAACGCCTGGCCGAATCGCTGGCGTCGCAGGCCGCCATCGCGCTCACCAACCGCCAGCTCATCCTCCAGCTGGAACAGCTGTTCGAATCTTTCATCAGCCTCATCAACCTGGCGATCGACGAAAAGTCGCCCTACACCGGCGGCCATTGCCAGCGCGTGCCGGCGCTGACCATGATGATCGCCGATGCGGTACTTGCAACCAAAGAAGGGCCGCTGGCGGGTTTCACCATGTCCGAGGCCGACCTCTACGAGTTGAAGATCGCCGGTCTGCTGCACGACTGCGGCAAGGTGACGACGCCCGTCCATGTCGTCGACAAGGCCACCAAGCTGCAAACGATCTACGACCGCATCGGCCTCATCGACACGCGCTTCGAGGTGTTGAAGCGCGATGTGCAGATCGCCGCCCTGCGCAAGCTGCTTGAACTGCGCTCACGAACCGATGCCGCGGCGGAAGCGCTTTGCTGGGCAGACTGCGCGCAGGAACTGGGCGTGCTGGACACAGAACGCGATTTCCTGCGCCGCGCCAACATTGGCAGCGAAGCCATGAGTCCGCAAGACCAGCAACGCGTGCGTGACATCGGCACCAACCGGAGCTGGCGCAACCCTGCGGCAGTCGATGCCGATTTTCTGGCGGCCGACGAAATTGAAAATCTCACCATCCGCGCCGGCACCCTCACCGCCAGGGAGCGCGAAACCATCAATCATCATATCGTTGCGACCATCAGGATGCTCGAGGAGCTGCCCTGGCCAAAACACCTCAAGAATGTTTCCGAATACGCCGGCGGACATCACGAGCGCATGGACGGCAAAGGCTACCCGCGGGGCCTCACGCGCGACCAGATGTCATTGCAGGCGCGCATGATGGGCATTGCCGACATCTTCGAGGCACTTACCGCGCGTGACCGGCCCTACAAACAGGGCATGAAACTTTCGCAGGCCATCGAAATCATGCGCAAGTTCGCCGCGAACGGCCACATCGACCGCGACCTTTTCGAGGTCTTCATGCGTCAGGGCGTGTTCCGGCGCTATGCCGAAACCTTCCTCGATCCCGCACAGATCGATACGCTTGCGACTTGAGAAAGTCGGCGCTGGCGGGACGGCGTAAGCGGCCGGTTGACTGACGAAAAACGTCACATTTTGCCCCGCAGCACGTTATGTCATCCCGATTTCCGGGCATTTCACCAACGAAATCGGGCTTAATGGCCTGGCACGGTCATTGCATAATCCATGACAGCACGATTGAAGTGCTTCAACCAAAGGAGAGATTCCATGCGCAAGATTCAACAAGGTTTTACCCTCATCGAACTGATGATCGTCGTCGCGATCATTGGCATTCTGGCTGCCATCGCGCTGCCGGCTTATCAGGATTACACGATCAGGTCCAAGGTAACCGAGGTGATGCTTGCCGCATCTGGCGCGAAGACCTCGGTGGCAGAAGCCGCGGCTAACGACAGCGCTACTACCATGCCTACCAGTGCGGATGTGGTTAACCAGACCTCGAGGTATGTTTCGGGCGTAACCTATGTAGCCCCCACGATCACGGCGACAGCTCGGGCAATCCATACTGATGTTAATGGTCAAACAATTACATTGACCGGCACCAAGGATGCTACCACCGGCGTAGTTACTTGGGCTTGTGCCGGCTCGATCCCGTCCAAGTATCGTCCTTCCAGCTGCAAGTAATCCTGTAAGCAGTAGACATGAAAGGCCCCATTGGGGCCTTTCTTTTTTATTTGCCTGATCACATGTCCTGTAGTCAGCGTATCGACAGTCAAGCCGCCTTCATGCCCGCCTTGTCAATAGGCTGGGTGTTGCTGGCGTTTGCGCTGTCTTTGCCGTGGCTGATGCCCGTCCACACACTGCCATGGACTGGTTTTCATGCCGATGCCCTGATGGCACTGGTCGGCGTTGCAGCGCTGGCGTCGGTACTGGTCAAAACGCGTGGCCGCTGGACGTCCACGGCAAGTGCCGTCGTGATTTTCGGGTTGTCATTTGTCCCGCTGCTGCAATATCTGTTCGGCCTGATTCAATTTGCTGCTGACGCTTTTCTGGCTGGCGCGTATCTGTTGGCCTTTGGTTTTGCCGTGTTACTGGGGCGGCGCATGGAAGAATACTGGCCTGGACGGCTGGTTACAGTAGTGTTTGCCTCCTTTGGCATCGCAGCGGTTATTTCGCTCGCGATAGCGCTTAATCAATGGTTGCAACTCGACCAATGGGGTGGTTTTACCCTCGCTGTTGGTGCTGGCAGTCGTCCCGTTGCCAATGTGGCGCAGTCCAACAAACTCGCCACCTTGTTTGTCTGGGGGCTGGTGTCTTTTTGGTGGTCTTACCGTAACGGAGTAGTCCGCGGCTGGCTAGGTGTGCTGATGGCTTTTCTGTTGTTGTTCGGTATTGCAATGACACAGTCGCGGATGGGGGCGCTCGCGGTCTTTTCAGTCATTGCTGTGGCTATCCTCCATCCGCGGACTCAAGGGGCAAGCAGGCAGCGGTGGGTATTGATTAGCATCTTTGTCTGGTATGTCGGATGCGTGCTGAGTTGGAGCGCATTGAATATAGCTCTCGACTTGGTGTCGTCGCAGGGGATTAGCGAACTGCTGAAACCCGGTACCCGGATTTTGCACTGGCAACTGATTTTTGAGGCGATCCTCCAACGTCCGCTCTTGGGCTGGGGTTGGCAGCAGGTAAGCGTGGCTCAAAGTACACTTGCTTTGCAGCATCCAGCCACGGGCGAGATCATCACTTTCAGCCACAACCTGGTCCTGGACTTACTGGTCTGGAATGGCGTGCCATTGGGACTGGCATTGACTGGTGGGATCGCGATTTGGTTCGTTCGGCATTGGCAACGCGCGGCCAGTACGTCAGAAGTTTCGACCATGTCAGTATTGTCGGTATTCTTGTTGCACTCACTGCTGGAGTTTCCGCATGCCTACTTGACATTTCTATTCCCCGCCGGATTGCTTATCGGAGTGCTATCGGACGCTGGCTTGACCACCGGAAAGCAAGTTGCGCGGTATAGCTGTCGCGAGAGTGTGATTGCGCTTGCTGCAGTGGGTATGGCACTGTGTTTGTTTCTTCTCATTCGAGATTATTTGAGAATTGAGGCTGCCTGGATGTCCGAGAGGGTCAGGGCCGCAAGAATCGGCGATTTAAGGCCCGTATCGCATCCCAACACGCTAACCCTGGAACACCTTGGTGCCGTGCTCGCCCTTGGAAGAGTTGAGCCCCGAAAGGGCATGACCGCTGAAGAAATAGAGTCTATGAAACAGCTGACGTATCGACTTCCAGGGGTCGGGGGCATTCTGAAGCTAGCCAAAGCACAGAGACTGAACGGCCAGACTGAGGAAGCTGGAGCAACCTTAGAGCGCCTTTGCAGGATACATCCGCAGACAACATGTGCCAGGGCGCGCATGGCTTGGATAAAAACAGAATAAAAGAGGACTAAATATCCAGAGCCAGCCATCTCTGAAACACAAATCCCTGTTCCCGGGGGGCATGCGCCGTCTCGGTACCGCGCGAGGCTGCTGCGCCCTCACTTGCAGCGGACCATCTTCCGCTACCCTCAGCTTTAGGGGCCGAGTTCTGTGTTCTGGGAAATCTACTGTGAGCGAGTATATGGGGTGGTGGGTGGTACAGGATTCGAACCTGTGACCAATTGGTTAAAAGCCAACTGCTCTACCAACTGAGCTAACCACCCACAATCGTCGGGTGACGATTTTACTGGTGGGCTGTGAGTGACTCGAACACTCGACCTACGGATTAAGAGTCCGCTGCTCTACCAACTGAGCTAACAGCCCGAAACTTATACATAACTGCAAATACTGGTGGACCGAATGAGGATCGAACTCACGACCTCCGCATTGCGAACGCGGCGCTCTCCCAGCTGAGCTATCGGCCCACGAAGCCGCGCATTGTAGCAAGAAAACGCAGTTTTAGAGAAGACTCATGCCCGCATGCGGGCGTGACGTCGGAACTAAAAACGGTCGGCGAGAGTGCACAACGCCGACCGCGAATCCCCTTTGAAGCGTTCGATTTATTTGATGAATTTCTCCAGCACGTCGGCGCGAATCACCTGACCGTCGAGGCCCGACTGCTTCATGTCTCCGCCGTAGGCCAGGCTCAACAGCTGCGAATAGAAGACGACGGGCATGTTGAACTTGGTGCCTTGCTTCTTGTTGATCTCGGACTGATACAGTTCCACGTTGGCCTGGCAGAGCTGGCAGGGCGTGGCGATGACCTGGGCGCCGTGGTCATAGGCGGATTCGACGATGTCGCGAATCTGCTTGTATGACTTTTCGGGCTCGGAGAAGGCCAGCGCGCCGCCGCAGCAGGTCACTTTCTGGTCGTAGGGCACGGCTTCGGCGCCGACCGTCTCGATCATCTTGTCGAGATACAGTGGGTTTTCGAAGGATTCGCCATTGATGCCGAAGGGCCGGTTGGTCTGGCAGCCCACGTAACCGGCGATTTTCACGCCGTCCAGTGGCCGCACGATCGGTGCCTTCATGCCGGCATAGCCGATGTCTTCGATCAGCACTTCGGTCATGTGGCGCGCCTTGACCTTGCCCTGATAAGTCAGATTGACTTCTTTCAGCGCTTCGTTTGCTTCGTCCTTGAAATTCGCGTGTTCTTCAAGCCGCCCTGAGGCATCCCGCAGTGCCAGCCAGCAGGCCGGACAGCCGGAAACCATGTCCTGCCCCGGCATCTCCTGTTCGACGATGGCCATGTTACGGGCATTGAGTACCAGCCGTGGCAGTTCGCCGCCTTCGGCGTAGGCGATCGAGGCCCCGCAGCAGTTCCAGTCGGGCACTTCGTTCAACTGGATGTCCAGCTTCTCGCACATCAGCCCGAAGGAGTTGAGGTAGTTCGAGGCCGAGGCGCCTTTTTGCGAAGAGCAGCCCGGGTAGAACGCATATTGTTTCTTTGCCATGTTTTCCGTTCTCCTGTCAGGCGAGTCCGCGGCGGCGGTCTTCGATTTCACGCGCCTTGGCAACCATGCGCTGGATGCCGCTCTTGTCCTTGCACGTGTGGCCCCCGAGGATTTCCATCGGGTTCAGGCGCTTGGTCTTGACCAGCCCCAGGCCGATGCCCTGCATGGCCATCGCGTTCTTGACGCCTGGTCCGAAGCCGTCGCGGAAGTACATCGCCAGCGAGAAGGTGAGCTCGTTGAGGCGCCCGTTCTTCACCACGTTCTTCCAGAACAGCACCGCGATGGCTCGGCCGGGCTGGTCGGGCCGCACCATGTTGAGGCGGTGCGCATAGTTGGCGAGGCCGTGCATGATGTGCGTGATCGGCAGCTTGCGCGGGCAGCGCACGATGCAGTTGTAGCAGGAGGTGCACAGCCACATCGAATCGGTGGTCAGCACTTCCTCGCGCTGGCCGGCGCGAATCATCATGAAGAGCTTCTGCGGCGAGTGTTCCCAGTGCGGCCCGAACGGGCAGGAGCCCGCGCAGACGCCGCACTGCATGCACATCTTGACCCAGTGTCCGTCCTCGACGCGTTCCTCGACTTCCTTGAGGAAGTTGTTCTTGTAGCGGGCGACGGCCTGATTGTTTGCTTCGCTCATAGTCCCTCTCCTTTTAGCCGAAGCCCTTCATTGGCGACGGACCCATTTCGTTGAGCTGCTCGACATATTCGTTGATCAGCTTGACGACACGCGTACTGTCGGTAATGGCGATTTCCTGTGTCTGCATCCGCTCCGGCTCGAGGCCCATCCCCTTCAGCGTATCGCCGATCTTGCTCAGACGATAGTAGGCCATTTCCGAACCCTTGACGAAGTGACACTGATAATTTTCGCCCTTTTGGCAGCCCATCATCATTACACCGTCGAAGCCGGAGCCGAGCGCTTCCGTAATCCAGATGGTGTTGACCGAGCCCAGGCAACGCACCGGGATGATGCGCACAAAAGCGGAGTAGGTCTGGCGCTGCAAACCCGCCATGTCCAGCGCGGGGTAAGCATCGTTTTCGCAGGCCAGGATAAGGATGCGTGGCTTCTCGTCTTCCTCTTCCGGCACATTGACTGCTCTGACCTGCATGCCGACGGAGTCGCAGGAGTAGTTTTCAAACGAAATAACCCGCACCGGGCAAGCGCCCATGCAGGTACCGCAACGCCGACAGCGCTCCTCGTTGAATACCGGGAAGCCTTTTGCGTCTTCATCGATCGCGCCAAAGGGGCATTCCACCGTGCAGCGCTTGCACTGTGTGCAGCCATCCAGACGCGCCTTCGGGAACGACAGGTCCCACGCACGCGGATGTGCGGCGCGACCGAGCGCAGCGTTTTCGACGGCCTGAATCGCCTTCAGTGTGGCGCCAACCGCGTCTTCGGTTGCCTGATGCATGTCCATCGGGCGGCGCATCGGGCCGACTGCATAGATGCCGGTGCGACGGGTTTCGTATGGGAAGCAGATGAAGTGCGAATCCGCAAAGCCATACTTGAGTTGCGGCATGTCCGGGCCCTGACGGTACTGCAGGTTGAGGACGGAAATTTTTTCCAGTTCGGACTTCTTTTGCTTGGCGGCTTCGTCGCCACCCGAGGCGGCGGTGGCGGTGAGTCGTCCATTCGTCGATGTTGACGCCGGCGTTTGGTACCTGGCCGGTTGCCAGCACGACCAAATCGGCTTCGGTGGCGGTGTCCTCATTCAGGATCAAGTCCTTGAATTCGACCTTGCAGGTATCGCCGCCGGTGACCTTGGTGGCCTTGCCCTTGGTGAAGAGCACGCCCTTGTTCTGGGCGCTGCGGTAAAAATCTTCGCCCATGCCTGGCACGCGCAGGTCGTCGTACATCACCACGGTGTCGATTGCGGGGTTCTGGTCCTTGAAGTAGGTCGCCTGCTTGATGCTTGTGCCGCAGCAGTGGCCTGAGCAGTAGGGCAGATGCGTACCCGAATCGTCACGCTGGCCGGCACACTGGACGAACACCACGGACTTGACTTCCTTGCCGTCGGCACGCTTGATCGGTCCGCCGTTGGCAACCTTTGCCAGGGCTTCAAGACCGGCCTGGTTCGACGACGTTTGCCTGGCCGCCGCCCAGTTCGGGCAACTTGGCAATGTCGTAGGTGCTGAAGCCGGAGGCCTGGACGATGGCGCCGCAGAGTTCTTCGGCAATGCTGCCGGATTCCTGTGCGATCTTGACCGCAAAGCGGCCTGGCGCGCCGGCAGTTTCGGCAACCTTCGAGTTCAGATAAACCTTGATCTTCGGGTTGGCGTTGATTTGAGCGGCCAGTTCGGCCACTCCGGTCGGCTGGGCTTCGGCGTAGGGCGCATTGAAGGGCATGCGTTTCCATAGCTGGTTTGCGAAGCCGCCGAGGGCTCCGGTTTTTTCTACCAGAGCCACCTCATAACCTGCATCGGCCGCTGCCTGTGCAGCAGTCATGCCGGACATGCCGCCGCCGACGACCAGAATCTTCTTGCTCGACGATTCTTTCTTGTTGCCGCCGGGGAGAACCATCTTCTTGACTTCGGCGCAGGCCATGCGGACGTAGTCCTCGGCCATTTCCTGGCGAACTTCGTCATGATCCGCGCCTTGAGCCACGATCCAGATTACGCCTTCGCGCAGATTGGCCCGGGAAACGGCAACGGTGGGAAAGTTGAAGGCTTCGGCCTTGGCGCGACGCGAGCAGGCGGCGATGCACAGGTGGGTGACGCCCTCGTTGGCGATATCGTCCTGAATCATCTTCACGCCTTCGGCGTTGCAGAGGAAGGGATGGTTCTTGATAACCGCCATCTTGCCTTCGGTCTTGGCGATCTTTTCAAGCCCGGCGATGTTGAGGACATCGCCCAGTCCGCAGCCGGAGCAGATGTAAGCAGCGAGTTTGTTATCGGCCATGGTTAAGCGGCCTCCGTAGATGCGGTTTTATGGATGACCTGGACGGCACGCATGGCTGCCGCCGTCGCGCTTTGCACCGAACGGTTGACGTCGAGCGGACTCGCCGCACTGCCGGCGCCGAACATGCCGCCGGATTTCGAGCCTTCGATAAAGTTCGATGAGTCGAGCACGATGTCGTCGGGCAGCTTCACGCCGGTGACTTCCGGCTCCATGCCGACGGCCAGTACGACCAGGTCGTGCTCGGTGGCGTAGCGATGATAGCCTTCGGTATCGACGCCGTGCAGGATCGGGTTGTCGTTCGACTCGTTGAGCGCGATGCGCGCCACTTTCGACTTGACGAAACCGACGTTCGGATCCTTCTGCACGTTCTGATAGAAATCTTCAAGGCGGTCGATGACGCGAATGTCGATGTAGTAAACCGTTGACTTCGCATCTTCGCCGGCCGCTTCGCGCACATATTGCGTCTGCTTCAGGGTGGCCATGCAGCAGATGCGTGAGCAATGACGCAGGTGATTCTCGTCGCGCGAGCCGGCGCACTGGATGAAGGCGATGTTCTTTGCTTCCTTGCCGTCGGAGGGGCGGAGTGCCTTGCCGCCGGTCGGGCCCTGCGGATCGCAGAGGCGCTCGAATTCGAGGCTGGTGATCACGTTGGTGTAACGATCGTAGCCATAAGGCTGGATCTTGTTCGCGTCATACGGACGCCAGCCGGTGGCCCAGACGACGCTGCCCACTTTGATCTCAATTGTCTCTTCCTGCATGCCGAGATCTACCGCGTTGACCTTGCACGCGGCCTTGGCTTTTTCGCCCTCGGGCGTGCCGACGATGGAAGGATCGATGACGTAGCGCTGCGGGTAAGCCATGCCGTGCGGAAGGTAAGCGGCCTTGACCTTGTCAAGGCCGTAGTTCGCCACGTTGGGAACTTCGGCGGTGACTGCATTGCCGCAATCGCCGCAGACGGTACAGTTTTCGTTTACATAGCGCGGCTTGACCTTCAGGGTGACGTTGTAGTCACCACGGCTGCCGCTCACGGCAGCCACTTCGGTCATCGTCATCACGCGGACGTTCGGGTTGCCGCGGAGGCGCCTCAGGTTGATTTCCAGCCCGCAGGTGGGAAAGCACATCTTGGGGAAATAGCGGTACAGCATGGATGTCCGGCCGCCCAGTGTGGGAGATTTCTCGACCAGTATTACCTGCTTGCCACATTCGGCCGCCTCGAGGGCCGCCGTCATGCCAGCGATACCGCCGCCGACGACCAGGATGGTCTGGTTGGTTGCGATTGAAGCCGTCATCAAGCCTCCGTTGAAGTGGGTGCTGCCAGAATAAAATTTCAGTGCGGTCGGATGCCGGCTCTGCAGGCAACTTACCGTCACCAAAATCGGTAGGCGATTGTAGCCGGCAAAATCCGCCCGGGTTTATGCGCTAGATCAAATGCACGCCAGAATGTTCCTATGGATGAATAGAAGTGGCGTATAGGTTTTAGCGCTTGCCGCGCCGTCCCGCCAGCGCCGACTTTTCAAACAATTGTCAGCGCGGCAGGGTACGGATTTCGAAGTGCAGGGTGGCGAGGTCGCCGATTGCCCAAGTGGCGTCAGGAGCGCCGAGGCCGGCGACGGTGCCCGGATTGACAACCCAGGTGCTGCTGCCCTTGACGTTGGGTTCCTGATGAATCTTTGGCACATGGCTGTGACCGCAGCAGATCAGGTCGTAGTCGCCGGTGCATGCGAAGGCGCGGCCGATGTGGGGGTAGTGTGTGATGAAAACGCGCCGCCCGCCCAGGTCGAGTGCCGCGTCGTTGCCGTGGTAATGCAGCAAACCCTCCGAATGGCAGGCCAACTTGGCAATGGTGACCGGGTCGCCGAGGTTGTTGCCATGCACGGCATGGATCGGCAGCCCGAGCTTGAGCGAAGCTTTCAGGGTATTGGTGCCGATCAGGTCACCGCAGTGCAGCACCGCTTCGGCACCTTCGGCCTTGGCGATTTCGATGGCGGTGGCGAGCAGCGGGCCGCGGTCGTGACTATCCGAAACGATGCAGATTTTCATGGTATTCCCGGCCTAAACCATCAACGGGCCGTGGTATTCCTCGCCGTCGTTGGCCTTGTTGAAATCGACACTGTTCATGGCCTCGCGGAGCTTCCGGCTTTCCTCCTCCTGTTCGACCTGCACCTGCAACAGGGTGACGACGCAGTCGCCGAGGTTGTCGTATTCATCCTTGCCGGTACCGAATTGCTGCGTCTCGATGTAGAAGAACTGGCAACGGAAACGCTCGTCTCCGGTCTTGAAGATGACGAAATTCGCTCCGTTCTCCTTCCAGGTGAGCGATGGGCACATGGTGAATTCTTCCTTGAGGAGGTCGAGTTGCAACTCGGCATCGACTTCCTGCAGGGGAACTGCGTTGCCAAAGCGCTCAAGGATGGTCTGACTGACCAGGTTGCGTTCTCTGTCGGTAAACGGCCGGATGGGGCGGGGCATGGGCGGGACTCCTGAAATACTTGATGTTTGATGTCGGACAATGAGCGGCATGGGTAATCAGCGGCCTTGCGGCAAGCGTACTTGGCTGAGACAATATCGCAAAATTCTAATAAGACATTTTAGGAGCCCGCAGAGAATGACTCAAGATTCCGTTCAGGAAGTCAAGAAGACAACCTGTTACATGTGCGCCTGCCGCTGCGGCATTCGCGTGCACCTGCGTGACGGCGAGGTGCGCTATATCGATGGTAATCCGGATCATCCGCTCAACAAGGGCGTGATCTGCGCCAAGGGTTCGTCCGGCATTATGAAGCAGTATTCGCCGGCGCGGCTGACCCGGCCCCTGCGCCGCAAGGCGGGGGCCGAGCGTGGCGCGGGCGAATTCGAGCCAATCTCGTGGGAAGAAGCCTTCGCCACGCTCGCCGAGCGCCTCGGCAAGATTCGCGCGACCGACCCAAAGAAGTTTGCCCTGTTCACCGGCCGCGATCAGATGCAGGCACTCACCGGCCTGTTCGCCCGCCAGTTCGGCACACCCAACTATGCGGCGCACGGCGGATTCTGTTCGGTCAATATGGCCGCCGGCATGATCTACACCATTGGAGGCTCGTTCTGGGAGTTCGGTGGCCCCGACCTGGATCGCGCCAAGCTCTTCGTGATGATTGGCACCGCCGAGGATCACCATTCCAATCCGCTGAAGATCGCCATCTCGAAGTTCAAGCGCGACGGCGGGCGCTTCGTCTCGATCAACCCGGTACGCACCGGCTATTCTGCGATCGCCGATGAATGGGTGCCGATCCGGCCGGGCACCGATGGCGCTTTTCTGCTCGCCGTAATCCACGAAATCATCGCCAAGGGACTGTATGACCGCGAGTTCCTCGTGCGCTACAGCAATGCCGGCGAGTTGGTGAACGTCGATGCGGCAAGCGACGAGTTCGGCATGTTCCTGCGTACCGAGGTGCCGGAAGAGGAGGCCTGCTACGATCCGCAGGACAAGCTCTGGTGGGATCGCACGACCAACCGGCCCGTCGTGACGCATGCCGAAGGCGCCGACCCGTTCCTGCGCGGCGAATTCAAGATGAAAGACGGAACACCCGTCAAACCATCGTTCGAGTTGTTGCAGGAGCGCGTCAAGGACTACACGCCGGAATGGGCGGAAGGCGTCACCGGCATCCCCGCCGAGACGATCCGCCGCCTGGCCTACGAGATGGGTGTCACCGCGCGCGATCAGCGCATCGAGCTGCCGATCTCCTGGACGGATTCCTGGGGCAAGGAGCACGACACGGTGACCGGCAATCCGGTGGCCTTCCATGCCATGCGCGGATTGGCGGCACATTCGAACGGATTTCAAACGATTCGAGCGCTGGGCATCCTGATGTCCTTGTTGGGCACGATCGACCGGCCCGGCGGCTTCCGCCATAAAGTGCCTTTCCCACGGCCGATCCCGCCCTGCGCGCGCACGCCGAACCACCCGCATGCAGTGCAGCCCAACAAGCCGCTCGACGGCATGGCGCTCGGTTGGCCGGCCGACCCGGATGACCTGTTCGTCGATGGCGAGGGCAATCCGGTGCGCATCGACAAGGGCTTCTCGTGGGAGTATCCGCTGTCGGTGCATGGTCTGATGCACAACGTCATCACCAACGCCTGGCGCGGCGACCCGTACAAGATCGACACGCTGATGATCTTCATGTCCAACATGGCGTGGAACTCGACGATGAACGTCGTCGAGGTGCGCAAGATGTTGTGCGACAAGGATGAGCAGGGCGAATACAAGATTCCCTTCATCGTCGTCGCCGATGCCTTCCAGTCCGAGACGACGGCATTTGCGGATCTGATTTTGCCTGACACGACCTATCTCGAGCGCCACGACGTGATGTCGATGCTCGATCGGCCGATCTCGGAGTTCGATGGCCCGGTCGATTCGGTCCGCGTTCCCGTGGTGCCGCCGACCGGCGAGTGCAAGCCTTTTCAGGAGGTGCTGATCGAACTGGGTGCCCGCCTCAAGCTGCCGGTGTTCGTGAACAAGGACGGCAGCCGCAAGTACCGCGACTATCCGGATTTCATCGTTAACTATGAAACCGAGGCCGGCTCGGGCATCGGCTTCCTCGCCGGCTGGCGTGGCAAGGGCGGCGAAAAATCGTTGCGCGGCGAGCCGAACCCCAACCAGTGGGAGATGTACGCCAAGAACAATTGCGTTTTCCACTACGAACTGCCCAAGAGCTACCAGTACATGCGCAACTGGAATCAGGGTTACCTCGAGTGGAGTCAGCGCAACCGCATCACGCGCTACGCCGAACCGATCCTCATCAACCTCTACTCGGAGGTGCTGATGCGCTTTCGCCAGGCCGCGCAAGGCAAGGGTTTCTCGCGCAAACCCCCGGCGCATCTGGCCAAGCGCGTCGAGACTTACTTCGATCCACTGCCTTTCTATTACGATACCCTGGAAGCCCAAGCGACGGACAAGCACAAGTATCCGCTCGCGGCGATCACGCAGCGGCCGATGGCGATGTACCACTCCTGGGATTCCTTGAACGCCTGGCTGCGGCAGATCCATGCGCACAACCTGCTCTACGTGAATACGCAGACCGCACGGGTGGCGGGTATCGAGGATGGCGACTGGATCTGGGTCGAATCGCAGTGGGGCAAGGTCAAGTGCATGGCGAAGCATTCCGAGGCCGTCGAACCCGGTACCGTATGGACCTGGAACGCCATCGGCAAAGCGGCGGGGGCCTGGAGCCTGACTGCGGACGCCAATGAATCGCAGCAGGGCTTCCTGCTCAACCACCTGATTTCTGAAGAGCTGCCTTCCGGTGACAGGCACGTGTCAAACTCCGACCCGATCACCGGCCAGGCGGCCTGGTACGACGTGCGGGTGCGCATCTATAAGGCTGATGCGGGCGGGACGACGCCCGCAGAAGTCGGCGCTGGCAAGACGGCGCAGACCTGGCCGCAATTCGAGCCATTGAAACCTTATCCCGGCCAGCCGGAAACAAGGAGCGTCTGGAACTTCTTCGCTGGCAAAGGAGGTGCCAAGTGACGCAACTCGCCCTGGTCATTGACCTCAACGTCTGTGTCGGCTGCCATGCCTGCGTCACGAGTTGCAAGGAGTGGAACACCTCCGGCGAGGCCGGCCCGATGGTCGATCAGAACCCCTACGGCAAGGATCCGACGGGCACCTTCTTCAACCGCGTGCAGACCTTCGAGGTCGGCGAATTTCCAAATACGGAAACGGTGCACTTTCCGAAGTCCTGCCTGCATTGCGAAGATCCGCCCTGCGTGCCGGTGTGCCCGACGGGCGCCTCCTACAAGCGCAAGGAGGACGGCATCGTCCTCGTCAACTACGATAAATGCATCGGCTGCAAATACTGTTCCTGGGCCTGTCCTTATGGCGCGCGTGAACTGGACGAACAGCAGAAAGTGATGAAGAAGTGCACGCTCTGCGTCGACCGCATCTACGATGTGTCGATGACCGCCGAGGAGCGGCGTCCGGCCTGCGTGCGTGCGTGTCCAACCAGTGCGCGCCTGTTCGGTGACATCCACGATCCGGAGTCCGAGGTATCGCACGCCATTCGCGAGTCGGGGGGCTACCCGCTGATGCCCGAGTGGGGCACGCAGCCCGCCAATCATTACCTGCCGCGGCGCAAGACCAAGCTGCGCATCCGTGAAGACGAGCTCGAACGCGCCGACAATCCGCTCAAGATCGATCAGCAACTGCCCAAGCCGGCCAAGTCAGAACCCTCGCTTGACGACGTCACGAGCTGGTAAGGAGACCGAATACTATGCATCCCGCTTTCTCTGTTGTTTTTCTCACCACGCTGATCGGCGCCGGGCAGGGCCTGTTCCTTGCCCTGTTCACCGTCGAGTCCTATGTAGCCTTCGGCTTGCTGCCCACGCAATCGAGCGAGTTCTATGCACTCGGCAGCGGCATTGCGATCATTTTGTTGGTGCTGGGATTGTTCGCTTCCTTCTTTCACCTCGGCCGCCCCGAACGCGCCTGGCGATCGGCTACGAAGTGGCGCACCTCCTGGCTGTCGCGCGAGGTCATCGTGCTGCCCGCCTTCATGGGCATGGTCTTCCTTTATGGCACGGCGCATTGGCTGGGCATCAACCCGGTATTCGGCCAACTCCCGAGCGGTGCGCCGATAAACCTGACGGCCGTGTTCGGTACGCTCGCCTGGGTGCTGGCCTTCGCGCTCTACATTTGTACCGGCATGATCTACGCGTGCCTGCGCTTCCTGCGCGAGTGGCATACACCGCTGACGGTGATCAACTACATTCTGCTCGGTGGGGCATCAGGCTTCAGTCTCGGCGCCGCACTGGCCGCCGCCAGCGCGCCCGAGGTCATGCCGTTGCTCGCCGGCTGGGCGCTGATCATTACCGCGTTGGGGTTGATCGGCCGCAGTGCCGCATTGATCCGCAACGCGCGGCTGAAGCCCAAGTCGTCCCTGCAGACGGCCATCGGCATCAAGCATCCGAAGATCGTGCAGAAGTCGATGGGCATGATGGGGGGCGCTTTCAATACGCGCGAGTTTTTCCATGGTCAGGGCCGGACGGTTTTGCGGTTCGTCAAATGGGGATTTCTCGTGACGGCGTTCCTGATCCCGATGGTCCTGTTGAGCGCTGGCCTTTCCTTGGCGGCCGGCGGGATTCTGCTGCTTGCCTTTGTGATTCAGTACCTTGGGTTGCTGGCCGAGCGCTGGTTTTTCTTCGCCCAGTCAAATCATCCGCAAAACATTTATTACCAATCTGTTGCCTGAGGACGAGGAAAGCTATAAGTTTCTGCAATTGCCGTATTGGCCGATGGGCTATATCATCGTCTACTGTAGCTAAGACCAACCACTACTCACTGGAGGAAAACAATGAATTTCGACAAAGAACTCGATGCACGCGGCCTGAATTGCCCGCTGCCTATCCTGCGCGGCAAAAAAGCCCTGGGCGAAATGACCAGCGGCCAAGTCCTGCGCATCCTCTCCACCGACCCGGGTTCCGTGAAGGACTTCGCGGCCTTTGCCAAGCAGACCGGCAACGAGCTGCTGTCCAGCGCCGAGAACAACAAGGAATTCGAGTTTTACATCAAGCGCAAGTAAGTACCCGAAAACTCGGCGCTGGCGAGACGGCGGTTTCCCGGTGCCCGGAAAGGCGTCCATCGATTCGATGGCGCCTTTTCTGTTTTGAAGCAGCGTATCATCCATAAATAAAATTAATTCGATGTTGCGCCGCACTGTATTGCATTATTCGCTTATATGAGGGACCGCCATATATTTATGGCGGCCGACCTGCCGCTTATACAAAGGAGACAAAGACATGAGCGCCAATCCGGAAATTGAAGCACTGATCAACCAGAAGCTCGACGAGCTGCTGCCGCAGAAGCTGGAAGCCCTGCTACAGGCGCGTGAAGAATCGAAAACGCCTTCGATGGCCATCATCTGTACGAAGGGCACGCTGGACTGGGGTTACCCACCCTTTATCCTTGCCTCTACCGCCGCCGCATTGGGCTGGGATGTCACCATTTTCTTTACCTTCTACGGCCTGCAACTGGTCAAGAAGGATATCTCCGACCTCAAGATCAGCCCGCTCGGCAACCCCGGCATGCCGATGAAAATGCCCTTTGGCCCCGACTGGTTCAAGAGTATCAACTGGAATATCCCGAACATCATCCAGGCCAACATCCCCGGCTTCGAGAGCCTGGCGACCAGCCTGATGCAGCAGACCATCAAGAACAACGGCGTGGCTCCACTTGCCGAGCTGCGCGAGTTGTCGCAGGAAGCCGGCGTCAAGTTCGTCGTCTGCCAGATGACCGTCGAGCTGTTCGGCTTCAATCACGAAGACTTCGTCGATGGCATGGACTATGTTGGCGCGGCTTCTTTCCTTCCCGTCGCGCAGCAGTCGGACGTCACGCTGTTCATCTGATTTGTTGTTTTGATGCAACGATAGACAAGGCCGGGGTGGGTGAAAGCGGGAAGGGAATTGCCATCCACCACTCGCCGTCCTAGATTGGCAGCAACTTGAAGTTGCATGTCAGCAATTTTTTCCAACAGCATGAATTAGAACAATCGGGGGATTCAATGAAACTCAAGAAAATCGCAGCACTCATCGCCATCGCCGGCCTGTCCACGTCGGCTTTCGCCACCAACGGTTATTTCTCGCACGGCTATGGCATGAAAGCCAAGGGCATGGCGGGTGTGGGCATCGCGATGCCGCAGGACGCCATGGCTGCCGCCACCAACCCGGCCGGCATGGTCATGGTCGGCGACCGGTTCGATGTAGGTGTCGACTGGTTCAAGCCCAACCGCGGTGCGGATATTTCAGGCAACGGCGGCGGCCTCAGTGGCAGCTATGATGGCAATGGTGATTCGAGCTTTCTCATTCCCGAGTTCGGCTACAACAAGATGCTGGGCTGGGACATGTCGGTGGGCGTCAGCGTTTATGGCAACGGCGGCATGAATACGCGCTACAACACCAGCCCGTTTGCTGCGGGCGGACTTGGGTTTTTTGGCGGGCAGAATCCGGGTGGCGTGAATCTTGAGCAACTGTTCATTGCGCCGACCTTTGCCATGAAACTGAACAAAAACCATGCACTCGGCGTATCGATCGTGATGGCCTACCAAACTTTCGGCGCTACCGGACTGGAAGCGTTCAAGGGATTTTCCATCCATCCCAACGATGTGACCAACCGGGGCAACGATCACTCTACCGGCTGGGGCCTGCGCCTGGGCTGGACGGGCCAGGTCAGTGAAAACATCACGTTGGGCGCGACCTATGCCTCCAAGATCAAGGGCAAGTTCGACGCCTATCAGGGGCTCTTTGCCGAGGAAGGCCGTTTTGACATACCGGAGAACTACGGTATTGGCATCGCGGTCAAAGCAACACCGAAACTGACGGTAGCAGCGGATATCCAGCAGATCAACTACGGCAACAGCAAGGCGATTGCCAACACTGCGGATTGCCTGTTTGCCTTCGCCTGCCAACTTGGGCAAACGAGCGGGGCTGGTTTCGGCTGGGGCGACATGACTGTTTACAAGCTCGGTGTCAGCTATGAGCACAGCAAGGACCTGACGCTGCGGGCTGGCTTGAGTACCAACAGCCAACCGATTCCGTCCAGCCAGACCTTTTTCAACATACTGGCACCCGGCGTGGTCGAAAACCACCTGACCTTGGGCGGTACCTGGACCCTGGCAAACAAGGACGAGTTGACCGTGAGTTACATGCACGCCTTCAAGAAGACCGTCAATGGTTCCGGGTCGATTGGTGGCGCATTTGGCGGTATGGTTGGCGGAGGTGAAGCCAATCTGAACATGTCGCAGGACTCGCTCGGCGTCGCCTACGGCATCAAGTTCAAGTAAGCCCCCGCACTTCATGCAGTAACCCAGAGGGCCTGAAGGAAGTTTCCTTCAGGCCCTTTTTATTGCCACTTACAAATACCCCAAGGAGGAGACTTATGTCCAAACTCTGGAAGTTGTTGTGCATTGCTGCTTTGACTCTGAGCGCCGGTTTGGCGCAGGCTCAGGATGCCGTTCTCAAGCCCTTTGTCCTCGCCTCGAAGGGCGCGGGCGATCTTGCCCAGAAAATCGAGGCGACCAAGGCTGCGCTGGTGGCCAGCGGTTTCACGGTGGCCGGCAGCTACGCGCCCTATGCGAACACCACGATCATTGCCGTGACCAACGATGAGTTGCGCAGCCTTGCTGCCAAATCTGACATGGGTGGTTTCGGCGCAGCGCAGCGCGTGGCCGTGGTCAAGGCCGGTAACGAGGTGCAGGTGTCCTACACCAACCCGATCTACCTGAGCCATGCCTACCGCATGGCCGGCGAGCCCAAGGACACCGCCGCCAAGCTGCAGGCCGCCCTCGGCAAGATCGAGGAGTATGGCGCCAAAGGGCTGACAGCACAGCAATTGCGCAAGTATCACTACGCCTTCGGCATGGAATATTTCGACGAGCCGAATGAGTTCGTGAAATACGGCAGTTACGACGAGGCGGTGAAGGCTGTCGAGGCTGGCCTGGCCGCAGGCAAGCAAGGCGTTACCAAGGTTTATCGCGTGGATGTGGCCGGCAAGAAGGAAACCCTGTTCGGCGTGGCCATGAAGAACAACGGCGACAAGCACATGGACGACGCCTATATCATGAACGAGATCGACTTCAAGGATGTGAAGTCGGCAGCCCATCTGCCCTACGATATCCTCGTGTCGGACAACAAGGTGTATGCGCAGTATGCCCGCTTCCGGATTGCCATCAGCTTCCCCGATCTCTCGATGATGGGTTCCAACAGTTTCATGAACATCATGAAAGCGCCCGAAGCAGTCCGCAAGGCGATCTCTCTGACAGTGGGCGGCAAGGAAGACTCGCGCTGATACGTAATTACCGCGATTGATAGGCTTCAATTGGGGCCGGGCTGATTAGCAGCCCGGCCTGTTTCATCCCAGTCTGGATAACTGGGCGGCGAGCTTCTCTTTAAGCCCGATGAAACCCGCCAGCCGCTCACGCTCCTGCGCCACCACGTTGGCCGGGGCGCGGGACACAAAGCTCTCCGTGGAGAGCTTTTTTTCTGCCTTGACGATTTCACCCTCGATGCGGGCAAGTTCCTTGCCGAGACGATCCTTCTCGGCAGCCAGGTCAATCTCGATTTTCAGCATCAGGCGGAACTCGCCGACGATCTGCACTGGTGCATCGCTGTCGGGCAGTGTTTCAACGGCAGACACCTCAGAAAGCTTGGCCAGTGCCGCGAGATAGGGGGCGTAGGCCTTGAGTGCCGCCACGCCCTCCGCGCCGACTCCAGCGCCAATGAGCGGCACCTTCAGGGCCGGCGAGAGATTCATCTCGCCACGCAGGCTGCGACAGGCGGTAATCAGCGACTTGAGCGTGCCAACCCAGGCTTCGGCGGATGGGTCGCAGCGCGTGCTATCCGCGACCGGGTAAGCTTGCAGCATCACGGTGGGCGCCGTCTCGCCAGCGCCGACTTCTGCTGGCGTCGTCCCGCTAGCATCAGTCTTCATGCGTCCGGCCACGGGGGCAACCACTTGCCACAATTCTTCGGTGATGAAGGGAATCAGCGGGTGGGCGAGGCGCAACACCGTTTCGAGCACGCGCACCAGCGTGCGACGGGTGGCACGTTGTTGTGCTTCGTTGCCATTCTGGATTTGCACCTTGGCGAGCTCGACGTACCAGTCGCAGTATTCGTCCCAGACGAATTCGTAGATGGCCTTGGCCAGCAGGTCGAAACCTGTAGTCGGCGAACTGCTTCGCCACTTCGGCTTCGACGCGTTGCAGCAGACTGACGATCCAGCGGTCGGCGGGCGAAAAATCAAGATACTCACCGTGGCAGGCGGACGGGCCGTGCGCTTCGAGACCACAATCCTTGCCTTCGCAGTTCATCAGCACGAAGCGTGAGGCGTTCCAGAGCTTGTTGCAGAAATTGCGATAGCCTTCGCAGCGCTGCAAGTCGAACTTGATGTCGCGGCCGGGGCTGGCGAGGCTGAGGAAGGTGAAGCGCAGCGCATCGGTGCCGAAGCCCGGGATGCCGTTCGGGAACTCCTTGCGCGTGCGCTTTTCGATTTGCGCCGCCTGTTTCGGATTCATCAGCCCGGTGGTGCGCTTGGCCACCAGTGCGTCGAGACCGATACCGTCGATCAGGTCGATCGGGTCGAGCACGTTACCCTTCGACTTGCTCATCTTCTGGCCTTCCGCGTCGCGGATCAGCCCATGCACATAGACATCCTTGAACGGAATCTTGCCGGTGATGTGCTTGGTCATCATCACCATGCGTGCCACCCAGAAGAAGATGATGTCGAAGCCGGTGACCAGCACTGTCGAGGGCAGGTAGAGATCGAGCGCGGGATTCGACCTGGCGGGCCATTCCGGTGTCCAGTCGAGCGTGGAGAATGGCCATAATGCAGATGAATACCAGGTGTCGAGTACGTCGGGATCCCTCTCCAGACCGCCGGTGTAGCCGTCACGCCGCGCCTGTTCGCAAGCCTCGGCTTCATCATGGGCGACATAGAAGCGACCATCGTCGCTGTACCACGCGGGTATCTGATGGCCCCACCAGAGCTGGCGGGAGATGCACCAGTCCTGGATGTTGTTGAGCCACTGGTTGTAGGTGTTCACCCAGTTTTCGGGCACGAACTTGATTTCGCCCGATGCCACGCATTCGAGCGCCTTGCCGGCAATGCTCGTGCCATCCGCGCCCGGCTTGGACATGGCGACAAACCACTGGTCGGTAAGCATCGGTTCGATGACGGCGTTGGTGCGGTCGCCGCGCGGCACCATCAGCTTGTGCGGCTTGGTGGCAACGAGCAGCCCGAGTGCTGCCAGGTCGGCGATCACCGCCTTGCGGGCATCGTAGCGATCCATGCCGCGATATTTTTCCGGGCCGTGCTCGTTGATGCGTGCATCGAGGGTGAAGATCGAAATCGGCGTCAGGCTGTGGCGATGACCGATCTGCCAGTCGTTGAAGTCATGCGCCGGGGTGATCTTGACGCAGCCGGTGCCGAATTCCTTATCGACATAGGCGTCGGCAATGATCGGAATCGTGCGGTCGGTCAGCGGCAGATGAACGTGTTTGCCGATCAGGTGCGTGTAACGTTCGTCATCGGGGTTAACCGCAACAGCGACGTCGCCGAGCATGGTTTCCGGCCGCGTCGTGGCTACGGTCAGGGAGCCATTGCTGCTGGCGAAGGGGTACTGGATTTCCCACATGAAGCCGTCTTCTTCCGCGCTGACGACCTCGAGGTCGGAAACGGCGGTGAGTAGTTTCGGATCCCAGTTAACCAGCCGCTTGCCGCGATAGATCAGTCCTTCCTTGTAAAGCCTGACAAAGGTCTCGGTGACGATCTTGGAGAGGCCGGCGTCCATGGTGAATCGCTCGCGCGTCCAGTCGGGCGAGGTGCCGAGCCGGCGCATCTGGCGCGTGATGGTGCCGCCCGAGTATTCCTTCCACTCCCAGACCTTCTCGAGAAACTTCTCGCGGCCGAGTTCGTGGCGGCTGGTGCCTTGCGCGTCCAGTTGGCGCTCAACGACGATCTGCGTGGCGATGCCGGCGTGGTCGGTGCCCGGTTGCCAGAGCGTGTTGGCACCACGCATGCGGTGGTAGCGGGTGAGCGCATCCATGATCGCCTGGTTGAAGCCGTGGCCCATGTGCAGGGTGCCCGTGACATTGGGCGGCGGCAGCAGGATGCAGAAATTATCCTTGGCGGGGATCTTTTGTGTGTCGAGGCCGGCGGCAAAATAGCCGTTCGATTCCCAAACCGGGTACCAGCGCCGCTCGACTTCGGCGGGTTCAAAGCTTTTGGCGAGTTCCATTTTCCAGTATCTCAAGCAAATGCGGCAGCAAGGTGTGGCGTGCCCGCGTCTCCAGTTCGGTGAGCATGCTCTGACTGGCATTCGCCACGGCGGCGGGCAGGACTTCGCCGATCCAGTCATCAAATTCGCTTGCCAACGCAGCACGCATGTTTTCGGTTAGCCGTGTCGCCGGTTGGTCAACAGTGGCGACCACGACCTCGGTGAGCATGGGTATGTCCGCTTCCTCCACCACAGGAATGTCGGTGGTACCAGGGGGCGTGTCGCTGGTGTGAAAGTCGTCATGCGCAACGAAACTGCGATGGCGCCGAATGAGTGCATCGGCCTGGCCGAGAAGCTTATCGTCCGGCATCATAGCCCTCCCGAAATGTCGCGACTCTCGATGGCGTATCCGCGATCGCGATAGAACTTGAAGCGCTCGCGTGCCGGCAAACGGTCGGTATCGTCGCTACTGATGATTTCGACCAGTTGCTCGAAGCGGGAAAACGTTGACGGCAGGTCATTGCTCAGGTTGAGCAGGCAAGCCTCCTGTGCGGGGTTATCCAGCCGATCGGTCAGCAGGATCGGTGTTTCTTCGACCTGCGGTGCATCGGCGCGGCAATGCGGCACGAAAGACAAGGCGGGCTGGGTCCACAGCACGCGATCGAGGCGCGCGGACTGCTCGGCGTCCGGTACATAGACCAGCACGGGCTCGCGCCGGTCCCAGGCCAGTCGCAGCCATTGGGCGGCGGACTGGATGCGGTCGCCCGCGCCGTGCAGGAAAGTAATACGTGTCACTTCGCTTGCGACTTGGCGGCGCGCGCCAGCAAAAAGTGGGTCAGCAATGGCACCGGCCGGCCGGTGGAACCCTTTTCCTTGCCCGACTTGTTGGCCGTACCGGCGACATCCAGGTGCGCCCACGCGTACTTCTTGGTGAAGCGCGAGAGGAAGCAGGCAGCGGTGATCGTGCCGGCGGCGCGACCACCGATATTGCCCATGTCGGCGAAGTTGCTCTGCAGTTGTTCCTGGTAGTCCTCCAGCAGGGGCAGTTGCCAGGCGCGATCCCAGCTGTCCTGCCCGGCATCGAGCAGTTCGCGGGCGAGGCCGTCGTTATTTGCAAGCAGGCCACTGACAACGTTGCCGAGCGCGATGACGCAGGCGCCGGTAAGGGTTGCCACATCGACGACGCAATCGGGCTCGAAGCGCTCGGCATAGGTCAGCGCATCGCAGAGGATCAGTCGGCCTTCGGCATCGGTGTTGAGAATTTCAATGGTTTGACCCGACAGGGAGGTGACGATATCGCCCGGCCGCGCGGCACTGCCGCCGGGCATGTTTTCGACCGTCGGTACCACCGCAATGACGTTGAGCGGCAACTTCATGAGGGCTGCCGCCTTGATGGTGGCCAGCACGCTTGCCGCACCCGACATGTCGAATTTCATCTCATCCATGTCGAGCGGCGGCTTGAGGGAGATGCCCCCGGTGTCGAAAGTGACTCCTTTGCCCACCAGGACGATCGGCTTGTCTTCGGTCTTGCCGCCCTGATACTTCAGGACAATGAATTGCGGCGGCTGATGCGAGCCTTGGGCAACAGCGAGCAGCGAGTGCATGCCCAGTTGCTCCATTTCCGTGCGCCCGAGTACCTCGACTTCCAGACCATGTTCGCTGGCCAGCGCACGCGCCTGCTCGGCAAGGTAGGTCGGCGTACAGATATTGCCCGGCAGGTTGGCCAGGTTTTTCATGAAGTTCATGCCAGTGGCAATGGACTGGCCTTCCTGCAGGGCCTGTTCTGCGGCCGCCAGTTCGCCACGCCGTTCGACGCAGAAAGTCAGTTTGCGCAGCGGGCGGCGCACTTCGTCCTTTTTCGACTTCATCTGATCGAAACGGTAGAGCGTTTCCTCGGCCGTCATGACCGCCTGCCGTACGCGCCAGGCGACGTCGCGTTTCTTCACTGGCAGCTCGGTCAGGTAGATGGTGCCATCGAAGCCGCCGGTTTCATTCAGCGTGCGCACGGCCGTCGTGATGGCGGAGCGATATTCCTTTTCGCGGAATTCACGTTCCTTGCCGAGTCCCACCAGCAGGATGCGATCAGCCTCGGTCCCTGGCACCTTGTGCAGTAGCAGGGTGTTGCCTGCCTTGCCCTCCATGTCGCCGCGACGCAGCAGTTCGGACAGATGCCCACGGGCAGCGTTGTCGAGCAATTCTGCGGGCAAGGACAGCTTTCTGGATTCAAAAACGCCGACCACCACGCAGGCGGTTCTCTGCTTTTCCGGGCTACCGCTCTTTATGCTAAATTCCACCGCACGCTCCTTGAAGATGAGGGAAATGCGCAGTTTAAGCAATTTTTGCTTTTTGTCTGCATTTCCGGGACAAATCCGCAAACTTCTGATCCAGACAGACGATGATATTTCAGCGCGCCGCCCAGCGTGAGTTTGCCCAGACCGCGGCTGCGGTATTTGTCGCCCTTTTCGCCATTCTGCTCACAACCCAATTGATTCGACTGTTGGGGAAGGCGGCGATTGGTGCTACAGCGCCCGAAGCGGTTGTCGCTCTATTGGGGTTTTCCGCGCTGAACTTCTTGCCGGTACTGCTGTCGCTGACCCTGTTTGTCTCCATCCTGCTTTCCCTGTCACGGGTCTATCGCGATTCGGAGATGGCGATCTGGTTTTCCTCGGGCGTGCCGCTGACCGCCTGGATGCGCCCCGTGCTGCGGTTTGCCTTGCCGGTGGTGATGGCTATCGCTGTGCTCGCCCTGTTCCTGTCGCCATGGGCACTGAGCAAACGAGCCGATTATGAAAAGCGTATCGACCAGCGCGACGATGTAGCACGCGTGACTCCGGGAGCCTTCAACGAATCGGCGCGTGGCGATCGGGTGTTCTTCGTCGAGTCCGTGCCCGATGCCGATGGGCAGGATCGGGTCAAGAACATTTTCATCAACTCGATGCAGCATGGTCGTCTGGGCGTGATCGCCGCGTCGCAGGGGCATACCGAGATGGCAGAGAATGGCGACAAATTTATCGTATTGTCGAACGGCAGGCGTTATGAAGGGGTGGCCGGGTCGGCCGAATATCGCGTCATGCAATTTTCCAGCTATGCAATGAGGATAGAAGCGCACGAAACCATGGAGGTCGAGACGTCCGCGAAAAATCTCGCCACCTGGGAACTTTTGCGCGAGCCGACACTCGTCAATAAAGCAGAACTGCTCTGGCGTATCGGCGTGCCGCTATCGGCCCTGCTACTCTCTTTTCTGGCGATACCGCTTTCATTCGTCAATCCGCGCGCCGGGCGCACCAACAATCTGATTTTTGCCTTGCTGACATTCATGATCTACAGCAATCTGCTGTCGGTCAGCCAGGCTTGGGTGGCACAGGGGAGAGTCTCTTTCGGTATCGGGGTCTGGACGATTCACGCGTTGATGTTGATTGTCCTGCTGCTGCTTTTCTGGAAACGCCTGGCGGTCTATTCGCCCTGGCGTTTGAGCCGTCGGTAGAGGGTGACATGGCACTAAAAGTTTATGAGCGTCACCTGGCACGCGAAATTTACGGCGACACGCTGCTCGTGCTGATAGCCTTTCTTGCCTTGTTCGCCTTTTTCGATCTCATTCACGAGTTGGAGACTGTCGGCAAGGGTGGTTACGAACTCCATCATGCCCTGGGGTATGTCATGCTGACCATGCCGGGCCGCGCCTACGAAATTTTCCCGATTGCCGTGCTGATTGGCTCGCTATACGCCTTGACCCTGCTGGCGCGGCACTCGGAAATTACGGTATTGCGGGCATCGGGTTTGGCCACTGCCGAGTTTCTGCTGACTCTGGCAAAGATTGGTGCTCCCTTTGTCTTGCTGACTTTCGTCATCGGTGAATTTGTCGTGCCTGCCAGCGAACGCGCCGCCCAGCAGTTGCGGCTGACGGCGATGAGTCAGTTGGTCGGGCAGGAGTTTCGCTCCGGGCTTTGGGTGAAGGACGGTACGTCGTTCATCAATGTCCGCGAAGTGCTTCCGGATGCCACTTTGCGCGGGGTGCGGGTCTACGCTTTCGATGAAAAACAACGTTTGCATTCGATCAGCGAGGCGGAAACGGGCCGCTACGTCCCGCCCGACCATTGGCAACTGACCAACGTGGCGCAGACGCGCTTCGAAGGCGAGCGGGCGGTGGTGTTGCGCCATGAAGAGCTCAAATGGACGTCGGCGCTCAATCCGGACCTTCTGTCGGTGCTGCTCGTCGTGCCCGATCGCATGTCGCTGGTGAATCTGTATCAATACATCCGCCACCTGAGCGACAACCAGCAAAAAACCCAACGCTACGAAATCGCGCTCTGGAAGAAGCTGATCTATCCTTTGGCTACGCTGGTGATGATGGCCCTGGCCCTGCCATTTGCTTACGCCCATGACCGCATGGCGGTGGTGAGTGCCAAAGTGTTTATCGGCGTGATGCTGGGTATTCTTTTCCACATGCTGAACGGCATGTTCTCGCACTTGGGCGTGATCAACAACTGGCAGCCATTGACCTCGGCGGTGACGCCCAGCGTCATTTTTCTGCTGGCAGCGGGCTCGATGCTCTGGTGGGTAGAGAGAAGATGATACGCGTGCCAGACAACCGGTCATGCAGGAACTGCCGATCACGGTCGAAGATTGCCCAGATCAGGCCGGCGCCATAAAGCAGTACGCTGGGCCAACTGAGGAAGTAGCGAAGGAGCAGTTTCCGTAGTTCGGGCGGGCTGTTGTCTACACCGACTATCTTAAGTTTCCAGGTCTGCATTGCCAGGGTTTGTCCACCGTGGCGCCAGTACCAGATGAAGTAAATGCCCAACACGATGAAGACATGCAGGATCAGCACCGAGCCGGGCAGAACAACCTCCCAGATCATGCCCAGGGCGAGATGCGGCAGGATGAAGCTGACTGAAAGCACGCCGAGCAGCAGCATCGATTCGTAGAGCATGCTGGCAAGGCGGCGGCGGATGCCCGCCAATGGAAGGAAAGACCCGTTACTCACCCGCGGTAGAGGTCTTCAACTGGCGTAGCGGGCGACGGGTTGCCCGATGGAGCTCTGGGTGTTCCCCCTGGTACCAAAGGACTTTGCGGCGGCTTCCGTGGCGAAATGGGGGAGCGCGGCGGTGGTACAGTCGGCGTTGCCACACGTTTGTCGGGGGGGGCGGCAACGGGCGGTTTGGTCGGGGTTCTGACTTTGGGGCTCCGGGGCGCCTTCTTGCGCAAGCGTTCTTTTTCTTCGTCGGTCAGCGTGGAGTATTCCTCCCACTTCTGCCTGACGACCTGACGCTCTTCAGGGGCGAATTGTTTCAGCGTCTTGTACTTCTCGCGAGCGACCTTGCGATCTTCAGGGGCGAGCCGCGCCCACTCCCACATGTTGCGTTGCATGCTGACTTGTTCGACGGGAGACATGGTGGGGTAGCGTTGTGCGATACCCAGCCATTTCTTGCGGCGGAAGGCATCCATACCGGCCCAGTCTTTCTCGAGCGGGGCAAGGATGGTTCTTTGTTCGGGCGTCAGGGCAACCCAACCCGGCTGCTCAAACTGGGGGAGAGCAGCCAGGGCATTGCCGGATAGCGTGCCGACCCAGAGCCCGAGAGCGATTACTCTTGCCCAGCCTGCGAGTTTTTTTCGAGCCATGCCTGAAAACCTCGATCCAGATACGCGTTGGGCGGCAGGTCGTCGGCCAGCAGGGCGCTATCGATTTCCACGTTTTCGCTGGCCTGGCTGAAGCCATTCCAGTAATAAGCCAAACTGACGCCTAGCAACAGCGCCATAATGGCAAACAGGGTGCGCAGGGGATGTTTCTCGTTATCTCCGCCCAGAATCGCCGTCCCGCCAGCGCCGACCATTGCGGGGGCCGAGACGAAAAAGTGCTGGCGTTGCAATGCCCGTTCGCGCGTGGCGCGCAAGCACTCGGCGATGCCAGGATCAAGTTCCCGCGTACTCTGGTCGAGTATGCGGCAGATTTGGTGAGCAAATTGTTCTTCGCGACTCATGGTCTGATTCCTTTTGCCCCAAGTACGGCCGCCAAGGCGTGGGTGGCGCGCGAACAATGGGTTTTTACGCTGCCTTCCGTGCAGCCCATCGTGGCGGCAGTTTCGGCAATATCCAGTCCCTCCCAATAACGCAGCAGGAAGGCTTCACGTTGACGCGTAGGCAGGTTTTGCACTGCTTCCTCCACCAAGGTTAGGGTTTCGGCCTGCAGCAGGGCCGCATGGGGTGTTGCAAATGGGCTAAGCCCTTCATCCAGCTGAAGAGTTTCCAGTGGATCGGCCGGGTCATCATCGTTCGCCTCCAGAGAGGAGAGGGAAGTAAACCGCCCCATCCTGGTGCGCGAGCGGCGGTAATAGTCGCGAATGGCATTTTGCAGAATACGCTGGAACAGCAGCGGAAGTTCTTCGGCCGGCTTGCCCGCGTACTTTTCCGCCAGCCGCATCATGCTGTCCTGCACGATGTCGAGCGCGGCATCTTCATCGCGCACGGCGAACATGGCCTGTTTGAAGGCGCGGCGTTCGACGTCGGCAAGGAAATTGGAAAGCTCGGAGCGGGAAGCCAATGTGGCGTTATTCTAAAGATGGTTGGCGAATCCTTGACCAAAAGCGTGACTGTCAAGTATTGTTGCGTGTTTCGGGTATGACCCGGTAACGATGGATCAAAGAGAATGCAACTGACGGGCGCAGAGATTGTAATCAGGTGCCTCCAGGAAGAAAAGGTCGACCATGTGTTCGGCTACCCTGGCGGCTCGGTTTTGTACATTTACGACGAAATGTTCAAGCAGGATCAGATCAAGCACATTCTGGTCCGACACGAGCAGGCGGCGGTGCATGCGGCGGATGCCTATTCGCGTTCGTCCAACAAGATCGGCGTCTGCATGGTGACCTCCGGCCCCGGCGTCACCAATGCCGTGACTGGCATTGCCACGGCCCACATGGACTCGATTCCGCTGGTGATCCTTACCGGCCAGGTGCCAACCGCCTACATCGGCCAGGATGCTTTCCAGGAAGCTGATACGGTCGGCATCACGCGCCCCTGCGTCAAGCACAATTTCCTTGTCAAGGACGTCAAGGATCTCGCCGTCACCATCAAGAAGGCGTTTTATCTGGCCAAGACCGGCCGACCCGGCCCGGTGCTGGTGGACATCCCCAAGGACATCACGGCGCAGAAGTGTGAGTTCCACTACCCGAAGACGATCTCGATGCGCTCCTACAATCCAGTGGTCAAGGGGCATACCGGGCAGATCAAGAAAGCGGTTCAGTTGCTGCTCGAAGCCAAGCGGCCCATGATCTACACCGGTGGCGGCGTGATCCTCTCCGATGCCGCCGAGAAGCTTACCAAGCTGACGCGCATGCTCGGCTACCCGATCACACAAACCCTGATGGGGCTGGGTGGCTATCCGGCCACCGACCGCCAGTTTCTCGGCATGCTTGGCATGCACGGCACTTACGAAGCCAATATGGCGATGCAGGAATGCGATGTGCTGCTGGCCATCGGCGCGCGTTTTGACGACCGCGTGATCGGCAACCCCGATCATTTCAGCCGCGTCGCGCGCAAGATCATCCATGTCGATATCGACCCCTCCTCGATTTCCAAGCGCGTACGCGTCGATGTGCCGATCGTCGGCAATGTTCCCGAGGTACTCGACGAAATCGTTCGGCAGATCGAAGCCTCCGATGGCAAGCCGGAGGCCAAGCCGCTGGCCGCCTGGTGGAAGCAGATCGAGGGTTGGCGCGGCAAGGATTCGCTCAAGTACAAGATGGGCAGCGACCTGATCATGCCCCAGTACGTGGTCGAGAAGCTCTACGAGGTGACGGGCGGCGACGCTTTCGTGACCTCGGATGTCGGCCAGCACCAGATGTGGGCGGCGCAGTATTACAAGTTCGACAAGCCGCGCCGCTGGATCAATTCCGGCGGCCTGGGTACGATGGGCTTCGGCCTGCCGGCGGCAATGGGTGTGCGTTTCGCCAACCCGAAAGCCACGGTCGCCTGTATTACCGGCGAGGGGTCGATCCAGATGAACATCCAGGAGTTGTCGACCTGCAAACAGTTCCATCTGCCCGTCAAGATTCTCTGCCTCAACAATGGCTATCTTGGCATGGTGCGCCAGTGGCAGCAGATGTTCCACGGCAACCGCTATGCCGAATCCTATGTTGATGCACTGCCGGACTTCGTCAAACTGGCCGAGGCCTACGGGCATGTCGGCCTGCACATCGACAAGCCGGCCGACGTCGAACCGGCGCTCCGCGAGGCCCTCGTCAAGCACAAGAACGAACTGGTCTTCCTCGACTTCAAGACCGACCAGACCGCCAATGTGTTTCCCATGATCGCGGCCGGCAAGGGCCTCTCGGAAATGATTCTGGCGGAGGATCTCTAATCATGCGCCACATCATTTCCATTCTCATCGAAAACGAATCCGGCGCGCTGTCGCGTGTTTCCGGCCTGTTCTCCGCGCGCGGCTACAACATCGAGTCCCTGACCGTCGCGCCGACCGAAGATGCCATCGCTGTCGCGCATGACCATCGTCAGCATCGGCTCCGACGACATCATCGAGCAGATCACCAAGCAGCTCAACAAGCTGATCGATGTGGTCAAGGTGGTGGATCTGTCCGAGGCCGCCCATATCGAGCGCGAGCTGATGCTGGTCAAGGTGCGCGCCACCGGCAAGGATCGCGAGGAGATGAAGCGCGTCGCCGACATCTTCCGCGGCCGCATCATCGACGTTACCGAATCCTCCTATGTCATCGAGCTGACCGGCAATGGGCCAAGCTCGATGCCTTCATCGATGCCATCGACCGCTCGCTGATTCTCGAAACCGTGCGTACCGGTGTCTGCGGCATCGGCCGTGGCGACCGCATTCTCAAAGCCTGATTCTTTTCTGCCGCCAGCCCGAAAAGTCGGCGCTGGCGTACGCCAATTATAAGGGAAAACTCATGAAAGTTTATTACGACAAGGACGCCGATCTTTCGCTGATCAAGGGCAGGAAGGTCACCATCGTTGGCTATGGCTCGCAGGGCCACGCCCACGCCCAGAACCTCAAGGATTCCGGCGTCAAGGTGACCGTCGGCCTGCGCAAGAACGGCGCCTCGTGGTAGCAAGGCCGAAAAGGCCGGGCTCAAGGTCGAGGAAGTCGCCAAGGCGGTCAAGGGCGCCGATGTCGTCATGATCCTGCTGCCCGACGAGAACATCGCGACCGTCTATTACGGCGAGGTCGAGCCCAACCTCAAGAAGGGCGCGGCGCTGGCCTTCGCCCACGGCTTCAACGTGCATTACAACCAGGTGGTGCCGCGCGCGGACGTTGACGTCATCATGATCGCGCCCAAGGGCCCGGGCCATACCGTGCGTTCCGAATACCTGCGTGGCGGCGGCGTGCCTTCGCTGATCGCCGTTTATCAGGACAAGAGCTGGCAAGGCCAAGGACATCGCGCTGTCGTACGCGGCGGCCAACGGCGGTACCAAGGGCGGCGTGATCGAGACCAGCTTCCGCGAAGAGACCGAGACCGACCTCTTCGGCGAGCAGGCCGTGCTCTGCGGC
The DNA here is from genome assembly GCA_963816095.1 of uncultured beta proteobacterium. Lineage (GTDB taxonomy): Bacteria > Pseudomonadota > Gammaproteobacteria > Burkholderiales > Rhodocyclaceae > Sulfuricystis. The sequence goes on from CAWFIW010000005.1 coordinate 90,320, forward strand.
GGCCTGGTCGAACTGATCAAGGCCGGCTACGAGACGCTGACCGACGCCGGCTACGCGCCCGAGATGGCCTACTTCGAGTGCCTGCACGAGGTGAAGCTGATCGTCGACCTGATCTTCCAGGGCGGCATCGCCAACATGAACTACTCGATCTCGAACAACGCCGAGTATGGCGAGTACGTCACCGGCCCGCGCGTCATCGGGCCCGAGGCCCGTGCCGCGATGAAGGAGGCACTGGCCAACATTCAGAACGGCGAGTACGCCAAGCGCTTCATCCTCGAGGGCCGCACCAACTACCCCGAGATGACCGCCCGTCGCCGCCTGACGGCCGAGCATTCGATCGAGCAGGTCGGCGGCAAGCTGCGCGACATGATGCCGTGGATCAACGCCAAGGCGCTGGTCGACAAGTCGAAGAACTAAATTGGCCCCCAGCGCTCGTAACACCAACTCGCTGCCCCCCTCAGGGGGGCGCGCCTCCCTCGGGACGGCTCATCGGGAGGTCTAAAGTGGCACACTATCCACACCCCATCATCGCCCGGGAAGGCTGGCCCTTCCTGGGTGGCTCGGTCGCCCTGGCGCTGCTGGTGACTTTCGGCGGCGGCGGCATGCTGTGGTCGCTGCCGTTCTGGTTGATCGCGCTGTTCGTGCTGCAGTTCTTCCGCGACCCGGGGCGCGAGGTACCGGGCGATGCGAAGAGCGTGCTGTCGCCTGCCGACGGACGCATTGTTGCTATCGAGCCCGCGCACGATCCCTGGCTGAAACGCGAGGCGCTGAAGATCAGCGTGTTCATGAACGTCTTCAATGTCCATTCGAACCGCAGCCCGATCGACTGCGAAGTCAAGGGGCGCTGGTATCACCCCGGCAAGTTCATCAATGCCGATCTCGACAAGGCTTCGACCGAGAATGAGCGCAACGCACTGCACCTGCGCACGGCCGACGGCCAGGACATCACCTGCGTGCAGGTGGCCGGCCTGATCGCGCGTCGCATCCTCTGCTATGTCGAGCCCGGTAACAAGCTTGAGCGCGGGGAACGTTACGGCTTCATCCGCTTCGGGTCACGTGTCGATCTCTATTTACCCAAGGAGGTTCGGGTGAAAGTCGGCGTTGGCGAGACGGTGCGGGCCACCTCGACCATTCTGGCCGAACTCCCGTAAGCAGGCGGCAGGGCTACAATGGCCTATTGCCATAGCCGCCTGCACCGACATGCCCGAGTATCGTCCCCGCAAGACCCTGTTCAATCCGGAACTGCGCCGGCGCGGCATCTATATCCTGCCGAACCTGTTCACCACGGCGGCGTTGTTCTCGGGCTTCTTCGCCATTGTCCAGGCGATGAATGGCATGTTCGAGATTGCGGCAGTGGCGATCTTCATCGCCATGGTCTTTGACGGCCTCGACGGGCGCGTCGCGCGACTCACCCATACACAAAGCGCCTTCGGCGCCGAGTACGACTCGCTGTCGGACATGGTGTCCTTTGGCGCTGCGCCGGCCTTGGTGGCCTACGTCTGGGCGCTAAAAGGCATGGGCAAGCTCGGCTGGATCGCGGCATTCATCTACTGTGCGTGCGCTGCGCTACGCCTGGCACGCTTCAACACCAATATCGAAGTTGTCGATAAGCGCTATTTCCAGGGCCTGCCCAGCCCGGCTGCAGCAGCCTTGGTGGCCGGCCTGGTCTGGGTGTTGATCGACAATGACTGGACGGGCGAGGAGGCGCGCTGGTATGCCTTCGTACTGACGATCTTTGCCGGCATCACCATGGTCAGCAATTTGCGTTACTACTCCGGGAAGAGCATCAATTTGAGGAAGAGCGTGCCCTTCATGGTGGTGGCCGCCATCGCCTTGGGATTCGCCCTGGTTTCCAGCTATCCACCGGGGGTGTTGTTCGCGTTGTTCCTTGCCTATGCATTGTCCGGTTACGTCATAGCCTTTTCCGATTGGCTCAATAGACGCAAAAAACTTGCACGTACCGAATAGTCTGTTATATTTGCGCCATGGACGCGTTGCCCCTTTTCACTTTCGCTGCTGCTTTTCTTACGCTTACCGGCATTCTTCTGGCGCGCACGCTGTCTGCGCTCCAAGCTGCGTCCTCTGCTGCGCCGCGCGCGCTGACAGACCCCAACCCCACATTTTGAGTTCCTTTTCCGTTGCCGAGCGGCGACGGGGCACACCCATATCAGCCTTTCCCATCGGAGACGAGCATGAGCAAAGAAACCTTGTTGATATTCGACACCACCTTGCGCGACGGCGAGCAGAGCCCCGGCGCGGCCATGACCCGCGAAGAAAAAGTGCGCATCGCCCGCCAGCTGGAGCGCATGCACGTGGACATCATCGAAGCCGGTTTCGCTGCCGCCTCGCCCGGCGACTTCGCGGCGATTCACGCCATTGCCGAAACGATCAAGGATTCCACCGTCTGCTCGCTGTCGCGTGCCAGCGAAAACGACATCCGCAAAGCGGGCGAGGCGATCAAACCGGCCGCGCGCGGCCGCGTGCATACCTTTATCGCCACCTCGCCGATCCACATGGAGAAGAAGCTGCGCATGTCGCCCGACCAGGTGGTCGAAACCGCCGTCAAGGCGGTGCAACTGGGCGCGGCAATACACCGACGACGTCGAGTTCTCGGCGGAGGACGCGGTGCGCTCCGATTTCGATTTTCTCTGCCGCGTCTTCGATGCCGTGATCAAGGCCGGGGCCAAGACCATCAATGTGCCGGACACCGTCGGCTACAGCATTCCCGTCCAGTGGGGCGAGCGCATCCGTGCCCTGATCGAGAACGTGCGCGAACTCGGACAAGGTGATCTGGTCGACGCACTGCCACAATGACCTCGGGCTTGCGGTGGCCAACTCCCTGGCCGCGGTGCTCAATGGCGCGCGTCAGGTCGAGTGCACCATCAATGGACTGGGCGAGCGTGCCGGCAACGCATCCCTTGAAGAGGTCGTCATGGCGGTGAAAACGCGCAAGGATCTTTTCCCGGTCGAAACGCGCATCGACACGACGCAGATCGTCGCCGCCTCGCGTCTGGTGTCGCAGATCACCGGCTATGTCGTGCAGCCGAACAAGGCCGTCGTCGGCGCCAACGCCTTCGCCCACGAGTCCGGCATCCACCAGGATGGCGTCCTCAAACACCGCGAAACCTACGAGATCATGCGTGCCGAAGACGTGGGCTGGAACACCAACAAGATCTCCCTCGGCAAGCTTTCCGGCCGCAACGCCTTCAGGACCCGCCTCGTCGAACTTGGTATCCAACTCGCGAGCGAGGAAGCGTTGAACATGGCCTTCGCGCGCTTCAAGGAACTCGCCGACAAGAAGCGCGAAATCTTCGACGAGGACTTGCAGGCATTGGTATCCGACGAGACGGTCACGCCTGAAGTCGAGCATTACAAGCTGGTTTCTTCCAGGTTCCACTCGGAAACGGGCGAAGCGCCGCGCGCTGAGCTGACCCTGGCGGTCGGTGGTGCCGAACGTCACGCACAGGCTACCGGCAGCGGGCCGGTCGATGCTTCCTTCAAGGCCATCGAGAGCATTGCCGGCAGCGGCTCGGACCTGTTGCTGTATTCGGTCAACGCGATCACGACCGGCACGGATGCGCAGGGCGAAGTGACCGTGCGCCTGTCGAAGGACGGCCGCATCGTCAATGGCCAGGGCGCGGACACCGACATCATCGTCGCTTCGGCCAAGGCGTATCTGAACGCCCTGAACAAGCTGCACGCCGGACCTGAGCGGGTCAATCCGCAGCTCTAGGGGGAGTTTTGTCGCGCGGCCGAGCCGTCAGCCGTACGTAGCTGAATACGGCGACGAAAAAGATAAAGGCCAGCGTCACTTCGGCCACGGCGAGTTTTTGCATCATGCCGTTGTCGGAGGCGGCGCGCGTCAGGCCTTCGAGCAGATAAAGCTGGATCAGCAGGCTCGCCCACTGGTGTGTGTAGCGCCGCCCGCGCAGGATACCGAAGAGCGGCAATAGCAGCGGCACGGCCTTCAATGCGAGCCACGAACCACCGGGCCGCAGCGGCGCCAGCCACAACTCCCACGCCAGGCACAGTGCGATGAGTGCGATCAGGCTGATGCTGGCGATGAGGTTGGCGTACCGCGCCGGCGCAGACAGGGCGGGCGAAAACTCGGCGCTGGCAGGACGGCGATTCATGGGTTGTGCGGCAGGGACGTTCGTTAGAATGCGCCGAATTATAGGTTCCTAGTAATGGCCCCCCACACGCATAAATTCATTTTGCTGCCCCCCACGGGGGGGCTTCGCCTCTCTTGGGGCGGCCCGGCGAGGGGCTAGCCATGCTGCTTGTCCCTTTTCGCCTCGTCGCCAGTGTCGCGCGACGCTTCAGTGTTGAGCGCTACGCCCAGACTGCCGCGGCGCTTTCCTTTGCCACCTTGCTTGGTCTGGTGCCGATGCTCGTGGTGGGTGCAGTGCTGATCGAGATCCTGCCAGCCAGCCTCAAACTGGAAATCAAGCTTTTCGCCGCGCTGGAAAACTTCCTGCTGTCCACCTTGCTGCCGGAGAAAGCCGGTGCCGTGATCGCCAATTATCTCGGCCAGTTTGCGCACCGTGCCGCACGCGTGACCTGGATCGGCCTCGCTGCCCTTTCCCTGACGGCACTGTTGCAGATGCTGACCATCGAGCGCGCTTTCGATACGATCTGGAAGGTGCAGAAGCGCCGTTCCTGGCATAAGCGCCTGGGCCTGCACCTGCTGGCGCTTTTCCTCGGACCTTTGGTGTTCGGCGGCGCACTGGCCAGTATCACTTTTCTGGCGAGTGCTTCATTTGGGCTGGTCGGCGAAGCACGCTGGTTACGCATCGCTTTCTCAGAGACCCTGCCACTGGTCTTTCTTGCCTTGCTGTTTGGCCTGCTCTACTGGGCATTGCCGAACCGGGCGGTGGTGCGCTGGCATGCGGGTCTGGCCGGCATATTGTCGGCGCTGGCCTTCGTCGGCATGCAGCGATTGTTTGCCCTCTATGTAGTCAAGTTGCCCACCTACACCGTGATCTATGGCGCATTTTCCGCGGTGCCGATCTTCCTGCTCTGGCTTTACTTGTCGTGGTCGGTAATTCTCATCGGGGCGCTTTTGACCGCTGAGCTGCCGGCCGCGACACGAAAGTGAACAGGTAGAATCTTCCAACCAATTCTCGAGGAAACGCCTGATGCGTACGCTGCTTCGCTTCATCTTGATCTGGTTTGCCGCGCTGGGCCTGGCCTACGCCGCACCGGGGGATGCATTTTTCGACACCTCACTTGGCGACTATGCGGCCGAACTCAAAACGGCACAGCAACAAGGCAAGCAGGGCGTTCTGCTGGTATTCGAGGCCGAAGGTTGCCCGTTCTGCAAACGCATGCGCGCGCAGGTTCTGAGTCAGTCCGATGTGCAGCAATATTTCCGCCGTCACTTCAGCATCTTCAGCGTTGACCTCAATGGCAGCGTGCCAGTTACCGATTTTTCCGGCAAGGAGCAGACGGAAAAAGCCTTTGCCCGTGCCCTGCAGGTGCGCGGAACGCCAAGCTTTATTTTCATCGGGGCCGATGGTCGCGAGATGACGCGTTACGTTGGTGCCACGCGTGATACCGAGACATTCGTTCAACTCGGCCGCTATGTGGCCGAGGGCCACTGGCAGAAAACGACATTCGAAAAATTTCGGAGTGAGAAATGATAGTCCCCCACGCTCGCAAACCCGGCTCGCTGCCCCCCGCTGGGGGGCGTATGCCTTCTTGGGACGGCCCTGCGAAGGCATTGATTTCCGACAAGCCGATTCCCGCTAACGAACGACTGATCGTCGCACTCGACGTCCCGACCGCCGACGAGGCGAAGGGTTTCGTCGAGCAACTCGGCGACTCAGTCAAGTTCTACAAGATCGGTCTTGAGCTCTTCATGGCCGGTGGCTATTTCGAACTGCTCGACTGGCTGGTCAAGCATGACAAGAAGGTCTTCGTCGACCTCAAGTTTTTCGACGTACCGGAAACCGTGCGTTCCGCCGTGCGCGCGCTGGCCGCCAGCGGCGCGACTTTTGCCACCGTACATGGCAACCAGGCCATCATGGAGGCAGCGGCGCGCGACAAGGGCACGCTGAAAATTCTTGCCGTCACGGTATTGACCAGTCTCGATCGCGGGGACCTGGACGATCTCGGCTTCGCTTGTGACGTCGAAAAGCTTGTCTTGTCGCGGGCCCGGCGCGCGCTGGAAACCGGTGTTGACGGCATCGTCTCTTCGGGACTCGAGGCGCCGCTAATTCGTAGCGAGCTTGGTCAGAAACTGCTGGTCGTGACGCCGGGCATCCGGCCGGTCGAGAACAAGCCGGTGGACGACCAGAAGCGTACCGTCGATGTGGCGCAGGCCTTTCGCAACGGCGCCGACTACATCGTTGTCGGCCGGCCAATTCGTCAGGCGGCCGATCCGCGTGCTGCCGCGCTGGCGGTGCAGCAGACGATTGCAGACGTCTTCGCCAAGTAAAAGTCGGCGCTGGCAGGACGGCGTTTCCATTTAAGCCGTTTGACCAAAGCGAGCCACATCGCTACAATTACCAGATCAAATACGTCAACTATTCAGCAAGGAACCTGACATGAACAAGGAACAGATTCAACAGACCGTGACCCAGAACCCCGTCGTGCTTTACATGAAAGGCACGAAGCTGTTCCCCCGCTGCGGCTTTTCCGACCGCTCGGTAAAGATTCTCAAGGCCTGCGGCGTGGATTTCGTCGATGTGAATGTGCTGGCGGATGAGGAAACCGTGCCGGCGCTGCGCGAGTTTGCCAACTGGCCGACCATTCCAGTGCTTTACATCAAGGGCGAATTCATCGGCGGCTGCGACATCATGACCGAGATGTACCAGGCCGGCGAATTGCAGCAAAAGCTCGGCGACTTGATAAAAGCACCCGCCTAAGCGTTCAGCCTAGCCGCGCATTTCGGCGACCAGCCGCTCGATCATGCGTCGCGCCTGGTTGAGATAGCCGGTGCCGAACAGGTTGAAGTGATTGAGGACGTGGTAGAGGTTGTAGAGCGTCTTGCGTTTCTCGTAGCCCGGGTCGAGCGGCCAGGCAGCGCGGTAGGCAACGTAGAAAGACTCCGGAAAGCCGCCGAACAGTTCGGCCATCGCCAGGTCCGCCTCGCGGTCACCGCGATAGACGGCCGGATCGAATATCACCGGCGTTCCATCCGCCAGTTGTGCAGCATTGCCCGACCAGAGATCGCCGTGCAGCAGGCTCGGCAAGGGGCGGTAATCGAGAAAGAAGGCGCCGAGCCTTTCGGCAAGTCGCTCGCCCTGATCGTACAACGGGCGGGCCATGCCATTGCTTAGAGCTAGTACCAGTTGCGGACGCAGCCGCTCAGCGGCAAAGAAGCCGGCCCACGTGCGGTGACTCTGGTTTGACTGTGGTGTGTTGCCAATGAAATTATCGCGTGGCCAGCCGTAGGCCGCATTTTCTTCCTGCCCGGTGCGCCGATGCATTTCCGCCAGTTGTTCGCCGAGTCGGGCGCCGCTGGCGTGGTCGAGCGGCGCGAGTTCGAGATATTCGAGTTCGAGCCAGGATTGGCCGTCCGCCGTCTCGCCAGCGCCGACAGTTTCCGGAACACGCACGGCATGCGTGGCGCGCAGCGCGGCGAGCCCGTCGATTTCCGCCTCGAACAGGGGCCGTTGCGCCGCGGTGCCGGTTTTTCTGAAACGGCGCAGATTGTCCGGTGCGTCCGGAACGGCCATCAGGTATGCGCAAACAGCAGGTTGGTGCGTGCCAGCCGTGCAGACAGGACGCGCAAAAAGCCCTGGTAGAAGTTCATGCGGCAGACTTCTGATGCCTGCCGCAGTGACTGGCCATGAATCACGACGATACGCGTTTCGGTGCGTGCCATGACATCCGCGACACGCCGCGGATGGCGTCGGTCAATCACCGCTATTTCACCAATGATTTCGCCGGCCCCCAACAGGCCGAGCGGACGCCCCGCCTTGCTGACCTCCACCGAGCCATCGATGATCAGAAAGAAATAATCGCCGGGGTCATCGTCCCGCATCATGCGGGTGCCCGCCACCACGGCTTCCCACTGGGCGAAGTGCAGGATTTCCCAAATCTCGACATCGGAGAACTCGTCGAAAAAAGCAATTGACCGCAAGGCCTCGAACTTTTCGCTGTCCGGTATTTCCACCTGCTGTGCCGTAAATTCGTGGTTGCGGAAGGCATGCGCCAGGTCGTGCGCGAACTCATCCCAGGTGGCGTAGCGATCCTCGAGTTCCTTTTGCATCGCGCGCCTGACAATGGCATCAAGCGCGGGCGGCAGCCCGCCGCGGATGGTCGAAGGCGGCGGCGGATCGATATTGCAGATCTGATAGATCATGCCGTAGTTACTGCTGGCCTGAAACGGCAGTTGCCCGGTGAGCAACTGGTACATCACCACGCCGAGCGAGTAGATGTCGGTCTGGTGGTTGAGTGTCTGTTCGCGCAATTGTTGCGGCGACATGTAGGCCGGCGAACCAACCCCCGTTACCTGGGTCTGGGTGTGCTCGCCGCCGGTCTGGATGCAGGCGCCGAAATCGGATATCTTGATCTCGCCGTCATCACCCCCTGCCTGGCCGTCAGCCGTTGCCAGCAGGATATTCGCCGGTTTGATGTCGCGGTGGGTAATGCCGAGCCGGTTGGCATATGCGAGGGCATGCGTGCATTTGAAGGCAATTTCGACGACGCGCTCGACTGGCAGCAGGGTTTCGGGGTGGCAATAGGGCTCGAGCGTGCCGCCGGGCACATATTCCATGACGATGTAGCTCTCGTCCGGTTCGATTACCGCATCGAAAATCTGCACGATGTGCGGATGGATCAGTTTGCCGGCGAGCGAGGCCTCATTCAGCAGCAGATGACGGAACTGTTTGCCGCGCTTGAGATCCTTGAGGATGTCCTGAAAGATGCGTTTGACGGCGACCTCGCGTTCGGCAAAGGGGTCGTAGCACAGAAAAACGGTCGACGTCGCACCCTCGCCAAGCTGGCGGAAGACTTCGTACTTGCCGCCGATCTTTTCCATGCTATGCCCCCGCCGGACCGACCCAAGGAGGCATCCGCCCCACTGTGGGGGGCAGCGCGGCGAGTTTGTGAGCGTGGGGGGCCATTAATTTACAACGCGGCGCGCAAGCTGGCGATGGCGGCAATCACCTGCTCCGGCGCGGTGCCGCCGATGTGGTTGCGCGCAGCGAGGGAACCCGCCACCGTCAGCACGCCGAATACATCGTCGCCGATCAGTGGCGAGAAAGCCTGCAATTCGGCAAGTGAAAGATCGGCCAGGTCGCAGCCCTGCGTTTCCGCCGCACGGACGGCACGTGCGACGGCTTCATGCGCATCGCGAAAGGGCAGCCCTTTTTTGACGAGGTAGTCGGCGAGGTCGGTGGCGGTGGCGAAGCCCTGCTTGAGCGCGGCAGACATCGCTGCTGCATTAACCTGAATGCCCGGTGCCATGTCGGCGAAGATGCGCAGTGTGTCGACCAGGGTGTCGGCCGTATCGAACAGCGGTTCCTTGTCTTCCTGGTTGTCCTTGTTGTAGGCAAGCGGCTGGCCCTTCATCAGCGTGAGCAGGCCCATCAGGTGGCCGAAGACGCGGCCGCTCTTGCCGCGCGCGAGTTCCGGCACGTCCGGATTCTTCTTCTGCGGCATGATCGACGAGCCGGTGCAGAAACGGTCGGCGAGGTCGATGAAGCCGACGCGCGGACTCATCCAGAGGATCAGTTCTTCCGAAAAGCGCGAGATGTGTACCATCGTCAACGACGCGGCGGCGCAAAATTCGATGGCAAAGTCGCGATCTGACACGGCATCGAGGGAGTTCAGGCAGACGCTGTCGAAGCCGAGTTCACGCGCGACGAACTCGCGGTCGATGGGAAAGGTCGTTCCGGCCAACGCTGCAGCGCCGAGCGGCAGTCGATTCACTCGACGGCGAGCATCAGCGAAGCGCTCGCGGTCGCGTTTGAGCATCTCGACGTAAGCGAGCAGGTGATGACCGAAGGTGACCGGCTGGGCCACCTGCAAGTGGGTGAAGCCAGGCAGCGGGGTGCTTGCGTGGGTTTCGGCAACGTCGAGGAGGGCACGGATGAGGGCGAGGAGAAGGCCGTCGAGCGTGTCGATTGTGTCGCGCAGCCAGAGCCGGATGTCGGTGGCGACCTGGTCGTTGCGCGAACGGCCGGTGTGCAGGCGCTTGCCGGCATCGCCGATCAGTGCGGTGAGGCGCTTCTCGATGTTGAGATGCACATCCTCGTCGTCGAGGTTCCAGTGGAAGGTTCCCGCCGCGATCTCGGCGGCGATCAGTGCCATGCCGCGTTCGATGGCGACAAAGTCGTCCTGCCGGATGATGCCTTGGCGTGCCAGCATCTTCGCGTGGGCGAGCGAGCCGCGGATGTCCTGCTGCGCCATGCGCTTGTCGAAGAACACCGAAGCGGTGTAGCGCTTGACGAGATCGGAAACGGGTTCGGAAAAACGCCCTGACCAAGTTTCATTTGACATAAACAACCCGTTGAACCGGTTTCAATTAAAGAAGCAGCAAGTATACGGGAAAACCCATTCTGTCCTCCCGGGCACCTGATGTTCGATGACGGAAGGATTGCCGGCAAGCGTTCGCGTTCGGACGATTCAATCTAGACGACGCTCACGACAAGCGAAGCATCGCACTTGTGCCAACAAAAAGGAATGATGTATGCCTTGACACCCTTCGGCAGGGTAATCACTTGGTCGCGTCCCTTGACGACCAGTGGTACCGATATCAGGAACTCGTTGCCGAACTGCCGGCGCGCATTGCCGGAAATCGTGTTGCCGATCTCGCCGGCCAGGTCCGCGAGGTTTCTTGGTGACAAATCGGTTTCGCCGCTACGCGTCAGGATCAGGCGCAGCAACTTCGCGGGCGCGGTGAAATAAACGCAGCCTTGTCGATTGCCCGAGACGCCGATGACACCCGTGTAGTCGAACACCGGCAGTGCGGAGGGGTCGGCGAGGAACGGTGTGTAAATCTCCGCCGGAAGCCCTGTTTGCTGCTCGAAATAGTGTTTGACAATGGCGACGAAAATGCGCAATTCGGCTTCAGTCATGATCCCTCTCTGTTAGCAGTTCACCGATGGCATCGGTCAGGTCCTCGGAAGTAAATGGCTTGCAGAGAAAGCCTTGCGCCCCCTCTTTGAGGGCCTGAATCGCCGTTGCCTTATCGGCCAGCGCGGATACGACAAGGATGCGCGCGCGCGGATCGATTGCATGAATCTTCCGGATGCATTCGATACCGTCCATCTCGGGCATGGTCAGGTCCATGGTAACGATGTCCGGGTGGGTTGCACTGAAGATCTCGACGGCACTTTTCCCATTGGATGCCTTGCCTATGACTTCGAGGCCGTACTCGCCGAGTGCCCGGGCAATTTTGTTGCGAATAATGTTCGAATCGTCAACGATGAGCAGTTTCTTCATCATGCCGCAGCGCCTTCCGCCGCCGCGGCGGCGATGGGTACGACGGTGCGCGGCGCAAGGCTGACACGGAAATGGCAATATTCGTTCACCGTCGTGCCGATCCGTATGTTGCCGCCCCGGCGCGCGATGATTTCACGAACCGCATCGAGACCCACGCCGCGGCCGGCGTCCCCATCGATCAGCTGTCGCGTGCTTATGCCCGGTTCGAAGATCAGGCCGATGATGCGGCGTGGCTCCAGGGCGGCGGCCTCTTCGGGGGTGAATCGCCCTTTGTCGATTGCGGCCTGGCGGATGTGCTCAATTGAGATGCCGCGCCCGTCGTCGCGGAAGCTGAGGTCGATACCATCATCTTCGCGTTGCGTGACGTAGATTGACAAGTGACCTGCTTCGGACTTGCCCCGACGCTTGCGTTCGTCGCGTGGTTCGATGCCATGCACAACGGCATTGCGGATGAACTGATTGATCACCGTGGTTATCGCATCGTGCAATTCTGTCGGCAGCTTGGTAATGTCAATGCCATTGTAGTCAACCTCCACGGCATTGCCTTGGCGCGTGGCAATTTCCGTGGCGAAGCTTTGCCATCGTTGCACGAAGGGTAGTAGCTCGACCCCGGGCGTGTGCGGCGGGCGCGACGGCTCGACGGTGACGATGCCACCGACCTGTGAAATCTGCGCGACGACCGATTCGATCGCTTCGATTTGTTCGAAGAGGGTCTTGACCTGCACCGCGATCGGCAGGAAATCCTCCCCGGTCAAATTGTGCTGCTCGTGCATGCCGGTGAGGGTGTCTTCGAGGCGCTCGAAGGCGGCGGCAAGGTTCTTCATGTTAAGCGCAGCCGCATCGCCCTTGATGCGGTGGGTTTCGCGGAACAGCGCATGCACTTTTCTACCGCGTGCTTCCAAGCCTATTTCCTGCATCTGCAGCAGGCGGTTCATGCTCTGCAGCCCATCTCTGGCTGTGCGCAGAAACTGGCGCAATGCCGCTGGCTCGATCTGGATGATCTCGATCAGCATGCCCATCTGGTTGCGCGTGCGGTCTTCGGTTTCTTTCAGTGCGCGTTCGAGGTTGATGCGGTGCGTGATGTTATTCACCGTGACGAGCAGGTGTGTGATCTGGCCGGCCTCCTTGACGCGGTTGAAGCCGAATTCAAGGTAGCGCGTTTCCGGCTTGCCGGTGCCTTGGCCGTGGAGAATCTGGACGCAGTTAAGTGGGTTGAGGTCGGTAACCAGTTTTTCCTTGACGTCGTGTTTGAACAGGAGTTCAAGGTACTCGCGCGCGGTTACCAGCGTTTTTTCAGTGACCATGGGCTGGAGCAGCGTAAAGAAATTGGTGCCGGCAAATTTGGAAGTCCCGATGATGCCTTCCAGCACGCGGGAATGCTGCATGCCGATACTGTATTGGGGATCGAGCAGGAACAGGCCTTCCTGAGTTGTCCGCAGAATGTCGTCGGTTTCCTTGCGGGCGCGTTCAAGTTCCAGGTCGTTACGACGCAGGTAGGCGATCAAGTAAAAAAGGATCACGAAGAAATTGATGGCGGCCAGCGAAAGAGCGGCAATTCTTGCGTTGTGCAGCGTGGCGGAACGCTCTGCCGCCGTCGTATCCATGAGGGTTGCCAGATCAGACATCAGCTTATACAGGGGTGGATAGGCTTCCTGAACCCGGAGGGCGAGTTCCCTGGCCTCTGCTTCCGATGCGGCCTGGTGCGTGAAGCTGCCGAGGGTTTCCGCCAGGGGCGACCATAAGGCCATTGCCTCCAGCAGGATTGCCTGCGCCTGAGGAATGTCGATTGCCTCGACGAAGACCTCGGCATTGCGCTTGCCGATGGTGTTGCCGCCTTGGGAAAAGGCGGTGAGAGTGAGATCGAAATGCTTCGTGGCTTTGGCGAGAAGTTCGATTTGCTCCTCGCGCTGTCTTGCGGAGAGCGCATCTCCACTCAAAAGGAAGGCCGAGTCGTGGATGACCTGCAAGTGCACGGCGGACTGCCGGGACGCCAGCCGCTCGTACAGCGCATCAGTACGGATTTGACCGGAAATACGCAGGTCAAGGACGAACAAGCCGGCGTCGAGAATCATGAACAGCGCGATGGCGGCTGCGAGGGCGCGATACTTACCCAAGTCGAAATGGAACACGGTCGGGTACTCCTTGGCGTGCTAAGGAAGGGCTGTACAGGTAGCGACAGTTGAAGCCGGCGAGCGGATATTCCGCTGCACTGGACGAAATGTATTATGTCAGACGGCGAATGCACATGGTTTAGATTACGTCTGACAAAGTGGAAGATGGTAATCTGAATATTATTCATCATGATGTTCCGTCACGGAGCCGGGTCGGGGTCTTGAGGGTTCTTTCGCGAAAGGAAAACCGGGTTGATGCGGGGTACTGTGAAAGCCGTTAGCGCCGTCATCGGCATGCTGCTGGTAGCGACTGCCTCCTGGTCCGCGCCCGGCGAAACGCTGGACATTTCAGGCGGGACGACCCCTTGGTCAGAGGCGATCGCACCGCGACTGGTAGAGCTCAAGGCTCAGGGAGTCGAGATCAGGTTCAGGGGTATTGGCACGGGGCGCGGTACGCTCGCCCTTATCGAAGGGAAAGTGCCCGTGGCCGCGGTGGGCGACACCCTCGATGATTCGGTTGCTGCCGCAATGAAAACTGCCAAGGCGGAAAATCGGGAAGTCATCGTGCCCAATAACCTTGTCTACACAAAGATCGGTACGGATGAGCAGGTCGTCGTGGTCCACAAAAGCAATCCCGTCACCGAGTTGTCCAAGGCGCAACTGAAGGACATCGCTACCGGCAAGATCACCCACTGGAAGGCCGTAGGCGGCCCCGACCTGCCGATCAAGGTCGTCGTGACCGATCCGTCGCTGGCGCCAGGCCAGTTTTTCAGGAAGATGGTGATGGACGGTGAAGACTACGTGCAAGGGGCTTTGGTGGCGAGCACCCCCAGGGAAGTTATTTCCCTGGTGTCGCGGAACCCGGGCGGATTCGGCGCCGCCGCGAACGTTCACATGAAGGCGGATCCTGGCGATGCCAGGGTGGTGAAATCTCCGGTCATCGCCCGTCCGCTGGGACTGATAACCCTCGGGCAGCCCATGGGCACGGCAAAGAAGGTGACCGACCTTCTCAGAAAGTAATGCCATGCCCATCGTGGCGCAATGAAATCCCTGAGAATGCCCGCCCGCCCGCCTGCCTTTCGCCTCCCCGATTTTCGCAATCAGGGAATCTGGCTGCGTTTGTTGCTGGCAGCGAACGGTCTGATGCTGGCCGTAGCTTTAGCCGGCAACCGTTCTTCCCTTGTGCGGTTGCCTGCCGAGATCACCGAACTGGCCGCGCTGGTCGAACCGGCTTTGCTGCTCGTGCTGGCGGTGCTGTTCCTGCTCGGCCCCTGGCTGCAGCGGCAGCCGCCGCATCGGGCTTTCCTGTTTGTGGTGCTGTTGGCGATGGCCGCGACAGCGCTGCTGGATGCCCTGCTGGCCTCTTTACTCGGTGCGGCAGTCGGCTGGCGGGCGCCGTTGGCGGCAGGGGTGGGCGCCGCCTTGATGTTGTCATGGTTCAGCCTGCGTGCGCAGGCACAGGCGCCAGCGCTGGCCGAAGCCAGACTGGCGGCGCTCAATGCACGAATTCGCCCGCATTTTCTGTTCAACAGCCTGAATGCCATTCTCGGCGTGATGCGCGAAGACCCGCGCCGGGCCGAAGCTGCCCTCGAGGAACTGGCCGAACTGTTCCGTGTGCTGATGCGCGACAACCGCGAACTGGTGCCGCTCTCCGAGGAGATCGCACTGGCGCGCAAATATCTCGATATCGAGAAGCTGCGTCTGGGCGAGCGGCTGCAAGTGCGCTGGGAGATGGGTGATTGCCCGCCTGAAATGCTGGCGCCGCCTTTACTGCTCCAGCCCCTGCTCGAAAACGCCGTGTATCACGGCATCGAGCCGGCAGCCGAACCGGGCGAAATTCGCGTGCGCATTTCTGCCACGCGCGCCGGCGTGAAGATAGAAATCGACAATCCCTGGGTGGAGCCCACCGAGCGACGTCCCGGCAATCGCATGGCGCTGGAAAACCTGCGCGAACGATTGATGCTGTTCTACGACCTCGAGGCGCGCCTCGACAGCGGCGTGAAGGATGGCCGTTATTGCGTGTGCGTCGATTTGCCGAAGCGAGTGACTGCTTGACCGCACCCGCTCGCATCCTGATTGTCGATGACGAAGCGCCGGCGCGGACGCGGCTGCGCCATTTGCTCGGCGACATCGCACAGGAATTTCCTCACCGGATCGTCGGTGAAGCCGGCGATGGCTTGGCAGCGCTCGCATTGCTGGCACAGACCCCCGCGGATATCGCGCTGGTGGACATTCGCATGCCGCGCATGGATGGCATTGAACTGGCACAGCAACTTGCCGGCCTGCCGCAGCCACCCGCCATCGTGTTCGTCACCGCCTACGACGAATTTGCGCTGAAAGCCTTCGAGCTCGCTGCCGCCGATTACCTGCTGAAACCGGCGCGTGCGCCACGCCTGCTCGAAGCGCTGAAAAAGGCGCAGCGCCTCCTGCCCGGCGACGGACTGCTCAAGGCGCTTGCGCCGGCCGCACGCACGCGGCTGCGCGTCATCGAACGCGGCACCGTACTGCTGGTGCCGGTGGATGATGTGCTCTATCTGCGCGCCGAACAGAAGTACGTTACCGCGCGCACGGCCGAACGCGAATACCTGCTCGAGGAATCGCTCGCCCATCTCGAAACCGAATTCGCGGCGCGCTTCGTGCGCATTCATCGCAGCTGTCTGGTGGCGACGGATGCCGTGTCCGGCGTGGTACGCGAAAGCGAAGCAGCGGATGAAAGTGGCCAGGGTGGCGATGGGCACTGGGCGTTGTGCCTCAAGGCGGTGCCCGAGCGCCTGCCGGTCAGCCGGCGCCAGTGGCCGCAGGCGAAGGCGCAGCTCGGCTTGTAGAAAAAGTCGGCGCTGGCGGGACGGCACAAGGAGTAGCCGCCAGGCAGCACAGGGCGAAAAGTCGTCCACTTGCTGCAACGCAATACTAAAATCGGTATCAATCACAGTCTTTCCACCTTTACGTTCCCACGCCATGAAACATATCCGCAGCATCCTCGTCGCCAACCGCAGCGAAATCGCCATTCGCGTCCTGCGCGCCGCCAGCGAAATGGGTATCCGCTCAGTCGCCATCTATTCCAACGAAGACCGTTTCGCCCTGCACCGCTTCAAGGCCGACGAGTCCTACCTGGTCGGCGCGGGCAAGAAGCCGCTGGCCGCCTATCTCGACATCGCGGACATCATTCGCATCGCCAAGGAAGAGCGTGTCGATGCGATCCATCCCGGCTATGGCTTTCTTTCGGAGAACCCCGATTTTGCCGACGCCTGCGCGGCGGCGGGCATCATCTTCATCGGACCAAAGCCCGAAGTGATGCGCCTCTTGGGCAACAAGGTATCGGCGCGCGAACTGGCGCAGAAAGCCGGTGTTCCGGTGGTGCCTGCGACGGGCGCCCTGCCGTATGAGCTCGAAGGGGCCAAGCGGCTCGCGGCGGAAGTCGGCTATCCGCTGATGCTCAAGGCGAGCTGGGGCGGTGGCGGGCGCGGCATGCGCGTCATCGAGACCGAGGCCGATCTCGGCCCGGCGATGGAGATGGCGCGGCGCGAAGCCGCCGCTGCCTTCGGCAACGACGAGCTCTATCTGGAAAAGCTGGTGCGGCGGGCCCGTCACGTCGAGGTGCAGGTGATGGGTGACATGCACGGCAATCTCGTGCATCTGTTCGAGCGCGACTGCACGGTGCAGCGGCGCAACCAGAAAGTCGTCGAGCGGGCGCCGGCGCCCTATCTGTCCGAGCAGCGCCGCGCCGAGCTGTGCGCTGCCGCATTGCTGCTGGCCAAGGCCGCCAATTACACGCATGCCGGCACGGTCGAATTCCTCATGGATGCCGACACCGACAAGTTCTACTTCATCGAGGTCAATCCGCGCATCCAGGTCGAGCACACCGTCACCGAGCTCGTGACCGGCGTCGATATCGTCAAGGCGCAGATCCGCATTTCCGAGGGCGCGGAAATCGGTGCGGATGATGCCTACGTGCCCTGCCAGGAAGAGGTCAGGCTCAACGGCCATGCCGTGCAATGCCGGATCACTACCGAGGACCCGGAAAACGGCTTCACGCCCGATTACGGCCGCATCAACGTCTATCGCAGCCCGGCCGGCTTCGGCATCCGGCTCGACGGCGGCACGGCCTATGCCGGTGCGGTGATCACGCCCTATTACGACTCGCTGCTGGTCAAGGTAACGGCCTGGGGCCACTCGCCCGACGAGGCGGCGCGGCGCATGGCCCGCGCACTGCTGGAATTCCGCGTGCGCGGCCTGGCATCCAACCTGCTCTTCCTCGAAAACGTCATCATCCATCCCCTGTTTCTCTCGGGCGAATGCACCACACGCTTCATCGACGAGACGCCGGAGCTGTTCAGCTTTCAAGAAGCGGAAAGACCGGGCCACCCGGCTGTTGCGTTTCCTCGGCGATGTCATGGTGAATGGCAACCCGGAGATGAAGGGCCGCGTGCTGCCGGCGCTGCCGCTGGCGCGGCCCATCAAGCCGTCCACCACGATGTGCGATCTTTCCAGCGAGCCGCCGGCGGGTACGCGTGATCGGTTAAAAGCCATGGGCGCGGCGAAATTTGCGGAATGGGTACGCGACCAGAAGCAGGTATTGCTCACCGACACGACGATGCGCGACGCGCATCAATCGCTGTTTGCCACACGCATGCGTACCTACGATCTGACCGAGATTGCGCCGCACTACGCGCGCATGCTGCCGGGCCTGTTCTCACTCGAATGCTGGGGCGGGGCGACCTTCGACGTGGCGCTGCGTTTCCTCAAGGAAGACCCGTGGGAGCGTCTCGCGCGCTTGCGCGCCGCCGTGCCCAACGTGCTGTTCCAGATGCTGCTGCGCGCCTCGAATGCCGTGGGCTACACCAACTACTCTGACAATGTCGTGCGCTTTTTCGTGCAGCAGGCCGCCAAGGAGGGCATCGATGTCTTCCGCGTCTTCGACTCGCTCAACTGGGTGGACAATATGCGCGTCGCCATGGATGCGGTGATCGAAACCGGTGCGATCTGCGAAGCGACGATCTGCTATACGGGCGACCTTTTCGATCCGGCGCGGCCCAAGTACAACCTCAAGTACTACATCGACCTGGCGAAGCAGCTCGAAAAGGCCGGCGCCCACATGCTGGCCATCAAGGACATGGCCGGCGTCTGCAAGCCGCGCGCCGCGCGCGAACTGGTGCGGGCGCTCAAACAGGAGGTTGGGCTGCCGCTGCACTTCCACACGCACGACACCAGCGGCATCGCCGCCGCTTCGGTGCTGGCCGCCGTCGAAGCTGGCTGCGACGTCGTCGATGGCGCGCTCGATGCGATGAGCGGGCTGACCTCCCAGCCCAACCTTGGCTCCATCGCCGCCGCGCTGGCCGGCAGCGCGCGCGATCCCGGCATCGATTTCGATGCCATGCAAAGCCTTTCGCGCTACTGGGAAGGCGTGCGCCGTGCCTACGCCCCCTTCGAGGCAGACATCCGCTCCGGTACCGCCGACGTCTACCGCCACGAGATGCCCGGTGGGCAATACACCAACCTGCGCGAACAGGCGCGCGCCATGGGCATCGAGCACCGCTGGGACGAGGTTTCGCGGGCCTATGCCGACGTCAACCTGCTGTTCGGCGATATCGTCAAGGTCACACCGACTTCGAAGGTCGTCGGCGACATGGCGCTGTTCATGGTTGCCAACGGTTTCACGCCCGAAGATGTGAAGAACCCGGCGCGCGAGATCGATTTCCCCGACTCCGTTATTTCATTGATGAAGGGCGAACTTGGCTTCCCGCCCGACGGCTTCCCCGCCGATCTGCAGAAGAAGGTACTGAAGGGCGAACCACCGCTCGTCGGCCGCGCCGGCGATTCACTGCCCCCGGTCGATCTCGAAGCCAAGCGTGCAGAAGCCGAAGCGGCCACCGGATGGAAGATCGCCGATACCGACCTCGCTTCCTATCTGATGTATCCCAAGGTGTTCAAGGACTATGCGACGCACCGCAGCCACAACAGCGATGTGTCGAAGCTGCCGACACCGGCCTTCTTCTACGGGTTGCAGGCCGGCGAGGAAATCACCGTCGACCTCGAACGCGGCAAGAACCTGATCATTTCGCAACAGGGCACGGCAGGGCCGGACGAGGATGGACAGGTCCGCGTCTTCTTCGAACTCAACGGCCAGTCACGGGTGCTCCGCGTGCCCAAGGCCGGCCTGGCCAACCCCAAGGCCAAGCCGCGCGCCGAGGAAGGCAACCCGAAGCATCTGGGCGCGCCGATGCCCGGCACGGTTGTCACCGTCGCCGCGCATGTCGGGCAGAAAGTGGTGAAGGGCGATCCGCTCGTTTCCATCGAGGCGATGAAGATGGAAACCATGCTCAAGGCCGAGCGCGACGGCACGGTGCGGGCCATTCACGCGCGCCACGGCGACAGCGTGAGTGCGAAGGACCTGCTGGTCGAGTTCGCATAACTGAAAACTCGGTGCTGGCGCCGTCCCGCCAGCGCCGACTTTCGCTTGCCTAACCGCTGTTGCGCAGGCCCGCCGCGACGCCGTTGATGGTGAGGTGGATACCGCTCCTGACCCGCTTGTCGTCGCTCCAGGGCGGGCCGGATCGATAGCGCCGCAGCAGTTCGACCTGCAGGTGGTTGAGTGGGTCGAGGTAGGGGAAGCGGTTTTGCATCGAGCGCAGCAGCAACGGGTTGCTTTCGAGCAACTCACGCTGGCCGGTGATGGCGAGCAATGCGTCGATGGTGGCTTGCAGCTCGTTTTTCAGGCGCGCAAAAATCGCCTCGCGCAATGCCGCATCCTGCACCAGTCCGGCGTAGCGCTCGGCGAGCGCGATGTCGGCCTTGGCCAGCAGCATGTCCATGTTCGACAGCAGAGTGCGGAAGAATCCCCAGTCACGATGCATCTTTTGCAGTAGTGCCAGGCCGGTCGCGCCGTGTTTTGCGATGAAGGCGTCGTAGGCGCTGCCGAAGCCGTACCAGCCGGGCAGCATCAGCCGGCATTGTGACCACGAGAATACCCAGGGAATGGCGCGCAGGTCTTCGATGGCGGTGGTCTTCTTGCGCGAGGCCGGACGGCTGCCGATGTTGAGCTGCGAGATTTCACTGATGACGGTGGATTCCCAGAAATACTGCTCGAAGCCGGGCGTCTCATAGACCAGCGCGCGATAGGCGCGGAACGACGCGTCGGCCATTTCGGCCATCGCGGCGAGGCAGTCGGGCTGGGGATCGTCGTAGGCCTGCGGCAGCAGCGTGGCTTCGAGCGTGGCGGCAACGAGCACTTCCAGATTGCGCCGACCAAGCTCCGGGTTGGCGTATTTCGAGGCGATCACCTCGCCTTGTTCAGTGATGCGGAGCGCGCCCTGCACGGCGCCGGCGGGCTGGGCGAGGATGGCTTCGTAGCTCGGGCCGCCGCCGCGGCCCACCGTGCCGCCACGGCCGTGAAACAGGCGCAGCCGCAGGCCATGTTGTTTGAACACCTCCACCAGCGCGATCTCGGCGCGGTAGAGCGCCCAGTTCGACATCAGGAAACCGCCGTCCTTGTTGCTGTCCGAATAACCCAGCATCACTTCCTGCAAGCCGCCACGACTGTCGAGCAGGCGGCGGTAGGCGGGTAGCGCGAACAGTTCATCCATCACCGTGCTGCAGTGTTCGAGATCGCCGATGGTCTCGAACAGCGGCACGATGTTGACATCGAGTTCGCCCTCGCGTGGGCGCAGCAGGCCAACCTCCTTGAGCAGCAGCGCGACCTCGAGGATGTCCGAGACGCCTTCGTTCATGGAGATGATGACGTTCTGGATCGCCGCCTTGCCGTAGAGGCGGTGCATGTCGCGCGCGGCATGGAAAATCGCCAGTTCGGCGGTTGTTTCTTCGGTATAGGTCCAGTAGGGCGAGGCCAGCAGGCGCGGCGTGGCGAGTTCCGCGAGCAGCAGGGCAATGCGTCCTGCCTCGCTGCGCTTGGCATACTCGGTACCAGGGCGAGCGGTTTCAAATAATTCATGCACTGTGCGTGCGTGCACCTCGGAGTTCTGCCGCAGGTCGATGGGTGCGAGATGAAACCCGAACAACGCCGCTGCACGGCGCAGCCGGCGCAGGCGGCCGCGCGCCATCAGCGCGGATCCGTGCGCTTTCAGCGAGCGGTCGATGATGTCGAGCTCGGCGGCAAAAGCGTTGCAATCGGCATACGGAGGCGCCTCGGCAACGGCGTGGCGCAGCGCTTCCATGTGGTCAAGATCGCGCGCGGTGGCAGCGAGCCGCGCGTAGATGCCGGCAATGGCGCGCCGGTAAGGCTCGTCGTCGCGATGCGGATTGCGGTCGGGCGAGTGAATTGCCAGGTCACGTAATTCCGCCGAGACTTTAACCAGCAGATCGGAGGAGGACAACTCGCCACCCAGCAGATGCACCTGCTCGAGGTAAAAGACAAAGGCCTTGCGGCTTTGTGCGTTGAGCGCGCTTTTCAGGATGTCTGCGGTGACGAAGGGGTTGCCGTCGCGGTCGCCGCCAATCCACGACCCGGGTCGCAGGAAGGCGGGCAACGTTTTACCGACAAGATCCTCGATACTGTTGTGCAGGCGTGGCAACTCGCGCAGGAAGGTGGTGTCGTAGTAGGAGAGCGCGTTGTTCACCTCATCCATTACCGAGAGCTTGACCTCGCGCAGCATGCGCGTCTGCCAAAGGATCAGCACGGTGCGGCGCAGGGCCTCTTCGTTCACAACAAGTTCTTCAGGTGTCAGCGGCCCGCGGTCGCGGGCATCGAGCAGGCGCGAGATTTTCCATTGGCTGTCGAGAATGCTTTTGCGCTGCACCTCGGTCGGGTGCGCGGTGAGCACCGGCGCGATGTCGGCGTGGGCAAAAAACTTGGTAATGACATCGCTGCCGATGCCCAGCTGCGCGGCGCGCGCCGCCGCGCGGAAGTAGCTGCCGGCGCGCGGTGGCGAGCCGGCCAGCGCATGGGCGCGTGCGCGGCGGATGCGGTGCTGGTCTTCGGCGATGTTGGCCAGGTGGGAGAAATAGCTGTAGGCACGCACCACGAGGTTGGTCTGCTCGCGCGACAGGCTGTTGAGCAGATCACCCAGTTCCTTGCGTGCTGCCGCGTCGTCGTTGCGGTGGAGATGGACTGACAGCTGGCGGATGCGCTCAATCAGATCGAAGACCGCGGCGCCCTCCTGATCGCGGATCACATCGCCGAGCAGGCGGCCGAGCAGCCGGATGTCAGCGAAAAGTGGCGCATCCTTGTCGATGGTGTGAGGCGGGAGGGAATCGGCTGGAATGCTAGAATTTACCGGTGTAGAAGGTTTGGCCGCCGCTGTATCGTTCGCTGAATCATTCATATGTTTCTCGCTTATCGGAAAATTCGTGACCTCCACTCCCGAGCGCTTACCTGAGCAAATTATTATCGCTACCCGTGAATCGCGTCTGGCCCTCTGGCAGGCGGAGCATGTGCGTGCCCTTTTGCAGAAATTATATCCGTCCTGCCGCGTCGAACTGCTCGGCATGACGACGCGCGGCGACCAGATTCTCGACCGCCCGCTCGCCAAGGTGGGCGGCAAGGGGTTGTTCGTCAAGGAGCTCGAAACCGCGCTGCTCGACCGCAGCGCCGACATCGCCGTACATTCGATGAAGGACGTGCCGATGGTGCTGGAGCCGGAGTTCACGCTGGTGGCGATCGGCCCGCGTGAAGTGCCGCTCGACGCTTTTGTCTCGAACAAGTTTGCACGTATCGACGAACTGCCACCGGGCGCGGTGGTTGGAACCTCCAGCTTGCGCCGCGAAGCACAGTTGCGCGCCTGCTATCCCGATCTGGCCGTGACCAGTTTGCGCGGCAATCTCGACACGCGCCTGCGCAAGCTCGACGAGGGGCAGTACGACGCCATCATCCTCGCGGCGGCTGGCCTGACACGGCTTGGCCTGGGCGAACGCATTCGCTCGGTGTTGACTGCCGAATCCTCATTGCCTGCTGCCGGGCAAGGTGCGCTGGGCATCGAGGCGCTGTCGGGCCGTCCCGAAATTGCTGCCTGGTTGCAGCCGCTCAACGATCCTGCCACGGCGGCTTGCGTGCGCGCCGAGCGTGCCGTCTCGCGGGCGCTGGCCGGCAGTTGCGAAGTGCCGCTCGGTGCTTTCGCCGAGCATGCGCATGGCCAGTTGCGCCTGCGCGGTCTGGTGGCGACGCCCGATGGCACGCGCATTGCCCGCGCCGAACACAGCGGCCCGGCGAGCGATCCCGAGGCACTGGGGCTTACGCTGGCCGCCACTCTGCGCGCGCAGGGCGCCAACGAAATCCTCGCGGCGCTCGGATAGTCGCGCACATGGACTGCGCTGTCGAAAAGTCGGCGCTGGCGGGACGGCACATTGTCGTCACCCGGCCGGCCGGACAGGCGACACACCTTGCCGAAGCCCTGTTCGAACTTGGGGCGCACCCGGTGCTGTTTCCCGTGCTGGCGATCGAGGCCGTTGCCGATACCACGCCGATCCTTGATGCAGCGATCCGGCTCGATCAGTATGACTGGGCGATGTTCGTCAGCCCGAATGCCGTCAACCATGCACTGGCCGTGATCCTGGCCCAGCGACAATGGCCGGACAACGTGCGCGTGGCGACTGTTGGCCACAGCAGCGAAGCGGCGCTGGCCCGTCACGGGATTCGCGACGTGGTAGCGCCACAGGAGCGCTTCGATTCCGAAGCGCTGCTCGAACTGGCGCCGTTTGCCGAGGTCGCTGGCCGGCGCATCATCATCTTTCGTGGCGACAGCGGCCGCGACCTGTTCGGCGATACCTTGAAGGCCCGCGGGGCAACCGTCGATTACGTCACCTGCTATCGGCGTACCCGGCCGGCACTCGACCCTGCGCCACTCGTCAAACTCTGGAGCGATGGCCACCTTGACGCGGTGACGGTGACGAGTAGCGAAGGCTTGCGCAATCTGTACGAGATGGTCGGCAAGCTCGGCCAGGGCTGGCTCAAGCACACGCCGACCTTCGTGCCCCACGCGCGCATCGCCGCACAGGCGCGCGCATTGGGATTGCATAATGTGGTGCAGACCGGACCCGCCGATGCCGGCTTGCTCGCGGGTTTGATCGATTATTATTCACGGCCATGAACGAAGAAAACACACCTGAAAAGCCTGCACTCACGACGCCTTCGCCCACCCCTGCGAACAAGCCCGGTGGCGGATCTCGGCCGCTCGCGCTCTGGTTGGCCGGCCTGGCCTTGCTGGGTGTGGTGGCGCTGGCCTGGCTGGCCTGGCAGGGCAATGAGCGCATTGCGTCAACGCGCCAGGAGCTGTCACGCCGGTTGACTGACAGCGATGCCTCGCAACGCGAGGCGCTGGCCAATGCCAAACAGAACCGTGAAGCGCTCGATGCGCTGCAGGCGAAGTACGGTGCCCTGGAGGCGCAACTGGCCGAGATGCAGAGCCAGCAACTGGCGATGCAGACGATGTACCAGGAATTGTCCCTTGTCCGGGACGATCGCCTGCTGGCGGAAATCGAGCAGAATGTGTCGATCGCCGCGCAGCAACTGCAACTGGCCGGCAATGTCGAGGCGGCCCTGATTGCCTTGCAGGGCGCCGAAGCGCGCCTGGCGAAAAGCGCGCAGCCGCAGTTTCTGCCGCTGCGCAAATTGATTGCGCGCGACATCGAGCGCCTGAAGGCGTTGCCCGGTGCGGATATCTCCGGCATTGCGCTCAGACTGGACACCCTGCTGAATGCCGTACCGGGCATGCCGCTGGCCTTCGAGCAGCGACCTGCACCGGCGACGCGGTCCAAGCCCGAAAAAAATGTAGAAAAGAAGGCCGGTGCGGGCCCGGCCGTGCTTGAAAAACCCGAATCCGCCGTTCCGTCAGAACCGACTTTCGAGAAAATGATTCGCGCCTGGCTCGGCGAACTCTGGCAGGAACTGCGCCAACTGGTGCGCATCGAGCGCATCGACCGAACCGATCCTGGCCTGCTCGCGCCGCGCGAGACTTACTTCCTGCGTGAGAACCTGCGCCTGCGCCTGCTTGCGGCGCGGCTGGCCCTGCTGGCACGCGATGGCCGCAGCTTTCGGGGCGATCTGACGCAGGCGGATGACTGGCTCGGACACTATTTCGACACGCATGCCCCCGCCGTGCAGGACGCGCAAAAGACGCTGAAGAGCTTGATCAAGCTCGACGTCATGCGTGACCCCATCGATCTCAACGAAACCCTCGCGGCGCTGCGCAACTTCAAGCTCAGCCGTGATCGTGGGGATCGCGGCCCGGTTAAATAAGTCATGCGCGCACTGTTTTGGCTGCTGACCCTGGCCGCACTGGCGATCGGCATCGCTTTGCTGGGCCGCCTGACCGACGGTTACGTGCTTTGGGTGATGCCGCCGTGGCGCGCCGAGATTTCCCTCAACCTGTTCGTGTTGCTGCAACTGCTTGCTCTGCTCGTGGCCTATCTGCTGCTGCGGACGATCGCCGTGACCCTGCATCTGCCACGCGCAGTCTCCGCCTACCGCGAACGCCGCGCGCGCCAGCGCGACGAGCGTGTGGCGGCTGAAGCGCTGCGCATGTTCTGGGAAGGGCGCTACAGCCATGTGCTGAAGAGCGCGGAGAAAGTCAGTCGGCATGCCGTACCAGAAAAAGTCGGCGCTGGCGAGACGGCGTCAGCCGGATCCGCCGGGTCGCTGAGGACGGCGACCGTGGCCCAAGGGGTGGCTGCACTGGTCGGTCTGAAAGCCGCGCATGCCTTGCGCGATCCGGCGCGCATCGCCACGTGGCAGGCCCGGGCGGAGGCCATGGATGCGGCCGGCTGGCGTACCGCGCGCCTGATGGCCGAAATTCGCATCGCACTTGATGGGCGCGATTATTCGGCTGCGGAAGCCGCGCTGGCACAACTCGGGCCGAAGGAACGCCGGCAGATTTCCGCCCAGCGTTTTGCCTTGCGGCTTGCCCAGGGACAGGGCGACTGGGCTGAACTGCTGCGGCTTGCCAAACAGCTCGAAAAGCACCATGTACTGACCCCTGAGCAGGCCCAGCCGCTGCGTCTGCGTGCCTACCACGGCATCCTCGATACGCTGCAGGACGATGCCGCGCAACTCATGCGTCATTGGCGGGGGATGCCTGCCGCCGACCGGCTCGATCTGCGCCTGACGCAGCGTGCGACCGGCGCGCTGGCCGCTGCGGGTGCCTGCGCCGAAAGTGCGCAACTGATCGAGGATTACCTCGACGAGCGCTGGGAATCGGCGCTGCTGGAAGTTTATTCAATCTGCTCTGGCGGCGATGTGCTGGGACGCCTTGCCCATTGCGAAAAGTGGCTGCACGAACATCCCCAGGATGCAGTACTGTTACTGGCGCTGGGTCGGCTATGCACGCAGCGCCAGCTTTGGGGCAAGGCGCAAAGTTATCTCGAGGCCTCGCTGGCGGTGGCTGCTTCGTGTGCGGCGCATGTCGAACTGGCCCGCTTGTATGACCGGCTCGAACGGACGGATGAAGCCAACCGGCACTACCGCGCTGCGGCGGAATGCCAGAGCGTGACGCCTCAGATCCAGTCACGCGGCAGCAGGAAGTCGCTGTAGAGCTTTGCCTCGGCGCTGCCGGGTGCGGGGTGCCAGTCGTAGCGCCATTTGACGAGCGGCGGCAGCGACATCAGGATCGCCTCGGTACGCCCGCCCGACTGCAGGCCGAATAGCGTGCCGCGATCCCACACCAAATTGAATTCGACGTAGCGGCCGCGCCGGTATGCCTGGAAGTCGCGCTCGCGCTCGCCGTAGGGCAGGTCGCGGCGAAGTGCGCAGATCGGCAGGTAGGCATCGACAAACCGGTCGCCGACGCTTTGCGTCAGCGCGAAGCAGCGGTCGAAGCCCCCTTCACTGAGGTCGTCGAAAAAGATGCCACCAATGCCGCGTGGTTCGTTGCGGTGCTTGAGAAAGAAATACTCGTCGCACCACTTCTTGTAGCGCGCATGCACATCGTCGCCGAAGGGGGTGAGCGCCTCCTTGCAGCTGCGATGGAAATGCACCGCATCCTCCGTGATGCCGTAATACGGCGTGAGGTCCATGCCGCCGCCGAACCACCAGACGGGTTCTTCGTTGTCCTTCGTCGCGACGAAGCAGCGCACGTTCAGGTGCGTGGTCGGGCAATACGGATTGCGCGGATGCAGCACCAGCGAAACGCCCATTGCCTCCCAGTGCCGGCCGGCGAGTTCAGGGCGGTGCGCGGTGGCTGAAGCGGGTAGTGCGTCACCGGTGACATGGGAGAAGTTGACGCCGCCACGCTCGAAGAAATCACCTTCCTCGATGAGGCGCGAAATGCCGCCGCCTCCTTGGGGACGTTTCCATTCATCGCGCAGGAAGGGTTTGCCGTCGAAGGCTTCTAACGCCGCGACAATCTGTTCTTGCAGCCCGATGAAATAGCCGCGGACAACAGCGGAATTCATTAGCGCTTGATGGCGCGAAATCCGATATCGCGGCGGAACTGCATGCCGGCGAAGCGGATGCCGTCGGCGATTTCGTAAGCGCGCTTCTGCGCGCTCTTCACGGTGTCGCCCAGCGCGGTGACGCAAAGCACGCGGCCACCCGCGGTGATGACATGGCCGTCCTTTTCAGCTGTGCCGGCATGGAAGACATGCGCATCGGCACCGGTTTTGCTCAGGCCTTCGATGAGATCACCCTTGCGCGGGCTGTCCGGATAATTGTGCGCGGCGAGCACGACGCCAAGCGCAACCCGCCGATCCCAGTCGGTATCGACCTTGTCCAGTCGGCCATCGATGGCGGCGTCCACGAGTTCGGTCAGGTCGCTCTTCAGGCGCAGCATGATCGGCTGTGTCTCCGGGTCACCCATGCGGCAGTTGAATTCAAGCACCTTGAGTCCGCCATCGGGCTTGATCATCAGACCGGCGTAGAGGAAGCCGGTGAACAGGATGCCGTCCTTCTCCATGCCGTGGATGGTCGGCATGATCACCTCGCGCATGACGCGTGCATGAATCTCTGGCGTTACCACCGGCGCGGGGGAGTAGGCACCCATGCCGCCGGTGTTGGGGCCTGCGTCATTGTCCTTGAGCCGCTTGTGGTCCTGGCTGGTGGCGAGTGCCAGTGCATGGTGACCATCGGCCATGACGATGAAGCTCGCCTCTTCTCCTTCCAGGAATTCCTCGATGACGACACGGCTCCCCGCGCTGCCCAGCTTGTTGTCGGCGAGCATGTCGTCGATGGCGGTGTGTGCCGCATCCACGGACAGCGCGACGACGACGCCCTTGCCAGCCGCCAGGCCATCGGCCTTGATGACGATGGGGGCGCCCTCGCCATCGACATAGGCATGCGCTGCGGCAGCATCGGTGAAGGTGGAGAATTTCGCCGTCGGGATGTTGTGGCGGCTCATGAACTGCTTGGCGAAGTCCTTCGAGCTTTCGAGTTGTGCGGCCGCTTTGGTCGGGCCGAAGATGCGCAGTCCGGCGGCGCGAAAAGCATCGACCACGCCGGCGGCGAGCGGCGCTTCGGGACCGACGACCGTGGCATGGATGTTGTTGTCACGCGCGAAGGCGACGAGATCGTGAATGCTTGTAATGGGCAGGTTTTCGAGGCCGTCCTCGTGCGCCGTGCCGGCATTGCCGGGGGCGACATGGATCTTCTGCACCTTCGGTGATTGGGCGAGGCGCCAGGCCAATGCATGTTCGCGGCCGCCGGAGCCGATGACAAGCAGCTTCATTAGGGGTTCCACCCGAAAAGGCTTTTGCTGTCGGTATGCCATTTCAACCAGAACAACATGACGTTGCCGTTGCCTTTGCCGCCCGGCACATAGACGCCTTCGACCGCGAACTTGCCGTATTCGGCCGAAACGACGGGCAGGATCAGGGGCACGGGCGTGTAATGGCCGATATCCGTACGGGTGGTGAGGCCGGCCGTATAGCCAAGGCCGAGCTTGAGATCGCCCGGTGCTTGCCAGTAGGTTTTCCAGCCATAGCCGACCACCCATTCCGGCTTGAAATGAGAGTCCTGGAAGCCCATGGCATACAAGCCATGCCAGTTGCCCTTCTCGTCGTAGCGACCCCGGCCGATGCCGAGTCCGGGCGGCCAGTTCTGGTACTGCTTGTTCTGGTCTTCCGTATAGGCCCAGGGCAGGTGCGTGGTGTGGAAGGTGGCATAGTATTCGGTCGTGCCGAACCGCCAGGTCTCGCCCAGTTCGTTGCGCACCCGGTTGACCCATCCGGCATTTTCTTCGGCGCAGGCCGGCTGACCGGCGGTCAGGGCGGTGGCAATTGCCAGTAGGGTAAATGAGTATTTCATGATCAGTGCCGGAAGTGGCGGAAGCCGGTAAATACCATGGCGATGTCGTGTTCGTCGGCTGCGGCGATGACCTCTGCGTCGCGTACCGAGCCGCCGGGCTGGATGACCGCCGTGGCGCCGGCCTGGGCCAGCACGTCGAGGCCATCGCGGAAGGGGAAGAAGGCATCGGAGGCGACCACCGATCCCTTGACGGTCAGTTTGTTGTTCTCGGCCTTGATTGCGGCGATGCGCGCCGAGTCGACGCGGCTCATCTGTCCGGCGCCGACGCCGACGGTCATCGCATCCTTGCAGTAGACGATGGCATTCGACTTGACGTACTTGGCGACGCGCCAGGCAAACAACAGGTCACGCATTTCCTGTTCTGTCGGTACGCGCTGGGTGACGATTTTCAGATCGGCCTGGACGATGCGCGCCTCATCGGCCGTCTGTACCAGCAGGCCGCCGCCGACGCGCTTGTAGTCGAATACCCCTGCCGTTTTTCCCATCGGCACGACCAGCACGCGCAGGTTCTGCTTGGCGGCGAACACGGCGCGGGCTTCCGGCGTGATTTCGGGCGCGATGATGACTTCGGCGAACTGGCCGGAAACGGCCTCGGCCGTAGCTTTGTCGATCGCGCAGTTGAAGGCGATGATGCCGCCGAACGCCGAGGTCGGGTCGGTGGCGAAGGCGCGGCGATAGGCTTCCTCGGCGGTCGCGCCGAACGCGACGCCACAGGGGTTGGCATGCTTGACGATCACGCAGGTCGTGGCATCGTCAAAGGCCTTGACCGCCTCCCACGCCGCATCGGCGTCGCCGATGTTGTTGTAGGAAAGCTCCTTCCCCTGCAGTTGTTCGTAGGCCGAGATGCTGCCCGCCACCGGGTTGGGTTCCTTGTAGAACGCCGCCTGCTGGTGGGGGTTCTCGCCATAGCGCATGGTGTCGACCTTGTCGAAGGCCAGTTGCAGGCGCTCGGGAAAGGTCGTCGGCTGGTTGTCGGCGTCGAGGCTGGTGAGCCAGTTGGCGATGGCGCTGTCGTAGCGGGCGGTATGCACGAAGGCTTTCTTGGCCAGCGCGAAGCGCGTGGCGTAAGAAATCTCACCCTTGCCCGCCTTTAATTCATCGATGATGCCGGTGTAGTCGGCCGGTTCGGTGACGACGGCGCAACCACCCTGCGCGTTGCCGTGGTTCTTCGCCGCAGCGCGCACCATGGTCGGTCCGCCGATGTCGATGTTCTCGATGGCATCGGCCAGCGTGCAATCCTTCTTCGCAATGGCCTGCTGGAAGGGGTAGAGATTGACGACGACGAGGTCGATGGTCGGAATGCCATGTTTGGTCATCGTCGCCGCATGCTCGGCATTGCCGCGGATGCCGAGGATGCCGCCATGCACCTTCGGGTGCAGGGTCTTGACGCGGCCGTCGAGCATCTCGGGGAAGCCGGTGTAATCGGAAACATCGGTGACGGACAGGCCGGCGTCGCGCAGCAGCTTGGCGGTGCCGCCCGTGGAGAGCAGCTTGATGCCGAGGGCGGCGAGTTCGCGGGCGAAATCAACTGCGCCATGCTTGTCGGAAACGCTGATGAGTGCCTGGGTCACTTTCATGTTTGCACCTGTTCGGAAGAGATCGGAAAAAATGAGTCAGGAAAGATTGTGATCGGCGAGTTTGCGCCGCAGGGTGCTGCGGCTGATGCCCAGCAGCTCGGCAGCGAGCGTCTGGTTGCCCTGGGCCTGCTTCATCACGACTTCGAGCATCGGGCGCTCGACTCCGGAGATCACCATGTCGTAGATCGCATGCGGCGACTCGCCATCGAGATCGCGAAAATAGCGATTGATGCTGCGGCGGACGCAGTCGGCGAGTTCGTTGCTCACGCGGCCACCATATAGCGGACGGTGTCGTTGGCCGGCCCATGGTTGTCGGTGGCAAGGAAGAACTCGTCGGTGGCGGCCAGTTGCGCTTCAATATCCTCGAGCTGGTTCATCGCATGGCGAAAGCGCGCCGCGCCGACGATGCCCTTCGTATACCACGAGATATGTTTGCGCGCGATCCTCACCCCGGTCTCCGCGCCGTAGAAAGCGTAGAGATCGGCAAGATGTTCGCGCAGGATGGTGTGTATCTCGGTAAAAGTCGGCGCTGGCAGGACGGCGCCGGTCCTAAGAAAGTACTCGATTTCGCGGAACAGCCAGGGCTTTCCTTGTGCCGCGCGGCCGATCATCACGCCGTCAGCCTGCGTGTAGTCGAGAACGAACTTGGCCTGCTCGGGCGTAGCGATGTCGCCGTTGGCGATCACCGGAATGTTCATCTGCGATTTCACCAGTGCAATTGTGTCGTATTCCGCGCAGCCCTGATACTGGTCGGCGCGCGTGCGGCCGTGAATGGCGATGGCACGGATGCCGGATTCCTGCGCAATGCGCGCGATGGTCGGCGCATTTTTGTTTTCGCGGTTCCAGCCGGTGCGAAACTTGAGTGTCACCGGCGTTTCGGGCACGGCCTTCACTACGGCTGCAAGGATCTGGGCGACAAGCGGTTCGTTCTGCATCAGTGCCGAGCCGGCCATGACGTTGCAGATCTTCTTGGCCGGGCAGCCCATGTTGATGTTGACGATCTGCGCGCCGCGTTCAACGTTGTAGCGCGCGGCCTGCGCCAGCAGCACTGGATCGGCGCCGGCGATCTGCACGACGATGGGGTCGACCTCGCCGGTATGGTCGGCGCGGCGACGTGTCTTGGCGCTGCCGTAGAGCAGGGAATTGGACGTGACCATCTCCGACACCGCGAGCCCCGCGCCGAGCTTCTTGCACAGCTGACGGAACGGACGATCCGTTACCCCGGCCATGGGCGCGACGAACAAGTTGTTGCGCAGCGTGAAGCCGAGATAGTTCATGAGGGGGCGGATTTGGTGGGGAAAATCGGGAGCAAGATTTTAACGCTTACCAGCCCCGCGCGCCAAACATCATGCGCCGCGCCACGAATGAGCGGGCGGGCGGGAAAAGATCGAGCGCCAGCAGGCCGGCGCCGCGTGCATGAAGTAGCGGCGGAATCTTGTTGGAAAACAGCCGCACCAGACTGTCGGTGAGCCCGATCGTGCCCGCACGGTCGAAACGGCGCCGGGCAGCATAGCGCGCCAGCAAAGCCGCATCACCCGGATCGACTGCATCGGTCAGCGTGTCGGCCAGTTCCATGATGTCGCGCAGCGCGAGGTTGAAGCCCTGGCCGGCAACCGGGTGCAGCGTTTGCGCGGCGTTGCCGATCCAGACCTGACGATCCCCGACCGGGTTGCGGCGCACGCGCAGGCCGAGCGGAAAGACTGCGCGCGGGCCAACGCTTGTCAGCGTCACGCGCGGGCCGAAGCGTTGCTGCAACATGGCGAGGAATGCGGTGTCGTTCAGTGCGACGATCATTTCGCTCTCAGCTGCCGGACAGGTCAGTACGACGGCATAGCCCGCGTTGCAGGGCAGCAGGGCAATCGGGCCGGTGGGGGTGAAGCGTTCCCAGGCCGTTCCGTGATGCGGTGTCGCGGCGCGGGCCATGCAGATCACGGCGTGCTGGCCATAGTCGCGCGTGCGGATGCCGTCAGCGTCATTGATGCGGCCTTCGGCATGCACGGTGAGTGCACCGTCGGGGTACTCCGGCGCCGGCGTGTTGTCGGCGTAGGCAATGTTCGCCGCGACGAGCGCCTCATCAAGCGCACGGGCGAGGTCGCCGGCGGCGAGCACATAGCCAAGTGCCGGCACGTTTTCTTCAGCGGCGCGGATTATCGTGCGTCCCAGTCCGCCCTGGTGGGAAACATGGATCGTCGTGATCGGTGTATTGGGAATTGCGTGCCAGATACCCAGGCTTTCGAGCGCGAGGCGCGAGCCGTGCGATAGCGCGAGGATGCGGGTATCGTCTTTCGCCGCGCCACGCGGGCGGGCATCGACGATGCGGCTCGTCACGCCTCCCCGGTACAAGGCCAGCGCCAGCGCCATGCCAGCAGGCCCGCCGCCGATGATCAGGACTGGCGCACTCATCTGGCCATCAATGCTTCGATGTCGGCGACGGTCTTCGGTGTGTCGGCCGAGAGTATCTCGCAACCATCGGCCGTCACGAGCACGTCGTCTTCGATACGTACGCCAATGTTGTGGAAGGCGGCGGGGACGTCGTCGGCCGGGCGGATGTAGCAACCCGGTTCGACGGTGAGCGTCATGCCCGGCGCGAGGATGCGCCACTCCTCGCCATCGCGATATTCGCCGGCGTCATGAACGTCGAGGCCAAGCCAGTGTCCGGTGCGGTGCATGTAGAAGCGCTGGTAGGCGCCCGATTCGATCACGCCATCGAGGCTGCCTTCGAGCAGCTTCAAATCGAGCATGCCCTGTGCGAGCACGCGCACCGCGGCATCGTGTGGCGCGAGGAAGGTGGCGCCTGGCCTGGTCGCAACAACTGCCGCCGACTGCGCTGCGAGAACCAGGGCATAAACATCGGCCTGCGGTCCGCTGAAGCGGCCATTCACGGGGAAGGTGCGCGTGATGTCGCTGGCGTAGCCGTTGACTTCGCAGCCGGCGTCGATCAATAGCAGGTCGCCATCCTTGAGCTGTTGATCGTTGCCGATGTAGTGAAGGATGCAGGCATTGGCGCCGCCGGCGACGATGGGCGAATAGGCCGGAGCCTGGCTGCCCTGGCGGCGGAACTCATGCAGGAACTCGGCCTCGACTTCGTATTCGAATTTACCTGGCGCAGCGCAGCGCATCGCGCGCCGGTGGGCGGCGCCGGCGATGGTGGCTGCCCGCTTCATCAGGGCAATTTCATGGGCATCCTTGATCAGGCGCATTTCGTCGAGCGCTGCGCGTACGTCATGGATGATGGCGGGAGCGTGCTTGCCATTGCGCGTTTGCGCCCGCACGGCATTCAGTGCCGCACTGATGCGCGCATCCCAGGCGGCGGCGCGGCCAAGTGAATACCAGAGCGCCGGCTGGTCGGCGAGCAGTTCTGCAAGTTTGCTGTCGAACTCATGGATCGAATCGGCCGAGTCGAAACCGAAGGCCGCGCGCGCAGCTTCGGATCCATGGCGAAAGCCATCCCAGATTTCTTTCTCGACATCCTTGTCGCGACAGAACAGGATGGACTGTGGGCGATCGCTCGCAACCAGAACCAGCACGGACTCGGGTTCGGGAAAGCCGGTCAGGTAATGAAAGTAGCTGTCAGCGCGGTAGGGAAAGGTCGTATCACGGTTGCGCACCTGCTCTGGCGCGGTGGGGATGACGGCCACGCCACCGCCGGCCGCAGCCATGCGGGCGAGTAGTGCCTGTCGGCGCTGCAGGAAGGGCGCGATATTCTCAAGAAACACGCCGGGCCGCCCCCAAGTGTTGCTTGGCCCCTTGAGGGGAGAACCGAGCGCAGCGAGATTTTCGGGGTGGGCTCATTACGAAATGCTAGCACGCGTGCCGCAGGTCGATGTCGAGCGCGGCGAGTCGCTCGGGCGTGCCGACATCGACCCACCTGCCAGCGTGATACTCGCCGCTGACCTTGCCGGCGGCAATGGCCTCGTTGAGCAAGGGCGCGAGCTTCGCCGGCTGGCCCCGTTCGATGCCGGCAAAGAATTCCGGACGATAGATGCCGATGCCGCTGAAGGTGCGCCGGGCCGTCTCGCCAACGCCGACTTTCCCGTCGGCCAGGGTGAAATCACCGGCGTGATGATGCGGTGGGTTGCCGACAAGCACCAGATGGGCGAGCATGTCTGGTGCCAATGCAGCACATGCGCGACGCACGTCCCAGTCGCAGAAGATATCGCCATTCATAACAAGAAAGGGACTCTCGCCAAGGAGCGGCAGCGCGTTGGCGATGCCGCCGGCGGTTTCGAGCGCACCGGCCGGCTCGGCGGAATAGCGAATGCGTACGCCCCACGCTGCGCCGTCGCCGAGCAGCGCTTCGATCTGGTCGCCGAGATGCGCGTGGTTGATGACGATGGCGCGAAAACCCGCCAGTGCGAGGCGTTCGAGGTGCCAGACGATCAGTGGCTTGCCGGCGACCGGCAGGAGCGGCTTGGGCGTGCGGTCGGTGAGCGGACGCATGCGTTCGCCGCGGCCGGCGGCAAGAATCATCGCCCTCAAAATGTGTAACCCACCTGAACCTGCCGGTTTTCGAGTTTGTCGATCAGGCGCAGCAGCGGTGTCAGTTCGCCATAGCGCGCGCAGGCGGCACGCAGATATTTCATCACCAGCGGCATGTCCCGCAGGTAACCGTCCTTGCCGTCGCGATGGAGCAGCCGGGCGAAGATGCCGAGCACCTTGACGTGGCGCTGCACGCCCATCCACTCGTAGTCGCGGAAGAACTCGCCGAAGTCCGCGCGTACCGGCAGGCCGGCCTGCCTTGCCTTTTCCCAGTAGCGTATCAGCCAGTCGATGGTGCGTTCCTCTTCCCATGCGATGTAGGCATCCTTGAAGAGTGAAACAAGGTCGTAGCTGATCGGGCCATAAACGGCATCCTGGAAGTCGATGACACCTGGACCGTCGCCATGCAGCATCAGGTTGCGCGAGTGATAGTCGCGATGCACGAAAACGCAGGGTTCGGCGAGATTGACGGCGAGGATCTTTTCGAACACCACTGACAGTGCGTTGCGTTGTGTGGCATCGAGGTCGATAGCCAGATGTTTGCCGATATACCAGTCGGGAAACAGGTCGAGCTCGCGCTTGAGCAGCACCCGGTCGTAGGCGGGCAGGATGCCGGGCCGACTCTGCAGCTGAATGGCGATCAGCGTGTCGAGGGCGGCACGGTACAACGTGGCGGCATTCGCGTCATTGAGCGCGGCAAGATAGGTTGTCGAGCCGAGATCCTCAAGTAGCAGGAAGCCGCGTTCCAGATCCTGCGCCAGCACAGCCGGGACATGGGCGCCGGCGGTGTGGAACAGCTGTTGTACATGCAGCCAGGGACGTACGTCCTCATGGGCTGGCGGGGCGTCCATGACGATGCATGTCGAACCATCGTCGAAGCACACCCGCAGGTAACGCCGGAAACTGGCATCAGCCGACGCCGGCGTCAGGGCAAATGGGCGCTGAGGAAATTGCGCTTGTACCCAGCCTTGAATCTGTTCAGTACGCTCCATGCGACCCATTCCAGTCAAATGTTAGAATCAAAAATTCTATCATTGGCTTAACCGGCGCCCAGGCTGCGCTGAACCGACAGGAATGGCAGCGACGATGTCTTTGGCATGGCTCACGCAGGTGGTAAGGACGATCGGTTGGCTGCTGCTGGCCAGTCTGGGCGGCACTGTCTTTGCTGGCGAGAATCTGCCGCTCCTGCGGGTCGATCCGGCGCTGCTTGGCGGGGTGCCGCTCAAGCCGGCACCATCCCAGCCGGTTGCTGTCAAACCAGCACCGAGCATTCAGTCGCAACCTGCTGCACCAGCCGCCGTCTTGCCGCAGCCCTTGGCGCCTGGACAGGCAGCGCCAGCCGCCGTTATTTCGCATCCCGCCACGACGCCCTTCGCGGCAACCGACAAGACCTTCGCCCCGACCTTCGTCACCGCGAACAAGGTGGGCGGCATCAATGAAGTCGAGGTGATCGCCGAGGGCGATGCCCGTCTTGAGCGGGCCGGCGATACGCTCAGCGCTGACCGCATCGTCTATCGCCAGCTCGAAGACGAAGTGGCAGCGAAAGGCAATGTGCGACTTGCCTCCCCGGATACCGAAATCACCGGCCCGAGCATGCGCATGCGCCTGGAAGAGAGCACCGGAGAATTCGAGGCACCAGCCTATATGATCAGGCATCAGCCCCCCCCCGAGCCCGAGCCTGCGCTGACCCTGTTGGGTCTGCCGACCATCAACGAAGCCGGCAGCGTGCTGGCGACGACCGGTAGGATGATTGCCCGTCCCGTGGTGACCGGCAGTGGCGTGGCCGAACGCCTGGAGTTTCGTGGCAAGGATCAGTTTCACCTGGAGGATGCTACCTACAGTACCTGTGCACCCGGCAAGCGCGACTGGGAAGTGGCCATTGACGCGCTCGATCTTGATTACACCAGTGAAGTGGGGACGGGACGCGGTGCCGTTGTGAAATTCATGGACGTGCCGTTTTTCTATACGCCATGGATGAGTTTCTCGCTCAATAACCAGAAGAAAAGCGGTTTCCTGCCGCCGACGATCGGCTCCACCAGCAAGAGCGGCCTCGAGATAACTGCGCCCTGGTTCTGGAACATTGCGCCCCACATGGATGCGACGATCACGCCGCGCCTGATGACGCGGCGGGGCGTACAACTCAATACCGAGTTTCGTTACCTCCTCGATACGCCCCAGAATCGAACCCAGCCAGACATGCCGGACAGGGGCCAGATCCGCGTCGAATATCTGCCCGGCGACCAGTTGGCAAATCGCGACCGTTATGGCTATTCAATCCTGCACAACCAGGTTCTCGGCCAGGGCTTTGCCGCGGCCCTGAACCTCAACGGCGTGTCGGACGACAACTATTTCAGCGATCTGTTCAACGCGCGTATCGCAGGTTTCCCAGGGCAACCTGCTGCGCCAGGGCGTGTTGAGCTATGGCGGGCCATGGTACAACGCCGCGCTCAATGTGCAGACCTACCAGACGCTGCAGAGCCTGGCGAAACCCTACCAGCGGCTGCCGCAGCTGACAGGGTCGGCTTTCCGCTACGACCTGCCGCTGGGCCTGGCCTTCAATATGAACGCGGAATACGTGAATTTCGACCATCCAACCGATCTGGTCGGCAAGCGCACGACGCTCTATCCACAGTTGTCGCTGCCGCTGGCGACCGCGGCGTTTTCGCTGACACCGAAGGTCGGCGTGCATTCGACGCACTACGAACTGGACGGACAAAACCGGCCGGATGCTGTTTCTGCCGGGTGGAGTACCGTGCCCGCTACGCAAAGTCGCGCCATCCCGATCTTCAGCGTCGATGGCGGTTTCGTCATGGAGCGCGATACCGACTGGTTCGGCAAATCGCTGACACAGACCCTCGAACCGCGTGCTTTCTATCTGTTTGTACCGAAACGCGACCAGAGCAATATTCCGGTTTTCGACACCGGCATTGCCGGTTTCAACTTCGCGCAGATGTTCTCGGAAAACCGCTATGCCGGCGGCGACCGGATCGGCGACGCCAACGAGCTGACCCTGGCCGTGACTTCGCGCTTGCTCGATCCGGCCAGCGGGGCCGATCTGTTGCGCGCCACGCTCGGCACGCGCTACTACTTCACCGACCAGTATGTGACCTTGCCCGGCGAGACGGCGCGCACCGAACGCTCCGCGGACATTCTGGCAACGCTTGCCGGCCAGGTGTTGCCGCATACCTATGCCGACATCGGCTGGCAATACAACCCGCGCGATGCACGCACCGATCGCCTGACGCTGGGCGGCCGCTTCCGTCCGGAAGCGGGCAAGGTCATCAATGCGGGTTACCGCTACGCCCGCGACCTGCTCGGCCAGATCGACGTGTCGGCACAATGGCCGCTGTTCGGCGGCTGGCACGGCGTGGGACGTTATAACTATTCGACCAAGGAACATCGCGTCATCGAAATTATCGGCGGACTCGAATACGATGCCAGCTGCTGGGTCGGCCGCTTTGTCGTCCAACGCCTGGCAACGATTGCCGACCAGCCGACCACCGCGATCTTCTTCCAGCTGGAGCTCAACGACTTTTCGCGTATCGGCTCCAATCCCATGCAACTTCTCCGGCGCAGCATTCCGGGCTACGGCGTCATCAACCAGCCGACAGCCGATCCCGTATTTGCCGAAAACTAATACCTGTCACTTATCCATGAGACTTCCATTCATCATTGCGCTTTTCTTGCTGCTGCCGGCACTTGCTGGCGCGCAGACCCGTCAGCCCGTTGCCCTCGACCGCGTGGTGGCGGTGGTGAATGACGAGGCGGTTACCCAGTACGAATTGCGCGACCGTCTGGCGACGGTCGTCCGCCAGCTGAAGAGCCGCGGCACGCCCCTGCCGGCGCGCGAGGTGCTGGAGAAGCAGTTGCTCGAACGCCTCATAGTCGATCGCCTGCAAATGCAGTTTGCCAAGGAAAACGGATTGCGCATTCCGGATGCCGAACTGGATGCCGCCCTGCGCCGCATTGCCGAAAACAATCGTCTGGCGCTGGCCGATTTTCGTGCGGCCCTGGAACGTGACGGCATCGAGTGGCAGCGTTTCCGCGAGGATATCCGCGCGGAAATCACCATCGCCCGCTTGCGGGAGCGCGAAGTCGAAAGCCGCATCGTCGTCTCCGATGGCGAGATCGACAACTATCTTGCCCATCCCGAGCAGGCGAACCAGTCCGCCCAGGTCGCGCTCGGACATATCATCGTGCGCGTTCCAGAACAGGCCGATTCCGCGCGGCTGACACAGCTGCGCGCGCGCGCCGAGGAAGCGCTGGCGCGCATCACGAGCGGCCAGGATTTCGGTCAGGTCGCCGCAAGCTATTCCGAGGCACCCGACGCCTTGTCGGGCGGCATGATCGAGCCGCGTTCAGCCGATCGTCTGCCCGCGCTCTATGCCGAAGCGGTCGCCAGGCTGCAACCTGGCGAGGTCAGCGGAATACTCAGAAGTCCGGCCGGTTTTCATATTGTCAAACTGCTCGAACGCCGCGGCGGCGGCGTGGTTGGCGGCACCATTCGCCAGACGCACGCGCGGCATATCCTGATCAAGGTGAATGAACTCGTGGCGTCAGACGAAGCACGCCACAAGCTGGCCGGGCTCAAGGAACGCCTCGACAACGGCGCCGACTTCGCC
Organism: uncultured beta proteobacterium; assembly: GCA_963816095.1. Lineage (GTDB taxonomy): Bacteria > Pseudomonadota > Gammaproteobacteria > Burkholderiales > Rhodocyclaceae > Sulfuricystis. The sequence continues at coordinate 130,689 of CAWFIW010000005.1, forward strand.
GAGCTGGCACGGCTTTACTCCAATGACCTGTCGGCGGCGAAGGGTGGCGATCTCGGCTGGCTCTATCAGGGCGATACCGTGCCGGATTTCGAACGCGCGATGGATGCGCTCAAGATCGGCGAAACCAGTCAGCCCGTGCAGTCGCCCTTTGGCTGGCACCTGATTCAGGTGCAGGAACGCAAGAGTGCCGAAGCCGGCGACGAGCGCAAGCGTCTGCAGGCTCGCCAGGCACTGCGCGAGCGCAAGTCCGATGAAGCTTACGAAGACTGGCTCAGGCAGTTGCGCGATCGTGCCTATGTCGAGTACCGGCTTGAAGAGCGCTGATCTGCCGGTCATTGCCGTCACTTCCGGCGAACCTGCGGGCATTGGTCCGGAACTATGCCTGGCGCTGACGCAGCGTGAATTTCCTGCGCGCATCGTCGTATTGGGCGACCGGGGGTTGATCGAAGAACGCGCGCACCGGCTCGGCCGCAGCACCGCGGGTTTGGAAATCCTGCATGTACCGTTGGCCGTACCGAGCACACCGGGACAGCTGGATGTAGCGAACGCGGGCTATGTACTCGCCATGCTCGATCAGGCACTTGCCGGCTGCCTTGCGGGCGCATACGCCGCGCTGGTCACCGGCCCGCTACACAAGGGCGTCATCAATGATGCCGGCATCCCCTTCACCGGCCATACCGAATACCTTGCAGCCAAAACCGGAACCACCCGGGTGGTGATGATGCTCGCTGGCGCCGGATTGCGTGTCGCGCTGGCGACGACCCACTTGCCGTTGAAGGAGGTTGCCGCCGCAATTACGCCGGCGGAACTCGAAACGACGATCCGCATCCTGCATGCCGATCTGTTAAGCAAATTCGGCTTCGCCAAGCCGCGCATCCTCGTCGCCGGCCTCAACCCGCATGCGGGCGAGGGCGGTCACATGGGCAGCGAGGAGATCGAGGTGATTGCGCCGCTGCTCGACAAGCTGCGGGAAGAAGGCATGGACCTGATCGGCCCGCTGCCGGCCGATACGCTGTTCACGAAAAACGTGCTGGCCGGCTCGCATGCCCAGCTCGCGATGTATCACGACCAGGGCTTAAGCGTGCTCAAGTACGCCGCCTTCGACGAGGGCATCAATGTCACGCTCGGCTTGCCGATCATCCGCACTTCGGTCGACCACGGCACCGCCTTCGATCTTGCCGGCACGGGTAAAGCCTCGCCGACCAGCCTGTACGCCGCGGTTGATGCCGCGATCGACATGGCACGGCGCCGCGCTTCATGACTAGGCATCAGCCGCGCAAGCGGTTTGGCCAGAATTTCCTCGTTTCGCCCGGCATCATTCGCAAGATTGTCGATGCGATCGCGCCGCGCGCGGGCGATACCGTCGTCGAAATCGGCCCCGGACTCGGCGCGCTAACCGAACCGCTGCTCGAACGCATCAAGCCGCTGCATGTCGTCGAGATCGACCGCGACCTGATCGAGCGCTTGCGCCAACGCTTTTCTTCCGATTGCCTGGTTATTCACGAGGGCGATGCACTGCAATTCGATTTCGGCGTGCTGAAAGGCGCCGGACCGCTCAAGATCGTCGGCAACCTGCCCTACAACATCTCCAGTCCGTTGCTGTTTCATCTCGTCGAGTTTGCAGACCGGGTGAGCGAGATGCACTTCATGCTGCAGAAGGAGGTCGTCGACCGCATGGTCGCCGCGCCGGGATCGGGCGATTACGGGCGACTCTCGGTCATGCTGCAATACCACCTCGACATGGAGCGGCTGTTCGTCGTGCCGCCTGACGCCTTCAATCCGGCGCCGAAGGTCGACTCGGCCATCGTGCGCCTGATTCCCAGAAAACTCGGCGCTGGCGAGACGGCGCTCGACGAAGAGCTATTCGGCCGATTGGTGATGGCGGCCTTTTCCCAGCGGCGCAAGATGCTGCGCAACACGCTCAAGGAGTTCGGTGGCGAGGCTTTTCTTGAGGCGCAGGGCATCGCGCCAACGATGCGTGCCGAGACGCTGGCCGTCGGCGACTATGTGCGGCTGAGCAATGCGCTGACGGCGCGGGGCAATAATGGCCCCCCACTAGGGGGCGTTACCTCTCTTGGGGCGGCCCGGCGAGAGGCATAACAAACGCCCGGGGGAGGCGATTCCCCGGGCGTTGTCTGGTTGCTGCGCGACTCAGTCCGCCTGTTTGCGCAGGAAGGCGGGGATGTCGTACTTGTCCATGCCCGTGTTAACCATGGCCTGCGCGCGGCTGTCGCGGCCGCCACGCATGTTCGGCGTGAAGAAGTCGTCAAGGCTGCCTGCGCTGGCGTCGCTGCCCGCGATGTTCATGACACCGGGCGTGGTTGCCTGGTCGGCCATGGCGGCAGGCGGCGGCATGTCATAGGTGCCGGTACGCTGGCCGCGGCCTTCACGATAGACGATTTCGGGCTTCTTCATTACCTTCGTACCCAGGCCGGTCGCAACCACTGTCACACGCAACTGGTCTTCCATTGCATCATCGAATACCGCACCGCAGATCACTGTCGCTTCCGGCGCCGTGTAGGTGTGGATGGTCGTCATGACATCCTGGTATTCCTTGAGGCCAAGCGAACCGCTGGCAGTGATATTTACCAGCACGCCCTTGGCGCCGGAGAGTTCGATGCCTTCCAGCAGCGGACTGGCGACGGCCTGCTCGGCAGCGATGCGCGCGCGATCGACGCCGGCGGCGCTGGCCGAACCCATCATCGCCTTGCCCATCTCGCCCATCACGGTGCGCACGTCCTCGAAGTTGACGTTCACCAGGCCGGGCACGTTGATGATCTCGGCAATGCCGCCGACGGCGTTCTTCAGCACGTTGTCGGCCGCCTTGAAGGCATCGAGCATGCTGACATCCTCACCCAGCACTTCCATGAGTTTCTCGTTGAGGATGATGATCAGTGAATCGACGTGCTGCGCCAACTCGCCCAGACCCTCTTCGGCAAGCTTGCCCCGGCGGCCTTCGAACACGAAGGGCTTGGTAACGACGGCGACGGTCAGGATCCCCAGTTCGCGCGCCACCTCGGCAATGACCGGTGCCGCTCCCGTGCCGGTACCGCCACCCATGCCGGCAGTGATGAAGCACATGTTCGCGCCGGCCAGCATTTCGGCAATATGCTCGCGTTCATTCTGCGCATGCGCGCGCGCCCGTTCCGGCCTGCCGCCCGCCCCCAGCCCCGGGCCGAGCTGCAGCTTGACGCCGGCCGATGAGTGCTTGAGTGCCTGCGCGTCGGTGTTGCAACAGATGAACTCCACACCGCCGACACCTTCGCGGATCATGTGTTCAACGGCGTTGCCGCCGGCGCCGCCGACACCAATCACCTTGATGATCGTGGCATTGGGATCGCTATCGATGATTTCAAACATTTTCGCCTCTCCTTGTGTTGCAAAATAGTTAAAGATTCCGTGCAAACCAGGCGCGCATGCGCGCCACTACCTGTCCGAGGCTCAAGGGGGGCTCCTTGATGCCTCGCTGTTTCTGTGCCACGCCCTCGAGCAGCAGTCCCATTGCCGTCGCATAGCGCGGGTTCTTTACGAAGTCGCGCAGGTTGCCGGTGTAGTGGGGCATGCCGAGCTTGACCGTGTTGTGGAAAATCTCCTCGCCCAGATCGGTCATGCCCGGCATCTGCGCGCTGCCGCCGGTCAGGACGATGCCGGCACGCAGCAGGCGCGCGTAGCCGCTCTTCACGAGCTCTTCCTGCACCTTCTGGAAGATCTCCTCGACACGTGGCTGGATGAAGCCGGCCAGCGTCGCGCGTGACAGGCTTGTGGCGGGTCGGTCGCCGACGCCGGGTACCTCGAGCATCTCCTCGGGGTCGGCGAGCTGATGCAGCGCGACGCCGTAGCGCAGCTTGATCTCCTCGGCGTCCTGCGTCGAGGTACGCAGCGCGATGGCGATGTCGTTGGTGATCTGGTCGCCGGCGATCGGGATCACCGCCGTGTGGCGAATCGCGCCCTGGCTGAATACCGCGATGTCGGTGGTGCCGCCACCGATGTTGACAAGGCAGACGCCGACGTCTTTTTCGTCGTCGGTCAACACTGCATTACCCGAGGCGAGCGGCTGCAACACCAGGTCAACCACCTCCAGCCCGCAGCGGCGCACACATTTGACGATATTCTGGACGGCGGTGACGGCGCCGGTAACAAGGTGCACCTTTACCTCGAGGCGCCGCGCGTCCATGCCGATCGGTTCCTTGACGCCGTCCTGGCCATCGACGATGAATTCCTGCACCAGTGTGTGCAGGATCTGGTCGTCGGCGGAAATCGGCGTGGCGTTGGCCGCCTCGATGGCACGTGCGACGTCGAACTGCGTCACCTCCTTGTCGCGCACCACGGCCATGCCGTTGGAATCCTTGCTCTTGATGTGGCTGCCGGCGATGCCGGTATACACTTCCTTGATCTTGCAGCCGGCCATCATCTCCACTTCAGCGATTGCCTTGGAAATGCTGTTAACCGTTGCCTCGATATTGACGACCACGCCCTTCCTCAGACCGCGTGTGTCCTGTGTGTCCTGCGTGCCAAGACCGAGGATGACGAGCTGGTTTTCTTGATTCAATTCGGCGACGAGGGCGACAATTTTCGACGTGCCGATGTCGAGGCCAACGATCAGTTCGCGGTTCTTTTCCTTGCTCATGACTTCCGTCCTGCGGTTTCTGCCGGCGCCCGGCGCACGGCACGCTCGGTGCCGGCCAGCGCGAAGCCATTGGGATAGCGCATGTCGGCTACGCGCACGGCAAGCCGTCCCTTGACGTTCTCGTAATGTGCGGCGAAGCGTGCCAACCGCTCGCTCAGCGGATGCTGTTCCTGGTCGCGGCCCAACTCGATGGTCACGCCATCGTCGAGCTTGAGTTGCCAGGCGCGGCGCGGCGAGAGTGCAACCGCCTCAGCCCGGCGATCGATGGCGGCCAGTACGCTGTTGAATTCGGCATGGCGGGCCAGCACCTCGGCGGCGCTGCCCTCCGGACCTGACAAGCGTGGCAGGGCAGACACGTTTTCCGGCAGGTCGGCAACAAACACCTCGCCCTGGACGTTAACGAGACCGCCATCGTTGCCGCTGGACGAACGCCAACGAGCCGCTGCCTCATGTTCTTCCAGCGTCAGGCTCAAGCCATTCGGCCACATACGGCGTACGGTCGCCGTGCGCACCCAGGGCAGCTTCTCGACGGCAGCGCGTGCCGCTGCGAGATCGACGGTGAAGAAATTGCCGACCACGGCGCTGCGCGCCGCATGGGCGATCTGCTCTGTGGATACCTGTTTCGGGGAGGCAGTCAGCACCACCTCGCGGAGCGGAAACACCGGCAGGCGCTGCAGGGCGGTGAGGGCTGCCCAGGCGAGCCCGGCGACAGCGAGCACGATCAGGACGTCCGCCAGCAGGTTCATCAGTGCCGGCTGATGCCACAGCCCCGCAGGTTCAGCGGGCTGGTTGCGCTGGTTGCCCTTAGGCTTGGCCACAGCGTGCCTCCGCGAGTATCTTCAGCACCAGGTTGTCGAAAGAGATACCGGTGGCGCGGGCCGCCATCGGTACCAGCGAGTGACCGGTCATGCCCGGCGCGGTGTTCATTTCGATCAGGCTATAGCTGCCGTCGGTGCGCAAAATCAGGTCGGCGCGGCCCCAGCCACGGCAACCGAGTGCATCAAATGCCGCCAGCACCGTCCTGCCGATTTCCGCTTCCTTCTCGGCGGCGATGCCGGCCGGGCAGTGGTACTGCACGACGTCGGTGAAATACTTGTTCTGGTAGTCGTAGCGGCCCTCGGGTGCGTCGATGCGTACCAGCGGCAGCACCGTGCGCCCCAGTACCGCAGCGGTCAGTTCGGTGCCGGCGACAAACTCTTCGGCCATGACATCTTCCTTGCGGCCATCGGGCAGCGTTTCCGCAGCGGCAAAGGCGGCGGCGAATTCGCCGGCGTTCGCGATCTTGGTCACGCCAATCGAGGATCCTTCACGCACCGGCTTGACGATGAGAGGAAGTCCCAGTTCGGCAATGACGCTGGCGCCTTCTTCGGCCGATGCCACGCGGCACGAGCGCGGGGTCGTTACGCCGGTTGCCTGCCATATCCACTTGGTGCGGATTTTGTCCATCGCCAGCGCCGAGGCGAGTACGCCGCTTCCGGTGTAGGGGATGCCCATCAGGTCGAGCGCCGCTTGCACCGTGCCATCCTCGCCATCACCGCCATGCAGAATGATGAAGGCGCGGTCCGGTTGCTGTTCCGCAAGATTCCAGATCGGCTGTGCGGCGGGATCGAACGCAGAGGCGTCGACGCCCGACGCGATGAGTGAAGCCAGCACCGCCTGACCCGAGATCAACGAAATCTCGCGCTCGGCGGAACTGCCGCCCATCAATACTGCTACCTTGCCAAACCCTGTCGCCATCACGCTCTTGCCCCGAGGATGCGCACTTCGCGCACCAGTTCCACACCGAATTGTTCCTGCACCGCGGCCTGAATTCGGCCGATTAAGCTTTCTATCGCGGCAGCCGTCCCTTTACCCCCCGGATTAACGATGAAATTCGCATGCTTTTCGGACACCCTTGCGCCACCTTCCGCATATCCCTTCAAGCCTGCCGCTTCGATGAGGCGCGCGGCGTAATCGTCAGCCGGATTGCGAAATACCGAACCGGCATTCGGCAGCTGCAGCGGCTGGGTGGCAATGCGTTTTTCAAGCAACTGCCGGATCTGCGCGCGCGCCGTTGCGGCCGCGCCGGCGGGGAACCGCAGCCAGGCCGCGGCGAAGACTTCGTCGGTGCTCGATTTCAGGCCGGCATGACGGTAGCCGATGGCGAAATCTGTCGGTGTGCGGTCGACCAATTCGCCCTGGCGATTCAGCATGCGTACGCGCTCGACGTAGGACCAGATCTCGCCGCCGTGGCAGCCGGCATTCATCGTCAGGGCGCCGCCCAGCGTGCCGGGAATGCCGGCGAGAAATTCCGCGCCGGAGAAATTGTGGTTGGCGGCGAAGCGGGCGATCTTCGGTGTCGCTACGCCGGCCTCGGCGTAAACCGTGCCGTCGGCCTCCATGCGGAGTGTGGCCAGCGCACCGTGGGTAAAGATTGCCGTGCCGTCGAAGCCGCCGTCGCGAATCAGCAGGTTCGAGCCGAGACCGACCATGAGCAGCGGTTCATCGTGGCGCAGACTGGCCATAAAAGTGGCGAGGTCGTCGATGTCGTGCGGAAAGCAGGCCTTGGCGACCCGGCCGCCGGCACGCCAGGTCACGTGCCTGGCCATCGGTTCGTCCTGGCGGATTTCCATCAGGCCGGCACCAGCTTGCCGGGCACGGCGCCGATGGAACCGGCGCCGAGCGTGATGACGACGTCGCCGTCCCGTGCGGTATCCAGAATCGCTTGCGGCATGGTCGCGATGTCTTCGACGAACATCGGTTCGACTTTCCCTGCGACGCGCAGCGCGCGGGCGAGCGAACGGCCATCGGCCGCAACAATGGGTATTTCGCCTGCGGCATAAACCTCGGCAAGCAGTACGGCATCGGCGGCGGAAAGCACCTTGACGAAATCCTCGAAGCAGTCGCGGGTGCGGGTGTAGCGATGCGGCTGGAAAGCCAGCACGATGCGTTGCCCGGGAAAGGCGCCGCGCGCGGCGTCGAGCGTTGCGGCCATCTCGGTCGGATGGTGGCCGTAGTCGTCGATCAGCGTAAAGGCGCCGCCGTCAGGCAATGCCACCTCGCCATAGCGCTGGAAGCGGCGTCCGACACCGTGGAACTCCGCGAGCGCCTTCTGGATCGCCGTATCGCCAGCGCCGACTTCTGTCGCTACGGCGATGGCGGCGAGTGCATTGCGCACGTTGTGCTCGCCCGGCAGATTGAGCGTCACCGGAAAGCGTGACACCGAGCCGTTGGTGCGCACGCAGTCGAAGTGCATGCGGCCACTCCCGTCACCTGCAGCGCGGACGTTTTCGGCGCGGATATTCGCCCCCTCGGCACAGCCATAGGTCACGATTTGTTTCGCGATGGCCGGCAGGATCTCGCGCACGTTCGGGTCGTCGACGCACATCACCGCGACGCCGTAGAAAGGCAGGCGATGGACGAAGTCGATAAAGGCCTGCTTGAGCCGGCCAAAATCCTGGCCGTAGGTATCCATGTGGTCCTGGTCGATATTCGTGACGACCGCGATCACCGGCGACAGGAAGAGGAATGAGGCATCGGACTCGTCGGCTTCGGCAACGAGGAACTCACCGCTGCCGAGCCGTGCGTTCGCGCCTGCCGAATTGAGCCGGCCACCGATGACGAAGGTCGGATCGAGGCCGGCTTCGGCGAGGCAACTCGCGGTCAGGCTGGTCGTCGTCGTCTTGCCGTGGGTGCCGGCGATGGCGATACCCTGCTTCAAGCGCATCAGTTCGGCGAGCATCTGTGCGCGCGGCACGATGGGGATGTGGTGTTCGCGTGCGGCGACGACTTCGGGATTGTCATCTTTCACCGCCGTCGATACCACGACTGCGTCGGCACCCGCCGCGTTCCCGGCGGTGTGGCCGATGATGACGCGCACACCCTTTTCGGCAAGGCGGCGCGTGGTGGCCGAGGCGGCGAGATCGGAGCCGCTGACCTCGTAGCCCTGGTTGGCCAGCACTTCGGCGATACCGCTCATGCCGGAGCCCCCGACGCCCACAAAGTGAATTCGTTTTACCTTGTGTTTCATTTGCAGACTTCCTCACAGGTTTTTGCGACAGCTGCGGTTGCATCGGGCATGGCCAGCGCACGCGCCTTTTCCGCCATTTCGAGCAGTTGCGGCCGAGAAAGATCGCGGATCAGCGCGAGTCGTTCCGCCGTCAGTTCGCCCTGTGGCAGCAGGATCGCCGCGCCGGCACTGGCGAGGAAGCGCGCGTTCGATGTCTGGTGATCGTCAACCGCATGCGGGAAGGGCACGAGGATGCTCGCCACGCCGGCGCATGCCAGTTCGGCGATGGTCAGCGCCCCGGCGCGGCAGATCACCAGATCGGCCCACGCATAGGCACCCGCCATGTCTTCGATGAAGGCGACCGCGTGCGCTTGCGTCCCGGCGGCGGCATACGCCTTGCGCAGGGCTTCGAGATGTTTTTCTCCCGACTGGTGCACGACCGCGGGACGCTCCGCTTCCGGCAACAGGGCCAGTGCCTTGGGTACCGCTTCGTTGAGCGCCTGTGCGCCGAGGCTGCCGCCGAGCACCAGCACATGCAACTTCCCGTTACGCTCGTTGTAGTGAAAACTCGGCGCTGGCAGGACGGCGATTTCAGGCCGTACCGGATTGCCGATCCACTGCGCTTTTTTCAGTGCGTCGGGGAAACCGGTGAGCACGCGGTCGGCGACGTTGGCCAGCACCTTGTTGGCAAGACCGGCTACCGAATTCTGCTCGTGCAGCACGAGAGGAATGCCGCGTAGCGCCGCCATCATGCCGCCGGGAAAGCTGATGAAGCCACCGAGGCCGAGCACGACGTTCGGGCGGATGCGCGCGAACTGTTGCCAGGCTTGCCAGAAGCCGCGCAGCAGGTTGAGGGGCAGCAATAATTTGCGCAGCAAACCCTTGCCGCGCAGTGCGCCGAAGCGTACCCAGGCCATCTCATAGCCGCGCGCGGGCACGAGGCGCGCCTCCATGCCGTCCGGGTTGCCCATCCAGAGCACTTTCCACCCCGCATCGCGCAGCAGGTCGGCGACGGCTAGGCCGGGCATGATATGGCCGCCGGTGCCACCCGCCATGATGACGAGGGTTTTGCGAGGCTGGGCGGCCATATTCATACGGGCAGACCGCGCATGAGACGCCGGTTTTCATAGTTGACACGCAACAGCACGGCGAGTGCCACACAGTTGGCGACGATGCCCGAGCCGCCAAAGCTCATCAGTGGCAGCGTCAGGCCCTTGGTCGGCAGCAGGCCCATATTCACGCCCATGTTGATGAAGCTCTGGAAGCCGAACCAGATGCCAAAACCCTGTGCGACGAGGCCGGCATAGACGCGGTCGAGCAGCAGCGCCTGGCGACCCACCATGAAGCAGCGCCAGGTCAGCACGGCAAACAACCCAACCACAACCACTACGCCGACGAAGCCGAGTTCCTCGGCAATCACCGCGAGCAGGAAGTCGGTATGCGCCTCGGGCAGATAGAACAGTTTTTCGACGCTGGCGCCCAGCCCGACGCCGAACCACTCGCCACGGCCGAAGGCAATCAGGGCATGCGAAAGCTGGTAGCCCTTGCCGAAGGCATGCTGCCACGGGTCCATATAGCTGGTGATGCGCTCCCAGCGGTAAGGTGACGAAAGGATCAGCAGCGCGAAGGCGATCGCCATGGCGACGATGAGGAAGGCGAACAGCCGCCCGTTCATGCCGCCGAGGAAGAGCACGCCCATGGCGATACTGACAATGACGACGAAGGCACCGAAATCCGGCTCACGCAGCAGCAGGCCGGCGACGACGATCATGACCGCCGCCATTGGCACGAAGCCGCGCCGGAAGCTACCCATCTCGGTGAGCTTGCGTGCGGTGTAGTCGGCGGCGTAAAGCACGGCAAACAGCTTCATCAATTCCGATGGTTGCAAATTGAGCGGGCCGAGCGAGATCCAGCGTTGTGCGCCATTCACCGAACGGCCGACGCCGGGAATCAGTACGACGGCGAGCAAGATCACGCCGGCAAGAAACAGCCAGGGCGCGAACTGCTGCCAGAAGCGCAAGGGAATCTGGAAGGCGATGAGTGCGCCTACCAGGCCGATCGCCAGGAAAACCGTGTGGCGGATCAGGAAGAAGGCCGGCTGATGGCCGGTAAAGTTGCTACCCTCGGCGGTGGCGATCGATGCCGAATAGACCATCACCAGACCGATCAGCAGCAGCGCGAGCGCAGGCCAGAGTAGCAGCGGATCGATTTCGCTGGCGGTGGCCGATGTGCCGCCCATGCGCCGGCCGAGGATGGCGGTGTTCATGCGCGCTGCTCCAGCGCCGCGACGGCGGCACGGAATGCCTCGGCGCGATGGCCGTAATTGCGGAACATGTCGTAGCTCGCGCAAGCCGGCGAAAGCAGCACTGCGTCACCGGACTGCGCGTGGGCGGCGGCCGTTTGCACTGCGGCACCCATGTCGGCGGCATTCAGCAGGGCTACGCCGCAGTCGGCAATGGCCTGGCCGATCGTTGGGCCGTCGCGGCCAATCAGGACGACGGCGCGGGCATGCGCGGCGACGGCGGGCTTGAGTGGCGAGAAATCCTGCCCCTTGCCGTCGCCCCCGAGAATGACTACCGATTTGCAGCCCACGCCGCCCAATCCTTCCAGCGCTGCAACCGTGGCGCCGACATTGGTGCCCTTGGAGTCGTCGTAGAAAGTCACACCGGCGATTTCCGTGACTTTCTCGACGCGGTGGGCGAGGCCGCGAAAGGCCCGCAGCGCCGGCAATAGCGTCACCGGATCGATGCCGATGGCGGCGCACAGTGCCAGTGCGGCGAGTGCGTTGGCGGCGTTGTGCAACCCGGCAATCGGCAATTCGCTGACCGGCATCAGGAAGCGGCTACCCTGTACCAGCCAGGCTTCGCCGCGATTCTGTTGCAGGCCGAAGTCGTGCGCGTCGGCCGGTGCATCGGTGCCGAAAGTGATCAGCTTGCGACCGGGAATCGCCATGCGCTTCACGCGCGCATCCTGGCGGTTCAGCACCTGCGTGCCGTCACCCTGGAAGATGCGTGTTTTCACGCTCGCGTAGTCGGCCAGATCGATGTAGCGGTCGAGGTGGTCGTCGGTGATGTTGAGCACTGTCGCTGCCGTGGCGTCCAGCGTCTCGGTGGTTTCGAGCTGGAAGCTCGACAGCTCCAGCACCCAGGCCTGTGGCAGCACGCCGGCATCCTGGAAATCCATCAGTGCGGTCAGCGCGGCGGGTGAAATGTTGCCGGCAACGCCGACGCTGCGGCCGGTGGATACGATCAGGTGGCCGGCCAGGGTGGTCGTGGTGGTCTTGCCGTTGGTGCCGGTGATCGCCAGCACCGGCACGTGCTGCTTCAGGTCGCGCAGTGCCTGCGCGAACAGTTCAATCTCGCCGACCACGGGAATGCCTTGCGCGCGGGCATGGATGACGAGCATCAGCCCGCCGGAAAGTCCGGGCGAGAGGACGAGAAGATCGATGCCTTCGAGTAGCGCCTTGTCAAATGCGCCGGTGTGAAATTCGATGCGTGCGGGACGGCGCGCGCTGTCGGCGCTGGCGAGATGGCTCTTCAGTTCCTCGAGGCCGGGCGGCGCTGCGCGCGTATCGGCGACACGCACGCGGGCGCCCTGCCGGCCGCACCAGCGCGCAGCGGCCAGACCCGACTCGCCGAGGCCGAGGATGAGGACGTGTTTGTCGCGCAGATTCATGCCGCCGCCGGGCCGCCCCAAGGCGGCATGCGCCCCCCGGTGGGGGGCAGCGAGAGGATGTTGCGAGCGTGGGGGGCCATGTTTGTTAGCGGATCTTCAAGGTGGAAAGTCCGACCAGCACCAGCAGGATGGTGATGATCCAGAAGCGCACCACGACCTGCGTTTCCTTCCAGCCGACCTGCTCGTAGTGGTGATGCAATGGCGCCATGAGCAATATGCGTCGCCCCACGCCATAGCGCATCTTGGTGTATTTGAACCAGCCGACCTGCAGCATCACCGAGATCGTCTCGGCGACAAACACGCCACCCATGATGAAGAGCACGATCTCCTGCCGCGCGATGACGGCTACCGTGCCGAGCGCGGCACCGAGCGCCAGCGCGCCGACGTCGCCCATGAAAACTTCGGCCGGATAAGCGTTGAACCAGAGAAAGCCCAGTCCCGCACCGGCCAGCGCGCCGCAGAACACGGTGAGTTCGCCTGCGCCGGGGATGTAGGGCAGCAGCAGGTATTTCGAGAAACCGACGTGGCCTGCCACGTAGGCGAAGATGCCGAGCGCCGCGCCGACCATCACCGTCGGCAGGATCGCCAGACCATCGAGGCCATCGGTGAGGTTGACCGCATTGCTGCTGCCGACGATCACCAGGAAGGTGAGCACCATGAAGCCGAAGATGCCTAGCGGATAGGAGACGCTCTTGAAGAATGGCACGATCAGATCCGTCTTCGTTGGCAGCTCGAGTGCGAAGCCACTGCCGACCCAGTGCAGGAACAGCTGGACTGCTTTTTCGCTGTTCGGCGCGGAGATCGAAAAGGCGATCCATACCGCCGCGACGATGCCGATGATGGTCTGCCAGAAGAACTTCGTTTTTGCCGGGAGTCCTTGCGGATTGCGGTAGACCACCTTGCGCCAGTCATCCACCCAGCCGATCGCGCCATAGCCGAAGGTGACGATCATCACGATCCAGACAAAGCGGTTGGTCAGGTCGGCCCAGAGCAGCGTGGCGATGCCGAGCGAGAGCAGGATCAGCGCACCACCCATGGTCGGCGTGCCGGCTTTGACGAGGTGGGTCTGCGGGCCGTCGTTGCGCACCGCCTGGCCGATCTTCTTCGCCGTCAGCCAGCGGATCACCACCGGGCCAAGGAGGAAGGAGATGGTCAGCGCGGTCAGCGTCGCCAGCACTGCACGCAGCGTGATGTAGTTGAAGACATTGAAGGCGCGGGTGTCACGCGCCAGCCACTGGAACAATTCAAGCAACATGGCCGTCCTCCCTGCTCGCCAAGATCATTTCCACGACCCGCTCCATGCGCATGAAGCGCGAGCCCTTGACGAGCACGGTGGTTTCCTTGTCCATGAGGGGCTTCAGCATTTTCACAAGCGCAGCGACGCCCGTGAAATGCTGCGCCCCGCCGTCGAAGTTATGCACGGCCGCGTTGCTCTTGTCGCCCAGCGCAAAGAGATAGTCGACTCCCTGGCTCTTGGCGTAGCCGCCGATCTCGTCGTGCAGCTGGCCCGCCGCGTCGCCGACCTCGCCCATATCGCCCATGACGAAAATGCGCCGGCCGGGCAGGGCGGCCAGCACGTCGATGGCGGCGCGCATCGAATCCGGGTTGGCGTTGTAGCTGTCGTCGATCACTGTCGCGCCACCGCAACCCGGCTGGTGTTGCAGGCGCCCCTTGATGCCGACGTAACTCTCCAGCCCCCGCGCTATCGGCGCCAGTGGCACGCCGGCGGCAAGACAGGCCGCCGCCGCCGCAAGCGCATTCTTCGCGTTATGCTCGCCCGGCACCGGCAGATGGAAGGCGATGTTGCCCAGCGGCGTGAGCATCGATAGTTCGCCACCGAAACCATGCTCTTGCCAGGTGCCGCGCACCTCGGCTGCGGGAGAAAACCCGAAACTGACGATGCGGCGATCGCGATTGAGCGCACGCCAGAGTTCGACATGCGGATCGTCGGCATTGATCACCGCCACGCCATTTTCTCCAAGGCCCTCGAAGATCTCGCCCTTGGCGCGCGCCACGTCGGCGACCGTGCCCAGTCCGGCGAGGTGCGCGCGCTGGGCGTTATTCACGATGGCGACGGTGGGTCGCGCGAGGCGCGTCAGATAGGAGATTTCGCCCGCATGGTTCATGCCCATTTCGATCACTGCCGCGTGGTGGGCGGTGCGCAGCTTGAGCAGGGTCAGCGGCAAGCCGATGTCGTTGTTGAGATTGCCGGTGGTGGCGAGTACCGCATGCTGGCCGAAGTCCGCGCGCAGAATCGCCGCGCACATTTCCTTGACAGTCGTTTTGCCGTTGCTGCCAGTCACGCCGATCAGCGGGATGTGGAAACGCGCGCGCCAATGGGCTGCCAGTTTGCCGAGGGCGAGGCGCGTATCGGCCACGCCGAGCAGTGGCAGATCAGGATGCGCTGCCGCCCAGTCGGCATTTACGAGTGCGCAGTTAGCTCCCTGGGCCAGCACGTCCCGCACGAAGTCGTGGCCGTCGAAGTGTTCGCCCTGTAGCGCGACGAAGAGCATGCCCGGCATGACGGCGCGCGAATCGGTACCGACACTGGTGAATTCGGCATCGTGGCCGTGGTGATGGCCATTCAGGATCAGAGCGGTAGCCGAGAGGGTCAGCATGGCTGCCGTCCCGCCAGCGCCGACTTTGCGGCCTCGAGATCGGAGAAGGGCAGGCGCACGCCGGCGATCTCCTGATAGGGTTCATGGCCCTTGCCAGCGAGCAGGATCACGTCGTGTGCATCGGCTTGCGCGATGCTCTGCCGGATCGCCTCGGCACGGTTCGCTTCGATCGTCGGCGTCTGTTGCATGCCGGCCAGGATCGCGGCGATGATGGACTGCGGGTCTTCGCTGCGCGGATTGTCGCTGGTGAGCACGACCGCGTCGGCAAGCCGTTCGGCAATGGTGCCCATCTGCGGACGTTTGCCGGCATCACGATCACCGCCACAGCCGAAGACGCAGACGAGCTTTCCGCCACGCGCCGTTGCCGTGCCGCGCAAGCTTGTCAGTACCTTTTCGAGCGCATCGGGCGAGTGGGCATAGTCAACAATCACCAGTGGCGCACTCGCGCCGCCGATGGCCTGCATGCGTCCTGCGGGGGGCGCGATGTGCTGCAACGCTGCGGCGATGTCCTCCGGTGCTTCTTCGCCGGCAAGCAGCGCACCGATGACGGCGAGCAGGTTGGATGCATTGAAGCGGCCGACGACCGGAGCGGAAAAACGCACACCATCGAGCATGAAGGAAATGCCGCCACCGCTTTCCACAAGATCGGTCGCACGCAGCACGGTGTCGGTGCCGGTGCTGGCATCAAGCGTGTAGCCGATGGTGCGAATGCGCCCCCTCAGCTTTGCGGCAAGTTCGCGGCCGAAGGCGTCGTCGAGATTGATGACCGCCGCACGCAGCCCCGGCATCTCGAACAACTTGCGTTTCATCGCGGCGTATTCGGCCATGTCGCCGTGATAGTCGAGGTGGTCGCGCGTGAAATTGGTAAACACCGCCACGTCGAAAACGACCCCGGCCACCCTGCCCTGATGGAGGCCGATCGATGAGACTTCCATGGCACAGGCTTGCGCACCCTGATGGACGAATTCCGGAAGCAATTGCCGCAGCACAGCCGCCCCGGGCGTGGTGTTCGGCCCCGGTGTCAGCGCCCCGGGAAAACCGTTGCCCAGCGTGCCGACGAGCGCACATTTGCGTCCCCGCCGGGTTAACGCATGGGCAATCCACTGGGTTACCGATGTCTTGCCGTTCGTGCCCGTGACGCCAACCATGAACAGCGGGGCATGCAAGGGCGCGCTCACATTTCCTCCTTTGCCGGTGCGACGTTGGCCACCTGCAGCGGACGCGGGGTATCGTCGGGAGCGACGCCCAGCGTGCGCAGCGCGCTGCCCATCACGCTGGAGAAGACCGGTGCGGAAACTTCGCCACCGTAATACTTCCCGGCGCCCGGTTCGTCGATCATCACCGCGACGATCAGGCGCGGATCGGATGCCGGCGCGAAGCCGACGAAGGACGACACATACTTGTTGGCATAGACGCCGCCCTCGAGCTTGTGCGCGGTACCGGTCTTGCCGGCGACGCGATAACCGGGCACCTGTGCCTTGGGTGCGGTGCCGCCAGGCTGTACGGCCATCTCCAGCATGGCGCGTACTTCGCGCGCGGTCTGCTGCGAAAACACCCGTCCGCCCACGCCCGGGATCGTCGCGACACGGGTGAGCGAGAGCGGGACGAGATCGCCGTCGCGCGCGAAGGCCTGATAGGCGCGCGCGAGCTGGATCAAGGTGACCGAAATCCCGTGGCCGTAGGCCATGGTGGCCTGTTCGATGGGTCTCCAGCGTTTCCAGGGACGCAGCCGTCCGCCGGCCTCGCCGGGAAAGCCGAGCTTGAGCGGCTGGCCGAAACCGAGACTGTCGAACATCGTCCACATGTCTTCGGATGGCAGGCCCAGCGCCATCTTCGCCGCGCCAACGTTGGAGGACTTCTGGATCACCTGGGCGACTGAAAGCACGCCGTGCGCGTGCGCGTCCGAGATCGTGGCGTTGCCGATTGTCAGCTTGCCCGGGGCGGTCTGGATCGGTGTGTCGAACCGCACATTGCCCTTTTCGAGCGCCAGTGCGATGGTGAAGGGCTTGAAGGTCGAACCGGGCTCGAAAGTGTCGGTAAATGCGCGGTTGCGCAGCTGCGCGCCAGACAGGCCGGTGCGGTTGTTCGGATTGTAGGTCGGCAGGTTGGCGAGCGCCAGCACCTCGCCGCTTTTCGCGTCGAGCACGACGATGCCGCCAGCCTTGGCCTTGTGTTCCGTCAGCGCCTGCTTCAGCTGGGAATAGGCAAGGTACTGCAGCTTGGCATCGAGCGAGAGGACGACATCCTGGCCTTCCTGCGGCACGTGGATAGACTCAACGTCCTCGACGATCTGGCCGCGCCGATCCTTGATAACGCGCCGGCTGCCCGCTTTCCCCGTCAGCTGCTTATTGAGCGCGAGCTCGATACCTTCCTGGCCGGCATCTTCTGCGCCGGTGAAACCCAGCATGTGTGCCGTGACTTCGCCAGCCGGATAGTAGCGGCGATATTCGTTCTGGAAATGAATGCCCGACAGCTTCAGATCGGCAATACGCGTGGCCACGTCGGGCGCGATCTGGCGTTTGAGATAGACGAAGTCTCGTTCGGAGGCGAGTTTGCGCGTCACTTCGCGGGCATCCATCCCGAGCATTGCAGCAAGTTCGCGCACCTGGGCAGGTTTCAGGTTGGCATCTTCGGGAATGGCCCAGACCGATTTGACCGGCGTGGAAATGGCCAGCACGTCGCCATGCCGGTCAAGAATGCGGCCGCGCGTCGCGGAGATCTCGAGCACGCGCTCGTAGCGCGATTCACCTTTGCCGATCAGAAAGTTCTTGTTGATGCCCTGCAGGTAAAACGAGCGCCCGATCAGCGCCAGCGAACCCGCCAGCAAGACGCCCAGTACCAGCCGTGCACGCCAGGCGGGCAGGCGATCGACAAGCAGGGGGCTGCGCGCGAGCCTCATTATTCCGCCGACATGATCTGGTTGGTGCGTGGCGGGCGCATGCCCAGCTTGTCGCGTGCAATCTGCTCGATGCGCGCATGGGTGGCCCAGGTGCTCTGTTCGAGTTGCAGCTGGCCCCATTCCACTTCGAGCGCGCGCATGCGTTCCTGTTCGCGCTCAAGCTCGGTGACGAGTTTTCGTGCACGGTGATTGGCTGACACGATGGCCAATGCACAGAGCAGCACGATGGCGAGCAGGATGAGGTTCAATCGTGCCATGGCTAAAGCTTTTCTCCCACACGCAGCACGGCGCTGCGCGCGCGGGGGTTCAGTGCGATTTCAGCGTTGCTGGCGCGGATCGGTTTTCCGATCAGCCGCAAAGTCGGTGCTGGCAGGTCTGCGGCGCGTACCGGTACGCCTTTCGGCGGTTGCGGCGGATGCGCCGCATCACGCAGAAAGCGCTTGACGATGCGATCTTCGAGGGAATGAAAACTGATCACGGCCAATCGTCCACCTGAATGCCCACCAGCCTGCCCGCCCGGCCTTAGGTGGCCGAGCGCTTGCGGCAGGGTTAACGACAGCTCCTCAAGCTCCCGATTGACGTAAATCCGTAGAGCCTGGAAGGTGCGCGTCGCCGGATGCTGCCCTGGCTCGCGCGTGCGGACGACCGACGCCACGAGCGCGGCAAGCTGTCCTGTGGATGAAATACGCTGCCCGCTCCGAGCAGCAACAAGCGCCTTTGCAAGCGCATGAGCAAACCGTTCTTCGCCATACTCACGAATTACCCCCTCGATCTGATGTTGTTCTGCCCGCGCCAGAAAATCCGCCGCGGTCTCCCCCTGCGTCGTGTCCATGCGCATGTCGAGTGGCGCATCGAAACGAAAACTCATTCCTCGGGAGGGATCGTCCAGCTGCGGCGACGACACGCCGATATCCAGCAGGACGCCATCCACGAGCGTTATTCCCTGTTCTGTCAGTACCTCGTCCAGCTGGCTGAAAGCGGCATGCACGAGCGTGAAGCGCGGGTCCTTGAGCGCTGCGCCTGCCGCGATGGCTGCCGGATCGCGATCCAGCGCGACCAGCCGGCCGGACGGACCGAGTTTTTCCAGAATTGCCCGGCTGTGCCCGCCGCGTCCGAAGGTTGCGTCAACGTAGAGGCCATCCGGTTTGATCGCCAGCGCTGCCACAGCCTCGGCAAGCAGCACCGGCAGGTGCGCTGCGGGGGGTATTTCGCTCATCCGGACCGATCACAGAGAGATACCCTCGAATCCGGGCGGCGGCTCGGTGCCGGCCAGGGCCTCGAAGGCGGTTTCGTGCTGGCGGCGCCAGCCGGCGTCGCTCCAGATTTCGAAGTGTGAACCCATGCCGACCAGCCAGACCTGCTTGTCGAGTTCGGCGGTGTCGCGCAATTCGGGGGCGATGAGAATGCGGCCGGCGCTGTCGATCTCGCTGTCGCGCGCGTTGCCGACCAAGACCCGCTTCAGGGCTGCCGAACGGGGCTCGAAGCTCGGCGTGGCGAGAATCCTGTCGCGGATCGGTTCCCAGGCGGGCTCGGGATAGAGCAACAAGCAGCGATGCGGGTGCGCAGTCAGCACCAGGCGGCCGTTGCCAGCCGAGATCAAGCCATCACGATGCCGTGCCGGAATTGCCAGCCGACCTTTCGCATCCAGGCTCAGTTGCGCTGCCCCTTGAAACACCCGATTCCTCCCACTTATTCCCACTTGTCCCCACTTTATTCCACCAATATGGGTGCGTCAAGAGAAATTGCGGAAATTTTCAGGCGAGACAATGACTTACGGTTGGTTCTGCATGAAATACAGGAAAACAAATCCTTGTAAATCAATGCATGGAAGAGTGTTCTGAAAGTGGTTTGTGAGGTTGGGGCGTGGGGTGGAAGTCCGCCGATAAGCCGGGTTCTGTCATGGGCAGCCATTCCTCTGGGACCGCCATTGCTGACGGCCTCTAGCAGCCTACCCGGGAGCGACGCGAGCCACGTCATTACTCCCCTATTTGGCCTTGCCCCGGATGAGGTTTGCCATGCCGTCCGTGTTGCCACGTCCGCGGTGAGCTCTTACCTCGCCATTTCACCCTTGCCGGTTCTTGCGAACTTGGGCGGTATCTTTCTGTTGCACTGTCTGTCGCCTCACGGCGCCCGGCCGTTAGCCGGCATCCTGCTCTATGGGGCCCGGACTTTCCTCCAGACGATGATTTGTCCAGCGGCTGCCTGGCGAACTTCCGCTGCGGATTATAGGCGTCACTACTCGTTCTTGCCCTTGCCGTTCTTGTCCTCGGCATTCGGGACGAAGGTGAAGACATCGTTCTTGACGCGGAAGCTGCCGATGAAATCGCCTGGCTCGGCGGGCTCTTCCTCGTATTGCTGCATGCGGCAATCCCGCGTTTCTGCGACATACCAGCGCTTGCCCTGATTCAGGATGAATGCGCCTGCAGGTGTGCGGTAGAGGTCGACGCGTACTTTCTCGCCGGCTTTCTTCATGTGGTGGCGGCGCTGGCATTCGGGATAGCGCGACACGATGAGGTCGAGCTCCCAGCCGTCGCTCCAGAAGTAGGGCTTGTTGCGCTCCACGGTGAGCGAGTGGTCGCCGCCGTCGATGAGGTAACCGGCAGGTTCCTGGGAGCAGGCGGAGAGCAGTGCGGCGATCAGCAATGCTGGTAGCAGGCGCAATTTCATTTCGATTTCTCCAGTCGCCAGGCAATCGTTTCGCCGGCACGCAAGGGCACGAGGGGGTCGTCGGGCAACAGGGCTTGTTGTGCCGGCACCGCCCAGGGCTCGCGCACCAGCATGATGGTTTCCTGATTGCGCGGCAGGCTGTAGAAGTCGGCACCGAAAAAGCTGGCGAAACCTTCGAGCCTGTCGAGCGCGCCGGCTGCCTCGAAGGCTTCGGCATAGAGTTCGATGCCGGCATGCGCGGTGTAGCAGCCGGCACAGCCGCAGGCCGCTTCCTTGGAACGCTTTGAGTGCGGGGCCGAGTCGGTACCGAGGAAGAATTTCGGGTTACCGGACGTCGCAGCCGCCACCAGCGCCTGACGATGGATTTCGCGCTTCAGCACCGGCAGGCAGTAGTGATGCGGGCGGAGGCCACCGGCGAAGATTGCGTTGCGGTTGAGCAGCAGGTGATGCGCGGTGATCGTCGCGGCGACGTTTGCTCCGGAGGCTTTCACAAAATCCACACCGTCCTGGGTCGTGATGTGTTCCAGCACGACCTTGAGCGCCGGAAAGTCCTTGAGCAACGGTGCCAGCACACGTTCGATGAACACGGCTTCGCGGTCGAAGATGTTGACTGCGGGATCGGTGACTTCACCATGCACAAGCAGGGGCACGCCGAGCTGTTCCATGCGCGCGAGCGGCGCGGCGCACTGCTTCAGGTCGCTGACGCCCGCGTCCGAGTTGGTCGTCGCGCCGGCTGGATAGAGCTTCACGGCATGGACGAAACCGCTGGTCCTGGCGCGTTCGATTTCTTCGGCCGGCAGGTTGTCGGTGAGGTAAAGCGTCATCAGCGGCTGAAATGTCGGCGCTGGCGGGACGGCACCAGCCGCGCATCCTGCCGGCAGCGCCGCGAGGATGCGTTCGCGGTAGGCCGCTGCTTGCGCTACCGTAGTTACCGGCGGCTTGAGATTGGGCATGACGATGGCGCGCGCGAAACGCTGCGCCGTATCCGGCAGCACGGCCTGCATCGCAGCACCGTCGCGCAGGTGCAGATGCCAGTCGTCGGGGCGGGTGATCGTGAGGGATTGCATGCCGGAGATTTTATCTGTCCTTGAGTTCCAGCGCCCGCTGGTAAAGATCGTTCTTGGGCTGGCCGGTGATGGACGCTGCGAGCTTTGCCGCCTGCTTCACCGGCAGTTCGGCGAGCAGTAATTTGAGGATGCGTTCGCTTTCCGCATCGATGCCTTCATGCGGTGGTGGCGCGGATACCAGCAGCACGAATTCGCCGCGTCGATGGTTCTCGTCCGCTGCCAGCCAGGCCGGGGCTTCCGTCAGTGGCAGGCGTTCGATCTGCTCGAAGAGCTTGGTCAGTTCGCGTGCGATGACGATTTCGCGTTGCGGTTCGAGCAGGGCGGCGAGATCAGCCACGGTTTCCTCGATGCGATGCGGTGCCTCGTAGAACACCAGCGTGGCGGCGATGGGCTTCAGGGCCTCGATCGCCGTCCTGCGAGCGCCGACTTTCGCGGGCAGGAAACCGATGAAATGGAATGCGGGATCATCGAACCCGGCGGCGGAGAGTGCGGCGATGGCGGCGTTCGGGCCGGGCAGCGGCGTGACACGAAAGCCCGCCTTGCGCACGGCGGCGACTGCGCGTGCGCCGGGGTCGGAAATCGCGGGCGTGCCGGCGTCCGAGATCAGTGCGACGCTTTTCCCGGCGAGCAACTGGGCGATCAGCTTTTCTGCCGCCTGCTGCTCGTTGTGCTCGTGCAGGGCCAGCAGCGACGCGCGGATGTCATGGTGGTCGAGCAGCCGCCGGGCATGGCGCGTGTCTTCGCAGGCGATTACGTCGGCGCGCCGCAGGGTCTCGAGCGCACGCAGGGTAATGTCGCCGAGGTTGCCGATCGGGGTTGCAACGATGGACAATGCATGCGTCAACGGCTTTTTCATAGAATCGCTCATGGACACCATTATCCCCCACACCACGAAGCAGATTGGCGATGCCGGCGAAGAGGCCGCAGCCCTTCATCTTGCCGCGTGCGGCCTGAAAGTGCTGGCGCGCAACTTTCGCGTCAAGGGCGGGGAGATCGACCTCGTCTGCCGCGACGCATCCGTGACCGTATTTGTGGAAGTGCGCCGTCGCGCCAGGGCCGACTTTGGCGGGGCAGGCGCCAGCATCACCGCGACGAAACAACAGCGGCTGATTCTGGCTGCGCGTCACTGGCTGGCGCGACATGGCGACAGCGCCTGCCGCTTCGATTGCGTGCTGATCGATGGTGACAAGCTGGAGTGGATGAAAGATGCGTTCCGGATTGATTAGCCTGCTCTTCGCCTTGAGCTTTGCGGTGCAGGCAGAAACCGTGAAACTGCTGGTGCAGAGCTCGCCGCTCGCGGGTTTCCAGTATCACGCCGGCAAAGTGCTCTGGGAACGCATGGCGGTCGGCGATACGCTGAGCTTGATCCGCGAGCCGGACAATCCGCACGATGCCCGCGCGGTACGCGTCGAGTGGCAGGGTGTCCAGCTCGGTTACCTGCCACGTGCCGAAAATGATGCGGTGGCGGCAGCGTTGGATCGCGGTGAGCGTGTTGCAGCGCGCATTGCCGCCCTGGTCGATCACAAGAATCCCTGGCGTCGCATGCGTATCGACGTATTTGTGGTGCTGTAGAATCGGCCCGTCATGAGCCTTCAAGAACGCATTCAAGAGCAATTCAACGAGAGTCGCGCCGTCAAGCAGACGGCGCTTGCCGCCATGGCTGCACCGATCGAGGCAGCGGTGCGCGCCATGGTCGCGTGCCTTGCCGCCGGCGGCAAGGTGATGGCCTGCGGCAACGGCGGTTCGGCTGCCGATTCACAACACTTCGCCGCCGAGTTGCTCAACCGTTTCGAAAAGGAGCGGCCACCGCTCGCGGCGATCGCACTGACCACCGACACCTCGACGCTTACCTCGATCGCCAATGACTACGCCTACGACCAGATCTTTGCCAAGCAGGTGGCCGGGCTGGGACGTTCCGGCGATGTGCTCCTGGCCATTTCGACCTCGGGCAATTCGCCCAATGTCCTGGCGGCGATCAAGACCGCCCACGCGCACGGCATCCGCGTGGTGGCACTGACGGGCAAGGGCGGCGGAACCATTGCCGCGCAACTCTTGTCGGACGACATTCACCTTTGCGTTCCCGCCGACCGCACTGCGCGCATCCAGGAAGTGCATCTCCTGACGCTCCACTGCCTGTGCGACGGTATCGATGCTCTCATTCTCGGAGAAACCCAATGAAATCACGTACTTTGATCTTGCTTGCTGTTCTTGTGCCTGTCCTGTCCGGCTGTTTTGGCGCGGCTGCCGTTGGTGTCGGCGCCGGCGCACTGATCTATGCTGATCGGCGCCAGGCCGAAACGATCGTGACCGATGAAGGCATCGAGATCCGTACCGGCAATGGTATCTCGGAAAAATTCGGCAGCAACACGCATGTCAATGTCACCAGTTATAACCGCACGGTGCTGCTCACCGGTGAAGTGCCGGATGCCGCCGCCAAGGCCGAGATCGAAAAAATCACCTCGACCGTAGCCCACGTCAAGGCCATCAGCAACGAGCTGCAGATCGGTACGGTCAGCACGCTGTCGAGCCGCAGCAACGATACCTACATTACTTCCAAAGTTAAGGCGCGCTTTATCGATGCCAGCCAGTTTTCAGCCAATCACGTCAAGGTGGTGACCGAGGCCGGCGTGGTCTATCTGATGGGGTTCGTGACGCAGAAGGAAGCCAATGCCGCGGTTGAAGTGGCACGTACCACCGGTGGCGTAAAGAAGGTCGTGCGCGTCTTCGAAATTATCAGCGACGCCGACGCGGGCAAGTCCAGTCCGCCTGCCGCAAAGCCCGCGCAATAAATGAGCCCACCCCGAAGCAGCAGCTTCGCGCTGCTTCCTCCCCACAAGGGGCCAAGAAACACTTGGGGCGGCCCGGCGTGTTTCTTGTGAACGCCACGGTGCCCGCATTCGAGGCGAAGCTCTGTGCGCCGGCCGACCTCGCCACGCAGGTTGCGACGTTGCCGCGCCCGCTGGTGTTTACCAACGGCTGTTTCGACATCCTGCATCGCGGTCACGTAACCTACCTCGCGCAGGCCCGCGCGCTTGGCGCGAGCCTGCTCGTTGCCGCCAACTCGGATGCCTCGGTGAGGCGTCTCGGCAAAGGCAGCGATCGTCCGGTAAATGCGCTGGCAGACCGCATGGCGGTGCTGGCCGCGCTCGAATGCGTCTCGCTGGTCACCTGGTTCGACGAAGACACGCCGCTGCAACGCATTCTCGACTGCCGTCCGGACATTCTGGTCAAGGGTGGCGACTGGCCGGTAGACAAGATCGTCGGCGCAACCGAGGTGACCGGCTGGGGCGGCCAGGTGCATTCCATCCCCTTCATCCACCAGCGCTCGACGACCGCCCTGCTGGAAAAGATCAAGCGCTTGTAGTCACCTTGTCGATGGCTTTGCGCACCAGTCCGATGTGTACGCGCAAGGTGTAGAGCATGTCGCTGAATGCCAGCGGTAGCGGCTGGTGATTGACGTCGCGCTCGATGGCGTCGATGCGCTTCATCCACTCTTCGCGCGTCTGCTTCGTCGGGTCGGCTTCGAGCTCGGCCTCGATGAATTTGAGTTCGCCGTAGCGCCGGAAGATACGCGACTTGACGCGCCAGTTGTATAGCCCCGGCGCGATCTTGAATACCGGAATGAGCACCGCAAACAGCGGGATCAGCATTACCACCATGCGATCCACCAGGGTCGCCGCCCAGAAGGGCAGGTAACGCTGCAGCCAGGGCTTGCCGGATTTGTAATAGCGCGTGGCTTCGGGGGAAAGCGGAAAGTCGGCACCGGTAGTTACTGTCGCACGGGGAAATTCGCCGGCACGCTGGAAGATGCCTGTCCCGCCATGTGCTTCGCTCATAGCCTGCATCAGCAGGTCGATATGCGCCGGGTGCGTGTCTTCGCGGATCACCAGCGTGGCCGTTGACGCGAGCAGGTCGACATCGGTTGGCGGCAGGTCGGCGGCCAGGTCAATGGCGCCGCGTGGCAGCACCAGCTTCGACAGATAGGGGAATTGCCGGGTGTAGGCGTCGGCATGAACAAGGTTCATCAGCTTGATGCCGGGCGTGTGCAGCAGCGTCCACACGGTCGCCGAGGTGGTCGGACCGACGACGAAGGCCGCATCGATCTTGAGGTCGGGTGAGCGCGTCCCCCAGCCCGAGGCCGCCCTGGGCGAGCAGGCGCGTATTCGTGGCGTCGATGCGATTGGCGTGCAGCAGTTCCTGGGCGAGATAGCGCGTGCCGCTGCCCTCGCTGTCGATGGCGACGCGCATGCCCTTCAGGTCGGCGAGGCGCGTCGGGGTGCCGATTCCGGCGCGGTAAAAGATCCACAGCGGCTCGTTGTACAGGCCGCCCAGCGAGAGCAGCGTATCGTCTTCCTGCACGCGTGCCGTGCCGCCCTGCACGAAGGCGGCATCGATTTCCTGGGTGGTGTCGCGTAGCCGAAGAAGGTTTTCGGTCGAGCCGGCAGAGGGTTTCTCGATAACCTCGATGCCGTAGCGCGCCAGCGTGTCCTTGTAGGTGGCACCGAACCGTTGATAGGCACCGCCTTCACCGCCGGTCGACAACACCAGCGTTTTCTTCGGTGCCGGTTCGATGAACCGCGAGGCAAGCCAGAAGCCGGCCAGCACCAGCAACAGCAAGGGCAGGCCGATGACCAGCAGATCGCGCGGCGAATACTCGCGCAGGCTGCGCCGGAGGAGCTTAGAACGGGATGTCATCCTCGACATCATTGAATCCACCATTCGCAGGGGCGTTGTTTTGCGCCGCCGGACGTGCTGCCGGACGACCGCCACCGCTTTCGCGCGGCGGCGCGTCGCTCATGCCCTCGCGCTTGCCGAGCATCTTCATCTCGTCGGCGATGATCTCGGT
The DNA here is from genome assembly GCA_963816095.1 of uncultured beta proteobacterium. GTDB lineage: Bacteria > Pseudomonadota > Gammaproteobacteria > Burkholderiales > Rhodocyclaceae > Sulfuricystis. Next base: position 157,076 of record CAWFIW010000005.1, read on the forward strand.
GGTGTAGCGGTCCTGCCCGTCCTTGTCCTGCCATTTCCGCGTTTTCAGCGCGCCTTCGATGTAGACCTGCGAGCCTTTTTTCAGATACTGGCCGGAGATTTCGGCAAGCCGGCGGAAGAATGCCACGCGATGCCACTCGGTGGCTTCCTTCTTTTCGCCGCTAGCCTTGTCCGTCCAGGTTTCGGTCGTGGCGACGGTAATGTTGCAAACCGCGTCACCATTCGGCATATAGCGCATCTCCGGGTCTTTCCCCAGGTTGCCCACCAGAATCACCTTGTTTACCGATGCCATGTTCATTCCTCCGTAGGGCCGCCCCAAGGGGGCATGCGCCCCCCTGTGGGGGGCAGCGAGTTGATTTTGCGAGCGTGGGGGGCCATTCTTTCTCCCTAGTTGTTGGACGGCCGCGGGAGCGCTAGACGCGTCGCCAGCCCGAGCCAGATGATACCGATTGCGGCGCACGCGAGGTGCACCGCAGCCGCTCCTGAATGCTTCATCAGCCAGCCGCCCAGCAGGCCGCCGAGGAACAGGCCGAGCGACTGGGTGGTATTGTAGATGCCCAGCGCGGCGCCCTTTGCCGCCGGTGGCGCAAGGCGCGAGATCAGCGAAGGTTGCACGGCTTCGAGGATGTTGAAGGCGACGAAAAACAGCATCAGCCACGCGCCGATGCTCCACAGGCCGCCACCGAACAGGGCCATCCCCGCCTGCACCAAGACCAGTAGCGCCACCGCGCCCGCGTAAATCGGCCGCATCCTGCCCTTGCGCTCGGCGGCGATGATGGCCGGAACCATCACGGCGAAGGACAGCAATACCGCCGGCAGATAGACTTTCCAGTGCTCGGCACCCGGCAGGCCGCTGGCGACAAGCGCGGGCGGCACAACCACCCAGAGGGCTGTCTGCATGACGTGCAGCGTGAAAACACCGAAGTTGAGCCGTGCCAGCCGGCCATCGAGCAGCACTGTCGAGAAAGGCGCGCGCTCCTGCTTGGTAAAACTCGGCGCTGGCGGGACGGCGGTAAACAGCAGGATGATCGCGCCAAACGCCAGCGCGCCGATCAGCACGAACAGGCCAGACAACCCGAGCGCGGCGGCGAGTGGCGGGGCGATGACCAGCGAGAGCGCGAACACCAACCCGATGGAAGCGCCAATCATCGCCATTACCTTGGTGCGATGCTGCTCGCGTGTGAGGTCGGCGGCCAGCGCGGTAACGGCAGCTGAAATTGCACCGGCGCCCTGCAGTACGCGGCCGGCAATCATCCAGTAGATATCGGGGGCTGCCGCCGCGATGAAACTGCCGGCGGCGAAGATCAGCAGGCCGGCGACGATGACGGGCTTCCTGCCCAGGCGGTCGGAGGCCAGGCCGAAGGGAATTTGCAGGAAGGCTTGTGTGAGACCGTAGGCACCGAGGGCCAGGCCGACCAGCATCACGTCGTCGCCCCCGGGCAGTCGGGCGGCCAGCACCGAAAATACCGGCAGTACGAGGAACAGCCCAAGCATGCGCAGACCGAAGATCGCGGCGAGCACGCCGCCCGTGCGCCGTTCGGCGGAGGTCATGGGATCAATGGTTGGAGAACGCGCGGGCGAAAGCACGGGGGGAATGTCTTTGGCGGGGAAGGGCGCGTATATTATCAGGTCGCCTTTTACGCCTTACCTTCCCCGCATGGATGAAATCAGGATTCGTGGCGCGCGCACCCACAACCTCAAGAACATCAATCTCGACCTGCCGCGCAACCGGCTCACCGTCATTACCGGATTGTCCGGATCCGGCAAGTCGTCGCTCGCCTTCGACACGCTTTACGCCGAGGGTCAGCGTCGCTATGTAGAGTCGCTTTCCGCCTATGCGCGCCAGTTCTTGCAGCTGATGGAAAAGCCGGATGTTCGACTTGATCGAAGGCTTGTCGCCGGCGATCTCCATCGAGCAGAAGGCGACCAGCCACAATCCGCGCTCCACCGTCGGCACCGTTACCGAGATCCACGACTATTTGCGCCTGCTCTACGCCCGCGCCGGCACGCCGCACTGTCCGGAACACGGCATTGCCCTCGCGGCGATGAGCGTCGCGCAGATGGTCGATCATGTGCTCGCGCTGCCCGAGGACACCAAACTGATGATCCTCGCGCCCGTGGTGGCGAACCGCAAGGGCGAGCAGCTCGACCTGTTTGCCGAGTTGAAGGCGCAAGGCTTTGTGCGGCTGCGGGTGGATGGCAAGGTGCATGACATCGACACACTGCCCAAGCTCGCCAAGTCGCGCAAGCATTCGGTTGATGTCGTCATCGACCGCCTCAAGGTGCGCCCGGATGCGCGGCAGCGCCTCGCCGAAAGTTTCGAGACCGCGCTGACCCATGCCGAAGGCCGCGCCCTCGCCGTCGAGATGGATACCGGCGTCGAACACCTGTTTTCATCGAAGTTCGCTTGTCCGCAATGCGGTTATGCACTGCAGGAGCTCGAGCCGCGCCTGTTCTCGTTCAACAATCCGATGGGCGCTTGCCCGGAGTGCGACGGCCTGGGGAACATCCAGTTCTTCGATCCGGCGCGCATCGTTGCCTTTCCGCATCTCAGTCTCGCCGCCGGCGCGATCAAGGGCTGGGACAAGCGCAACCAGTTCTACTTCCAGATGCTCGAATCGCTCGCCGGACACTATGGCTTCGATACCGAAATGGTGTTCGAGAAACTGCCGGAAGCCACGCGCCAGATCGTGCTTTACGGCTCGGGCAAGGAGCAGATCCGCTTCAAGTATCTCAACGAGAAGGGGGCACGCTTCGAGCGTCCGCACAGCTTCGAGGGCATCATCCCCAGCCTGGAGCGCAGGTACAAGGAAACCGACAGTTTGATGGTGCGCGAAGAGCTCGCCAAATACCTCAACAACAAGCCTTGCCCCGAGTGCGGCGGCGCCCGCCTGCGCCGCGAGGCGCGCCATGTGCTCATCGGCGATCGCACGATCACCGACATCAGCCACCTGTCGCTGATCAACTGCCGCGACTTCTTCAACCTCCTGCAAATGACCGGCCAGCGTGCCCAGGTAGCGGAGCGGATCGTCAAGGAAATCACCAGCCGCTTGAGCTTCCTCATCAACGTCGGCCTCGACTACCTCTCGCTTGACCGCTCGGCCGAAACGCTCTCCGGCGGCGAGGCGCAGCGCATCCGGCTGGCCAGCCAGATTGGTTCGGGGCTGACGGGCGTGATGTACGTGCTCGACGAGCCGAGCATCGGCCTGCATCAACGTGATAACTCGCGCCTGCTCGAGACGCTGGCCAACCTGCGCGATCTGGGCAATACCGTGATCGTCGTCGAGCATGATCAGGAGGCCATCGAATCGGCCGATTACGTCGTCGACATGGGGCCGGGTGCGGGTGAACATGGCGGCCACATCGTCGCGCAAGGCACACCGGCCGAAGTCGTGGCTCATCCGGATTCGCTCACTGGCGCTTATCTTTCCGGGCGCAAGCAAATTGCCATTCCGGAACAGCGCACGCCGCCCAATCCGGCGCGCGCCCTCAAGATTCTGGACGCCACCGGCAATAACCTGAAGCACGTCGACATGGAAATCCCGGTCGGTCTGCTGAGTTGCATCACCGGCGTCTCAGGTTCGGGAAAAAGCACGCTCATCAATGACACCCTCTACGCCGCCACCGCGCGCCATCTCTACGGTTCGGCGCTGGAGCCGGCGGCGCACAAGGATATTCAGGGACTCGAATTCTTCGACAAGGTGATCAACGTCAACCAGAGCCCGATCGGCCGCACCCCCCGCTCCAACCCGGCCACCTATACGGGCCTGCTGACACCGATCCGCGAACTTTTCGCCGGCGTGCCGCAGTCGCGCGAACGCGGTTATGGTCCGGGCCGTTTCAGCTTCAATGTCAAGGGCGGTCGCTGCGAGGCCTGCCAGGGCGACGGCATGGTCAAAGTGGAGATGCACTTCCTGCCTGACATCTATGTGCCGTGCGATGTTTGTCACGGCAAGCGCTATAACCGCGAAACGCTCGAAGTACGCTACAAGGGCAAGACGATCTACGAGATCCTGCAGATGACTGTCGAGCAGGCGCGCGAATTCTTCGATGCCGTGCCGGTCGTTGCGCGCAAGTTGCAGACGTTGATCGACGTTGGTCTCACCTACATCCAGCTTGGCCAGTCGGCGACGACGCTGTCGGGAGGCGAAGCGCAGCGCGTCAAGCTGGCGCTGGAGTTGTCCAAGCGCGACACCGGCCGTACGCTCTACATCCTCGACGAGCCGACCACCGGCCTGCACTTCGCCGACATCGAGATGCTGCTCAAGGTGCTGCACCGCCTGCGCGACCACGGCAACACGGTGGTCGTCATCGAGCACAACCTCGATGTCATCAAGACCGCCGACTGGATTGTCGATCTCGGCCCTGAAGGTGGCGATGGCGGCGGGCGCATTATCGCCACCGGCACGCCGGAAGCGGTGGCAATGGTGGCTGGCAGTTACACCGGGCGCTACCTGGCCCCGACGCTGAAAGTCGGCGCCGGCGGGACGGCTTCAGCCGGTACCGCAGCCAATAAAGTGACGGCGCAGCGCAGGAAGTAGTCGCTTGTTGCTACGACGTCTGCTTGCCGGGGTTTGCGCGTTCCTGTTTGTCGCAAGCGCGAGCGCCGGCGAATTGCCCCTGTTGCTTGCAGCGCGTTATACCGGTGGCGTCGATGTCAGCCAATACTGGGTCAGTGAAAAGCTCGACGGTGTGCGCGCGCACTGGGACGGCCGGCAACTGCGTTTCCGCAGTGGCAATCCGGTGAAAGCGCCCGACTGGTTCACTGCCGCATTGCCATCCCGGCCGCTCGATGGCGAGCTCTGGCTGGGTCGCGGCAGGTTCGATCAACTGTCCGGCATTGTCCGCCGTGAAACGCCCAATGATGCCGAATGGCGGCAGGTGCGCTACATGATTTTCGAACTGCCGGAGGCCACCGGGAGCTTCACCGAACGTCTCGGCAGAAATGAAAATCATCGTCGCCCAAGCCGGCGTGCCGTGGCTCCGGGCGGTTGAGCAATTCCGTCTGCCGGATGCCGGCACGCTGCAAAAGAAGCTCGACGAAGTGGTGCGCGCTGGCGGCGAGGGCTTGATGCTGCATCGCGCCGATGCAGCCTGCGAAACCGGCCGCTCTGCTGCCCTGCTCAAGGTGACGCCCTGGCTGGATGCCGAAGCCCGCGTCGTCGCCCATCTGCCCGGCAAGGGCAAGTATGCTGGCTTGCTCGGCGCACTACGGGTAACAACACCCGACGGCAAACACTTCTCCATTGGCAGCGGCTTCACCGACGCGCAGCGGCGCAATCCGCCACCCGTCGGCGCGCTTGTCACCTACCGTTACCGCGAACTGACCAAGAGCGGCATCCCGCGCTTTCCGCGCTTCCTGCGGATACGCGAGGCATTCTGAAACCTGATGTTGGCCTCATCTTTCGTGCGCAGCGCTATGATCCGCAGATATTTCAATCAGGGATAAGACAATGAAAGTCCTCATCACCGGCGCAGCCGGCTTTATCGGTTCCGCATTGGCCTTGCGCCTGCTGGAGCGCGGCGACAGCGTCGTCGGCATCGACAACCACAACGACTATTACGACCCGGCCATCAAGGAGGCGCGGCTGGCACGCCATGCGAACCATCCGCACTACACCCACCTGCGCATGGACATCGCCGACCGCAAGGCAATGGAAACCACCTTCGCCACGCATCAACCGCAGGGCGTGGTGAATCTCGCCGCGCAGGCCGGCGTGCGTTACTCCATCGAAAACCCGCTCGCCTACATCGACAGCAACATCGTCGGCTTCGGTCATATCCTCGAAGGCTGTCGCCATCACGGTGTCGAGCACCTCGTCTATGCCAGCAGCTCAAGTGTCTATGGCGCCAACACGACGATGCCCTTCTCGGTGCATCACAACGTCGATCATCCGCTGAGCCTCTACGCCGCCAGCAAGAAGGCCAACGAACTGATGGCCCACACCTACAGCCATCTCTACAAGCTGCCGACCACCGGCCTGCGCTTCTTCACCGTCTATGGCCCGTGGGGCCGGCCCGACATGGCGCTATTCAAATTCACCAAGGCCATCCTGGCCGGCGAGCCGATCCCGGTGTTCAATTTCGGCAAGCACCGGCGCGACTTCACCTACATCGACGACATCGTCGAGGGCGTGATCCGCGTGCTTGACCGCCCGGCGCCACCCAATCCGGACTGGCGCGGTGCCAGCCCCGATCCCGGCACCAGCAAGGCACCCTGGCGGGTCTACAACATCGGCAACAACCAGCCGGTGGAACTGATGGACTACATCGCCGCCCTCGAAAAGGCCCTGGGCAAGACGGCGGAGAAGGAAATGCTGCCGCTGCAACCCGGTGATGTGCCGGATACCTACGCTGATGTCACTGACCTGGTCGAGCAGTTTGGCTACAAGCCGGCCACACAGGTGGACGATGGCGTCAGGCGATTCGTCGAGTGGTATCGCGGGTATTTCAAATCATGATCCTCATCACCGGCGGTGCTGGCTTTATCGGCAGCAATTTCGTGCTGGACTGGATTGCAACTACTGGCGAACCGGTGGTGAATCTGGATGTCCTGACCTACGCGGGCAATCTCGAGAATCTGCGCTCGCTGGACGGCGACGCGCGACACACTTTCGTCAAGGGCGATATCGGCGACTTCGAGCTCGTCGCAAGACTGCTTGCCGAGCATCACCCGCGCGCGATCGTCAATTTTGCCGCCGAGTCGCACGTCGACCGCAGCATCCACGGGCCGGAAGATTTCATCCAGACCAACATCGTCGGCACCTTCCGCCTGCTCGAAGCGGTGCGGGCATATTGGAACGGGTTGGCGGAAGCGGATAAGACGGCTTTCCGTTTCCTGCACGTCTCCACCGACGAGGTTTATGGCTCGCTTGCCAAGGACGACCCGGCCTTCAAGGAAACCCATCGCTACGAGCCCAACAGCCCGTACTCGGCCAGCAAGGCGGCCAGCGACCATCTCGTGCGCGCCTACCACCACACCTACGGCTTGCCGGTGCTCACCACCAACTGCTCGAACAACTACGGCCCCTACCATTTTCCGGAAAAGCTGATCCCGCTGGTGATCCATAACGCTTTGGCCGGCAAGCCGCTGCCTGTCTATGGCGACGGCCAGCAGATCCGCGACTGGCTTTACGTGACGGATCATTGCAGCGCGATCCGCGAAGTGCTGTCGCGCGGCCGCGTCGGTGAAACCTACAACGTCGGCGGCTGGAACGAAAAGCCCAATCTGGACGTTGTGCATACCGTCTGCGCGATTCTCGACGAACTCAGTCCGCGCGCTGACGGCAAGGCCTATCGAGAGCAGATTACCTTCGTCAAGGATCGGCCGGGCCATGACCGTCGCTATGCGATCGACGCCACCAGGCTCGAACGCGAACTGGGCTGGAAACCGGCCGAAACCTTCGAGACCGGCATCCGCAAGACAGTCCGCTGGTATCTTGACAACCAGGACTGGGTGGCGAACGTGACCAGTGGCGCCTATCGCGACTGGGTCGGCAAACAGTATGGAGCGTAACGGGGCATGACCATGAAAATACTTCTGACAGGTAAAAATGGCCAGGTTGGCTTCGAGTTGCAACGCGCGCTCGCCCCGCTGGGCGAGATCGTCGCTGTCGATCAGGCGGACTGCAATCTTGCCGATGCGGCGTGCCATCCGCCGACTGGTCGATACAGTACGACCCGACGTGATCGTCAATCCTGCGGCGCACACGGCGGTGGACAAGGCCGAATCCGAGCCGGCGCTCGCCCAGGCGATCAATGGTGTTGCGCCAGGTGTCTTCGGAGAAGAGGCTTCGCGTATCGGTGCGCTGGTCGTGCATTACTCCACCGATTACGTCTTCGACGGCAGCAAGGACGGCTGGTACGCCGAAAGCGATGCGCCCAACCCGCAAAGCGTCTATGGCAAGACCAAGCTGGCTGGCGAACTGGCGCTGGCCGCCAGCGGCGCCCGGCACCTGATCTTTCGCACCAGTTGGGTGTTCGGCGCGCATGGCGTCAACTTCGCCAAGACCATGCTGCGCCTGGCTGCCGAGCGACAAGGCCTGAAGGTGGTGGCCGACCAGTTCGGTGCGCCCACCTCGGCGGCGCTGATCGCCGACGTGACGGCACAGGTGCTGGGCCAATGGGCGCAGTCACGCCGTCTCGCCAGCGCCGACTTTCCAGCGTTCCCGTATGGCTTGTACCACCTCGTCGCCGCCGGCCGCACCAACTGGCACGAGTATGCCCAGGCCGTGGTGATGGCGGCGCAGGCGGCCGGCAAGCCATTACGCATGGAGCCTGCCGATGTGCAGGCGATCACCTCGATGGAATACCCGCTGCCCGCACCGCGGCCGGCCAACTCCTGTCTCGACACCACGCGCCTGCGCGATACCTTCGGCCTCTGTTTGCCCGACTGGCGGCACGGCCTGCAACACGTTCTGACGCAACTGCTCTGACACCATGACCACTGAGACGATTCCACGCAAGGGCATCATCCTCGCCGGCGGCTCCGGCACGCGACTGCATCCGGCGACGCTGTCGGTATCCAAGCAACTGCTGCCGGTGTTCGACAAGCCGATGATCTACTACCCGCTCAGCACCCTGATGCTGGCGGGCATCCGCGAGATCCTGATCATCTCCACGCCGCAGGACACGCCGCGTTTCCAACAGTTGCTGGGCGACGGCAGCCAGTGGGGCCTGCGGCCTCGAATACGCCGTGCAGCCCAGCCCCGACGGACTCGCGCAAGCCTTCCTGATCGGCGAATCCTTCATCGGCGACGCACCCAGCGCGCTGGTGCTCGGCGACAACATCTTCTACGGCCACGACTTCCACGAACTGCTTGGCAGCGCCAGGAGGCGGGCAACTGGCGCGTCACGTGTTCGCCTACCATGTGCACGATCCAGAACGCTATGGCGTCGTCGAGTTTGATGCCGCCGGCAAGGCGGTGAGTCTCGAAGAAAAGCCGGCCAAGCCCAAGTCGAACTATGCCGTGACCGGGTCTCTACTTCTACGATGCACAAGTTGTCGAACTGGCGAAATCGCTCAAGCCCTCGCCGCGCGGCGAACTGGAGATCACCGACCTCAACCGGCTCTATCTCGAACAGGGGCAGCTCGACGTCGAGATCATGGGCCGCGGCTACGCCTGGCTCGATACCGGCACCCACGAATCGCTGCTCGAAGCCAGCCAGTTCATCGCCACCCTCGAAAAACGCCAGGGCCTCAAGGTCGCCTGCCCCGAAGAAATCGCCTGGCGCCAGGGCTGGATCGATGCCGACCAAGCTGCGCCGCCTCGCCCAGCCGCTGGCGAAGAACGGCTACGGACAGTATCTGCTGCGCCTGCTCAAGGAAACGGGTGCTGACATGAAGATCACGCCGACAGCGATTCCCGATGTGCTGATCATCGAGCCGAAGGTGTTCGGCGACGACCGCGGCTTCTTCTTCGAAAGCTACAACCGCCAAGCGTTCCAAGCGGCCACCGGCCTCGATGTCGATTTCGTTCAGGACAACCATTCGAAGTCTCAGAAAGGCGTGCTGCGCGGCCTGCATTACCAGATGCCGCCCAAGGCGCAGGGCAAGCTGGTGCGCGTGGTGCAAGGCGAAGTGTTCGACGTGGCGGTGGATATTCGCAAATCTTCGCCGACCTTCGGTCAGTGGGTAGGTGACATCCTCTCCGCCGAGAACAAGCAGCAGCTCTGGATTCCGCCGGGCTTTGCGCATGGCTTCGTCGTGCTGTCCGAAACTGCCGAGTTTCTCTACAAGACGACTGACTACTACTCGCCGGAGCACGAACGCGGCCTGCTCTGGTGCGATCCCGCCTTGGGCATCAAATGGCCCATCGAGGGTGCACCGAGGCTTGCCGCAAAAGATGCGGCTGCGCTCACGATGAAGCAGGCCGAAGTCTTCGGGTAGGTCCCCCTTCCCTAAATTCCTCCGTCATGGCATACTTACGTTCAATCATTGAACGCAAGGCGGAAACAGTTGTCACCGACCCCATCTGAAGAAACCCACCTCCGGGTGTTGCGCCTGCTCGAAGCCAATCCGCAATTGAGCCAGCGCGAACTGGCCGAGGCGCTGGGTGTGAGTCTGGGCAAGACGAATTACTGCCTCAAGGCCTTGCTGGAGCGGGGATTCATCAAGATCCAGAATTTTCGCAATAGCCAGAACAAGGCGGCCTATGCCTACTACCTGACGCCGGAAGGCATCAGCAAAAAAACCGTGCTGACGGCTGGGTTCCTGAAGCGAAAGCTTGCCGAATACGAAAATCTGAAACGGGAAATTGAACTGCTCAAGACCGAAGTGGGCAAATCGTCCAAACACAAACCTGAACACGTGAGTATCAACCCATGACCGAGCCAAGCAAAAAAAGCCCTCATCACCGGCGTCACCGGCCAGGACGGCGCCTACCTTGCCGAATTCCTGCTGGACAAAGGCTACGAAGTCCACGGCATCAAGCGCCGCACCTCGCTGTTCAACACCGACCGCATCGACCACCTGTACGCAGGACCCGCAGTCGAAAACGGCGTGCGCTTCTTCCTGCATCACGGCGACCTCACCGACTCGAGCAGCCTGATCCGCATCATCCAGCAGGTCCAGCCCGACGAAATCTACAACCTCGCCGCGCAGAGCCATGTCGCGCGTCAGCTTCGAAGAACCCGAATACACCGCCAACTCCGACGCCCTCGGCGCCCTGCGCATGCTGGAAGCCATCCGCATCCTCGGCCTCGAAAAGAAAACCCGCTTCTACCAGGCCAGCACCAGCGAACTCTTCGGCCTGGTCCAGGAAACCCCGCAGAAGGAAACCACCCCCTTCTACCCCCGCAGCCCCTACGCCTGCGCCAAGCTCTACGCCTACTGGATCACCGTCAACTACCGCGAAGCCTACGGCATGTACGCCTGCAACGGCATCCTCTTCAACCACGAATCCCCCATCCGCGGCGAAACCTTCGTCACCCGCAAGATCACCCGCGCCCTCGCGCGCATCAAACTCGGCCTGCAGGATTGCCTCTATCCTCGGCAACCTGGACGCCAAACGCGACTGGGGCCACGCCCGGGACTACGTCGAAATGCAGTGGCTCATGCTGCAGCAGGACCAGGCCGAAGACTTCGTCATCGCCACCGGCGTGCAGTACAGCGTCCGGGACTTCGTCAACGCCGCCGCCAAAGAACTCGGCATGGAAATTCGCTGGGAAGGGCACGGGCGTAGAAGAAAAGGGCTACCTTGAGGAGCGGGCCGACCGGCAAAGTGCATCGTTGCCGTCGATCCGCGCTACTTCCGCCCCACCGAAGTCGAAACCCTGCTCGGCGACCCGGCCAAGGCCAAGAACAAGCTCGGCTGGACACCGAAGATCAGCTTCGACGAACTGGTGGCCGAGATGGTGCGCGAGGACCTGAAAGCCGCCGAGCGCGACGAACTGGTGAAGAAGCACGGCTACAAGGCCATGGATTATCACGAGTAGATCCATGAATAAACCAACCAGTCTTGTTCCGGAGGAGATTGCACAGCGCATTCACCTTGTGCGTGGGCACAAGGTCATCTGGATGCTGATCTGGCTTCCCTATACAACGTCGAGACTCGTGTTCTGGTACAGGCTGTCAAGCGCGATTGAAATCGAGGGCGATTTCCGTCCGACTGTCATGTTTGCAGTTGAGCGGACGAGGAAGTGGCGGCTTGACTGACGATCTGCTGACATCGAAGGGTTGGGGTGGCAGTCGCTACGCACCGTAAGTCGTTACCGAGCATGGCTGGCACGTGATGGCTATCCAGCGTCGCGGAATTCGGAACGCTCCGAGTTGGCATTCATCGTAGCATGGACACATCTTCGTCAAGGCTATCCACTGCCTGGATCAATCAGCGCCTGAAGAGCATCGAGGCTCGGAAGGAACTGCCGACGAGCTGGGAGCAGCGCGGCGAGAACAACGGTGGCGAGTTCGCAAGATCAACCGACTGAAATCACGCGAGCATGGAGTGGGTTCCGGACACGTGAATACAAGCAGATCTGAGATCGCTCAAGACAGAAAACCTGCGCGACAGCATGACGAATCTTGAACTGGTTTTGAATATGTCGCGGATGCGCGACACCACCGATGATTTCGCGGGAAAGCAAACCGCAGACATTCGGCAGACCGCAAGCGGCAAACCAGGTGGCGATATTGCCGGAAATGCTCGAAAGGAAATTGAAGCTACCACCGGGAAGAAGATCGTAACCGGCAAGAATGCAAGAAGATCTAAATGAACAAGAACGGCAAGATCTCATGCCGGCCATCGCGGCCTCGTCGGCTCCGCCCTCATGCGAACCTGGGGAGAGGGCGAGGGCTACACGAACATCCTGACCCGCACCCACGCCGAGCTCGACCTCACCAACCAGGCCGCCGTCGAAGCCTTCTTCGCCGCCGAAAAGCCCGACTACGTCTTCCTGGCCGCGGCCAAGGTCGGCGGCATCCACGCCAACAACACCTATCCGGCCGAGTTCATCCGCGACAACCTCGCCATCCAGACCAACATCATCCACGCCGCCTACAAGAACAACGTCAAGCGCCTGCTGTTCCTGGGCTCCAGCTGCATCTACCCCAAGCTCGCGCCGCAGCCGATGAAGGAAGAACACCTGCTCACCGGCGCGCTGGAACCGACCAACCGCCCCTATGCCCTGGCCAAGATCGCCGGCATCGAGATGTGCTGGAGCTACAACCGGCAATACGACACCCAGTACCTGGCCGTGATGCCCACCAACCTCTATGGCCCCGGCGACAACTACCACCCGGAAAACTCCCACGTCATCCCCGCGCTGATCCGCAGCTTCCACGAAGCCAAGCTGGCCAACGCACCGAGCGTCACCGTCTGGGGCACCGGCACGCCGCAGACGCGAATTCCTCTACAGCGAAGACATGGCCGATGCCTGCGTCTATCCTGATGAACCTGCCGGACGACAAGTTCGTTCCGCTGCTGGGACAGGACCGCAACGACGGCCTGCCGCCGCTGATGAATATTGGCGTCGGCCACGACCTCACCATCCGCGAACTGGCCGAAACGGTGAAAGATGTAGTGGGCTACCAGGGCGAGATTGACTTCGACGCCACCAAACCCGACGGCACCCCGCGCAAGCTGATGGATGTGGGACGGCTGAATGGGATGGGCTGGCAGGCGAAAACGGGACTGAAAGAGGGCTTGGCCCGCGCGTATGCTGACTTTGTTGAATAAAGCGCCGTCACGCTAGCACCGACTTTCTGTATTCGCCCTGCGTAAATTGTCGTGCTGACTCCAATTCAAAATGCCCTGAGCCGGTTAACCGCCCATAAAGGTTTTCGGCGCTATTTCTTCAACACCTCGTGGATGTTTGCCGAGCAAGTTCTGCGCATCGTCGCTGCATTGTTCGTTGGCATCTATGTAGCGCGTTATCTGGGTCCGGAACAGTTTGGCATTTACAGTTATGCCGCCGCCTTTGTCGCGCTGTTTCGGGGCCGTCGCCGGCCTGGGGCTGAACGGCATCGTCGTGCGCGATCTGGTCAACCATTCCGATAACCGCGATGTTTATCTGGGTACCGCCTTCTGGCTCAAGCTAGCCGGCGCATTGCTCACCCTGGGGCTTCTTGCCATTGCCGTGCAATTCACCGGCAACGACGCCACGACCAATCTTTACATCTTCATTATTGCCAGCGGCCTGATATTCCAATCCTTCGACGTGGTGGATTTTTCAGTCGAAGGTGCTCTCGAAATACGTTTCCATTTGCAGGTTGGTGCAGCTTGCGCTTTCCTCCGTGCTGAAGCTGTATTTCATCTTCATTCAGGCCGAGATCTTCTGGTTCGTGCTGGTCAGCCTGATCGATCAGATCAGCCTGGCGCTTGCCCTCGCTATGGCTTGGTGGCGGCAGAAGATTGGCAGTTTTTTCGGGAAGTTTGAGCTTGCCTCTGCCAAGGAAATGCTCAAAAATTCATGGCCGCTCATCCTGTCAGGCATTGCGATCAGCCTTTACATGCGGATCGACCAGATCATGATCAAGGAGATGCTCGGAGAGCGCGAGGTGGGCCTGTACTCTGCCGCCGTCCGGCTTTCCGAGGCGTGGTATTTCGTGCCGGCGATCGTTTCTCGTCTGTTTCCCGCAATTATTAATGCGAGAAAAATAAGCCAGGACTTGTCGGCGAAGAGCTCAAAGACTCTACACCCTGATGGTCTGGTTGGCTATCGCCGTTGCCATTCCTGTGACATTCCTGGCCGAGTGGCTGATCACACTGCTGTACGGTACAGCCTACAGGCTGGCAACGTGTTGGCAATACATATATATGCGGGGATCTTTGTTGCGTTAGGGGCTGCAAATGGGCCATGGATTCTGGCCGAAAACTTACAATGGCTAGCAACATTGAATACATTAATAGGTGCTGCCACGAATGTGGTTCTGAACTACTTCCTCATTCCCGTTTACGGCATACCTGGTGTTGCTTTTTCAACCTTTATTTCATACGGAATCGCAGCTTATATTTCTCTGGCATTTCATAAGAAGACAAGAAATCAGTTTTATAGAATTACTTCCTCCGTATTTTTGGGGCTGAGGTTAATGCGGGAATCAGAAAACCAATGAACAACTCTGTGAAATCGTTATTAAAGTTTTTGCTTGGAAAACGCTTCACGCGTGTGGTTAATAAGATACGAAACGATTTGCTCGATAGAAAAGGTCACTCTTCTTTTTACTCGCAAGAAGGTGAGGACAGAGTGTTGTCTTCGCTTCTTTTTAAATTGCATGGCGGCAAGCATATAACTAACGGCTTCTATGTGGACGTTGGTGCTCACCATCCATATAGATATTCAAATACATGCCTGTTCTACAAGCTGGGCTGGCACGGTATCAATATAGACGCCATGCCGGGGAGCATGGCTGTATTCCAAAACATGGCCGATGGACATTAACCTGGAGAGCGGTGTCGGCCTGAAAGCGGAGACGTTAAAGTTTTTTGTGTTCAATGAGCCCGCTCTGAACACTTTCGACGAAAGCTTGGCAAAGGCGCGCTGTAATGCAGTCTGGCACATCAAGGCTGCAGTGGATGTGCCCGTATTGCCTTTATCTGAAATCTTAAAAAAACACATACCAAAGGGACAGCGAATCGATTTCTTTTCAGTCGATGTTGAGGGTTTCGATCTTGATGTGCTTCAGTCGAACAATTGGCAGGAGTATCGACCTTTGGTTGTGCTGGTGGAAACATTTGGTCTTTCAATCGAGGATTTTGCGTCGGATCCACTGACTGATTATTTGCATAATCTCGGGTATGTCGCGTATTCGAAAACGGTGAATACGACTTTCTTTGTGGATAAGGCGGTTGCGCAACAGGTATCCAAACGGCCCTCTAATAATTCGGACATCAATTCACAATGAGTGATCGCGAAATGTCTGTTTTTATGGCGCTCATTGATAATAACAACGCGGAGCGCATTGCCTATATCCGGCCGCGTCTGGTGGAGTTGCAGACCCGTCTTTCCGACCAAGTAGAGGCCGAGTTGCTCGAAGTTGCCTATCAGCCGCAAATCAAGCCGCATGGCCTGCCCATGGCGTTTTTGCGCGATGTCGTCTATGAGACATTGGGCCGTGATTGGATGCGTTACCGTCATATACGGCCACCACTGCTATTACGGCATATCGCAAGTTACCTGCGGAGTAGATTAAAATCCAAAAGATATTCGCGGGGGGGGGGGGTGGATGCGAAGCAGCGCCATCGAAATGATGGTCGCTGACAAACATATCCGCGCCTGGACGGAGTTTTTGGACACGGATGCGGATTTCCTGATCTGCTTCGAGGATGATGTGGTGTTCAGGGACGACAGCATTCAGCGCGTTGCCGATCTGCTTCGACACACTCGCCCGCAAGGATCCGAACAGCCCGGTCTATGTCGATCTGGCGGGCGGGTGCCCGCTTGAAGTTGAGGATCGACAAACTTGAGTCGCGGCGAGATGCTTCTTTCCGGTATTACCGCAAGCGGGTAACCAACACCGCCTGCGCTTATTTGCTGAGCAGGCCGCTGGTGGCCCACTTCCATGACACGCTGACCAGGCGACCCTGGCTGAGATTGATCGGTGTGGATTGGATGATGAACAAATTGCTGATGCTGATTGAAAAAGGCGGTATTCAATGCCACTGCATGCATGCGGATCCCACAATTTTCAAGCATGGGGTTAGCTACGGGTGAATACGCGCCTTGGACTCGATGAAGTATTTGATTGAATAGGATAGAAAATGAAACGCATACTAATCACCGGCGGTGCCGGCTTTCTTGGTTCCCATCTGTGTGACCGCCTGATCAAGGACGGCCACGATGTGCTCTGTGTAGACAACTTCTTCACCGGCAGCAAAACCAATATCGCGCACCTGATCGGCCACCCCTATTTCGAGCTGATGCGTCACGACGTGACGTTTCCGCTCTACGTGGAGAGTTGACCGTATTTTCAACCTGGCTTGTCCGGCCTCGCCTATTCATTACCAGCACGACCCGGTGCAGACCACCAAGACCAGCGTGCATGGCGCGATCAATATGCTGGGGCTGGCCAAGCGGGTGAAGGCGCGCATCTTTCAGGCATCCACCTCGGAAGTGTATGGCGATCCGGAGGAGCATCCACAACAGGAAAGTTACTGGGGGCGCGTCAACCCCATCGGCCCGCGCTCCTGCTACGACGAAGGTAAGCGTTGCGCCGAGACACTGTTTTTCGATTACCAGCGCCAGCACAACATGGATATCAAGGTTGTGCGCATCTTCAACACCTACGGGCCGCGCATGCATCCGAACGATGGCCGGGTGGTGTCCAACTTCATTGTCCAGGCCTTGCGGGGTGATGACATTACTATCTACGGTGATGGCTCCCAGTCGCGTAGCTTCTGTTATGTGGACGACATGATCGAAGGCTTTGTCCGCATGATGGAGAGCGAGCCGGGTTTCACGGGGCCGGTCAATATGGGCAATCCGGTCGAATTCACCATGCTGGAGCTGGCGGAGAATGTTCTGAGGTTGACCGGCGGCCATTCGAAACTGACCTTCAAGCCCCTGCCTACCGACGACCCCCGACAGCGACAGCCCGACATCAGCCTGGCCAAGGAAAAGCTGGGCTGGGAGCCAAAGGTGCAACTTGAGGATGGGCTTAAAGAGACCATTGCTTACTTCAGGAAACTGCTCGATGCCTGATGTGGTTTTGATCGGGCTTGCCCTTCATGTTTCCATGTCATAACATGCATACATTCATACGATGATGAGGGGTCGAAATGACCATTACTACCGTTTCTTCACGTGACTTCGCGCGCGACTTGGCCAATGCAAAAAAAGCGGCCAGCGGCGGGCCGGTTTTGTGTCACCGACCGGGGCCGGCCCACCTTCTGCTCAGGATCGAGGATTACTACAAGCTGGCAGGAATCAAACCGAAAAGTCTGCTGACTATCATGGATGCCCTGCCGGGAGGCGAGTTCGAATTCGAACCGCCGCAACTGACTGGCAACGATCTGCAGCCGGCGGACTTCAACTGATCGCATGTTTCTGCTCGACACCAACGTAATTTCCGAGCTGCGCCACGGCAAACCGCAACAAGCGGCGTCGGTGCGCGCGTGGGCGGAGGATGTGCCTGCCAATCAGTTATACCTCTCTGCCATAACCGTGCTGGAACTGGAAATGGGTGTGCTGCGGGTGGAGCGCGAAAAGATCGGCCGCAAGGCCAAATCTTGCGCGCCTGGACAAGATCGGTGCTGCAAGAGTTCGCGGCCCAGGTTTTACCGGTCACGGCTGAAACCGCCCTCCTCTGCGCCAGTATGCATGTACCCGATCCCCGAAGTTTCCGTGACTCCATGATCGCGGCGACAGCGCAGCAACACAGCCTCACCCTTGTAACGCGCAATGTTGCCGACTTCGCAGGCCTGAGCATCAAAATTCATAATCCGTGGACGCGCTAGACGTGTCGGCCAACGCTATCGAAGATAAGCGCCGTCCTGCCAGCGCCGATTTTTACTTCAGAAAACAATCAAATGCCTGATTTTCAATTGACCTCCCCAGTCGCCTTCATCATCTTCAACCGGCCGGATACGACCGAGCAGGTTTTTGCGGAAATCGCCAGGGCCAAGCCGCCTAAACTGCTGGTGGTGGGCGATGGGCCTCTTCGAACCAGTCGCCCGGGGGAAGCCGAGAAGGTTGCCGCCGCGCGCGCCATCATTCAGCGGGTGGATTGGGACTGCGAGGTGCTGACTGACTTCTCCGACGTCAACCTCGGCTGCAAGCGGCGGGTATCCAGCGGTATCGACTGGATATTTGAACAAGTGGAAGAAGCTATCATTCTTGAAGATGACTGTTTGCCCGAAGTCGTTGATTAAATGATACTTATAAATCCCAATTAATATGAAATTCGAAAAGGTTAGGGTTCAGAATTTTTAAAGTCTTTAATGATAGACCTTTAAATTTGATCCACATTTTAACGTAATTATAGGTGAAAATGGAGTAGGGAAAACTTCAGTTATTTTAGAAACAATAGCAGTCTCGTTAGTCCGTTTTTGAGAATGGTCACGGAAAAAACCTTCGTCCAGATTCAAAAGAGACATTAAAAGAGATGTTTTTGACTTACACTCTGAACAAAGCTTGGATGCTCAGTTCGAAGCGTACGGAGAAATGCCGAATCAAATAACACATTGGCGAATCGTTCGTGAACGATTGAATTGGGGATTTTTAAAAACTGATATCTCCGATGTCAATAAATGACGAAGGACCTTGTGGAAAGAGTCATAAAGGCAGCAGCAAGCGACAAAGGCGGC